>NZ_JBFNGP010000001.1:0-1195712 GCF_041021355.1 Tenacibaculum sp. UWU-22 | reverse complement strand
TCCAAAATCTCTGTGAACTTAAACCTCCATTTCTGAAAGCGGATGCAAAATTATAAACTATTTTCTAATTAGCAAAAACTTTTTTTATTTTTTTTCAAACCCCAATTTCAAACAACCAAAAAAAAAACCAAAAGCTTCCCGAAAAATCGGACTGCAAAGATAACCCCTTTTATAAACCTAACAAGCTTTTTTTTGAATTATTTTTTGCAAAATTTTTACCCCTACAAAACTACATCCTATATAAGTTAATGAACTTCTGCCAACACCTAAACCATAACCCGTATCCGTATTAGCGGGTGCAAATATAGATAGCTTTTTTATCTAATTCCAAATATTTTTTAATCTTTTTTTAATCTTTTTTATAACTACCTAAAAAACACCTCTTTAAAAAAACTCAACCCGCTAAAAAAATAACTACACACTCCCTTCGATACCAAAATAACTATGTGAAAGTAAGACTGTCGATATAAATAAGCAACTAGAGTATATTATAAAAGAATGTAAGAAATAGCCCTGAAAAGGGATTGGTAGTATTATTTTTGCTGGTCTTTGACTTTTTTATCTTTCTTTTTCTTCTTCTTAGCAAACATTTTCTTATATTTTTCTACATCTATAGCATTATTATGATTGGCTACTATTTCTTTATAATCGAATTGAAGTTTTGAAGGTTGAGGCGCTAAACTGTCATCTATAAAAGCACGTTGCAATATATCTTCGATTAAAAAATCTTCATTAACTTCTAAAGGGTTATATGTTGTTTTTAATGATAACTCAAAGAGGTTAGCTGTAGTGTTATACCAAAATGCTTTCCACCCACTACGAAGTTCTTTTATATTATCGTAAGCGGTTTTACCCGTTTGCCGATGTATTAACTTAATAAGTATACGACCTTCTGTACGGGTCATTTTTTTTAACTGATCGGCAAGTTGGTTTTCAAGATACTCTTGAACTATACGAATATACTTTCTTTTTTTACTCTTTGATTTTATTTTATCTACACGCGCCTTAACCGTATCTATTCGTTCTGCTGCTAAAGTAGCATAAGGGTAAGCTTTAAACACTTTTTTTCGAAACCAATAATAGTATATGGCGTCTTTTGATGATTTAAATTTATGTTTTGGAAATAGAGTAACTTCGTTTAATTTAATCATTATAGAATCTCCTTCTTTCATCAACATATATTCATTGTCAAAATCAGGCAACGTATCTTTTATTTGTGCTGAAGCTAAAACAACTTGCATAAATACATATATGTATAACAACTTTTTCATCTTACAATTAATAGATACATCAAAAAAGATTCCAAAAAAATATGCTATTTCTGGATTTTAGTTTTTCTAAACATTAGCCAAAAACCAATTAGCACCATAGGAATACTTAATACTTGACCTGTATTTAAAGGACTAAAAAACCATTCTTGACCTCTTTGTTGAACTTGAGGTTCTTTTAAAAACTCTATAACAAACCGTAATGACCAAAGTACAACTGTAAATAAACCAAACAAATAACCTTGTTTTTTCTTTTTATCTGTTTTCCAATACAAATACCACAACACAAAAAATAAAACCAAATAACTAAATGCTTCATAAAGTTGTGTTGGATGACGAGGAATGGTTTGCCCATCTGCTTTAAAAATTACACCATAGGTTGACCCTGTTGGCTTACCGTAAATTTCTGAATTAAAAAAATTGCCCATTCTAATAAAAAATCCTGCTAAAGCCACCATAATACCCAACCTATCTAAAACAAACAGCCAAGATTTTTGCAAATACTTTTTGGTGTAAAAATAAACCCCTATAGGTATTGAAATGGCGGCACCATGGCTAGCAAAACCTCTAAAACCTGTAAATTTCCATCCTTTTATAAGCCCTAATAAAGAATCATTTGCGCTTTTTTTAATTGGAAGAAAAATTTCTATTAAATGGTTTTGGTAATAGTCCCAACTATAAAAAAACACATCACCTAAACGCATGCCTATTAACATAAAAATAAAAACATACATAAATAGCGGGTCTAGTTTTTCTATTGGAATGTTATCGTTAATATAAATTTTCTTCATCAAATACAACCCTAATATAAAAGCAACAACAAACATTAAGCTATACCAACGAATGGTAAAAAAGCCTAGGTCAATTCCGATAGAAGGATTCCAAACTACAGATAAATAATTCATAATTTTTTTAGTGTTAAAAACGATATTACGTTAAACTTTAAATATTACTCTTTGTATTGAATATTAATTAGAGGCGTTTATTTTAATGGTTAACCTCTTTTTACAATACTTGTGGCAATATTACTTTTTTTCTTTTTTTTCGGGCACAGGGTCGTAACCACTTTTACCCCAAGGATGACAACTTACTATTCTTTTTAACGCCAACCAACCACCATAAAAAAAACCATGTTTTTGCAACGCTTCTATGGCATAGCTAGAACAAGTGGGGGTAAAGCGGCAAGTTGCAGGTGTATAAGGCGAAATTGCTGCCTGATAAAAACGAACTAGTAGTATAAATGGATATGCTATAATAGTTTTTAGTTTCAAAACAACTACTTAATTAATTAAAAATGTTGTGCCTTCTCTACCATCTTTAAGCTGAATTCCTAACTCTGCTAATTCATCTCTAATTTGATCTGACAATACCCAATTTTTATTGTCTCTTGCTTGTTTTCGCAACTTAATTAGCAATTCTACTACGCCATCAATTTTATTTACATCATTCTCTTGATTTTCTTTCATTAGACCTAAAACGTTAAACACAAATGCGTTTAAGGTCGTTTTTAATTCTGACAAGTCTTTAGCGTTTAAGCTAGCTTTACCATCTTTAATTTGATTGGCTATTTTTACTGCTTCAAATAAATTAGCAATTAAAACAGGGGTGTTAAAATCATCGTTCATAGCTTCGTAACATGCCTTTTTCCAGTTTTCTACATCAAATGTTGAACTGTCTTTAGGGATAACCGTGTCTAAAAATTGCACAGCTTCCATTAATTTTGCATGTCCTTTTTCTGATGCTTCTAAGGCTTCACTAGAAAAGTCTAATATACTTCTATAATTTGCCTGCATAATAAAAAAACGAACTACACTAGCCGAAAATGCTTTACTAAGAATGGTGTTTTCACCTGTTAATATTTGGTCGGGTAAAATATAATTTCCTGTAGATTTTGCCATTTTTTGACCATTTAACAACAGCATGTTAGTATGTAACCAGTAATTTACAGGTGCTATTCCGCTACAGGTTTTCGATTGTGCAATTTCACATTCGTGATGTGGAAACTTCAAATCCATTCCACCACCATGAATATCAAACTGTTCACCAAGGTACTTGGTACTCATTACCGAACATTCTAAGTGCCACCCAGGAAAACCATCACTCCAAGGAGAAGGCCAACGCATTATATGGCGTTCGTCTGCTTTTTTCCATAAAGCAAAGTCTTGTGGATTTTTTTTATCGGATTGCCCATCTAAAGTTCTTGTATTATGTATGGCATCTTCAATTTTTCTTCCCGATAAAATACCATAAT
The DNA here is from genome assembly GCF_041021355.1 of Tenacibaculum sp. UWU-22. NCBI lineage: Bacteria > Pseudomonadati > Bacteroidota > Flavobacteriia > Flavobacteriales > Flavobacteriaceae > Tenacibaculum > Tenacibaculum sp. UWU-22. Next base: position 1,192,193 of record NZ_JBFNGP010000001.1, on the reverse strand, counting down.
CACCTATTTTATTATACTTTAAAACATCAAAATAAACCGATCCATTTACCTCATAAGCAAAACCTTTGCTTATAATTTCTTTAATCATTTCAATTTGTTCAACAATATGTCCTGTGGCAGTAGGTTCGATACTTGGCGGTAAAAAATTATACTTTTTTAAAACATTATGAAAATCTACCGTATAACGCTGTACTACCTCCATTGGCTCAATTTGCTCTAATCGTGCTTTTTTGGCAATTCTATCTTCCCCTTCATCTGCGTCATTTTCTAAATGTCCTGCATCAGTAATGTTACGCACATAGCGTACCTTATAGCCTAAATGTAATAAATATCGAAACACAACATCAAAAAACATAAATGTTCTAACGTTTCCTAAATGAGCATTACTATAAACCGTAGGTCCACAAACATACATACCCACCCTACCTTCAGTAATTGGTTTAAAAAGTTCTTTACTTTTAGTTAGTGAATTGTATACTTTAAGTTGGTTTTCTCTGTATAATTCCATCAAAAAAGAGACTGTTTTAAAAGCGTAAATATAGGCACTTTTTAAGAATGGGTAGCTAGAGAAGCTATAAAATTTTAGTTAACAATATAGCATACTAAATATAGTTTATGTTGTAGCTTTTTGATTCTTTATTACTTACCACCTATAAACTATTCGTCCTCTATTTGTGTATATTTTAATAAATTTATTGCTATCACAAGATAATCTATATTAAAGGATATCGTAATTTATCTCTAATTTTACGCTACATATGTTAACTATTATAAATACAATGAAAACGTTAAATTTGTAGTTTTATACCCTGTGTTTTCTTGGCAATGCTACCATAAAACACAAATAAAAACGATATACATTTTATGACTGAGAAAAAAAATATTTCTAAGAATAAAAAAACCGATGTTTTACCGCTAAAAAACACAAATAAATTGTGGGCTGAAAAAATAAAAACACAACGTAGCAAACAGCCTTCTATTAATCAGTTTGTTGAGGGTATTGTATCGGGTGATATTAGTTTTTTGAGTCGTGCCATTACTTTAATAGAAAGCACAAATAGTGAACATCAAAAAAAAGCTAACGAAATATTAGAACGTTGTTTACCATATGCCAACAACTCAATAAGAATAGGAATTACAGGGGTTCCTGGTGTAGGAAAAAGCACTTTTATTGAGGCTTTAGGAAACCACATAACTGCTTTAGAAAAAAAAGTTGCTGTTTTAGCCATAGACCCTAGCAGTTCTGTAAATAAAGGAAGTATTTTGGGCGATAAAACGAGAATGGAACAACTAGTTGCTAACCCTAATGCTTTTATTAGACCCTCCCCTTCAGGATGTTCACTAGGCGGAGTAGCTCAAAAAACACGAGAAAGTATTATTTTATGTGAAGCTGCAGGGTTTGATACAATTATAGTTGAAACTGTCGGAGTTGGACAAAGTGAAACTGCTGTACATGAAATGGTAGATTTTTTCTTATTGCTAAAATTAGCTGGTGCTGGCGATGAACTACAGGGTATTAAACGCGGAATTATAGAAATGGCAGATGCTATTGTTATTAATAAAGCCGACGGCGATAATGAAAAAAATGCAAAAATTGCTAAAACAGCATTTAATCGGGCTTTACATTTGTATCCCCCTAAAGAAACTGGCTGGCAACCAAAAGTTTTAACAGCAAGTGCTCTTAAAAATAAAGGAATTAATCCGATTTACAAAATGATTGAGCAATATGTTAGTGATACAAAACATACTGGTTTGTTTCAAAAAAAAAGAGCAAAACAAAACAAATATTGGCTTATAGAAACAATTAATCAAGAACTTAAAACCTCTTTTTTTAGCAATAGTAAAGTACAAAAACAATTGCAAGAAGAAATTAAAAAGGTAGAAAATGGCACTTCTACCCCCTTTAATTCTGCCAAAAAAATATTACCGTTACTCTAACCATAACGAACTACTTTGATGAATTACCCATTTTTTAAAAAAAACTTTACGTTTATTGCTATTTTAACATTAGCAATTTTTGTAACTATTTTAGGACTATCACTTGACTTAATAGAACCCGATGCTACTTTATATGGTAGTATTTCTAAAATAATGTGTCTTAATAATGACTTTATTAATCTGTTTTCACAAGGACAAGATTGGCTAGATAAACCTCATTTACCTTTTTGGCTAACCGCTATTTCTTTTAAGTTTTTTGGCATAAACAACATATCATACAAAATTTTTGGTGTTTTAATTTTCTATTTTGGTGCCTACATAACCTATCAGTTTACCAAAAAAACATACAATAAAACTACAGCTATAATGGCTGTAATTATACTTATTACGGCAGAACACAGTATAATTTCAAACTTTGATGTTCGTGCTGAAGCTTATTTAACTGGGTTTATTATTGCTGCTTTTTATTGGTTTTATAAGTATATCGAAAATAAAAAATTAAAACACCTAATTATAGCATCTTTGTTTAGTGCCTTTGCTGTAATGACTAAAGGAGTTTTTGCACTTATACCCATTGCTGCTGCGATAGGAGGCGAATTATTAGTTAAGCGTAAATGGAAAGAAATTATTAACCCTATGTGGCTTGTTGCTATGTTATTAATTTTTATTTTTATTTTACCCGAACTATATACACTATACTTACAATTTGATTTACATCCAGAAAAAATAGTATTTGGCAAAACCAATGTTTCAGGAATTAAATTTTTCTTTTGGGACAGTCAATTTGGACGTTTTTTTAATACCGCTCCTATAAAAGGAAAAGGAGATGTATTTTTCTTTATCCATACCATTTTATGGGCTTTTTTACCGTGGTCGTTACTTTTTTATATTGCTTCGTTTTTTAAAATAAAACGCAACTTTAAAAAAATTCAAAAAAATGAAGAATTCTACACCTTTTTTGCAACTTTTATTACGCTACTTATTTTTTCGTTAAGCAAATTTCAACTGCCTCACTACAGTAATATTGTATTTCCTTTTATGGCAATTATAACTGCTGATTTTATTTATAAACTTTCATCGAAATACAAACAATTAAAAAAAGCTTATGCTATTATTCTGTACAGCCAAATGGCGCTAGTTATTTTATTGGTTATGGGCATAAGTTATTTTTTACAGCCTGCAATTAATTATACTTTTTTAATTGTACTCATTTTTGCAGTATCATTAATTTTATACGTAGTTAAACAGCCTAACATTTTAAAAGAATTATCTTTGTTTTACGTAACAAGCATTATTTTTTTATGCATTAATGCATTTTTAATAACCCATCTTTACCCAACAATACAGCAATATGTAGGCGGTGTATACGCTGCAAAATTTGTTAATAAAAATTATGATGGAAATGCCTTTTTTATAGGTGGAAAAAACCACCATTTTGCTTTTGAATTTTATGTAAAAAACCCCGTTAACCATATACCATATAACAAGCTTTCTTCTAATAAAGGCTGTATAGTTTACGCAGATAAAAACTTACTTAATCAATTAAAAAAAGATGAAATCAAGTTTACAATACTAAAAGAATTTGACAACTATAGTATTAGCCGATTACAATGGAATTTTATCAATAAAAAAACACGTGCTAAAACTTTAGAAAAAGTATATCTTTTAAAATTAAATTAGGGTTTTTAATTTAGTTTTGCCCGTTGTTAAACCTTAGTTAAGACGGATAAAAAGCTGTTAACACCTTTTTAAATAATTGGTAAAAAAGATACCCTAAAAAACCACCCAAACAAAAACCCGTTATCACATCTAATGGATAATGCACACCTATATATATGCGGCTATACCCTACCAAAAAAGTAAAAAAAAGCAATATATATAACAATTGTTTATATGTCGATTTAAAAATAAGCCCAATATAAACCGCTAAAGCAGCACTAGTAGATGCATGAGCCGAAAAATAACTGTATTTACCACCACAGCTCGTTTTTACTAACCTTACAACACCAGAAATATCTTCATTATAGCAAGGTCTTAGGCGTTTAAAACTAAATTTGAAAAGTTGAGATAATTGATCTGACGCCGCAATAAGAACCGCTAAAATCAATATAAAAATCACTAATTTTTTTAGTCCATTTTTTTTGTAAAAAAGAAATGCTAAAAAAATATACAATGGAACAAAAGTAAATTTATTGGTAATAAATAACCAAAAATTATCCCACTGTTGATTTCCTAAACTATTAAGAAAAACAAATAATTGACGATCTTTTAATAATATTTGCTCTAACAAACTACTTTCCTACTTTCACTAATTCTATATCAAAAACAATATCCGATTTTGCTGGAAAAGGACCATACGGTTTTTCTCCATACCCTAGATAATAAGGTATAAACAACCTTTTTTTATCTCCTTCTTTCATTGTTAATATAGCTTCAGTAACTCCTGAAATCATCGGTTGTTTTTGTAATACAAAAGTATATGGTTTATTATCTTCAGTTGTTTGAATTAATTTTCCTGTTGCTAAGTATACCGAATAATTCATTGAGGCAGGTAGTAGCCTATTAAACTTTTTACCTTTACCTTCTTTTAAACTTAGCACTTTTAATCCTGTATGACTTTCGGTAGCCTTTGCTATTCCCATTTTTTCTTGAAACTGTTTTTTCATAGCTTCAATTTTTTGCAGGCGTTCTTTTTGCTTTGCACTATAATTTGCCAATTCTGTTTTAAAAACCTCAGGGGCATTAAATTTTTTTGCATCGCGACCTACCCTAATAATTTCAATCGTATTAATGGTGTCTTTTTGTTGAATACTATCTACCACAGCCTGCCCTATTTGAACTTTACCAAAAACAGAATGTTTACCATCTAACCATGGCGTTGGTTCGCGAGTTATAAAAAATTGACTTGAATTAGAATTAGGACCTGAATTAGCCATCGATAGTATACCTGGGCTATCATGCTTAAAAAGCAAACCGCCTACCGAGTCTATTGCAAACTCGTCTGGAAACATATAACCTGACCCCCCATAACCCGTACCCGTTGGATCGCCAGATTGAATTATAAAATTTTTAATTACTCGATGAAATGTGATTTTATCATAAAACTTTTTACCTTTTAACGAGTCTGGTAATTTTGGATTTGTACCTTCTGCCAAAGACACAAAATTAGCCACCGTCATTGGAACTTTTTTTGCATGTAATTTTACTAAAATATCTCCCTTATTGGTTTGTATATCGGCATACAAGCCATTTTTTAAATTAGGATATTTTGCCGTTTTACAAGCAGTTACTAAAACCACTACAGCTACTATTAGCTTTATATATTTCACGAAAATAAATTTAAGTTAACCGTTTTTTTGATTGTTTGTGTATAACCGTTAATTAAAAAACACGTTATTTAATGCTTTCATAAAAAAGCCATACACATTAAAAGCTTTAAAGCTTTTAATGTGTATGGCTTTTAAATTAATTTTTTACTTCTAAAAGCTCAACTTCAAAAATTAAAGTAGAAAAAGGCTTAATAAGCGCCCCTCTTTGTTGTGAGCCGTAAGCTAATTCTTGAGGAATAAAAAATTTGTATTTTGCTCCTGGCTTCATTAATTCTAATCCTTCTGAAAAACCTTTTACAAACTGATTTGCACGTAATTCATAAGGTTTATTTTTCTTATAGGTACTATCAAATTCTTCACCTTTTATAGTGGTTCCTTTATAATGTATTTTTACAGTCGAAGTAGCTTTTGGCGACTCTCCTTTCCCCTCTTTTAAAACAATGTATTGTAAACCGCTAGCTGTAGTTTTTACGCCTTCTTTTGTTTTATTATCTGCTAAAAACTTTTCGTTTTCTTTTTTATAATCAGCAAACTTTACTTCTGCTTCTTTTTCTCGCTTCTCCATCATTTTTTTCATTTGCTCTTGCTGTCTCTTTTGAAAAAAGGGAGCTAAAACACTTCTAACGTCTTTTTCTGCAATAAGCATATTGGTTGAGTCCATTCCATTAAAAAAACCTTGAACAAATAAGTCTTTGTCAATCTCTTTGAAATTAATTTTTAACTGCGACCCCATATTTAAGCCCAAAGCATAGCTCGCTGAGTCTATTTCGGTACCTAATGATGATTTTGTTTTTAACTGTTTTCCACATGATAAAATGGATAAAGTAGTTACTACTACTGCTAAAATTTTAATTGCTTTCATTTTTTTATTTAATATTTATTAATGTTACTTTACTTTTTATTGTTTGATTGGGTTTAATTTTATCACCATCGCCAACAACACCAAAGGCACTATACGACGGAATTACAAAAGTAATGGTTTCTCCTTCTTTCATCAATTTAATTCCGTTTTGTAATGCAGGTATAAAATCTTCTTTATCAACTTTATAAAGTTTTTGTTGTTGCGGGTATAGTTCATTTCCATACAAATCGGCTACTGAAAAATTTATAACAACGGTTTGGTTTGGTTTGGGATTAGGTAAATTATCTTCATTTTTTTTATCGTAGGTAAACCAATACCCATTTGAAGAATTATGGTATGTATGAATGGTATCGTGTTCAATAAAATTTGCTATACGCTTATTTTCTAGCTCATTTAGTCTTTTATTATGAGCAACCACTTCTTTATAAAAATCTCTTGTCGTATGTGTTTTTGGCCTACGCGCTTGAGGTTCTTTACAAGAATACATAATTAAAGAGCAACATAAAAAAAACAATACATTATGCTTCATAAGAGTTTTCTAATTCTTTTTGATATTTAGGCAATAAGGCTTTAAATTTTATAAGTGTTTCTTCCATTGAAACGGTACTTTTTCCACCAGCGGCATTATCATGCCCTCCTCCGTCAAAATATTTTCTTGCAAATTTATTAACCGAAAATTTACCCTTTGAACGAAATGATATTTTTATAATTTTTTGTTCTTGATCTTCTATAAAAATCGCTGCAAAAACAATTCCTTTTACCGATAACGCATAATTTACAAACCCCTCGGTATCTCCTTTTTCAAAATTAAATTGTTTTTTTTCTTGGTCTGTTAATGTTATAAAAGCTGTTTTATATTCAAACAAAACCTGTAAATTACGCAATGCCTGCCCTAATAACAATAATCTTCCGCACGAATTAGAATCGTATATATTACTATGAATTTTATCATTTTCGGCTCCCTTATCAATTAAATTAGCAATAATTCGGTGCGTGGTACTGGTTGTTGATCTAAAACGAAACGAACCCGTATCAGTCATAATTCCAGTATATAAACAAGTAGCTAAATCTTTATCTATTAAATCAACATCGCCCATCATTTCAATAAAATTATAAACCATCTGGCAAGTTGACGACATAGACGTATCAGAATACATATAGGTAAACTCTTCAGGTTGCTGATGATGGTCTATTAATGCAAAATCGTTTGGATACGTTTCTAATGTATTTTGCATATCAGCTCCTACTCTATGTAGCGCATTAAAATCTAACAAAAAAACAATGTCTGATTCAACCAATGCCTTTTTAGATTGGCTGTTTTGTTTATCGAAAAAGTACAACCGACCACTTTTGGGCAACCATTGTAAAAAGTCAGGATAGTCATTTGGTAATACCACTGTTGCTTTGTGCTTTTTTTTTATAAAATAATGCTGTAAAGACAACGTGGCTCCTACTGCGTCACCGTCTGGATTTTGATGCCCTACAATCACAATATTTCTCGAGGACTTTAAAAAAGAGGTTAATTCGGTAATTTTTTTTAAAACCATAGGCGACAAAGATATAAAATTCAAGCAACGAGTTATTTATTTTTTGAAAATATTAACGTCAAACCTCTTATAAAAATAAAATTAACCTCCACTACACATTACAAACAAAATACTCTTTAAATCAGCTATTTAAACAAAATAAGGGGAACAAAAAATAGTAAAAAATATTTTACCTCCTAAAAAGCTCTATTTATCGAAATAAAAAAGCAATTCGACGAAAAAACACTAAAAACAGCTAAATATACGCTGACCTTTACACCGTAATTTTATAGTGCATTAATAACTGTATACTGGTTATAGTGATTCGTTTAAAATATAAAAAGTGATTATTTAGTCAAATGAAAAAAAAACTATTTTTTTATTTAATTCTCGTCTCGGCTACTATTCCAGCTTTTTCTCAAGTAAAAATTGGAGACAACCCGTCGTCAATTCATTTGAACTCAATTTTAGAATTAGAAAGCTCTGATAAGGTTTTAGTTATTAGTAGAATGAACAACACGCAAATGAATGCAATTCACCCATTAGAAGGAGCTTTAGTTTTTAACACCGATGAAAACTGCGTTTTTATGTTTGATAACACTTCATGGAAAAGTTTGTGTGGCGAAGGGGTTAACGTAACCACATCTTCTACAGCACCTACTCATAATAACTTAGGCGATTTTTGGATTAACAACACAAAAAACAACGCTTTTAGCCTTTGGGATGGTACTAATTGGATTGCTATAGACAACAACCCCAGAAGAGGTAATGGAGCGCCAACCAATACTACAGCACCTAACCCAACTGCTGGCGACATATATGCAGATAGCACTACAGGGCTTATTTATGCCTATAACGGTAGCGCATGGATTGCTACAAACTCTAATCTTTCTGCCAACAACGGATTATTAATTGATTCTAACAATACTATTCAACTAGGAGGCTTATTAATACAACCGACCACTATTGAAACTAATGGAACAAATACCCTTGCCATTACAGGCTTAGAAAACGGAGATTCTGCAACAAACGATGTTGTTACCATAGATAAAACCTCTGGAGTTTTAAAAAAGACTTCAGTAAGTAACTTATTAAGAGAAGACGTTACTAAAATAATAGCTGCTAATGGTCAAGTAACTTTTACAGATTTAACATTACATGCTACTGACAAAATAAATGTATATAGAAATGGGGTTCGTGTAGACTTTACAATAAACAACCCTCACAGCATAACCTTAGAACCCGCTGCCACATGCTATGCTGGCGACGAAATACGAATAATTCAACTTTATTAACAACCTTTAATTAGAAATTAATTTAAATCATGAAAACAATCAATAACAAGTTTAAATTAGCATTAGCTGCTATTGCTTTACTAGCCATTGGCACTGTTAATGCACAACAAACATCTGGTAAAATTACCAAACAAACTGAGGTTGCTCCAGCAGCCGGAACCACTGGGTCTATTAGACTAATAGACAACAAAGGAACGATTAAATACCTACAAGCTGCAAACGGTATAACCATGCTTACAAATGATGGTACTGGCGATGTTACTACCACAACATGGCAATTAGGCGGCACCTTAACTAGTGACACCTATATAGATGCCAATGGTAAAGTTTTTGGCTTAGATGGCTTAACATTAGTAACCGATATTTCTACTGCCTCTACCGATGCCACAAGCGGATCAGACCATGGTACAGGCTCAGGATTTACTGTTTTAATTAGAGACGAGGCTACTGGTGAAATGCAAAAAATTAAAGTTTCAGACTTACTACAAGTACAATCTGGTCAAACTGTATTACCCTCTCCTGTAATTGGAGCCAATGTGGTAACTGGTTTACCTGCCAATTATGCCAATGTTAGTGTATATAGAAACGGGGCTAAATTAATTGCTAATGATGATTATACCGTTGCCGCCAATGCCTTAACCCTTGTTGATAAAAGCGCTGCAACACCTCCAACTAACTGGACCCTATATTCTACTGATGTTATTGAAGTACATTGGGTTAAATAGTATATACATACCATTTAAAAATTTTATTTTTAATGAATACCCTTATAAATAACCAAAAATTATTATTTACAATTCTTGCATTGATGCTTGCTTTTGCCAGCATCAATGCGCAAGAAGTAAATATTATTGATAATAAAGGAACCATACGAACCGTAAATAATAATACGGTTACTACCTCAACAGATGGCTCAGCCCCTTCTAACCCATTAGAAGCTGATGTTTGGTTTGATGTTCAAAACAACGAAATAAAATTTTACGACACGGTAGACGGATGGAAACCCATTTCTTTTACCGCTTGGTCAACAACTGGAAATTTAGGCACCACCGCAGGCACTAATTTTATAGGCACTAAAGATGCGGTAGACTTTGTTACTAAAACAAATAACACAGAAGTAATGCGTGTTACCAAAGATGGTAATGTAGGTATTGGAACGACCACTCCTTTATCAAAACTACATGTTAAAAGTACAGATGGCTCTAAATTACTTACATTAGCAGGTCCTGCCTCTTCTGGTGAATTAATTTTTAAAGACTTAGCCAGTGGAAGTTACCCTTCAGGGTTATCAAGTTTACTAACAACTACAGATGGTTTTCAGATAGACCTACCTCAAAGTTCCAATCTAATTTTTAAAATACGCAACAACGACCCCACAGACGGGTTTCATATTGTAAACAACACTAATGATCAAATATTTACAGCTAACGCAGGCGGTAGAATAGGTATTGGAGTAGCAAATCCAAGTGAAAAGCTACAATTACACAAAGGGCAATTTTATATAACAAGACCTAGTGATACTGATATGATTCGTTTTCAAATTGGCGCAGATGGTTTTGCTTATGGTAATCGAACGAATGACTATGGTATTGCATTTGAATCTAATTCTAGTGGAGCACCTGGTAGAGTAGCACGAATAAGCGCAGGAGATGCACATCCTACTAATGCTACAGGTGTAAAATATCTAGGTTTTCAAGTTGGTACAGCTACATTAATTTCAGACACCAAATTATTGTATTTAACCTCTGCTAATGGAGGACGGGTAGGTATAAAATCAGAAACCCCATCGTATACTTTATATGTTAATGGAACAGCTGGTGGTACCTCTGCCTATGTTAATACCTCTGACGCTCGTTTAAAAACAGATGTAACCCCTCTAAAAAATGCTTTAGATAAGGTTATGCAGTTGCAAGGAGTTACTTTTAATTGGGATAAAAATAGAACGGTTGGTAAAAAGTTAGATTTAGATAACAAAAACCATATTGGGTTTATTGCTCAACAAATAGAAAAAGTATTACCTCAAGTTGTAAATACCGATACTTCTAAAGAAAAAATAAAATCGGTTGCCTATAGCGATGTGGTTCCTGTACTTGTTGAAGCCATTAAAGCGCAACAAAAAATAATTAATCAATTAAAAAAAGACAATGAGGCATTAAAAGCAGTAGCCGGAAATGTATCTCGTCTTGAAAATGAGATAAAACAGATTAACCGTTTCTTAGAATTAAAAGAAGATGTTTCTTTAAAAAAATCTAATTAAAACGTTAAACACACCTCTCAAAAGCTTTTCGCAAGTTCACGTAGCTTAAAGCTTAAAAAAATCAACATTGTTATTACCATTAAAAAGTGTATTTTTGCCACCAATTTAAAACTTAAATTAAATTAATGGCAACAAATAGAACCTTTACCATGATTAAACCTGATGCTGTTGAAAACGGACATACAGGTGCTATCTTAGAAAAAATAAATGCTGCAGGATTTAGAATTGTAGCTATGAAGAAAACACAAATGACCAAACGAGATGCTGAAGCTTTCTATGCAATACATAAAGAACGTCCGTTTTTTGGTGAATTAGTTGCGTTTATGACACGAGGTCCCATTATTGCAGCTATACTTGAAAAAGAAAATGCTGTAGAAGATTTTAGAACCTTAATTGGAGCAACCAACCCAGCTGAAGCTGCTGAAGGTACGATTAGAAAATTATATGCTACCTCTATAGGTGAAAACGCAGTACATGGTTCTGATAGTGATGAAAACGCTGTTATTGAAGGTGCTTTTCATTTTTCTGGCAGAGAAATGTTTTAGTTTATAAAACAAATAACACCTAATTAAAAAAAGCTATCTAAAATTATTTTAGATAGCTTTTTTATTAAACTCTTAATTATTATTTATTAGATATAAAAATTATTCGTCTGTCATTACTGTTGATCTAGGTATGGCTGCTTTAATTTCCCAAGTACCAAAATCATTAATTCTTAGGCCCCAACGTACATAACCATAACCTAATACGCCTCCTTGGCTATTTGTTTGGTATTTTTTCACTCCTCCTGGTGGCTTACCTACTAAGTTAATTGCCTCGGTAGTTGTTCTATAAAACATTTGATACATTTTATCATTTGTAGTAGCATTCGGAAAATTACTAGAATACTGAGGAAATGGCGGTGCTGGAAAATTAAAAATAGTAGCTTCGTCATCTGTTGTTGTTTCTACTGAGTTTTCATTAAAACTTGGCAAATACTCTGTATCTGACCCAGCTCCAGCCTCATTACGAGTTACTTTACTAGGGCTAATAACGTTACCATCGGTATCGGTAAGTATCATTCTAACACTTACAGACGAGGCGGGCTCATCACTAATCTTTTTTATTGAAAAAATAGGATCAGGCTCTGTACCCTCTTCATTTAACACACTAGCTATTCGCTCTTCATCGTTCGTATTAACTTGATTTTTAATCGTAGCCTCAGTACCGTTTTTTCTTATAAGCTTTATCGCAGAAATCATTGCAAATCGAACCTCAGCTGGCTTATACGGTAATAATTTTAGTGTTGCAAAATGATCTAATTGTCTTTCACCACTTATATTTGATACTTTTAGGTTTAAATTGTACACATCTTGTGGTACAGTTCTTGAGGCTTGGGTAACTATTAACTGCCCACTAACCTTATTAATATAAATACTCGGTTTTTTAGTTCTATCTAATTTTTCATTTACTAAAGCTGCGGTAGTATCGGTATTTGGGTTATAAGCTTCTTTCCATAACACAATATCACGAGGTTCAAACAAATCGTTTGTAAGGTTACCTTCTGCATCAGTAGCGCCTGTAATTTCCCAACTAAGCGGTAGTGTTGAGCCATCGATAAACGGTAAAGGACCTTGGTCAAAAAGACCTCTAGTTAATTCAATAGTATCTACCCTGCTTTCAAAAGCTGTACCCAAAAACCCAACTTCGGGCCTATGACAAGCTGTCATAAACAACGTTAACACTAATAACGTGTAAAATATATTTTTCATTTGTTGTTGTTTTTTAGTTAATAATTTAATTATTGTTCAAATAATACGTATTCGCCTTGTAATACGTGAACCACTCCATTGTTCGTCTTAATATTTGACGTTCTAACAATGGTATTAACATCCTTTTCTGCTACAGGTGTTTCATCTGTTTTATTACCATAAACAGCATCCCATGAATCCCAATTTTCACCCACTTTACTGGTATAATGTACATACTTAGGGTAATAGCCTAGCTGATTTTCATATTCATCAGCAGGTTCTAAAGATATACGTCGTTCAAAACTATCATTACCTTCTACGGCTATAGATGTATAAACATTTCCTTGTTTTTCACCCATATTTTCGCGTGTAATTTTTCCTTCAAAAATATACATTCCTATATATTTTTTAATGGTATCTGTTGGAATAGATTCAACCGAATATTCTGCCGAAGGATCTAATAGACGTAATTTAGCTAACTCTTTATCTACATAACGTTGTACAGAAACATTATTGGGTGCAAAAAGCGTTGTTGTGCCATTAACCACATCTGCTAAACCTGCCCGATCTATAAGTAACGCCAAACTATCTAATTGACTATTTGAACGTAAAAAATCCATTGTACTGGTTCCTGTCTCAGGATTACTAAGACCTCCATCTGTTAAGTAATCACCATTATAATTACAAGAATATATGGTAATTAGCAATAACACTATTGGTACTATTATTTTTTTCATTATATTTTCTTTAGTTTTATGTGTTGTTTATATTTTTCCTTGCCAATATGGTGTTTGGGTAAGAATAGGGTTCGCAGAAATTAAATCTCTCGATATCGGCCAGAAAAAACCACCTTCATTTAATCTAGCTGCGCTATAATAATTTAACCCATCAAAATATTTCATGCGTAATCTATCATAAGCAATTTGCCCTTCACCAACAAATTCAATAGCACGCTCATCAAATATAGCTTTTTTTAACGATTCTGAATCATCTCCTTCAGCAGTAGTATCATAACTAGGCACTCTTGCTTTTTCTCGAATTGCATCAATATCAGGAATAATTACACCCGAATCTTCTCCTAAATCTAAATTTGCTTCTGCTCTTAATAAATAGATATCTGCTAAACGAAAAATTAAAATATTTGACTCTGAAAAAAGAGTTTTAGGCACATTACTCGTTAAATCTGAAGCTGAGGCATTAGGGTCTTGGGTTGAATATAAATATTTGGTTAAACCAAACTCAGCGTTATATGTAGACTCAAAACTACTTGCATCTCCTCCTGGCCCTGGTTGGTTTGGGTCTTGACTTTTTGGATCTGGGTAAAGATTAAAGAATAATTTTCGTCGAGCATCGTTTGCACGAATATCATCTTTGAACATCATATCATTTCCATAATTATTCTTGTAATACTTAAGCACATTCGAAATACCTGAAGCTCTATATGGCTCAGGTGATACTAACGATATGTGTGAACTAAGATTACTAGTCATTAAAAAAGACTCGCTTAAGGCAGTACCTATATAAATTTCAAACAAGCCTGTTTTAGATTGCCCTTTACACATCAGTTCAACCCCAGCAGCACCACCTTCAGCATCATCGTCAGCAGTGTAATCAATTAACTCTGCATTACTTAAGTTTATTACATCAGTTGTCGCCTTTACAGCTTCAGTAAGTAATTCATGTTTTTTAGCCTCATCATCTATTCTACTAGCATATCGCACTGCAATATGTGCTTCTAATGCTTGAGCGCTTGCTTTGTTGGCTCTTATAGCCCAATCTGCTGCTTCAGGAGTAGAATACTCTAATAAACTAACGGCTTCATTAGCTTTATCTAAAGCATATTGTAAAACTTCTGCTTCAGGTGATCTACGCTTACCTTTAACATAGCCATCTGCTGTAACTAATTGAGCAAAATCGTCTAAAATTTCTTTAACTAAAGGAACATCACCCCAAATTCTTGTTAAATAGAAATAAGATAACGATTGTACAAAAGCAGCTTCGCCTAATAATTTATTTTTCATCTCTGGAGAATCAAATAAATTCGTATCCATTTTTTTTATGCGGTCTTGCACCGTAAGCGCCCAATTGGCAGCGCGGTAAAATTGTTTCCATTCAAATACATCTGTTCTATAGTATAAGTTTGTAAAATTTCCATTATAAACAGGTTGTACTCGGCTATGAGAACCTCCTAAAAAGGTTTGTGCAGGGTATTCGCCCCAATAAAGAAATCGAGCTTCTAACAGTGCTTCTCTAAACGAGGCATAAGCACCTGCAACGGCTTGTTCTGCTTCTTTTTGAGTTGTCCAATATACCCCATCATAGGTGGCATTCATAGGTTCTCTGTCTAAAAAATCGTTGCAACTTACCAACGCGAGTAACCCCAAAGCAATGCCTATTTGTTTAAATTTTATAAATACTTTCATCATTTTTTTTAATTTAAAATTGCGTATTAAGTCCAATACTAAATGTTTTAGATCTAGGATATCCATTTCCATAAGTAAATCCATTAGCTCTTACCATTGATGCATCTAATACTTTATTAGAACGTTGCCATTGATACGGATTTAATATCGTAGAAAAAATACGTAGTGATGACAAACCAACTTTTTTCATAAACTGTTCGTTAGGATCAAAAGAATACCCTAAAGAAATGTTTGAAATTCTCCAATAATCACCACTATCTAACCATAAAGTTTGGTCGTTTCTAAAGCTATAATATGGTCCTCCAACACTTGATGAGTTAGCATAGATAGCTGGAAAATCTACCCCCGCAGCACCATCACCAGGATTTTCCCAGAATGTGTACTGGCTTAAATCGGCGAGTCCTTTAGTAACCCAACCACCTGCTCGGGCATATTGATCTAAATAACTAGTGATATTACCATTTCTAATTGTAGCGCCAAAAGAAAAGCTTGTGTACGCTCGTAAAGACCATCGCTTATACTTAATATTGAAGTTAAATGCGCCTTGCACTTTTGGCTGAGGAGAATAATCTAATAATACGGTTTTATCTTGTTCATCAAGCACATAATCTCCATTTAAATCTTTCCATATTGGAAAACCAGGTTTAATTGATGCCCAAGCACCTTTACCTGTTAATCGTTCGCCCGTATAGGGGTTTACAGGTAATTGGTCTAGGTCATCAAGTATATAGTCAAAAAGTAACATTTTGTAAAGGTTAAGAGGTCTACCTACTACATAACCATAGTTAGTTCCTGAAAATCCACGATTTCCGTTAGGCAAACTTGAAACAAAGTTTCTGTTATCAGAAAAAGAAAGTGTTAAGTCTAACTGAAAATCGTTTTTACTAGGAAATACGCTATATCTAAATAGTGTTTCCCATCCATAGTTTATTACACCTCCAAGGTTGGCAGGAGCTTTATCATAACCTGAGTAATACGGGAATATTGCATCAAAAAACAACCTGTTTGTATTTTTATTATATGCTTCAAATTCAACATTAAGGCGTCTATCAAATAATGCTAAATTTAAACCTAAATTCCACTGTTCTGCTTGCTCCCAACTTAAATTTTCATTTTTTATTCTTTTATAGTTTGGCGACACTGCTAAAACCCCAGCATAAGTTCTTACATCCATTAGGTGAGAATTATGTGGTATACCACCAGTTCCTAAATCATAGGCGCCAAATCGTCTATAATTGTCATCAAATTGTTTTCCATTTATACCCCAGCTTCCTCTAATTTTAAAATAATTAACCGCAGCAGGTAAAATCTTTTTCATAAAGGGCTCTCTTGACAAAGTCCATCCTGCTGACACAGAAGGGAATTTAGCCCAACGCACATCTTCACCAAATTTAGAAGACCCATCAATACTATAGGTAAATTTTACCGAATACCGTTTTAAAAGTTCATATGACGCTCTACCATAAAACGACACCAAAGCATCTTCATCAATACCAGTAGAACCAGTTATTTGATCTGTAGTATATCTTTTGTTAATTACTTTTACAGCATCACTACCATAACCCTTAGCTGAAAGCCTCATCGACTCTCTTCGGTTATAATTTGTACGGTTTCCTACAACGAAAGTAAGATTATTGTCGCTATTAAACGATTTGTTGAAGTCGAAGTAGGTATCTGTAGAAAAATTATTTCTCTCATACATTGCATAACTGGCATAACCATCTCCATCTGCTCTTAAAATCGAAGGCTCATAAAAGTTCTTTTTACTTGAATTAAACACATAACTCAATCTTGAATTTAAATTTAAACCTTTAATAAGTCTTAGTGTAGCAAAATTGGTCATATTTATGCTTACCGTCTTGTCGGTGTTTAATTTTTCGTCTAATTGACCTTTTAAAGCTTTTAATCGATCATCTGAATAGGTAAACAACGAAGATTGTAATGATGAAGGAGACACTGGTAAAACAGAGTTAAGATCATAATTTCCACCCGCTGGGTTTCCTTGCCCTGTAAGCTGATCTAAAAAAGAGGTACGCAATACAATGTTATCGGTAAACCCTTCACTTGGTTTAAATGTATTATTTAAACTTAACGTAACTCTATCAGCGCTATTACCAACAATAATCCCTTCTTGGCTATCATAACCTAGTCCTACACGGTACGTTGAGGTTTTACTTCCGCCTCTTACCGCTAAGTTATATTTTCTAGAAATTCCTGATCGGTAAAATATCCCTTGGTAATCTACATTATTATTAAAATCAGGATTTAAACTATCTGACATAACCATGCGCGATTGTTGACCTTGTAATTCAGTATCTGACCACCATCTATTCAAAATTGCCCATTTTGCGTTACGCTCTGCCGCACCTACATACATTTTTACTAATTGAGGTTTAGGGTTTATCCCTACGCTTGAAGAAAATGTAAACTCTGGTTTTGCCGATTCTTTTCCTTTTTTAGTTTCAATAATAATTACCCCATTTGCACCTCTAGAACCATAAATAGCCGCTGCAGATGCATCTTTTAACACATCGATACTTTCTATGTCGTCTGGGTTTAAAGAAGCTAAAAAATCTTGATTAGACACGCCATAGCCTGCTAAATCTTCTAAGCTTGTTTGAATTCCGTCAATTACATACAACGGAGTGCTATATCCCATATCAGGATCTAAATCGGTTGACATAGAGGTGTTACCTCTAATTACCAAAGCACCTCGACCGGCAGGAGCTCCTGACATAGATACACTTTGTAACCCTGGAACCTGAGTACTAATTATATCGGCAACATTTAAAACAGGGATGTCTTGAAGTGCCTCAGATTTAACTGAGGTTACCGCTCCATTTACTTGTGCTTTATTAACTTTTTGATATCCAATAAGCACTACTTCATCAAGCTCATTAGTCTCTTCAGCCATTTGCACGTTAAACAACATGTTGTTTCCAACTCTAATTTCTTGGTTTTTATATCCTAAAAGTGAAAACACCAAAATATTATCGGATTGAACGTTTTTGATGGTAAATTTTCCATCGAAATCTGTAGCAGCACCAACAGATTTTTTATTTTTTAAATAGACTGCTACTCCCGGCAACGGATCGCCCGATTTAGCATCTGTAACTGTTCCTGTAATTACTTTACTTTGAGCATAAGTTAGTGTGCTAAAGAAAGTAGCTACTAAAAATAGTAATAATACCCTCATAAGTTGTGTGAGTTTTTTATAGTTAAACATTAGTTATAAGCTGTGTTCTTACACAGTTTTCTCTGCTGCAAAAACAAAAAAGACATTTTTTTGTCTAAATTTAAAAATTGCTTTTGCTCCTCCTCCTTAATTAAAAGAAATTAATAAGGCTTTTTATGATAAAAACAGAATATCTCTGTTTGTTTTTTCTACTACCTATACTTAAATTAATCCACTCAAATGAGGCTCTATACAAAGCGCCTAGAAATAGGTGAAATTTAAATTTCTCAAAGATTGGTTAAACATTTATATTGGTGCGGTGTCATTTTTACCATATTAAGGTGTCATTTTAATCACAAAAGTGTAAATTTTCGTTTTTTTTCATATATTGCATAGTATGGCGCCTTTTATTGATTATTTTAGCATCCTTTTTTAAAACATACAAAAACCTCTAATTTAAGTTTTTATTAACTTTAATAATACCTTACTTTTTAAAAAAAATATTATAGAATTTAGAAATACAGTTTTACAATAGTGAACAAGCAAACAAAAAACATAAAATTAACTATTATTGGTGCCGTAATTGTGTTTTTATCAACAATAACTTCTGCCCAAAACCACATTAATTTCTCTCATATATCTCCCAAATTAAATGGTAAAGATATTATAGTTACTCAAAGCATTCAAAATCCAGTCAACAATAACATATGGATGGTTTGTAGCACGGGTATCTTAATTTATAACGGCTATGATTATAAACATATTGCTAACGATGTTATTTTTAAAGACAAAAAAAGAAACGATGCTGTAAAAAACATACTCGTTGATACTTCTAATAATATTTGGATATTGTCAAACTTTGGTTTTTTAATTAAATACAACTCTAATAACAATCATTTTAAAGACATTTCGCATATAGTTAAAAATGATGCCATCAATACTTTAAAACGAAAAAATAACAATATTTGGCTCGCTTCAAAAAAAGGCACTATATATCGCTACGCCAACAATAAATTAGATAGTATTACCCATATACCTACAGAAAAATCAGCTAAACAAAACATTATTGATATAGAGGTAGGTTCTTTTAACGAACTGTACTTGAGCACAGGAGATGGAGCTATTTTTGTTTACTCAGATTTGTCAAAAAAAGCAGAAACGTTAAAAGGCCCGTTTACAAATTACCCCGGCAATGTATTTCTAATGATGGATAACCAATATAGGCTTTGGATTGGAACGGAAACACAGGGATTATTAGTTTACAACACACTTACAAAATCTTTTATTAATAATAAAGTCTTTGAAAAGAGTGTTCCTAACATGAAAAATGAAATGGTTATTTCTTTATTTTGCGACAGTAGCGGTAATATATGGGCAGGAACGGATGGCGGAGGATTATATAAAGTAGCCCCCCGTACTGAAAAGGTTTCTCTATACCGAAAAGAAAACAGCAATCCCTTTTCTCTAGCCACCAATACCATTATAAATATTAGTGAAGATGCTTATAAAAACCTTTGGGTAATAAATAATTACGGAAAAGTAAATATATTACCCAGTGCAAATAATAATATTAATTATTTTGAAGGCTCTGCCAACAACACGCCTACTCGAGTATTAAGTATTTATAAAAGCTCAAAAAATATTTTATGGGTAGGAACCGATGGGTCAGGACTTACTAAAGTTAAATTTAATCCTGACGGAACAACTAAAGAAACCCAGTATTTTAATGATGTAAATAAAGGATTTTACGTACAATCTATCACCGAAGACAAAAATGGTAATATATGGTTTGGCACCTATAAAAATGGGCTATGGGCTTATAAAGCAAAAACAAAAACCTTTGAGAAATTAAACGTAATTAACACTAAAAATCAAAAAGCTTCTGACGTTCGAACGCTCTTTTGCGACTCTAAAGGTCGTATTTGGGTAGGCTCAGACGTTTCAATAAACCTCTATTCTTCTAATTTCAAATTACTCGCCTCTTTTGATAACAATTCACACGGATTAAAAGGAAGCAATACACGAAGTATTCTTGAAGATTATAACGGAATTGTGTGGCTAGGGTTATACCAAGGAGGAATGTTTGGCTTTAACGAAAACAAAAATAATTTAAAAACCTCTACGTTTACAAGCTATTGGTATAGCGATGAAAAAACACAACCCATAAGAGATGTTAAATCTATGGCTTTAACAAAAGCTAATATGATATGGTTAATTAACATTTCAGGAGAACTATTACAATTTAACCCCACAACAAAAAAATACACCACTTTTAACAATCTTACCGCTTTAAATGACCGAAATTTTCGAGCTGTTGCTGTACAAGATGATGACAATATTTGGTTAAGTTCGAACAATGGCATATACCACTTTCAAGTAAAAAAAGCTGTCTTAAAAAACTATAATGCTATTGATGGACTTCAAGGGGATGTTTTTTTACGAAGAAGTGTATTTAAAGACAAAGAAGGGCTATTATATTTTGGCGGTTTAAAAGGGTTAAACTTTTTTAACCCTGAAAAAATGAGTAAAAAAGAATCTAAAGCCACTTTGCAAATTGATAAAATAGAAGTTCTTAATCAACCCGCTAATATTTTGATTCCTGACCAAATAAAAAGCGGTGCTTCTAATGTAACCGCTCTAAAACTAAAAAACAATCAAGACTCATTTTCATTTCAATTTTTTGCAATCGATAATGTTTTAGACCCAAAATATTATTACACCTATCGTTTAAAAGGGTTTGATACCAATTGGATACCTAGTCATTCAAACCGCGTTGCTACCTATACCAATATACCTTCCGGACATTATACTTTCGAGGTAAAAGCTGGTACAAAAAAAGGAGTTTGGAATATTCCTGTTAAAAAAATTTCAATAAAAATTGAACCTCCATTTTGGAAAAGCACCTTAGCTTATATTTTATATTTATGCTTACTTGTATTAATTATTTATGGTATAAAACGCTGGTATGATTTAAAAAAGAATTTATTTTTAGAAAAAATAAACCATAAAAAGGATAGTGAGCTAAATGAGTTAAAAATGAATTTTTTCGCTAAAATATCACACGAAATCCAAACCCCTATCACGCTAATTTTAGGTCCTGTTGAAGAAATGCTAAAACAGCCCGAAACAAATAAAAACTTACTACTTAAACAACGACTAAATATTGTAGCTTACAATACTAAAAGACTTTCTAAAATTGCCAGTGAGCTAACTTTGGTAAGAGATAAAGAATTAGACAAACTACAACTAAATGTAACAAAAAACAACTTACACCAAAATATTACAGCTATAGCAAACTCGTTTAATGAGCTAGCTAGAAAAAAAAACATAGACTTCTCTCTTAACTATGCTAAAAACAACCTAGAAACATGGTATGATAAAGAAAAGGTAGAACATGTTTTATATAACTTATTATCAAATGCTTTCAAATTTACGCCAAAAGAAGGCCGTATTGAGTTATCAGTATTACCCACTAACTCTAACAAAATGATGAAATTTTTGATATCCGATTCTGGACAAGGTATCGACCAAAACGAATTAAACCTTATTTTCGAATTATTTTATCAATCAAAAAAAGGCAGAAACGCAAAAGGAACAGGAATTGGTTTAGCCTTAACAAAAGAATTAATAACGCTACACAAGGGGGTAATTGATGTAGAGAGCACATTAAATAAAGGCACTGCATTTACAATTAAAATTCCGATTTCGAAAGAGGCTTACAATGATTCTGAACGTATTATAACTGACGAACCTGAGCAAATAGAAAAAAATATTACCATTGAAAAACCTGTAAAAATTAAAAAAGACAATAATAAAGCATTAAAAAAAGCTATTCTTATTGTTGAAGATAATTATGAACTACAAAATTTTTTAAACGATCTTTTAAAAGATCAATACCACGTTTCTATAGCCGAAAACGGAAAAGAAGGGTACGAGTATGCAAAAAACAATGTTCCAGACCTTATTTTAAGCGATATAATGATGCCCGAAATGGATGGTGTAGAAATGTCTAAAAAACTGCAAAACAACCCTATAACAAAACACATTCCAATAATTTTATTAACCGCAAAAAATTCTACACGTTCTAAAATTGAAGGCCTTGAATCTGGCGCTGTTGAATACATCAAAAAACCATTTAACATCGACGAATTACTACTTAAAGTTAAAAATATTATTACCGCTAAAGAACATATTATCTCTAAATACCGAAAAGAGTTTATTAGTCGCCCTGAAGTAAAAATTGAAAAATCGCCAGATGAAATTTTTCTCGAAAATTTGGTTGACAAAATTAATTTAAAAATAGACGATGCTAACTTTAAAATGGACGAACTTTGTCATATGCTAAACATGAGCTATTCAAACGTTTATAGAAAATGCCTAGCATTAACAGGACATAGCCTATTAGATTTTGTTCGTTTAATCCGCTTAAAAAAAGCAGCAGTTTTAATTACTAAATTTAATTATTCTGTTTCAGAATCAGCTTTTATGACAGGCTTTAACGACCCAAAATACTTCTCTAAATGCTTTAAAAAAGCCTTTAAAAAATCGCCCATTAAATTTAAAAAAGAAGTAGAAAAAATTGGATTAGACGATTATTTAAAAAAATACAAAATGAGTTCTTTTTTTTCAGACTAAAGGTCTAGAGCTTATAAAGTTTGGTACGCTGCCTTGAAATTAAAAATAATAACAATATTTTTTTTATCTTTAAACAAAGAAAAAAAATGCTTGTAAAGGTTTACGGATCAGCTGTATTTGGCATCGAAGCCACTACAATTAGAGTAGAGGTAAATATTGATAAAGGTATTGGTTATCACTTAGTAGGTTTACCTGATAAAGCCGTTAGTGAAAGCTCATACCGAATTTCTGCTGCCTTAAACAATAATGGATATAAGCTTCCTGGAAAAAAAATTATCATTAATATGGCGCCTGCTGATATTAGAAAAGAAGGTGCTGCATACGATATAACTTTAGCTATCGGTATTTTAGCCGCTTCTAACCAAATTAAATCAAACGCTATTAATGAGTATATTATTATGGGCGAACTTTCTTTAGACGGAAGCATACAGCCTATAAAAGGAGCCTTACCTATTGCTCTAAAAGCAAGAGAAGAAGGTTTTAAATATTTTATTTTACCAAACCAAAACGCTAAAGAAGCAGCTATTGTAAATGATTTAAATGTTTTAGGCGTAAATAACATTCAAGAAGTAATTGATCATTTTAACGGTAACAAACTTTTAAAACCCACACTTCTTGATACGAGAGCAGAATTTTATAAACATATCGATTTTCCAGAACTTGATTTTAGTGATGTAAAAGGACAAGAATCTATAAAACGTTGCATGGAAATTGCAGCAGCAGGCGGACATAATATTATATTAATTGGTCCGCCAGGTTCTGGAAAAACAATGCTAGCTAAGCGGTTACCTTCAATATTACCTGCCTTATCGTTAAAAGAAGCTTTAGAAACAACCAAAATACATTCTGTAGTTGGTAAAGTAAAAAACACAGGCCTTATATGCGAACGCCCTTTTAGAAGCCCACACCACAGTTGTTCTGATATTGCCTTAATTGGTGGTGGCAACAATTTACCTCAACCTGGAGAAATTTCACTTGCACATAATGGGGTATTATTTTTAGACGAATTACCTGAGTTTAAACGCAATGTTTTAGAGGTACTTCGACAGCCTTTAGAAGACAGAGAAGTTACCATTTCTCGCGCTCGCTTCTCGGTTACTTACCCTAGTAGTTTTATGTTAGTAGCCAGTATGAACCCAAGCCCTTCAGGATATTTTAATGACCCTAACTCTTTACTAACATCTTCTCCGTTAGAAATGCAGCGTTATTTAAGTAAAATTTCAGGCCCTTTATTAGACCGTATAGATATTCATATCGAAGTCACTCCTGTTCCGTTTGATAAATTATCAGAAGATCGAAAAGGAGAATCGAGTATAACAATTCGAAAACGAGTTATGGCTGCTCGTAAAATTCAAACCACCCGATTTAAAAATTTCGAACAATTACATTACAATGCTCAAATGGGTGTTAAGCAAATTCATACTTTTTGCAAACTGTCACCCGAAAGTAAAACGCTTCTTAAAACAGCTATGGAAAAATTAAACCTTTCAGCTCGAGCATACGACCGTATTTTAAAAGTATCGCGTACTATAGCAGATTTAGCAAACGAAAAAGATATTGCCCCTAATCATATTGCAGAGGCAATACAATACAGAAGTTTAGACCGAGAAGGCTGGTTAGGTTAGTTAAATATTATACCAAAACCCTCCATCCATAAGGATCTTCTGTTTTGTTTGTTTGAATATCAGTTATTGTTTTCTTTAATTTTGAAGCATAAGAGTTTTCTAATTCAGGTAATTCATAATCATTTTCTTTATATCCAAAACCTGAAATAGGTGAAATAACTGCTGCTGTACCAGCACCAAACATTTCTTTTAAACTACCGTTTTTAGCTGCTTCAACAACTTCGGCAACCGTAATTTTTCTAACTTCTACAGGTAAATTACTATCTTTTGCTATCTGAAGAATACTTTTACGTGTTATACCATCTAAAATTCTATCACTTGTTGGGCTCGTAATTAAAGTATCATTTATACGTACAAAAATATTCATTGCCCCTGCTTCTTCGATATACTCATGGGTATTATCATCGGTCCAAATAACTTGATTGTATCCTTTTTCAATAGCTAGTTGCGTAGGATAAAATTGACCTGCATAATTACCTCCTGCTTTAGCATATCCAACACCTCCATTAGCTGCCCTAGAATAGTTTTCTTCTATTAAAACTTTTACTTTACCTGCAAAATAAGCCCCTGACGGCGCAGTAGCAATAATAAGCTTATAAGCATTCGCTGGCGAAGCATGAAAACCTGTGCCTGTAGCAAAAATAAAAGGACGTATATATAACGAGCTTCCTTCTTTGGTTGGTATCCATTGATTATCTACCTCTAATAGCTTTTTTAAACCACTCATAAATAACTCTTCAGGAAACTGAGGAATAGCCAATCGTTCAGCAGACTTATTTAATCTTCTACAATTATCTAACGGTCTAAAAAGTAATGTATTCCCTTTTTGATCTTTGTAGGCTTTCATACCTTCAAAAATAGATTGCCCATAATGAAAAATTTTAGCAGAAGGGTCTAAAGCAATTGGTGCAAACGGTTTAATGTTTGGGGTTTGCCATTGCCCATCAACAAAATCACATTCAAAAATATGATCAGAATATACACTACCAAAAGGCAAATTATCAAAATCTACTTGTGTAATTTTAGATTCTTTTACTCGCTCTACTTTAATATTAGCTACTTGCATAATTTAATCGTGTTTTAACGTAAGGCAAAAATACAGAAATTATTGATTTTTAGCTCACAAAAAAATAGTGTTTTTTTATTACAAAACAGTACCTTTGTTTTTTAATAAAACCCTGATTACTAAGCGCTATACTTTAAATGTATATTTTTACAACTAATAAAGTATCTTAGTAAAAAGTGCTTTCTTTATAAAAGAAAGTTATTACAGCAAAATTTTTAAATGAAAGGGTAACTATTACTCAATCTAAAAAATAATTTGAAAAGAGAAATTATTATAACTTCTGACGGTTCTACAACTGTACATCTACCTGACTGGAACGAACAATACCACTCTAAACATGGTGCTATACAAGAAGCTTATCATGTATTTATAAAAAACGGACTAGAAACCATTTCGAACACTCAAATTAACATCCTTGAAATAGGTTTGGGTACAGGTTTAAATTGTTTTATTACATTTTTAGAAGCTCAAAAAAATCTTAAATATATAGATTATACAGGTGTTGAAGCGTATCCGATACAAAACGATGAATTAGAAAAGTTAAATTTTGTTGCTAAATTAGAAGCGACAAAACACATGGCTATTTTTGACAAAATACATCAATCGTCATGGAATAAAAAACATGAAATTACATCTAATTTTATCTTAACAAAAAGAAAGCAATTTTTCTCTGATATTAATGACGAAAATTATTTTGATTTGATTTATTTTGATGCTTTTGGCGCTAGAGTACAACCAGAATTATGGACCGAAACTATCTTTTTGAAAATGTTTAACGCGCTAAAATTTAATGGTGTTTTAGTTACTTATTCTGCCAAAGGTAGTGTTCGACGAGCAATGGAATCTGTAGGTTTTTTGGTTGAAAGATTACCTGGCCCTCCTAGAAAAAGAGAAATGTTACGTGCCACTAAAAAAACAATAATTATACCACTTAAACCCTAAAATAAAATCTGAAATATGGAGTTTAAAAGAAAATTTGGAAACAAACAACGAAAACAACCTAAAAAAGGAGTGTTTTTAATCCTTTTATTGCTTATTGTGTTATTTATTTGGTTTAAAGCAGAAAGCATTATAAAATTCTTTTTCTAAAACCGAATGGCTAATTTTTTTAGTAATCGCAGTACTTCTATATAAAGCCAAATTAAGGTTATTAAAATACCCCAAGTAGCGAGCCATTCTTTTTCTTTTGGGGCATAGCCTATTTGCCTATCTATATAGTAAAAATCTAACAGTAAGCTAAACGACGCTACTAATGCCACAACAACATTAAAACCAATGGCTAACCACGAAGTTCCCCAAATAAAACGAGCATTAAACCCCACAAAAGTTAAAACCCAACTTAAAAAATAAACTGTAAATACACTAATAGTAGCAGTTATAATAAGAGCTTGAAATTGCTTTGTTACGCTTATTACTTTGGTTATATACAATAGTAACATTACAAAAAATGTTACTATTGTTACAGCAATAGCCTGAAAAGGCAAACCAGGAAATTTGTTATGTGCATACAAACTAATTCCTCCTAAAAAGAACCCTTTTGCCAAAGCATACATCGGCAATAAGTACTTAGCCAATGAGTGCTTAAAAGAAATAAACAAGCTTATTACAATGGCCACAAAAGCACCTATAGTAGTATACCACTTAATATTAACGCCGTTAAAAGATAATTGCCATGTGTAGCTAGCCGCAACACTAACTACACACAACATTACCAGTGATTTAAAAACAATGCCTTTAAGCGACATTTTTTTTAAAGCTTTTCTTTTGTTTTTATGCCAAAAATAATTGGTAAATGCCGGATTCGATGTTCGTAAACCAAGTACACTCATAAAACCAAAGATATAATTTATTTACTCGATAATAGGCGTTTATAAATCGTAAATTTACCTTAAAATTTAGCGTTTTCTCTAGAACTCTTAAGCTATATTACTAAGTAGTTTATTAACCGAAAGAAATGATTAGCTTTGTAGGTAAACTAATAAACAAATAATTTGGTCGTAGAAAAAATTATTTTAGGCGTTGATCCTGGAACAACAATTATGGGGTTTGGGTTAATTAAAATTATAAATAAAAAGATGGAATTTGTTCAAATGAACGAATTGCAACTAAAAAAATACGATGACCCTTACATAAAGCTAAAATTAATTTTTGAACGCACCATTGAATTGATAGACACCTACAATCCTGATGAAATTGCTATTGAAGCTCCTTTTTATGGCAAAAATGTACAATCAATGTTAAAATTAGGCAGAGCACAAGGCGTTGCTATGGCTGCTGGTTTGTCTCGTCAAATACCTATTACCGAATATTTACCTAAAAAAATAAAAATGGCAATCACAGGTAATGGAAATGCGAGTAAAGAGCAAGTTGCTTTAATGTTACAATCGCTCTTAAAACTAAAAAGCCTACCTAAAAACTTAGACGCTACCGATGGTTTAGCTGCAGCGGTTTGTCACTTTTATAATAATGGAAAAGTAATTGGTGGAAAAAATTACACGGGTTGGGCAAGTTTTGTAAAACAAAACCCTAATAAAATTAATGAAAAATAACTCAACTTGGCATGTTATCTCTTCAAAAAAAATAATTCAACACAACTATTTTGGCAGGCATTTACCTTCATATTCCATTTTGTAAACAAGCGTGTTTTTATTGCGATTTTCATTTTTCTACTTCACTAAAAAAAAAAGAAATTCTAGTGGCTTGTTTAGTAAAAGAGTTAGAATTAAGAAAAAACGAACTTGCTACTGAAACTATTGAAACCATATATTTTGGCGGCGGAACACCTAGTTTATTGACTATAGAAGAAATTGATTTATTAATCGATACCATCTACAAAAATTATCGTGTAATTAATAATCCTGAAATCTCTTTAGAAGCCAATCCTGACGATTTATCTGATGAAAAAATAAAAACATTAGCTCTTTCGCCAATTAATAGAATAAGCATTGGTATTCAATCTTTTTTTAAAGAAGATTTACAGTTTATGAATCGAGCCCATAGTGCCAAAGAAGCGCTAAAATGTTTATCAACAACAAGTGCGTTTTTTAACAATATTACTATTGATTTAATATACGGACTCCCAAACATGACTAACGAGCAGTGGCAAAAAAATTTACACACCGCTTTTAACTTCAACGTAAACCACATATCTAGCTATGCCCTAACCGTAGAACCTAAAACAGCCTTAGAAACGTTTATTAAACAAAAGAAATACCCTAGTTTAGACGAAAAAATTGCCAAGCAACATTTTGATATTTTAGTAGACGAAACCACTAAAAATGGGTTTATTCAATACGAAATTTCTAATTTTGGTAAGCCTAATTATTTTTCGAAACACAATAGCAGCTATTGGTTAGGTAAAAAATATATGGGCGTTGGTCCGTCTGCCCATTCTTTTAACAAAATCGAAAGAAGTTGGAATATTGCAAACAACCCCAAATACATAAAAGAAATTTTAGCAAACAAGCTACCCAAACAAGAAGAAAAACTAACAAAAAAGGACCGATATAACGAATATATAATGACTGGGCTACGGACTATTTGGGGGGTTTCGTTAAATAAAATTAAACAAGAATTTGGACCTGATTTTTATAAATACATTATTGCTTCATCAAAAAAAGACATCAATCAAAATTTATTAATTATCGAAAACGATAGCTTAAAAACAACCCAAAAAGGAAAGTTTTTAGCTGATGGGTTAGCTTCAAATTTGTTTTTAATTTAGTTATCTTTGAAGAGATATGATTGCTTTAATTGAATACAAGTCTAAAAAATTTAAAATAGATTTATCAAAACCAATTGATATTTCTATTGCTATAGACATGACAAAACCTGGAGTAAATGCCTGGGGTATAGATAATCCTAAAATTTTTGCTGAATCTTTTAACGGAAAAAAAGTTACGGTTTCTGAAGGAGCTTCTGTTAATTTTAATAGCATCTTTTTTAACCCACATTCACATATAACCCATACCGAATGTATTGGCCATATTACTAAAAAAGCATACTCGATTAACAAAAACTTATCATCATACTTCTTTTTAGCAGAAGTAATTACTGTTGCCCCAGAAGCTCTTAATAACGATGAAGTTATTGGCAAAAAACAATTACAAAATGCTTTAAAAAATAAAAACCGTGATGCTATAATTATTCGAACTTTACCTAATTTAGGTGATAAAAAAACACATCGATATTCAAATACAAATCCGCCATATCTATTAGAAGAAACAGCTATTTATTTACGTGA
Organism: Tenacibaculum sp. UWU-22; assembly: GCF_041021355.1. NCBI lineage: Bacteria > Pseudomonadati > Bacteroidota > Flavobacteriia > Flavobacteriales > Flavobacteriaceae > Tenacibaculum > Tenacibaculum sp. UWU-22. Next base: position 1,162,089 of record NZ_JBFNGP010000001.1, on the reverse strand, counting down.
AAAAGGAATAAAACACTTATTAGTAGACTTGCCCTCAGTAGATAAAGAAAAAGATGAGGGTTTATTACTGAGCCATAATGCCTTTTGGAATACCGCTGAAAAACCACGATTAAACGCTACTATTACTGAGTTTATTTTTGTGCCAAACACGATAAAAGATGGCACATATTTTTTAAATTTAATGATTGCCCCTTTTGAAAATGATGCTACACCTAGCAAACCTATTTTATACAAAGTTTTATAACATCACAAGTCGATAAACTTATCTACTTCGAACAGACTTTTAAAATGTGCTAAAATTTTTTGCTTTACCGTTTCAATATCAATTTTTTCGCCCAATTCAGCCTCTAATGAAGTTACCGCTTTACCTCGAATGCCGCATGGTATTATATGGTCAAAATACCCCAAATTAGTATTAACATTTAAAGCAAAACCATGCATAGTTACCCAACGACTTGTTCGAATACCCATGGCACAAATTTTACGTGCAAACGGAGTACCAACATCCAACCAAACACCTGTTTCTCCTTTGCTTCGCTCTCCTTTTAAACCGTATTCTGCTATGGTTAAAATAATTACCTCCTCTAAAAAGCGAAGGTATTTATGAATATCGGTAAAAAAATTTTCTAAATCTAATATCGGATATCCTACAATTTGTCCTGGACCATGATAAGTAATATCACCTCCCCTGTTTATTTTATAAAAAACAGCTCCTTTTTGCTCAAGTTGTTTTTCATTTAAAAGCAAATTGCTCAAGTCGCCACTTTTACCAAGTGTATATACATGTGGATGTTCTACAAATAAAAAATAATTTGGGGTTATTTTGGCTTGTTTGCTGTTTCTATTTTCTATTTTTAAGTCAACAATATTTTGCAACAAATCGGTTTGATAATCCCAAGTTTCTTGATAATCTTTTCTCTGTAAATCCTGTAAATAAATAGTTTTATTCATATCTTCAACAAAGATAGTGTATTATGCTTATTTAAATAACATTTACTTTTTTATACACTAGCCTCATCCTTCAAAAATTATATTTTAATCAATACTATAATAATCATATTACTTTTTCATTGAAAAAACGAAAAATAGCAACCTAAGATTTAACTGTAAGTAAGCTCATTTTTTAACGTACAAACACTAAAAAAAAGCCTAAAATTTAAACCGATTAAAAAAAACAGTATATTTACGTTTATTATAACCGTTTATACATCACGTTAATAGCAGTTTATTTACCCCCGTATAGTTGAATTTAAGTACATGAAAAAAATCATCCTCCTACTTTTTATTTTAAACACCTTACTTGCTAGCGGGCAGGATTTATGGAAAAAAATAAACCCAAAAAATAGTTCTACTAAAGAAAATTTGGCAAGAAGCAGTTCGCCTAAAAATTTTGAAATTTATTCGTTAAATAATGAGCTTTTTAAAAATAACCTTAAAAACGTCTCAGAAAACGTAAAAAAAATTATTCCACTTCCTACTGCTGAAGGAAAAATAGAAAAATTTTCAATAAAAGAAACCTCTAATTTCAGTTCAAAATTAGCGGCTAAATATGGGTATATTAAATCATTTACAGGTCAATGCATTAATAACCCATCTATTAAAGCTAAAATAAGTATTGGTTTAGATGGTATTCATGTTACCGTATATACAAAAAAAGGCACATTTTATGTAGATCCTTACACAAAAGACTTTACCGAATACATTGCTTACAAAAGACAAAACTTACTAAACAATACAAATTATAACTGTTTAGTAAACGAATCAGAAAAAAGTAATGCGCTTAAAAAATCTACTGCTGCCAAAAGCGCAAGCGATGGTTTTTTAAGAACCTATCGGTTAGCTTTAGCTTGTACAGGAGAGTATGCTCAATTTCATTTAAACAACCAAGGAATACCCGATACAGCTAGTGACGCTACAAAAAAAGCCGCAGTACTTAGTGCCATGAACACCACTATAACTCGAGTTAATGGTATATATGAAAGAGATTTGTCTGTAAAAATGACTATTGTTGTTAACAATTCTGGAGAAAATGAATTGATATTTTTAGATAGCGCAACCGATAATTTTACAAATAATGATTCTAGTAAATTGTTAACTGAAAATCAAACAAAGTGCGACAATATAATTGGTTCTTCAAATTACGACGTTGGTCATGTTTTTAGCACGGCTTCTGGTGGTTTAGCTGCCTTAGGAGTAGTCTGTGTTTCAGGAGAAAAAGCACATGGAACTACTGGAACTTATTATCCTTCTGGAGATGCTTTTGATGTAGATTTTGTATCACACGAAATAGGGCATCAATTTGGAGCACACCATACTTTTAATGGTTCAGATGGAAATTGTTCTGGAGCAAACAGAAACAATAATACAGCCGTAGAACCAGGAAGCGGCTCAACTATTATGGGCTATGCTGGTCTTTGTAGTAGCCAAAATATACAAAGTAGTAGTGACGATTATTTTCATGCCATAAGTATTACTGAAATTTTGAATGCTATTTTACCTGTTACATGCCCTACCAAAACAAGCACAGGTAATATTGCTCCAATTGTAAATGCAGGGGCCGATGTTAGTATTCCAAAATCGACCCCTTTTGTTTTAAAAGGAGAAGCTACAGACGATGAAGGAACCGCCAACCTAACTTACTGCTGGGAACAAATAGATAACGAAGTAAACTACACTACTCCTCCAATATCAACCAATACTGGAGGCGCTATGTTTAGGTCGTTACCCCCTTCAAGTTCTCCCAATCGGTATATGCCAACCTTAGCAACTGTAATATCGGGTAGTACAGCTTCAGAATGGGAAGTAGTGCCTTCTGTTGCTAGAGATTTAAATTTCTCTTTAATAGTTAGAGATAACCATACTGGTGGTGGCGCTAGCACAAGAGATGATATTAAAGTAACCGTTACTAATGCCAACCCTTTTACGGTTACCTCTCAAAATACTAATGTAGCATGGGCTATAGGCTCTACCCAAACCATTACTTGGGATAAAAGCACCACTAATATTGCCCCTATAAATTGTGCAAACGTAAATATTAAACTTTCTACCGATGGTGGTGTCACTTTTCCAATAACACTCAAGGCAAACACCCCTAATGATGGTAGCGAATCTATAACTGTGCCTAATAATGCCACCTCTACAGCAAGAATTATGGTAGAAGCTGCAGACAATATTTTTTACAATATTAATTCAACTGATTTTACAATTGGAACACCAGAATATTGCACTTCAAATTACACAGATGATACTAATGGCAAAGAATACATCGCTAATGTTACATTTAACACCATTAACAACACCTCTGGCAATGCAGCTACTAACGGATATGAAGATTTTACAAATATATCCACAAGCGTAAAAAAAGGACAAACTTACAATATTAGTGTAGCTTTTGATGTTGCAGGGTTTCAAGATCATTGCTATGTTTTTATCGATTGGAATGGTGATTTTAATTTTGACACCACTAACGAAAGATATGATTTAGGAATTTTATACAATAATTCAACTCCTGCAAGTTTAAATAAAGATATTATTGTACCTAACGATGCTATTATAGGTTCTACTAGAATGCGTGTAAATATTGAATACACAAACACACAGACCAGTAACCTTGCAGGTGAAGGAGCTTGTGATAGTGACCACACTAGTGAATGGGGTGAAACCGAAGATTACACCCTTAATATTGAAAATAATACCACTAATGTTGAAAACTTTAATTTTAACAGTTTCAACCTATACCCAAACCCCTCAAACGGTACATTTAACTTAACTTTTGAAGTTGTAAATACCGACAAAGTTTCTATTCTTTTATTTGATTTAATGGGTAGATTGGTAGAAGAAAAACAATATTTAGACACCTCATCTGTTTTTTCAGAAAAACTAAACTACAGTAAAATAGCTTCAGGATTATATTTTTTAAAAATTAAAAATGGAGGAAAGCAAATCATAAAAAAAGTAATTGTTAAATAATTTTTTTATTGACAAGCTTCTAAATTAGCCCCTTTTTTACATTGTATAAATTTGCTTATTTTAGCACTTTTAAAAAATTTAAGAAAAAGTGAAAAATGCCTCCTAAAAAAACTAAAAAAAAGAACACTACCGCTACAGTAATACGCTTACACAACTATTATTTGCGAACAGGTTTTTATCTATTTATTAAAAAAAGTATACAAAAAGCTTTTTTACCTATTGTATTGGTTATTTTAGGGTTGTTGCTATTTAACAAGTTTGTGTATAATATTAATGATGGCTTACACATTTTAACGCAAACTTTTTCAAGAATAGGTATTTTAACCACTTTTTTTATTTCTGAAACTCTATTAGGATTAGTACCTCCCGAAATTTTTATAGCTTGGTCTAAAAAAACACCCGACCCTATTATAAACTTAGCTCTTTTAGCAACTCTTTCTTATATTGGAGGTATGATATCATACTTTTTTGGTAGAACCGCCCTAAAAATAAATAGTGTGAAAAATTATTTAGAAATTAATATGGCTCAACATATTAAAAATACCAGTAAATGGGGTGGCTTTTTAATTGTTGCTGGAGCTTTGTTACCTTTACCTTTTTCGATTAGCTGTATTACTGCTGGAATTATTAAATACCCCTTTAAAGGTGTTATGGCATTTGGATTATTTCGTTTTTTACGATTTGCTATTTATGCATGGGCTATATTTTCTGTTGTAAATTAATTTACCCAATAATAGACCTTAGGCTTATATACATTTTTTTAGCAGTTTTTTTATTCCAAATTCAGGGCTTGACAAAACTTCTTTTTTCAAGTCTGTTAGATAGGTTTTTGCACCTTCCATCGAGGCTTGAGCTAAAAAAACAACTTCAACTTTAGAGGCTATTTGCTCAATGCTTTTAGCAATTCCTTTTTCATACTTTTCAATATCTTTATTCTCAAAGTAAGTCCAAAATTCACTACAATCGCAATTTAAAATTTCGATTTGTTTATTTAATTCTGAGGCAACTTTAAGTATTAAATTCTCACTCACTTTTTTTGTTGAATGCGCGGTAAAAGCCAATCCAATTTTAGTATAGTTTTGAACCATGTATTCAATAACGGGTTTATCAATCCTATAAACGGTAGTATGATTATCACACTCTTCTCCGTATGTTGAACAAGTACAAATTAACAATGAGGGGTTTTTCTTTTTTATGTTTTCAATTTCATTCTTAAATAATTCAGAATCAGCTTTTCCAGATAACAAAGCCGTTTCAAGAAGTTTTTCATTTACAAAATGTTTAACGGTAACATTTTTATCGTATTTTCTTACTAATTTTTCAAATCGTTGAATATGTATTTCTGATGTATGTAAAAATGCAATCATTTTTTTTAATCAACTAACGAAAACTCCAATTTTTATATTCGCTAGAAGCTTCTAATTTGGTTTCGATACTATCTGGTAGATTCGGAAAAAAATCAATCCCTGTTTTTTGTTCTATGCTATCTATAGAAACCACAAATTTATATAATGGCAAATTACTATCTTTATTCGGTATTAAAAATGCTATTGCTTTAATTTCTGGCTTCGTATAATCTAACAAAATTTTATAAAACTGTTTTGGTACCGAAACTTTATCGGCAACACCTATAGTGGGTAAGTTATCTTCTAAAACGCCGCCCGTTACCACATACAAATGCCCATATTTTTTTGCCCAATAACGAGTTTTTTGCTCTAACCGATTCCAAATACCTGAATTAAAATTGTGGTTTTGTGGAGATATATTAGAGGTGTAAAATGTTTCGTCATATAATTTTTTAGAGGCTCTTCTGTCTCCAGCAGGGCATAAATGCCCTCTGTCGTAACCCGAGTTTCTATAGCTTCTCCAATCGGCAGAATGGGTTTTTACTTTAGGGTCTTCATTAAAAAAAGGGCGATCTCTATTCGCATAAACAATATCACTTTTATCTAACGAATACGCCACCCATTCAGCCTGTTCATGCGCCTCACTATACGACAAAACATATGCTTCGTGTTTAATAATTTGACCTGTGGTAGAGGTGGGTAAATATGAAAAATCATCTGGGTTGCTAGAAGTCGTCGACTCAAAAACTTGCTCGTTTTTATCCTGCTTTTTATGTGATTTATTCTGGTTATAATACCTCATAAGGTATTTACCTATAAGGCTAAGAACAAGTATTATTAGAACTATTTTTTTTGATTTTCTCATTAATTTTTCAACGGTCTTTATCGTAATAAAATTATATTAAACATCTTTTTTACCTAAAGGATATAGTTCTTGATGCAAAAAATCGTACGGAAAAACCTCATCGCCATCAAACCCTAATTCAATATCTCTACCTGAATACGGAATATAATTGGTTTTAAACAAATAATCCCAAAGGCTCAATGTAATACCAAAATTAACCCCCTTTTCTCTGTCTTTTGGCAACTCTTTTGCATGATGCCAAATATGCATTTTAGGGTTGTTAAAAATATATTTTAAAAAGCCATAATCCCAATTAATATTAGCATGGTTTAAATGCCCAATAGTAATGTTGAAAAAATGAACAATGGCTACATTTTGAGCGGTGAATCCGCCCATTATAGCTAATGGAATATATTTAATAGAATTATATATTACTGGCTCCATCCAATGATACCGTAGATGCGCCGCAAACCCCATTTGTTTTACTGAGTGGTGAACTTTATGAAAGTTCCATAAAAACTCATACCGATGTAGTAAAGTATGTGTAAACCACTGTACAAAATCAATAATAATAAAAAACACAAAAATTCGGGCACCTAATGAAAAAGTATTTATATCAAACAATTGAAAACTAGAAACAGACAAACCAAAGCGCTGTAAAATATCATTTAATAATTCAGACACCGTATTAGATAAGGCTATCAGTACAATTAAATTTAATAGAAAAAAATTAAAAAACATATAAAATGTATCTAGCCAAAAATCTTTTCTAAAAATAGCTTGTTTCTTACGCCATGGAAACAATATTTCTAACCCCCAAACCACTAACGAAATAATAATTAAGCCGTAAAAATAATTATCCCAATGGTTTACATTAACAAGTTCATTTTTAAGATAATTCCAATAATTAGCATACGAATTTTTTATAATATCTAGGTATTTATCCATCATTAATAAATCTTTATTTTAATTCTAAAAGTACTTCTAGCACAAAGCTACTAAATTAAAAATAGGTTTATTTAAGCCCGCCTAAAAAATAGTATTGTTTTATTTTAACAAATATTTTATTCCGCACACTTTAAAAATAAAGCAACAAGTTTTAACTTGCTTACGTTTAATTTCGACTATAGAGCTCTTTATGTTATTCAAAATAATTTATTACTTTCGATAAAACAGATTGTTTTATTTAATTATTTAAAAATCAATCAAATAAAATATACAAAACACTTGATCTAGTCTTTTTTAATATACAATTAGGTTTTAAAATGAAAATATTTGAAAAAAAAATGGCTTTACAAGCCTATATTACCCCTTTGAAAGAATCAAAAAAATCAATAGGATTTGTGCCAACTATGGGCGCTTTACATGAAGGGCATTTATCACTTATAAAAAAGGCTAAAAAAGAAAACCAAATAGTTGTGGTAAGCATTTTTGTAAACCCTACACAATTTGACAACAAAGAAGATTTAGAAAAATATCCTCAAACCTTTAACAACGACGTAAAATTACTACAGTCGGTAAATTGCGACATCTTATTTTTTCCTTCAGTAGAAGAAATTTACGATCAAAATATTATTTCAAAAAAATTCGATTTTGACGGCTTAGAACATCAAATGGAAGGAGCATTTAGAAAAGGGCATTTTGATGGAGTAGGAACTATTGTAAAAACCTTATTCGAAATTGTTAAACCTACTACTGCTTATTTTGGCAAGAAAGATTTTCAACAATTACAAATTATTAAAAACTTAGTAAAAAAATACGATATCCCTGTAAAAATTGTGGGTTGTAAAATTTATAGAGAAACAGATGGTTTAGCCATGAGTTCTAGAAATACCCGACTAACAAAAAAACATCGAAAAGCCGCTCCATTTATACATAAAACATTAAAAAAAGTAAAGAAAAAATTTAAAACAAAAAGTATAGCAGAATTAACCCAATGGGTACAAAAAAAGTTTGAAAAAAATTCTTTACTAGAATTAGAATATTTTACCATTGCTGATGAAACCACTTTAAAACCTATAAAAAGCAAAGAATCAAACAAAAAATATCGTGCTTTTATAGCTGTTTATGCTGGAGATATTCGTTTAATTGACAATATTGCTTTAAAAACAAAAAAGAAAAAGACAGCTAAAATTTAAAAATAGTATTTTTGCACCATGTTAGTTCAAGTAGTAAAATCTAAAATCCACCGCGTAAAAGTTACGGGTGCCGATTTAAATTATATTGGAAGCATAACCATTGACGAAGATTTAATGGATGCTGCCGGAATTATAGAAGGAGAGCGCGTTCAAATTGTAAACAACAACAATGGTGAGCGTTTAGAAACATATGCTATTCCTGGCCCACGAAAAAGTGGCGAAATCACTTTAAACGGTGCCGCTTCTAGAAGAGTAGCTGTAGGTGATATACTTATTTTAATTGTATATGCTTTTATGGAATTAGAAGAAGCTAAAAACTTTAAACCTAAATTGGTTTTTCCAAACGAAGCCGATAACACACTTACTTAATTTTGAGTATTAAAAAAATTTTAAAGGTTATATTACCTCTCGCTTTAGGTTTTTTTTTAGTTTGGTATTCACTTACTAAAGTATCAATAAATACCCTTTTACATTATTTTAAACATGCACATTACGGCTGGATTGCTCTAGGGCTTTTTTTTGGAATTCTTAGTCACTTATCAAGAGCGTATCGCTGGAAATTTTTATTAGAGCCCATGGGGTATAAGCCGCTGTTTGCCAATAGTGTTATGGCTGTTTTAGTAGCCTATTTAGTAAACTATGCTGTACCTAGAGCTGGAGAAGTATCGCGAGCAGCAGTAATGGCAAACTACGAAAATATTCCGTTCGAAAAAGGCTTTGGAACCATTGTTGCCGAAAGAATTGCTGATTTAGTAATGCTATTAATTATAATATTTATCACCTTATTTGTTCAATACGATTTTATTTATCAATTAATTTTTAAAAACTTTAACCCTATTAAAATAGGCGGTATTTTAATTGCTTTAGTAATTGCATTTATTATTTTTACACGTTTTGTGAAAAAAGCAACATCGGGTATTGGCTTAAAAATAAAAACCTTTATTTTGGGGTTAATCGAAGGCGTTACCAGTATTTTTAAAATGAAAAATAAATGGCCGTTTATTTTTCATACCGTTTTTATTTGGGTCATGTATGTTTTAATGTTTTGGGCTACAATTCCTGCAATTGACGGCCTACATGTTCCTATAGGAGGTGTTTTAATAGGGTTTATAGCTGGCGGATTTGCTATCGCAGCAACTAATGGTGGTATTGGTTTGTACCCTATAGCTGTAGCAAGTGCTTTATCGTTGTTTGGTATTGCAGAAGAGCCCGCAACTGCTTTTGGGTGGATTATGTGGACTGCACAAACAGCTATGATTATTATTTTTGGAGGACTCTCTTTTCTATTACTCCCTATCTATAATCGAAATAAAAACTAATAAAAAACATTCTCTTTTTTAACAACGCCCTTTTTCAAAGTAAAAACTTTGTAACTTTGAGGCTTTCAAATTATTTTAATGGCTAAGGTAAAAACTACTTTTTTTTGTCAAAATTGTGGAACACAATATCCTAAATGGGTCGGGCAATGTAAGGCTTGCAACGAATGGAATACCGTAATTGAAGAAATTGTTGAAAAACAAGAAAAAAGAAGCTGGAAACAAACCGCCAATACAAAACAAGCCACAAAGCCATTACGAGTTGATGAAATTTTACTAAACCCCGAAGAACGAATTATTACGAATAATAAAGAACTCGACACCGTTTTAGGAGGCGGCCTAGTTAAAGGTTCCGTTACTCTTTTAGGTGGAGAGCCAGGTATTGGAAAATCAACTTTATTATTACAAATAGCCTTACAAGTTAATCAAAAAGTATTGTATGTTTCTGGCGAAGAAAGTCAGTCGCAAATAAAAATGCGCGCTGAAAGATTAAACAAAAAACAAAATACAGATTGCTTAATTTTAACCGAAACTAACACTCAACAAATATTTAAAAACATTGAAAATATTACCCCCGAAGTATTAGTAATCGACTCTATACAAACCCTGTATACAAATTCTATTGAAGCTTCACCTGGTAGTATTTCACAAATACGAGAAACCTCGGCAGAATTAATAAAATTTGCCAAAGAAACCGCAACACCTGTAATATTAATTGGGCATATAAATAAAGAAGGGCATATTGCTGGCCCTAAAATATTAGAACATATGGTCGATGTTGTTTTGCAATTTGAGGGCGACAGAAACCATTCGTATCGTATTTTACGTTCACAAAAAAACCGTTTTGGTTCTACTGCAGAATTGGGTATTTATGAAATGCTTTCAAATGGTCTACGCGAAGTTTCTAATCCGTCAGAAATTTTAATTTCAAAAAAAGATGCTAATTTAAGCGGTATTGCAATTGCTTCAACTCTAGAAGGCACACGCCCTTTAATGATCGAAATACAGGCTTTGGTTAGCTCTGCTGTTTACGGAACGCCACAACGCTCTACAACAGGTTACAACCTAAAACGGTTACACATGATTTTAGCGGTTTTAGAAAAACGAGCAGGCTTTAAATTAGGTGCTAAAGACGTTTTTTTAAATATAACTGGAGGCATACATGTTGATGACCCAGCTATTGATTTAGCAGTAGTTTCTGCAATATTATCTTCTAACCAAGATTTAGCAATTAACCCCAACGTATGTTTTGCTGCCGAAATTGGTTTAGCAGGAGAAATTAGACCTGTTTCTAAAATTGACCAACGTATTAATGAAGCTGAAAAGCTAGGTTATAAAACATTTGTAGCCTCTAAATACAATAAAATTACCGCTAAAAATCATAATATAAAATTAGTATTGGTTGGTAAAATAGATGAGGCTTTTGCCACCTTATTTGCATAAACAACTCTTTGAGCTATTCTGTTTGTATTTGCAAAGTTGCTGTTTGTAAACCTTTAGACGAAGCTTCTATTTTTACAACACCTTTTTCTCCTTTTTTACTTTTAACTACTAATAAACATAAACCATTAAATGCTTTTCTATAAGCAGCTTGAAAAGGTTCAACAGATGCCGCATTACCGTTTCCAACGGCTGCAATAGTTGCAGGCCCTGTTACTTTAAATTCAACCTTATTGTCTGCAAGAGGGCATATATTTGCATCTTTATCTTCTATTTTTACAGTTATAAAAGATAAATCATAACCATCAGCAGCAATGGTATTTCTATCAGCAACAAGCGCTACTTTAGCAGGTTTATCAACTGTTTTAATAACTTCTCTAACAGCTTCTTTTCCATCTTTATAACCTATCACCAACAATTCTCCTGGCTCATAAGGCACATTCCAACTAAGTCTATATGGAGAACTAAACATTTTTGGGCGTTTACCCCAAGCAAAAAATTTAACAGGAATATCTGTTTTATCAACCCCCATCGTTTTTTTACCTAATGATTTTCCGTTTAAAAACAGTTCTGCTTCATCACAATTACTATAACAATATACTGGGATGGTTTTATAAGGGGTGTTTTCCCAATTCCAATGAGGTAAAATATGAATCATCGGTTTGTTTGTCCATTTACTTTGATAGAGATAAAATCTATCTTTTGGAAAACCACATAAGTCAACAGCTCCAAAATAAGAGCTTTTCGATGGCCAATCTGAAGTCCATTTTCCGTGAGTAAAATTATCTTGACCACTATAGGGTGTTGGCTCACCTAAATAATCAAATCCTGTCCACACAAATTCGCCTAATACATTGGGTATTGAATCTTGAAAGTAAAATTCAACATCGGGAGGATAAGCCCAAGAGGGGCTTTCAACATCGTAACTACTTACTTGAAATGTTTCGCGCTTACCATACTTTTTTATAGGTAAATAATAAACTCCTCTTGAAGACACGCACGATGAGGTTTCAGAGCCATAAATAATCCAATTAGGATGTTGTTCTATGGTTTTTTTATAAAGCGTTGGTTTATAATTAGCACCCACTATGTCTACCTCATCTGCTAACCCGTTTTTAATGGCTGCTGTAAAATTATTAAATCCTGCGGTAACAGGTCTTAGTGAATCTTCTTCATGACAAATAGCAACCAATTTACGAGCCAATATATACCCCTCTTTTTTACCCTGTTCTCTAATTTCGTTACCAATACTCCACATAATAACTGAGGGATGGTTTTTATCGCGTTTAATCATATCTCGCAAATCTTGACTATACCACTCGTCCCAATATTTACTATAATCATTTTTTACTTTTGACATTTTCCAACAGTCAAAAGCTTCTTCCATAACTAAAAGCCCCATTTTATCGCAAAGTTCTATTTGCTCGGGAGATGCTGGGTTATGAGAAGTTCTAATTGCATTAACTCCCATATCTTTCATAATTTGCAACTGTCGTTCCGTAGCTCTGTAGTTTACTGCGGCTCCTAATGGACCTAAATCGTGGTGTAAACAAACCCCCTTTAACTTTATACGTTTTCCGTTTAAAAAGAACCCTTTATTGGTAAATTTTATAGTTCTAATTCCGAATGTAGATGTATAAACATCTATAAGTTTATTTTCTTTATATACCTTAATATTAGCGGTATATAAATAAGGCGAGTCTAAACTCCATAATTTGGGGTTTTTAATACTTAACTCTTGTTGTAGCGTTTTTTCGGTTTTAGCATTAAATTTAAAATGAGTGGTATGGGTCGCTACTTTTTGATTTTTTTCATCTATTACCGTTGTTTCTATTTTATAAGCTCCTCTAATTTTATTATTGTTAGTAACAGTGGTTTTTATATTTATAGTAGCCGAGTCTTCTTTATTTTGGGTAACTATGTGTGTTGCCCAATGTTTTATGTGTACTTTATTTTTAGATTCAATCCACACATTTCTATAAATTCCAGCTCCAGGATACCATCTAGACGATAATTCTTCTGGATGAACTTTTACTGCAATTACATTTTTTTTGTCAAAATAAATATAAGGCGTTATATCTATTTCAAATCCAACATAGCCATTAGGTCGGGCATAAACTTTTTGACCGTTAATGTAAATGGTTGAATTACTCATAACTCCATCAAATTCAAGAGTTATAACCTGCTCTTTAAGCGCCTTATTTAACGTAAAATATTTTCTATACCATGCTTCACCAAATACAGGTAAGCCACCTGTTCTTAAATTATTTTCACGGCTAAAAGGGCCTTCAATTGCCCAATCGTGAGGTAAATTGAGTTTTCTCCAATTAGAGTCATCAAATTTTGTTGTAGCAGCTAACGAATCGGTAGTTTTCATAAACAACCAATCATCATTAAATGATTTTCGATCGCTATGTAACGTTTGTGATTTTAAACAAGATGTTAAGAGAATTAACGCAAAAAAAGAGTATAAATAGTTTATCATTAGTTAATTTTATTTTGGGGCATACACTTATTAATATGTTATTATATTAAATAAAAAAACGAAAAGTGAACATCTTATCCGACACCCACTTTTCGTTAAAAAAATCTGTAAAATAAAAACCTATATTTTACATTCTAAAAACATTGGTTTATACAAAAACCTTTGTTTTTAATGCTTGCTGCTTATGAATGTGAGTTTTTTGTAGGTTTTTTTTGTGAATTTTTTTTATGAGGTTTTTGCTCGTCACCTCGAATGGCTTTATAAGCAGCAAGCATTTCTTTTAATTTTTCAGGATGTGATTTTGCAAGATTATTTCGTTCACCAATATCTTCTTTTAAGTTGTATAGTTGATATTCTTTAGAGTTACCTGTTTCAATATTTACTCCTCCAATAACTTTTGCCCCATTATGCGGCGGAATTAATACCCAACTACCTTGTTTATATGCGGTTCTTCTTGTTGCTTCTACAACTAATTCTTTTCTACCTTGATTACTGTTACCTAGCAATACATTTAATAAATTTTCACTATCAGGCCCAGTAATAGGGCTATTTACAAGCGATGATAACGATGAAAATATATCTGTTTGGCATATTAATGCATCAGATGTTGCTGGTTTTATTTTTCCTTTCCAATAGGTAAAAAATGGCACATGTGTACCCGCTTCAAACAAACTATATTTACCACCTCTAAAAGGCCCCCATGGTTTGTGTTTTCCTAATTTTTCAACAGCGTCATCATAATAACCATCATTTAAAACTGGGCCATTATCACTTGAAAAAATAATTAAGGTATTGTCTAAAAGATTTTGTTCTTTAAGAGTTTGTATAAATTGTCCAACACACCAATCAGCTTCTAAAATAACATCTCCTCTAGGACCCATACCTGATTTACCTACAAATTCTGGACTTGGAGTACGTGGTACGTGAGGCTGTTGTAGCGCATAGTATAAAAAGAATGGTTTATCTTTTTCGTTCTTAACAAAGTTTTGTGCTTGTGCCAAAAATGTTTTAGCCATAGTTTCATCTTTCCATTTAGCAGCTTTACCGCCTTTCATAAAACCAATTCTAGGAATACCATTAACAATGCTATTGTTGTGACCGTGATGCCACTTCATTTTTACCATTTCTGGATTGGTAAGTGCTGTTGGTTCGCCTTCGAAGTTTTTTCTATAACTTACTTCGATAGGATCATTAGGGTCAAGGTTTTCTACTGTTCCGTTTTTAATATATACGGTAGGCACTCTATCTTGAGTTGCTGCCATAATAAAACTGTAATCAAAACCAACCTCGTTGGGGCTAGGAGTAATATGTTTATTCCAATCTATATTTCCATCACCAAGTCCTAAATGCCATTTTCCAACCACTCCAGTATAATATCCTTTTGATTGTAACATTTTAGGCATAGTTGATTGCGTAGTACTTATTAGCAAGGGTGCTGTTCCAGGAAGTATATGAGCATTTTTATTTCGCCACGGATAACTACCCGTTAATAAAGCATATCTACTAGGCGTACAGGTTGAAGATGAAGCATAACCATTGGTAAACCGAACCCCATTATTTGCTAAATTATCAATGTTTGGTGTTGATATTTCTGTTGCCCCGTAACTACTTAAATCTCCATAACCTAAATCATCTGCGTAAATAATAACAATATTAGGGAGTTTAGTTACTGCTTGCTTAGCGCTACTTCTTTGAGCAAGTTCTTTGTTACTACTTTTACAAGCATTAAAAAAGCTAGAAATAAAGATTGCGACAAGAACTACAATTAATTTTTTTTTCATTTGTTAAGTTATAAAATTTTGAATAGGTAAGTTTATTATCTTAAAAAGTGCCTCGGCAGATACTAAAATAAAGTGCCCCTCGACACTACATAATATTTTCGAAAACTTTTAAAGGTTTCAAATTTAGATAAAAAAAAATCTAAAAAGGGTAACAAAAAAGTCAATTTAGGGTAATAATTAAAGCAAATTTTAAAAATACTCATGTAATTTTACCCCATATTACTCCTATTCGTTTCAATTTATTTACAATTAAAGTGTCTCATAGCTTTACTAGATAGCTTTACCGCATCGATAAAAATAGAGAAGTCAAAATAATTAGTTTAGCCAATGATAATTCAGGTTTATTTTTACCTTTGTGACTTGTAAATAAATCCTTTTTAGGAAATTTTTTAAATAACACAGATAGATGTTGAGTCTGTTAAATGAAACTAAAAATCAAACGGATAAATGAATACTGAAGCTATTAACAAAGTAAAAAGCATTTTTATTGATACATTTAAAAGTAACCCTTTAATGATTTTTTCTCCTGGTAGAATAAATATTATAGGAGAACATACCGATTATAACGATGGATTTGTTTTTCCTGCAGCCATTGACAAGGGAATTTATGCCGCTATTGGCAAAAGTAATTCAAATGAAAGCACCATTTATGCATTAGATTTAAACGACTCTTTTACGTTTTCTGTAGATGATTCAGAATGTGAAAATTGCAAAGGATGGAAAAATTACATTTTTGGGGTGGTTGCCGAAATACAAAAAAAAGATAAAACCTTCACTAATTTTAATTTAGTTTTTTCAGGAGACATTCCTGAAGGAGCTGGCTTATCATCATCTGCTGCTTTAGAAAACAGCGTTGTTTTTGGGTTAAATGAATTGTTTAATCTTGACCTTACCAAAGAAGAAATGATTTATATCTCACAAAAGGCCGAACATAACTATGTCGGTGTAAAGTGTGGTATTATGGATCAGTACGCTAGTATGTTTGGACAAAAAGACAAAGCGTTATTGTTAGATTGCCGAAGCTTAAAAGCCCAACCCTATTCGGTTAATTTAGGTGATTACCAACTACTACTTATCAACACCAATGTAAAACATAACTTATCTGATAGCGCATATAATAATCGTAGAGAAGTATGTGAAAAAGTAGCTAAAATGCTTTCTAAAAAAGCTTTGCGAGATGCAACAGAAGATGATTTAAACAAAATTAAATCTAACCTTGACTTAGAAGATTATTATAAAGCGTTATACGTTATCAAAGAAAACGAAAGAGTAAAAAAAGCTGCCAAAGCAATAGAAAACAAAGATATTAAAAAACTAGGCAACCTACTTTTTGAAACCCATGATGGATTAAAAAACAACTATAAAGTAAGTTGCAGCGAATTAGATTTTTTAGTTGACAAGGCAAAAGAAACCGATAGTGTTATCGGAGCTAGAATGATGGGTGGTGGTTTTGGAGGATGCACCATTAATATTATTGACAAAAAAACAAAAGAAACCTTTATTAAAGATGTAGCAGAAGCCTACAAAAACAAGTTTAATACCGAGTGTTCATTTTATAACGTTATGTTAGAAGAAGGCACACATGTAATATAAATTTGAATTTTTAAAACTTCTTTTTAGTTTTTATTTTCTTTAATTAAATAAATATATACGGGGTAATGGTCACTGTATCCGCCTGTATACACACTATTGGAAAAACTACGTTTAGGATAGCCTTTATAACGCCCTTCTTTTTCTGTTAAAAAACGTTTGTTAAAAATAGCAGCCCTAAACACTTTATAAGTTGAAAAATTATTATCCCCCTTATTTAATAACGGGGCACTAAACATAATTTGATCAAATAAATTAATTTTATCTTGATAACCTAAAGTATTAAATCCTCTTCGAAACATATCTTCATACGGATTGTAAATATCGTTTTCTGCAACATTTTTCTTTTTAGATTTTGTTTTTAATATATTTTTAAAACTAGAATCTATTGGGTCATCATTAAAATCACCCATAATTAATATTTTAGCATGCTTATCATTTTCTCTAATTTTTTCAATAATTTGAGTTACTTTATAGGCTGCTTTTTCTCTTAACGGGCGACTTTTAAACTCACCTCCCCTACGCGAGGGCCAATGGTTTACGATTATATGAATCAACTCATCATCTAAATACCCTGTTACCAATAATATATCACGGGTTTTTATTTTTATATTATCTACATATATATTAGGGTTAAAAACTTCATAGTTTATAGGCTTAAAGTATCTTTTTTGATACAATAAAGCCACATCAATACCCCTATTATCTGGCGAATCAAAATGTATAATATCATACTGTTTGTTTTTCAACTTTTCGGCATGTACTAAATCTGCTAACACATTAAAATTTTCAGCTTCAGCAACCCCAATAATTGCCGGACTTGTTTTAGCTTTTTCTTCGCCTAATTGAGAAATAACATTCGATAGTTTAGATATTCGATCCCAATAAACTTTTGACCGATCCATCTTGAGCTCCATAATTGGACTCGCTTCATCATTCTTATTCAAATCATTTATCGTATCAAAAAGGTTTTCTAAATTATAAAAAGCAACCGTTCTTATATTATACTTTTTACCTGAACTATTTTGAGCATAATTTGTAAAAAAAACAAAAACAACAAGTAATACAAAGAATAAACGTTTCATTTTTTAAGCAATTCTATTACAAAAATAAAACAAATTTTAGACCATTTTTTTTTCAATTCTCAAAATCTATAACCAAAACATTATGTAACCTTAACATATTTATGTCTTAAAATTTAATATATTTGAGAGAGCTTCATATTTATACAGAATATGTAGCCTAATTAAATTCTATGAAAATTTTTTTAACCATACTATTTTTAGGGATAACTCTAAACCTAAACGCACAAAGTATTGTTAAAGGGTTTGTTGTTGACAACAATTCTAATACTCCTTTACAAGGCGTTCAGATTAGTATAGAGAGCATTACCAATCAAAAAACAACAAAAAACGGTTCATTTTTATTACAAAACATCCCCAAAGGAAACCATTTAGTTAAAATAGATTTAATAGGTTATGAAAGTCAAGTGTTTCCTATAACTACAAATGAAAAGCCTATAGATTTAGGCACTATACCACTGTTTAGTAATCATTTTACCGAAGAGCAAGAGTTAAGTAGTATTACAATTACTGATGACGAGTTAAATGATAACACAAACGAAGCAGACAATATCTCTGGTCTGTTACAGGCTTCTAAAGATGTGTATTTACGCACAGCCGCTTTTGAATGGAACGCTTCATTTTACCGAATACGCGGATTAGGCTCTGAAAACGGAAAACTACTTATTAATGGGGTAGAAATGAATAAAATTTATAATGGAAAACCACAATGGAGTAACTGGGGCGGGTTAAACGATGTGCTACGCAATCAAGAATTTAGCACAGGATTAGCTCCTTCTGCATACACTTTTGGCGGTGTTTTAGGCACTACTAATATTAATGCAAGAGCATCTGAAGCTCGTACAGGCGGCAAAATAACCTACTCAGCATCAAACCGAAATTATCAACACCGAATAATGGCTTCTTACGCCTCTGGACTAACAAAAAACGGATGGGCATATACCTTTGCTATTGGTAGAAGAGCTGGTAATAAAGGCTTTTTTGAAGGCACTTCATATAATGCCAATTCAGTTTTTGCTTCAGTAGAAAAAAAGATAAACAATAAACACAGCATTAACTTTACATCTATCTATGCACAAAATAAAAGAGGAAAATCTGCCCCACACACACAAGAAGTATATGATTTAAAAGGAATCAAATACAATGCTTATTGGGGCTACCAAAACGGAGAAGTACGAAATTCTCGTATTAAGCGTATCGAAGAGCCTATACTAATGTTAAATTATTATTGGAATATTTCTCAAAAAACCACATTAAACACCAATGTAGCATATCAGTTTGGTCAAATTGGAAATAGTCGTTTAGATTATAACGGAAGCTATTTTAATGCTAATTCTGTAGATGGTGATGGCAATCCATACATTATAGATTTGGGCGGAGCTAACCCAGACCCAACCTATTATCAAAAACTACCAAGTTATGGGCTACGTGAAAAACTACCAAACGTATACGAAATAGAACAAGAGTTTATTAAAAACGGACAAATAAATTGGGCGCAATTATACCGAGCAAATACAAATGCAACGGGTTATGCTTCGTATGTATTGTATGAAGACCGAAACGATGATCAGCAATTTACAGCGAACACCATTTTAAATAGTTACATAAATGATAACATCACCTTTAACGCAGCATTAAAATACCAGAACTTAAAATCGGAAAATTTTGCAAGTATTCTTGATTTATTAGGTGGCAATCAGTATTTAGATGTAGACACTTTTGCCGATAGCTTCAACCAAAAACAAAACAACTTATTAAACCCTTTACACAAAGCAAAGGTAGGCGATAAGTTTAAATATAACTTCAACTTGTTTTCTACCATAATTGATGGTTTTATACAAGCACAGTTTACCTATAAAAAAATAGATTTCTATGGAGCTGCAACGTTGTCAAATACTTCATATGAAAGAGAAGGGTTATATAAAAACGGAGGTTTTGAAAGCAACTCATTAGGAAAATCACCCAAACAAACTTTTACCAATTTTGGTGCAAAAGCAGGAACAACTTATAAAATTACAGGTCGTCATTTATTGGACTTTAATATAGCCTACCTAACAAAAGCCCCCTCTTTACAAAATACTTTTTCTAATTCGAGAGAAAATAATGATGTTGTAACTAATTTATCTAACGAAAAATTAATGACCTTTGATGGTAGTTATATTTTACGTTCGCCTATACTACAAGCTAAACTTACTGGGTATTTCACTAAAATACAAGACGCTACAGAAATATCTTTTTATTTTGCTGACGGTGTAGGCGGTGATAATACGGCATTTGTACAAGAAATATTATCAAATATTGATAAAAAACATTTCGGTGTAGAGTTAGGAATCGAGGCTAAAGTTACTCCAACAATTACACTAAAAGGGGCTGCCAATGTTGGTCAATACACCTACAACAACAATCCTACTATTTATTTAACTACTGAAAATAATAAGGCATCCGAGTCAGCAGGTTTTGTACAAGGATTAAAAATTTTAGGAAAATCAAATTTAAAAAACTACAAAATAGCAGGTGGACCACAACATGCCTTTTCTATTGGTTTTGACTATAAAGACCCCGATTACTGGTATTTTGGAACAACCGTTAACTACCTAAGCAACACCTATGTAGACGTTGCCCCATTAACAAGAACTAGCAACTTTGCCAATGATGGCGGAACTCCTTTTAACGATTACAATCCAGAAATAGCTAAACAACTATTACAACAAGAAAAATTTGACCCATACACTGTAGTAAATGCCATCGGCGGAAAGTCTTGGAAAATAGCAGATAATAAATACATCGGTTTTTTTGCAAGCATTGGTAACATATTCAATACAAAATATAAAACTGGTGGTTTTGAACAAGCAAGAAACGCTAATTATAGACAATTAAGAGACGATAAAGCGCTCGAAAAACCTCTGTTTGGCAACAAATATTGGTATGGTAGAGGCACCACTTATTTCTTAAATATAAATTATAGATTTTAACCAATAGCTTTAAATCAAAAAAAATGAAACCAAATAAATTCTATAAAACCATATTATTTTTAATCCTTACTCTCGTTTTTACTGCTTGTGTAAAAGACAATGATTTTACAGTTCCTGATATAACGATAACAGAACCAAATATTAGTACCGATGTTTCTATTTCTAAAATTCAAACCGATTTAATTCAAGAGTACAATTTAAATGGTAATTTAACCTATACCTATCGTGAAAATGACACCCCTACCTACGTCGAAGGCTATGTGGTTTCTAGTGATGCGGCAGGAAATTTTTATAAAACCTTAATTGTTCAAGACGCCATAGAAAACCCCACTGCAGGTATTCAAATTATGATTAATAGCAGTACTTTAAGCCAAACCTATGAAGTAGGAAGAAAAGTATATATTAAATTAGATGGATTAACGGTTACTTATGATGACGGACAAAGTGCTTCTAAAATTAACCCCACAGATAACGTTTCTGGAGTATACAAATTAGGATTATTAGATTATAACGGACAAGTAGAAAGCATTCCTTCAACTACATATAGAGACTATATTGTACGATCTTCAAAAGTAGCAGAAATTGTACCAACACCTATTAAAATTGACAATATTGAAGAAAAAAACATAAATACTTTAGTACAATTAAACAATGCCCAATTTAAAAAAAGTGAATTAGGTAAAACTTTTTCTGATGAAAAAAATGATGCTTTTGATGGGTTTAGAACTATTTTTGAATGCGAAACCGAAGCAACTGCCTTTCTACAAACGAGCACCTTTGCAAGCTTTAGTTCAAACAAAATTCCCACAGGAAAAGGAACTGCTGAGGTTGTTTTATCAAAAGATTATTATGCCGAAAATTTTGTTTTAATTGCCTCAACCCCATCTGATATAAATTTTTCCGATACAGAGCGTTGCGACCCCCCAATATTAGATTGTGGCGAAAGTAGTGAAACAGGTAGTAAAACAATTTTTGAAGAAAATTTTGATAACGTATCCTCTAACACAGCATTAATTAATGCAGGTTGGACTAATGTAAACGTAAATAATGGCAGTAAATTATATGCATTAAAAAGTTATAGTGGTAACAAATACATGGAAATATCAGCGTATAAATCAGGTGAAAATCCTTTAGAGGTTTGGTTAGTTAGCCCTGCTATTAATTTAGATTCATCTACCGATGAAAATTTATCTTTCGACACTAAAACGGGATACAATAATGGAGCTGCGTTATCGGTATGGATTTCTACCGATTTTACAGGAGGCGTAACCAATGCTACTTGGCTAAGAGTAGATGGTACTATTGCCGACGGGCCTTTATCAGGATACCAATCTAACTATACAAATTCTGGATTAATAAACCTTTCTTGCTTATCAGGTGATGTATATGTTGCATTTAAATATTTAGGAGGTGATAGCAGTATTACCACTACCTTTCAAATAGATTCTATAAAAGTAACTGGAAATTAATTTTTAAATACAAAATCAATTAACAAGAAACAGTTTTAAAAATATCACTTTAATAATGAATTCTATTTTTGTAATCCATTTATAAAAATTAGCACAAGTGTAGGCTATATTTTATCTTTACTGCCAAATATTTATACTTTGAACACTTCGGCATTTATTAACACCATTACACACACACTACCTCAAAAAGCAACTTATACATGGCAAACACCGAGTAATATTGCTTTGGTAAAATACTGGGGAAAAAGCAATCCACAAATTCCAAAAAACACATCGATTAGCTTTACCCTAAATAATTGCCACACAATAACTACCATTGAGTTCATCAAAAAAGCACCTGAAGAAATAAAAGACCAAAACATTGATTTTGAATTATATTTTGAAGGAAAAAAGAAAGATGAGTTTAAACCTAAAATCACGGAATTTTTTAAACGAATTTTAACCTATTGCCCTTATATTTTAGAGTATAATATGACTATTCGGTCTAAAAACTCTTTTCCTCATAGTAGTGGCATTGCTTCATCGGCTAGTGGCATGAGTGCCATTGCAGTGTGTTTAATGAGTTTAGAAAAAGAAATAAACCCTAATTTATCAACAGATTTTTTTAACAAAAAGGCATCCTTTTTAGCACGCTTAGGCTCAGGAAGTGCTTGCAGAAGCATAGAAGGCCCAATCGTAATTTGGGGCAAACACCCTAAAATTAAAGAAAGTTCTGATTTATACGGAGTTAAATTTCCTTATAAAATACACCCCATCTTCGAAGAATATCAAGATACTATTTTACTCGTTGACAAAGGAGAAAAGCAAGTAAGTTCAACTGTAGGACACAATTTAATGCATGAACATCCGTATGCAGAAAACAGGTTTATTCAAGCCAACCAAAATATAGAAAACATAATCACCATACTCGAAAAAGGAGATATAAAAGCCTTTATTAATTTAGTTGAAAGTGAAGCCTTAACATTACACGCTATGATGTTAACAAGTAATCCGTATTTCATTTTAATAAAGCCCAATACGTTAAAAATTATAAATACTATTTGGGCTTATCGTCAAGAAAAAAACAGCAATATTTGTTTTACCTTAGATGCTGGAGCAAACGTACATGTGCTATATCCAAAAAATGAAAAGGAAGAAGTAGAAAAACTCATAACAGATAAATTATCAAAATACTGCGAAAAAAATCATTATATTTGTGATAATGTGGGTTTTGGAGCAAAACAACTGTAAAACCGAGTACAAACTTAAAACATAATCTATTATGAAAACCTCAACACTACTTTTAGTTTTACTTGTTGGGTTTTTAAGCTCTTCGTTAACAGCTCAAAAAACCATTTGGTTCGATGCAAATTGGGAAACAACCACCAAAGAAAAAGCCCACTATTATCGCCCAGTTCCCGAGAAAAAAGATAATAAATACTGGGTTGTAGATTATTATTTAGATGGCACAAAGCAAATGGAAGGATATAGCTCAGCAAATTCTCCAGAAGAAGATCATCTTGAAGGCTTAGTTTTATACTATTATCCTAGCGGAAAAATTTCACATAAAATTTACTATAAAGACGGAGCTGCCGATGGCAAACGTGAAGAATACTACGAAAGCGGCGAATTAAAAGAAGTAGGTAACTACGAAAATGGCAAACGCAGCGGAATATGGAAAACTTACTATAAAAATGGAAAAATACAAGTAAAAGGAAAGTATGAACAAGGTGAAAAAGTAGGTATTTGGAAAAGCTATTATAAAAACGAATAAGCATAAATAATAAATTTGTACTTTTGCACCCTAGTTATATATCATAAAAATAGATGAGAGGACCCTTATTTTACGCTAAAATTTTGTTATTTGGTGAGTATGGCATTATTAAAGACTCTAAAGGTTTAGCCATTCCCTTTAACGCATATAAAGGAGCTTTAAAATCAACAAAAGAATTGACTGGTGAAGCAAAAAAATCTAACGAAAGTTTACTTGCTTTTTACCAATATTTAACCACATTATCTACCGATATTGTTAGTTTTAATTTAGAAGAATTAAAGTTAGATATCGATAACGGTATGTATTTCGACTCTTCTATTCCACAAGGTTATGGAGTAGGTAGTTCAGGTGCTTTAGTAGCTTCTATTTACGATAAATACGCCGCCGATAAAATTACGGTATTAGAAAATTTAACACGAGATAAACTACTAAAATTAAAAGCTATATTTTCTTTAATGGAGTCTTTTTTTCATGGAAAAAGCTCTGGTTTAGACCCTTTAAATTCATATTTAAGCTTGCCTATATTAATAAACTCTAAAGAACATATAGAACCTGCAGGAATACCTTCGCAAAAAGAAGGTAAAGGAGCCGTTTTTTTACTAGACTCTCAACAAATAGGAGAAACTGAACCGATGATAAAGATTTTTATGAATAAAATGAAAAATGAAGGGTTTAGAAAAATGTTGAGCGAAGAATTTTCGTCTTATACCGATGCCTGTATCGACGACTTTTTAAAAGGAAATATAAAATCGCTATTTGGCAATGTAAAAAAGCTTTCTAAAACGGTTTTAGCCAACTTTAAACCTATGATTCCTTCAGCGTTTCACAACGTTTGGGAAAAAGGAATTCAAACCAACGAATACTACTTAAAATTATGTGGTTCTGGTGGTGGTGGCTACATATTAGGATTTACTGAAGATTTTAAAAAAGCACAAAAAAGCTTAAAAGACTATAAATTAGAGTTAGTGTATCGATTTTAATTCTTAAGATTTTATTATGAGTAAACTTAGCGTATTCTCAAAAAAAATCTTTAGTTTATTATCTGTCATTCGCGGACACAATATTCTGGTATTAATAGCCGCACAATATTTAGCTGCTGTTTTTATATTTTCAGATAAAAAATCGGTAAACCTTGTACTATTTGATTGGCACCTGTTTTTTTTAGTTATAGCAACTATCTGTGTAGTATCTGCAGGTTACATTATCAATAATTTTTACGACAGAAAAGCCGATTATATTAATCGACCACTAAAATCAGGTATTGATAATTACATAAAAGAAGAAACAAAACTATCGCTATATTTTTTTTTAAACTTTACTGGTGTTGCTTTTGGATTATTAGTTTCTTGGCGAGCTGCCTTATTTTTTTCATTTTATATTTTTAGCATCTGGTTTTACTCGCATAAGCTCAGAAAATATCCGTTTATATCGTTAATTACAGCAACAATATTAACCTTACTGCCTTTTTTTGTGATTTTTGTACACTATAAAAATTTTTCAAAAGTAATTTTTGTACATGCTCTTTTTTTATTTTTAGTAATCATGGTTCGAGAGCTTCTTAAAGATTTAGAAAACATAAAAGGTGCAATGGTTAATAACTACAAAACAATTCCGATAGTTTACGGCGAAAAAAAAACAAAACAACTTATTTTAGTCTTACTCTTTTTAACACTTATACCAATAGCTACTTTGTACAACTATCCTGCAATACAGTATATGAAATACTATTTCTATTTTGCTGTGGTTATATTTATTTTTATTGGCGTATATTTAAAAAAAGCCCATACAAAAAATCAATATAGGCTTTTACACAATGTCTTAAAAATTTTGTTGTTAATAGGGGTTTTTAGTTTATTATTTATAGATAAATCACTAATTTTAGACAGGGTAGTTACCTTTTAATGAACTTAAAAACAACTATTTAAAAAATAATAGCGATAAATTAAATAAATACTGTAATTTTGCGGGCTATTTTAAATATACCCATGAATAAAAAAAACTCGTCGAGAGGACGACAAACTAAGCGTGACAACAATCCTCAAGGTAAAAGCCAATCTCAAAAAAATTTTAGAAAACCAAAAGCAACACCCAAAAAATCGAATGAAAACGACGGTATTCGATTAAATAAATTTATTTCTAATTCGGGTATTTGTTCGCGTCGTGAAGCAGACACTTATATAGAACACGGAAGCGTAACGGTGAACAAAAAATTAGTTACCGAAATGGGCTACAGAGTACAACCAGGAGATGAAGTTCATTTTGATGGCACGCTAATTTCTATGGAGCAAAAAAAATATATATTATTAAATAAGCCCAAAAATTACATTACCACCATGGAAGATGATAGAGGACGAAAAACCGTAATGGAATTGGTTGGTAATGCTACAAAAGAACGAATATACCCTGTCGGGCGTTTAGACCGAAATACAACGGGGCTACTGCTTTTTACTAACGATGGCGAAATGGCTAAAAAGCTTACTCACCCAAAACATAATGTGCGAAAATTATACCATGCTTCTTTAGACAAAAAACTAACCTTAGCCGATTTAAACAAATTACGGGGCGAAGTTATTATTGAAGGTAAAAAAGTTTTTATCGATGCTGTTTCGTATGTAGAAGGCGAGAAAAAAACAGAGGTAGGTATCGAAATTCATTCAGGTAGAAACCGTATTGTTCGTAAAATTTTTGACTCTATAGGATATCATGTTGTAAAACTAGATCGTGTAATTTTTGCAGGATTAACAAAAAAGAATTTACCTCGTGGAAGATGGCGAGAACTAACACAACAAGAAATAAACACCCTACAAATGATATAAAAAATTAAAACTTAAACCATTTACTGTATTAAGTTTTAAAGTAATTAAGGTATTTATTAAAGTAAAAAACAAATTTTAAAACTCATTTTTTTTGTGCATCTTTATCACAAATAAAAAAAAGAGATGTCTGCTAATAGTAGAATTACAAACGCCTATAAAAACGCAAAAAAGCTACCGCTAAACAATAAAAGCAAATACATACTGTTTAGCGATTGCCATAGAGGCAATAATAGCTTTGCAGACGATTTTGCGCATAACAGAAATATTTACCTACATGCACTAACCCATTATTTTAATGAGGGGTTCACTTATATAGAATTGGGTGATGGTGATGAATTATGGGAAAATAGATATTTCAATTCTATTTTTAAAGCAAACAAACACATCTATTTATTATTAAAAGAGTTTCACGATACCAAGCGATTACATTTTATTTGGGGCAATCATGACATGGTATATAAAAACCCAAAAAAAGTTCAAAAAAACTTATTCTATTACCACGATACCGTAACTGGCACTGATAAAGAGTTGTTTACCAACATATCTTTTTCAGAAGCTATTTTATTAGTAGACGATCAAACCGAAAAATCTATTTTTTTATTACACGGTCATCAAGCCGATTGGTTTAATTATGTTTTTTGGCAATTAAGCCGTTTTTTAGTTCATTATTTATGGAAACCTCTGCAGGTACTAGGTATTTCAGATCCCACAAGCCCTGCTCAAAATTTTAAAGAATTAATAAAGGTTGAAAAGCGAATGGAACAATGGATAAAAGAAAACCATAATCAAATGGTTGTTATTGGGCATACACACCGCCCACGATTTCCAGAGCCTAATGAAATTCCTTTTTTCAACGATGGCAGTTGTGTTCATCCTAGGGCAATTACTGGGTTAGAAATAGAAAACAATCAAATTTCGTTAATTAAATGGCATATGATTTCTAATCACAACGGTACCTTACAAATTATTCGAACCGTTTTAGAAGGCCCTGGAAATTTAGAGCAATATATTGGTTAGCACTTTAATATGCTAGAGAATCTTATTAGCAAACTTTTTCCGTTATTAAACCTCCCCATTCTGGATTAATATTTTTAAAACCCTTTTTTGCAAATCAGGAATTATATCTTGTTCAAACCAACTATTTTTGGTCAGCCAAAACCTATTTCTAGGTGATGGATGTGGTAATACAAAATAACTAGGCAAATACACTGAGTAATTATGTACGGTTTCGGTTAGTGTTTTTTTTGCTTTTTCTTTTAAATAATACCGCTGTGCATACCCGCCAATTAAAATCACCAATTGCACATTCGACATTTTATTAAATAATTGTTGATGCCACAAAGGGGCACATTCTTTACGCGGAGGTAAATCACCATTTTTTGATTTCCCAGGATAACAAAACCCCATCGGAATAATCGCAAAATTATCCGTATTATAAAAATCGTCATCAGAAACATTAAGCCATTTACGCAATTGATTGCCACTAGCATCATTCCAAGCAATTCCAGAAGTATGCACTTTAATACCTGGAGCTTGTCCAATAATTACAATTTTAGCGTTTTTACTTGCCGAAACTATAGGGTTAGCCCCTAAGGCTAAATGAGGCTCACAAACCGTGCATTGCTTTATATTTTGCAAAAAATACCTCATTTTTAATACGTTAAAAATTAAAATAAATTACTTGCTTTTTTTACCCTCAACAACAATTACAATTTCTCCTTTTGGAGGTTTTTCGGTATAGTGAGCTAAAACTTTTTCTACCGTCCCTCTGATAGTTTCCTCAAATAATTTGGTTAACTCTCTTGACACAGAAATGTTTCTATCAACCCCAAAATACTCACCAAAGTGGGTTAATGTTTTTATCAATTTATGCGGCGATTCATAAAAAATTATAGTTCGAGATTCTTCGGCTAGTAATTTTAAACGAGTTTGTCTTCCTTTTTTTACAGGTAAAAATCCTTCAAAAACAAATTTATCATTAGGCAAGCCAGAGTTTACCAAAGCTGGAACAAAAGCTGTCGCACCTGGCAAGCACTCAACGGCAATATTATTTTGTATACAAGCTCGGGTTAATAAAAACCCAGGATCAGAAATAGCAGGTGTACCCGCATCCGAAATTAACGCTGCCGTTTCACCAGCTTGCAACCGTTTTATAATTTGATTAACCGATTTATGTTCGTTATGCATATGATGGCTATACATCGGCGTAATAATATCAAAATGCTTTGTCAATTTTCCGCTTGTACGTGTGTCTTCGGCTAAAATAAAATTAACTTCTTTTAAAACTTTAATCGCTCTAAAAGTAATATCTTCTAAATTACCAATAGGGGTAGGAACTAAATAGAGTTTGCTCATTATACATTATGATATTTACCTTTACAAACTTACAAAGATTTTAACGGAATTTTACTTCCCTTTAAAAGTAGTATTTCAACTTTTATTGCTTAATTTTGCGCAGCTAAATTTTTTTCGATAAATGTATAGAACGCATACTTGTGGTGAACTAAGGGCATCGCACATTAACACTGAAGTAACTCTTGTAGGGTGGGTGCAAAAATCGCGCGATAAGGGGTTTATGATTTGGATAGATTTACGTGATCGTTATGGTGTTACTCAACTAATTTTTGATGAAGAGCGTACTTCTAAAGATTTAATAGAAAAAGCAAAAACCTTAGGAAGAGAATTTGTTATACAAATTGTGGGTAAAGTAATTGAGCGTCAATCTAAAAACCCAAATATTTCAACGGGTGACATTGAAGTTTTAGTAACCGAGCTAACCATATTAAACGAAGCTAAATTACCCCCATTTACTATTGAAGATCAAACGGATGGTGGTGAAGATATTCGTATGAAATATCGTTATTTAGATATTCGTCGTAACCCTGTAAAAAACAGTTTAATTTTTCGTCATAAGGTATCTATGGAGGTTCGGAAATATCTTTCTGATAAAGGATTTATTGATGTAGAAACTCCATATTTAATTAAATCTACCCCTGAAGGAGCCCGTGATTTCTTAGTGCCTTCGCGCATGAATGCGGGTCAATTTTATGCCTTACCACAATCGCCTCAAACCTTTAAACAACTTTTAATGGTAGGCGGAATGGAT
The DNA here is from genome assembly GCF_041021355.1 of Tenacibaculum sp. UWU-22. NCBI lineage: Bacteria > Pseudomonadati > Bacteroidota > Flavobacteriia > Flavobacteriales > Flavobacteriaceae > Tenacibaculum > Tenacibaculum sp. UWU-22. The sequence goes on along the minus strand of NZ_JBFNGP010000001.1, from coordinate 1,131,982 downwards.
AAATATTTTCAAATTGTAAAATGTTTTAGAGACGAAGACTTACGTGCTGACCGCCAACCTGAATTTACACAAATAGATTGTGAAATGGCATTTGTTGAGCAAGAAGATATTTTGGCTGTTTTTGAAGGAATGACACGCCACTTATTAAAAGAAATTAACGGAGTTAGTGTAGAAAAATTTCCAAGGCTTACATATGATGAAGCTATGCAAAAATATGGAAATGATAAACCAGATATTCGTTTTGGAATGGAATTTGGCGAATTAAACCAAGTAGCACAACATAAAGACTTTAAAGTCTTTAACGATGCCGAATTGGTTGTTGGAATTGCTGTTCCAGGAGGCGCTACTTATACCCGTAAAGAAATTGACAAATTAATTGATTGGGTAAAACGCCCACAAGTAGGCGCTTTGGGTATGGTATATGTAAAATGCAATGAAGACGGCAGCTACAAATCGTCTGTAGATAAATTTTACGATCAAAATGATTTAACAAAATGGGCAGAAGCTACTAAAGCAAAAGCGGGAGATTTAATTTGTGTACTTTCTGGAAACACAAATAAAGTACGTGCGCAATTAAGTGCGTTACGCATGGAAATGGCAACACGTTTAGGCTTACGAAAACCTGACGAATTTGCCCCATTATGGGTAATTGATTTCCCTTTATTAGAGCTAGACGAAGAAACAGGGCACTATCATGCAATGCACCATCCGTTTACCTCACCAAAACCTGGACAATTAGAACTTTTAGACACCAATCCAGGAGCTGTAAAAGCCAATGCCTACGATTTAGTATTAAACGGAAACGAAATTGGAGGAGGGTCTATTAGAATTCACGACAAAGAAACTCAAGCTATTATGTTTAAGCATTTAGGTTTTACCAAAGAAGAAGCTAAAGCTCAATTTGGTTTCTTAATGGATGCTTTTGAGTATGGTGCGCCTCCACATGGTGGGTTAGCCTTTGGTCTAGACCGCTTGGTAGCTATTTTAGGCGGTCAAGAAACTATTCGTGATTTTATTGCTTTTCCAAAAAATAATTCTGGACGCGATGTAATGATTGATGCACCAGCTACTATTGATAACGAACAACTACAAGAGTTAAATATCGAATTAACTATTCAAAAATAAAAATGTCTACGTTAAAAAAAGCATTAAAAAAAATACTGATTTGGAGATACAAAAACATTTCCGAAAAACAGTTTATAACTATTTTAAGTGTTATAATCGGATTACTAGCAGGGTTAGGAGCCGTAACTTTAAAAAACCTAACACACTATATTCAACACTTATTAGAAAGTGAAATTATAAAAGATATTCATAAAGCTTTCTACTTTATTTTTCCTATTATAGGATTATTCTTTGTGTTATTAATTATTAAATACATTGTTAAAAATAAAGTTGGGCACGGAATACCTTCTACTTTATACGCTATTTCTAAACAAAAAGGAATAATGCCCCAACACCAAATGTGGGCATCAATATTAACCGCTCCATTAACCGTAGGTTTTGGGGGGTCAGTAGGGCTAGAGGGTCCAACCGTAGCTACTGGGTCGGCTTTAGGCTCGAACCTTGCACAATTATTTCGGTTAAACCAAACAACTAAAACGTTATTAATTGGTGCTGCTGCTGCTGGAGCCATGTCTTCTATTTTTAAAGCGCCTATTGCCGCTATTGTTTTTGCAGTTGAAATTTTTAGCTTAGAGCTAACCTTAGCATCTATGATTCCGCTATTATTGGCATCAATCACTGCAATTTTAACATCCTATTTCTTTTTAGGAGACGATGTATTATTACACTTTAATTTACAAGACAAATTTGTATTAAAAGACGTTCCTTTTTACATTTTATTAGGTATTTTCTCTGCACTTATTTCGGTGTATTTTAGCAAAGTTTACTTTTTTATTGGAGATGCCTTTCGAAAAACAAAATCTGTATATAAGCGATTACTTATTGGAGGGGTTTTATTAGGGATAATCGTTTATATTATTCCACCTCTTTTTGGTGAAGGGTATGAAACCATTAATAATGTTTTAAAAGGGAATGTTGCAGAGGTAGTAAATAACAATATTTTTAATGCTATATCTGACAATATTGTAATGATTATTTTATTTCTAGTCGGATTAATTTTATTTAAAATTGTAGCCACTTCATTAACCTTTGGTGCAGGAGGTATTGGAGGTGTTTTTGCCCCTACACTTTTTACAGGAAGCATAACAGGTTATGTTTTTGCAATGTTTATAAATTACACCAATTTATTTGATCATAAATTATCATTAATTAACTACGCAATGGTAGGTATGGCTGGTTTAATGGCGGGAGTTTTATTAGCCCCTCTAACGGCTATCTTTTTAATTGCAGAAATTACTGGCGGTTACGAATTATTTGTTCCTTTAATGATTGTTGCGGCCATTTCATTTATCATTACCAAAAAATATATACCTCATAATATATATGCAGCACAATTAGCAAAAAGAGGCGAATTAATTACTCACGATAAAGATAAAAATGTGCTGATATATTTAGACATTGATAAAATTATTGAAAAAGATTTTATTAGTACAAACCCTAAGAAAACCTTAGGAGAATTATTAAAAGAAAATGTAGCAAAATCAAGCAGAAATATTTATCCTGTAATTGATGATGAAAACAACTTTTTAGGAATTGTTTTGCTCGACGATATTCGTTCAATAATGTTCAATCAAGAAATGTACAATACCATTTTAGTTGAAAACCTTATGAAAACAGCTCCAGAGGTTATTTTTCATACCGATTCTACTGAAAAAATAATGGAAAAGTTTAAAGAAAGTAATGCTTGGAACTTACCTTATATAGAAGACAATAAATATGTTGGATTTATATCAAAATCAAATTTACTATCGGCTTATCGTAATAAACTTATCGAAGTATCTTCTGTTTAACAAACACACTTTTTAAGTCTTAATAAATATTGCCTTAAAAGTATTATTGTTTAAGTATCTCGTTAATTTTATCGACTACCGTATTTGGATTAATCGTTCGCATTACATCTTCATAGCCTTGGCAAGTTTTGTTTCCATATATAGAACAGGGCAAATTCGGATATTGTTTTAAATCGGGTAATAAACAATAATCAATAGGTTGATTATAAGGCGCAAACCCTGCAAACGGATGGGTGCTACCCCAAAGCGTTACAGTTTTTATTCCTTGCATAGCCGCTAAATGTGCATTGCCACTATCCATAGAAAGCATTAGGCTCAAATTACCTATCAAATTTAGTTCGTTTGTTAAACCGCCTAATTTATTTGCTGTAGAAATAACCTGATTGTATTTTTTTTCTATTGATTCTAATGTATTAGCATCGCTTTTACCTCCAAACAAAAAAATGAGATATTTTTTTTCAACTAATTGTAAAATTACCTTTTCTAACAAATCTATCGGGTATTCTTTAGAAGCAAAAGCGGCAAAAGGCGCAATACCAATCCAAGGTTGTGTTTTGTTACCTGTTACTTGTATAACTTCAGGTGTTAATTTTGGCACTTGTATGGGTTCTGCATTTGTTATATCTACAAGAAAACCTAATTTTTCAAATACCTCAACATATCGCTGATGAGTGGTTTTTAGTTGTTTAAAAACTTTATTATTTATACGTGTTAATGCTTTTTTCTCAGCACGTCCTTTATCAATATAAGCAACAGGAAATCCGTCGATTTTAAAAAAATTACGAACAATTATTGAACGTGTTACATTGTGTAAATCAGCAATATGGGTCGGCTGTAAAGCTTTTAACTCTTTATATAGTTTTCGCAACCCTAAAAGTCCTTTATGTTTTTCTTTAACTGCTGCTTCGTAAAAAGTTACATTTTTAATTCCTTCAAAAATAGGCCGTAAAAAGCCTTTAGAAACAACCGTAATTTTTACCTCAGGGTATTGCAATGTAAAAGCCCTAAGTACAGGCACAGTCATGGCTACATCACCCATTGCAGATAGCCTAAAAACAATAATATGTTGATTCTTTAACACCAAAATTAATTTGTTGTAAAAGTACTATTTTAAACAAAAAATCAAGGTATTTTATTTTTTTATACTGACATTTGGAGCAATTTATTCTTTTTATGAACCAAAGAACACTTGCCCTAATTGCCGCCTTTTGTGCTACCCTTATATACGGAGTTACCTATACCGTTGCTAAAGACGTAATGCCTACGTATATAAAACCTTTCGGGTTTATTGTAATTCGCGTAATAGGAGCAACTATTCTTTTTTGGCTTTTAGGTCTTTTTATTAACGAAAAACCTATTGACAAATCAGATTATAAAAAAATATTTGTTGCCTCTTTTTTTGGCGTAGGATTAAACATGCTTTCTTTTTTTAAGGGGTTAAGTTATACCACCCCTATCAATGCATCGGTAATGATGGTTACTTCTCCAATTCTAGTATTAATTTTTGCGAGTATTTTACTAAAAGAAAAACTTTACTTTCGAAAAATTATGGGGGTAATTATTGGATTAATTGGGGCTATAGTTTTAATTGTATACAGTAATACAGCGCAAAAAAATGCTAATAATATAATGCTTGGTAATTTTTTAATTTTTGTTAATGCCTCATCATATGCCATTTATCTAGTGTTAGTAAAAAAACTTATTGTAAAATATCACCCTATTGTGTTTGTAAAATGGCTTTATTTATTTGGTTTATGCTTTGTAATTCCTTTTGGATATAGCGAATATTTAGATATACAATGGCAAACAATTCCTTTTTCTATATATTTAAAAATAGGTTTTGTAATTTTATTTAGTTCTTGCTTAACATATCTTTTTAATCTTTTTGCACTTTCTAAACTAAAACCTACAACTGTAAGCGTATTTATGTACATGCAACCCGTTATTGCATCATTGTACGCTTTATGGGTTGGTAGCGATAGTTTAAACCTTATAAAAATATTAGCTACCTTACTGATTTTTTCAGGAGTATATCTAGTTTCTAAACAAGCACCAAATTAGGCTAAATAACTATTATCTTTGTAACTTGAACAATTTTTAAAAAATGATACAATCAATGACGGGTTACGGAAAATCCGTATTACAATTACCCTCGAAAAAAGTAACCGTAGAAATTAAAACGCTAAACAGCAAAAATTTAGATTTAAACGTTCGTATACCTCAATATTATAAAGAAAAAGAATTAACTGTTCGTAAAAACATAGCGAACCGCTTAATTAGAGGAAAGATAGACTTTTCAATCTATGTAGAAACAACATCTGATGAAACCTCTACTACAATAAATAAAGCCGTCGTAAAAGAGTATATAGCGCAATTAAAAACAATTGTAGTCACCCCACCTAAACAACATGTTGAGTTACTAAAAATGGCGATTCGTATGCCTGAAAGTTTAAAACAAGAGCTTGATGAATTAGACGAGAAAGAATGGATAGAAATTGAGAATACTATTGGCTTGGCAATTAACCAAACCATACAATACCGAACCGATGAAGCCCTTGCCCTAGAAAACGATTTTAAAACGCGAATTGCCAATATTAAAAACGCTTTAGAAGAAATTAAAGCTTTAGATAATGATCGAATACTTCATGTAAAAGCACGTTTACAAAAGGCATTAACCGATTTAAAAGTAGAAATTGACCAAAATCGTTTTGAACAAGAATTAATATACTATTTAGAAAAACTAGACATTAATGAAGAACAAGTTCGACTGGCTAATCATTTAGATTACTTTTTGCAAACATTAAGCAGCGAAAATTCGAACGGTAAAAAATTAGGGTTCATTGTACAAGAAATAGGAAGAGAAGTTAACACAACTGGTTCAAAAGCAAACTATGCTCCTATACAAAAGCTAGTAATTCAAATGAAAGATGAACTAGAAAAAATTAAAGAGCAAATTTTAAATATTTTATAAAATGGAAAAAGAATTTAACGGAAAATTATTTGTGTTTTCAGCACCTTCTGGCAGTGGTAAAACTACCATTGTACGCCATTTATTAAAACAAAAAGAGTTTAATTTAGCCTTTTCTATTTCAGCCACTTCTAGAGCACCAAGAGATTACGAAAAAAATGGAACGGATTATTACTTTATTTCTGCTAAAGAATTTAAACAAAAAATTAAAAACGATGAATTTTTAGAATGGGAAGAAGTATATCGCGATAATTTTTATGGAACCTTAAAAACCGAAGTTGAACGCATTTGGGCTCAAAAAAAACATGTTATTTTTGATATTGATGTGGTTGGCGGACTTCGAATAAAAAATAAATTTCCTGATAAAACGCTAGCTGTTTTTGTAAAACCGCCAAGTGTAGACGAGTTGAAAATTCGACTAAAAAAACGTTCTACAGAAACCGAAGACAAAATAAACATGCGTATTGCTAAAGCATCTGTAGAACTAGCTACAGCACCTCAATTTGACAAAATCATTAAAAATTACGACCTAAACACCGCTCTAAAAGAAGCAGAAAATTTAGTAGCTGATTTTTTAGAATTAAATGATAAAAAAAGAAACGAAGAAAATAAATAACCTGTAATTTATTTTTTCTCACATTTTAAAAAAATGAAAAATATCGGATTATATTTTGGCACCTTTAATCCTATTCATGTAGGGCATTTAATTATTGCCAATCACTTAGCAGAATATTCTAACTTAGACGAAATATGGTTAGTTGTAACCCCACATAATCCATTTAAGAAAAAAAAATCGTTATTAGACAACTATCAACGCTACGAGATGGCACATAGAGCTACCGAAAATTATTCTAAAATAAAGCCTTCAAATATTGAATTTACACTTCCACAACCTAATTACACCATTCATACCCTAGCTTATATTTCTGAAAAATATCCAACCTATAATTTCAGTTTGATTATGGGAGAAGACAATTTAAAAAATTTACACAAATGGAAAAATTATGAGGTTATTTTAGAAAATCATAATGTGTATGTATATCCGCGAATTTCTAAAGATAAAGTGCCTGACGAATTTGAAAATCACCCTAAAATACATCGTATAAACGCCCCTATTATAGAAATTTCTTCTACCCAAATTCGAAACGGAATTAAAAACGGAAAAAATATACAGCCTTTACTATCTGATGCTGTTTGGAAATACTTAGACGAAATGAATTTTTATAAAAAATAAACCCTCGTTTTTATTTGATTATAAGCATCTAAAAAACAAAAAATCTTAATGTTTCGTTATAAATTTATCTAAGAAAGAAATAATTGTTATGATATTAGTACTTTTACGCATTGTTTAATTGAACTCTGTGGCAAAAGAATCTAAAAAAAAAGGTAAATTACGTCAAAAATTAGTTGACAAATACCGGTTGGTGGTATTAAACGAAAACACATTTGAAGAACGTTTTTCATTAAAATTATCTCGATTAAACGTGTTTGTTATCGGAAGCATTTTTTCAATTTTGCTTATTGCCTTTACTATTTTACTAATTGCTTTTTCACCTTTACGAGAGTATATCCCAGGATATTCATCTACACAACTAAAGATAAAAGCAACGAAACTCGTTTACCAAGCCGACTCTTTAAAAAACAAACTAGCCGTATTAGAAAATTATATAACGGCCTTAAAACCTGTATTTACAGGTAAAATAGAAAATACCGATTCTGTTATTCTAGACTCTTTAAGAGAAAAAGCTATAAAAGAAGTTATTGACCCTAATAAGTTAAATGCCACAAAAGAAGATTCTCTTTTTAGAGAAAAAATAGAAAGTAAAAATCGTTTTGCCTTATATGATGGAAATAAAAATAAAGCTAAAATTGTCTTTTTTGCGCCCGTTACAGGTAGCATTAGCCAACAATTTAATTCGAACAACAAACATTTTGCAATCGATATTGTAGCTAAAGTAGATTCGCCTGTTAAAGCAGTAGCTGACGGAACCGTAATTTTAGCCGAATGGACAGCCGAAACAGGTTATGTAATTGCTATTCAACATCCTAACCAATATATATCGGTTTACAAGCATAACGGAACCTTATTAAAACAACAGGGCGACTTTGTAAAGTCAGGTGAGGTAATCGCAAGTGTAGGTGACACAGGAGAGCTAACTACTGGCCCACATTTACATTTCGAATTATGGAATAATGGCTATCCAGTAAATCCCATTAATTATATAGATTTTGAGTAATAAAATGAGTATTAAATCAACACTAGCCATTCCATTTGCTAAAATTATTCAAAAGCAAGTATACAAATGGGCAAATGCCCCTCACAAAACGCAACAACGTGTTTTTAAAAAATTAATTGCTACCGCAAAAAATACCGCTTTTGGTAACGATCACCGTTTTAAAAAAATAAAAACATACCAAGATTTTAAACAACGTGTTCCTATTCGTGATTACGAACAAATAAAACCTTATATAAACCGTGTTGTCGCTGGAGAAAAAAATGTTTTATGGAGGGGTAAACCTATTTATTTTGCCAAAACTTCAGGCACAACCTCTGGAGCAAAATATATTCCTATTACTAAAGAATCTATGCCTTATCATATTTCGGCCGCCCGAAATGCATTGTTACTTTATATTGCTGAAACAAATAAAGCCGATTTTATAAACGGTAAAATGATTTTTTTACAAGGAAGCCCCATTTTAAAAGAACAAAACGGAATAAAAATAGGTAGACTTAGCGGAATTGCAGCGCATTATGTACCAAATTACTTATTAAAAAATCGCTTACCCAGTTGGGAAACAAACTGTATAGAAGACTGGGACACTAAAGTAGATAAAATTGTAGAAGAAACCGTTAACGAAGATTTAACGGTTATTAGCGGCATACCCTCTTGGGTACAAATGTATTTTGAAAAATTAATTGCAAAAACAAATAAAACCGTATCCGAAATTTTCCCAAACTTTAATCTTTTTGTTTATGGCGGTGTAAATTTTAAACCGTACAAAAATAAATTTGATGCTTTAATCGGAAAAAAAATAGATTATTTAGAATTATATCCCGCTTCGGAAGGATTTATTGCATATCAAGACTCGCAAAAAGAAAAAGGAATGCTTTTGCTACTTAATTCAGGCATATTTTACGAGTTTATTCCTGCAAATGAATTTTTTAATGAAAATCCAACTCGAATTTGTTTAGAAGAAGTACAATTAGGCATTAATTATGTTATTATTTTAAACACCAATGCAGGTCTTTGGGGTTATAATATTGGCGACACCGTAGAGTTTACCTCACTAAAACCTTACCGAATAAAAGTTACAGGACGCATAAAACACTTTATTTCTGCATTTGGCGAGCATGTTATTGGTAAAGAAGTAGAAAAAGCATTAAACGATGCTATTATGGGCACCAATATTCGTGTTAGCGAATTTACGGTTGCACCGCAAGTAAACCCAACTCAAGGTTTACCCTATCATGAATGGTTTATCGAATTTGAAAACCAACCTGATAACATAGAAGAACTAGCCGCTAAAATAGATGCTTCTATGCAACAACAAAATGTATATTATTTTGATTTAATTGAAGGAAAAATTCTTCAACCAATAATTATTAGAAAAATTAAAAAAGGAGGGTTTCATGCCTACATGAAGTCGATTGGTAAATTTGGCGGACAAAACAAAATTCCGCAATTAGCCGACAATCGTAAAATTGCCGACGAATTACAAAGCTTTATAATAGAATAAAATTTTAGCTAATAAAAACACCTTCATTTTACTATTTTACTAAACAATAGTAATGCAAACTACCAACCCTTCATTGGCTCTAACATTAAAAACGGTTTCGTCTTCAAAAATCAAATATTGCCCCTTTATACCCACCAATTTTCCTTTATAGGTAGGCGTTTTAACTAGATTTAAACTCTTGGGTTTACTCGGATATTTTTCTACAGGAAAGTTTAATTGAGTTTCTTTATTATTTTCAATAAAATATTCTTCAACTTCCTTCGGAATGAAAGAGTGTAACCGTTGTTTCCATTCTATTAAATCCTCGTCTTTGTTATCGTTTTGCAACATTTTACGCCAATTTGTTTTGTCAGAGACATGCTCTTTCAAAGCAACTTCGGTAATTCCTGCCAAATACCGATTGGGTACTTCTACCATTTCAATAGCTTCGTGCGCACCTTGATCTATCCAACGAGTAGGAATTTGACTTTTTCTAGTAACCCCTACTTTTACACTACCCGAATTTGCAAGATATATAATATGTGGTTGTAACTGCACCTGTTTTTCATAAGCTAAATCGCGATCTTCTATATTTAAATGCGCTTTACTTAACTCTGGGCGCATAACCCAATCACCTGCCGAGGGCGTTTCAAAAAAACACGATTTACAAAAGCCTTGGCGGTATATTTTTTTTTCTAAATGACAATTTAAACACTCGTAGGTAACAAATGAAAAAGTTAAGGTTTTATTTAAAAGCTGATTTAAGTTTAAAAAATCAATATTCATGTCTAAATAATACTGAATCGTATCTAAATTTTCTGTCGACATTTTTTTTAAAACTCCTTTATAGTTCATCTAAAAGATTTTATTATTTTTAGCTCTTAACAAACTTAGTAAATTCTATGGCTTTTCCGTTTATAAATTCGATTATTTCTTGGTTTTTAAAGAAACGAAAGCATCAAATAGAATTATTTTTAAAATATCCTATTGATGTTCAGCAAGAAGTATTGTCAAAATTAATATTTACCGCTAAAAACACAGAGTTTGGTCAAACCCATGGGTTTACCTCTATTACTAATTATTCAGAATTTGCAAAGAACGTTCCTATTCAAAAATATGAAAGTATAGAACCTTTAATAGAACGGTGCAGAAAAGGAGAACAAAATTTATTTTGGCCCACTAAAATTAAATGGTTTGCAAAATCTAGCGGCACTACTAATGCAAAAAGTAAGTTTATACCCGTAAGTGATGAAGCTATTGAAAACTGTCACTTTAAGGCAGGGAAAGACATGTTGTGCTTGTATATAAATAATAACGAAAATGCGAAGCTGTTTACTGGTAAAGGCTTACGATTAGGAGGAAGCTCAGACATGTATCAAGATAACAACACGTATTTTGGCGATTTATCTGCAATTATTATAGAAAACATGCCTTTTTGGGCCGATTATAGTTCGGCTCCTAAACAACAAACCGCTTTAATGAGCGAATGGCAAACTAAACTAGAGGCAATTGTAGATGAAACCATTAACGAAAACATTACCAGCTTAGTAGGGGTGCCTAGTTGGATGTTGGTACTACTACATCGTGTTTTAGAAAAAACAGGGAAAAATAATATTTTAGAGGTTTGGCCTAATCTTGAGGTTTATTTTCATGGGGGCGTAAATTTTAATCCATATAGAGAAGAATACAAGCGATTAATCCCTAAAAAAGAATTTAAATATTACGAAACTTATAATGCGTCAGAAGGTTTTTTTGCGATTCAAGACTCTAATAATTCTGATGAATTACTGCTAATGTTAGACTATGGAATTTTTTACGAATTTATCCCTATGAAACATTACGATGAAGAAAACTCAATTGCTATTCCGCTTTCTGAAGTAAAACTTGATGTAAATTATGCTATTGTTATTACAACTAACGGTGGTTTATGGCGTTATTTAATAGGCGATACGGTTAAATTTACCTCTCTTGAGCCATATAGAATAAAAATTACTGGTAGAACTAAACATTTTATTAATGTTTTTGGCGAAGAATTAATTATCGAAAATGCAGAAGAAGCCTTAAAAAAAGCATGCAAAAAAACCAATGCTACTATTACCGATTATACGGTAGGCCCTATTTTTATGAATGAAACTAAAAAAGGGGGACATGAATGGATTATTGAGTTTAAAAAAGCCCCAGAAAACATGACGCTTTTTACAGAAATGTTAGATGACGTCTTAAAATCTATAAACTCTGATTACGAAGCAAAAAGGTATGAAAACATGACACTCTTAATGCCTAAAATACATAAAGCTCGAAAAGGATTGTTTTACGATTGGTTAGACAAAAATGGAAAGTTAGGCGGGCAACACAAAGTGCCAAGACTATCAAATAAAAGAGATTTTATAGAAGAGTTATTAGAACTTTAAATTTTTCTTTCTACAACATAATCAATCATTTGTAATAAAGAATCTTTATAAACAGAATCAGTATAATTTTCAAGAATTGCTAGAGCTTTGTTTTTATAATCATGCATTTTTTCTGTAGCATAAACTAAGCCTCCTTGTTTTTGTACAAAAGCAATAATCTCTTTAATTCGTTTTTTATCTTTATTGTATTTTTTTACCGAATTAATTAACCATGCTTTTTCTTTATTACTACAGGTTTGTAAAGTGTATATTAAAGGAAGAGTCATTTTTTGTTCTTTAATATCAATACCTGTTGGTTTTCCAATCTTGTCTTCGGTATAATCAAATAAATCATCTTTAATTTGAAAAGCAATACCAATGTATTCTCCAAATTTTCGCATCTGTTGAATTGTTTCTTGACTGGCTCCTACAGAAGCCGCTCCAATACCACAACAAGCAGCAATTAACGTAGCTGTTTTTTGGCGAATAATATCAAAATAAACATCTTCGGTTATATCTAACTTCCGTGCTTTTTCTATCTGTAATAATTCACCTTCACTCATTTCTCGTACAGCTATCGAAATAAGCTTTAACAAATCAAAATCTTCATTATCTATCGATAATAATAAGCCTTTAGAAAGTAAAAAATCACCTACTAAAACAGCTATTTTGTTTTTCCAAAGTGCATTGATTGAAAAAAAGCCTCGTCTGCGATTACTGTCGTCAACCACATCATCATGTACCAAGGTTGCTGTATGGATTAACTCTACTATTGAAGCTCCTCGGTAAGTACGCTCATCAAACCCGCCATTAGACACCATTTTTGCCACCAAAAAAACAAACATTGGGCGCATTTGCTTGCCTTTTCTACGAACAATATAATAGGTAATTCTATTCAACAACGGAACTTTTGATAACATCGCATCTTTGAACTTCGTTTCAAAGAGTTCCATTTCTTTAGTAATTGGCTTCTTTATTTGTTCTACGGGTTTCATTTGAATATCAAAAGTAGAAAATATATTTGGATTGATATCTATTTAAAAAAAATCGAGTTTTATAAAAAATATACGTTATTAATAACGCTACACTAACTTTTATTAGCTAACTGTCCGCAAGCGGCATCAATATCTTTTCCGCGAGAACGACGTACCTTTACCGTAATACCATTGGCTTCTAAACTAGAAATATATTTGTTTATTGCTGATGTGTTGGCTTGTTTAAAATTACCATCATCAATCGAATTATATTCAATTAAATTTACCTTACAAGGTACATGCTTACAAAATTTTACTAGCGCATCAATATCTTTTTTCTGATCATTAACCCCCTCCCATACCACATATTCGTACGTAATTTTACTTTTAGTTTTAGCATACCAATAGGCTAAAGCTTCACGTAAATTATCTAAGGTAAAAGTAGCATTAAAAGGCATTATAGAGGTGCGAACTTCGTCTATAGCACTATGAAGCGAAACTGCCAAATTAAATGCTACTTGATCGTCTGCCATTTTTTTTATCATTTTAGGAACCCCCGAAGTAGATAACGTTATTCTTTTTGAAGACATTCCTAAACCTTCTGGCGAAGTAATTTTTTCTATCGCTTTAAGCACATTGTTATAATTCATTAGGGGTTCTCCCATCCCCATAAAAACAATATTGGTTAGTTTTCGATTGTGGTATAATTGACTTTGTTTATTAATAGCTACAACTTGGTCGTAAATTTCGTCTGGATTTAAATTACGCATGCGTTTTAAACGAGCTGTAGCACAAAATTTACAGTCTAAACTACATCCTACCTGACTAGAAACACATGCTGTAGTTCGTTTTTCAGTGGGAATTAGTACTGATTCTACAATTAAACCATCGTGTAATTTAATAGCGTTTTTTATAGTGCCATCATTACTTTTTTGCATACTATCTACCTCTACATGGTTAATAACAAAATTATTAGCCAACATTTCTCGGGTTTCTTTAGATAGATTGGTCATCTCATCAAAAGTATGTACCGACTTATTCCAAAGCCATTCGTAAACTTGAGTTCCTCTAAAGGCTTTATCTCCACTAGAAACAAAAAAATGCTGTAATTGTTCTTTTGTTAAAGCGCGTATGTCTTTTTTATCTAGTTTCATCTTGTTTACAACAATTAACAATATACTTTTATGCGTAATTTAGTATTAGAATAGAACCTTACTTAATTGAAGAATTAATATAGGCTTTCGCGGTTTTTTCGTCTTTTTTTAATTGAATAATTAAATCATCAATCGAATCGAATTTTTGTTCTTCTCTAATAAAATATAATAATTCAATAGTAAGTGTTTTTTTATACAAATTTTGATTAAAATCAAAAAAATGAACTTCAATGGTTTTATTTTTACCATCTACTGTAGGGCGGTTTCCAATATTCATCATTCCATAAACATCAACATCATTAATTTTAGATTTTACAACATAAACGCCAGATTTCGGAATTAATTTATAATCTTCTAAAATATTAATATTGGCGGTCGGAAAACCTATTTTACCCCCAAGCTGCTTACCATTAACTACTTTACCCGTTAAAGAAAAGTGATGTCCTAAATAACTGTTCGCCGTTTTCAATGCTCCGTTGGCTAATGCTTTTCTAATTTTAGTAGAACTTACCGAAACCTCATCAATATCTTGCGCAGGAATTTCTTGTACCGTAAAGTCGTATAACTGACTATATTCTGTTAATTGCTCAATATTACCTTCTCGATTTTTACCAAAATGATGATCATAACCAATAATTAATTTCGAAATATTGAGTTGGTTTACCAAAATATCTCTAACAAATTCTAAAGCAGACAATCTGGAAAACTCTTTACTAAAAGGGTAAATAATTAAATAATCTAACCCCATCTGTTCTAACAATTTAGATCGCTCATCAATCGTGTTTAATAACGCTATTGAAGTGTCTTTTTGCAATACCATTCTTGGGTGCGGAAAAAAAGTAAATAATACCGATTTTGCTTTTGTTCTTTTAGCTTCATCAACTAAATTCTGCAATATTTTCTGATGCCCAATATGTACACCATCAAAAGTGCCGATGGTTACAATCGTTTTTTCTTTGTTTTTGTAATTAGTAAGAGACCGAATAATTTTCAACGAAAAAAATTTTAGCAAAGGTACAACGATTTGCTTTTTTTAATCAAAAAAATACTTACTAAAATAACAAAACATACAAAAACTATCAAAAACAACACATTTTAACATAAAAACCTCATCAATTTAACTTTAAAATACTATCTGTTTTTATTTTAATCAAGCCCCCCTTCTTACTTTGTTTTAATTTTCAATAACACATTATTTTAATCGATATTTAGCATATGGTTAACAACTAATTTAAATATGTTTGTTATATTTGCTTTTCACCTAAAACTCAAGTTTAATATTTTGAAAATTAAGATTGCCCTTTTTTTTTCTTTTTTATTTCTAAGTTTGTTAGTAGCTCCAACTATAGTAAGTCTACTACAAAACAAACAAGACGTGACTATGCTTATTAATATAAACGAGGAAGAAAACAATAAAGATAAAGGAAAAAAAGTAAGCCCTGATTTAAAAATACACCCACTACAAAATATTTGTGTTTTATTATTTAAAACTCCTCAAAAAGATAAGACCCCTAGTTTTTATTTAAAAAAATACATCTTTCTTTTTTTTAAAATATCTACCCCACCTCCAGAATTTACACTATTGTAAAATCACAATTATTTATTTTTTATTTTTTAAATTTATAGCATCTTAAAAATATATTTCGTTAAAATTGAGATATGTAAATAAGTTTGTTAAAAATGAAAAAATAACCCCCTCAAAACAACTATTTTTTAACTTTAAAATTTATACAACTATATATGAAAAAACTTTTTTCAAATATAAAAGGAGATGCCTTTGGAGGCATTACCGCAGGAATTGTTGCGCTACCATTAGCCTTAGCCTTTGGGGTTTCTTCTGGATTAGGGCCTAGTGCAGGATTATACGGAGCCATTTTTATTAGCTTTTTTGCTGCTTTATTTGGTGGAACCAATACTCAAATATCAGGACCAACAGCCCCTATGACAGCCGTAAGCATGGTGGTAATTGCAGGAATTATTGCTTCTAATGACGGAGATGTAAACAAAGCCTTACCTGCTATTTTATCTGTTTTTTTACTAGCTGGCATATTACAAATTGGGTTAGGCGCTATTGGTTTAGGTAAATATATACGATACATTCCTTACCCTGTAGTTTCTGGGTTTATGACCGCTATTGGTGTTATTATTTTAATAACACAAATACTGCCTTCTATTGGTTACTATGCCAAAGAAGACACTCAATTTGTAGAGCAGTTTAAACCGCAAGCTGAAGAAATTATTCTTCAAAATATTTTAAAAGAAGAGGCCAACGAAGGAATTTTAGTTCTTGAAGATTTTAAAGAAACGATTAAAAGAGCCGAAAAAACAAGTGATGCCGAAATTTTAAAAGAAAGTAAAACACTAGCGGGCAAAAACGCCTCGGGGGTTCTGGGCACTTTAAAGGTATTGCCTAGAGCTGTTCAAAACATTAATTGGTTAGAACTACTTTTAGCTTTAGGAACAATTATTATTATTTATGGCTTTAAGCGCATTACTACCGCTATACCAAGCACATTGGTAGCGCTAATAGTTGTCTCAGGCATTGCGGTTGGTTTTGACTTAAACTATCGTCCAATTGAAAAAATTCCTGGCGGATTTCCTATTCCTAATTTAGATATTTTTACCCATTTTACTTTTTCAAGTATAACCCCTTACGTTTTTACAGCTCTAACACTAGCATTACTAGGCGCAATAGACTCATTATTAACAAGTGTTGTGGCCGATAATATGACCAAAACCAAACATAAACCAAATAAAGAATTAATAGGTCAGGGTATCGGAAACAGTATTGCGGCTATTTTTGGAGGAATTCCTGGTGCAGGAGCTACCATACGTACCGTAGTAAATATTAATGCTGGAGGAAAAACTAAACTTTCTGGAATGATTGCAGGGATAATGCTATTAATCATCTTACTTGGACTAGGGCCTATTGCCTCAAAAATCCCCGCTTCAGTTTTAGCAGGCATCCTAATTACAGTAGGTATTGGGGTAATGGATTATAAAGGTTTGCGAGCCATACCTAATTTACCTAAAGACACCAAAATAGGACCTTTAAAAATAAGTTCCGAAGTAATTATTATGTTGGTCGTTCTAGTGTTATCAACCTTTTGGAATTTGGTGTATGCCGTAGGTATTGGTTTAGTAATCGCTTCTTTAATGTTTATGAAAAAAATTGGCGATTTAACAGCAGAGCGTTCTGATATTAAACCTTTAAAGGAGGAGGCTTGGAAAGATGAAAAAAACTTTCCTGAAAACTTAAAAGAAGAGGTGTTTATTAAACACATTAAAGGCCCTCTTTTTTTCGGTTCTACTAGCGATTTTCAACAATTAACAAAACAAATTCCCAGTACGGCTTCGCATGTAATAATTAGAATGGATAGAATGCAATATATTGACCAATCAGGGCTATACGCTTTAGAAGACATGTTGGTTTCTTTAGAAAAAGATGGCATTTCTGTTTTATTAGTTGATGTATTGAAACAACCCCAATATATGATGGAACGTATTGATATTATCCCTGACTTAATACCAAGAGAACATATTTTTAAAACGTTTAACAATTGTTTAGATTGGATACTAAAAAATGTACAAGAACAAAAAAATAAATAAAAAATGAGAAATTCAGCTATTACAAAAAATATACAAGAAAATTTAACTCCTAAAAGTGTTCTAAAAGATTTACTTGACGGAAATAATAGATATATTAATAATAACTTAACCCCTTCTAATGTAACAGCATTAGTTAATGAAACAACAAAAGGTCAATTTCCAAAAGCAGTAATATTATCGTGTATTGATTCACGAGTACCTGTAGAAATGGTTTTTGACCAAACTATTGGAGATATTTTTGTGGCTCGTGTAGCTGGCAATTTTGAAAACACGGATATTCTAGGCAGTATGGAATACTCATGTGCGGTTGCTGGTAGTAAACTAATATTTGTTTTAGGTCATGAAAATTGCGGAGCTGTTAAAGCTGCTTGTGATAAAGTAGAAATGGGAAACATTACAAAAATGTTAGAAAATATTTATCCTGCAACTAAAGTAGCTAGCGAAAAAGTTGAAGGAGAATTAAATTCAAAAAACACAGAATTTGTAAATAAAACTGTAGAAGAAAATGTACGTTTAACCATTAACCGTATCCGTAAAAAAAGCCCTATACTAGAAAAAATGGAAGCTAGCGACAAAATTGCTATCGTTGGCGGCATTTATTCTTTACACACGGGTAAGGTTAGACTTTTAGAACATCAATAATATAACCAAAAAACAAAATATTAAAAACATAAATTTATTATAAATCAATAAATAGTAGTATATTTGTTCTTATTTAATCATTTAAATTAAAGCTATGAAAAAACTAACAACAGCGTTTGCTGTTGTGTTATTTACATTAACACAAGTAAACGCACAAGATTTCAACAAATGGTCTATCGATTTAGGGTTTGGCGCACACAAGCCTGTATTCCCTATGTCTTCTGGCTATAGAACTAACACTCCTGCTTTATGGCAAGCAAACATTAGCGGTCGCTATATGCTTAATGAAAAATTTGGTTTACGAGCAGACTTTGGTTACAACAAATTCTCAGAAGGCAAGCGTAGCAAACCTTTTAATTCAGATTATTATAGAGGTACTTTAGAAGGGGTAGTTAATTTGGGTAGTCTATTTAATTTTAGTGACTGGACTAAAAGCATAAACCTATTGATGCATGCAGGCGCAGGATTATCTTTACTTAAACCTACCTCAGCTAATAACTCTAATGACAAAATGATAAACATGGTGGTTGGTATAACACCTCAAATTAAACTTGCCGATCGAGTTGCTTTATTTTTAGACGCTAGCACAATTGCTCATTTTTATCAAAGTCGTTCGTTTGATGGTTATGGAACAACCAGTACAATGCGTATAAGTGGAGAAATTTTTACCGCTTCTATTGGTTTAAATGTATACTTAGGTAAAAACAAAACACATGCTGATTGGTATGTAAATACTAAAAACGAAACTAAAACTGACGATGACTTAGCAAACTTAAAAAATAGATTAGAAGCAGCTGAACGAAAATTAGCTAGTCTAAATAACAAACCAGACTTTAACAAATCTGGTTTAATATCTGAACTAGACAATAGATATTCTAAAAAAGGAGAAAACAAAGTTACTCCTGTAGCTTCAAAAGTTGATTTTATTAGAGAATTACTGAATAAAGGATATCAAAATGTTTATTTCGATTTTGGCAAAAGTAGCATACAAAAACATTCATTAGAAGCTGTAAATTACTTAATTAAGTACATGACAGAAAACCCTTCTACATCTGCCCAAATTGATGGCTATGCAGACGAATTAGGAAGCACAACTAATAATCAAAGCCTATCAACTAGAAGAGCTAAGAGAGTGTATGACGTGCTAGTTGCTGCAGGTATCTCTCCAAGTAGATTAACATATAAAGGAAACGGAGAAGATGCTTCTGTTGACAAAAATTCAGAAGAGGCTAGACAATTAGTAAGAAGAGTTACTTTTACTGTAAGATAATTTTCTTATTAATTAAGAAATAACATAAAAAAAGGCTGCTTAAAAGCAGCCTTTTTTTATGTTATTAAACTTATATATCTCTTTTTAAAAATTATCGTTCAACCCTTTTATCTATAACATTTTTTTTATATTGCAGACTAAATAAAATTCATTCATGAAATCTAAATTACTTATATTTTACATCTTTTTTTGGGGGTGTATAAATATTACAAATGCGCAAGAACAACAAGTAACGCCTGAATTTCCTAATACTATAGAAGGGCAGTTTCAAAAACTATATAAAAAATCAGGTTCTTACCAAATTTATAAAGTAATAAAAAAAGATCTTTTTTTAACACTACAAAAAAATGTATTAGATAGTATTTCTGCAATTGAAAGTGATGCCGTTCTTAAACAAAAAACAATAAATAAACAACAAGAAACCATTACTTCACTTAAAAGTGAAATTAGCAAATTAAATGAAAGCCTAACAACTTCTATGACTAAAGAAAATAGTATTTCACTACTAGGCTTACAACTAAGTAAAGCGGCATACAATACTATTTTATGGGGAATTATAAGCTTATTACTTTTTGGTTTAATACTGTTTATTTATCGATTTAATAATAGTAATTATTTAACCAAGCAAGCCAAAAAATCGCTAACTGAAGTAGAACTTGAATTAGAACAACATCGAAAAAAATCATTAGAAAAAGAACAAAAACTTCGCAGAAAACTACAAGACGAAATCAACAAACAAAGAGGTGTTTAAAAAATAATTTTCAGAAAAAGCATATACTTTAAATCTAAGTTTCACACCTTATTTTAGCTCATCTATTTACTTTAATTTACCTGATATAAGATTTTATATTTTCATTGTGTCTAAAAGTCTTGGTTATCAATAAATAAAGTAGTAATTTTGCAGCCAATTTGTAAAAAACAGATTTTAAAATGAATATTACAAAAGAAAATGTAGATGCTTTAAACGCAGTTGTAAAAGTTGATATTGTTGCTGATGATTATCAAGACAAAGTAACCGAAGTGTTAAACAACTATCGTAAAACCGCCAATATTCCAGGTTTTAGAAAAGGTCATGTCCCGATGGGAATGGTAAAAAAACAATATGGAAAATCGGTAATGATAGATGAAGTAAATAAACTTTTACAAGAATCGTTAAACAATTTTTTAGTAGAAGAGAAATTAGATATTTTAGGAAACCCATTACCTAAAATTCAAGATAATTTTTCTTGGGATAACGATAAATTCTCTTTCGAATTTGAATTAGGCTTAGCTCCTAAGTTTGACGTTAATTTAAAATCTAATAAAAAAGTAACTCAATATAACATTAAAGCTACTGAAGAATTAATCGATAAAGAAGTAGAAAACATACAATCGCGTTACGGAAAAATATCTACTCAAAACGAGGTTATAGAAGCTACAAATGTAACAGGTACTTTTGTAAACGAAGAAAAAGAGATAAACAAAAAAACTACCTTTTCTGTAAATGATATTAAAGGGAAAACAAACCTTAAAAAATTTATTGGAGCTAAAGTAGGTGATGTATTAGAACTAAAAACTAAAAACTTATTTAACGACGTCCATAAGCTTCAAGGAGCCTTAGGTATTTCGCATGATGAAGCGCATACTATCGATTGTGATGTATTTTTTACTATTGAAGAAATTACTAAGATTGAATTAGCTGATTTAGATAAAGAATTATTTGACAAGCTGTTTCCTGACGGTAGCGTTACAACAGCAACCGAGTTGAAAGAAAAAATAAAAGAAGATGCTGAAAAACAATTTCAACAACAAGCTGATCAACAGTTACTAAATAGCATAACCGAACATTTGGTTGCCGAAACTCAGTTTGATTTGCCAGCAGAATTTTTACAAAAATGGTTGCAAACTGCTGGAGAAAAAGAATTAACAAGCGAAGAAGCCGCTGCTGAATACGAAAAATCAGAAAAAGGATTACGTTATCAATTAATAGAAGGAAAAATCATAAAAGATAACGATATTAAAATAGACTATAAAGAACTAGCTGATTATACCAAAGGATTTATCAAGGCCCAAATGGCGCAATACGGCAATGCAAACCCTGAAGAAAAAGAGTTAGACGATATTGCTAATAGAATTTTATCAAATCAAGAAGAAGCAAAACGATTACAAGAACAGTTAATCTCGCAAAAACTTTTAGATTTTTACAAAGAAAACATGAGTTTTGAAACCAAAGATGTTACTTACGAAGATTTTATTAAAGAAGTATATAAGTAAACAATCTTACACAAATAATTATCAACTAAAAAAACCAACGCTTCTGCGTTGGTTTTTTTAGTTTTATTATATTCTACCATATTTTTACAACTTACCAAATATAACCTACCTTTTCTTTTATTAATTAAGCCTAATCTATTTAAAATCAAAAAAATAGTTGTACATTTGCAACCTCAATACAGAAGATGTACTGAGTACATAAAAATCATTAAATTATTAAAATAATATTGGCATGTATTTAACTAAAGAAATTAAAGAAGAAATTTTTAAAAAACACGGTAACGGAACCACAGATACAGGTTCTGCCGAAGGTCAAGTTGCGTTATTTACGCACAGAATTAACCATTTAACAAACCACTTAAAACAAAATCGAAAAGATTTTAACACCGAGCGTTCGCTAGTAAAAATAGTAGGTAAACGTAGAAGTTTGTTAGATTATTTAAAAAAGAAAGATATTAATAGATACCGTGCAATAATTAAAGAATTAGGTATTCGAAAATAAATTCTTAAAAAGAGGCACACCACAAATGTGTCTCTTTTTTATTTTATCTCTTCCGTAATAATATAAACACAACATTCGTTATTTTAGCAACGAAAAAAATATAAAAATTCAAAATTGACTAATACCAATTTTGATTTTCCATTGGAACACAATACACAACACACAACAACCAAAAAATTAATTTAAAAAATTTAGAAGAATTTATTTATGATTCCAACAGTATTTAGCCAAGTAATTGAACTTGGAGATGGAAGAACCATCACATTAGAAACCGGAAAATTAGCAAAACAAGCAGACGGTTCAGTTGTTGTAAAAATGGGAGACACTATGCTATTAGCAACTATTGTCTCTGCAAGAAGCGCAAGCCCTGGTATTGATTTTTTACCTTTAACAGTAGATTATCGTGAAAAATTTGCTGCTGCGGGTCGATATCCAGGAGGTTTTATGAAACGAGAAGCCAGACCAAGTAATGACGAAATTTTAACCATGCGTTTAGTAGACCGTGTATTACGTCCATTATTTCCAAAAGATTATCATGCCGAAACACAGGTAATGATTCAATTAATGTCGCACGACGAAAATGTAATGCCCGATTCGTTAGCTGGGTTAGCAGCTTCAGCAGCAATTCAACTATCAGACATCCCTTTTGAAGCACCTATTTCAGAGGTTCGAGTAGCTCGAGTAAATGGCGAATTTATTATCAACCCAAGTTATACGCAATTAGAAGAAGCCGATATTGATTTAATGGTTGGTGCCTCTGCTGACTCAGTAGCAATGGTTGAAGGTGAAATGAAAGAAATTTCTGAAGAAGAAATGGCAGAAGCTATTAAATTTGCTCACGAAGCAATTAAAGTTCAATGTGAAGCCCAAGTAAAATTAGCCGAAGCTGTCGGAAAAAAAGACACTCGAGAGTACGAAGAAGAAAAACAAAACGAAGAAATGGCAGCTAAAATACACGAAGCTGCTTACCAAAAGTGTTACGATATTGCCAAAAAAGGAACTTCTAAACAAGAAAGAGGATTAGCTTTTTCTGAAGTAAAAGAAGAGATAACCGCTTTATTTACAGAAGAGGAAATTGAAGAAGATGGCGATTTAATAGAAAAATATTTCGGTAAAACACAAAAAGAAGCTGTTAGAAATTTAACCTTAAACGAAAACTTAAGATTAGATGGGCGTACTACAACAGATATTCGCCCTATTTGGTGTGAAATAGATTACTTACCACGAACACACGGTTCTGCAATTTTTACAAGAGGAGAAACACAAGCACTAGCAACTGTTACCTTAGGAACCTCTCGCGATGCAAATATGATAGACTCTCCAACAATACAAGGAGAAGAAAAATTTTATCTACATTATAATTTCCCTCCATTTTCAACAGGTGAAGCTCGTCCGTTAAGAGGTACTTCTCGTCGTGAAATCGGACACGGAAACTTAGCTCAAAGAGCTTTAAAAGGAATGATTCCTGATGATTTTCCATATACTGTAAGAGTTGTTTCAGAAATATTAGAATCTAATGGGTCTTCTTCTATGGCAACGGTTTGTTCTGGTACAATGGCACTTATGGATGCTGGAGTGCAAATGAAAAAACCTGTTTCAGGTATTGCAATGGGATTAATTTCTGACGGTAATCGCTATGCCGTATTATCAGATATTTTAGGTGATGAAGATCATTTAGGTGATATGGACTTTAAAGTAACTGGTACAGCAGACGGAATTACAGCTTGTCAAATGGATATAAAAATCAAAGGATTAAGCTATGAAATCTTAGTAAATGCCTTAAAACAAGCTCGCGAAGGTCGTTTACATATTTTAGGAAAAATTACGGATACTATTGCAACACCAAATGCAGGTGTAAAAGCACATGCTCCAAAAATGATAAACCGAATTATCCCTAACGATTTAATCGGTCCTTTTATTGGCCCTAGCGGAAAACACATACAAGAACTTCAAAAAGAAACAGGCACAACTATTGTTATTAACGAAGACCCTGTAACAGAAGAAGGAATTGTTGAAATTTTAGGAGTTAATCAAGAAGGAATTGACAAGGTTATTGCACGAATTGATGCAATGATGTTTAAACCTGAAAAAGGGTCGGTTTACGAAGTAAAAGTAATAAAAATATTAGATTTTGGTGCTGTAGTAGAATATACAGAAGCTCCAGGAAACGAAGTTTTATTACACATTAGCGAGTTGGCTTGGGAGCGTACAAACAACGTTACGGATGTGGTAAATATTGGAGATGTTTTTGACGTAAAATATTTTGGTGTAGACCCTAAAACTCGTAAAGAAAAAGTTTCAAGAAAAGCTTTATTACCAAAACCAGAAAACTATACCGCTAATAAACCCGCTAGAGATAATCGTAAACACGATAATAACACTAGCGATAAAAAGCCAAAGTTTCATAAAAAAGAAGCATAACAATTGCTTTTATATAACAATAATAAAAAAATCGGTATATTAATTACCGATTTTTTTTATTCCTTTTTGTTTCTTTGTATAAATTGAAAAAATGTCGCTAGGGTTAAAAATCTACGTCACCTATTAATCAATGAAAATACAACATATCGCATATTTATCATTAGGCAGTAATCAAGGAAATAGACTAGAAAACCTACAAAAAGCCGTTGATTTAATAGCTAACAAAATTGGAACGATACAAAACATAGCTTCGGTATATAAAACACCCGCATTAGGGTTTAATGGTAGTGAATTTTTAAATACCGTTATAAAAATATCAACCTATTTATCATCTGAAAAACTAATAAAATGTGTTTTATTAATTGAAAAAGAAATAGGAAGAATACGTTCTACTGACAATAATTATATCGACAGAATTATTGACATTGATATTTTGCTATTTAACAATGAAACTATTTTTTCTGAAAACATAACCGTTCCGCATCCGCGAATGCTTTCTCGTAAATTCGTATTAGTTCCTCTAGCAGAAATTGCCCCAAAAATTATTCATCCAATTACTAAAAAAAGCATTTTAACCTGTTTGCAAGCATGTACCGACGCTTCAAAAATATCAGTTATAAAAGAACAATTAAAAAAACCTACTTCTATTTTAGAAAAGTATAATTACATCGCTATTGAAGGAAATATTGGCGCAGGCAAAACCTCTTTAGCAAAAAAAATATCCAATCAATTTAATGCAAAATTAATACTTGAGCAGTTTGCCGAAAACCCTTTTTTACCTAAATTTTATACTGATAATAAGCGTTATGCTTTTCCACTCGAAATGAGTTTTTTAGCTGATCGGCACCAGCAACTTTCAGCCGATTTAACCCAACTTAACTTATTTAAAAAATTAATTGTTTCTGATTATTATATTCTTAAATCATTAATTTTTGCACAAATAACCTTACATAACGACGAATATAAAGTTTATCGAAAAATGTTTGATTTGCTGTATAAAGACATTCACAAACCCGATTTATACATATACCTACATCAAAACACAAATCGGTTATTACAAAATATTAAAAATCGCGGACGCGATTATGAACAACACATCAAACCCAGTTATCTAGAAAAAATTCAAGAGGGGTATGCTAATTTTTTAAAAACAGAACAAAATCTAACTATTTTAGTCATTGATATTTCTAATTTAGACTTTGTAAATAATTTTGAAGATTATCAAATTATTATTGATAAGATAAAAAATTATTAATCGGCAAAATTTTATTTTCAGCAACTCTGAGTTGTTATGCCAAAAATAAAGTATGTCGCATTATTTCTTTATAAGTTCCAATTTTTCAGCAAAATAAGCACAAAAGTCACGCATGGTAGCACTCATTTTTTGATCATCTGTGGCTCTTTCAAAAGTATTTGCCATTGACACTAATGTTTGATGAAAAAATTGTTTCATTTCATCAACAGGCATATCCTTTGTCCACAAATCCATACGTAAAGTATCTTTCTGTTTCGCATCCCAAACCGACAACATAATCGCCTTAGTTTGTTCGTTTTTTATACCACCATCTTCGGCATTCCAAGAAATTTTTTCAGGAATCCGATTTTCATCTAATTCTACTTTAAATTGTATTTCAGAAGTATGTGTTTTAGCCATTTATCGTCTGGGTTTATATCTAGATTTTTTAAAAATTTCTTCTTCAGATGTCTGTAGCATTTGCGGCAAAGATACAGTATTATTTTGCATATACGAGCGTACAATTTGCCACCCTATATATACCCCTATTTGACCCGGAGATAAATTATCTTGTTCTAAATAAAATTTAGAAAAAGGGGCAACATCTATAAACCGTTGGTTTAACTTAGAATTGGTGCTATACAGTAATTGGTTTTCTATAAAATATTTCCAAATTTCTTCTTCTGAATTTTGTGCCCAATTTAATTTTTCAAGTGTACAACCCATTTTTTCTTTGTCAGATACAGTAGGCAAATATGCGTCTAATAGATACATTTTTTTTCCTTCATAAATCATTTTATTAAGAAACGTTCGCGCTCTATTTGGGGGTAATTGCTTATCAATAATTTTTTTAGCAACATCAACAATTAAATGTTGTTTTGTGTTGTTTTGTTTTATGTATTGAGGAAAATCACTATAAAATTTATGATGTTCGCCTAAATATGCATCTAAAGAAATTAGCAGTAAACTATCTGCATATACTACTCTATTATCGTAATCGATATCGGTAATTAAAGTAATTACCTTAGGCGATTTAAAGTTAGAATTATAATACTTTATATGCTTAAACAACAATGTAAGTTGTTCTTTAACATCAGAAATATTTTTAAACGCTTTTTGCGTTTCATTAAATAATTCTTGCTCGTCTTTATTATTAATTTTATTTACCCAAACACTATCCGCTACTTTGTTTGGAAATAACAAAGGGTATTTTTTCTTTAATTTCGGCAAGTCTTTTTTAGAGGCTGTGTAAAAATCTGTTTCAAACCTTTGCATAGTTATCTGTACAGGTATTGCAGAAACATCAATATCTTTTTTTAACGATTTTTTACATGACATTAATTGGGCAACTATAAAAATAAGGAATAAATATTTTTGCATTTTTGTTAGTATCTTAGCTGTTTAAAACAAAACGTCAAAATTACTAAAATAGTTTAAAATGAACGCTCGAAAAGTATCAGAACATATTATAAAATGGTTAAAAGAATATGCTTTAAATGCTAAAGTAAATGGCTTTGTAGTGGGTATTTCTGGCGGAATTGACAGTGCGGTAACCTCTACTTTATGCGCTAAAACAGGATTAACAACTTTATGTGTTGAATTACCCATTCATCAAGCAAAAACCCAAGTAAATAGAGCTAATGAGCATATTGCACAGCTACGCAAACAATTTAAAAATGTAAGTGAAGTTGACGTAAATTTAACCACTACTTTCGAAAATTTTAAAACCGTTGTTCCTAAAGAATTGCCCTCTGAAAAACTAGATTTAGCCTTAGCAAACACGCGTGCTCGTTTACGAATGACCACTCTGTACTATTTTGCTGGGCTACACGGTTTATTAGTTGCTGGAACGGGAAATAAAATAGAAGATTTTGGCGTAGGTTTTTTTACAAAATATGGCGACGGCGGTGTAGATATAAGTCCTATTGCCGATTTGGTAAAATCAGAGGTGTATGCCTTAGGCGAATATTTAGAGGTGCCAAAATCGATACAAAAAGCACAACCTACTGATGGTTTATTTGGCGATAGCAGAACCGACGAAGATCAAATTGGTGCATCTTATGATGAATTAGAATGGGCTATGGAAATGCAACAAAAAGGTAAGACCCTTAACGATTTTAAGGGTCGTGAACAAGAGGTTTATAAAATATATATACGATTAAATACAATTAATCAACATAAAATGATTCCTATACCTATATGTGAGATACCTGAAACTTTAAAATAAAAAAAGCTTTCGAACCTGTTATTTTACGGTATAAGAATTATTTTCTGCATTAATGTCTGCCATTAATTTTGATGGGTCAATTTCTACAGATTTCACGGGTTTAGAAACCTCAAAGGTATAGGTTGGATTTGCCCAACCCCAATCTTTTAAAGTTGTAGCCGATGTTGCTTTTTCTCCACGCATTAGCTGTAATGGAATTGTGAAATTTCCACTTGTTCCGTCTGTATAATTAACCGTAACATCTATGGGCATTGGCATTTTTCCAATTCGCTCTAAGGTAATTGTTTTATTAACTACCGATTTTATTCCGTAATCTATAGTATGGGTAGTTTCTGTCCATTCGTTTAAATACCAATCTAAATGAATACCCGAAACTTTTTCCATACTTCTTTTAATATCATTGGGCGTTGGGTGTTTAAAAGCAAAATCATTAAAATACTTTTGTAAACCCTTAGCAACATTTTCTTTTCCAATAATATATTCTAATTGGCTTAAAAAAATACTTCCTTTAAAGTAACTACCAACACCATAAGCCCAATTGGTATCATACCTATCTGCTTGAGTAGAAAGAGGCTCTTCATATCCGTTATTTACCAATAATTCATATGCTTTATAAGTATCTGCATAGGGGTTTGGCAATCCTTTTTTTAAGATTTCATTTTCTGCTTTAGTTGAAATATACGTCGTAAAACCTTCGTCCATCCAAGGATGCATAATTTCATTAGAGGCTAATAAAAATTGAAACCAAGAATGCGCCAACTCATGTGCTGTAACTCCAAAAAGGCTTTCCCATATTCTTTGTCCTGTAATTAAGGTACACATGGCATACTCCATTCCGCCATCCCCTCCTTGAATTACCGAGTATTGCTTATACGGATATTGACCTACATGAGTACTATAATAATTTACTAACTCTGCTGTTTTAGGCTGTAGCTTTTTCCAACTTTCAATTTGCGAAGCATCTAATGTTTTTTTGTATAAAAAATGTAAATCAATTCCATTTTTCATTTTAAATATATCATGAATGTATTCTGGGTCTGCAGCCCATGTAAAATCGTGAATATTTGAAGCTTTAAAATGCCAAGTTAATTTTTTTCCAGAAGGAAGATTTAAAGGCTTGCTGGCATCTTGATATCCATGCCCTACGGCTTGCGGATTTTGTAAATATCCAGTACCTCCAACCGTATATTTTTTATCAATATGAAGTGTCACATCAAAATCACCCCAAACGCCATAAAATTCGCGACCAATATAAGGTGGTGTATGCCATCCTTGAACATCATATTCTGCCATTTTAGGATACCACTGTGTCATAGATAAGGCAACGCCTTCTTTATTGTTTCTTCCTGAACGACGAATTTGAACAGGTACTTGTGCATCAAAATTCATTTTAAATGTTACTGACTCACCCGATTTAATGGGTTTGTTTAATGTAACTTCTAAAATAGTTCCTACCATTTTGTATGAAACAGAAGTACCGTCTTGGGTTAATGAATTTACTTTTATATATCCTATTTCTGACGGAGATAATTTGCTAATTCTATCGCCAACTCTTTGATCTGGATCTTTAATAGTTCTCGAACGAACATCCATTTGTGACCCTGGTTGAAAAGCATTAAAGTATAAATGATAAAAAACTTTTTTTAATTCATCAGGCGAATTGTTGGTGTACACAAGGGTTTGTTTTCCTTTATATTGATAATTATTTACATCCATATCAATATCCATCGTATAATTAACATGTTGCTGCCAATAGTAATTTGAAGTGTTTTTGGTTATTACACTACTGCTATTTGTTATTTTTGAAGATGTAGAAGCACACGAAACAATTGCTAACATTAGGGTTGTTAAAAAGATGTTGTATTTCATAAATTACCGTATTTTTAATTAAAAAAGCTATCTGAAAAGTATTTTAAACTACTGTGCTAATTTAACAGTTTTCTAAATAATACCTTTTAGACAGCTTTTATTAAAGAATGCTTTTTTTTAATTATTTTCCATTTACCATTTGGTCTGCCATTTTTAAAGCGTTATATGCATTTACTATACGACCAGAAACAGACAATTGAGAAAAATTGATTTTTTCGCCACTTGGATTTTCTGCTGTTTTCGAACCTGGTTTAATTACCTCAAGGTTAATTTTTGTGCCCGAGTTCATTAAAATATGTTTTACCTGACTAGCAGACAATTGTGGATAATATGAACGAACTAATGCTGCTACACCAGCTGCCGAAGGGGCTGCCATAGAAGTACCACTTAAAAAGCGATATTTGTTTTTAGGCACTGTAGAATACACTTGTACGCCCGGTGCAAATACATCAACATTTATTTTACCATAATTAGAAAAAGTTGCTGGTAAATTTTCGTTATAATTAGCACTCATAGCCCCTACAGTAAGTACATTATCTGAAATTTCGTGAATTAAATCTTTTGAATCGTTTGGATAGGTTTTTTCTACATCGATATTTTTACCATCATTGCCTGCCGCATTTACAATTAACACATCTTTAGAAGCTGCATACTTAATAGCATCAAAAACCCATTGTTTATTTGGCGAATATCCTTTGCCAAAACTAGTGTTAATTACCTTTGCACCATTATCTACAGCATAACGTAACCCTAAAGCTACATCTTTATCGTGTTCATCACCATCGGGTACAATACGAACCGACATTAATTTTACATTGGCAACAACACCATCAACTCCTTTACCATTACCTCGAATAGCTCCTACAATTCCTGCTACGTGGGTTGCATGAATTTCATCATCTTTAGAACCAATTACATTATTATTGCCATAATATTTATCATTAATATCCGACAAATCGTCTCCTAAAGATTGACGAGCATTAAAGTTTAAATCATAATGCTTGCCTTCTTCTAAGCCTTTCTTATACTCTAGTAAACCTTCTTGGTAATCGATAAACTTATCTTCATCTAATCCTCTGCTATAAAGACCAATTAAATCCGCCACCTGATCGGCTAATTTTACATCGCTAGTTTTAATAGCTTTTAAATCGTCTATCGTAAATGTATTTTTACCCAAGTGTTTTTTTACTGCTACAAACTCTTCTCCAATGGCTTTTAAGCGTTCTTCTTCTTGGTTTAAATTTTCTATTCGCTTTTTGTCTGATTCTACTCTTTTTTGAACTTCTTCTTTTAACTTTAAATATTGTTCGTATTCAGCTTTATCTGCATTTGCTATTTCAGAAGCTTTTTTATCACCAAATTTATCCATTCCCTTTTTAACAATTCGGGTAATTTCTAGTTGATCTGCAACTACAATTTTCCCTGCTTTGTTACCAAGGAAATTCCATCCATGAATATCATCTACATATCCATTTTTATCATCATCTTTACCATTACCTGCAATTTCATTTGGATTGGTCCATATATTATCTTTTAAATCTTCATGATCGATATCTAGACCACTATCGGCTATAGCAACAATAACAGGTTCACTATGTTTTGTTTTAACAAAATTGTAAGCCTTTTCAACGCTCATACCCGGTATTGTATCGGTGGCTAAATCTAAATGGCTCCAATTTTCTCGTTGTTCTTTAGTTAATGGTGCTTTTTTTGCAGGAAGGTTTATTGTATTATCAGATCCTGATGGCACAGCAATTTTGGCTAGTCTGCTTGTAGATTTACAACTCACAAAAACCGTTGCAGCAATTGCCGTATAAAAAATAGGTTTTAAAATTCTCATAATTTTATTTATCTTAATTAAATATATCTGTAAACTTATAACTTTCTTTTAGTCGAACTCCTTTTTCAGTATGTTTTACGGTGCACACTTCATTATGAGCATCGTGTTCTAAAAACAGGTAGTATTCGCTGTCAGCAGCTACTTTTAAAAAAGCTTCTTTTTCTTTAAGGGTTTGTAAAGGTCGAGTATCGTACCCCATAACATAAGGTAATGGAATATGGCCAACTGTTGGTAATAAATCTGCCATAAACACAATGGTTTTACCTTGATAGCGTATCTTTGGAAGCATTTGTTTTTCGGTATGCCCATCCATAAACAATACATCAAAACCTACTTGATCTTTGGTATTTCGATGTACAAAATTTAATTGACCACTTTCTTCAATAGGCAGTATGTTTTCTTTTAAAAAAGAAGCCTTTTCTCTTGCATTTGGGTTTACTGCCCAGTTCCAATGACGTTCATTGCTCCAAAAACGAGCATTTTTAAAAGCTGGTTGATAGCCTGTTTTATCAATTTCAATAGCTCCTCCACAATGGTCAAAATGCAAATGAGTTAAAAAAACATCGGTTATATCATCTCGATGAAAACCATATTTAGCTAATGATTTATCTAAAGTAAAATCGCCAAAAAGATAGTAGTAGCCAAAAAATTTATCTGACTGTTTATTTCCCATTCCAGTATCAACTAAAGTCAATCGGTTGCCATCTTCTATAAGCATACAGCGCATACTCATCGGAATCATATTGTTATTATCGGCAGGATTTGTTTTTTGCCAAATGGATTTGGGAACTACTCCAAACATAGCCCCTCCGTCTAACCTAAAGTTTCCTGTTTCTATAGAATAGATTTTCATAACTACAAAGGTGCAGTTTTTTAACGAATATTTTGTTAAGGAAATAAAAAAACCATACCAGTCGATTTATATCGCCTAAAGAAAAAGCGTTTGCTATGTTTTTAACTGAACAAGATAGCGTTTGTTTGTTGGTTTATAAATCATATTTAACACTAAATACAGCAATTCTAGGTTGTATTACATAGTCTGTATTACTTACAAAAATATCATTGCTGCTATTTTGGTTTAAACTTCTGGCATTTAACAGGTTTGTAACGCCAACTTTATATTCCCACTTACTATCTTTTTTCTGATATGTTAAATCTGCTCTTAAAAATCCGTATTTATCAATTTCATTACCATTTCGTAATACTTTATTATAGGTATATCTAGAGGTAAAAATAAAATCTCGTAAAAAAGCAGCATCCATATTTAAAAATGGGCTATGAGTTACAAAAGTGTTTTCGGCGCCACCAATATTAGATTTATTAATAGCTATGTTGTAACCAATGTCAAAATTAGGCGCATCTTTAAAGCTGGTACTAAACCTTGTTTTATAAGCTTGCGAAAATGTTTTTGATAAACGGTTATATGTTGTTTTACTAATTCTATCGGTTATTAAGCTGTTCGATTTTGAATACGAAGCATTACCCCCTATGGTTAATTTAAATTTTCTAAACGCTCTTTGCAAATTTGCATTGGCAGAAATAGACTCGTCTGGAAAAAGTGAGTTTACTGATGTGCGTACTTGGTTTACCCCTAAAAACTCGGTATTACTTTTAACCGAATTAATACGTTTATTATAATTTATAGCGGCAAAAATATTTGTATAATTAAACATATTAAAACTAGAATAATTTAGCCCAACATTATGTGAAAGCGCATTTTCTAATTCTCTATTGCCGCTATACAAACTATTATAATTGTTAAATACAAACCCTTCTGCTAATTG
Source organism: Tenacibaculum sp. UWU-22 (assembly GCF_041021355.1). Taxonomy (NCBI): domain Bacteria; kingdom Pseudomonadati; phylum Bacteroidota; class Flavobacteriia; order Flavobacteriales; family Flavobacteriaceae; genus Tenacibaculum; species Tenacibaculum sp. UWU-22. Next base: position 1,098,213 of record NZ_JBFNGP010000001.1, on the reverse strand, counting down.
ATTTACATCGGTAAAGCTGGTTTTCATAGCATAGTTTAATCGTAATGTTTCCGATTTTTTTAAACTAACTTTAATCGATGCATCTGGTAATAATTTGGTAAATTCATTCTTATACACACTACCTAATTGGGTATTTTTAGAAAGATACGAATGCAGAGTAACCCCTTGATTAAAAGTAAACATTCCTGCTATAAATTTATAATGCAACCCTGCATATATATCGTTAAATGAAAAACGCACATCATTTGTCGAAGATGTATTTGTAATTTGATTTTTATTGCCGTCTAAAATTTCAAAAATATTAGAATTAAATTGTTGATTGCTTACAATGCTTCCGAAGGTTACATTAATGTTGTTTTTTGGATTGATTACATAATAATAATCTAGTATAGCGTCTATTTTACTCGTTTTAATTTTTTTATCTTGACTAATATTAAAAGGATTAGCAGATACATCAAGCCCAATTAAATTAGCAAATGACAATTGGTCTAAAATAGCATTATAAAACGGATCTTCGTTTTGCCATATGTGTTGTGCTTGAAACGCAAATATGTTTTTATCGTTAAGAGTATAATAGTAATTTAAATTTTGATTTAACGAAAATGGGCTTTGATTAGATAATTGTTCAATAGGCACCTCTTGTTTATCTGCATTTAAATAGGTTCTTGTTGAAAGCGTAAATTGATTTTGTTGCTGCTTAGAAACTTTGGCAAAAATATCATAATCAAGTTGGTTGTTTACATTTGGTTTATAACTCGAACTCAATTTTATCAATCCTAAATCACTTTTTTGGTGGGTTTTATTTTGCGTTGATTCTGTATCAATTATTTTTTCAGAATCTGAACTGGCAGAACCATTAGCAGACAATGAACTTTTATCAATATTAGAGTTGTAGTATTTTTTAATAGTGTTTTCTTCTAAGTCTACATCATTACCCGAATAAATGGCAAAACCACTTACATCCCATGTTTTTTTAATTGAATAACTAAAGTTTAACGCACCAAATCGGTTTTCAATTTCTTTAGCCCTATTATTACGTAAAGTTAAAAAAGAAATATCGCTTGATGCTACGTTAAAATTAGTACCATTGTTATTGCTCAACGATCGAAACCCTCCTGTAAATTTATAATAATCTCGTCTAGTAAATGGCACTTCACCAATATTATTAAAATCTGTTATTACATTTAGGCTATACTTTGGGCTGTAATAAAACAACTTTGGGTGCCCAATATACCTATCTTCTTGCATTGCTAAACCATAGCCTGCTGTAACCTCACCAAACCAAAAGTTCTTTTTTCCTTCTTTTAGCTTTAAATTAATAACAACATTATCTTCATTATCCGTTACCCTACTCATTTGTGATACTTCGCTATAATTTTTTAACACTTGCACTTTATCAATTGCATTGGCAGGAATATTTTTTGTAGCTAATTTACTATCTCCATCAAAAAAATCTTTTCCTTCTACCATTACCTTTTTTACGGTTTTACCCTCTACTTCTATTTCTCCATCATCATTTACCTCAACTCCAGGCAGTTTATTTAGTACATCTTCTAACTTTTTTTCGGTACCACTAGTAAAAGAATCTGCATTATATACTATGGTATCTCCTTTTATGGTAACTGGCATTTTATATACAACTTCAACCTCATCAAGATTATTGTCGCTTAGTAAAGTAATGTCTTTTTTAATATCTTTTTCTTCTGTATTAACTGAAATTTCGATAGTTTTTAAACCTACATAACTAACTTTAATTAAGTAGATGCTATTTTTTTGTAAGTTTAGCTTATAATTTCCTTTACTATCGGTAAAACCATACGAATCTAATTTTTTAGTTTGTGTATTCATAGCAACAAGATTCGCCATTTCTAAAGGAGTACCGATAGAATCTTTTACTATGCCCGAAAATTTAACCTGAGACACAGCAACATGGGCAACCATTAAAATGGTTATAAGCAGTAGTTTTTTCATTCAAAAAGAATATTTGTTTTTATAATAATTGATTCGTTTGGTGTTTTTATAAACGTTTATTTACAAAAATGGTATTACAATTAATTAATGAAAGCCTCTACCGCTTCTACCTCTACCATTTCTAAACATTTCTCGCATTTCTTCAATCTTTTTCTTTGCAATTTCGTTAAACTCTTGTCTAGTAACTTTTTTACCTTTAGTAGGCTCATTAATTTCGATTTTTTCAGACGGATTTAACACCACTTCTGTGCACAAAATAGTAGTTCTATCAGCATTTACCTCTAAAATTAACCCTGGCAACCCCCAATATTCTCCTGGACCATTATTTACTGGTATTTGAGGAGTAAACCATGCGGTTACCTGTATTTCTTTTGGTTCTTCTACTTGTTCTGATGCATTTTTTGCTTGTGCATCTTCTTTACTTTTATCATCTTTTTTTCTAGGACGAGGCATACGCATCATGTTTATCTCATCTGCCTTTTTAGTCATCGTTGCTTTGTAACAAGTATACTGCCCAATTTGTTTAGTTTCACTTGTCAATTCCCAGTGTGGGGGTTCTGCTGTTTCGGAGATTAAAAAATTTTTTCCAAAAAACTCGGTAGACTCTATTAACTTGTTTTCTGAAATATTTTTATACTCTACGCCACCACCCGAAAGACCTCGAAAACGAAAACCTCGTTGTTGTTGCCCTGGTGTTTCTAATTTTTCTTCCTCTTTATATAGTGATGTGGTTTTATCGAAGTTTAAAATATAGGTTTTTTCTAACATCGATTTCATACGCTCCATGATTTCCTTTTTACGCTGTTCACTCATATCACCTCTACCAAAATTTGCCAAATCAATACTGGTTTTAGACTTATAAGTGGCTCTACCTTGAAAATTTTTTTGAGCAAAAACAGTAATACTAATGCATAGTAAAAAACTGGTAAGTAAATGTTTCATTGTGTCTGTTTTAATTATGTAGCTTTAATGGTGTTTAGACACTTCAAAAGCACAAAGGTTTAATAACAAATCAAAGTTTTTTAATTAAAAAACAAACAACTGTAAACCCCAAAAAAAGAAGGTATTCTTTATTTTTATTATCATATTGAACTATTAAACCTCTTATAAATTCGTTTTTTTATGTAATTTTACCATTCTTAAACTGGCAATGTTGGTCGGTAATCCTAAAAATTATTACACAAAACTATGCACATAGCAATTGCAGGAAATATTGGAGCTGGAAAAACAACGTTAACTAAACTATTAGCAAAACATTATGCATGGAAACCTCATTTTGAATCGGTAGACAAAAACCCTTATTTAGATGATTTTTATGCTGAAATGGAACGTTGGTCATTTAATTTACAAGTCTATTTTTTAAATAGTAGGTTTCGTCAAATTTTAGAATTACATAAATCTGAAAAAAACAGTATTCAAGACAGAACCATTTACGAAGATGCCTATATTTTTGCACCTAATTTACATGCTATGGGGTTATTGACAAATCGTGATTTTAACAACTACTCTTCGTTATTTGAATTAATGGAAAACTTAATATCACCACCTGATTTATTAATTTACTTACGTGCTAATATTTCTACATTGGTAAATCAAATTCACAAACGCGGTAGGGAGTACGAAAACTCAATAAGCATTGACTATTTAAGCCGGTTAAACGAACGCTACGAAGCTTGGATTAGCCAATATACTAAAGGAAAATTACTGATTATTGATGTAGATAATTTAAATTTTGTAGATAATCAAGAAGATTTAGGCTATGTAATTGACAGAATAGACGCTCAATTACACGGATTATTTTAACGCCGAAATTCACTTAATAAAATAGCCGTAGCAGTAGCTACATTTAAACTTTCGGTTTGTTGGATTTTTCCATATCTAGGTATAGAAATTTTATTTTTAGCTCGTTTTTTTATTGCGTCCGAAATTCCATTAGCCTCATTTCCCATAATTAAAACCCCTTCTTTTGGAAGCTCCGTTTTAAATACATTTTCACCATCCATATCTGCTACAAATGTAGGTTGTTTGGTGTTAGACAAAAAATCAACTAAATCTACATAATTTATTTGCACCCTAGTTAACGACCCCATAGAGGCTTGTACTACTTTAAAATTATAACAATCTACCGTTTCTTTAGAACATACCAATTGGGTAACCCCAAACCAATCGCAAAGCCGAATAATAGTACCCATATTACCCGGGTCGTTTATGGTATCTAAAGCCAAAACCAGTCCGTCTTCTTTTATAGGAAGTGTTTCTGCAATTTCAAACAAACCCAAAACTTTGTTTGGCGTTTTTAATTGACTTATTTTTTTTAACTCTGCTTCTGAAATTGTAACCTTTTTATCTGCCTCAACCGTCGGGAAAAAAATTTCGGTAACAAAAAGAGTGTGCAAAATAAAATTAGAATTTAATAATTCAGAAACCACTTTAACCCCTTCTGCAATAAATAATTTATGTTTTTGACGATACTTTTTTTGACCTAAACTAGTTATAAATTTATGTTGAGATTTAGATAAACCCATTAAATAATTTTTAATATTATTAAACCGCTAAAAAATAGTATTTTTGGTATTTGTAGCGAGGCGTAAAGTTAATGAAAAAACTTTTTTTTTACTTATTGTTCTTAATTGTATTAGGCTCTTGTAACTCTATAAAAAGAGTTGCCGATGGAGAGCAACTACTTGCAAAAAATATAGTATATGTTGATGGTAAAAAAGATGCCGACCCAAGTGCTTACGATTATATTATTCAACGCTCAAACGCCAAAGCTTTAGGGGTACCCCTATCATTATATTTTTATAACCTTGGCAACCCAAATAGTTCTAAAACGCCTACAGAGTGGGGCACTCGACATAAAAACACATATAACTTTTTTAAATCTATTTTTTCTGAAAAACAAAGTATTGGTGTTGCTAGATCGTTTATTAATCTTAATAATTGGTTTTTAAATAGTGGAGAAGCTCCTGTAATTATTGATAATAAAAAAATTAAACGAACAGTTGACAACTTAAAAACCTATTATCAAACACAAGGATACTTTAAAACCAAAGTTACCTCGAAAAGAGATTCAATTAGCGCAAAAAAAGGTATTGTATCTTACTACATAACTAAGGGTAACCCTGTATTTTTAGACACTATTACCAAAAAAATAGCCTCTCCTATTTTAGATTCGATTTATAATACAAGTACTGAAAATACCTTTTTAAAATCGGGCGACCAATATCAAGACCATAATTTTGAAAACGAAGCTGACAGGCTTACTAAATTATTTAGAAATAACGGTGTATACCACTTTAATTTAAATTCGATTGGATTTTATAATATTGATACCGCCAATGTGAATAATAAAACAAATGTTAGCCTAGAAATTTCAGACAGAATTGTAGAAAAAAAAGGCGACTATTTTACCAAACCATATAAAATTCAAACCATAAAAAAAGTTAATGTTTTTACTGATTATAGCTACAGCAGTAGAAAAGAAATAACAAAAAGAGATTCTACAACATATCAGGGAGTTAATTATATTGCTTTTGATAAACTCAGATACAACCCTAAATACTTATCACAATCTATATTTTTACAACCTAACCAAGTGTATTCTGATTCGCTTCGCAATTTAACTCGTATGCATTTACGCGGATTAAAAAACTTTAAAACAACCACTATTAAATTTAACGAATTAAATGATAATGAACTTGAAACTAATATTTTTTTAGTTCCGCTTGAAAAACACAGTTTAGGGTTTAGCAGCGAGTTATCACGCTCTAACATTAGAAACTTTGATATTTCTACTAAATTTTCTATTTTAAATAGAAATATGTTTAAAGGAGCCGAAATTTTTAACATCTCTTTTTTAGGCTCATATTTTAACTCAAACAATGGTCCTGGTTGGGAAATAGGAAGTGATTTATCGCTCGAAGTTCCGCGTTTCATGGCGCCTTTTGGTATTAATAAATATGTGCCAAAAAGAATGTTTCCTCGTACTAAGTTTTATACCGGTATTTCTATTCAAAAAAACATAGGACTGGATAAACAAAATTACAATTTAGGTATCGATTATAAATGGCAATATAACCGACATAAAACTATTCAGCTAGAAATATTAAACACACAATATGTTCGAAATTTAAATGTTAGCAATTACTTTAATGTATACGCATCAGAATATACAAAATTAGAAAAAGTTGTAGCTGCATACGATCCCTCAATAACACTACCCGCACCTAATAGCCCAGAAAATGCCTCTGAAATAGTTAAAACGATGCAAGAAATTTCGTCAAGTTCAAGTTTTGCCGCATCCAATCCTGTAGAATATCAAAATAATTTAAACATAAACAATCGGTATAATATAATCTCCTCTGATTTTTTAATTCCTGTAATAGCCTACACTTTTACCTACAACAATCAAAACAACTTTAACAATCAAAACTTTTCGTATTTTAGAATACGTATTTCTAATTCAGGAAATATAATTGGGGCTCTTTCTAAACGCACCAATAGTAGAGGACAAAAAACAGCTTTTAAAATACCCATAGCTCAATACTTTAAAACAGATATTGAATATAAAAAATTTTGGGAAACCAGTAAAATATCTGTTTTAGGATTCCGTACCTTTTTAGGAACCATTTTTCCGTATAACAACTCTGACATTCCTTTTTCAAAAAGTTATTTTGCAGGAGGGTCTAATGATATTAGAGCGTGGAGAACTTACGATTTAGGACCTGGAACACAAAGCCCTGGATTAGAGTACAACATTGGTAACTTAAAATTTTTAACCTCTTTAGAGTATCGATTCGATTTAATAGGTAGTTTTAAAAGTGCTTTATTTGTTGATGCGGGAAATATCTGGAATATGACAAAATCTTCTTATGTAGACAGCCCTTCTAAATTTAAAGGTCTATCTTCTTTAAAAGATATGGCTATTGGCTCTGGTTTTGGTTTACGCTACGATTTTAAACTTCTTGTAGCTAGGCTAGATATTGGATTTAAAGTTTATGAGCCCTATTTAAAAGATGATGGATGGTTAAAAGATTTTAATTTTGGTAACGCGGTTTATAATATTGGTATTAACTACCCTTTTTAAAGTTTATAATTTACGATAACCTTTTAGTAATCTGTAAGATTAAAAGTTTTTTTGCGTTATAAAAAAACGTAGTTTTGTTGCTTTTAAATTTAACTATAAACTTTAATAAAATGATAAAACCAGGAGTTGCCACAGGGAAAGAAGTTCAAGAAATTTTTAAACTAGCCAAACAAAAAGGCTTTGCTATGCCTGCGGTAAACGTAGTAGGTTCTAATACCATAAATACTGTTTTAGAAACAGCTAAAGAACTTAATTCGCCTGTAATTATACAATTTTCTAACGGAGGAGCACAATTTAATGCAGGAAAAGGATTATCAAACGAAAACCAAAAAGCAGCTATTGCAGGTGCTGTTGCTGGGGCAAAACATATTCATTTATTAGCCGAAGCTTACGAAATTCCTGTAATTTTACATACTGACCATGCGGCTAAAAAATTATTACCTTGGATTGACGGAATGTTAACCGCTAGTGAACAATTTTATAAAGAAACTGGTAAGCCTTTATTTAGTTCGCACATGATAGACCTATCAGAAGAACCTATAGAAGAAAATATAGAAATCTGTAAAAAATACTTAGCTCGAATGAGTAAAATGGGTATGACTTTAGAAATTGAGTTAGGTATAACTGGTGGTGAAGAAGATGGTATAGATAATAGTGATGTTGACGACTCAAAACTATACACCCAACCAGAAGAAGTTGCCTTTGCTTATGAAGAATTACTAAAGGTTAGCCCTCAATTTACTATTGCTGCAGCTTTTGGTAATGTTCATGGTGTGTATAAACCTGGTAATATAAAATTAACGCCAAAAATTTTAAAAAATTCGCAAGAATATATCTCTAAAAAATACAACGTTGCACCAAATACTATTGATTTTGTATTTCATGGAGGTTCTGGTTCTACACTAGAAGAAATTAGAGAAGCTATTGGCTACGGCGTTGTAAAAATGAATATTGACACCGATTTACAATATGCTTTTACCGAAGGTATTCGTGATTATATGATTACTAAAAAAGATTATTTGTTGAGCCAAATTGGAAATCCGGAAGGAGCCGATTTACCTAACAAAAAATATTACGACCCTCGAAAATGGTTAAGAGAAGGTGAATTAACATTTAAGGCTAGACTTAAAAAAGCTTTCGAAGATTTAAACAACGTTAATACTTTATAAAATAACGTATATCATTTTTAAAAAAGCATTTTGATTAAAACCAAAATGCTTTTTTTATTTTACCTATTATATTTTTTTAAGATAACCTTTTTTTGAAAAAAGAAAGTTCGTAAAAAAGTTTACATTTGTACTTCTCTTATATAGCAAGTAACATAAACATATTATATAAAGAATATTATGGATTGGTTTAAACGAAAAGATAAAGGAATACAAACTCCTACAGAAAATAAAAAAGACACCCCTAAAGGTTTATGGTATAAAACCCCTAGTGGTAAAATTATAGATACCGACGAATTAAAGAGAAACTTATATGTAAGCCCTGAAGACGGATACCATGTTCGAATTGGAAGCAAACAGTATTTTGAATTATTTTTTGATGACAATATATTTAAAGAACTTAATCCAAAACTAAGCGCTAAAGACCCCTTAAAATTTGTTGATACCAAAAAATACCCTGACCGTATAAAAGCCGCTCAAGAAAAAACAGGACTAAAAGATGCTGTTCGTACTGCCGTTGGTAAATCAAAAGGAAAAGATCTTGTAATTGCCTGTATGGATTTTGCATTTATTGGAGGTTCTATGGGTAGTGTTGTAGGCGAAAAAATAGCCCGAGCAATTGACCATTCAATTAAAAACAAAATTCCCTTTTTAATGATTTCAAAATCGGGTGGTGCCCGTATGATGGAAGCTTCGCTCTCGTTAATGCAATTGGTAAAAACCTCGGCAAAATTAGCCCAATTAGCCGAAGCTAAAATTCCATACATTTCGTTATGTACCGACCCAACCACTGGAGGCACAACAGCTTCATTTGCTATGTTAGGCGACATTAATATTGCCGAACCCAATGCTCTTATTGCTTTTGCAGGACCTAGAGTTGTAAAAGACACTACGGGTAAAGATTTGCCTGCTGGTTTTCAACGCTCAGAATTTGTACTAGAACACGGATTTTTAGACGCTATTTACGAACGAAAAGAGTTAAAAGACAAAGTAAATTTATATATCGATTTAATACAAAATTTACCAGTTAGAGCATAATATTTACACTTTTAAACTGAAGTTACCTCTAGCCCTACTTCTGAAAAATCTTTATAAAATGAAAAAGATTATCCTATTTTTAGGAATTATCATTTCTTCCAATCTGTTCGCTCAAAAAATTGATGTGCTAAATTTTGGAACTTTTCATATGCGTTATACCCCTTGCTATTCCTATACTAGTGTAGTAGGCGAAGGTGCTCAAGGAAACAAACAAACAACCAAATGGAATCACTACGTTGTTTACGGATTGGCTCCTGTTGGAGTTTCTGACTCAAAAAAAATGGCTGATGGAGCTAAAAATTACACTGTCCACACAAGACAAACTTTTGTTAACGGACTAGTTTCAGCCTTAACTTGGGGGCTTTATACACCAACTACAACTACAGTAACAAAATAAAATTGTGAAAGAGAGTTTATCCAAATTAACAAACTCTCTTTCTTTTTTATATTATGAAAAAAATTATATTTTTCATTTCAGCTGGAATTGCAATTATATTACTAATAAATATTATAAGTATTTTATTGATAGACTTAAATAGACTAACTAATTACGGTTACGGATATTTAGTTGGAAAAATAATATTGTTTTTAATTTTCATTAAAATTGCTTTTTTGACAAAAAAATAAAAAACACTATACACAAAAATAGCTACACTTAATTTTTTATTCTCTCTTACTTCTGAAAACCCTTACGGATTTTCAATTTGACAAATATTCAACACATCATTCACAGGTTCTATAATAGCTTTTTTCTTTTGTAATGATAACCTTTTAGCATGGCGAAATCAATAAAAAAGATTTCTAAACACATCTCTAAACTATGACGTTTTAAATTACGATATGATTTTAGGTGGAAAACAACTATAATGATCAATACTTCACTTTTGCTCATTTTTGATTTTATATGATATATTTTAATTGTTGAAGTCATAGAAAAACTAAAAATTACTTACAATAAAAACACTGCAAACAACATATGTTTATAACAAGATTGGCAACCCAAATTACGATTGTCGAGCAATAAAAAGAAAATTCAAAAAATATCACACCTACTTATATTGTTTAAATTTATTATCTTTAGATTACGCAAACGTAGTGCTAAGTTTAGTGCTTTAATTAATAAACAATTTAAACAATCAACTAAAAAAATGATTTTATCAATTTTATTAAGTATAGTATTCATCATACTTGGAATTATCCATTTTAACTGGGTAATTGGAGGAAAATTTGGGTTTTCAGAATCACTGCCAACCAAAGAAACCGGAGAAAGAGTAATGAACCCTAAAAAAATAGATAGTGCAATTGTTGGATTTGGACTAACGGTGTTTGGCCTATTCTACTTTCTAAAATCTGGATTAATAAACTTTAATCTCCCTCAACAAGTAATGAAATATGGAGGTTGGATTATTCCAGCCATTTTCTTGTTACGTGCAATTGGCGAGTTTAAATATATCGGATTTTTTAAAAAAATAAAAGAAACAGACTTTGGAAAATGGGATACAAAACTCTTTTCTCCGCTATGTTTGGTTATCGGAATAATTGGAATAATTATTCAAGTAATAAAATAAAAATTCACGCAACGATTCACTCAAATTGCTAGCGCCAATTATAACCCAAAATTTTATACTTATAAAACCGTGACTAGACGAATTATATTCATTCATTAGTGAAACACTATAAAAAAGAGTTCAGTACAAAAACAGAAATTTATAAATGACAAAAAGAAACGAAAAAAAACTGACTTGGCGTGAGTTTATGAATGTTGAAATGAGAGTAGGAACTGTTATTGCCGCCGAAGAATTTAAAGAAGCTCAAAACCCTGCATATAAATTGATAATAGATTTTGGTGAATATGGAACCCAAAAAACTTCTGCGCAAATAACCAAACTTTACGATGCTGAAAAGTTAATAGGCAAACAAATAATTGCAGTAGTTAACTTTCCGCCTAAACAAATTGCGAATATGATGAGTGAATGTTTGGTATTAGGAGCCGTCGGAGAAAATAAAGAAGTTACCTTAATAGAACCTGAAAGAAACGTAAAAAACGGAACTAGAATTGGATAAAATACAGATTAAATATCCCTTTACTCCCTATCTAAAAACGGAAAACACCACTAATCTATAACCACTTCGAGAGGGTTTCGGCATAGCCGAAACCCTCTCGAATTATGAATTATATGTACAAAAAGGTAAGTCTGGTTAAAACTTTAACGTAAGCCCTAATAAAAAGTTTCTAGTAGCTTGTGGGTAATAACCTTGTACTTCAAATGATTTTCCAGGGGTATCCCATGTGTTTAAATAGGTATAACCTCTATCTACATATTCTCTATTAAATAAATTGTTAACTAACCCCGTAAATACAATAGAATCAAATATTTTATTCATTTTTAAGGTGTAAACAGCATTAAAATCACTAATAAAATAACCTGTTAAACTCGATGCTTCGGTATTGGTATTACTTAAATACTGCTTATCAACAAATTTAGATAGTAACGACAGCTGCAAGTTATCAATAGGCATATAATTTAAAGCATTAGCCGTAATTAAATTAGGTGAAAAAGCAATATTAGTGGTGCCTATATTTTTTTGAATTCCATCACGATCTAAGATAAAGTTTTTGATTTTATTACTACTTAACGTAATATTTTGGTTAATTGTAAACCTTTTTGACACAACAATATTCGCATCTATTTCTAAACCTAATCGATAGCTGTCTTTTACATTTTCACGTAAATATGCTCCCACATCATTTAACCCACCTGTTTGAATTAATTGGTTGTTATACAACATATAATAAACATTCGTATTAAGTTGTAATAGTTCATTTTTTAACCTCCACCCTAATTCAAAATCGTTTAACGATTCGGGGGTTACATCGTTACCATTTTCAAAATCGTTTCTATTAGGCTCTCTATTTGCTCGAGCATACGATACATAAATATTATTTTTAGTGTTAACCTTATACGTTAACCCAAGTTTAGGATTAAAAAAGTTATACGATTTATCAATTGACAAATTATTTCTATCCGAAGTTAACCCTTGAGTAGTATAGGTAACAAAACGTCCTTGCACATCTATAAAAGCTTTTAATTGGTTTATAATATTAAATGAGGCTTTCGAAAAAACACTAAAATCGTTTTTTGTAGCATCACTAAAATAATACCGATCTCGAATATTAGCATCATCTGCAAATTTCTTTGCCCAAATAACTTCTCCAAAGTGATTACCTGTATAATGACTGTACGATGCCCCAGAAATAACTTCAATCGCTTTATTTTTATACTTAGCATTAAAATTAGCCACATAAAAATCATTATCTAACCAAGGGCGAACAATTAAATCGGTTGCAGGGTTACCGTACCAATCTTCACCTGTAGCCTCTACAATTCCGTTATAGTTAGAAACTGGACTGTCTTTTTTATATTGCTCGTAGTAGCCTTTTCCTTTAGTATAATTCAAGCCTACATTGGTAGCCCATTGGTTATTTATTTTTTGATTCCAATGTAACTGGTAATGATCTTGCCAATAATTATCTGTTTCATTATCATAAGTATACGGGTTTTGACGTCTGTTTTCTTTTAATTCTTCAGATGACAAACCGTACCAAGATTGATAGGTTTTTTCTTTTCCTCCAAAGGTTAATGCTTTAATTAATGTATTTTTATCTACATAACTGGCTTGTAAAAAGTACGATTTTAAATCGGTATAAGCCCTGTCAACATATCCATCAGAATAAACCTTAGATAAACGTCCTGCTAGTTCAAAATGGTCATTAAGTTTTCCTGTCGAAAATTTCACCGTATGTTTTCTTGTATTATACGACCCATAAGAATTGGCTATTTCTGCATTCGGATTTTCAGCAATAGCATCGGTTAAAATATTTAAACTTGCACCAAAAGCTCCTGAACCATTAGTAGAAGTACCTACACCACGCTGTAATTGTATGCTCTCTGCCGACGAAGCAAAATCGCCCAAATCAACCCAATATGTTCCTTGACTTTCACTATCGTTATACGGTATGCCATTAATGGTAACATTAACTCTAGAATCATCAGAACCACGAACGCGATAATACGTATAGCCAACTCCTGCACCAGCATCTGATGATGTTGTTACCGAAGGCAAATAATTTAATAATATAGGAATATCTTGCCCTAAATTACGTTTTTCTATTTGTTTTTTAGTTACATTAGAATAGGTTACTGGGGCATCTTTTTCAACCCGAACAGCCGAAACCAAAACCTCATCTAAAACTGTTTTATCAGTATGCAACTGAAAAGTAATTTGTTGATTGTTAACCAAATTTAGCCGTTGTGTAATGGTTTTAAACCCTACGTAAGAAACTTCAATTACATACACCCCTTGGTTTAATTTTAATTTAAAATTACCATTAAAATTGGTAGAAGTTCCTTGATTTTGAGGCTTAACAGTAATATTAGCTCCCTCTAAAGGTTTTAAATTACTATCCGTTACTGTACCCGACAAGGTTAATGTTTGTGCATTTGCCATTAAGGTTGCAAATAATACCCATAAAAAAGCTACTCTCTTCGCTTTTTTAACAAGAAACATCGGTCTCATTTGTATAAAATAAAATCGAATAAAAGAGGTAATTATTCTTTAATTAAATAATTATGTTTTGCTATTACAATATAGATTTATGGCAATTATGCCTTCCCTAAACAGCATTACCTGTTCTAGGTTCGTTGGGTATGATCTCAGCCTTAAAGGTTAAAAAAATATCCGTTTAACTGAATACTGATAACCAAAAAGCACCCCTTTTTGAGAACGCTACAAAAGTATACTTTCTAATAGTAAAAACAAATAGAAAATATTTTTGATTATACGTTTAGTGGGTTACTCTAAACGAGGTTTTTTACGAAATGCCTTTTTAAATGCTTGTTTTCGCTTTTGCTCTTCATTTTTTAAAACAGATGCTTTACTTGGTTTTGTTTGCTTTCTATCTATCGGTTTAACAAGGCTTGAAAATATTAAATCTAAAAAACGTTTAATAACTGCCTCTTTGTTCTTGTGTTGCGATCGACTTTTATCTGAAGATAAAATAAGCACACTTTCTTTAGTTATTTTGGTTGAAAGGTTTTGTAATAATAATTCTTTTTCTTCTTCTGATAACACTAAAGAGTCGGTAATATTAAACATTAATATAACCTTTGAAGATACCTTGTTAACATGTTGACCACCCGCACCCGAACTTTTAGCCGTTTTAAATGTTAGCTCTTTAATAAGGTTTTCTTTGTTCAAACTTTTTATTCTTTACCATTAACATAATTTTGCAAATAGGCAAAACGTGCAGTTAATTTACCATTTTCAGTAATTTTAGCTCGTTGTAAAATATGCTCTTTATCATTGTTATAAAAAGCTGGAATTACATTTTTTAAAAACATTTCTCCAAAACCCTCACTAGCGTCTTTTGGTAATTCGCAAGGTAAGTTGTCTACTGCCATTACCGTAATAGCATTTTTATTTTTAAAATCTACTTCTTTTTCGGTTTGAGGGTCGTAACCATAAATAGGGTCTGCTATTGTAGAGGCACGAATAGTAGAGGCAACTGGACCATCAATATCGCAAGATATATCAGCAACTACTTTAATATTAAAATCGTTAGATTTAGCATCGTTTCGAGTATATAAATAAGGGGCGCCGTTACCATAAAAATGACCCGCAATAAAGTAGTCTGTTTCTTTAGCGTAAGGCATAAAATTACTTTCGTAACCTGTTGGGTCTTTGTAAAACTCCCATTTATCACCCACCTTACCATCTTTTCGTTTGCTATATTCCATAACATCTACCATACAATATACTGGTTCGGTAAATTTTGAAGTTAAATATAGCGCGTCGTTTACTTCTTTTATTTGTAAATAATCTAAAATTTCTTTCGCTCCACTAGCTACTTTGCCTGTTCCAGATAGTAGTATTTTTATTGTTGGAACTGTAATTTTATCAAGTTCTGCCTTTACAGCGTCTAAATCTGGAAGCGTGCTAACTTTAGGCAAAGTAAATTGTTCTGTTTTTAAACCGAGCGCTCTAAACCCGTTATAAGCCCCTACTAAACCCGCATAACGCCCAAAACCAATTAACCGCATTGCATTTTCATCAATAATTGTTTCATGGTCTATAAGGGTAATATTTTTTTCTAAAACCGCTTTTAACAGTTTACGGTTATAGGGTTGTTTTTTTATGGTATGACTGAAAAAAAAATAGGTTTTATTGGGTATTAAAGCATCTACAGGCACTTCTTTAACGCCAATTAACACATCACAATCCGACACATCTTTTGTAACCTCAAAGCCTACTTTTTTATAGGCTTCATCTGGAAATATTCGAATGTCTGAACTTTCTACTTTTACAACTGCTTCAGGAAATAATTTTACTAGTTTTTGAAGTTCTTTAGGAGAAAACACAACCCGTTTATCAGGTGGGTTTTTACGCTCTTTTATTATTCCGAATTTCATATAGGCTAAATGTATAAGTATAGATAGGCTAATTTACAAGATTTAAAAAATTTGTACAAGCAACTATCTAACCTATTTTTTATTAAAAAAAATTGGCTTTTAAAACGTTTTGGTTTTGAATGCTTAATTTTTTAGCCTACTACTTTTTGTGCTTCTAAACTCGTAATTATATCTTTAGTCATCGCCGACAAATCAAATGTATGTCGCCAATTCCAATCTTCTCTGGCACTAGAATCGTCTATAATTTGAGGCCAACTTTCGGCTATTTGCTGTCTAAAATCAGGTTTATAGGTAATTTTAAAATTAGGAAGGTATTTTTTTATTTCATTCGCCAATTCTTCAGGAGTAAAACTCATTGCCGCTAAATTGTACGAAGTTCTAATTTTAATATTCTTGGCATCCGTTTCCATAATTTCTACAGTAGCGTTTATAGCGTCATCCATATACATCATAGGTAGTCTTGTATCGGCTTTTAAAAAACACTCATAGCTGCCTTTTTTAACAGCTTCGAAAAAAATATCAACGGCATAATCAGTTGTGCCTCCTCCTGGTTTTGTTTTCCAACTAATAATACCTGGGTATCGAATACTTCTTACATCTACCCCGTATTTTTGGTAGTAATAATTGCACCAATGCTCACCTGAAACTTTACTAATTCCGTATACTGTAGAAGGCTCCATAATGGTTTTTTGTGGGGTGTTTATCTTTGGTGATGTTGCTCCAAAAACAGCCATAGAACTCGCCCAATATACTTTTTCAATATGCTTTTCTTTAGCTAAATCTAATACCGCTAGTAATGACGTCATATTTAAATCCCATGCTTTCATCGGGTGTTTTTCTGCTACTGCAGAAAGCATAGCCGCCATTAAATAAACTTGTGTTATGTTGTATTGTTTAACTACTTCTAGTATTCTTTCTTTATTAGTTGCATCTATTATTTCAAATGCTCCAGCAGCCATCATCTCTTGATCTCCTTCTCTAATATCTGAGGCAATTACATTATCGTTGCCATAAATAGCTCGTAGTTTTTTGGTAAGTTCTATCCCAATTTGCCCACAAGCACCAAGTATAAGAATTTTTTGGTTCATTTATTTTTTTAATTTTTTGCAAAGTTACTTTATTTTGAGTATTTGTATAACTTTTTTTTAATAACGCATAAAAAAAATAATTCCTCGTGCATTACTCAAAAAAGTTGATTTTTTTACACCAAACTCAACCATTAAAATTTATGTATTTTTACAGCTGTAAAATTCAATTTTTAAATGAAAAATAGCTTCTGCTTTTTTATCCTTTTTTTAGTTGTTTTGGGATGCAAAGAGAAACCACAACCTGCTAAAAACAAAACAGTTACTAAAACCACCCAATTTAAACTTGCAACTCGACATAACGAATATGTAACCTTAGACACACTCGTTGCAAAAAAAATGACAAATTGGAAAGAATATACTATTTTAAATAATTTTATAGCACAATATAAATACATATCGCCTAACCAAGCTTTAAATAATGCTATAGAATTGAAAAATTTAATTAAAAACGCAAAAGATAGTATACGTCCTAAAATATTACAAACACCTGCATTTAAAGCACGAATTGATGTGCTTGAAAATGAAGGCTTACGACTAGTAGATATGACCTATATTCCAGCAATTACAGCCGATGAAGTAAATAATGAAGTTAGTAAAATTTTAAAAGTTTATAGTAGTGTAAATAAAAAAATAAATACTGTTTTTTCGCAAAAAGAATTAGAAAATTCGGTGGGTGTTAATGGTGATTTTTTCGGTATCGACACAACTACTACTGAAATAAAACCGAAAAAATTACTTCATGAAAAAAAATCAATAATCAGAAAAAAATAAGGTTTTAACCAAAGTTATTCGTGTGAAAAAAACAATAACCCTTACTCTAATTGTTATTTTAGCATTAAGCTGTAAAAAGCATACTTTTAATAAGCAAAAAGAAAAAAATACAATTAACACACTACTTAATAATTGGCATAGCAATGCAGCAAATGCAGATTACGACAATTATTTTTCTAAAATGGATAGTGATGCCGTTTTTATTGGTACTGACGCTTCTGAAAACTGGTCAAAAACTGAATTTGAAAAATTTAGCAAACCCTATTTTGATAAAAAGAAAACATGGCATTTTAAACCCCTAGAAAGAAATATTTATTTTAATACCACTAAAAAAATAGCTTGGTTCGACGAGTTATTAAAAACACACATGGGTATTTCTAGAGGTTCAGGAGTTTTAGAAAAAACCCATGATGTTTGGAAAATTAAACATTATGTTTTGTCAATTACAATTCCTAATGATAACGTAAAAGAAATAACTCAAATAAACCGAAAAAAAGATTCAATATTTTTACAAAATTTTAAAAAATAGTTACAGAAAAAACGCGGTTACTTTTTCTAATACCAACCCGCTTTCATACCCCTTGTAAATAAGATAATTAATGAGCTTTTTTTTACGTTTATAAAAATCAGTTTCTGAAAGCTGTTTGTTTTTAGTTTCAATTAAACGCTGTAGGGTTAAAATATATTCTTGATCGTCAATTTCTTTTAAGGCTATTTTTATATTTGGAAGCGATATATTTCGTTGTTTTAACTCGCATATAATACGCTGCTTACCCCATTTTTTTATTCTAAATTTTCCCCTAGCAAAACTCTGAGCAAAACGTTCTTCGTTTAAAAACCCATCTTGAATTAAGTCTATTAAAATATTGTTTTTGGCTTCTGGAATTAAGTGATAGGTTGCTAATTTTTTTTCTACTTCTTGATAACACCTGTCTTGATAAGCACAAAAAAACTCTAACTTTTTTTTAATTTCTGCAATCGAAAAATAAGGTTTATTCATTACAAAAAGGGCTAAAGTTTAAATGCCTAAGATTAATTTAGCAACACTAAAATAAATTAAAATACCAAAAATATCATTGCTCGTTGTTATAAAAGGACCTGTTGCTAATGCGGGGTCAATATTTCGATTATATAATATTAAGGGTACAAAAGTACCTATTAATGAAGCAATAATAACCACAACGATTAAAGAAACAGAAACCGCAATACTAAAATTAAATGGATAGCCTGCAATTTTACTAAAAACAATAATAATTAATGATAAAACAATACTGTTAATTAAGCTAATAGAAACTTCTTTAACCATACGATTCCACAGACTTCCTTTAATAATATTATTAGCTAAACCCTGGACAATAATAGCAGATGATTGCACCCCTACATTACCCGCTATTGCTGCTATTAAGGGCGTAAAAAAGAAAAGTGCCTTATATTTTGGATTAGACATAATATTTTGAAAATTTTGCATAATCATAACCGCACATAAGCTACCAAACAAGCCTAAAATTAGCCAAGGCAAACGCCCTTTTATCAAATCAAAAATACTATCGTCTGCTTCTACATCTTCTGTTAAACCTGCCGCTAATTGATAATCTCTATCGGCTTCTTCTTTAATAACGTCTACAATATCATCAATGGTAATTCTACCGACCAAAACATCTAATTCGTTTACTACAGGTATTGCTTCTAAATCGTATTTACGCATAATGTTAGCAACGTCTTCTGCCGAGTCGTTTACTCTTACAAAATCTACTTTAGGTATATATACATCTGCTATTTTTGCTTTTGTAGAAGCCATTAACAGATCTTTTAACGATAAGCGTCCTTTAAGTTTTCCATTATCATCTACAACATAAATAGAGTGCACTCTGCTAACGTGTTCAGCTTGTTGTCGCATCTCTTTAACGCAATGTAAAACATTCCAATTTTGGTTAACTTTAACCAATTCTTTCGCCATTAATCCCCCAGCCGAGTTTTCGTCGTAACGAAGTAAATCTACAATATCTTTAGCATGCTCTTCATCTTCAATTTGTTGAATAACTTTTTCTTGCCTTTCTTCGGGTAATTCGGCAATAATATCGGCAGCATCATCGGTATCTAATTCTTCTATTTCTTCAGCAATTTCTTTAGCCGATAACCGCTGTAATATTTTTTCTCGAACATCGTCATCAACATCAAGTAGTACTTCTGATGTGGTTTCGCTATCTAATAATTTAATAATATAAACAGCTTCATCAAACGATAACTCATTCAACACTTCTGCAATATCTGCATGGTGCATGTCTGCAAACAACTCAGAGAGTGCTCTGTCGTTTTGTTCTTTAATATACTGAGTTACTGTTTCAAGTAAATCTTTTGTAATTTCAAATGCCATCGTTTGCAATTTTATTTGTCAATTCAATAAATTTTTGCACCGATAATTGCTCGGGACGCATGGCAAAGATAGAGTCTTCTCTTAATTTATCCGAAATATTAAAGGGTTTTAAACTGCTACGCAGCATTTTTCTTCGTTGATTAAACGCTGTTTTAACTACATTAAAAAACAATTTTTCGTCAACTGGCAAAGTGTAATTTTCTTTTCTAATAAGCCTAATAACTCCCGAATCGACTTTAGGAGGTGGATTAAAAACCGTTGGCGGCACGGTAAATAAATATTCTACATCATAAAATGCTTGAGTTAAAACCGATAAAATTCCGTAGGTTTTTGACCCCTCTTTTTCGGCTATTCTTTCAGCTACTTCTTTTTGAAACATACCTGAAAATTCAGGAACAAAGGCTCTGTTTTCAATTGCTTTAAACACTATTTGACTTGAAATATTATACGGAAAATTGCCAATTATAGCAACTTGTTGTTGTTTAATAAGCGAGACAAAATTTTGTTTTAAAAAATCTCCTTCAATAATGGTGAGTTTTTTTGAGGCAGTAAGGTGTTTTTTATGTACCGTTAAAAAAACATTTTGTAAGTAATCTACCGATTCGGTATCAATTTCTAATACGGTAACATTTAAATTTTTTTGTATTAAAAATTGCGTTAAAACACCCATTCCTGGTCCAATTTCTAAAACCGTATCGTATCCTTTTTCAGTTAACGAATTTGCAATGTTTTTTGCAATGTTTTTATCGGTCAAAAAATGTTGCCCCAAGTGTTTTTTTGCTTTTACAACCATAATTTAAATATAAATTAAAAAAATAAACCCTAAAAACGGTGAAGAATAAGTGTAACGCAAAATTATAAAACTACCCTTTAACTATGCTAATTATATCTCTTCGCTTTTATATTTAGTTTTTTATTTTCCAAGGCGGATTTAATCTGTTTTCTCCACCATAAAACAATATTAATTGATTTCCATCAACATCTTTCAATTTTGCCTCTCTCCATAGCCATTTTTGGTCTACCGGTTCTTGATCAAATACAATGCCTTTTTCTTTTAAATTAGAAACCTGTTCATCTAAATTTTCACATTCAAAGTAAATACTTATTCCTGCTCTTTTGGGTAATTTTTTTGTTTGATGAATTGAAAAGGTAGAACTACCATTTGGACATTCAAATCTTGCATAATGAGGAAGTGATTTTACAATCAATTTCAATCCTAATTTTTCATAAAACGGAATTGATTTAGTTAAATCTAAAGATGGAATAGTAACTTGATTTAAATCCATTTTAATTCGTTTACATTAACACAACAAACAAGTTTATATAAGAATAATGAGGTTTGTATTCGATATTTTTTTTGAGTAAATTAGAACATAAACTCTTAATTTACCCCTTCAATACACATCTGCATAGCATTAATCTGTAAATAGTATTACCTGCCATTGTGCTTTTTACAACTAACTATGTTATTTAACGGTTACTTAATTATTTACAGCAATGGGGTAAAACTCATTAATCACCTTTAGTTCTGTTCTAAAAGCAATCATTTTATCGGCAAATTTTTTCAATGCATCGTTTCGTAATTTTTCTGCATGAGTATTATAATATTCATCTAAATCTTCACGAGAGGCTGCAGTGTATTGAACCGAATAGGTAACCCCGTCTACATCATCTACTAACACTTGTGTTAATTTTGCCGATGTAAATTTACCTGTATTTAGCACATCTTGTATGTGGGTTTCTATCCAATTTAACCATTCTTTACGAATACTATGATCAATATTTATAGTTACATTATATATATACATTGTTTTATAATTTGAAATTTTAATATTATTAAATTAAATATTGTCTCCTCTTAATTTTCTATATTTTTTACGGGCATCAACTAAATAAATACTTGACGGGTAATTAAAAATAATTTTTTGGTAACATTCTTTTGCTTTTTCAAAATCGTTTGTTTCACTATACAATTGAGCCATTTCGTAATACGCATCATCGTTTAAAATGCCTTCTTTATCTATAGCTACAACTTTAGAAAAAGCGGCTATTGCTTGGTCAAACTTTTTAAGTTTTACCAGTAATTTCCCTTCTTTAAAAAGAGCCTCGTCTTCAATAGGTTGCCCTTTAAAATCGGTTACAATATTTTGTAAAACCGCCAATGCTTCTGTATTTTTATTTTGATAGGCTAGTAAATCTGCTTTAGCATACTGCTTTAACCCTGTTGGTAAAGAATCGGTTGGCTGATTATTAGAAATTGTTAAAAATAAAGCTACTGCATCATTAGCTATAAGTTGGCTTGCGGCACTTTTTAGTATTTTTAACTGTGTTTTTGCCCAATCAAAATCGCCTTTAAAATAACTTGTTTGTGCCACTTTAAATCGAGCTTCTTGGGCTAACGAATTATTTTTTAATGCGGTTTGCACCAAAGAATAGGTAATTAATGCCTTATTAAAATTACCCGTAAACACCATTACATCGGCTAATTTAATTTCTAACCGTGCTTTATCAAATTTAGATTTCGAAAAAGGTATTGCTTGTTCTAAAACTTCTTTAGCTTTTTCAGGATTATTTTTATTAAACGTTAAATAATCAGCATACATTACTTGTAAAGGTATAGTAGTGCCATTTTTACCATATT
This sequence comes from Tenacibaculum sp. UWU-22, assembly GCF_041021355.1. Classification (NCBI taxonomy): domain Bacteria; kingdom Pseudomonadati; phylum Bacteroidota; class Flavobacteriia; order Flavobacteriales; family Flavobacteriaceae; genus Tenacibaculum; species Tenacibaculum sp. UWU-22. The sequence continues at coordinate 1,075,608 of NZ_JBFNGP010000001.1, read as the reverse complement.
TTTCAAAAAGTGCTTCAAATTTTTGCGCTATATCAGGTTCTTCATTATTAATAGCAATACGAATAATATAATAATGAGCATTTATTTTTTGATCGAGAGTCGTTGTTTGCTTTAATACAAAATCAAAACATTTTTTTGCTGTTTCATAATCGTTATTATCAAATGCCATTTCACCTAAATTGGTAATGCCCGATAAATCTTGTTGATTTCGAGCATACAACGCTTTTTCTTGAATAAATGCTTTGTCAAAATCTTTTTGTTGAATAAATAACCAACTTAATAAAAGATTCCAAACAGCTTTAGGATTACTTGCCGATTTTTTTAAAAGCGTTTTTTTAAATAATAGATTAAGGCTATCTTGACTGTCATCCGTTATATACTTGCTGGTATATCGTTGTACCATTTCAAGATAACGGTCGTCTTTATCAACCATATCAATAAACGATTCAAACATACTCACAAAATCACCTTTTTCACCATAAACTTGAGCAATTAAAAACAACGTGTTTGCTTTCGGATTTACTTCCATTGTTATTTTATAGGCCTGTATAGCATTATCTAACAAATTGTAGTTTTTAAATGTTGTGCCTACAATATAACCCATACCTGGATTTTCTTTGATTAAAGAAATCGCTTTTTTATAATAGGTTTTTGCTGTTTGCTCTTGTTGTTGACACTCGTAATTATAGCCTAAATAAACATATAAATGAGCCAATTTATTATTTTTAGCCAACTGACTAGTTATCAACTTTTCTGCCTCTGAAAAATTTTTAGTTTCTTGATAACAGCTAAGTAATCGCGTTAAATAAGAGGTGTTGTATGGACTTTTTTGGTATAGAATTTTATATAACTGAGTTGCTTTTTCAAACTCATTTTGACGATAATAGTTTTCTGCTAATAAAAACTCATTTTGAGAAAAAACAAACTGACAAAAAAACAGCAATATGATTAATAAAAATTTTTTCATACGAATAAATTTAAGTTAAACATTTGTTTTTTTAGTTTTTAATTATCGTAACCCAGCTATCAAATATACCGTACTATTTTGTTAATTTACTTATTAAAAATAAATTTATCACAAAAAATCAATACAATTTAGCTATTAAACTGTTTTATTACAGATATCCGTAACAAAACAAAATCTAGACACAAAGAATTGAAAGTAATTAATGCTTTAATTTATAATATCAAACCCACAATAAGGCACTAATACTTCTGGAATTTTTATACCTTCATCGGTTTGGTAATTTTCTAAAATTCCAGCTAATACTCTTGGCAATGCCAACGAACTACCATTTAATGTATGTACTAGCTGACTTTTTCCTTCTTTGTTTTTAAAGCGTAATTTTAATCGATTAGCTTGAAAAGTTTCACAATTTGAAGCCGAACTAATTTCTAACCATCTGTTTTGTGCAGTAGAATACAATTCAAAATCAAATGTAAGTGCCGAGGTAAACCCTGTATCGCCACCACACAAACGCAAAATACGATACGGTAATTTTAATTCGCGTAAAATTTGTTTAATATGTTCTACCATACCGTCTAAAGCTTTATACGAATTTTCAGGATATTCAATCCGTACAATTTCTACTTTATCAAACTGATGTAAACGATTTAATCCTCTAACATGAGCCCCATAACTACCTGCTTCTCTACGAAAACAAGGAGTATACCCTGTAAGGCTTATTGGTAAATCTGTTACTTTTAACAGCTCGTCTCTAAACAAATTGGTAATTGGTACTTCTGCTGTAGGAATTAAATATAAATTATCTTCGGTAACATGATACATTTGTCCTTCTTTATCTGGAAGTTGTCCCGTACCAAGACCTGATGCTTCGTTTATTAAATGTGGCACTTGCACTTCGGTATAACCTGCAGCTGTATTTTTATCTAAAAAATAACTAATTAATGCTCGCTGTAATTTGGCTCCTTTACCTTTATAAACGGGAAAACCTGCTCCAGTAATTTTAGCGCCTAAATCAAAATCAATAATATCATATTTTTTAGCTAGTTCCCAATGTGGTAGTGCGTTTTTACCTAAATCTGGAACAGTACCTTCAGTAAAAATTTCTTCATTATCTTCTTCGTTTTTTCCTGCTTTTACAGAGGCGTGTGGAATATTAGGAATTTGATATAATAACTCTTGTAGCTTTGTATTTTCAAGAGTTAATTTTTCTGATAATTCTTTAGATTCAGCTTTTAATTGCCCCGTTTTTTCTTTTAAAATATTGGCTTTTTGTGTTTCGCCAGTTTTAAAAAGCTGTCCAATTTCTTTTGATAACTTATTCGATTCTGCCAACACATTATCTAACAAAACTTGTGTTGCTCTACGTGTTTCGTCTAATGTTATTACTTGATTAACTATTGACTCTGCATTTGCAAAATTACGTTTTGCTAATCCTGTTAAAACAGCTTCTTGGTTTTCTCTGATAAACTGAACTTGTAACATTTTTTATTTTTTAAAAAAACAAAGATACATATTGATGTTGGAAGATAGCGGTTGATGCAATTGATTTTTTTAGCTCATTTTATTTTAAGCCTAAATAAGCTAATTATCAAAATTAAAACCCGTGTAAAGAAAGAAGTTTAAAAATAAAAGAGGTTGTTAAAAGCAACGTATTAGCTATTTAGAATACTGCAATTTACAACCTCTTTTATTCGTGAATTTATAAAATTAACATGGCATCGCCATACGAATAAAACTTATATTTTTCTTTTATAGCCTCTTTATAAGCTCTCATAATAAAGTCATGCCCTGCAAAAGCAGCGGTCATCATCAATAACGTTGATTTTGGTGTATGAAAGTTAGTAATCATACAATTAGCAATACTAAAATCGTAAGGTGGAAAAATAAATTTATTGGTCCATCCTTCATAAGGATTTAAGTGTTTATCGGCTGAAACAGACGATTCAATCGAACGCATAACAGTTGTACCTACCGCACAAACCTTTTTTTTATGGTCTATCGCATTATTTACAATTTTTGCGCTTTCTTCTGGAATAATAATTTGTTCCGAATCCATTTTATGTTTCGATAAATCTTCTACTTCAACTGGATTAAAAGTACCTAACCCAACATGTAAAGTAATTTCGGCAAAATCAACCCCTTTTATTTCTAAACGCTTCATTAAATGTTTAGAAAAATGCAACCCAGCTGTAGGTGCAGCAACTGCCCCTTCATGTTTAGCAAAAATGGTTTGATAACGCTCTTCGTCTTCGGGCTCAACAGTTCGTTTTATGTATTTAGGTAACGGTGTTTCACCTAACTCTAATAATTTTTTACGAAACTCTTCATAGCTACCATCAAACAAAAATCGTAAAGTTCGTCCTCGAGAAGTTGTATTATCTATAACTTCTGCTACTAAGGTATCATCATCGCCAAAAAACAACTTATTACCTATTCTAATTTTACGCGCAGGATCTACCAACACATCCCATAATCGATTTTCAGCATTTAATTCGCGTAATAAAAAAACTTCTATACGAGCACCTGTTTTTTCTTTGTTCCCATACATACGAGCAGGAAACACCTTCGTATTATTGAGCATCATTACATCACCTTCGTCAAAATAATTGATTAGGTCTTTAAATAATTTATGTTCAATTGTTTGTGTATCTCGATGTAAAACCATTAATCGAGCCTCATCTCTGTATTCTGAAGGGTATTCTGCTAATAATTCTTGAGGTAAATTAAACCCAAAGTTAGATAATTTCATAAACTGTGTTGTTTTTCAAGAGGGCAAATATACAATATGCTATTAGGGCTTGTCAAGCGTTTTACTGTTTATTTTCTTATAAATTTATTCTAAAAAATCATTTTTTATAAACGGCTGTATAAATACCTACTTTTTCAAAATCAGACCAAAATTTTTGATACGATTTAGTTACCACCTCAGCATCTAAAATTATTAATGGAATTTTTAATGCTAATGGCGCAAATGCCATTGCCATTCGGTGATCGTTATAAGTTTCTATAGCAATATTTTTATTATACGTTGTTGCTGCTTTTAAGTCTAAGCTATCATTAGTAACAGAAATTTGCGCCCCTAGTTTGGTTAATTCGTTTTTAAGGGCTTCTAACCGATCTGTTTCTTTAATTTTTAGTGTGTGCAAACCTGTTAGTTCACAAGCAACACCTAAGCCAAAACAAGTTACTGCAATAGTTTGTGCAATATCTGGAGCATTGCTTAGGTTAACCGAAAAAGGTACCGTATTGTGTTTGGCAGTTTTTGTTAGTGTAATTGAATTATGTTCAAAAACTGTGGTTACACCAAAGTTTTGGTATATCTCTGATAAACAACTATCACCTTGTAAGCTATTTTTTTTATACGATGTTAGCGTTACGGCATACCCTATTTTATTTAAGGCTACTAACGAATAAAAATAACTAGCTGAACTCCAATCAGATTCTACCACAACGGTTTGCTTTGGTATTTCTTTTATCGGATTAACACTAATAAAGTTGTCTTTAAATTGGGTTTCAATACCCAATTGATTTAACAAGCTTAATGTCATTTTTATATACGGAATTGAAGTAATTTTACCAATAAGTTCAATAGTTAATCCGTTTGTTAATTTTGGTGCAATTAAAAGCAACGATGAAATATATTGACTACTTACATTACCATTTATTTTAACGGTATTTTTAGTGATAACACCTCCTTTAATGGTTATAGGCGGATAACCTATTTTGTTTTTATAGGTAATATTAGCCCCTAAGTCTTTTAGTGCATTTACTAAAATTTCGATAGGTCTATTTTGCATTCTTTCAGACCCTGTTAAAGTAACCGTTCTACCGTTTTTTGTTGCAAAAAAAGATGTTAAAAATCGCATTGCAGTACCTGCATGACCAATATCTATAACCTCATTATTTGTACTTAATGCGTGTTGTAAATGTTTGGTATCATCAGAATCTGATAAATTTTCGATATTTATGGTAGCATATAATTGTTGTAAAATTAACAGCCTATTCGATTCACTTTTTGATCCTGAAATAGTTATTTTAACTTCGTCTTTTGTATTTTTAGACGTACTTGAAGTAAGTTGTAAATCCAAAATTATTTTAATTTTTCGTTGTTATGATGACGGTTATGGTCGCGTTTGGTTTTTAGGGCTAATTTTTTATCAAAAGCAGTTTGTAAATCTACCCCTGTTTGATTGGCTAAACATAAAACCACAAAAACAACATCGGCCAATTCTTCGCCTAAATCTTTATGCTTATCACTTTCTTTTTCACTTTGTTCTCCATACCTACGGGCAATAATTCGAGCCACTTCACCTACTTCTTCGGTTAGCTGTGCCATATTGGTTAATTCGTTAAAATAACGAACCCCATGTGTTTTTATCCAATCGTCAACTTGTTGTTGGGCGTTTTGTAAGTTCATTTTAAAGTATAAATAAGATAGGTATTTAAATTAAAAAGGTCAAAGATAAGAGTTATTTTATAACCATTTTAAAAATGTTTCTCTGGCAATTTCTCTAGCTCCTAAACTAGCTAAATGACTATTATAAACCTGACAATCAATAAGCTTATACAACTCACTTTGTGCTAAATAAATAAATGCTAATTTAGAGGTGTTGGCCATTTTAGAAAACATGCTTTCGCCACAAAAAACGCCATTTCCTAAATCTACACCGTACAACCCGCCTACTAATGTTTTTTTTTCTTCGCCATCTAAAAACCATACTTCAATAGATTTTGCCCATCCTTTTTTATAAAGTTTTATATAGGCTTTTTGCATACTATCGGTTATCCAGGTACCTAATTCTCCTTTACGAGGTATATTTTTACAATTAGCAATCACCTTTTCAAATGCTGTATTTTCGGTAATTAAAAATTTATTTTTTTTTATAATTTGTTTCATTGATTTCGAAATTTTTAATTCATCAGGAAACAATACCATGCGTGTAGGAGGGCAATACCATACAATGGGTTCTCCTTGTGAAAACCAAGGAAAAATTCCTTTTTTATAAGCGTATACCAACCTTTTAACCGACAAATCGCCTCCTAATGCTATAATTCCTTCTTCTGTAGCGGTTTCATAAGGCGGAAACGAAATGTCATCTGTAAGCCAAAGCATAAAAAAAATTGAAGTAAAAAAATTAGAATAACATTGTTTACCGTTTTTAGTCTTCTAAAATCGCTTTAATATTAGGCTTAAAGTAATTTGGCCCTTTTAATACCTTGCCATCTTCTCGGTATATTGGCTTGCCGTCTTCACCTAGCTTACTCATATTACTACGCTGAATTTCTTGAAAAACAGCTTCTATTTTATCTTGAAAACCATGTTCTATAATGGTACCACATAAAATGTAAAGCATATCGCCCAAAGCGTCGGCTATCTCTACTAAATCATTTTGTTTAGCCGCTTCTAAATATTCTTCATTTTCTTCTTTCATCAAATTATAGCGTAATCTAATTTTGTCTTTACCAATATCGGCTATGGGTTTATTTTGTATTCCTAATTTAAAAGCCGTATGAAATTCTTGTACAGCAGCTATTTTATTTTTCATTTTAAACGTATATAATTTTAATTATGATGTGTTTTACCTATTTAAATTTTCTAATTTTGTTTTTTATTTGAAAAGATATACTAAAAATACTTTTTTATGTTTACAACAGGTCGAATTGTTTTTGCTATTTTTTTTGTACTAGCTTTTATAACTCTTATGGTATACAGTTATAAAAAAGATGCCAAAAACCACCAAAAGTATTATAAAAATTCGGCTATATATGTAGCAATAGCTTTGTTGGTTGCTATTCTAATATTATTTACTACCAAATATATTTTTAAAGGTTAAAAATATCAAAATTTTAGTAGCGCTAAAATTATTGTAAAAATAAAGCGGTTTAAAAATGCTTATTAAGTTTATGAGACAAAACCTCAACAACTTTCTAAACAACACTTTTAAACCGCTTTACGTGTATATTTTCCGAGCTTTAATCGGCTAATATTATTGCTTTATTATCTTTAAACTCTAGAGTACCTGATTGTATTGTTAATACCAATATTTTATCGTCATCTGCATGAGTAGAAATATGTCCATTCAACTCATCAAACACTAAATGTTGTTTTGTATGTGTGTGTATTTTTATATTTCCTTCTTTTAAAATTGAAACAATAGGGGCGTGGTTATTTAACATTTGGAATTCACCCTCTATGCCTGGTACTGAAATAGAATCAACTTCTGACGAAAATAAAACGGCTTCTGGCGTTACAATTTCTAAATACATATTTCTTTTAGTTTGCAGTTTATAGCTTACTTTTTTCAAACCATAAAGGTTGAAAAAAGTTTACCACGAACCAATTTTATGCTTCTGCTAACATTTTTTCTCCAGCATCAATAGCATCTTGAATAGAACCTCTTAAGTTAAATGCCGCTTCTGGATATTTATCTAACTCACCATCCATAATCATATTAAATCCTTTAATGGTGTCTTTAATATCTACTAACACTCCTGGTATACCTGTAAATTGCTCAGCTACATGGAATGGTTGAGATAAGAAACGTTGTACTCTACGTGCTCTATGTACTACTAATTTATCTTCTTCAGATAATTCTTCCATTCCTAAAATGGCGATTATATCTTGTAACTCTTTATATCGTTGTAAAATTTCTTTTACTCTTTGTGCACAATTATAGTGTTCGTCTCCTAAAATATCAGCTGTTAATATTCGAGATGTAGAATCTAATGGGTCTACAGCTGGGTAAATACCTAACTCAGCAATTTTACGAGATAATACGGTAGTTGCATCTAAGTGAGCAAAAGTAGTTGCAGGGGCAGGGTCTGTTAAATCATCTGCAGGCACGTAAACCGCTTGTACAGAAGTAATTGATCCTTTTTTAGTTGACGTAATACGTTCTTGCATCGCACCCATTTCAGTAGCTAATGTAGGTTGGTATCCTACGGCAGATGGCATACGACCTAATAAAGCCGACACCTCTGAACCTGCTTGAGTAAAACGGAAAATATTATCAACAAAGAACAGTACATCTTTTCCTTGTGCTTCTCCAGCTCCATCACGGAAATATTCAGCAATGGTTAACCCTGATAAAGCTACACGTGCACGTGCCCCAGGAGGTTCGTTCATTTGACCAAAAACAAAAGTTGCTTTAGAATCTTTCATTCCTGATTTATCAACCTTTGCTAAGTCCCAACCACCTTCTTCCATAGAATGCATAAAATCATCTCCATATTTGATAATTCCTGATTCTAACATTTCGCGCAATAAATCATTTCCTTCACGTGTTCTCTCTCCAACTCCAGCAAATACAGATAATCCTCCGTGTCCTTTTGCAATGTTATTAATTAATTCTTGAATTAATACAGTTTTTCCAACTCCAGCACCTCCAAACAAACCAATTTTACCTCCTTTTGCATAAGGCTCAATTAAATCAATAACTTTTATACCAGTAAACAAAACTTCTGTAGAAGTTGATAATTCCTCAAATTTTGGAGCTTGACGGTGTATTGGCAGCCCTGATTTTCCTGTTTTAGGCAAATCACCTAAACCATCGATAGCATCACCTGTTACATTAAATAAACGCCCGTAAATATCATCTCCTATGGGCATTTGAATCGGATTTCCAGTGGAAGTAACTTCTGTACCTCTGCTTAATCCATCAGTCGCATCCATAGAAATGGTTCGAACAGTATCTTCACCAATGTGTTGTTGAACTTCTAAAACGAGTGTAGAACCATCTGCTTTTTTAATTTCTAACGAATCGTAAATCTTTGGCAATTCGTTTTCTGTATTGAATTCTACGTCAATTACGGGACCAATAATTTGAGAAACTTTACCTGTTATTGTTGACATTACTTTATGTAATTAAGTTATACTAATTTAATAAGTGATAATTACCTCACTTTTTTCGAGGTGCAAAGGTATCTTTTTTAAAGTACTTTTAAAAGGTTTTTCTCTTGTTTTTTACAGCTCAAAAATATGCTTTCATTTATTTGAGCCAAAAGGTAATTTTTTGGTTTGCTATCAATTAGTTTATTTAGAGTTATAATTCACAGAATAAACTTAGGCATAAGTATTTTAAAAAAACTAATAAAATTTAAGAAAAAAAACGGTATATTGCATAAAAAGCAACGATTATGGGTTTTAAAAATTTTCAAGGAAAAAGAACTAGCAGTTCTCAAAACAAGCAAAACGAACAGATTTTAGTTTCAGACTACATGACTACGAAGTTAATTACATTTAAGCCTAACCAGCCTATTGAGGATGTAATTGAAACATTAATTAAAAATAAAATTTCAGGGGGGCCTGTTGTAAATGAAAAAAGTGAATTAATTGGTATTATTTCGGAAGGAGATTGTATAAAACAATTATCAGAAAGTCGGTATTACAATATGCCGCTAGACGCTAAAAATACGGTTGAAAAAGCCATGGTTAAAGATGTTGAAACCATTGATGGCAATATGAATATTTTTGATGCCGCAAATAAATTTTTAGAATCTAAAAGACGTAGGTTTCCAATTGTAGAAAACGGCAAGATAGTTGGGCAAATTAGCCAAAAAGATATATTAAAAGCGGCTATGAAGTTAAAGGCAAATTCTTGGAAATAGTTTAAAACATCCTTTAATTTTTATCGCTGTAACACGCTTATGAGAAAAACGCTTGCATTAATACTAATTGTATTAACTTCAAATTTTGTTAAAGCACAATTTATAAAAGAAAAATCAATTAATGCTCAAATTGGATATGGAATAAGTACTCCCTTCAATAGTGTTAACAAAATTGCAGATGGTGGGTTTTTCGCGCAAGGAGAGTTGGCTCTTAAAGCAGCTTCATGGATTGAGTTTATACCTTATGCTGGTTTCGTTTTGACAAATTCAAACGGAAAAGACTTAAATGACAATCCAACTGATGAAAAAGCCGAATCGAAGGCACTTTTGCTTGGCGGAAAAGTTCGAGTTAAAGCACCTATACCTTGGGTAGCACCTTACGTTGAAATTGGAGTTGGAACTTCTATTGGAAAATTTGAAACATCAACCGCATTTGACAACATAGATAAAAGTGGAGTTATTTATCACATTCCATTCTCTTTTGGAGCAGAATTGGGAAAAAATAATGATGTTGATTTAGGATTTGTATATTATTTTCAACCCTCTGTAAAACAGTTTGTTGGAGCATTTGCTATAGGTGTCACATTTCTATGAATAATTAAAAACACAACTATTAATCTGAAAAAATAATTACTGACCTTTATCGTAACTAACAATTATACACATCTGTTGACTAACCATTCACCTAAAAAACAAATAACCTTTTAATCTTGTTTTACCAACAAATACAACTCGTTTTCTAACGCTAAATACCCTTGATTGTATACATAAAAATAGGTGTTTCCCTTTTTTGTAATATATAGTGATGTTATAAGTTGAAAATCAAAACCTTTATCAAACAAGGTACGCCTAGTTACTTTTGTTTTACCAGAAGTATTGAGCTCTGAAAGTATTTTGTAGTTTTTTCGCAAACGGTTGTTTGTGTTTCTAATCAAATTTTTACTCTCTTTATCAACCTTATTGTTATATGCATTTCGACAATAATCAGAACAAAACTTTTTATCAATTCGCCCAACCACTTTATCACCACATTCTAAACATTTTTTATCGCTCATTTTCGGTTTTTTTTAATTCATACCAATTTACTTTCATATTTTTATAAGTAAACTCATTTATAAAATACAATCCTATTTTTTGTAAAACTTTGTTTGAGGCAATGTTCTGCGTTTCGGCAGCACCATAAATAATATCGTAATTCATTTTATTAAAACCAAAATTTAAACATGCTAAAGCAGACTCTGAAGCATACCGTTTACCCCAATATTTTGGAATTAATCGATACCCTATATCTATAAAATTAACAAAACCATTAAGCGCCTCATTTTTACCTTGGTTATATTTTAATCCAGACCACCCTATAAATTTACCCGAAAACTTTTCTATACAGGCTAATCTTCCAATCCCCCTTTCTTTATACTGCTTTTGCACAAAAGCAATATTATCTGCTGCCTCTTTATAGGTAGTAATAGGCTTATTACCTAAATATTTATGCACTTGGGGGTCAGAGTCTAACTCAAAAATTGCTTCTACATCACTTTCTTGAAGTTCTCTTAAAATTAAACGAGGGGTTTCTAAATAAAATTTCATGTCTTGAAAATTTAATTTCAAATATATAAACGATTACATTCATTTACAAACGAAAACAAACGATTAATAAACAATTGTAGTAAAAATACGTTCTGATATTTGCAATGTCAATTCATTTTGAATGACAACGTCTTAACTGTTTAATTTAAAAATATAATATTATGAACGCACTTAAAAACAAGGTACAGTTGATTGGTAATCTAGGTAATACCCCTGAAATTATTACTTTAGATAGTGGTAAAAAATTAGCTAAATTTTCTATAGCTACAAATGAAAGCTATAAAAATACTGAAGGTGAAAAAGTAACTGAAACTCAGTGGCATCAAGTTATTGCTTGGAATAAAACCGCAGAAATTATAGAAAATTACCTGCAAAAAGGAAGCGAAGTTGCGCTAGAAGGAAAAATTACGTATCGAAGCTATGAAACTAAAGAGGGCGAAAAAAGATATGTTACCGAAATAGTGTGTAATGAATTGTTAATGATTGGAAACAAATAACATATTAAAGGCACTATCTAAAAAAAAATTGGGATAGTGTCTTTTATTTTGACACTATCCCAATAAATATTGTAAACTTATTTATCAAGGGTTTAGCTTATTTAAAACTGAAACCCTTTTAAGGTAAAATATTACCTTTATTTAAGTTTTTTCTTAACTGCCACTTCTTGGTAAGCTTCTATGATATCATCTACTTGTATATCATTATAACCTTTAATTTGAAGCCCACAATCATATCCCTTAGCCACTTCTTTTACATCGTCTTTAAAACGTTTTAACGAAGCTAAAACACCGTCGTGAACAACAATTCCATCTCGTATAATACGCACTTTAGAATCTCTATAAATTTTACCACTAATTACCATACAACCAGCAATGTTACCAATTTTAGAGATTTTATATACCTCTCTAATTTCTACATTACCCGTAATTTCTTCTTTCATTTCAGGCGACAACAAGCCTTCCATAGCATCTTTTAGGTCATTAATAGCATTATAAATAATAGAATAAAATCTAATATCTACTTCTTCTCTATCGGCTACGGCGCGTGCATTACCTTGAGGGCGTACGTTAAATCCAATAATAATAGCATCAGAGGCAGAAGCTAATAAAACATCACTTTCGGTAATCGCTCCAACACCTTTATGAATAATATTAACTTGGATTTCATCGGTCGATAGCTTTTGGAATGAATCTGTTAATGCCTCAACAGAACCGTCTACGTCTCCTTTTAAAATAATATTTAACTCTTTAAAGTCGCCTAATGCTATACGACGTCCAATTTCGTCTAAAGTAAGTGTTTTTTGTGTTCGTACAGATTGCTCTCTTTGTAACTGCGAACGTTTAGAGGCAATTTGTTTTGCTTCACGTTCATCATCAAACACATTAAATTTATCACCCGCTTGTGGTGCCCCATCTAATCCTAAAATAGAAACTGGTGTTGATGGTCCTGCTTGTTTAACCTTTTTACTTCGCTCATCAAACATTGCTCTAACTTTACCGCTATGTTTTCCTGCTAACAAATAATCACCAATACGCAAGGTTCCTGCTTGTACTAAAATGGTAGAAACATATCCTCTACCTTTATCTAACTGCGCTTCTACAACGGTTCCTACAGCATTTTTATCTGGATTTGCCTTTAATTCTAACACCTCTGCTTCTAATAATACTTTTTCTAATAATTCACTAATTCCTTCTCCCGTTTTTGCAGAAATATCTTGCGATTGTATATTTCCACCCCAATCTTCTACTAATAAATTCATTGTAGATAATTGCGTTTTTATGTTATCAGGATTAGCATTAGGCTTATCAATCTTATTAATAGCAAAAACTATTGGAACACCTGCTGCTTGGGCATGCGAAATTGCTTCTTTGGTTTGTGGCATTACATCATCATCTGCAGCAACCACAATAATAACTAAATCGGTTACTTGCGCTCCACGAGCACGCATTGCGGTAAAGGCTTCGTGCCCAGGGGTATCTAAAAATGTAATTTTTTGTCCGCTTTCTAGCCTTACTTGATAAGCCCCAATATGTTGGGTAATTCCTCCGCTTTCACCTGCAATTACATTTGCTTTACGTATATAATCCAATAATGATGTTTTACCATGGTCTACGTGCCCCATTACGGTAACTATTGGAGGTCGTGATTTTAAATCTTCTGGTTTATCTTCAACTTCTTCAATCGATTCTTCAACTTCTGCCCCTACAAATTCAACCTTATAATTAAATTCTTCTGCAACAATAGAAAGGGTTTCGGCATCTAATCGTTGGTTCATTGTTACCATCATTCCTAACATCATACAAGCAGAAATAATATCGGTAACAGGTTTATCCATCATTGTTGCTACTTCTGAAACCGTAACAAACTCAGTAACTTTTAATATTTTGCTTTCTGCTGCTGCTGCTTCTAATTCTGCTTCGTTTTGTTGACGATGTGCATCTCTTTTATCTCTACGGTATTTAGCCCCTTTACCTTTCTTAGATTTTCCTTGTAATTTTTCTAGCGTTTCTCGTACTTGCTTTTGTACTTCTGCTTCTGTAAGTTCTTCTTTTTGAACTATTGTGCGTCTACCTTTTTGCCCTCTATTATTACCTCTATGCTGCTGATTTTGAGTACTACTCTTTTCAACAGAAGGTTTACTAATTCTTCTACGGCGTTTTTTATCAGTATTTGTTTCGTTAGTTTTTTTGGCTTCTGGTTTTTTCTTTTTCGGCTTTTCAAATTGTTTTAAGTCGATTGTTTTTCCAGTAATTTTCGGGCCATCTAACTTTTTATACTTTGTTTCAATTTTTTCAGCATTTTCAGGAGTAACCTCAACATTAGCCTGTTCTTTTTCTTCTTTTTTAGATTTTGTTTCTTGAACTTTTTTAACTTCTTGAACGGGCTTCTCTTTTGGTTTTACTTGAACTGGTTTTTCTACAATAGGCTTCTCTTTTGGTTTTTCTGCCTCAACAGGTTTTTTCTCTTCAACAGGTTTCTCTTTTGGTTTTTCTACAACCAATTCTTTTTTAGCAACGGGCTTGTCAACATCTATTTTGCCTACTGTTTTTATTTCTAATTTTTCAGCTTTTGCTTTTAGAACTTCTTGCTTTTTAGCTTCTTCTTCTAATCGTTTTTTAGCCTCTAATTCTAACCTAAGCGCCTCTTTTTCTTTTCTTTTTTCTTCACTTACTTCTTTAGACGCAGCTCTTTTGCTTGCATCAGTTTCAAAACCGTCTAATAAAATTTGGTATTCGGCATCTGAAATTTTTGTAGTAGGACGAGCCTCTACCTCATAACCTTTTTTAGCCAAGTGTTCTACGGCTCTATCTAAAGAGATATTTAACTCTTTTAAAACTTTATTTAGCCTTAATTTTTTAACTTCAGACATATATTACTTTTTAGTCTTTATTTACAAAAAACACACTTTATACGCTAATTTGGTATAGTTATGATTTTTTTCTGTTTTACCTAATTTTATTGAGCAGTAGGCAACTGCTATTTTTAATATAAAAGCTTTTATAAGCTTAATCTTCAAATTCTTCTCGTAAAATTCGTTGCACCTCTAAAATGGTTTCTTCTTCTAAATCGGTTCTTTGTAAAAGCATTGAAACGTCTTTTTCTAAAACACTTTTAGCAGTTTCTAATCCTATTTTTTGAAACTCATCAATAACCCATGCTTCTATTTCGTCAGAAAATTCTGTTAATTCTACATCTTCTTCTTCAATACCTTCTCTTTGAACATCAATTTCATAACGGGTTAATTGGCTTGCTAAACGAATATTTACTCCGCCACGTCCAATTGCTTTTGATACTTCTTCAGGTTTAAGCAATACATTTACACGTCCTTTTTTACCATCTTTTTCCTCTTCAAAGTGTTCTATTTCCATTGAAGTCACCTTTGCAGGACTTAAAGCACGAGCGATGTATAATTGTTCGTTTTTAGTGTAATTGATAACATCTATATTTTCATTACCTAATTCTCTAACAATTCCATGAATACGAGACCCTTTTACCCCTACACAGGCTCCTACAGGATCAATTCTATCATCGTAAGAGTCTACCGCTACTTTAGCTTTTTCTCCTGGTATTCTTGCTACACCTTCAATGGTTATAAGGCCGTCAAAAACTTCTGGTATTTCTTGCTCAAACAACTTAGTTAAAAAACTAGGAGCGGTTCTAGATAAAATAATAGCTGGCTTATTTCCTCTTAGTTCTACCGATTTAATTACACCACGAACAGAATCTCCTTTTCTAAAAAAATCTGAACGAATTTGCTCGCTTTTTGGCAGTACAATTTCATTACCTTCATCATCTAATAAAATAACCGCATTATGTCGAATATGGTGCACCTCTGCACTATATAATTCTCCTTCTAAATCTTTAAATTGTTTAAACACGTTGGTGCTATCGTGTTCGTGAATTTTAGAAATCAAATTTTGACGTAAAGCTAAAATTGCTCTTCTACCTAAATCAATTAGCTTTACTTCTTCTGACACTTCTTCTCCAATTTCAAAATCTGGCTCTATTTTACGAGCTTCTGACAACTCTATTTCTTCATTATCATCTTCAGACATTCCATCGGCAACGACCACTCTGTTTCTCCAAATTTCTAAATCTCCTTTATCAGGATTTATAATAATATCAAAGTTATCGTCTGAGCCAAATTTACGTTTTAAAGCTGAACGAAAAACTTCTTCTAAAATAGACATTAGAGTTACTCTATCTATACTCTTATTGTCTTTAAAGTCTGAAAATGACTCAATTAATGCAATATTCTCCATATTCTTTTAAAATATAATCTTCACGGTTGCTTCTTTAATATCGTTATAAGCAATGGTTGCTGTTTTTTCTACAGTGTGTTTACCTTTTCCTATTGGTTTGGGTTCTCTTGTTTTCCACTGTATAACAATATAGTCTTCTGTTACTTTTGTTAATGCACCCTCATACTCTTGAGTAGCTGTTTTTACTTTAAGAATTTTATTAATATTCTTATGATACTGTCTTTGAACTTTTAAAGGTTTTGTAATGTCTGGAGAGGTTACTTCTAATGAAAAATCTTCTTCTTCTCTATCTAAATTATGTTCAATTTTTCTGCTAATTCGAACACATTCACTTAACGGAACCCCATTATCACCATCAACTACCACTTTAATTTTGTTATCTGCCGAAAAGGCTAAATCAATTAAAAACAACGAATCATTTTCGTTTAAGGCTGCACTTACTAATTCTTTAACTTTATCTTGGTTCATTTTTGGTATAAAAAGAGGGGACTTACGTCCCCTGCCTTTTTCTCCTGTATTTATTTCGGTGCAAATATAGTAAGTTGTAAGAAAACAAACAAATAATTAATAGGTTAATTTTGAGCGCATCAAGTCGCTTTTAGCAGAATAATCAATTAACTATTTTAAACTTTTTGCCTTTTTGTAAAAATTACTATTTTTTTAAGCATACTATATTTTTAACTAAACCTTCTTTCTGCTTTAATTTTTTCGTAGGCTTCTTGAATTTTTTGAAACTTTTTTTCTGCTTCTTTTATATACTCTTTTCCTAAACCTTGCAGCCTATCTGGATGATGTTTTTTCGCCATTTTTCTATACGCTTTTTTTACCTCATCATTACTAACCGTTTTTGTAATTTCAAGTATTTTGTAGGCGTTATCTGTTACATCAAAAAACATGGCTTTAATAGATTGGTAACTAGCCATATTAATATACAAATAGCCTGCAATTTTTTTAATTTCCTCTTCTTCAGATGCTGTTACATTTCCATCAGATTTTGCAATATTAAACAAAAAATGAACCAATTGTAACCTCGAAGCGTGAGCCATATTTTCTCGTATTTGTATACATACCTGACGTACCGATATATTCTTTTTTATAATTCCATTGAAAAGCTTAAAGGCATTATTGGCTTTTTGTTTACCATACATTTGCACAAAATATTGGCGCACATAGTCTAGCTCTCGTTGATCTATTTTTCCGTCGGCTTTTATAACTACAGAAGCTAGCACTAACAAACTAATTTCAAAATCTCCTGCCTGTGCTTGACCATACTGGCTTTGCCTTCTTGCTTGTTGTTGTCGACTTTTTTCATACTCTATTTGCCCTTGATTAAAACCATCAATTTTAAATCCATCAACAAAATTACCAATAGTAAAGCCTATAATAGCTCCTATTGGACCTCCTAAAGTAAAACCTAACCCTGCCCCAAGCCAACTTGCAAATTTTCCCATTTAGTTGTATTTTTTTAAAAAGGTAAAGTTACAAACTTTACTCTTTTTTAAAGAGTGTAAAGCAATGTTGTTTTCATTACTTTTTAATTTTAACGGTTGTTATGTAGTGTTTTTACCGTAATTTATTTTTTACACAACTGTAAATAATTTTAAACTGGCAACTTACAATGTATAAAGTTATCGTTACTTATACTTTGCAAAAATATAAGTATATTTGCACTTTAAATTTTACAAAAATGTACCCAGAAGAATTAGTAAAACCAATGCGCGATGAGTTAATTAACGCTGGTTTCGACGCATTATATACGGCTGAAGATGTAGAAAATGCTTTAGCAAAAAAAGGAACTACTTTAGTAATGGTTAATTCGGTTTGTGGTTGTGCTGCTGGAACAGCAAGACCTGGAGCAATAGCCTCTTTAAATAGCGATAAAAAACCAACTTACTTAACTACTGTTTTTGCAGGAGTTGAAAAAGAATCAACCGCTAAGGCTCGTGAGCATATGATACCCTTTCCGCCATCTTCGCCAGCAATTGCTTTGTTTAAAGACGGCCAATTAGTACACATGCTAGAGCGTCACCATATTGAAGGGCGTTCTGCTGAAATGATTGCTCAAAATTTAGCAGAAGCTTATAATGAGTTTTGTTAATTACCTTGTTAGTTAATTAACAAAAAACAAATTCTAAAATCTGCTTTAATAGGCAGATTTTTTATTTTTACGCAATTAATTAATTCGAAAAATTAAACCGAATGCCTAAAAAAAAACTTGCTTACTTTACTTCTAAAGAGCTAACTCAAACACTAAAACGCACAAAAGTGTTAACCATTATACAAACCATAATTGTTTTGATTATGATTGTTATGGCAATATTACTAACTGGAGTAAAAGGAATTTCTGTTTTTACTTTTTTACCTCTTTTTTTTATTCCAATGGTTGTTTTAGGTTTTATACAAATAAAGTCGCTTAAAAAGGAAATACAAAAAAGGAAAATAAAATAGCCTATTTTTAACTTAACAGTTAAAAATAGGCTATCATAAAAAGTTATTTATATTATTTACCTATCCTTTAAAACTTGCTTTTAAGAACTCTGAGTTCATACGCGCAATATTTTCTAACGAAATCCCCTTAGGACACTCTACCTCACAAGCTCCTGTATTGGTACAATTACCAAATCCTTCAGCATCCATTTGAGCAACCATATTTAGTACTCGATCGGTAGCTTCTATTTCTCCTTGAGGTAATAAAGCATACTGGCTTACTTTTGCGCCAACAAACAGCATTGCAGAAGAGTTTTTACACGTAGCAACACAAGCACCACAGCCAATACAAGTGGCTGCATCCATAGCTTTATCTGCTGCTTCTTTAGCAATAGGAATAGCATTGGCGTCTTGTGTATTACCTGAGGTATTTACAGATATATATCCACCCGCTTGTTGTATACGCTCAAAAGCACTTCTATCTACTACTAAATCTTTAATTACAGGAAAAGCTGTCGCTCGCCAAGGTTCGATAGTAATCGTATCACCATCATTAAACATACGCATATGTAATTGGCAGGTAGTAACACCTCGGTCTGGACCATGAGCCTCTCCATTAATATACATAGAGCACATGCCACAAATGCCTTCACGACAATCATGGTCAAAAGCAACAGGCTCTTCTCCTTTGTTTATTAACTGTTCGTTTAAGACGTCCATCATCTCTAAAAACGACATGTGTTCAGAAATATTGGTTACTTTATATTCAACCATTTTTCCTTTATCACTTGCGTTTTTTTGACGCCAAATTTTAAGTGTTAAATTCATGTTTCTAGATTTTAAGTATTGAGTATTGAGTGTTGAGTAGCATTAAATTGAAAAAACTTAATATCTCATATCTCAATACTAACATCTATTTATAACTACGTTGTTTCAATTCAATATCGTTAAACTCTAATTGCTCTTTATGCAAAACTGCATCGGCTGGCTCGCCTTTGTATTCCCAAGCAGCTACGTATGCAAAATTTACATCATCTCGTTTTGCCTCTCCCTTTTGCGGACCATCTAATTCAACAGATTCTTCTCTAAAGTGACCTCCACAAGATTCCGTTCTATTTAAAGCATCTTTAGCAAACAACTCTCCTAATTCTAAAAAATCAGCTACTCTACCCGCTTTTTCTAACTCAGGATTCATTTCATTAGCCGACCCAGTAACTTTTACGTTTTTCCAAAAATCTTCGCGTAAAACCTTAATTTCAGCCATTGCTTCTTTTAAGCCTTTTTCGTTACGTGCCATTCCGCATTTATCCCACATAATTTTTCCTAATTTCTTATGGTAATAATCTACAGAATGTTCTCCTTCATTATTAATGAAAAAGTCAATACGGTCTCTAACGGCTTTTTCAGCTTCGTCAAACTCTTTGGTGTCTGTTGAAATTTTTCCTGTACGAATATCGTCTGCTAAATAATCGCCAATAGTATATGGCAACACAAAATATCCGTCAGCTAAACCTTGCATTAATGCAGATGCCCCTAATCGGTTAGCACCATGGTCAGAAAAATTAGCTTCACCAATAGCATAACAACCTGGAATAGTTGTCATTAAGTTATAATCTACCCAAACTCCCCCCATAGTATAGTGAGTTGCAGGGTATATCATCATTGGCGTTTTATATGGATTATCGTCAACTATTTTCTCATACATTTGAAATAAATTTCCATATTTAGCCTCTACAATTGCTTCGCCTAATTCGGTGATTTTTTCTTTCGTAGGATTACTTATATGATGTAATTTTGCTTGTTCTTTTCCGTAACGTTCAATAGCCGATTTAAAATCTAAATATACGGCTTCACCCGTAGCATTAACCCCATAACCTGCATCGCAACGTTCTTTTGCTGCACGTGATGCTACATCGCGAGGTACTAAGTTACCGAAAGCAGGATAACGTCTTTCTAAATAATAATCTCTATCTTCTTCTGCTATTTGAGTAGGTTTTAACTTTCCTTCTCTAATGGCTACAACATCTTCCATTTTTTTAGGTACCCAAATTCGTCCATCGTTACGTAACGATTCTGACATTAGGGTTAATTTAGACTGATAGTCTCCAGAACGTGGAATACATGTTGGATGAATTTGTGTATAACAAGGGTTTGCAAAAAAGGCTCCTTTTTTATGTATTTTCCATGCTGCTGTTGCATTAGACCCCATCGCATTTGTAGATAAGAAATATACATTTCCATATCCGCCTGAAGCAATTACTACTGCATGCGCTGAATGTCTTTCTATTTCGCCTGTAATTAAATTACGTGCAATAATACCGCGAGCTTTTCCATCAACAATAACAACATCTAACATTTCATGTCTGTTAAACATTTCAATTTTACCACGTGCTATTTGTCTATTCATGGCTGAATAAGCACCTAATAATAATTGTTGCCCTGTTTGTCCTTTTGCATAGAATGTTCTCGAAACTAAAACTCCTCCAAATGATCTGTTGTCTAATAATCCACCATAATCGCGTGCAAAAGGAACCCCTTGTGCCACACATTGATCGATAATATTTGCCGATACTTCTGCTAAACGATATACGTTGGCTTCTCGTGAACGGTAATCGCCTCCTTTTACCGTATCATAAAATAATCGATAAAAAGAATCACCATCACCTTGATAATTTTTAGCTGCATTGATACCGCCTTGAGCTGCAATCGAGTGCGCTCTACGAGGCGAATCTTGATAAGCAAAAGCTTTTACATTATACCCTAACTCCGCCAAAGTTGCCGAAGCAGAACCGCCTGCTAAACCTGTGCCAACAACAATAATATCTATTAATCGTTTATTTGCAGGGTTAACTAAATTTATATGATCTTTATAAGATGTCCATTTATCTTTTAATGGCCCTTTTGGAACTTTTGAATTTAAAATCGCCATACTTATTGCGTATTAATGATTAAAATAGTGAAACATTGCTATAATAATAAACCCTAACGGAATTATTATTGCGAATAATTTACCAAAGGTTTTCAAGCCTCTAGTGTATTTATTGTTTACACCTATTGATTGAAATGCTGAACTAAACCCATGTAATAGGTGTAAAGCTAAAAATACAAATGCCAGTATGTAGGCACCTACTCTAAGCGGATTTGCAAATTTATGTTGCAATTCAATAAAATATCGAAATTCTTTATCGTGCATACCACTCCAATCGCCCTGAATAAATTTAGTGTTGATTTCGGGTATCCAAAAATCAATAAAATGCAATAACAAAAAGGCTAGTATAACTGCCCCGCTAATAAGCATATTTCTACTCATCCAAGTAGAATTGGCATTACCTTTATTTTGGGCATAGCTTATTTTTCTTGCTTTCCCATTCTTATACTCTAGCACAAAACCCATAACAAAATGGTACACTACACCAAAAATTAAAATAGGCTGCATTAAGTATTGTATTGCTGGATTTGTTCCCATAAAATGAGACATTTTATTAAATGTTGCTCCATTGTCAGGAAAAATGGAAGTAATATTAATAATAAAATGTTGCAGTAAAAACAGCATTAAAAAAAATGCAGAAAGTGCCATAGCAAACTTTCTTCCAATAGAAGATTTTAGTAATCCACTCATTATTTTTAATAATTTATATATAGAAAGCGCAAATTTAAGGCGAATGAATAAGTTGTACAAGCAATACGATTCGTTTTACTTTATATTTAGAACCGGTATAAATAGAATGCGATGTAAATAAAAAGTAGGATAAAAAGTGAAAAACACTTTTTATCCTACTTTTTAATTATTTGTTTATAAATGCTTTAAAAACTATCTACCACCATCTAACTCGTCTTGCCATTTTTTAAGCTCTTGCCATTTTCCTTTCGCAGCAAAATCTGCTTGTTTAGGCCATGTTTTAGGATTGTGCATTTTAAAAGCAGCTCCTCCGCTATCTAATACTTCTTGGCATTTCGCAATAGAACAAGCAGCTAATTCAGCCCAAGTTTTTACGCCAAAATTATGGAAAAGTGATTGAATTTTAGGACCAATTCCTTCCACTACTGTTAAATCATTTTCTTTAATATTTTTGCCATACGCCGCTTTTGCCGCACTTGCATCGTACTTAACAGTGGTTGTTGTTTTAGCCGCTGTAGCTGATAACGATGAGGCAATACCAGATGCAGCACCTGTTGTACCTGTAACTATATTTTTTTTAGCTTTATCTATTTCTAATTTTTCCGATTTACAAGCTGCTAAATCAGCTTCTAATTTAGCTACTTTATCTTTCCAAATAGCAATATCATTATCTTGACCTTTACCTTTACCTAAAAGTCTACCCAATAAATACCCCAATATAGCAGAAATCAACCCTACTAATATCGGTATTAATAAACATTTAAACATATTATTTTATTTTTAGTTTGTTCTTAGTTAATTGTTATGACTGTTCTTCTATTTTTTGCTCTTCCTTCTTGAGTTGAATTATCTGCAATAGGACTGCTTTCACCTTTAGAGGAAGTTTCAATATTTTCGCTCAAAATACCATTTTTAACAAGGTAGTTTTTAACAAATTCTGCTCTTTTTTTACCTAGTCTCATATTACTTTCTTTACTGGCTGTGTCGTCAGTATGACCAATTACTTGTATTTTTGAACCTAATTTATCTACACATTGAGAAATTATTGCCAATTTTTTACGTTGTTCAGACGTTAAAGTAATACTCGAATGTGCTGGTTTAAAATACAATACTATCGGGTTTTCTTTTAATGCAGCACATGCACTTTTTAAAGCATTGTCTGCCGCAGAATCATCACTACTATTATGCGTAACAATATTAAATGCCAAAGGCCCATTAAAAATGCCATTTTCATCAGCAACAATTTCATCATTTAATTTACCAAAAGTATTTATTGCCTTTGCTGGCACATCTTTAGAAACAAAATAGTTTTTAACTGAATTTGCTCTTGCTAATCCTAAATTTGGAAAAGCCGAATTATTCGTTTCTTCATTAGTATAATAACCCGTAATGTCAACTGTTTTTTGACTATTGGCATTTAAATAATCTTTAATTTTTAAAACACCATCATTAACACCAGAAGACACCGAATCTAAAATAGCAAAATTAGATTTGTTAAATCTAAAATTATCATCAATAGTAAATGCTAAATTTCCATTCGCATCATTAACACTAAAAGAATTTAAAGCTGCCTTTTTTTCGTCAGGCACAGCAACTACCTTGTTTTTTGTGTTCTCTTCTATATGTTTATTTTGTTTGTGGCAAGCCGAACAACAAAATTTCCAATACAAAAAAGCACCAATAACAATGGTTAGTAGTATCCCTAATAAATAACTTGATTTTTTACTCATTGGTTAGTGATTTATATTGTTGAATGTGAAAGTATTAATTTTAACTGAAAAAACAAATTTTTTTCAATAGTTTCCTGTTTTTTTGAAACAAAATTCAAAAAAAAGTCACTCTTATTACTCTTAAATGTAAAATAGTATACTATGGTTAACAGCGTGTTTTTTTATTAATTAAAATTACTTTAAAATAAAATAGTTAATTTTATTTGCAAAATAAAAAGTTTACTTTAAATTTGCACCCGCTATAATGCATTGGCCCATGGTGTAATGGTAACACACCGGTTTTTGGTGCCGTTATTCAAGGTTCGAGTCCTTGTGGGCCAACTAAAACGCTTCTTAATCATTAGATTTTGAAGCGTTTTTTATTTTTGCTAAAAACCATGGTAAAATGAGTCATCTAAAAAGTAACCCTAAGTTTTATGGAACAACCCTATTTTTAACCCTATAGTCAAACTCTTTTCTGCCTAAAATTCCATCTTGCCCCAAACCTTCTATAACACCTAAAAAGTGGGTGCTGATATCTGAGCAATAAAAGGTTACGGTCGCTTTTCCTTTCATATCGGTTATAACCGAAGGTTTCCATAGTAACGTCGTTCTATAGTCTGGAAATTCGTCTTCTTTTTTATCATAATTAGGTTGATAAAATTCTTTTTTACCATAATAACCTTTTAATTGCTCTAAATGAAATTTTTCTAAAAGAAACGCCTTCGATAATTTTTTATGATGATAGGTTACCCTCATCATTCTTCCTGTATCTATAGCTACTTCGTTAACAGATTGGTTTATATCAAAATAAGAATCTATCTTAAAAAGAGAGTCTACATCAGGAAGAGAGTCTATATCAAAAGAATCAATAATAGGATGGGTTTCAGGCGGACTTTCGCCAACCCATATAGGGTATTGCTGCCCTTCAACAGGTTTTTCTCCTGTCCCACAAATAACACAATCTAAAACACCGCAAACCCCAACATAATCTTGATTAATTTTTTGAGCTTCAGCAATACTATCTAAACGCTTCATGTATTTATCTTTAAACCCATCATCTTTTTTAGCGTTTATTTGCACTTCGTTAAGCGTTATACTACCTGCTGCTTGCCATCGTTGAATAGTGTCTATTTTTATAGTTGTGTCTGCCGCCGTTTCTATTAATGGGTAAATACGCTGTTTGGCTTTCATTATCTCATTTATTTGTTTAAACGGATCGTTTAACCTCACAATATATCTATCTTTTTTTGTAGGAAAAGATTTTAGATATAATCGCCTACCAAGAGTAAAATAGGGTTCGTCTAACTCAAACTTTCTTTGATCATCTAACTTTATCATTTGTTTTTTATTATTGGTTGAATTAAAAAGCATAAGCATTTTTTGAGTTGAACTATTTCGACTCTTATTTTCAACCTGTAGGTAGCCTCTTATTTTAGTTGGAACCACGAGTGGTAATCGCTCTCTTTGTTTTAAACTTGCTTCATCCCAAGTATACTTTCGCCAACCTTGCGTAAGCAATAACAAGTCTAGCGCCTCTAATCGATTTTTATTTTTTGGATTAAAATAATAATCTGGATTATATATACTACCTCGTATTTCAGAAGACAAGTAATAATGCGTTAAAATATTTTTTTCTCCCTTGCGGTTATAAACCTCATCAAAAACACTAATCGCTAATTCTGCAGGAACGGGATTTCCTTCTTTATCACTTGTTTGTATGTTTAACTTTACTTTTCCCCTAATTGGATACGAATCGTCTAAACCTGTTACCTTAATTTGTAACCCTCTATCTAAATTAACATATGCCAATCGCTCTGCCAATGGTTTTGCTTGGTCATTAAACAAAGTAACTTCTGTAATACCTTGAGGAAAATTATTTAACGGAAAATCAACATACAAGCTGTCTTTCAAGTTTCCAGAAGCTATAAATTGAACCATGCCTCGGGTTTGCGACCGTAAATAAACAACTTGATTGGGCAAATTTGATGTTTGACTTATTTTAAAGCGCATTTTATTTTTAGTTTGATATACTAAATGAAGTTGAACGCCTTCTTTTTTTATTGAAGGTAATTGATATACCGTATCTTTTTGCTGATCTAGTACAACATGGTATTGATTGTTTGCCTTGGGTACAAAATCAAGTTTCCCCATTCCTGAATGCTCGGTTTTAAAAGTAGTAATAGCCTTATTGTTTTCATACAAAACTCCCGAAACCGCTACGGGCCTACCTTTTGTGTTTACCGCTTTAAATGCCAAAACATTTGCAAGTCCCGACACAAGTTCTCCTCCTTCAGGAAATAATCCAAACTGAATTTTTGAATTATCAGTCACAGGAGGGGGTGTTTGATTATGTATTATTTTTCGCAGATCTGAAACAATTTCTATATCTCGACTGTTGTAAAAAGGAATTTGATTTTTATATAACGAATGTGCTGTATAAGCAGATAAACGATAAGCTCCTTCTGGCCATGAATTAGCCACATGCAAATAACCATTTACACTACCATTAATTATTTGGTATTTTTCTTCAAAAACAATACTATCGTTAGATTTTTTAGTCAATGTTACATAAAGCGTACGATCTAACACACTAAACAAATGTTGTTGACTATCTAACACCCAAGCTTTAAACCAAAAATCTTCATCGTATTCATAAATTGATTTACTTGTTTGTAGATAAATATTATTTGATGGTTTTAATACCCGATCTTGAATTTTGTTTGCTAAAATATGACTTATCGATGTAGGCGTTTGAGCATAAAGTAGCGTACCCGTTGTTAGAAACAACAATAAAGGCACTATTAAATATCGTTTCATATATCTATAAAAAATATTTTATTCTTAATATCTCTTTATATAAAAGCTCCTTTTTTCACACAACCATCAATTGTAGTAAAACCAAAAGACTTAAATTTTACCAAATTTAGTAATTTGTTAGTTGCATATTCTTAATTTAGAATATTTTTTTGTTCGCCTAACATTAATTAATTTAATTACAAAAAACAAAACCCTTGTAAATCTCTATTTACAAGGGTTTTGTTGTGGAGACGCCGAGAATCGAACTCGGGTCCAAACAAGTAGCCAAAAAGCTTTCTACATACTTAGTTCTTAATTAATTTTCGACCAAAAGCTGGGTAAGAACACCCTACCTTTAGTTTATCTTCTTAAACTTCAAAAATTTATCGAAGCACTAAATTTTCTATGTTTACTTTTACGATGCCCAAAAATGAAAC
This sequence comes from Tenacibaculum sp. UWU-22, assembly GCF_041021355.1. Lineage (NCBI taxonomy): Bacteria > Pseudomonadati > Bacteroidota > Flavobacteriia > Flavobacteriales > Flavobacteriaceae > Tenacibaculum > Tenacibaculum sp. UWU-22. The sequence continues at coordinate 1,048,693 of NZ_JBFNGP010000001.1, read as the reverse complement.
GCCGTAAACCAAGGCTTTTCGTGGACATTTAGCTTGTGCACCTTGTGCACCGAGGCTCTATCTTACTTTAAATTCAGATTAAGCAGCTAAAGCGTAGTTATTTTCGCCGTTTATATGTTTGAAATAAGTTTAACGAGTATTATTTCAGTCCTCGATATGCTTACATTTCAACCGATCTTGCTGTCAAAACCAGTCGTCCCCAATAAATTATAGACAGCTTATTTTTATCAAAAAACATGCCGTGTGTTTCTACACTATAATTTAAGGATTACAAAGGTAAAAATATTTCTTTAGGTGATTATCGTAAATTTGTTTTTTGAATATCATTAAATTAAAAAAAACCTGAACAAACAATATTTATTCAGAGGTCGAGTATAACTAATTCTCAAAAACACATAACCTTACTCAAGTTAGCAGAATATTTCTGATTAAAATAGATACTCATTTATTTTTAATTTCTTTTGCCAATAACACTTATATTAAAACATTCGTTTGAATTGTCAATTTCTTTCCCTCTAATAAAAAATTCTTATAAACATTTAATTGTAAAAGTAAAAATACCACAATTAAAAAAGTTAGTTTTTTTGCTAAAAAAGTTGCACTAACCAAGCGAATCTAATACCTTAGATAAAAAAATAGAAAACACATTACAAACACCTTAAAAATGAAAAAAAATACGGTTACAACTGTTTGGAAAAAAGACATGGTATTTGAATCTGATAATCCGAATGGACATAAAATACAAATTGATGCCTCAGAAGAAAATGGAGGTACAGATAATGGGCTTAGCCCCAAAGCATTAATGTTATCATCACTTGCTGGATGTTCTGGCTTAGATGTTGTTTCACTACTCAAAAAAATGAGAGTTGAAATAGATAACTTTACTATTGAAATTACAGGAGAGTTAACCGAAGAACACCCCAAATATTATCACGCTGTTAAAGTTGATTATCATTTTTATGGGCACGAACTAGACGAAAAAAAAGTAGAAAAAGCAGTAACTTTATCGGTTAATAAATATTGTGGTGTTATGGAAATGTTTAGAAAATTTGCAACAATCGAGACCAATATTCACTACCATAATGTTTAAATAGATTTTGTGCGCCTTATAAATTTTAACCTCGCCTAAACATAAGCATATTTATGCGTTGGACATTAAAACCAATACCAAATTCTAATACTATAAACTCACTAGCTAAGGAATTATCAATCGACAAAACATTAGCTAAAATTTTGGTTCAAAGAGGAGTTTCTACCTTTAAAGAAGCTAAGGATTTTTTTCGTCCTTCGTTAAGCAATTTACATTCTCCTTTTTTAATGAAAGATATGGATATTGCTATTAATCGGATTGAAAAAGCGATAAAAAACCAAGAAAAAATTTTAATTTATGGCGATTATGATGTTGATGGCACTACCGCCGTTTCTTTAGTTTATTCGTACTTAAAAACAGTCTATACTAATATAGCAACCTATATACCCGACCGATACAATGAAGGTTACGGAATTTCATATCAGGGTATTGATTTTGCTGAAAATAATAATTTTTCACTAATAATTGCCTTAGATTGTGGCATAAAAGCACTTGAAAAAGTTACCTACGCTACAGAAAAAGGAATAGATTTTATTATCTGTGACCACCATACCCCTGGAAAAGAAATTCCAAAGGCAGCAGCTGTTTTAAACCCTAAACAAAAAGACTGTTCATACCCATACAAAGAGCTATGTGGTTGCGGAATTGGGTTTAAACTCATACAAGCAATTGCTTTAAAAAATAACCAAACAATTGCCGACTTAGTACCTTATCTAGATTTGGTAGCAACTGCTATTGCTGCTGATATTGTTCCAATTGATGGAGAAAACAGAGTTTTAGCTCATTTCGGCTTAAAAGTAATCAACTCAACCCCGAGAAATGGAATCAAGGCAATTATTCATCAATTAAAAAAACCATTAACCATAACCGATGTGGTTTTTGTTATTGCCCCTAGAATTAATGCCGCAGGCAGAATTAAGCACGGCAATTATGCTGTAAAACTACTAACCGAAATTGACCTTAATACCGCAATATCATTTGCTGACAAAATTGAAAAATTTAATACTGACAGAAAAGAACTAGACCGTCAAATAACCGAAGAAGCTCTTTTACAAATTAAACAAAACAAAATAGAAAACAATTATACAACTGTTGTTTTTAATAAAAATTGGCACAAAGGGGTAATCGGTATTGTTGCTTCTCGGTTAATTGAAACTTTTTACAAACCTACTATTGTATTTACAAAAAGTGGCGACAAACTCACCGCTTCTGCCCGATCAATTAAGGGGTTTGATATTTATGTTGCTCTAGAGGAGTGTTCAGAATTTATCGAACAATTTGGCGGACATAAATATGCTGCAGGATTAACTATTTTACCCGAACAATACAATAATTTTAAACAAAAATTTGAAGAAGTGGTTTCTAAATCAATTTCTAAAGAATTATTAACTCCTGAAATTAGTATTGACAGTGAATTAGAGCTATCACAAATTACCCCAAAATTTTATAGAATAATTTCGCAAATGGCTCCTTTTGGCCCTAAAAACATGAAGCCTATTTTTACAACCTCATCTGTAAGAGATAGTGGATATGCTAAACAAGTAGGAGCAGACAAAAGCCATTTAAAAGCAACTATTATTTCAAATACCAATAAAAAAACTTTTGACGCTATTGGCTTTGGACTAGGAAATAAATTATCCGTTTCTCAAAACAGTTTTGATATTGTTTACACCTTAGACCAAAATACTTGGAATGGAAACACCTCTATTCAGCTTTTACTAAAAGACATCAAATAAAGATTCTACTTTACAAACAAATTAATGCGCAGCACCAGCAACGATTTTCCCCGCTCCCTTTTTAATTAATAAAACAAACGGAATACAGCATAAAAATAAAACGCCTAAATACAAAAAGATGTCCATGTAAGAAAGTATTGTAGCTTGTTTTGTTATTGATACATCTATTAATTTATAAGCTTTTTGCAAAGCTTCATTAGCAGAAAATCCTTTACTCATAAAAAGGTTTTGCAACCCCTTAACCCGTTGCTGTACCGCTAACTGAGTAGCATCGATATTCGGAATTAAATCTACTCGATGTTGTTGAATTAATCTCGAAATCATTGTGGTAATAATGGCAATTCCAAACGAACCGCCTAACTGCCTTGTCATACCTGTAAATGCAGCACCATCAGCAATATCTTTACCTCTAAGAGTTGATAACGATAAGGTGGTAATAGGTACAAAAAGTAATCCAAGCCCTACACCTCGAACCACTAACGCCCAAAAGAAATGCTCTACACCCGTATCAGGTGTAATTACTAAATACATCCATACACTATAGATGAAAAATATAGCAAAGCCTGCCGTAACTAAATATTTTTGAGGAACTCCCTTTTCTAATAATTTTCCTATAATGGGCATCATTAATCCCGTTGTAATTGAACTTGGTATTAACAATAAACCTGCATCTGTTGCTGTAAATCCTAAAACAGATTGGGTGTAAATAGGAATAATAAAGGTCGATCCATAAAGACCAAAACCTAGAATAAAGGTCATAATAGTACCTATGCGCAAATTACTATCTTTTAAAACAGCTAAATTTACAATAGGATGCCGATAGGTTAACTCTCGCCAAATAAATAAAATTAACCCAAATAAAGAAGCTACACTCAGCGTGGTAATTAAAGAATCTGCAAACCAATCGTCTTGCTGACCATGTTCTAAAACAAATTGTAACGAACCAATAAAAAGAGCTAGTAAAAAAATGCCTATCCAATCAACTTGATTTGCTTTTAGTTTATTACCATATTTTGGACTTCTAACAAACATAATAGTTAGTATCGCCGCTAATATACCTATGGGTATATTAATATAAAAAATATAAGGCCACGAAAAGTTATCTACTAAATACCCACCTAAAGGAGGGCCTAACGTAGGACCTACAATAACCCCCATACCATAAATAGCTTGCGCCATCCCTCTTTTTTCTACCGGATAGCTCTCTGTAATAATGGTTTGAGCAGTCACCAATAAAGCCCCCCCACCAAGCCCTTGAATGAAACGGAAAAATACCAACTCCCATATATTAGACGCATTTCCGCACAAAAAAGAAGCTGTTGTAAAAATAATAATAGAGGCTGCAAAGTAATTTCGTCTTCCAAATTGCTTTGAAAGCCAACTCGTCATTGGAATAATAATAACATTCGCTATAGCATAGGCGGTAATTACCCAGGCAACATCGGTTAAGGTAGCGCCAAGGCTTCCTTTCATATCATTAAGCGCAACATTTACAATTGTTGTGTCTATAATTTCAAGTAATGCGCACAAAATGGCGGTAATGGTTATTATTACCCGTCTAAAGCCATATTCTACTAAATCGTCTTGTTGTACTTGCATAGATTATTTTAAATGAACATCAACTTCTACATTCATTCCTGAACGTAATTGGTTTAATTGATTTGAATCATTATCTTGAGTAAAGGTTATTTTTACGGGTAATCGTTGAATGGTCTTAACAAAATTACCCGTTGCGTTATCTGGTGGCAATAACGAAAATTTTGATCCAGTGGCTGGAGAAAACGTATCTATAACACCATTAAACACTAAATCAGGAAAAGCATCTACTTTAATTTGAACCTTTTGCCCTACCTTCATTTTGGTAAGTTGTGTTTCTTTAAAATTGGCAACTACCCATTTTTTATTAGTGTCAACTAAATAAAATAACGATTGTCCTGGCTGAACAAATTGCCCTTCTTGTAATTTTACACTCGACAACTGTCCGTCTATCGAAGCCCTTACCACGGTATACGATAAATTTAATTTAGCGGCATCGTAAAGCGCTTGTGCGCTTTCTACTTTTGCTTTTGCTACATCAATTTGTTTTTTCGAAATCTGCGTTTGCGAATTTGCCGCCATGTTTTGACTACTAGAAGTATTAACTTTGTTTTTAGCAATTTCTAATTGTTTTTCTGCCTGTTCTTTTGTTGCTAACGCTTGCTCGTATTGTTGGGTTGTTATAGAATGATTTTTATATAAATTTTCATACCTATCAAAATCTTGACTAGCGCGCCATAATTGTATTTTTGCTACTTCTACGGCGTTATCGGCAGTTTGTACTTGCGAACCTATTACTTTTTCATTTGCTTTATACGAACTAATACTTGCCTCAGCTACAATTAAACCACTTTCTGCAGTTGCTAAATTAGCCGCTGCCTGTTCTAACGCCACTAAATAATCTTTTTTATCTAGTGTAAATAATGTATCACCTTTTTTTACCCGATTATTGTCTTTAACATAAACTTTAACCACATAGCCTCCAACATGAGGAATAATAGGGCTTAAATGAGTTTCTATTTGGGCATCATCCGTTTCTTCGTGCGATAAAGAATGGATTATCTTATAAGCACCATAACTGCCTCCAATCAATATTATTACTGTTAAAATGGCAATAAATTTTTTGTTTATTTTTTTCTTCTGTTCCATTTTTAAATACTTTATAGTATGTTAGTTGTTAATTTTCCTTCTGCTTTTAATATATTATAATAGCTTTCTACAATATTAGCATTGGCATAAGCCACATTTATTTTTGCCTGTAATTGTTCTACATCCGCATCTAATAAATCGTTAGTATCTAGTAAGCCATTATTAAATTTATCTTTTACAATTCGATAGTTTTCTGTAGCCTGTTCTACAGATTTTAGATATACCTGTTTTGTTTTAATCGCCAAGTTATAAGCCTTAATAGCTTTATCTATTTCTATTTTAATTTGATTAATGTTATTGTTAATTGTATAATCAATAACTTCTATTTTGCTTTTTGCAAGATTTACTGCTTTTTTATTTTTAAAAATATCTGACAAATCATAAGACACCCCGAGCCCAACATTCATTGCATTAGTTACGGTAAGTGCATTTTTAGCATCTAATGCTATGTAGCCTGCTGAAATAGACAACGATGGATAATAATTACTCTTCGCCACTTTTAGTTCATTCTTTGCTGCTTTTTTCTGATATCGTAACGCCTCTAAATCACCTCTGGTTATATCTTTACTACTTGTTATTGTTGGTAGTTTTGTAAAAACAGATAGGGTTGTGTTAATGTTAGTTGTTTCTGGTAGTTTTAAAAGAATCGCTAACTGGTAATTTAAATTAGCTCGATTATTTTCTGCTTTTTCTAACGACACTTCTATCGTAGAAGCTTGTAATTTTGCTTTTAACAAATCGTTTTTAGCCAGTAAGCCATTTTGTTCTTTAGATAAAAAGTCGGTTACCCGTTGTTGTGCACTTTTTAAATTTTCTTTAATTAGCCCAACGGTTTCTGTTGCTTTATATAAATTAACATATTCTGTAATGATTTGAAAAGCAAGCTCTTCTTTATCATTTTTCGCGTTTTCTTTAGTGGCTTCTAAATTATTTTGACTTTCTTTTACTAAATTTTTTATTTTAAACCCTACAAAAACAGGCATAGAAACCGATGCTTGCCCTAACAATATTTGATTTACTGATGGTTGGGTATTGTTAGAGTTATTCGCATTATTAAGTAATGGCGAATTAATTGTAGGCTGATTTAAAAACATATACTCACCAGAAATTTTTGCTGTTGGATACACGGTGTTTTTAGTAACCGCCAACGCATTTTCTGCTATAGTTACTTTGCTTTTGATTATTTTAGAAACATCACTTTGTTTTAAACCTATTTTTATAGCCTCTGTAAGGCTTAGGCTTTTACCATTCTGTGCACTAGCTATAAATGAATAGTAAAGAAATGTGATTGTAATAAGTAAATACTTATTTTTCATAACTAATAAAGGGTTAAATTAAATATTTTAATTGCTGTTCGTTTTTTATTTATTAAAAATTTCGCTACAAACTTTTACATGTTAATACCGATTTTATAATTTGCTTAACATGCGTTAACAGCGTGTTATTTACGTATTGATCTACTGCTGTTTTATTTTCTAGTTGTAAAAGTGATTCGAAAAAACCTTGGTTATAGTAAAAATGAAAATAGGTACCTAAAATTGTTGTAATTAACAACTCGATTGTTACATTTTTATTAAATTCTCCAGCTTCTTGTCCCTGTTTTATAAATTTTGTAAAGGCTTTAAAATTTTCTTCTTTTAACTTGGTATAATTTTTAAAGCTGAGTTTACGAGAAACGTTAGAAAATTCGAAACTTACTATTTTATGTATATGTCTATTTTTATGTAACCGCTTAACAATTACGGTTATAATTTCATCTAGTTTTTCTGTATACGAATTCTTTTTACTTAATATTGATGTAATCTGCATTTGAAAACCAGATATTCGATATATAAACAAAGTTTCTAAAAGTTTATGCTTAGAGCCAAAATAATATGAAATCATCGCGATATTTATATTCGCTTCTTTGGCAATTTGGCGCACCGAAGTTCCATCAAAGCCCTTTTTTGCAAAAAGTTCTTCAGCTACAACTAATATTTGAATTTGCTTTTCGTTTAAATCCATCTTTAAAACTTCTGAATTGACGATGCAAATTTAAACAATTGTTTAAATTAAACAAACGTTTAATTAATTTTTATTAAAAAGCTAGGTAATGAGCAAAACTTGGTTTTTTTTTAAATATTTGCTCTAGCGGATTAAAAAAAGACAAAAACAGCTGCTCGAAGTTTGTTATTCTATAGTGTTTTGAGAACCAATTTTTACAAAATTATACATTAGTGTTGGCAACACAATTAACAATAAAGGTAAGCCAAGAATAAAACCACCAATAACAGCAATAGCAAGGGGCTGATGCATCTGTGCTCCCGTTCCAATACCTAACGCTAACGGCGTTAATGCTACAATGGCACTAATAGCGGTCATTAATTTGGGGCGCAGTCTTGCTGAAATAGAATGAATAATTGCTGTTTTATATGGCATTTTTGTTACATCGTTCAAAAACAAGTAAACCGTAAAAATAGAAGCTTCTCCGAGAATTCCTATAATCATTATAATTCCAGTATAACTACCTACATTTAAAGGGGTTTGCGTTAGATAGAGTGCTAAGGCACTACCAAAAACACCTAATATAGCTATAAGTATTACAATTATAGAAAGTAATATATTTCGAAACATAAACAATACAACGGTAAATACAAGCATACCTCCAAAAATTAATATCATTAATAATTCATTAAATGATTTTTGCTGTTCTGCATACGACCCTCCATATTCTATTTGGTATGATTGAGGTAAATTAATTTTCGATAATTCGGCTTTAATATCTGTCATTACACTTCCTAAATCTCTTTGATTTAACCGAGCAGTAACCACGCCCATTGTTTGTAAATTCTCTCGTTCAATTTCCGAAACACCTTGTTCTATTTTAAAATCGGCAAAAGTGGTTAGCGGAAAAAATTCGCCAGAAGGCGTATAAATTTTTAAATCTTTTATTTTTTCAATAGGTGTTTTATAATTTTCTGGAGATAATAGATTAATATCGGTCAATTGTTCTTTTTCAAGAATAGACCCCACAATAGTACCTTGCAAATAGGTTTGAACCTGACTTTGCAAATCATTATCTGATAAACCGTATTGTTTTAAAATCGTTTCTTTAGGATGAATCGTAAACATAGGGCCTGCAATTACAATTCCATCAAACACATCTGCTGTACCATCAATATCTTCTACTTTAGAAGCTACTTCTTTTGCTATTTGATTTAGTTTATGGTGGTCTGTACCAAAAATTTTTATTTCAATGGGCTGCACACTACTCATTAAATCGCCTAGCATATCGGCTATTACCTGACCAAAATCGACCGTTAGAGCAGGAACTGCCGACTCTACTTTTTCTCTAATAACATCCGCAACCTCTTCTGTAGAAAGGGCTCTGTTATCTTTTAATTCAATTAAATAATCACCTCTGTTAGGTTCGGTAATAAAAAATCCCATTTGAGTACCTGTTCTACGAGAATAGCTTTTTACTTCAGGCACATTTTCTAAAATTTTATCTACCTCATTTAACATTCTATTGGTTTCTTCTAAAGAAGTTCCAGGGGGGCTATCGTAATCTAATACAATTGAGCCTTCATCCATTTCAGGCAAAAAGCCTGTTTGTAATTTTGGAAAAATGATATAGATACCTATTACTATAATCAAAATAAAAATATAACTGATATAGGGTTTTTCAATAAAAAAGCGTACCCATTTTCGTTCTTGAACCGAATGTGCTTGTTTTACCTTGTTTTTTTTACCCGAAAACAATAAATAAATTACGGGTAGCCCAATCCAGGTTACAAAAAAGGAAACAACAAGAGTAAGAATCATTGTTTCTGTTAATATTTTGAAATATGCCCCTGCTATACCTGTCATCAATACAAAAGGAAGAAAAATTACAATTGTACTTAATGATGAACTAACCATGGCTGGAAATAAAAATCGAATTGCTTTTCCTACCAGTTTATTTGGCGATTCTTCAGGGTATTCTTCATGTGTTCTATGAATCTGTTCTATTACAATTACGGCATCATCAATAATTAATCCAATAGCCGCGGCAATAGCACCTATGGTCATTATATTTAAATCGTACCCCAACACTTGTATTAAAATAAAGGTGAGTGCTAAGGTTATAGGAATCGTTACAAATAAAACACTACTAGCTTTAAACGATTTTAAAAACAGAATAATCACAATCATGGCTAGTAAAAGACCAATCCAAAGTACATCAACAATACTTTTTAAGCTTTTACTTGCAAAATCGGCTTGATTATAATATTGCTTAAGCGTAACGCCTTTTGGAAGTGTTTTATTAAGCTCCGCTACACGTTGAGTAACTTGGTTAGCAATGTTTATCAAATTACTATTGGGTTGCTTTAACACCGCTATTAACGGAACATTTTTGCCGTCTGCCTTGATTTTTACAAACTCAGTTTTTTGAGCAATTTGCACTTTGGCAATATCGCGAAGAGTAATTTTTCTTTTAGCATCATTAAAAATAACTAGGTTTTCTAATGCCTCTTTGTTTTTAATCGTAGCATCGGTAACGGTTAAATAAAGCCTTCTATAGTCAATTACATAACCGTTTGATTTTATAAAATCGGTTTGTCGAATGGCATCAACAATTTGCTGCGGATTTAACTTGAGTAAACCCAATTTTTTTTGATCGAGAACAATTTGATATTCTTTTGATTTTCCGCCGATAACTTCAACCGCCGACACCCCTTCGATTCTTGATAAATAAGGCTTTACAATATACTCACCTATCATTTTTAATTCTACTTGATTTTTGGTGTCTGATTGTAGTGAATACCCCATAATTGGAAGTATCGAAGGATTCATTTTTTCTACAGTAATATTTACGTCAGGCGGCAGATTATTTTTTATTTGTGATAACCTAGACTCTATCTGTTGCTGACCAATATCAATATTACTGCCCCAATCCATAAAAGCTGAAATTTCACAGCTACCCATACTGGTGGTACTGCGAATTAATTTTAAGTTTTCAACTCGCTTAATTGCATTTTCTATTGGTTTGGTAACAGTAACCATCATTTTATTAACGGGTTGTTGTCCGTTTTCAGCAATAATCTTAATTTTTGGAAATGTTACATTCGGAAAAAGCGACGTATTTAAATTTTTATACGTAAAAGCTCCTGCAATTAGCACCAGTAGTAAAACAACGGCTAATGAACTTTTATATTTAGAAAAAAAATTATTCATCTTTAGTTCATTTTTACCTTTGTGCTATCAGGAAGCTCATAACCTCCCGACACCACGATATTATCTGATTCTTTTAGTGTAGAATCTAATACTTCTACTTGTCCTTTATTTTCAATTCCTTTTACAATAGGTACTTTTATAGCTAAAGAATCTTGGGTAACTTTCATCACCCAATACCGATCTTGTGTTTCATTTGTTAATATTGCCTCTTTGGGCAACAATAGGCTTTGTTCTTTTTCATTAACTACTAAAGAAATTACGACATTTAAATTTTCAGGTAAAACGGTTTTTTGGCTTAGTTTAAATATAACCTCTTGGGTTTGTGAAACAGGATCAACTATTGGAAATTTTTTATAAAAAATACCTTCGTATACTTCGTTATTTGGAAATTCAATTTTAATTTTTTTATTGTATTGTAAAAGTTTAATATACTCAAACGGCACAGATGCTTGAATCACTAAATCTGCGTTGTTTACTATAACAGCCATTGTATCTCCTTCTGTTATAAAAACATTAGACTCGGTTGTATTTAGCAAACGAATAAACCCTGAAACACTTGAAAAGACAGGAATAACCCCAAATTGGTCTGAGCTATCAATATTAGCATTTTGTAACGCTCTACTTTCTTTAGTTTGTATTTTAAATAAAAGTTTATTCTTTTTAACCCAATCTCCTATACGTGTATTTACCTTAGCAACATACCCTGAAACTGGAGCTGTAATAGTCGTTTTATTTAAATAAACTACTTGTCCATTTATTTGAACTTTTTCTTCAATACCTCCCCTTACAGGATGAATGGTGTTAACACTTGGAAACGATAGTTTATTGCTTGTTTCTTCTTTTGGTTTACACGATACCATAAGAACTAAAATAAAAAGCGATAGTTTGTATTTTAATGATATATTCATTTTTGAATTTTTACAGATTCCAATAATTATACGAGTTAATCAATATTTCTTTAGTCATTAGGGTATCTGTTTTTATTTGTTGTTTTACAGAAATTTCCCTGATGAGTGTTTTTAGCTCTAAAATAGAAATTAAGCCTTCTTTTATTTCTACTTTATAGAGTTTAAGAAGTTGGTTATATGCTGCCAATTGCTTATCAATTAACAAAAGCTGGTCGTCTAAATTAGCTATTTGGCTTAGTATGTTTTTCTTTCTAATATTGTTTTGATTTTCAAAGTATTTTCGATCGGTTTCAATATTAGCTATTTGAATAATTGATTTTTTATCATTGATTTTTTGCTGATGTCCATCAAACAAATCCCAAGTAAAAGAGAGCCCAACACTAAACCCAAATCGTTTAAAACTAGGTTGATATGTTGCATTTAACCCCGCATCGCCAAATACCCCAACTTGAGGTAAATATTTTAGCTTATAATTTTCTTGTTCGGCTTTTACCAATAAACTATCAAGTTTAAACTGAGAAGCAAATAAAGAAGTTGTTTGTGATGGTGAATTTAAAAGAATGTTTACTTCTTCTAACGAACTTAACGTTGAATCGTTTATACCACAAAGTAACTTAAGTGCATTAAAATTATCGAGAAACAAACCACTAAGTCGTTTTTCTTCAATTTGGTTATTCTCTAGTTCTATTTCGAGTAATTTTAAATCGATAAGCTTGTAAACTCCTGAACGAACAAGGGGTTGCATTTGTTGCAACTGCTCTATTAATACCTCAATAACATGTTGAATGTTTTCTTTTTGTTTTTGCGATTGAACACAAAGAATATACTGGTGAGTTACTGCCTGTTTTAACTCGGCTTTGGTGAGTTGCGTAATATTTGAGTTTTTTTCGTGTAATACGCTCGCTTTATTTTGCTGTGTTGTGATGTATTTATTTGTAAACAAAGGTTGATTAACAGAAACCAATGCTTGAAACTGTCCTCCATTTGTAGCACCCAAATCGTACCCCCAATAATTAGAGCTTTCTCTAGAAACCCATTCTATTTTTTTTGTATTTCCGTCAAGAGAAATTATTGGTGCGAACAGCACATTACCGCTTAAGCTTATTTTTGGCGATTTATAAACCGCATTAAACTGTTTTAAATCTAATGCAATTATTTTTTCATTGTTTTGCTGCTTCTGTAGCAACGGGCTGTTTTGTTCTGCCTTTTCGATATAATATTGTAAGCTTTTTTGAGAAAAAGCTGTTGTATAACAACAAATTAGGGCAATTAAAATAATACCTATCTTCATTTAAAAACACATAAATTTTTATAAAAAGGAGACCTGTTTCAGTCTCCTTTTATTGAGTTTTAAAAATTAATCATTATCTTCTTTCAATGGCTCTTGTTTAACTACTTTACCATCAGTATTAATAACGGCTTCTATTTCACTTTTACCTTTTTCTAATTCAACCTCATATAATTTTCCCTTACTAGTTTGAGAAATTTCTGCTTTTTCAATCTTATATCCTGAAAATTCGCTATCTAACGTTTGTTTTATCAATTCAGGAATTTGTGATTTTTTAATTCTATATTCAAACTCCAACCATTCTCCTTCAGAAGAGAAATTTGAAGAATATCTTTTACCATTCATTTTAAATTCTGCTTCCCACTCTTTTTCATTTTCTTGGCTCCATTTAACCTTTTTTACACCTGGGTATTTTTGTTGAAAAGCAGCTTTTGCTTTTTCAGGAACAGTTCTTTTTTGTGCATAAGCAGAAAAACCGAAAACTACCAAAGTTAGTAGTGTACAAATTACATTTTTCATGACATCAATTATTTAATTATTAAAAATTTTACACAAAAATGTAACACGATTTTGAATAAATTTTGAATTATAAAAATGCTACACAAAAAATATGCTTATTATCAGAAAAAGAATACGAAATACTCCAATTGTATAGGTCGCCTATTTTTTTTACAATTGATAAACCTAGTCCATTACCTTTTGAAGATGGATTTGTTTTTGAAAAACGACTGAATAATTTATCAGAAGATAATTTTTGTTCTTTACTTGTATTTGAAATAACAAATTTGTTTTCAAATAATAAAATGCTTATTTCTCCTTCAGGTATATTATGACTGATAGAATTAAGCAATAAATTATTTATCATTATTTGAGTTAACCCTTTATTTGCTTTTACTGTAATATCATTTTTAAATGAGGTTTTTACATCAATCCGTTTTTCTTTTGCCTGTTCAATAAAAAAACTGAGTGCTTCATTAATACATTCTTTAACTGAAAAAGTTTCAGACTCTTCTAATGTATATTTATCTAGTTTTGATAGCAGTAGTAAATTTTTATGCAATCGGTTTAGTCTTGAAATAGCATCGTTTAACGAAGAAAGTACTTTAGACTGCCCTTTTGTAATATCAGATCGCTGAATTAAGTCGTCAATTTTTGCCTTAAAAACAGCTACAGGTGTTTGTAATTCATGTGCAGCGTTTTCAACAAATTCTTGCTGGTTTTTGTAAATAACACTGTTTTTTTCGATTAAGTTTTCAATACTTTTATTTAGCTGATTAAATTCTTCAATCTCTGAATTAGGAAAATTAGGAACGTAATTTTTATCAATTTCGAAAGTTTTTATTTGCTCAAGGGTTTGATAAAAAGGTTTCCATAATTGGGCAGACAAGAGTTTATTAATAAGTAAAATGGCTATAAACAAAAGAAAAAATGCCAATATAAAAAGAAAAATAACCCCCAAAATTAACTCATCGGTTTCTAACAAACTTGTTTTAATAGAAAGTGTATAAGGTTGCCCGTTAATAGTAATATTTGTATTTAACTCTCTATAGGGTTCGTTTTCTTTTTCTAAAGAATTATAATAAAATATATTAAATAACGTGTCTTTAGCATGGTTGGTAGGGTATTGTATTTTAACGTTATCGTTAAACTTATTCCAAAGTAAAATGTCTTTAGTGCTTAATTTTGAAATCGAATTATTTAAAAACTGATACTTTGAAAAAACTAGCGCTTCATCTATTTCTTTAACGTAAAGTTTTTTTATAAAAAAATAAAATAGTGGAGCCGTAATTACAAAAAGAACAATCAAAATATAAAGATATGCTCTTTGTGTTTTATGTTGTAGTTTTTTATTCATTTTGCCATTTATATCCTAATCCGTATACTGTTTGAATATAGTTTTTGGCTCCAGCATCTTTTATTTTCTTTTTAAGATTTTTAATGTGGGCATAAACAAAGTCGTGATTATCAAGCATATCTGCCATATCTCCAGAGAGGTGTTCTGCTATTGCTGCTTTAGATAAAACTTGGTTTTTGTTTCCGATTAAAAACAGCAACAAATCGATTTCTTTTTTGGTTATTTCAATTTTTAGGTTGTTAATTTTTACCTCTTTAGACAGTGTATTTATTTCTATTTCATTAAAAATAACTTTATTATTTCCATCAAATTGTTTTCGCCTAATTAAAGCTTGTATTCTTACCAATAATTCTGATAAATGAAAGGGTTTTATAAGGTAATCATCGGCCCCAAGATTAAATCCATCTATTCTTGTTTGCAATGTTTCTTTTGCAGAAATAATAATAACGCCTTCTTTTTTATTTGCTTTTTTTAGTGTTTTAAGCAGGTTAAACCCATTGCCATCAGGCAGCATTAAATCAAGCAAAATACAATCATAGCTATAATTAGATATTTTATCCATTGCCAACAAAATATTATCGACCCATTCGCAAACAAAATCGTTTTTATTTAAATAATTTTGAATGCTTTTAGCCAATTCAATTTCGTCTTCAATGAGTAATAACTTCATGGTATAATGTAAATTTACTTCTCAATTTTGAATTAATTCTGAATTGTTCAACTAAACGCTATTAAAATTAAACAAAGGGTTCTTTAAAAAAATCCTTTTTTCAAATATTAAGCAGTATTTAATGCATCAATTATCGAGAAAAAATTACATAAATCCTATTTTTTTTCGAGTTCTATCTAATACTTTTTTAGCCACTTCTCTAGCTTTATTTGCACCAATACTCAACGCTTTGTCAATTTCATGACGATTATTCATGTAATAATTATATTTTTCTCTTTCGGCAGCAAACTTGGTAATAATAAGTTCAAACAACTCTTGTTTTGCATGACCATAACCATAATTTCCTGCTTCATATTTAGCCCGCATTGTAGCAATTTGTTCTTCAGAAGCCAATAGTTTATATAGCGCAAATACATTATCGGTGTCTGGATTTTTAGGCTCTTCTAAAGGTGTACTATCGGTTTGAATACCCATAATTTGCTTGCGTAATTTTTTATCCGCTAAAAAAATATCAATAAAATTATTTTTACTACTACTCATTTTAGAACCGTCAGTTCCTGGTACAATCATTACATTTTTTTCAATTTTAGCTTCTGGCAAAACAAAAGTTTCTCCCATTAAATTATTAAACCGAGAAGCAACATCTCTTGTTATTTCGATGTGTTGTAACTGATCTTTTCCAACCGGAATAACCTCTGCATCGTATAATAATATATCAGCAGCCATTAACATGGGGTAAGTAAACAACCCTGCATTTACGTCTGACAAACGGTCGGCTTTATCTTTAAAACTATGTGCCAACGTTAATCGTTGGTATGGAAAAAAACAACTTAAATACCAAGTTAATTCAGTAGTTTCAGGTACATCGCTTTGACGATAAAAAACACTTTTTTCTACATCTAACCCAAAAGCTAACCAAGTAGCAGCTGTACTATAGGTGTTTTCTCGCAATAAATTACCATCTTTTATTTGTGTTAACGAATGCATATCGGCAATAAACAAAAAAGAAGGCTCTTTTGCAGTATTCGCCATTTTTACAGCAGGCATAATGGCTCCTAATATATTTCCTAAATGCGGCACTCCGGTGCTTTGTACACCTGTTAAAATTCTTGACATAACTTTGGTTTTAGACAGCAAAAATAATCAAACAAAAGAAATTACTACATTCGCATATATGATTAAATATTTACTTTTTCCGATTCGGCTCATTTGGCGTATTTGGTTTTATGTGCTCATGCTTATTTCAGTACTTGTTATGGCTCCTTTTATGCTCATACTTACCTCACGCGAGAAATATTACCCTATTCTTTGGAAAGTTGTTCGTGCTTGGTCATTTTACCTAATTTACGGAATGGGATTTCAATTAAAAATAACAAAAGAAGAAAAATTAGACCGTAAAAAAAGTTATATGTTTTGTGCCAATCACGCATCATTATTAGACCCTTGGGTGTTAATTGCATTAAGTAAAAATCCGATTGTTTTTGTAGGAAAACAAGAGTTAATAAAACTGCCCATTTTCGGTTTTTTTTATAAAAAAGCAGTTATAACTGTTGATAGAAGCAATGCCGAAAGCAGAAAAAAAGTATATGAACAAGCAAAAAAGAAATTAAAAAATGGCACTAGTGTAGCTATTTTTCCTGAAGGTTTTGTACCAACAGAAAATGTAGTGCTTGCACCGTTTAAAGATGGGGCATTTAATTTAGCTATTGAATACCAAATACCTATAGTACCTCAAATTTATTATGATGGAAAACGCTTGTTTTCATGGAATTTTTTTAAAGGACATCCTGGAACTTTTAGAATTAAACAAGCTAAATTTATTAAAACAGAAGGATTAACCGCTAAAGATAAAGAAACCCTAAAAGAAAAAACATTTACCACAATATACAATGAATTAATTAACGATAAGTTATATATGAAAGATACTAACAGACCTAATAATGAACGAGAAATTAAATCACCATTATAGCGAAAAAGAAGAAAAACTAAATGTGCTAACCCACGCATTTGGCTTGCTGTTAAGTATAATTGCTTTTCCTTTTTTAATACAAAAATCGCTAAACTATCAAGGGTTTTTAAATATTGCTAGCTTTTGGATTTATGGGCTTAGCTTAATAATACTATATGCCGCCTCTACATTTTATCACGCCGCCAAAAACCCAAAACGAAGAAGACTATTAAATATTTTTGATCATGCAGCTATATACATACTTATTGCTGGTACATACACCCCTATTTGTTTAATCGGGTTACAATCAAAAATGGGATGGTATTTATTCCTCTTTGTTTGGGTTATTGCCTTTATAGGCGTAATCTTAAAATTATTTTTTACAGGAAAATATAATACGCTTTCAACCCTATTATATTTATTAATGGGGTGGCAAATTATTTTTATGATAAAGCCATTAATTAAAAATTTATCTTCAGAAGCTTTAGCTTATATTTTTCTTGGCGGCATTTTTTACACCATAGGAGCAATACTATATTCTTTAAAAAAACTACGCTATAACCATGCTATTTTTCATGTATTTGTAGTTTTAGGAAGCGTGTGTCATTTTATAGCAATAGAACTATTATAACCAGTTTTTATAGGGTTTTTTACTCAAATTAGAGTTATAATATTTTTTTTTACCCGTAACCTCTTTACCCAACCAATGTGGTTTTTTAAATAATTCTTGTTCGTTTTGTAATTCAATTTCTGCAACTACTAAGCCCAAATTATCTCCTAAAAACTCATCAACTTCGAAAACATGATTTCCGCTTTTTACCAGATAGCGATTTTTCTCTATAAGCGATTTTTCACATAATGCCAATAAATTTTCAGCATCGTTACAGGTTATCTCTTTTTCCCACTCAAAACGAGTAGTTCCATTAGCATTTGATTTTCCTTTAACCGTTAAAAATCCTTTACCATTTTGTATTCTAACCCTAACCACACGATTTTTATTAGAGTTTAAAAAACCTTGTTTTAAATATGCTTTTTGATAGCTTTCTTTTTGATAGTCACGACAAACCACTAAAAATTTACGTTCAATTTCAACAGCCATGTAATTTGGTTTTTCTACTTTACACGAAAGTATCATTTTTTTTGTTATTATTATTAGATATATTTGGCTTTAAATATGAAAAACAGACTATTTTTTATAGCCCTTTTTGTTGTTTTCTGTACACAAGCACAAACCGATTATAGTAATCAGTGGGAAGATTTTTTTTCGTATAACAACGTAAAAGATTTTATAAAGGTTGACCAAACGGTATATGCAATTGCCGATAATGCTGTTTTTAGTTATAATACAACAACTCACGAAACACAAAAATTATCTTCAGTTCAAGGCTTATCGGGCAAAACCACTAGCGCCCTTTACTATAGCTCCTTATTAAAAAGGCTTGTAATTGGTTATCAAAACGGGCTTATAGAGGTTGTTGACAAAAATGGAAAAATTACTATTTCAAAAAGCATCACCGATTTTAATCAATCTGGATTAAAACAAATTAACCATATTTTCGGTTATCAAAATAAATTGTATTTATCTACCCCTTTTGCTATTATCGTATACGATTTAGAAAAATTAGAATTTGGAGACACCTATTTTATTGGCGCTGCATCTAGCGATGTGTTTATAAATGAAATTCTAGTTTTTAACAACCAAATTTATGCCGCTACCAATAACGGAATTTATGTAGCTGATATTAATAATACAAACTTAACCGATTTTAATAATTGGACGTTACGTTATACGGGGAGTTTTCAAAATATTGTTTTATTTAACAATAAAATTTACGCTGCCACTACTAAAAAATTAATGCAAATTAATGCAAACAGTATCAGTGAAGTGCACGATTATGGCGAAAATATTATCAGTTTAAAAAGTAGCACAAACCACCTTACAGTTGTATTACAAAAAAAGGCTCTTTTTTACAATACATCATTATTACAAATAGGTGAAAGTAACCCAACTACAACTTTTAATTTTACCTTACATACTGCACAAGTTATTGATAATACCCTTTTTTTAGCAACAAATCAATTTGGTATTTTATCATCTCCGTTGAGCAATCTAGAAGCATTTAAAGAAATACATCCTGATGGTCCATTAAACAACAGCCCTTTTTCGATAGCATCAGCAAACGATAATTTATGGGTAGTGTATGGCGGTTACAATCGTACTTTTACCCCTTTATCTATAAAACAAGGGTATAGCCATTATACAAATAAACACTGGAAAAACACTTATTTTAATCCAGATTTTCCAATTAAAGATTTAAATTACGTAACCATTAATCCCAACAACAATAACCATGTTTTCATAAGTTCTATGGGAGCTACTAATAACCCTAATTCAGTAGAAACAGGAGGCTTATTAGAAATAAAAGACGATAAAGTGGTTAACTTTTACAATCAATTAAATAGTGATTTAGAAAGTATAAACCTAGTTAGTTTACCCCCAAATTATGTAACAATTAGAATAACAGGAACTTTATTTGACGCTCAAGGCAACTTATGGGTAAATAATATTGGTGTAGACAAGCGATTAAAAAAATTAAGTCCTTCAGGGCAATGGATCAATTACGATTTAAGCCAACTATTTGTTAATTTTTATTTTGGCGTAAGTGAAATAGTACAAGATAAAACCAATACTTTTTGGATTGCTACCCGACAAAACGGAGCTTATATTTTTAACGAAAAAGGCGAACGAAAACGAGCCCTAACCTCTGAAGCAACAAAAGGCAGCTTGCCTAGTTTAAATGTACGTACTATTGCTGTAGATAAAAACAATAAAATATGGTTAGGCACACTTAACGGACTCGTAGTTTTTAACAATGCTGCTCATATTTTTGATCTTGATGTGTACGACGCTAAGCCTATAATTATTGAAGACGATGGAATTCCAAAAAAATTACTTGGCGACGAAACTATTAACAGCATTGCCGTTGATGGAGCTAATAATAAATGGTTTGGCACCGAAAATGCAGGGGTACTCTACACCAATTCAAACGGACAAAAAACCTTGGCTAATTTTAATGAAAACAACTCGCCACTACCGTCAAATAAAATTTTAAAAATAAGTGTAGATGATAGTACTGGAAAGGTATATTTTGCAACCGACAAAGGCATTGTTGCTTACCACAGTAAAGTTGCCCCATTTGGCACGTCTTTAAGTCAAGTATATGCATATCCAAACCCGGCTCTAAGCAATCATAGTACGGTTACTATTGATGGTAGAAATGGCTCTCATTTACCTAAAGGAACCAATGTGAAAATTTTAGATGCTTCGGGTAATTTAGTATATGAAACCAATGTGGTTGAAGAGCAAGAGTTGTTTGGCGGAAAAGTAGTTTGGAATAAAAAAAACCTTGCTGGAAATAAAGTAGCTTCAGGAGTATATATTGTATTACTTTCTAACAGTGACACCTCAGAAACTGCGACCACTAAAATTGCTATTGTAAATTAAATGCCTACTATTAAAACAAAAGCTATTGTTTTTTCGTCTCTAAAATATGGAGATAGTAACCTAATTGTAAAATGTTTTACAGAAAAAGAAGGTTTAAAATCTTATTTTTTACGTGGGGTTTTAAAAACAAAAAAGGGAAAGCTAAAACCTGCTTATTTTCAACCTTTAACACAATTACAAATTGTTGCCAACCACAACAATAAAGAAAATTTAAATAGCCTAAAAGAAGTACAGGTTATATCGAATTATGAAACAATACCTAACAATATTATTAAACAAACTATTATTTTGTTTTTATCAGAGGTTTTATCAAACATTATTCGCGAAGAAGAACAAAATATTCAATTATTCAACTACCTAGAAACTACCTTAATTTGGTTAGATACTCATGATTCTATTGCTAATTTTCATTTATTGTTTTTACTCAATTTAAGTCGTTTTTTAGGTTTTTACCCAAACACATCGCAAAGCGAAAAACCAGTATTTAACCTACTTGAAGGAAATTTTACCGATAATTTAGATAAAAACGCAACCATTTCAGGAGACCAATTACTACAATTTAAAAAACTATTAGGCATAAATTTTGATGCTATTGAAAAAGTGTCTTTTAGTAAAAATCAACGCCAACAAGTGTTACAAATAATTATTCGTTATTTTGAACTACATTTGGAGGGGTTTAGGCATCCAAAATCACTAACTATTTTAAAAACTATTTTTTCATGATAAAAAATATCATCGTTCTTTTTTTTTGTCTTTTAAATTTTAAAGCAATAGCACAAACCGTTACCGTATTAGATAAAAAAACAAAAAAGCCAATACCCGAAGTTGTTTTATTTAATCTTGCAAAAACAGGCTCTATAATAACAAATAATAAAGGAATTGCTGATATTTCAATGTTTAAAACCAATGAAGTTATTGTTTTTTCACACGTATCATACCAATTACGTCAAATAAAAAAAAGAAACCTTGTAAAACATCATTACACCATTTATTTATCAAAACAAAATGCATATTTAGATGAGGTAGTTATTTCGGTGTTTAAAAAGGAAGAAAAAAGTAATCGAATTGCAGAACAAATTGCTGTAGTAAACACACAAGAAATACAAGAAATATCACCACAAACCTCAGCAGATTTATTAGCTGCTATTCCTGGAATTAAAGTACAAAAATCACAATTTGGTGGTGGAAGCCCCGTACTTCGTGGTATGGAGAGTAATCGCGTTTTATTAGTGGTTGATGGCGTTAGAATGAATAATGCTATTTATAGAAAAGGCCATCTACAAAACGCCATTACCGTATCGCCTAATTTACTTGATCGAACCGAAGTTATATTTGGGCCTTCATCGGTTATGTATGGTTCAGATGCCTTAGGTGGAGTAATTCATTACTATACCAAAACACCAAAATTGTCAAATAAAACAGCTGTAAAAAGCAATTTATTTTCTCGTTTTTCTAGTATAAATAGAGAAATCACTACCAATGTTTCTGCTGAATTACGTTTAAAAAAATGGGCAAGTTTTACAAGTGTTTCGTATAGCGATTTTAATGACTTAACCATGGGGAAAAACCGCTCACATGGGTTTGAAAACTGGGGAAAAGTAGCGTATTATTCAAAAAATAATACTGATAACTATAACGAAAAACCCACTTTAAATTCAGACCCAAATATTCAAAGAAATACAGGGTATCGACAAACCGATGTTTTGCAAAAATTTTATGTGCCCTTGTCTAAAAAAACAGATTTAAAACTCAACTTTCAATATTCAACATCAACAAATATTCCTCGTTTTGATAAATTAACTGAATTGAAAGATGATACCGACGCTTCTTCTTTAAAGTTTGCCGAATGGTATTATGGCCCTCAACAACGTTTATTAATATCGCCTCAATTAGAAATTAACCCCAATAAAAAATGGATAGAAAAAGGAACATTTACCTTTGCCTATCAAAATATTAAAGAAAGTCGAATTCAAAGAAAATTTGGTAGTTTAAAACGATCGTATCGTAAAGAAGGGGTAAATGTATTTAATGTAAATGGTGATTTTTCAGTTCCACTAGCAAAAAGCAGAAACCTTAGTTATGGTTTTGAGTTCTCATATAATGATGTTTCTTCAAATGCTTTTGGCAAAAAGCTTAGTATAGAAAACAATAAAGTGGTTGGTTTTTCTGGTGATTTTGCTGTGCAATCTCGTTATCCTGATGGTGGCAGTAATTATAGTAGCTCTGCCATATATGGTGATTATAGACAAGATATTAATGAAAAATCAACCTTAAACACGGGAGTTCGATTAACCAATACACAATTAGCTGCCACATGGAATGATAATACTTTTATAACCTTACCCAACAGTCATATTAAACTAAAAAACACCGCTGTTACTGCAACAATAGGTTATGTATATCGCCCCACAAAAAACTGGCAATTAAACGCAGTTTTATCTTCTGGATTTCGATCGCCTAATATTGACGATGTTGGTAAAGTGCGCGAAAAAAATGGCAAAGTTACCGTACCCAATATTAATTTAAAACCCGAATACGCTTACAACAGTGAAATAGGAATTCAAAAACACTTTAACAACAATCGTTTTAGAATAGGTATTAGCGCTTATTATACCCTATTACGAAAGTATATTTATAGAGATTATTTTACGTTAAACGGTAGCTCTACAATTATATACGATGATGAAGAAGGCAAAATTGTTGCCAATCAAAACAAAGGAAATGCTTATATAACAGGGTTTACCGCTAGTTATCAAGGCAATTTATTTGAAAATTGGAAAACCACAGGGTTTATTACCTATACAAAAGGAAAAACTTATGACAGTAAAGAACCTATGTCTTCAATACCTCCACTATTTGGTGATTTTAATCTCAATTATTCAAAAAATAAAATTGAAACAGGTATTAATATTCGATTTAATGCCCGTAAAAAAGTAAACCAATATAACACCACTGAAGGAATTGACAATATAGAACAAACACCTATTATAAACGCAAATGCAACAGAAGACACTTTAAAATATTACGGCTCGCCTAGTTGGGTAAGTGTGGGGTTAAACGGAAAATATTCAATTAACGAAATTTGGGCGGTTCAAGCTCAGCTAACTAACTTATTTGATCAACATTACAAAGAGTTTGCCTCTGGCATATCAGCCCCTGGTCGTAATTTATCGGTAAGTCTTTTAGTTGGTTTTTAAGTTTATTTTCGATTTCCTTCGTTATCAAAAACTTTCGTAATTGTTTGTTCGGTTTTAATTATAGATACCGCTAACGACAATAACATTAATGCCATGGGTTGCCAACTAATTTTAGGGTTTAAATACACGATAAATAATGCAGCTACTAATGAAATTGCTGAGTAAATTAAAAATTGTTTAGCAAAAAACGAGTTTGTAAACTGCCAAATATCTTGATTTAACATTGATTTGTAGGTTCTATAACCATAAATTGCATTTATTTTTTTAGGAGGAAAAAAATAAAAAATAACACTTAACACAAAAAGTAATCCGTTAATAGATAGTACGTAATAAAAAGGGTTCATTTTTTTCTGTTTTTTATATTATCGTTTAGGGCGCATTAACCCTTCTTGGGCTACCGAAGCTACTAGCGTACCATTACGCGTAAAAATATTTCCTTGTGCAAAACCTCGAGCACCAAAAGTATTGGGGCTATTTATAGAATACAATAACCAATCGCTAAAATCAAAATCGCGATAAAACCACATTGAATGATCTAAACTTGCCATTTGGGTATTACCAAAATTAGCTTTACTTGCATGCGGATTTAATGCTGCGGTTAAAATATTATAATCAGAAATGTAGGTTAAAATTTGCTGTTTTAGAGGTAAATCTATTGTTTTAGGCACCTCTCCTTTTAATTTAAACCAAACGTCAACATTAGGTGGTAAATCTTTTCTCTCCGTTATATTAGGTACATAAGTTGGTTTAAATTCAACCGGTCGTTCAATAGCTAAAAAACTTTTTAATGCTTTAGGTAAAACAGCACCATATTTTTCGAGCATTTCTGTCCAAGACATTAACACCTCAGGAGAAGGTATATTTTTTTTCATAGGGATTTGAAAATCATACCCTTCTTCGTTTTTATGAAAAGAAGCTGCTAAAATAAAGATAACCTTATCATTTTGTTTCGCTGTAACTCTTCTGGTTGAAAAACTACCCCCATCGCGTAAATTTTCAACTTCAAAAAAAATATTTTTATGCAAATCACCTGCACGTAAAAAATAAGCATGTAATGAGTGTACAAACCTTTTTTTAGGCACTGTTTTATATGCCGCATTTAATGCTTGCGCTAACACCTGACCGCCAAAAACATTTGGGCTGCCGATAGTTTTACTAACGCCGCTAAAGGTAGTTGGCGTAAGCTGTTCTAAATTTAAAATGTTAAGTAAATCATTACTATTTTTCATTACCTAAATTGTGGCTTTAAATGGAAATTTTTGATTAAATGGTGTAGGAGCTATTCGTTTTAAAAAAAGACGTAATATACGATTAGGTATTGATTTTTTATGTCGTAAGTAAATAGTTAAATCTTGTGGAACTGCTCCAACAGAGCTTTTTATTTCACTAGCCGTTCTACCAAAATTAAGTGTGGGTAATTTATGACTTAGCGCAATTTTTATGTAATCGTATAACATGCGTTGGTAAATAGCATATTGTTTATTTTCGGCATAATCTATCCCTACATAATGTGCATCTAAACATTGTTGATTAATCATACCCGATAAAAAACCTACTAATTTGGTATTTATCGAATAGGTTTTTAAAATATAATCATCTCCTAAATTTTGTTTTAGTGTTCTATAGGTATTTAAATTAAAGTCACCCAAATTAAAACTCGCCTTAGCAGAAACTTTTTTATATAAAGCCGTCATTTTAGGTAATAATTGATCAATATTATCTAACGTAACATCTTCAACATATAAGTCAGCGCTACTTTTTAGCGCCTTTTTAGCCTTTACCCGAAATTTTGTTTTCATAGCCGCCAAATAATCGTCAAATGTTTTCCATTGTTTGTCTAGATGAAGTATCATATTAGGATCTACATTAAACGAAGAATAACTATAATTGAGCAATTCATCTGTAATAGAAATAAATTCATTACAAAAATCTTTAAACATATAACCATCTATTTCTTTTTGCAAAACGGTATTTGTATTTACAAAATCTAACATAGCTTTAGCTATTTCTCTTAATAGCTTTTTTTCATCTTGATTTTTTTTGATGAAAGCGCCATGCATTCCACTAACAAAAACATTACCACAAGTAAGTATTTTAAATGGTTTTTCTGAAGATAACATTCGAGATTTTCGTCCTATACATTTAATTGATTCGATAATTGATTGTAAATTGTTTTTAACACTATTTAAATAAAAATCAACTATTTGCACAACAGCAAAAGCAATGGCTTGATTGTCTTTATCTGTTAAAACAATATAGCCAAACTGTATTTGCAAATTATTTTTTTCTAAGGCATCTAAATACTTTGGATTAAAATAATAGTTATCACTGCAATTTAATTGCTGCCAAATTTTACTCGGTATTTCGTTTACCGAAGAAAAATATAAAGCGGTATTTATTTGCGTATCAAAACTCAAACTATAAATCGTTAGATAGAATAGGCAACAAATTAGTAAAACTTTATTGAAGTTACCTAAAAATTACCCAACAATATTTACAATTTTTCCAGGAACAACAATTACTTTTTTAGGAACTCTGCCTTGTAATTGTTGTTGTGTTTTTTCATTTGCCATTACTGCTTTTTCAATTTCTTGCTTGTCCATATCTAAAGGCAACTCTATAGTAAAACGCATTTTACCATTAAATGAAATGGGATAATTTTTAGAACTTTCTACCAAATATTTTTCTTCAAATTTTGGAAAAGCAGCCGTTGAAATTGATTCGTTATGCCCTAACTGATTCCATAATTCTTCTGCTATATGTGGTGCATATGGAGAAATTAACACCAACAATGGCTCTAAAATAGCACGTTTGTTACATTGTAAAGCTGTTAACTCGTTTACAGCAATCATAAAAGTAGAAACCGAAGTATTAAACGAAAAGTTCTCGATATCTTCTTCTACCTTTTTAATGGTTTTATGCAGTGTTTTAAACTCATCTTTGGTTGGTTCAACATCTGAAACATTAATTCCGTTTTTACCAATATATAACCTCCATAGTTTTTTTAAAAACGAATACACTCCTGAAATTCCAGAGGTTTTCCATGGCTTTGTTTGTTCTAATGGCCCTAAAAACATTTCAAATAACCGAAGACTATCTGCCCCAAATTCTTCACAAATTAAATCTGGATTCACAACATTATATTTCGATTTCGACATTTTTTCAACCTCTCGAGAAACTCTAAACACTCCGTCTTCTTGAGTAATAAATTGAGCATTATTAAACTCTGGTCGCCAGTTTTTAAACGCTTCTATATCTAATTCGTCAGAGGCATTTACAAACGATACATCTGCATGAATAGGTTGTACTTTTTTGTTTTCTATTAATTCTTTAGAAACAAAAGTATTTGTGCCTTCAACTCGATAAACAAACGCACTTGTGCCTAAAATCATTCCTTGATTAATTAACTTTTTAGCAAACTCATCTACAGGAATTAACCCTTTATCAAATAAAAATTTTTGCCAAAAACGTGCATACAATAAGTGCCCTGTAGCGTGTTCAGAACCGCCAATATATAAATCAACTTCTTTCCAATAATTAACCGCTTGTTTACTTACAAATTGAGTGTCATTATTAGAATCCATATAACGGTTAAAATACCATGAGCTTCCTGCCCACCCTGGCATCGTATTTAATTCAATAGGAAAAACTGTTTCATTATCAATTAAATCGTTATTTACCACTTTATTATCGGTACTACTCCATGCCCATACCTCAGCATTTCCTAAGGGTGGTTTACCATCTTCCGTAGGCAAATACTTCTCTACTTGTGGTAATACAATTGGCAAATACTTTTCTTGAATCATTTGAGGCATTCCGTCTTTATAATAAACGGGAAAAGGTTCTCCCCAATAACGTTGACGGCTAAATACTGCGTCTCGTAAACGATAATTTA
Source organism: Tenacibaculum sp. UWU-22 (assembly GCF_041021355.1). Taxonomy (NCBI): domain Bacteria; kingdom Pseudomonadati; phylum Bacteroidota; class Flavobacteriia; order Flavobacteriales; family Flavobacteriaceae; genus Tenacibaculum; species Tenacibaculum sp. UWU-22. Next base: position 1,020,720 of record NZ_JBFNGP010000001.1, on the reverse strand, counting down.
TTTTTCCATACCCAACACCGCGTTTTTCTAATTCGTAAATCACGGTTTTCATTCCTTTTTTATAATTTAAACCATTTAAAAAATCTGAATGGGCTAAAACTGTCTTTTCTTTATCTGCAAAGGCTTCTTCTGAAATATCAACATCTGCAAAAATATTTGGAATTTCTATTCCAAAGTATTTTGCAAAATCATAATCACGCTGATCGCCACAAGGCACTGCCATTACAGCACCTGTGCCATAGCCTGCTAATACATAATCGCCTATCCAAATAGGCACTTGTTTTCCTGTGAATGGATGTAGTGCGTATGCTCCGGTAAACACTCCTGAAATGGTTTTTACATCTGCCATACGATCGCGTTCTGAACGTTTTGCTGTTGCTTCAATATACGCTTGAACAACTTGCTTTTGTTCTGGAGTTGTAATTTTTGCTACTAGCTCATGTTCTGGAGCCAAGGTCATAAAAGACACTCCAAAAATAGTATCAGGGCGCGTGGTAAATACATCAATTTTAGCGTCGTGCGCAGCCACATCAAAAGACACCATTGCCCCTTGACTTCTTCCTATCCAATTAATTTGGCTGTCTTTTAACGGTTGTGGCCAGTCAATGGTTTGTAATCCGTCTAATAGGCGTTGTGCATACGCTGAAATTCGCATAGACCATTGGGTCATTTTTTTGCGAACTACTGGGTGTCCTCCTCGTTCTGAAACACCATTTACAATTTCATCGTTTGCTAATACCGTACCTAAGGCAGGACACCAGTTTACTTCAGTGTCTGATAAATAGGTTAAACGATATTGTAATACTATTTCTTGTTGTTTTTTGTCTGAAAAATTTTTCCACTCATCTGCAGAAAAAATAGTAACATCTTCATCACAAACTGCATTTACACCTGCATTTCCTTCTGTTTTAAATTTGTCCAAAAGCGTTGTAATATCTTCTGCTTTATCGGTGTCTTTATTATACCAAGAATTAAATAGTTGAATAAAAATCCACTGTGTCCATTTATAATAATTTGGGTCTGAGGTGCGCACTTCGCGAGACCAATCGAAAGAAAAACCAATTTTATCTAACTGCTTACGATATGTTTTTATGTTTTCTTCGGTAGTTTTTGCAGGGTGTTGACCCGTTTGAATAGCATATTGCTCTGCTGGCAGCCCAAAACTATCATAGCCTTGTGGATGCAATACATTAAACCCTTTGTGACGCTTATAACGCGCATAAATATCAGAAGCAATATACCCTAATGGATGCCCAACATGCAACCCTGCTCCTGAAGGATAAGGAAACATATCTAACACATAATATTTAGGTTTATCAGCATTATTTTCAGCTTTAAACGTAGCCTTATTAGCCCAGTATTCTTGCCATTTTTTTTCTATTTCTAGATGATTGTATTGCATAGTGTGTGTTTATTCATAATTATAACGAAAACAAAAAACCTTATAATCTATATATAGATTACAACAATATATTTATCTCGTGATAATTAAGATTTAAAAGTGCAAATTTACAATTCTAGTTTGGAAGTAGAAAGCCTAAAAACAATACTTCAAAAGCTCTTTAATAATAATTCTTTTTATAGACTTTTTCTTTTTAAATTAATCGAAAAAACTAAATAATTTAAGAGCACCCACAGTCTTTATTACATCCCTTTTTATTTTTGGGTTTAAAGAAAAATTTCTTTACTAATAAGCCAATGGCTAAAACAAAAAAAATGTATACTAAAATCTGTTGCATTAATTTAAAATTTGATAGGTTATAAATGCGGATACATAAGCTAGAATACCCATACCAAACACTTGAATTAAGGGCCATTTCCAACTTTTGGTTTCTCTTTTAACAATTGCTAATGTTGCCATACATTGCATTGCAAATGCATAAAAAATTAATAGTGACATACCCGTTGCTAAATTAAACCGCTTTTCACCTGTTTTAGAATTTATTTCGGCTGCCATACGCTGTTTAATGGTGGCTGTGTTTTGCTGGTTGCTTTCAACACTGTAAATGGTAGCAACAGTACCTACAAATACTTCTCTAGCGGCAAAAGAGGCTATTAATCCAATACCAATTTTCCAGTCATAACCTAATGGTTTAACAATAGGTTCTACAAATTTTCCTGCAATTCCTATATAAGAATTTTCTAATTTTTTTGAGGCTATTTTTTGTTGCATTTCTTTTTCTGACAAATGCTTGTTTTCTATATTTTGTGTTACCGATTTTTCAACTTCTTTAAAAGATGCTGGCCCGTTAGAAGCTAAAAACCACAGTATTATTGAAATAGCAAAAATAATTTTACCCGCCTCATAAACAAAAGCTCTTGTTTTTTCCCATACCTGAATAAACACATTTTTTAACGAAGGCATTTTGTAATTAGGCATTTCTACCACAAAAAATGAATTCTTTTTTATTTTTAGTGTTTTATTTAAAATATAGGCTGCTCCAATCGCTGCTGTAAAACCTATAGTATATAAGGCTAACAAGGTTAATCCTTGTAAATTTAAAAATCCTAAAATTCTTTTATCAGGAATAACTAGTGCAATTAAAATAGCATAAACGGGTAATCGAGCAGAACAAGTGGTTAAAGGTGTTACTAAAATGGTTATTAAACGTTCTCGCCAACTCGAAATGGTTCTTGTTGCCATAATTGCAGGAATAGCACATGCGGTTCCTGAAATTAACGGAATAACACTTTTACCACTCATACCAAACCGTCGCATAATTTTATCCATTAAAAAAACCACCCGATTCATATAACCTGTTTCTTCTAAAATGGCAATAAACAAAAACAAAACAGTAATTTGAGGAATAAAAATAATTACACCTCCAATGCCTGGAATAATGCCATCTGTCAATAAATCGGTAAAAACACCTGGAGGTAATTGCGCTCTTGTTTGTTTAGAAAAATTTGCAAAAAAGCCATCAATTAAATCCATGGGTAACGAAGCCCAATCAAAAATAGATTGAAAAATTAACAGTAAAATGCCAAAAAAAATCACGTAGCCAAAAATTTTATGAGTGAAAATTTTGTCAAGCTTACTACGTATATCTTTAGCTTCTGCACTGTTAACTTTATACGTTTTTTTTAAAATTTCATTTATTTTTTGATATCTATATATGGTTTCTTTATGTTGATATCTTTTTAGCTTAGAAGTGTCTTGTTGAAAATCGAGTAATTTTTCTTTTTCTTCTTTAGTAATTGAATCTGGAAAATTATTTTGAGTAATCATCAACCACAATTCGTATAAAGAATATTTAGAGCTTACTTGTTTCAGTTTTTCAAAATAATCTGCGTCTACTTTATGATTTGCATTACACGACGATATATGCTTTGCTTGATTATAACAACGTATTATTGCTTCTTTTAGCTCTTTAATACCTTCGTTTTTTCTAGCACTAACCAAAACAACCTCGGTGTCTAATTCTTTTTTTAACGTTGGTAAATCTATCGAAATGCCTTTTTTTTCCATTTCATCTACCATGTTAATAACCAAAACCGTTGGAATATCTAAATCTTGTACCTGTGTAAAAAGTAATAAATTGCGTTTTAAATTTTCAACATCTGCTACTACTACTAATACATTTGGATAGTTTTCGTTTTGTTTGTCTTGAAGTGTTTTAAGTACAATACTTTCATCTATTGACGTAGCATTTATACTATAAGTTCCAGGCAAATCAGTAATTAAGGCTGCTTTTTTATTTGATAATTTACACGTTCCTTGTTTTTTATCAACAGTAACACCTGGGTAATTTCCTACTTTTTGATTCAATCCAGTGAGTTGATTAAATAAAGATGTTTTTCCTGTATTCGGATTACCAATTAATGAAACTTTTATGTGCGTACCTTCGTTCATTTACACATTTTATCTATCTTTATTTTTGATGCCGTTTCTTTACGAATTGCTAAATGACTACCGTTAACACAAATATAAAGAGGGTCTTTAAGCGGAGCCAGTTGTATTAATTCTACCTCTGCACCAGGATAACAGCCCATTTCTAATAATTTTAAAGGTATATTATCTAAGCTTTCTTCTAAAATAATACCTTTTTCGCCAATTTGTAATGATGTAATTGTATTCAATTGTTTTATTATATAAAAAGACATCTCCTCGAAATGGGAAAACAACTCTCGACAAAGATACTAAATTAGAACCATTCTAAAGAAGTGTTTTTTATATATATTTTAAGCGTTAATTTTTATTATTTTTGTTTTGATGAATTTTCCTGAAAAACTAGAACAAAAATTAACCCAGAGAAAAGAAACGCAAGCCTTACGAGAGCTTGGTGTTCAAAGCAATTGGGTTGATTTTTCATCAAACGACTACTTAGGTTTTGCAAAAATGGAAATTATTTTTGACAAAACACACCAATTTTTACTTGAAAATAAGTTAAAATTTAATGGCGCAACGGGCTCTCGATTACTAACAGGAAATAATCAACTATACACCAACATTGAAAAGCAATTAGCAACACTTCATCGTACAGAAGCCGCCCTTATTTTTAATTCTGGCTACGATGCTAATATTGGTTTTTTTGCCACTGTACCTCAACGAGGAGACGTTATTTTATACGACGAATTGATTCATGCTTCTATACGAGACGGCATTCAGCTTACCCATGCAAAATCGTTTAAATTTAAACACAACAACATACACGATTTAGAGGAAAAAATAATTCATTTTACCAAAGATAAAAATCAAGAAATATACGTAGTAACCGAATCTGTATTTTCTATGGATGGCGACTCACCTGATTTAGTTACTATGGCAAAAATATGCAAAAAAAACAATGCCTATTTTGTTGTTGATGAGGCACATGCCTTGGGTGTTTTTAATTTAGGATTAATACAAAAATTACAATTAGAAAACGCTGTTTTTGCCCGAATTATTACCTTTGGAAAAGCATTAGGTTGCCACGGAGCAGCTATTTTAACCAGCAAAAAACTACAGCAGTATTTAATTAATTTTGCTCGTAGTTTTATTTACACCACTGGGTTATCACCACATGCTTTAGCTACTATAAAAATTGCTTACAACGAATTGTTAACTCATAAAAACAAAGAAAAATTACAACAAAACATTCAACATTTTATAGCCGAATCAGCCCAATTACCACTCCCTTTTATTAAAAGTAATTCAGCTATTCATTGTTGTATTATTTCTGGTAACCAACAGGTAAAGCAAATAGCCTCAAAACTTCAACAAAAAGGATTTGACGTAAGAGCTATTTTATCACCAACGGTTCCTAAAAATCAAGAACGATTGCGCTTTTGTTTACACGCCTATAATTCTAAACAAGAAATTACTAATGTTTTAGCGCTTCTTACTACTTTTGTAACCTCGTAAAGGTTATAAACTAAGTAACCTTACTATATAAATCGGTATACTTTACAAATAACACAACGTTATAACAACAATTAAATAAATGAAACAACAAAAGTTTTTTATCACGGGTATTTCTACCGAAGTGGGTAAAACAATAGCTTCTTCAATTATAACTGAAGCCTTACAAGCCGATTATTGGAAACCTATTCAAGCAGGTGATTTAGACTATTCTGACACACATAAGGTTAAAAAACTCATTTCAAATTCAAAATCTGTTTTTCACCCAAATGCATATGCGCTACAAACACCTATGAGCCCACATGCATCGGCCGAAATTGATAAAATTACTATTGATATCAATAAAATTAAAGAACCCGCAACCAAAAATAATTTAGTAATTGAAGGAGCTGGCGGATTATTAGTCCCTCTAAACAACCAACACACTATTTTAGATATAATAAAACATGATTATAAAGTTATCGTGGTTTCGCGACATTATCTAGGAAGCATTAACCACACACTATTAACTGTAAATCTTCTAAAAGAAAAAGGGTATAATGTGTCATTAATTTTTTCTGGAAACGAACATAAAACCACTGAAACAATTATTAAAACAATGACTAACGTTCCTGTAATTGGACGTATTGAAGAAGAGCCTTATTTTGACGAAAACGTAATTAAAGAATATGCTGAAATGTTTAAAAAAAATATTTTATAAAAACATAAACGGCATCAACCCACAAACAATTTAGTATGACACTTCAACAACGCGATAAAAAGCACTTATGGCATCCATTAAAACAACACCAAACACATCCTGATAGTTTAGGAATTGTAAAAGCTAAAGGGTGCATACTAACCGATGAAAATGGTAATGAATACATCGACGCCATTTCTTCGTGGTACACTTGTGTTTTTGGGCATTGTAACGATTTTATCACTAGCCGCGTATACCATCAAATGCAAACACTAGACCAAATAATGTTTAGCGATTTTACACACGAACCAGCAGTAACGTTATCAGAAGAATTAATTAAAATTCTTCCAAAAAATCAAAATAGAATTTTTTTTAACGACAATGGCTCTACGGCTGTTGAAGCAGGTATTAAAATGGCTTTGCAATACTATTTTAATAAAGGCGAAAAACGCAATACGTTTATTGCTTTTGAAAACGGATTTCATGGTGATACTTTTGGAGCCATGTCTGTTTCTGGATTATCTGTTTATAATGGTCCTTTTGAAGATTTTTTAATGGACATTAAACGAATTCCTGTTCCGAATGGAAAAAACAACGATGCCATTTTAATTCAATTACAAGAAATTATAGCTAACAATAAAGTTGCTGGATTTATCTATGAGCCTTTAATACAAGGAGCCGCAGGAATGAAAATCTACAAAGCAGAAGACTTAGATATTATTTTACAAACTTGCAAAAACAATGCTATTTTAACCATTGCTGATGAGGTAATGACTGGGTTTGGAAAAACGGGCAATTATTTTGCTTCTGATGAAATATCTATTAAACCCGATATTATGTGTTTAAGTAAAGCCTTAACTGCTGGTTTAGTACCTATGTCAATTACTTCGTGTACTGAAGAAATTTATACCGCCTTTTTAAGTAACGATATTGCTAAAGGCTTTTTTCATTGCCATACCTATTCTGCTAACCCAATAGCATGTAGTGCCGCTCTAGCAAGTATTGAATTATTACAAACCCATAAAATTCAAGAAAATATTCAATTTATTGAAAATGCCAATAAATTATTTGCTCAAAAAATAGAAAGCCATCCAAAAGTGAGCTCAACAAGATATAAAGGGGTTGTTTTAGCCATCGATTTAAACACAAAATCGAATCGATACGGCACATTACGCGACCAACTTTTACAATCATTTATGAGTCAAGGTGTATTTTTACGCCCACTAGGAAACACCATTTACATTCAACCGCCTTATATTATTACGCAAGAACAACTTGATAAAATATACACGAGCATACAAAAGGTTCTCGACTCACTCTAAAATATTTTTATTGTCTAAATTTTATGAGAAGATAAACACTTTATTTTCTTCTAAATACCTAATTTACCTTTACTTTTGCCCTGTCAATCTTGAGTATATTTTAAGCTGTTCAACTAGCTAAAAAAGGCATCTCTATATAACGCGATCAAAAAATGCAACAACCTGTTTCTATAACCGCTTTTGCTTCTGTTTCTGCCTTAGGAAACAATTCAGAAAATAGTTGGAAAAACTACCTAAACAATTCTCATTTTTTAACCTTAAAACAGGTTAACAGCAATAAAGTGTGGGTTGGCGAATTAACAGAATATGATAAACAAGCCATTGAAAAAATTAAAAATTCAGATACTAAATACAAAAATTTAGACCCCACTGTTTTATATGCTCTTTATGTTGCCAGAAAAGCCATTAAACACACCCAATGGCAACCAACCGATAATTTTGGAATTAATATTGGTTCTTCTCGTGGAGCAACCACGTTATTCGAAAAATTTTACAAAGAATTTTTAAAAACAGGTAAATCGTCTACTTTAAGCTCTCCAACAACTACGTTAGGTAATATTTCATCTTGGATAGCACATGACTTGCAAACTAACGGGCCTGAAATTTCGCATTCTATTACCTGTTCAACAGGCTTACATTCATTATTAAACGGTGTTGCTTGGTTACAATCAGGAATGGCAAAAAAATTTATGGTTGGTGCTAGTGAAGCCCCATTAACCGATTTTACTATAGCTCAAATGCAAGCTTTGAAAGTGTATTCGAATGAAACGGATACCTATCCCTGTAAAGCATTTGATTTGAATAAAACCAAAAATACGATGGTTTTAGGTGAAGGTGCTGCCGTTTTTTGCTTAGAGCTTGGAAATCAAAAAAATGCTTTAGCTCTGATAAAAGGAATAGGATATGCTACCGAAGTATTAAAACACAACACCTCTGTAACTACAGATGCAGAATGTTTTCAAAAATCAATGAAAATGGCGTTAGGCTCTATTAATCCTGATGAAATTGATGCTGTTGTAATGCATGCTCCGGGCACGATTAAAGGTGATGAGTCAGAAATAAATGCAATTAACAAAGTTTTTAATAACAACCCTCCATTTTTAACAACTAATAAATGGAAACTGGGGCATACATTTGCCACCTCTGGCTTATTAAGCCTAGAGTTAGCAATCTATATGTTACAACATCAACAAGTAATTGAAGTGCCTTTTGCTAACAAACAACCTCATCCTAAACAATTAAAAAAAATCTTAGTAAATGCCGTTGGATTTGGCGGAAATGCCGTTTCTGTTTTAATAACAAAATAATTCGCAAATTACAATTGATTATTTTATTTTTACACCCGCAAACAAACACAAAATTATGGATGCCATTAGACACGATTGGACGAAAGAAGAAATTCTAGCAATACATAATAAACCTTTTATGGAGCTTCTATATGAGGCTGCTACAATGCATAGAAAATACCACGACCCTAATACAGTGCAAGTAAGCACCCTTATTTCTATAAAAACAGGTGGGTGTTCAGAAGATTGCGGTTATTGCCCGCAGGCAGCACGTTACCACACCAAAATTGAAGGAAATGATTTAATGACTGTAAATCAAGTAAAAGCGCATGCCTTACGAGCTAAAGAAGGTGGTTCGTCGAGAATTTGCATGGGTGCTGCTTGGAGAAATGTAAAAGATGGCGCTGATTTTGACCAAGTATTAGAAATGGTACGTACCATTAATAAGCTAGACATGGAGGTTTGCTGTACTTTAGGAATGGTTACCGAAAATCAAGCAAAACGCTTAGCTGAAGCTGGTTTGTATGCTTATAATCATAATATTGACACATCAGAAGATTATTACGACGATGTTATTTCAACACGTGCCTTTAAAGATAGAATTGACACTATTGAAAATGTGCGAAAAACCAATGTAACAGTTTGTTCTGGCGGAATTATTGGTATGGGAGAAACATTAGAAGACAGAGCTGGAATGCTAGAAACCTTAACGCGTTTTTCTCCACATCCAGAGTCAGTACCTATTAATGCATTAGTAGCTGTAGAAGGTACGCCTTTAGAAGACCAACCGCCCGTAAACATTTTTGAAATGGTACGTATGGTTGCCACAGCACGTATTGTACTTCCTGATTCGCAAGTGCGTTTATCGGCTGGTAGAACCCAAATGAGTAAAGAAGGGCAAGCTATGTGTTTCTTTGCTGGTGCAAATTCTATTTTTGCAGGCGATAAGTTATTAACCACTCCAAATCCTGATATTAATGAAGATATGGCGCTGTTTAAAAGCCTAGGGTTAAATACTCAAAAACCATTTTTTAAACACGAGCAAAGAGAGTCGGTTGAAGCTGAAAACTCTAAATACCAAGCTTTAGGCGAAAAACCAAAATGGACTCGACCTGATCATACAATTGAGCGTAACGAACAAAAAAAGCAAGAGGCTAAAGAGTTAGAATCTTAAAATAGTTATACTTTATTTTAATTGCATAGTAGTACGTTTATACTCAATTTTAATCTTACTACTAAGCTCTATTGGTATTGTTTTTATATATCTTTTGCCTGTAGTATCTTTATATTAAAATAAAAACCAAGTATGTTTTTAGTGGTTATCAACATTAAAAAAACCTCCAGCATTCTCTTTTCTTTTTATCGAAAATTGAGTTATTAAATATGCCACTGTAATTAAATTTCTAAGCTCACACAGGTTTTTAGAAATATTATAATTTTTATATAAAGACATACACTCTTCGTACAACACTTTAAGTTTTTTTTCGGCCCGTATTAAGCAATCATCAGATCTAACAATACCTACATAATCACTCATAATATTTTTAACATCTACTATTTCGTGAGTTATTAAAATATTTCTTTTATTTTTAAATGTATTTAAATCATCCCATTCTGGTATGCCCGTAACAGGTTTCAAATTATTAAATATATTTTTTATGTGTAAAAAACTTTTATGCGAGTAAACGATGGCTTCTAGTAGCGAATTAGATGCTAATCTATTAGCCCCATGTAATCCTGTGCTTGAGCACTCTCCGCAAGCATATAAATTATTTATTGAGGTTCTTCCTTTTTTATCTACCTTAATTCCTCCACACAAATAATGTGCGGCAGGTGTAACAGGAATTAAATCGTGCCTAACATCGATACCTACACTTAAACACTTTTCTAAAATATTTGGAAAGTGCTCGCGAAAACTTTTATATTCTAAGTGTCTACAATCTAAAAAAACATACGATTCTCCACTTAATTTAAGTTCTGCATCTATTGCTCTTGCAACAATATCTCTTGGGGCTAATTCTAAACGAGAATCGTATTTCGACATAAACCGAACCCCATCTTTATTTTTTAGATACGCACCAAAACCTCTAACGGCTTCAGAAATTAAAAAGGCGGGAGATTTTGGAGGCAATTCGTACAACGCTGTTGGATGAAACTGAATAAACTCCATATTTTCTAACTCTGCTTTTGCTCTATAAGCCATTGCTACGCCATCTCCAGTAGCAACCTCAGGGTTAGTTGTTGTTCTATATACTTGACCAATACCTCCTGCAGCAAGCATTGTTACTTTTGAGGTTATTGTTTTAATCTGTTTGTTTTTTTCATCAATGGCATATACTCCAAAACAATTTATTTTAGATTGTCTTTCAACTTTTTCGCCTTTATGATGTTCTGTAATTAGATCTATCGCAAAATGATTTTCTAATATTTCTAGATTAGAAAACTCTTTTGCTTTTTTTAATAGCGCTCTAATTATCTCATAGCCTGTAATATCTTTATAATGTAAAATTCTATTTTGGCTGTGCCCTCCTTCTTTTCCAAGATCAAATCTACCTTTTTCAGACTCGTCAAAACGAACGCCCCAATCAATCAATTCATCTAATAAAGCTGGCCCTTCTTTTATAACCATTTCAACAACCGCTTCATCACAAAGTCCATCACCTGCTATTAGGGTATCTTTTATATGTTGATCAAACGAATCTGTATCTAAATTATTAACTATTGCTATACCGCCTTGAGCATATTTAGTGTTTGATTCAAATTTATCTTCTTTTGTTATTATTGTAATTTTTGAATCTTTAAAATGCTCAGCAATTTTAAGAGAAAAAGAGAGGGCTGCTATTCCTGATCCAATTACCAAAAAATCTGTTTCATACATAATTTAAGAAGATAGGTTTAACATTTTTTCAATAGGCAATAATGCTTTTTTACTCAATTCTTCTTCAACTTCTATGTTTGGTATTTCGTGTTTAAGACACAGATATAGTTTTTTTAAAGTATTTAACTTCATATAGTGGCATTCACTACACGCACAAGTATTATCTTCTTTTGCAGGTGCTGGCAATAAAACTTTCTTTGGCACCTGTTGTTGCATTTTGTGTAAAATACCCGCTTCAGTTGCTACGATAAATTTATTTTTAGGACTATTTTTTACATAGTTTAACAATCCAGATGTAGAGCCGATATATGTAGCTGCTTTTAATATATGTCGAGGAGATTCAGGATGTGCTATAATTTCTGCATCAGGATGTTCTTTATATAAATCGATTAATTTTTCAATAGAAAAAGCCTCGTGTACCATACAAGCACCATCCCAAAGCAACATATCTCTTCCTGTTTGTTGATTTAAATACTCTCCTAAATTTTTATCTGGAGCAAATATTATTTTTTGATCTTTTGGAAAAGAGTTAATTATTTTTAAAGCATTTGATGACGTACAAACAACATCACTCAATGCTTTTATTTCTGCTGAACAATTGATATACGTTACCACCTTATGATCTGGATGCGACTCAACAAACTCTTTAAACTCTTGTGGAGGGCATGAGTCTGCCAATGAACAACCCGCATTTAAATCAGGTAATAATACTTTTTTATTCGGATTTAATATTTTTGCTGTTTCTGCCATAAAATGAACACCCGCAAATACAATAACATCAGCATCCGTTTTTGCTGCTTGCTGAGCTAATGCCAAACTATCTCCTACAAAATCTGCTATATCTTGAATAGCATCTTCTTGATAATAATGCGCAAGAATAATTGCATTCTTTTCTTTTCTAAGCTTTTGAATGCTTTCTAGTATATCTATGTTATCAGGAACATTTATATCCAAAAAACCATTTTTAAGTATTTCTTTTTTTGAAAATTCTGTCGAGTCCATGATCTATTTTAAAATAAAATACAAAAGTATACAATATTGCATTAACTCGTTTAGTTATAGGTGGTATTTTATAAAAACTCACGCTAGAAAAACAATATAAATTTTTTAAAATTCCTTTTTTATGAGTTTAATAAACAATTCTATTTCTTTTCTAGACTCTTCAGAATTATATGCACGTTCCATTTTTTCAATAGTAAAAAAGGGCGTAAACAATTCACGGTAAATCATGCTATTTCCTCCAAAAGGTGGGTGGTCATCATTTAATTTCGAATCAAAAAGAAGCCCCACTATTTTTCCTTTTTCAGCCAATAAATCATGTGCTTTTTTAACATATTGCAAGCGTAGTTTTGGATTAATTGCACAAAAAAAAGTTTGTTCAATAATTAAATCAAAAGAATTAGTTATGTCAAAAAAATTAGTGTGTAATAAATTTTTTGAAGGAAATTTAGGAACCCTTTTTTTTAAATTCTTAAGGGGCTCTTCGGCAATATCTGCGACAAAAACATTTTTAAATGCTTTATTGAATAAATATTCTGCCTCGTAAGAATTACCTCCTCCAGGAATTAAAATACGTAAATCTTTATTTGTAAGCTGGTCTATATATTCTTTAATCGGAGTAGAAACACTGCCTAAATCCCAACCTATATTTTTATTTTTATATCTATCGCTCCAAAACTCTTGGTTTAAGTCTATCATAATGGTGTGTTTTTGTGTTAATAAAATTAAGTTAATTTTTAATTCATTAAAAATTTTTGAAAGATTATTTCAATTTATCTAATACGTATAACAAAGAGGTTTTTCTGTATTAAATCCTATAAATTTTATTTTACAAATTCTTAACTTTGCCAAAAAAAATAGATATGGAATTAAATTTAACCAAAGTAGATCGGGTTGAAACAATTACCAAAAAAGATTTTATAAAAAATTATCTTAAACCACAAAAACCGGTGGTTATTGAACGTTTTATCGAAGATTGGCCTGCTTATTCTAAATGGTCGTTAGATTATATGAAAGAAATTGCTGGCGATAAAACAGTACCTTTATACGACGATAGACCTGTAGACTATAAAGATGGATTTAATGAGCCACATGCCTCTATGAAAATGAGTGAATATGTTGATTTATTAAAAAGTAAGCCAACAAAATATCGAATTTTTTTATGGAATATCTTAAAAGAAATTCCGCAATTACAAAACGATTTTACGTTTCCTGATTTTGGTATACGATTAATGAAAGGGTTACCTATGCTGTTTTTTGGAGGACGCGACTCATACACCTTTATGCATTACGATATTGATTTAGCTAATATTTTTCATTTTCATTTTGAAGGAAAAAAGAAGTGTATTTTATTTGATCAAAAACAAAATAAACATCTATATAAAATTCCACATTCACTAATTACTCGTGAAGATATTGATTTTAACAATCCTGATTTTAAAAAATGGCCTGCGCTTAAAAATGCCAAAGGTTATGTTGCCGATTTAGAACATGGCAATGTATTGTATATGCCTGAAGGATGGTGGCATTACATGCGATACGTAACCCCTGGTTTTTCAATGAGTTTAAGAGCTGTTGCCCGTAACCCTAAAAATTTAGGAAAAGCCATATACAATGTATTTATTATGCGTACCATAGATAACACCATGAGGCGCATTAAAGGGCAAAAATGGATAGATTGGAAAAATAACCAAGCTATTACTAGAACAAACAAAGCAAACCCTATATCATAACCAAATACGATTAAGTTTACTCAAAAGATAGTTTTACAAATAAAAAAGCCCGTAATAAAATCTCTCACAAGTTTATTACGGGCTTTTTATATGATGAAAAAAGTTAAATTGCTATTGATGTATTTACTAAATTATTAGCTACTAAATACTCTGCAATTTGTATGGTGTTTGTAGCAGCTCCTTTACGTAAGTTATCTGATACAATCCACATATTTAATGTATTTGGTTGTGATAAATCTCTACGAATTCTACCAACAAATACAGAATCTTTTCCTTCAGCATAAAAAGGCATTGGATAAATATTGTTATCAATATCGTCTTGAACAACAACACCGTCTGTTTCTGCTAAAATAGCACGAACATCATCTAATTCAAAGTTGTTTTCTAGCTCAATATTTACGGCCTCACTATGCCCGCCAACTACGGGAATTCTAACCGATGTAGCCGTAATACCAATACCTGGATCATTTAAAATTTTGTGTGTTTCACGCACTAATTTAAGCTCTTCTTTTGTATAACCTGCTTCTTCAAAAACATCGCAATGAGGTAAGGCATTTTTATGAATTTGATACGGATACGCTTTTTCGCCGTCAACACCATTCGATTCGTTTTCTAATTGCTTAACCGCTTTTACTCCTGTTCCTGTTATTGATTGATACGTTGAAATTACCAAACGTTTAATACCATATTTTTTATGTAATGGTGCTATTGCTAAAACCATTTGAATAGTAGAACAGTTTGGGTTTGCAATAATTTTATCTTCTTCTGTTAATACAGACGCATTAATTTCTGGTACAATCAATTTTTTTGTAGAATCCATTCTCCAAGCAGAAGAATTATCAATTACTGTAGTACCTACTTCTGCAAATTTTGGAGCCCACTCTAATGAAGTATCTCCTCCTGCCGAAAACAAAGCAATATCAGGATGCATTGACACTGCTGTTTGTAAATCAACTACCGAATAGTTAGTTCCTTTAAATTCAACTTGGTTTCCTACCGAACGTTCTGAAGCTACTGGAATTAATTCTGTAACTGGAAAATTACGTTCTGCTAATACTTGTAACATTACGTTACCTACCATTCCAGTTGCGCCTACTACTGCTACTCTCATTTTTTTCTATCTCTATTTTAAATTATTAATAATCAGCATTAAAAACGTTGCAAATATTTAAAAAAATAAATAAACTCTATTCTTTTTCGTTCAAAAAAGTAGTGTAAAGTTTAAAATATATCAAAAAAACAAAAAAAGATGTATTTTTAAACAGCCTAACTTAAAAAAAAGTTGATTTTTCATCTTTATATTTTATTAAAAAAAGCCCGTACTAAATATTCTGTAAAACAATAACATTTAAAAATCAGTACCTTTGCAAAAATTTTTTAGACGGTAAATTTTAAAGAATAATGCAAAAAATAGAGTTAATGGCGCCTGCAGGTAACTTCGAGTCGTTACAAGCAGCTTTAGATAATGGATGTGATTCGGTATATTTTGGTGTAGAACAACTAAATATGCGAGCTCGGGCATCTATTAATTTTACTTTAGATGATTTAAAAGAAATTTCTCGCCGATGTAGTGCTAAAAATGTTCGTACCTACCTTACTTTAAATACAATTATTTACGATCATGATTTATCTATTGTAAAAACACTAATTAAAAAAGCTAAAGAAGCTAATATTAGTGCCGTAATTGCTATGGATCAAGCCGTAATTAGTATGGCACGAGCTGAAGGAATGGAAGTGCATATTTCTACTCAAATTAATATAACCAATATCGAAACGGTGAAATTTTATGCCCTTTTTGCCGATACTATTGTATTAAGTAGAGAATTAAGTTTGCGTCAAGTAAAAAAAATTACTGAACAAATTGAAAAAGAAGAAATAAAAGGGCCCTCAGGACGTTTATTAGAAATTGAAATTTTTGGTCACGGTGCCTTATGTATGGCTGTTTCTGGCAAATGCTATATGAGTTTACATTCTCATAATTCTTCTGCAAACCGAGGCGCATGTAAACAAAATTGCAGAAAAAAATATACCGTAATTGATCAAGAATCTGGATTTGAAATGGAACTCGATAATGAGTATATTATGTCTCCTAAAGATTTGTGTACAATCGATTTTTTAGATCAAGTTGCCGATGCAGGTATTAAAGTATTAAAAATTGAAGGTCGAGGACGTGCGCCAGAATACGTTGCCAAGGTAATTAAATGTTATCGTAATGCAATTGATAGCTTGCATAACGGAACGTATGATAAAGAAAAAGTTATTTCTTGGATGCAAGAATTAGAAAAAGTATACAATAGAGGTTTTTGGAATGGCTATTATTTAGGTCAAAAATTAGGTGAATGGAGTAACGATCCTGGCTCGCATGCTACTCAAAAGAAAATATACTTGGGCAAAGGTGTGCATTACTTTCCGAAAGCAGCAATTGGTGAATTTAAAATTGAAGCCTACGATTTAGCTATTGGAGACACCATTTTAATAACAGGTCCAACAACAGGTGCACAACAAATGGAATTAAAAAGCATGTTTGTAAACGATAAAGTAGCACAAACAGCAACAAAGGGTGATGAGGTAACCATAAAATTAGACTTTAGAATTCGCCCATCAGACAAATTATACAAAATTGTTAAAACTGAATTTGCCAAAAACTGATGGTCGTAATTACTTTACAAAGAAAAAAATGTATTGGGTGTAATTATTGTGTCGAGTTGGCTCCGGCACAATTTCAAATGTCAAAAAAAGACGGAAAATCTGTTTTGTTACATGCCGTCGAAAAAAAAGGATTTTACACTTTAAAATCTAACGACGATACTATTTTTGACAACTCTTTGGAAGCCAAAAAAGCATGTCCTGTAAAAATTATTGATGTAAAACAAGTATAAAATATACCCTTATTTTAATTTAAAATTTTGTTAGCAACTATATTAATCGTAATATTGCAATTAAACAATAAAGATGGGTTTAGCTAAAACTGAAATATTTACCGATTTACAAAATGAAATAGCCCTTTTTGCTAAGGTTTTTTCACACCCTGCAAGAGTTGCTATTATTCAACATTTATTTAACCTTAATGCTTGTGTTTGTGGCGACTTGGTAAACGAAATTGGACTAGCACAACCAACTATTTCTCAACATTTAAAAGAATTAAAAAACTTAGGGTTAATTAAAGGAAACGTAGAAGGCACAAGTGTTTGCTACTGTATTGATGAAAATAATTGGATAAAAATGAAAACTTTGATGGGTAAATTTTTAAATCAAAACATTTCCAAAACTAATTGTTGTTAACGCTTTTAATAACAGCATATAACTACAATAATATGAAACTTTCAGAGATAAAAAATAAATTAAGCACATTAGAAACCATTTGTTTCGAATTACCAAACGGAAAATTAGTTCCCAGTCACTTTCACGTAACAGAAATTGGCAAAATCACAAAACATTTTATTGATTGTGGCGGAACCGTAAGAAATGAAGAAGTTGTGAGTTTTCAACTTTGGAATGCCAACGACTATAACCACAAACTATATCCTGAAAAATTACTCAAAATTATTGAGCTTTCTGAAAAAACCTTAAACATCAATGATAATTTAATTGTTGAAGTTGAATACCAAGGTAAAAGTATTGAAAAATACGGTATTGATTTTGACGAAAAAAAGTTTATTCTAACAACAAAACAAACCGACTGCTTAGCGAAAGACAAATGTGGTATTACAACAGAAAAACCAAAGGTTAAGCTATCTGATTTACAAAAGCAACCTTGCTGTTTACCTAATGAAAACTGTTGTTAAAACTTAATTATAATTAATGCCACTATACACAAACATCCAACACTTTAT
This sequence comes from Tenacibaculum sp. UWU-22, assembly GCF_041021355.1. Lineage (NCBI taxonomy): Bacteria > Pseudomonadati > Bacteroidota > Flavobacteriia > Flavobacteriales > Flavobacteriaceae > Tenacibaculum > Tenacibaculum sp. UWU-22. Next base: position 1,002,649 of record NZ_JBFNGP010000001.1, on the reverse strand, counting down.
TTCTTTAATTGATATAACCTCAATTTCTGAAGAGCGAAAACAAATACTTCAACCTTTAATTGATTATATTCAAGAAAAAGTAAATTTGAAAAAAGAAATTCGTTTAAATTTTATTTGCACGCACAATTCTCGAAGAAGCCATTTAGCACAAGTTTGGGCACAAACCATGGCGTATTATTTTAAAATTGAAAACGTATTTTGCTATTCGGGTGGAACACAAGAAACAGCTTTGTTTTTTATGGTTGCCGAAACTTTAAAAAACACAGGCTTTAAAGTAAAAACACTTTCTAAAGAAAACAACCCTATTTATAGCATTAAGTACGCAGAAAACGAATATCCTATTATTGGATTTTCAAAAAAATTAGACGATGATTTTAATCCAAAATCAGAATTTTGTGCAATAATGACCTGTGATCAAGCAGATGAAGGGTGTCCGTTTATTGCAGGTACAAAAAAACGCGTTTCTATTACTTTTAAAGACCCAAAAGTATTTGACAACACACCTCAACAAACCCAAAAATACGAAGAGCGAAGTTTTCAAATTGCTACCGAAATGTTTTATATATTCTCAAAAATTGAATTGTAAACTATGACAACAAAAAAATTAAGTTTTTTAGATAAAAACCTAACTTTATGGATTTTTATAGCAATGGTATTAGGTGTTGCACTTGGCTATTTTTTTCCAAAATTTCCTAATTTTATTAACTCGCTTAACAAAGGAACAACAAATATTCCTATCGCAATAGGGCTTATTTTAATGATGTACCCACCTTTGGCAAAAGTAAAATATTCGTTGCTGCCAAAAGTTTTTAAAAACACCAAAATACTTTCTATTTCACTTGTTTTAAATTGGATAATTGGCCCTATTTTAATGTTTATATTGGCAATTACTTTTTTACGCGATTATCCAGAATATATGGTTGGGCTCATTTTAATTGGATTGGCTCGCTGCATTGCAATGGTTTTGGTTTGGAACGACCTTGCCGAGGGCAACAGCGAATACGGAGCTGGTTTAGTAGCATTAAACAGTATATTTCAAGTATTTGCATATAGCTTTTATGCTTGGCTATTTATTACAAAATTACCTCCTCTTTTTGGTTTTGAAGGTGCCATTGTAGCTATTTCAATTACAACTATTGCTGAAAGTGTTGCCATTTATCTTGGTATTCCATTTTTAATGGGAATTTTAAGCCGATTTATTTTAGTAAAACTAAAAGGCGAAGAATGGTATACTAAAACATTTATCCCTGCTATTTCACCAATAACCTTAATTGCATTGTTATTTACCATTGTAATAATGTTTTCTTTAAAAGGAAAATTAATTGTTCAAATACCCATGGATGTACTAATTATTGCTATTCCACTATTAATTTATTTTGCTTTAATGTTTTTTGTCGGATTTTTTGTAACCAAAGCCACAGGGGCAACTTATGACAAAACAACTTCGGTTGCTTTTACAGCCGCTGGTAATAATTTTGAATTGGCAATTGCCGTAGCTATTGCTATTTTCGGATTAAATTCTGGACAAGCTTTTGCAGGAGTTATCGGGCCATTAGTAGAAGTACCTGCTTTAATAATATTAGTTCGAGTAGCCTTTTGGTTAAAGAAAAAATATTTTACAATTATACCTAATTAATTACAGGTAAGTGAACTACTTTTTTAGTTTCAAAAAAATCTTCGGTAAAAAAATTAGATAACGGATAAAGTTTTGCTGTAGAAAAATCAGCAAGTTCTTCGGTTAAATCACCCCCTTTTAAATATAAAATTCCGTTTTTTAATTCATGGTTTTGCTTTGTGCTAACCTTATTTTTTACCCAACGATGAAACGTTTCCATTTGAGCTACAGCCCTACTTACAATAAAGTCGTATGTGTCATTTACTTCTTCTACTCGTCCGTGTGTAGCTTTAACATTGGTTAAACCCAAACCTGCCACTACTTCATTTACTACTTTTATTTTTTTTCCGATAGAATCAACTAAATGAAATTGCGTTTCTGGAAATAAGATTGCGAGCGGAATACCTGGAAACCCGCCACCAGTACCAACATCCATAACTTTTGCTCCCGAATTAAAGGATAATACTTTTGCTATTGCTAACGAATGTAAAACATGCCGTAAATACAACTCGTCAATATCTTTACGAGAAACCACATTAATTTTTAAATTCCAATCTTTATATAGCTCTGCTAGTTTAGCATACTGCATTTTTTGTTTTGCTGATATGTTGGTAAAATATTTAAAAACAATTTCCATAAACTATATTTTAGAAGTGCAAAAGTAAAAACAAATCATTAAAAATTATATTCTTAAACAATTCAAGAATTATTGTTAAAAAGTTTGATTATCAAAAACAAATGTAAGTTAAAAACCGTATTTTTGCGGCTTAATTTGTTACTTCTGATGAAAACAATACATTTTCGCAATATTGATAAGACTAAGTTTTTAAAAACGTTAAACAAACGAGTAAACGATTATTTTAAAGAAAATAACATAAAACGTACTGGAAATTGGAAATTATATTTAAAAGCCATTATAATGTTTACCCTATATATTGTGCCTTTTTTATTAATCTTAACCGTTGACATTTCTATTTGGGTGAAATTAATACTTACCGTTATTATTGGTATTGGCATGGCAGGGGTAGGAATGAATGTAATGCATGATGCAAACCACGAATCATTTTCGAAAAGAAAATGGGTTAATCAATTAATGGGGGGCAGTATGTATATTCTTGCTGGAAACGTTTATAATTGGAAAGTACAGCATAACGTGTTACACCACACCTATACCAACATAAAAAATTACGATGAAGATATTGATGCGGGTAGAATTATACGTTTTTCAGAACATACAAAATGGTTACGAATACATAAATTTCAAAAATATTATTCTATTTTCTTATACGGTTTGCTTACCATAAACTGGGCGATTACTACCGATATAAAACAAATGCGAAGTTATTTAAAACGTAAACTTTCGTATGGTAAATTTCCAAACCCTGCTGCTGAGTGGACTAAACTTGTAATTTCGAAAATAATCTATTATTTAATCTGGATTGCATTGCCTATGGCTGTTTTAGATATTCCTTGGTGGGGTATATTAATCGGTTTTTTTATTATGCATTATACTGCTGGAATTATTTTAAGCGTTGTTTTTCAGCTTGCACACGTAGTGCCGTCTACAGAAATGCCCGAACCCGATGAAAGCGGAAATATGGAGTATACTTGGGCAATACATCAATTACACACCACTGCTAATTTTGCCCCAAAAAACAAACTTGTAAAATTTTATACTGGAGGTTTAAATTACCAAGTAGAACATCATATTTTTCCACATATTTCGCATATTCATTATGATAAATTAGCTCAAATAGTTAAAAAAACCGCAAGCGAGTTTAATTTACCTTATAACGAATATAAAACTATGAGACGTGCTATTAAAGAACATTTTAAACAAATAGCAAAACTTGGCGAAAAACCTCAACCTCAATTAGCATAGAATATAAAAATTAAAAACACAACAATGTCGCACCCATTATCTAACAGAATTAAAAGTTTACCTACCTCACAAACATTAGCCATGGCTGCAAAAGCACGTGAGTTAAAAACCCAAGGTAAAGATATTATTAGCTTAAGTTTAGGTGAACCAGATTTTAATACCCCTGATTTTATTAAAGATGCAGCAATTGAAGCCATTAATCAAAATTATAATTCATACACTCCTGTTGATGGTTATGTAGAATTAAAAGAGGCTATTTGCACAAAATTTAAGCGCGATAATAACGTAGTATATAACCCAAACCAAATTGTAGTTTCTACAGGAGCAAAACAATCTATTGCCAACGTAGCTCAAGTACTTTTAAATCCTGGTGACGAAGTTATATTACCTGCACCGTATTGGGTTAGTTATTCGGCAATAGCTACATTATGCGAAGCAAAATTTATAGAAATTCCATCGTCTATAGATACCGATTTTAAAATTACTGCCGATCAATTAGAAGCTGCCATTACACCTAAAACAAAAATGGTTTTTTTTAATTCGCCGAATAACCCTAGTGGAAGTGTTTATAGCGAAGAAGAGTATAGAGCATTGGCAAAAGTATTAGAAAAACATCCAAATATATTTATTTTATCTGACGAGATATATGAACATATTAATTATGGCGTTACTCCTTTCAGCTTTGCCGCTATAGAAAGCATGTATGATAGAACCATTACCGTAAACGGACTTGCAAAAGCTTTTGCAATGACTGGGTGGCGAATTGGTTACATTGGCGCCCCTGAATGGATTGCTAAGGCCTGTACTAAAATGCAAGGACAAATTACCTCAGGCACAAACTGTATTGCACAACGAGCTGCTATTACTGCTGTATTGGCTTCTCCTAAAAAAATACAATACATGGTTGACGAATTTAAATCTCGTAGAGATATTGTGTTAGATTTATTAAGCACTATCGACGGATTTAAAATAAATATTCCTGAAGGTGCTTTTTACGTTTTTCCTGATATAAGTGCTTTTTTCGGAAAAACTATTCAAGGAGTAAAAATCAACAATGCTAACGACTTTTCTATGTTTTTACTAGAAAAAGCAAATGTGGCTACCGTTACTGGTGAAGCTTTTGGTGCTCCTGACTGTATCAGAATGTCTTATGCTGCTTCTGAATTACAATTGCGTGAGGCAATTAAAAGAATTAAAGAAGCATTGCAATAAGCCGTTTTTAAAAAAGAAACTCAAAATATGTTAAAAGGGGTTTTGTAATATTAATTACAAAACCCCTTTTTATTTAGTAAAACAATTCTTTTTCGGGTAAATCTAAAAAACAATTAACCCTAAGTTTATTGAAACTTTTTCAATCCCTAAACAACTATTTTTTTAAACTTCTTTTTTTTAACTTTTTTAAGGTATAATAATTTTTTATCATAATCAATAAATGCCTTACCACTTTGTAATATATCGGCACCTATAATACCTTGAACTTCTTTTGCATTATGTTGTAATAAAGCAGTGTTTACGTGTGTTAAATTAAATAAAACCAAATGACATTTAGTTGTTTTCCATTTACCTATTTCAAGAGTATTATTTTTTGATGTTTTTGTTTCCATATCAATAGCACCAGCCCCTGCAGCTTTAATTTCGCTTTCTTCAGAAATCAATTTAAACTGCTCTATCAAATCTATACCAACACACGAATTAGAGGCTCCTGTATCTAAAATAAATTTTCCTTTTATACCATTTATTTTAGCATTAAGCTCTAAATGGTTGGTTACCATTTTCTTTAATTTTATTTTAACGTATTTCTTTTTTTGTAATACTTTTTTCAAACTAGTCATTTCTTGTACTTTTGTGCTGTAAATATACTGTATTAAATGATTATCGACACCCATACCCATTTATATTCTAGTCAATTTAATAACGATAGAGATGAGGTAATACAACGAGCGAAAAACGTTGGTATTTCTCATTTTTTTCTTCCTGCAATTGATAGTTCGTACACGCAAAAAATGTTTGATTTAGAAAAAAAACATCCTGACAGTATGTTTTTAATGATGGGGTTACACCCTACCTCAGTAAAAGAAAATTACCAAGAAGAACTTGCTCATGTTAAAAAATGGATAGACAACCGAAAGTTTTATGCAATTGGAGAAATTGGTATTGATTTATATTGGGACAAAACTTTTTTAGTTCAACAACAAGAAGCTTTTCGTACACAAATACAATGGGCTAAAGAAAAAAAATTACCCATTGTAATTCATTGTCGCGATGCCTTTGATGAAATTTTTGAAATATTAGAAACTGAAAAAAGTGCTGACTTATATGGTATTTTTCATTGTTTTACTGGAAATTTAGAACAGGCTAAACGTGCTATTTCGTACAATATGAAGTTAGGTATTGGAGGTGTAGTAACATTTAAAAATGGTAAAATTGATCAATTTTTAAACCAAATAGATATAAAACATCTTGTTTTAGAAACCGATTCGCCTTATTTAGCACCAACCCCTTATCGAGGTAAACGAAACGAAAGTTCGTATCTTGTAAAGGTTATTGAAAAACTCGTTGATATTTATGGTATTTCATTTGAAAAAATTTCAGAAATAACAACACAAAATGCTTTAGCCGTTTTTAATGTATAGTATACAAACCACATACTATAACACCCCTATAGGAACCGTTAAAATTAGTGGAAGCGAAAAAGGTGTTCGGTCAGTTACTTTTTTAGAAAAAACCATTCAACCATCAAGTGTCATACCCGATTGTTTAAAAAATTGTGTCATACAATTAAACGAATATTTCACCAAACATCGAACAACTTTTAATCTAAAACTTGATTTACAAGGAACCGAATTTCAACAAAAAGTTTGGGGCGAATTATTACACATCTCCTACGGAAAAACAAAAACATATTTAGAACAAGCAAAAGCTCTTAAAAACGTTAAAGCTATTAGAGCAATTGCTTCTGCAAATGGTAAAAACCCTTTAGCAATAATTATTCCTTGTCATAGAGTTATTGGCTCTAATGGCTCATTAACTGGTTACGCTGGGGGCATTTGGCGTAAAAAATGGTTGTTAGAACACGAAAAAGCTTTAAATCAACAAACGTTATTTTAAACTAATTTTGTTTTCAATACGTTTATAAGGTATGATCAAAAAAACACTTTTCTTTTTCTGTTTATTTGCTGTATTATGTAGTAATGCACAAAAAAAATCAAGTGATTTTAGATCGAAAAAAATAGTAGTTACTAAAGATACCCTACAAATAGACAGCGTAAGTATCAACCCCAAAAATTTTAAGGTAATTATTGCAAATGGCGAAACACTTCCGCCAAAAAATTATGACATAAACTTTAGTAAAGCACAATTAATTGTTAACTCAAAAAAATACAATGTGCTTACTGTTGAATATTATCGCTACCCCAATTTTATAACAAAAACATACACCCCTTACAACAAAAACATAATTGCCCCAAATACAAATAACACGAAACAGTTATATAGTTTTACCTCTAATAAAAAAAGTGGCGAAAAAAAGCTTTTCGAAGGGTTAAAAACCCAAGGTTTTATTGCACGTAGAGTTACGGCTGGTAATAATCAAAATGCTGTAACCAATGCTTCGTTAGATTTAACCATATCTGGTAAATTATCAGATAACGTAAGTATTCGAGGAAATATTTTTGATACAAATATTCCGCTACAACAAAATGGTTATTCTCAAAATATTACTGATTTTAATCGTGTTTTTTTAGAATTATATACTAAAAATTGGCGTGTAAAGGCTGGAGATATTTCACTGACAAATAATGAAAGTTATTTTTTAAAATTCGACAAGCAAATTACAGGTTTATTAGCCTCTGCCAACATAAATAAAAAAACCAATGTAGCCGCCAGTGGTGCTATTGTTAGAGGGCGTTTTACAGCTAATGATTTTATCGGACTAGAGGGCAATCAAGGCCCCTATAAATTGCACGGACCGAATAATGAACCTGCTATAGTTATTGTGGCTGAAAGTGATAAGGTTTTTGTTAATGGTATGCTTCTTAAACGTGGTGAAACAAAAGATTATGTAATTGATTATAATTTAGGCGAAATTCGCTTTAATACAACTTACCCGATAACAAATGACATGCGAATTCGGGTAGAATTTCAATATGCCAATCAAAATTACACCCGATTTATTACCTATGAAAAAGCACACTATGCCTCTGATAATTTTTCTATATCTGGCTATTTTTATAACGAAAACGATGCTAAAAACCAGCCTTTACAACAAAGCTTAACAACTCAACAAAAACAAATCTTAGCCAATGCTGGTAACGATGCCTCTAAAATGGTTTCGCCTAGTGCTTATTTAGATACTTATAACCCTAATCGTATTCAATATAAAAAAAGCACTGTTAACGGAGTAACCATTTTTGAATATTCTACTGATGAAAACGACGAATTATATTCGGTAACTTTTACCAATGTTGGCACTAATCAAGGTGATTATGTAATTGATAAATCAACAACTATAGGAACTATTTTTAAATACGCTGGTAACCATACTGGAAATTATAGCCCAATTGTTCGGTTGGCTGCTCCATCGAGTCTACAAATAATGGATGTAAAAACACATTACCAACCCTCGAAAAAAACAATTGTTAATGCTGAATTAGCCCATAGTAACAATGATTTAAATTTATTTTCTGCTATTGACAACAACAAAAACAAACGTATTGCTACAAAAATAAATTGGCAACAAACCTTATTAGATGCCCATTGGAAATTAAAAAGTACGGTTGATTATAAATTTATTCAAAATAATTTCACAGCTGTACAGCGTTTTCAAAATGTTGAATTTAATAGAGATTGGAACTTAACAAATCCAACTGGAAATCAAAATCAAGTAGCAACAGGTCTTACGCTTAAAAACGAAAAAAACGACTGGATTATGTATCGTTACAATCATTTAAATTTTAACGATAATAATGGTAACAAACACCAGTTAACATCTAAATTAAACTTCAAGAACACTTATTTTTCGCTAAATAGCAGCTTACTTAACAACAGTTCTAATTCAGAAAAAGATGCTTTTTTTAGGCTACAATCTAAAGCTGAACATAGTTTTGGAAAATCGTGGATAGGTGCTTTAATAAATTTTGAAACAAACAAAAAGAAAGATAAGGTTACCGACCTATACCTCATTTCAAGCCACAAATTTAAAGATTACAAAACCTATTTTGGTATAGGAGACTCGAGTAAAGTTTTTGCAAAAATAGGTGTAAACTATAGGATTAACGACAGCATAAAAAGCAACTCTTTTACCCAAATTAACAACAGAAAAACAATATATGCTTCAAGTAAACTTATTCAAAATAAAACCACAAATTTATCGCTTTTTGCAAATTATAGGTTAACAAATAACAGCTTTACCGAAAATGAAAAATCGCTTAACTCAAAGGTATTATACAACCAACAATTTTTTAGCAACTTTTTAATTATAAACACATTATACGAAACCTCTTCAGGTAATCTAGCACAACAAGATTATGTTTATGTAGAAACTGAACCAGGGCATGGTTATTATACTTGGATAGATTATAACAACGACGGAGAAAAACAATTTAACGAATTTGAAGTAGCACAATTTCAAGATCAAGCTGATTATTTACGTGTTGCATTACCTAACCTACATTATTTACCTACACAAGAAGCAAAATTAAAACAAGCCGTAACTTTAAACCCTTCGCAATGGCAAACTAAAAGTGGGTTTAAAAAATTTATTTCACACTTTTACAACCAAACTTATTTACTAACAGAAAATGTGCAACAGCGATTAAAAAACTCGTTTCTTTTTAATCCTTTTAACTTTGACAAAAACAACGCATTAGAACTAATCTTTAACTTTAGAAACAGCCTTTATTTTAATCGAAATTTAAAAAACTATAGCCTTGTATATACATACGGTAAAACACGCGCCAAACAACAATACAGTATCGGTAGTCAAGAAAATAATTCGTTTATTCATCAATTAGAATTAACACATAAGCTTTCAAAATTTTGGGTTTTTGATCTTAAAACCATCTATTCTACAAATAACTTAAATACTGAAAATTTTACCAATAGAAACTATAAAATAACTTCAAACGAAATTAATCCTAAATTAACCTTTCTATACAATGAAAATCAATGGTTTTCTATTTTTTATCATTTTAAAAATAAAAAAAATAAGCTTCAAAATTTCGAGTCTTTACAGCAACAAAAAGTAGGGCTATCCTACTTTTTTATTAGCAAAAAACAAAACCAAATTAATGCCAATTTTAATATGTTTTTAAATAACTTTTCAGGAAATGCTAATTCGCCCATTGGTTATCAATTATTAGAAGGGTTACAAGCTGGAAATAATTATACTTGGGATATATTGTTTACACAAAAGTTAAATTCGTTTTTAAATTTAAACCTTAGCTATATGGGTAGAAAAAGTGAAAATTCAAAAATAATTCATACGGGTAGCATTCAAATAAAAGCAATTTTTTAAGTATGTTTGTAGCGTTAAAAAAAACATTTTTTTATGAAAAAAATTCTAGTAGCTTTTGCCTTATGTATTACCTCTTTTTTATATGCGCAAAATGAATTAAGTCTTGATTTAGGTGATGCATTAGTAATGAAAACATTAGAAGTATCTTACGAACGATATATAGAGAGTCAATCGTCTGTAGGAATTTCTGCCCTTTTTAATTTTGAAAAAACAACCGCCGATTTTAGGTACAACGAAAAAAGAATGTTTACCCCATTTTTTCGTCAATATTTTACCTCTGATAAAACTTTTAATTATTTTGGCGAATTATTTTTAGGATTTAATTCAGGCGAAAAAAAACAGACTGTAGATAACGTAACCAATTATATTAAGTATAACGATGGAATGTTAGGTATTTCTGCTGGAGCTAAATACACCTCTAACGGAGGATTTACAGCTAATATTTTGGCAGGCGCTGCACGCAATATGTTTAATTCTGACTCGCCCGCTATTGTACCTCGAGTTGGTATAAATGTTGGTTATCGATTTTAGATTAAAAAGAAATTCTTTGCAATAAACCTTTTATATGGCTGTGTTTTAATAAAACACAGTCTAAATTGGCGTTAACAAATTTAATAATACTACTTTCTTTTGCTTTTGATAATTTTGAAGAAATTTTAGGATTGGAAAAGCAGATAAAATCTCAATACAATTGCTTATAAAGCCTAGTGTTTTTTTTTAATTATTTAAACTAAAAAACCTCATAAATTTTTTGACATTAAAAAAGTAAAAAATCTATGAGGTATACCTTAATCTTTACAAAGTTATTCTACTTCAAAAGTTAGTTTTAGGTTTACTCTAAATTCGGTAACATCACTATCATCAACCACAGCACTTTGCGACTGAACAAAAACTGATCGAATATTTTTTACCGTTTTTGAAGCTTGTTTAACTGCTTTTTTAGTAGCATCTTCCCAACTTTTTTCAGAATTTGCCATTACTTCGATAACTTTTAAAATTGCCATATTATTTTTAGATTTTTTAATTAATATACAGGTAAATATACAACTTAATTTTTGTCTACTAAAAAGCACAAACACGATAAAAAACATCCTTCAATGTTAATTTAACGTTAAGTAATTGTTTTTTTATTGTAAATTTTATCTTATATTTGTGTATATCGCAGTAACTATAAACATTTTATTATGAAAAAATTATTCGGTTTAATCTGTATTTTATCCATTTCGTTTGTACAAGCTCAAAAGATTGAACCTACTTACGAGAAATCGCAAGATTTAGTAAAAGCAACTTATTATTATTCTAATAGAAATATAAGAGAGCAAGGTTTTTTCAAAAACAAAAAATTAACAGGCACATGGACATCTTTTGATGAAAAAGGAAATAAAACCGCTATTGCACACTATAAAGATGGCAAAAAAACAGGAAAATGGTTTCTTTGGCAAGGAAAAATGTTAAACGAAATTAACTATAAAAACAATACTATTGCTAGCGTGCAAATTTGGAAAGAAGGCTCAAAAATAACCCTTAAATAATTTTCTTACAAAAACAAAAAGCTTACCCAATTCGGTAAGCTTTTTGACTTTAAAAACCTTGTTATAAAATTTATATTTTAAAAGTTTGTTTGACCTTAAAATTAGTTACTCGCATTAACTATATCCCAAGAGGTAAGCCCAGTCCATCCTTTTGCCCAATCTGGAAGAGCTGTTCCATTTCCAGCCCCTGTTGCCGATGAATTTTCAGAGTACCAAGTAACCGAAGAACCGCTATAAGCCTTTAACTTTAAAGATGTGTTAACCTCTACAAAATTAACATTGGTAATTTTGTCGCCTGTGCCAAACCACTCGAATGACCTTGCCGTCTCTATATTAATTCCAACATCGAAATTGGCTAAAACTACATTGTCAAAAAATCCTTCTGTACCTGCCCTTAGTTTTAAGGCTTGCGACTCAGACCCTGCCTTATTTCCAATAACAGTTATATTAGAAATATGAGGTGTAGAAGCTCCATTTCCGTTTGTTGTTTCTGGGTCTGTATCTTGAGTATCACATTCAAAACCTCTGTTTCCTGGGTCAGAAGTGTCTTGGTATTGTTTATCTCTAGAGGCATAAACATAACTTGCTGTTCCACTAAAGCCTTCTGTCCAATCAAAAGAATCATCTTGATTGCCAATTAATACTAAATGATCGTATTTTGGTGAACCGCCAAATGATTCTATTGCGTCATCCGCTCCGTTAGCTACATACACATAAGATATCGTTGTTCCACTACCACAACCAAATAAAGAGAGTCCGTTAAATTCTTTTTCAGGGTTGTATTTAAACCCTGTATCTTTTATAACACAATATTTAATACTACCAGAACTATCGGCGCTATTTGTTCCGCCATAAGTTAAGTCGCCTAATTCAGAAGTAGACGTTCCGTTAGCACTTCGATTAGACGGCGCATTTCCTAAAATAACGATGCCCCCCCAGTACCCTTGCGTATGACTAGCGCCATCAAAAATAACAGGATTAGAAGCGGTTCCGTTTATATAAATTTTTGCATCTCGGTCTACAATAATATAGGTTGCTCCTTTTTCTCCAACAATATGCGTTCCTTCAGGAATATTAAGTGTTGCTCCTGCTTCAACTAACAACTTACCTGTTAAGTGATAGGTTTTAGAAGCATCTAGCGTAACGGTTCTTCCTGATTCGATAGTTCCTTGAAAATTAGCAGGGTCAATTGATGAAATTGTGCTATCATTACTGCTGTCGTCATTAGTACAAGACGTAGTTAATGCAATAATAATGCTTAAACAAGCGGCTATTTTTAAAACATTTTTTTTCATTTTTTAATTTTATTTTAATTGTTAAACTTGTTGATTTATCTTAAAATTTATAAGAAAGGCTAACGCCAATTTTTTCTCCTTTTTTATAGTTTTTGTATATAAAAGAACCTGCTTTGTTCTTTTGATTAATTTTAAATGCAGGATTAAGAAGATTCTTAGCAAAAACACCAATGCCAATATTGTTGAGTTTAAAATTTAAGTTTGCATCTAAAATGTTAATGGGTTGCTGATAAAAGTTTCCTGTATTATTGGTTCCAATAGCAAATAGCGTTTTTCCTGTATATGTATAAGAAACTACAAAATCGATTTGATTGTTTTGGCTATCGCCCCATTTGGCATTGTACCCTAAGTTAATATTGGCAAGAAAATCAGCAGCACCTTGTAGTTTTTCATAGGTTTGCCCACTAAATTCAATCGATTTATTATTTTCTTTAGACACTTTTTCTGGATTTAACTTTTGCTTGGTATTCATATATGTTCCGTTTAAAAAAGTGTATATTTTATGATTATCTACTTTATAAATATCTTTTCTAATTTCTGCCTCAACACCAAAAACAGTTCCATAATCGGCAATATTAAAGTAGGTCATATCGCTAGAAGAAGCCGAAGAAAAAGTAGATCTAGCAATAGGGTTTTTAATATATTTAGCAAACCCTGTTATTGAAAATACTTCTCCTCTTTTAGGGAAAAGTTCCCATTTTAAATCACCATTATAATTATCAGAAGGGTAAACATTTGAGTTTCCGTATGTGTTATTAGTTAAATCGTAATAAGAAACAGGGACTAGCTCTTTTGCTTGTGGCAGAGTATATGTTTTAGAAGCTGAAAACCGTATGTTCTGCTGACTATTAATTTCGTACTTTACATTAAGGGCAGGTAATATTTTATTGTATTTTTTATTACTTCTATCTATACCAAATTCAGCAGAATACCAATTGTTTTGAATGGATATGTTATCATATCTTGCGCCTATTTGTGCTATAAACTGCTCACTAATTTTATAATCTACATTTAAAAATGCAGCGTTGATAAGCTGTGTAAAGTTATAATAGAAAGGATCAAAAATACCATGCCCATACCCCTGCAATGTGTTGTAACTCCACATTGAATTGTTTGACGAATTAATTATTGCATCAATATCATCTGGATTAATGGTACTTGGGTTTTGTTTAAATTCTAGGCCAATAATGTTATAATTAAAATTTCTTTTTTTGTAATTACCATCGTATCCAAAATCAAATTTAAACTCTTTCCAATTTTTAGTTACTTTAAAATTTGCCACAAAATTATTATCCTTCATGTCGTCAAAATAGCGGCTGTTAAGAATAGAGCTTCCTGTTAAAAAATAGCGATGATTGGGGTCTGCATTATCAATGGTGTTTTGTAAAACATCTGGTCTTTTACTATTAAGGTAATTATATCCTACAGCCCAATTGGTTTGCCAATCAGAACCTAATTTGTGATTACCAAACAACTGATTTATCCAAGTGTCAGTTATTTTGTTATCGGTTTTTCTAACAACAACATCATCATAATTACCTACTTCTCTATAGTTTCCATTCACCATTCGTATAGCTTGCGAACTAGAATGAATATAATTTGACGTAAAATTTATTTTGTTATCGGCATTTTTCTTATAGGTTAAATTTAAAAACCCTGTAGTATTTGTTTTATACTCGTATCGATCAATATCATGCGAATTTTTTATCATCCCTCCAGTTGCATCATAAAACCCTTCTTCACCATTACTATATAAATAATCATTATCAAACCCTACATAGGCAAATAGATATAGGTTTTTATCCTTTTCAAAAGTAAACTTAGTAGCACTTTCTATATTAATGTTAAAATTAAATGTGTTAGCTGCGTTTTTAAAATTCCACCTTGTGGTAAAAGGATAGGTTTGGTAGGGGTTAACCTTGTTTTTAAAAGTACTGGTTTTAAAACCCAAAAAACCTGGCGCTCCATCTTGAAGCTTAAATTTATCTTTGGCAATGGTTTGTAGGTTTGCACTATTTCCTAAACCAACCTTTACATAAGGTTTTCCAATATATTCTTTAGAAACAATGTTAATGTGTGCCCCTCCAAAATCACCTGTATATAAAGGCGAATACACTTTGTCTAACGAAAGGTATTCAATCATAGAGGTTTTAAATATTCCTAAATCAATATTTTTATTTTCTGGATTATCGGACGGAATAGAGAGCCCATTTAATGTTGTTGTATTAAACCGATCGCCCAAACCTCTTACAAATATTACGCTAGAACCTTCTTGTTTTTGAGTTCCTGTTGCTTTAGTAACCGCTGTAGCAATATCTCCAATACCTTGATTTTTTAATTGTTCAGAGCCTACCCTTTCAACAACCTGCACCGATTTTTTTTGCGTACTTATAATACTGCTTGTCGATGCCTTACTCGCACTTCCTTTTATTTCAATTTCTTTTAACGCAACACCTTCATTAGCACTAATAATAACATTTAGTGTTGTTGTTGTTCCTGTTTTAATTTCTATCGGTTTTTCAATAGTTTGATAGCCTACAAAACTAAATACTATAATATGGTTACCCGGAGTAACAGATAAAGTATAGTTCCCATCCATATCGGTTGTTGTACCAATAGTTGTGTTTTTTATAAATACATTAGCAAAAGGTAAAGGAGCATTATCCATTTCTTTATCAGAAAGCAGTCCACTCACAATCCCTTTACCTTGTGAAAACATAAGTTCACAAACACTTAGTAAAATAAATAATACTATTTTTTTCATCATTACATTTAAGTCTTTTAAAAAATCACTGCAAAATTGCAATGATTTTACAAACCTTTTGTTACTGTTAAATTATGTTTGTTTTACTAAAATGTTACTTGAATAAAGAAAAGAGTGTTTTTCTTAACAATTCGATAAAGAACGTATTACATTAAAATTACATTAAAAAAATTCGTATTATTACACCTCTTAAATGTGTTTACCTTAAAAAAAACCTATTTTATTACCATTTTTTACCTATACCCAAAAAACAACACCATTGACAACAAAATTTAAAAAACTACTGTTAGTAATCTGTTTAATCGTATTTTACAAAACAAATGCACAAGAAATACATTCGCCAAAATTTGGAAAAGGAATTATTAATATTGTTGCTAAAGACAGTACCTTTTCTATGAAAGTTGGTGCGCGAATGCAATTATTAACTACCGCAAAATGGAACTACGACAACAACAGTTTGTTAAACAGCACATCATCAATGCTCGTAAGAAGAGCTCGTTTAAAATTTGATGGTTTTGCTTATTCTCCTAAATTAACCTACAAAATAGAACTAGGGCTTTCTAATAATGATATTGGAGGAAGTTCTGAGTACACAAATAATGCACCTAGAATAATTTTAGATGCTGTTTTAAAATGGAACTTTTATAAAAATTTATCGATTTGGTTTGGTCAGACTAAATTACCTGGTAATAGAGAACGCCTAATTTCATCTGCAAATTTAGAATTAGTAGATAGATCGCTTTTAAACAAAAATTTTAATATTGATAGAGATTTGGGGCTTCAACTTCATCACCATTTTAAATTGTTTGATGAATTTATTGTAAAAGAAGCCTTTTCTGTCGCGCAAGGAGAGGGTAGAAATATTACTAGTGAAAACCTTGGAGGATATCAATATACTGGTAAAATAGAATTTTTACCTTTCGGCAAATTTTTAGGTAAAGGCGATTATAGTGGCGGAGATTTAGAAAGACAAAAAAAGCATAAACTAGCCGTGGCAATAAGTTGTGATTTTAACAACAATGCTGTAAAAACGAAAAGCAATCAAGGTTCTTATATGACGACAACAGATGACGGATTTTACAAAACCAATATAACAACGTGGTTTATAGATGGTATGTATAAATACGACGGATTTTCTTTAATGGGCGAGTATGCCCATAGAAATGCTAAAGACCCTATAGCAAAAAATTCTGACGGAACATTAACAGGGCAAGTCGTACAAGTAGGTAGCGGTCTTAACCTACAAAGCGGTTATTTATTTTCTAAAAACTGGGAACTCACTGGGCGTTATACAAACATTATGTTTGATAAAAAGATTGTTAACAAAAGCTCTGAAAATCAATATACTTTAGGCATCTCTAAATATATTAATGGCCATAGCCTTAAAGTTCAAACCGACATAAGCTATCTAGATGCACAAAGTGCTAAAAATCAACTTATGACTCGTTTACAAGTAGAAATTCATTTTTAAAATGATAACGTAAACCTAACATTGGCATAAATTTATGTATGTAAATTTGCTTAAAATTTTTAAACTAAAATGGGAGATCCATATATTTTAATGCTCATCGCTTTAGCTGTATTAGCGGTAGTTGATTTAGTTGTAGGTGTTAGTAACGATGCGGTTAACTTTTTAAACTCAGCCATTGGCTCAAAAGCTATATCAATAAGAAATATTATGATAATAGCTAGTATCGGTGTATTTTTTGGTGCAGTTACATCAAGTGGTATGATGGAAGTTGCTCGAAAAGGTATTTTTAACCCAGGCATGTTTATGTTTCAAGACATCATGTTTATTTTTATGGCGGTTATGATTACTGATATTTTATTGTTAGATATCTTTAATTCTCTAGGAATGCCAACGTCTACCACCGTGTCTATTGTATTTGAATTATTAGGTGCTGCTGTTTGTATTTCATTAATTAAAATAGCCGACAATAATGCACAATCTATTGCAGACTTGTCAGGGTATATAAATCATAAAAAAGCTTTTGAAATTATTAGAGGTATATTGCTCTCGGTAGTCGTGGCTTTTTCAGTAGGGGCTATCGTCCAATTTTTTTCTAGATTAATTTATTCATTTAATTTTCAAAAAAGAGCAACTTATATAAATGCTTTATTTGGTGGTTTTGCTATCACAGCTATTACGTATTTTATTATTGTTAAAGGGTTAAAAGGAACCCCTTTTTACAGTAATATAAAACATCTTATAGAAGGTAATACACTATTAATAATTACAGGAAGTTTTCTGTTTTGGACCTCAATTGCATACCTGTTAATACGATTTTTTAAAGTTAATATCTTAAAAGTAATTATTGGTATCGGAACCTTTTCATTAGCCATTGCTTTTTCGGGTAATGATTTAGTGAATTTTATTGGTGTGCCAATAGCTGCGTGGAACTCATATGAAGCTTGGGTAGCCTCTGGTGTAACTGCTGATAAATTTTCAATGGAAATATTAAGCCAAAAAGTACCTTCAAATGTATGGTTTCTATTGATAGCTGGTACAATTATGGTTATTACCTTATGGACTTCAAGTAAGGCAAGAAATGTAATAAAAACAGGAATTGATTTATCGCGACAAGGCGACGGACACGAAAAGTTTAAACCAAATTTTTTATCGCGATTTGTTGTAAGAACATCAATGGTTATTAATCAAGGTATTAGCAGTGTTATTCCGAAAAAAACATTAACCTATATCGATTCAAGATTTCAAAAACCCGTTATAAAATTACCGAAAGATAAAACTTACGAATTACCCGCATTTGACCAAGTAAGAGCTTCTGTAAATTTAGTTGTAGCAGGTATTTTAATTTCAATAGGTACCTCTATGAAACTACCATTATCAACTACTTATGTAACTTTTATGGTGGCAATGGGTACTTCGTTGGCAGATAGAGCTTGGGGGCGCGAAAGTGCGGTATACCGAGTAGCAGGGGTTATTAACGTAATTGGAGGATGGTTTTTAACCGCTATTGTAGCCTTTTCTGCCGCTGCTGTAGTAGCATACCTAATTAGTTGGGACATGGTTATGATTCCTATTTTATTAGCTTCCGTTGCCTTTTTAATAGCAAGAAACACCCTGCTTTACAGAAAAAAAAGCAAAGAAGTAAAAAAACAACTATTTATAGAACGTTCAGAATTAATTACCATTAATGGGGTAATAGAAGAAAGTGCCGACCATATTGCAGAAGTAGCTTCACGAGTAAATAAATTATACACTTCTGTGGTAAACGACCTAGCAAAACACGATTTAAATAAATTGCGAAAAACCGAAAAATACGTTGCTAAACTTAATAACGAAATTGAAGAGTTAAAAGATAGTGTGTTTTATTTTATCAAATCGTTAGATGAAACATCTGTAGAAGCTAGTAGATTTTATATAATGGTGATTGGTTATTTACAAGATGTGGCACAATCTATTAGTTATATTTCTAAAGCAACATACAAACACGTTAACAATAATCATAAAACCCTAAAAAAAGGACAACTAAAAGACCTAAAAAAAATAGACAATCAATTGTCTACCTTGCTTAATGGTATCAGCCATATTTTTGAAACTCGCTCGTTTGATGATTTAACAACACTTATTAGTGATAAAAAGCGACTATTAAAAGACGTATCATCTTCTATCGAAAACCAAGTATCACGTATTCGTACAGACGAAACCAGCGCAAAAAACACCACGTTATACTTTAGTATTTTATTAGAAACGCAAGATTTAGTTACTGCATTAATGAACTTATTAGAAACTTACGAAGAGTTTCATATAAGCACTAAAAATGCACAATTAAGTTAGTTGTAAATAACATCAAATTTATAAACTGGATTGTGTTGTTCGTATTCAAAAATACGAGAATAGTTCATCACATCAGGTATATTATCTAATGCACATAGGTAGGTTACTACCGCACACAAACCGTTAAACAAAGCCTCTTTATTTCTAGGGTTTTGTGGTTTTGAATTGTAATGACAAAGAGGGGTTATAAAACCACAGGCCTCTAAAAATATTTTCTCTATGGTTAGTAACTCTAAAGGGGCATAGCCGTTAAATTTTCGCCCCATATTTTGGTGTATTTCACCAATGTAATTAAGCTGTAGAGAGCCGTGGTCATTTGATAAATATTTCCAACTATCTTTATTGTCTAAAATATTTCCAACAGCACATGCCGAACAACATTCAGGGTTTAATTCATCATTATGAAATGCATTGTACAACTTAATTAATGCCTGTTCTAATCTCTCTGGAATATTCATTTTAAAAAAATTAGTTTCCTAAATATACAAAATTTTGGTTGTATCTTTACATAAATTATTTCAATGGCAACTTTTCAAGAGCTAGATTTACAAAATCCGTTACTAAATGCAATTACCGATTTAGGTTTTGCACAATTAACTCCTATACAAGAAGAAGCTTTTCCAATTGTTCGATCTGGTAAAGATGTGGTTGGAATATCACAAACTGGAACAGGAAAAACTTTCGCTTACCTTTTGCCTATTCTTCGCGATTTAAAATTTTCAAAACAACAACATCCTAGAGTTTTAATTCTTGTTCCTACCCGAGAATTAGTGCTACAAATTGTTCAAGAAATAGAAAAATTAACCACTTATATAACCATACGTGTTTTGGGCGTTTTTGGTGGGGTAAATATTAACACTCATAAACAACAAGTGGTACAAGGGTTAGACATTATAGTAGCCACTCCTGGGCGCTTATACGACTTAAGTGTCAGTAACGTTTTAAAACTTAAGTCTATTCAAAAATTAGTAATCGACGAAGTTGATGTAATGTTAGATTTAGGTTTTCGTTTTCAACTGTTAAATATTTTTGATTTACTGCCTAAAAGTCGACAAAACATTATGTTTTCTGCTACAATGACCGAAGAAATTGCCACCTTAATTGATGAATTTTTTATTGCTCCTAAAAAAATATCAATTGCAGTAAGTGGTACGCCTTTAGAAAATATTGAACAAACTAGTTATAATGTTCCAAACTTTTACACTAAAGTAAATTTACTAAATCATTTATTAGACGATATAAATACATACAGTAAGGTATTAATTTTTACAGCCAATAAAAGAGAAGCCGATCGGTTATTAGATTGTTTAGAAGAAACATTTCCATCGCAAGTAGCTGTTATTCATTCAAACAAAACCCAAAACTACCGAATCCGTTCTATAGAAGAATTTAACACCAACAAAAAGCGAATTTTGATTGCTACTGATGTTATTGCTCGTGGACTAGATTTAAACGAAATTACCCAAGTTATAAATTTTAACACCCCTTATTTTCCTGAAAATTATATACACCGAATAGGTAGAACTGGTCGTGCTGAATATCATGGAAAATCAATTTTATTAACTACTGAAAAAGAACAAGAAGCTAAAAAGCGTATTGAAACGCTGATGCAATATACTATTCCAATAACCACACTGCCTATAGCGGTTGAAATAAGCAAGCAATTAACCGAAGAAGAACGCCCCAAAGAACGTCAAGAGAAGTCTAAAAACCGAACATCAAAAGATGTTCGCGGACCTGCTTTTCACGAAAAAAAAGAAAAAAATAAAAAAACCAATCAAGGAGGTTCTTACCGCAGAGAATTAGCAAAAAAATACAAAAAACCTAAAACAAGAGGAGATAAAAATTATAACAAAAAAAATAAAAAGTAGCTTTTTGGAACTTATTATTTTTATACTAATAAAAACTCAAATACTTTTTCAGTTAAGAAGTAATAACTATAAAAAATTTACTCAAGCCTACTTTAAATCTGTTTTTATTTTAGCGCGAAATATCTATAATTTCAAACTTCATAATACCATTAGGCACTTGTATTTCAGCAACTTCACCTACTTTTTTACCCAACAGCCCTTTTCCTATAGGAGAATTTACCGACAATTTACCATTTCTAACATCACTCTCGCTATCGGCAACTAAAGTATAGGTAAATTCCATATTATTGGTTGCGTTTTTTAATTTCACTACCGAATGGATAAGAATTTTAGACGTATCTAATTGACTTTCATCAATAATACGAGCATTTGCTACTACATTTTTAAGTTTTGCTATTTTTGTTTCCAAAAGCGATTGCTCTTCTTTAGCGGCATGATATTCTGCATTTTCACTTAAATCTCCTTTATCACGAGCATCTGCAATTTCTTGTGAAACACGAGGGCGCTCAACCTGTTCTAAATAAGCTAATTCATCTTTTAGCTTTTTAAGTCCTTCTCGTGAATAATATGATATTTTAGCCATTGTTTCTATGTTTAAAATTCTATTCCCTTTAATGCATTTTCTATTTAAACATAAGGGAGATAACCAATATAATTATAAATAAACTAAGGTTAATTAAATTAAAAATCTCATTACTGTTAGTAACAGAATGAGATTATATAGCAAATATACAAAATATTTATAACTTGCTGTCGTTTTACATTTATAGTAAATAAACACCCATAAACCGATAAAAATAAAATTATTTACGTGAAAAAAGTATTTGTTAGCTTATTGTTTTTTATGTTTTTAAGTTGTGGTAAAGAAGTTATTGAAAACAATTGTTTTCGAGGTATTACCTTAACCGAAACCATTTATTTAAAGAATGCTGAATTTATTAATCTTGAAACACCTGGTAGATCTGCCACTACCAATTTAGGCAACAGAAATATTGTTATTATTAATACGGGGTCTACCCCAAAATACAAGGCTTTCGATTTACAATGTCCTCAAAAAGATTGTTCTTCGCCCATGACCATTAATTATCCACGGTTAGAATGCCCTTGTAGCGACAAAAAATATAGTATGCTTTCTGGCTGCCCCATAAACAACAACGGAAACTGTATTAGAGATGGTTCGTGCTTTGCTCTCGAATATAATGTAATACAAACAGGTAATACCTTACAAATAAGTATATAAAACCCCGTAATAATTAAACTAGATTGTTATTTTTGTAGTAATCTTTACAATCGTATACAACTCGTGAAAAATTATTTTTCTTCAAACTTTAAATTAGGCGTTTTAGGAGGAGGTCAATTAGGAAGAATGTTACTTGCCGAAACGCAAAAGTTTGACATTTACACACTTATACTAGATGCTAATGCTAATGCCCCTTGCGCAAAAATCTGTGACGAATTTCATCAAGGAGATTTATTAGATTTTGATACTGTTTATAACTTTGGAAAGCAAGTAGATGTATTAACCATTGAAATAGAAAATATAAACATTGATGCCCTTGATAAACTACAAAAAGAAGGGGTAACCATTTACCCTAAACCAGCCAATTTAAGAATTATTCAAAACAAGGCGCATCAAAAAGTGTTTTATCATGACAATGAAATTCCAACTGCTGATTTTTCAAGATTTACTTCTTTAGAAGAACTAAAACATGCCATTAGCAACGATGCTGTTACCTATCCTTTTGTATGGAAATCGGCAAGGTTTGGTTACGACGGAAATGGGGTAAAAATAGTTCGTTCAGCAGCCGATTTAGAAAATTTACCTTTCGGAGAGTGTATTACCGAAAAACTAATTCCGTTTAAAAACGAATTAGCCGTTATTGTTGCCCGAAACACCAATAAAGAAACAAAAACCTATCCGGTTGTTGAGATGGAATTTCATCCAGAAGCCAATCAAGTAGAATACGTAATTTGCCCTGCTAGAATAGACCCTTCAGTAGCTAAAAAAGCCCAAGAAATAGCTTTAAAAGTAGCCAATACTTTTGACTTTGTTGGCTTACTAGCTGTAGAAATGTTTCAAACAGAAAACGATGAAATTTTAGTAAACGAGGTTGCTCCAAGAACTCATAATTCGGGTCATTATTCTATCGAAGCTAGCTATACCAATCAATTTGAGCAACATATCCGTAGCATTTTAAATCTTCCGTTAGGAAACACTAAAAGTAAAGTTGCTGGAATTATGGTAAATTTAGTCGGCGCTGAAGGATATACAGGTGATGTGATATATGAAAACATAGAAGAAATTTTAAAAATTGACGGGGTTACACCACACATTTACGGAAAAAAAATAACCAAACCTTTTCGTAAAATGGGTCATGTAACTATTGTTAATGAAGATATTAATAAAGCTCGAGAAATAGCTCAACAAGTAAAAGAAACAATTCGAGTAATAAGTAAATAATTATGGTAGGAATTATTATGGGAAGCGATTCAGATCTTCCAATTATGCAAGAAGCAATTGACATTTTAGAAAGTTTTGACATCGCTGTTGAAGTAGATATTGTTTCGGCACACCGAACACCCGAAAAATTATTTGATTATGCCAACAATGCTCACAAACGTGGCATTCAGGTAATTATTGCAGGGGCAGGCGGAGCAGCACACTTGCCTGGAATGGTAGCCAGCATGAGCCCATTACCCGTAATTGGGGTGCCTGTAAAAAGTAGAAACTCTATAGATGGTTGGGATTCTGTTTTATCAATTCTTCAAATGCCTGGAGGCGTCCCTGTAGCCACCGTAGCTTTAGATGGGGCAAAGAATGCCGGTATTTTAGCTGCTCAAATTATAGGCGCCTCAGATAAATGTGTCTTAGATAAAATTATTGCCTACAAACAAGGCTTAAAGCTAAAGGTTGAAAAAGCATCAGAAAAAGTGCGTAAATAAAATTTTACCAAATTCAAAATCAATAGCTCACCATATAAAACTATGATTTTGAAACAAAACCCTTTGCTTTTTCTAAAATTTACCGCTTCCAACAAAACTAGTTATTAAACTTACTAAAAAAAATGAATCCATTATTACAAGATTTTAATACGCCTCCTTTTTCTAAAATAACCGAGAACGATTATAAACCCGCCATAAAAAAAGCTATTGAATTAGCTAAAGAAGAAATTAATGCAATTGTAAAAAATACTGAATCGCCAACCTTTCAAAACACCACTGAAGCTTTAGATTATACTGGTGAAAAATTAGATCGTATTACCGCTATATTCTTTAACTTAAATAGTGCAGAAACCAATGCCGAAATTCAAAAAATTGCTCAAGAA
This sequence comes from Tenacibaculum sp. UWU-22, assembly GCF_041021355.1. Taxonomy (NCBI): domain Bacteria; kingdom Pseudomonadati; phylum Bacteroidota; class Flavobacteriia; order Flavobacteriales; family Flavobacteriaceae; genus Tenacibaculum; species Tenacibaculum sp. UWU-22. The sequence goes on along the minus strand of NZ_JBFNGP010000001.1, from coordinate 978,051 downwards.
GTTTCTCCTTGGCTAAGTGAATTTAAAAACGATATGATTTTAAATGAAGCATTGTTTAAAAAAGTACAGGCCGTTTACAATCAAAAAAAAGATTTAAAATTAACTCCTGAGCAGACAATGCTGCTAGACAAGCAATACAAAGGTTTTGTGCGTAACGGAGCAAATTTAAATGACAAAGAAAAAACAGAATTACGTAAAATTGACAGCGAATTAGCAAAATTATCATTACAATTTGGCGAACATGTATTGGCAGAAACCAATGCATTTGAAATGCATTTAACCAACGAAAAAGACCTCTCTGGCTTACCCGAAAGTGCCAAAGAAGCTGCCAAAGAAATAGCTAAATTAAAAGGAAAAGAGGGCTGGGTAATCACCTTAGACTACCCTAGCTATATACCTTTTGTAACATATGCTGACAACCGAGAATTACGCAAAAAACTCGTGATTGCTATGGGCAAAAAAGGGTTTCAAAAAAACGAGTTTAACAACGAACAGATTGTAAAAAACATTGTAACCCTACGCCATAAACGTGCCAATTTATTAGGCTACAAAACACATGCGCATTTTGTGTTAGAAGAGCGCATGGCAGAAACCCCAAAAAAAGTACTAGATTTTTTACATGATTTATTAGAAAAAGCAAAACCTGCTGCAGAACGTGAATTTAAAAATTTAGAAGATTACGCTAAAAAATTAGATGGTATTGACCAACTACAAAAATGGGATAGTGCTTATTATTCAGAAAAACTAAAAAAAGAGTTGTTTAACTTAGACCAAGAGTTATTAAAACCCTATTTTAAATTAGAAAATGTAATTGATGGTGTTTTTGAGGTAGCAAATAAATTATACGATTTAAATTTTAAAGAAGTATTTGATATTGACACCTATCACAAAGATGTTAAAGTATACCGTGTTACCGATTCGGAAAAAAATTTTATTTCGTATTTGTATACCGATTTTCATCCAAGAGCAGGAAAACGAGGTGGTGCTTGGATGACTTCATACAAGTCGCAACAAATTAAAAATGGCGTAAACGAACGCCCACAAGTTTCTATTGTTTGTAACTTTACTAAGCCTACCCAAACAAAGCCTTCTTTGTTGTCTTTTAACGAGGTTACTACACTTTTTCACGAATTTGGTCATGCACTACACGGAATGCTAGCCAATACCACATATAGCAGTTTATCAGGCACCTCCGTTTCTTGGGATTTTGTAGAACTGCCTAGTCAAGTTTTAGAAAACTGGTGTTACGAACAAGATGCTTTAGCATTATTTGCTAAACATTATAAAACAGATGCATTTATTCCAATGGAATATGTGCAAAAAATAAAAGAATCAGCAAGTTTTCACGAAGGCATGCAAACCTTACGTCAATTAAGCTTTGGTTTATTAGATATGTCTTGGCATTCAAACGAACTGCCTGAAAACATTTCTTCTGTAAAAGATTTTGAAAACAATGCTTTTCAAAGCACTCAATTATTTCCTGATGTAACAGAAAACTGTATGAGCACTGCTTTTTCTCATATTTTTCAAGGTGGATATTCAGCAGGGTATTACTCTTATAAATGGGCAGAAGTACTAGATGCAGATGCTTTTGAATATTTTAAAGAAAACGGTATTTTTAATAAAAATGTAGCTGATAAATTTAAAAACAACGTCTTATCAAAAGGAGGCACCGAAAAACCTATGGATTTATACATACGATTTAGAGGTAAAAAACCCAATTCAGATGCGTTGTTAAAACGAGCAGGACTTATTTAAACAACACGGCTTTATAAATAAAACGATTTTAATATATCCTAAGCATCAATACCTAAGTTTTCGTAATTTTAACTCGTATTATAGAAATACTGTTTTATTTAAAACTATGTTAACCTATTAAAATAAATCATGTCTAAAACATATTACGATTCAACCGATTTAAAAAAATTTGGAGACATAACTCAGTGGAGTGAAGAACTTGGCAACAAATTTTTTGACTATTATAAAAGTGTTTTTGAAGAGGGCGCACTTACCGCTCGTGAAAAAAGTTTAATTGCCTTAGCCGTTGCACACACCGAACAATGCCCTTATTGTATCGATGCTTATACAACAGATGGGTTACAACGCGGAATTACAAAACAAGAAATGATGGAAGCCATACATGTTGGAGCCGCAATAAAAAGTGGTGCAACCCTAGTACATGGAGTACAAATGATGAATAAAGTAAATAAGCTAGAAATGTAGGTTTTATAATCCAATACTACCCATAATTTATTTCATCATGAAAAAATCTCTTATTGCTAGAAATAACGACTTAGCAAATACCCAACGGCAATTAGAAATTTTATCGAACGGAATTTTCAATAACGGCAAACTACCCACTTTTGCCCAAAAAATAAAAGAAACAAATCAATTTCCTATTCGCCCTAAAAAACTAGAAGTTTTACAACTCAATTTAGGGTATATGTGTAATCAGGTTTGTGCACATTGTCATGTTGATGCTGGCCCAGACAGAAAAGAAATAATGACAAAACAAACCCTGTTACAATGTTTAGAGGTTATAAAAAAAACAAAACCCAACACGCTTGATTTAACAGGTGGAGCACCAGAATTAAACCCTAATTTTAGATGGTTTGTTCAAGAGGCTGCTAAAATAGGTATTAACGATTTTATTGTTCGGTCTAACCTAACTATTATTGTATCAAATAAAAAATATTACGATTTACCCCAGTTTTTTAAAAAATACAATATTCATGTGGTATCATCAATGCCTCATTACACAGAACAAAAAACAAACAAACAACGAGGCAATGGTGTTTTTAATAAATCTATACAAGCATTAAAAATGCTAAATGCTGTAGGATACGGAAAAGCGCAAACCAATTTAAAATTAGATTTAGTATACAATCCTTCAGGAGCTTTTTTGCCAGGAAACCAAAAAGCCTTAGAAAACGACTTTAAAAAAGCGCTAGAAAACAATTTTTCTATTTATTTTAATAATTTGCTTACCATTACCAATTTACCTATTAGTCGATTTTTAGATTATTTAATTGTTTCAGAAAATTATGAAGATTATATGTATACTTTAGTTGAAGCATATAATGCTAATACATTAAAAAATGTAATGTGTACAAACTCTATTTCGGTTAGTTGGAACGGGTATTTATACGATTGCGATTTTAACCAAATGCTAAACTTAAAAGTAGCAAGTACAGTGCAACATATTACTGATTATAATGAAAATTTGTTGCAAAATAGATCTATAAATATTCATCAACACTGCTACGGATGCACTGCTGGTTCTGGCAGCAGCTGTCAAGGAGCCGTAATTTAAACAATATGATTTTTACTGCTACTTAATACGTAAACTCTAGAGTGTTTGATAAAAGAAACCGATAAATGACCAAAAATTTTGTAATTATATTTGTTAGAAATCCAAAACTAGGAAAAGTAAAAACACGATTAGCAGCCTCTATAGGTGATCAAAAGGCTTTAGAGGTGTATCAAATTTTATTACATAAAACCAAAACTATTACCCAAAATTTAACCTGTGACAAAGCCGTTTATTATTCAAATAAAACTATAAAAAATGATATTTGGGACAATACTATTTACCAAAAACACCAACAAAAAGGTTCAAATTTAGGCATGCGAATGCAAAGTGCTTTTAAAAAAGCCTTTGATATGGGGTATAAAAAAGTATTGATAATTGGTAGTGATTTGTACGATTTAACACAAAGCCACATAAACAAAGCTTTTGAAAAATTAAACTCAAATGATGTAGTAATGGGGCCCGCAAAAGATGGTGGATATTACCTTTTAGCAATGAAAAAACTACATGCTAATATTTTTGAAAACAAAGCATGGGGCACAGCAACTGTTAAAACAGAAACGTTAAACGATTTAAAAGATAATCGCGTTTATTTACTAGACGAATTAAATGACATAGATGTCATTGAAGACCTTGAAAATCACGCTGCTTTTAAGTCATTTTTATAAAAATAAATCACGAACGTAAACTTATTTGTGTGAAACAAAAACAACTACTCGAAACAGCTGAATTATTAAAAAAATCAGGCTTTTTAAATCCTGAAATAGGAATTGTATTAGGTACTGGATTAGGAAAATTAGTAGACGAAATACTTATTGAAAAAGAAATTCTGTATACTGAAATTCCTCATTTTCCAGAAGCAACGGTACAATTTCATTCTGGCAAATTAATTTACGGCACCTTATCTGGAAAAAAAGTAGTGGTTATGTCAGGTCGGTTTCACCTCTATGAAGGATACAACTTATGGGAAGTTACCTACGGCATTAGAACAATGCATGCCCTAGGCATCAAAACATTACTTATTTCTAACGCTGCTGGAGCAATAAATTTAAATTATAAAAAAGGAGATGTAATGTTAATAAACGACCATTTAAATCTACAAGGCAACTCTCCTCTAGCTTTTAAAGAAGCGGCTAATTTTGGAAATATTTTTGTAGATATGTTTGAGCCTTATTCAGAAAAAATTAATTCAAAATTAAAAGAAATTGCAAAACATAATAATATACAATTACACCAAGGTGTATATGCTTGTGTTTTAGGCCCTCAATTAGAAACTAAAGCAGAATATAGAATACTACAAATTTTAGAAGCAGATGCCGTAGGCATGAGTACGGTACCTGAAGTTATTGTTGCTAAACAATTAAATATAGCTTGTGCAGCAATTTCTATACTAACTGACGAATGTAATCCATCAAACCTAAAACCTATAAATATTAAAGAAATTATTGAAATTGCTAGCAAAGCCGAACCTAAAATAATTACCCTTTTTAAAAGCTTAATTGCTGATTTGTAAAACCAATATATTGAGTATAAATACGGTTTTCTATAATTTTATCTAATTCAAAGCTATCTTGGGCTCTTTTTAACAAAAAGTTTTTTTAAAATATAAATTTAATCTATAACTTTGCCCCAGTTTTTGAGGAAAAATTTGAACTGATTGCGACCTCAATGAACATTTTGTTCAAAATAAAAATGCTAAAGCAGTACGTATCTACTTCTTTTAGCCGTTTAGCAATTTTTAAATTTTTTCTTTAAAGCACACTTAATTTAAAAAAAGAAAAAATATGTCGTATTTATTTACTTCAGAGAGTGTTTCAGAAGGGCATCCTGATAAAGTAGCCGATCAAATTTCAGATGCTTTAATTGATAATTTTTTAGCATTCGATTCTACTTCTAAGGTGGCATGCGAAACATTAGTTACTACAGGTCAAGTGGTTTTGGCTGGTGAAGTAAAATCTAAAACTTATTTAGATGTTCAAAAAATTGCACGCGATGTAATTAACAAAATTGGTTATACCAAAAGCGAATACATGTTCGAAGGCAACTCTTGTGGTGTTTTTTCGGCTATACACGAGCAATCACCCGATATTAACCAAGGGGTAGAAAAAACAAACCCTGAAGAACAAGGGGCTGGTGACCAAGGTATGATGTTTGGATATGCTACTGATGAAACCGAAAACTTTATGCCTTTAGCTTTAGAACTGTCGCATCGCTTGTTAAAAGAGTTGGCACTATTGCGTAAAGAAAATAAAGAAATTACCTATTTACGCCCCGATGCAAAAAGTCAAGTAACTATTGAATATTCTGACGATAATATACCGCAACGAATAGATGCAATTGTTATTTCTACACAACATGATGCTTTTGATAAAACCGATGAAGCCATGTTGGCAAAAATAAAATCAGACATCATCAATATATTAATTCCAAGAGTAGTAAATAAATTACCTGATAGTATTAAAGCTTTATTTAATGCCGATATTAAATACCATATTAATCCTACAGGTGTGTTTGTTATTGGTGGCCCTCATGGAGATACGGGCTTAACAGGCCGTAAAATTATTGTAGATACCTATGGCGGAAAGGGAGCTCACGGTGGTGGTGCTTTTTCAGGTAAAGACCCCTCAAAGGTAGACCGATCAGGAGCATATGCTACACGACACATTGCCAAAAACTTAGTTGCCGCTGGTGTTTGTAAAGAAGTATTGGTGCAAGTTTCATATGCTATTGGTGTAGCAAAACCTACTAGCATTAATGTTGAAACATTTGGCACATCAAATGTTAATTTAACCGATGGAGAAATCAGTAAAATTGTAGAGACAATTTTTGATATGCGCCCCTATTTTATTGAACAACGCTTAAAGCTACGCAATCCTATTTATTCTGACACAGCTGCCTATGGACACATGGGAAGAACGCCTATAAAAAAGACCGTGGTGTTTACCAGCCCTTATGGTGAAACGGTAACTAAAGAAGTAGAAACCTTTACTTGGGAAAAACTGGATTATGTAGACAAGGTAAAAGAAGCTTTTAGCTTGTAATATTCTTCTTAAAACAAAATCTCACAGAGTTATTTTATATGTAACTCTGTGAGAAAAAATAAACAACCCTTAATCATTAATTAAGGTTGCTTTCTTTTCAAACAACCAAATTGTTCGATTAATTTGTTAAGCAATTAATTTATTTTTTAAAGATTAAAAAAGGTAAAAGGTTGCGTTAAATACTCTTATTTTTGTAAAAATTATGTACAAGAAAATATTTAACATACAAACCGAAAATCAATTTAACGAAGTTGCCTTAGCTGTTTTTAAACATCAATTTACAAATAACAAAGTATATCGTTCTTTTTGTGATTTGTTGTATGTTCATCCTTCTAGTGTAAAATCTATCAAAGAAATTCCATTTTTACCTATCGAGTTTTTTAAAACTAAAAAAATACTTTCTTCAACAAATAGCGTTCAAAAAACATTTACAAGTTCGGGCACAACTGGAAATAAAACTAGCAAACACTACGTAACCGATACTAATTTATATAAAGAAAGTTTTACCAAAGGGTTTGACTATTTTTATAAAGATATTGAGCAATATACAATATTGGCATTACTACCTAATTACCTAGAACGTCAAGGCTCTTCATTAGTGTATATGGTTAACGATTTAATTGTAAAAACGAAAAACCTCGAAAGTGGTTTTTTTCTTAATAATATAGATGAATTAATAGAAAAGCTTAGTTATCTAGACCAAAACGGACAAAAAGTAATTTTAATTGGAGTTTCGTTTGCCCTATTAGATTTGGTTGAAAAACACTCGTTTAAACTAAAAAATACCATTATAATGGAAACGGGGGGTATGAAAGGGCAAAGAAAAGAACTGGTGCGCGATGAATTACATCAACGTCTTTGTAAAGGATTTGGGGTAACTAAAATTCATTCAGAATATGGTATGACAGAACTCTTAAGTCAAGCATATTCAAAAGGAAATGGCATTTTTAATTGTCCGCCATGGATGAAAGTTCTAATACGTGATACCGAAGACGCACTAACTATTCTAAGCTCGAAAAAAACAGGCGGTATTAATGTTATCGATTTAGCTAATTATAATTCATGTTCATTTATTGCTACGCAAGACCTAGGAAAAGTACAACCAGATAACTGTTTTGAAATTATTGGCCGCTTTGATAATTCTGATATTCGAGGTTGTAATTTAATGGTTTTGTAATCCGCTTATATATTTAGCCTATATTATATTCAAAATAAAATAACTTCTTTAGTGAACTGTTTATTTATAATCTTCGTACGATTTTTCTTCTACCAAGTCTGATCCTGTAAATACATTTATTTGTTTTTTAATATCTGCTCTAACATCATTTGTAAAATACACTGCTCTTGCCAACTCTATAAAAGTCTTTTCAAAATTTTTAGTGCGTTCACACATTCTAATATCATCTTCTATCTTCCATAGTTTTTTATTCACTTGTAGCAATGCTTCATGAAGTTTTTTTAATTCTTTTTTACTCTTCGCTTTTTCGTAAATATAATCTACAACAGGAGTTAAAACGCTATATTCATGTTCAACATTTACACGTTTAGTAGCATCTTTTATTTCTGTTCGTTTAATTTCTAAAATGGTGTATTTATCTATTATTTCTCCGTTCGATACTTCTATTTTCATTCAAATAAATTTAGTTTTTTAATTCTTTAATTTTTTTATAAAAATCTTCGTTCAATTATTTCTAAAAAACGATTTTCATACGTTTCTTTTTCACTCCAATTATAATCGGGCTTAATTATTTTAGTAATAAATTTTTTAGCCTCTTTTGCTGTTTTAAAGGTGTTTAATTGCGAAAGAACACGATTAAAATCTTCTTGACTATCGTCAAATAAATGTTTTACAAATGCAATTCTATCATTTAACCCTATTTCAATGGTGTTTTGTAATCGGTTATTCAAACTTGTTTGTGAGTTTTTCTTTTCAAATAAATCAACCATAGAATCGACCGAAATAGTACCTTGCAGTTCGTCTTCTAACGTTTGTGTTTTACGTTCACCAACGTCTCTAGCATCATTTTTTACATCATCATTTATCTCAAATAATTGCTGTATTTCATTCAAAGGCTGTTCAGTAAAATCATTTTTTAGAGTATCGTCTGGTTGCTTTATGTCTTTAGCTGAAGTATTTAATGCTTCTTTTTCAACCTCATCTAACAACTCCTTATTTTTTTCAACCACTTGTTCATTTTCAGACACTGCCGCTATCTTAGCCATTATATCTTCCTTAGAAATGGTTGTATTCGAAGTTGTGTTTATATACTCTTCAACAAATGCTAAAACCGATAGTTTTTCATAAACTTTATAAGCCATGTTTTTTAAAGCAAACACATCTTCTTTGTTTTTCATCTGTAAAATGCTATGGGCTAAACTGGTTAAATCTCCTGCTAATTTTTTGTGCATAAGTTGTCGGTTGAAATTTATATTTGCGCTAAAATTTTAATAAATTTGTTTTTACCTTATCTTCTTATTAAAGATAAAACATTAACATTTCAAGCCTTAAAATTACAAAATGTTTCTCGAAAATACCGTAAATCATACAGAACAATTTGGTTGGATTGAAGTAATTTGTGGCTCAATGTTTTCTGGAAAAACCGAAGAACTTATTCGCCGGTTAAAACGTGCGCAATTTGCCAAACAACGAGTAGAAATTTTTAAACCCGCTATTGACACGCGATATAATGACCATCAAGTGGTTTCGCATGACGACACTCGCATTCGATCAACTCCAGTACCTGCCTCTTCAAATATTCGATTATTAGCCAATAATGTAGATGTTGTAGGGATAGACGAAGCGCAATTTTTTGACAACGAAATTGTAGCCGTTTGTAACGATTTAGCAAATCGTGGAATTCGAGTAATTGTAGCGGGGTTAGACATGGATTTTAAAGGAAATCCTTTTGGTCCTATGCCTGCACTTATGGCAACTGCCGAATATGTAACTAAAGTACACGCCGTATGTACCCGTACAGGTAATTTAGCAAACTATAGTTTTAGAAAAGTAAAAAACGATAACTTAGTATTATTGGGCGAAGTAGAAGAATATGAACCGCTAAGCAGAGCCGCCTACTATAAAGCGATGCAAAAACAACAAAACGAAATAGACAATTCTGAAAAAAAAGACCATGAATAATCACGTTAGTGTTTTAGAAATTGATGCCAAAGCTGTAAAGCACAATTTAAATTTTTTTAAACAAAAATTACAACCCAACACTAAAATTTTAGTGGTTGTAAAAGCTTTTGGCTATGGAAGTGATGCCGTAGATATTGCTAAAATTGTTGAAAACGAAGTCGATTATTTTGCTGTTGCATACGCAAATGAAGGCATTACACTTCGAAAAGCAGGTATTAAAAAACCAATACTCGTATTACATCCTCAACTACCCAATATAGAGAGTCTTATTGACCACAGATTAGAACCAAATCTATACAACTTTAAAATTTTAGACGCCTTTCTTGCTTTAGCTGATAAAAAAGTTACTATGAATTACCCTATTCATATTAGTTTTAATACGGGTTTAAATCGATTAGGTTTTTGGCACACTGATATTGGTAATATTTTATCAGAAATAAAAAAATCGAACAACGTAAAAATAGCTTCTCTTTTTTCGCATCTCGCTGCAAGTGAAGACCCAGAAGAAGAAGAATTTACGGTAAATCAAATTAATAACTTTGCTTACATTGTTAAAGAAATTTATGAACATCTAGATTATGACCCTATTGTTCATATTTTAAACACTTCGGGTATTATAAACTATGAAGAAGCACAATTTGATATGGTTCGATTAGGCATTGGGTTATATGGTTTTGGCAATGATGATGCAATTACGGCGCAACTACAAAACACGCACAATTTAAAATCAATTATTTCACAAATAAACCTTATTAATCCTGGAGAAACGGTTGGTTACAATCGGGCATTTGTTGCAAAAGAGGTTACTAAAAGTGCAACCATACCTATTGGGCATGCCGATGGTATTTCTAGAAAATTAGGAAACGAAAACGGATTTGTTATTATTAACGGTCAAAAAGCCCCAATTATTGGTAATGTATGTATGGATATGCTTATGGTTGATGTAACAAAAATTGATTGTAAAGAAGGTGATGAAGTAATTATTTTTAACCATCAAAAATTAATTGAATATATGGCTTATAAAACCGAAACGATACCTTACGAAATAATTACTGCAATAAGTCAACGGATAAAGAGATTTGTAAAACAGTAATTTTTTATTACATTGCGTAAGATTTAATTATAAAAAACAATCAATCATGTTAAAAGAATTTAAAGAATTTATTACTGGCGGTAATGTAATTGAATTTGCTGTCGCTGTAATTATGGCTGGTGCTATTGGGCTTGTAGTTACCGGATTTGTTAACTTTATTGTAATGCCTTTTGTTGGGCACTTTACAGGAGGAATGGATTTTAAAGACATGAAGTATGTCTTAGATGCAGCTACTCTTGATGCTGCTGGAAAAGTTGTTTCTCCAGAAAACGCCATCATGTATGGTGAATGGATTAATACCATTATTAACTTATTGATCGTAGGATTTGTAATGTTTTTAATTGTAAAAGCTTATAACAAAGTAAAAAAGAAAGCTGATGAAGCTCCTGCTGGACCAACTCAAGAAGAGTTATTGTCTCAAATTAGAGATTTATTAGCTAAAAAATAATTTCACTATCGTAACGAATTAAAAAGCACTTCTTTAAAAAAGAAGTGCTTTTTTTATTTCCCCTATTTAAATTTACCTTATGCGTATTTAATTTAATTTGTAATCTATTTGTTGTTTTTCTAACGCATCTAAAAATTCATTATTAATAACTACCTTCGTGTTTCTACTAGGTATGTTTAGTTCTATTTCTTCTTCAATATCGTAAATTGTAAAATTGAGTGCTTGTTTTCCTTTATTAGACGCTAATAATTTTTTTAAATCTTTAATTGTATCATCAGTAATCAATTGTAACGGAATTTTTAATGTAATTTTTTTACACTCATTATCCATCACATCGTGTAATAATTTAAAATCGGCAAATTGAATTCTAGGTTCAGATTTAACCCCTTCACGATTAGTCCAACCCTCTTTAACAAAAACTTTTATATAAAGAAACGAGTTTAAAACTAAAAAATGTTTAAATTTTAAATACTCTTCTCCAAAAATTCTAAACTCATAACTATCGTTATAATCTTCAATAACAAAAGTAGCCCACCCTTTTCCTGTTTTAGAAACTCGATGTTGTACATTAGTTACGATACCACCAAAAACGCAATTTTTACCCACAAGCTCGTTTAAATCTGACTTAAATATGGCTAACGAACAATTGCAAAAACGTAACTGATACTTAAAATCGTCTAGCGGATGTGCAGAAATATACATCCCTATTACCTCTTTTTCTTTAGCTAGCAACTCCATAGTTCCCCAAGGGTCACAATCTGGAATTTTAGGTTCTTCAAACGATACTTCAGAAGCTTCTCCAAATAAAGATACTTGTGACGAATTTTGATTTTCTTGATATTTATTCCCAAATCGTAAAATACGCTCTATAAAAGTTTGTCCTTTATCATCTAATTTATAATACTGCGCTCTATGTGTATTTTTTAATGAATCAAACCCACCTGCTAAAATTAATCCTTCAAAAGCTTTTTTATTTGCAACGCGCAAGTCTACACGCTTGGCTACATCAAAAATAGATGAATAATTGCCGTTCTCTTTTCGCTCACTAATAATAGCCTTAACAGCCGTATTACCTACTCCTTTAATAGCCGCCATTCCAAAACGAATAGCCCCTTGTTTATTTACCGAAAATTTTAAATACGATTCGTTAATATCTGGTCCTAAAACCTGTAGCCCCATTCGGCGACATTCTTCTATAAAAAATGATACCGTTTTAATATCATTCATATTGTTAGATAAAACCGAAGCCATATATTCAGCAGGGTAATGTGCTTTTAAATATGCTGTTTGATAAGCAATCCACGCATAACAAGTAGAATGGCTTTTATTAAACGCATAACTAGCAAAGGCTTCCCAATCTTTCCATATTTTTTCTAACTTTTCTATTTCGTGCCCATTTGCCGATGCTTGTTCTATAAATTTAGGCTTCATTTTTTCCAAAACAGCAGCTTGTTTTTTACCCATTGCTTTTCGTAAAACATCTGCTTCTCCCTTAGTAAAATCGGCTAATTTTTGCGAGAGTAACATTACTTGCTCTTGGTATACTGTAATACCATAGGTTTCTGCCAAATACTCTTCCATTGCTGGCAAATCGTAAGTTATTTTTTCATCACCATGTTTACGATTAATAAAAGAAGGTATATATTCCATCGGTCCTGGGCGATATAATGCATTCATAGCAATTAAATCGCCAAAAACAGTAGGTTTTAACGAGCGCATATGTTTTTGCATACCGGGAGATTCGTATTGAAATATCCCTATGGTTTCACCTCTTTGAAACAATTCATATGTTTTTTGATCATCTAAAGGAAAATTTTCAGGATCAAGTTCAACCCCATGACGCGCCTTTACAATTTTTACAGTATCTTTAATAAGCGTTAATGTTTTTAACCCTAAAAAGTCCATTTTTAGTAATCCTGCGCTTTCTACCACCGAATTGTCAAATTGAGTGACATACATATCGGAATCTTTTGCGGTAGCAACAGGTACAAAGTTGGTAATATCATCAGGCGTAATAATTACACCACAGGCATGAATACCTGTGTTTCTTAAAGAACCCTCTAGTACCATTGCCTTATTAACCGTTTCAGAATCAACCCCATTGCCATTAGCAATTGAACGCAGCTCTTCAACCATTGCTTTTTCTTCGGTACGTAAGCCTGCTATTTTACTTTTGCTTTTATCATCGTTGCCAAAAATATTTTTTAACTTAACATTGGGAATTAGTTTTGCTATTCTATCGGCTTCAAATAATGGCAAATCAAGTACACGAGCCGTATCTCGAATAGATGATTTAGCCGCCATAGTACCATACGTTATAATTTGCGCTACTTGGTTTGACCCGTATTTGTTAATCACATAATCCATAACCTTTGCTCTTCCCTCATCATCAAAATCAATGTCTATATCAGGCATCGAAACACGTTCTGGATTTAAAAACCGCTCAAAAAGTAAGTCATATTTTATCGGATCAATATTGGTAATCCATAAACAGTAAGCCACTACTGAGCCCGCAGCAGAACCTCGACCAGGGCCTACAGAAACACCCATTTTTCTAGCCTCTCGAATAAAGTCTTCAACGATTAAAAAATACCCTGGATAACCTGTTTTAGCAATTACATCTAACTCAAAATCTAATCGTTCTTTTATGCTTTGATCAATCTCTCCATACCGCTTTTTAGCCCCTTGATAGGTTAAATGTTGTAAGTAATTGTTTTCTCCCCTTTTACCACCATCGGCAAGATCTTTTTCATCTTGAAATTCTTTAGGAATCTTAAATGCTGGTAGCAATACATTTCTCGCTAAATCAAATGGGGTTATTTTATCTACAATTTCTTGAATATTAAAAATGGCTTCGGGCAAATCAGCAAAAAGCGCTTTCATTTCTTGAGACGATTTAAAATAGTATTCATCATTAGGTAACCCATATCGGTAACCTCGTCCTCGTCCTTTAGGTGTTGCTTGCTTTTCGCCATCTTTTACACACAATAAAATATCGTGAGCATTAGCATCGTCTTTGTTTAAATAAAAGGTATTATTTGTAGCTACAACCTTTATCTGATGCTTTTTTGAAAATTTTAATAAGGTTTTATTTACTACCTTTTCATCTTCTTGGTTGTGCCGCATCAACTCAATATATAAATCGTCTTTGAATTGTTGTTTCCACCAAAGCAATGCTTCTTCTGCTTGCTTTTCTCCACTATTTAAAATTTTATTGGGTACTTCGCCATATAAATTACCCGTTAAAACAATAATATCTTCTTTATATTTTTCTACTATTTTTTTGTCAATTCGAGGCACATAGTAAAACCCATCAACAAAAGCAATTGACGACATTTTTGCTAAATTATGATAGCCTTTTTTATTTTTTGCCAAAAAAACGACCTGATAACCATTATCTTTTTTTGTTTTATCTAAATGGTTATCACAAACATATAATTCGCAACCAACAATAGGTTTTATTTTGTCTTCAGAGGTTTTGTTGTGCATTAACACTTCTTTTACAAAATGAAAAGAAGCCATCATATTACCCGTATCGGTAATGGCTACAGCCGACATATTGTTTTTAGCGGCAGCACTAACAATATTCGCTATTTGGGTGGTAGATTGTAATACCGAAAATTGGGTGTGATTGTGTAAATGCGCAAATTTAGCATTTGCCAGTTTTGCTAATTCTTCTGAAGTTGCTTGAGTAGTTTGAACTTCTTCGCTTTTTTGTAATGCTTTGCGAATTTTTTCACTTTCTTCTTTTAAATTAACATGTTTTAACCCAATTACAGGTATGGGGTCTGGATTTGCTTTTATAAAATTTGTAAAATAATCCGCTTCTACTTTTAGCTGTTTTTTCGTAAATTCTTTTCGTCTAATAAGCTCTAAAAAACAACGAGAAGTTGCTTCTACATCGGCAGTAGCATTATGTGCTTCGTTAAATGACGTGTTAAACAAATATTGATGTAGTTCGGTAAGTGTAGGCAGTTTAAATTTACCGCCACGACCGCCTGGAATTTGACAAAGCTGTGCCGTTTCTTCTGTACACGTATCTAACACAGGTAATTCTGTTAGGTTCGTTGTAACCCCCATACGATGAAATTCACAGCCCATAATATTGATATCAAAACCAACATTTTGCCCCACTACAAATTGTGTTTTTTGTAATGCTTCATTAAACAACGTTAACCCTTCTGTTAACGGAATACCTTGCTTTTCTGCTAATGCTGTAGAAATGCCATGAATACGTTCTGCGTCGTAAGGAATATTAAACTCCTTTGGCTGAATTAAAAAGTTGTTATGATCAACCAAATTACCCATTTCGTCGTGCAATTGCCATGCAATTTGAACGGCTCTTGGCCAGTTATCCGTATCGGTAATAGGTGCGTTCCAACTTTTAGGCAACCCCGTTGTTTCTGTGTCAAATATTAAATACATCAAATAAATTTAAGCGGTGTGTAAATTTACAATTTTAAACCGAATTTATTGTGTTCTGACACCCACAATTGTTACTTAAAAAACGAAGTGTTTCAGCAATTTTTAATAGTATTTGTACACTTTTACTTACCTTTTTTTTGTACAAAAAAAAGCAAATAATTAAAACCCTTACAAACACATAAAATATCCATTTAAAAATATTGAAAATTAAACAATTAGTTACAAATAATTTTGTAGATTTGCGCCCACTTTATCACGAGATGATAAAATTTTTAATAACCAAGGTCGCGAACCTTAAAAATTAACATTATGCCTGTAAAAATTAGATTACAAAGACATGGTAAAAAAGGGAAACCTTTTTATTGGGTAGTTGCTGCGGATAGTCGCGCAAAAAGAGATGGTCGTTTTTTAGAAAAACTAGGTACCTATAACCCAAACACAAATCCTGCAACTATTGATATCGATGTAGATGCTTCGGTAAAATGGTTACAAAATGGAGCACAGCCTACCGATACCGCTAAAGCAATATTATCGTACAAAGGTGCGTTATTAAAAAATCATTTAGCTGGAGGTGTGCGTAAAGGCGCTTTAACCGAAGAACAAGCTGAAGCTAAATTTACAGCTTGGTTAGAAGAAAAAGCTGGCAAAGTTTCTAATAAAGAAGCAAACTTAGCAAAAGTACAAGCCGAAGCAAAAGCAAAAGCTTTAGAAGCTGAAAAAGCGGTAAACGAAGCTAGAATAGCTGCTGCTGCACCAGCTGTAGAAAATGATAGTGAAGAAGTAGCTGCTACAGCTAGTGGTGATAGCGAAGAATAAAACAGCGTAGCGATAATGCGTAAAGAAGATTGTTTTTATTTAGGCAAAATCGTTAAAAAGCATAGTTTTAAAGGTGAGGTGGTAATTAAATTAGATACCGACGAGCCAGAGCTATATAAAAATATGGAATCAGTTTTTGTCGACATAGGCAATAACTTGATTCCTTTTTTTATTATAAAATCATCGCTTAGCAGAGACACTATGCTACGGGTAAAATTTCAAGATGTATCTTCAGAAGAAGATGCTGACAGCATTTTAGGTTCTGGTATTTATTTACCTTTAAATTTATTACCCAAACTTACGGGTAACAAATTTTATTATCATGAAGTAATTGGCTTTACTGTAATTGATAAAAATTACGGTACAGTAGGTTCTATTGTTGATATTAATGACAAAGCTGCACAACCTTTATTTGAAATTGAAAATGATGGAAAAACAATTTTTATTCCATTAATTGATGACTTTATCAATACCGTTGACAGGGCTAACAAAACCGTTGAAGTAGAAGTTCCTGAAGGGCTAATTGAATTATATTTAGGCTAATTTTTTAAA
Organism: Tenacibaculum sp. UWU-22; assembly: GCF_041021355.1. NCBI lineage: Bacteria > Pseudomonadati > Bacteroidota > Flavobacteriia > Flavobacteriales > Flavobacteriaceae > Tenacibaculum > Tenacibaculum sp. UWU-22. Next base: position 961,227 of record NZ_JBFNGP010000001.1, on the reverse strand, counting down.
TTTATAAATCCTAAGAAGAGGAAACGTCTAACTAGAACACATTATATAGCAACTGCGCCAAAGGTTCAAATGCCTTTCGCCTCTTCGAAATACCATAAAAAAGCCATAATAACCTTATTAATTTCTATTTTTTTTACGTTGTCTTATCCTTTTAAATTTAAAGCGTTTACCATACATCAAGATAAAACCGCTATGAAAGTAGGCACTGATGCTGTTTTATTAGGTGCCTGGTGTGCTATAAACAATGCTCAAGACACTATTTTAGATGTGGGATCGGGCACAGGAATTATTGCCCTAATGCTTGCACAACGGAGTAATGCAACAACTATTGATGCTGTAGAAATTGATAAAAATGCTTATGAACAAACCGTAGAAAATTTTGAACAATCGGACTGGGGCGATCGTTTATTTTGCTATCATGCTTCTTTTGAAGCATTTGCCAATGAATTTGCACAAGAAAATGAAACCTACGATTTAATTATTTCTAATCCGCCTTTTTATACCGATAATTTTGAAACCGAAAATCAGGCTAGAAATAAAGCTCGATTTACCTCATCGCTATCTTTTGACCATCTAATTACTGGAGTTTGTAAAATACTAGCTAAAAACGGCACTTTTTCAGTTATTATTCCAAAAAAGGAAGAAGAAAATTTTGTGGCTATTGCCGCTAAAAACAACTTATATGTTAATCGGGTTTGCCACGTAAAAGGAACGCCAAACTCAGAAATTAAACGTAGTTTACTCACTTTTTCTTTTCAAAAAAATACCATTAAAAAAGAAACCTTAACAATAGAAATATCTCGACATAATTATACAGAAGCGTATAAAGCCTTAACAAAAGATTTTTACTTAAAAATGTAATCTGTTACGAACTCTTAAACAGCTTGCTCTGTTGAAGTGTTTTCGGCTTCTCTCTTTAATATTGACGGAAAAATAATAGGTGCTATTTCTTTTACAGGTTTATATAAAACAGATTGTTCTAAAGTTTCTTGCTTAATAAAAGGAATCGTGTCATTCATTTTTCCAAAAAAAATAAAAATAACACTGAGTATTAATCCGATTTTTAAAACTCCAAAAACACCCCCAAGAAGTTTATTTAAAATACCTAATGAAGCAAAGTTTGCTAACTTGGTAAACAATTTTCCTAAAACAACAATTACCACCAAAATAACTACAAAAGTAATAGCAAAAGCTGCCAAAGCAATATACCTTTCGTCCCAAGAAACACTGTTTTTAAGCCAATTTCCAGCAAAATGCGAAAACCGAATTGCGCCAAAAACACCTGCAATTAAAGCAGCTAAAGAAGCAACTTCTACAAACAGCCCTTTCATTAAACCTCGTATAAACCCAAAAAGTAATAAAGCTGCAATTATAATATCAAAAGTATTCATTTTATTCTGTCAAATTTATCTAGTGCTGAAATATAGCTAAAACATTTATAAAAACACAATAGCAACCATAATATAAAAAATGTTAATCCCTTTCTTTATGAGTCTTCTAAAGTTGCTGCTTTTTGGCTTTTCGCAGTACTTAACAACACGAAATATCCTAAAACGCCACAAATAAAAGAAGCTAACAATATGGCAATTTTTGATTCTTCAATAATCATCGTGTCTGTAAAAGAAAGCGTTGTAACAAATAACGACATGGTAAAACCCATACCGCAAAGTAACCCAATACCCAACATTAACTTCCAAAGGTATTTACTCCTTGGCATATCTTTATAGAAAAAGGTTGTCAAAATCCATATTGCTAATAAAATACCTAAGGGCTTCCCTATTAATACTCCAAATATAATTCCCCAGGTTAATGGGGTATGAAAAATCTGACTCATAATTTGACTTTGAAACACAATCCCTGCATTTACAAATGCAAAAAGCGGCATAATAAAATGGTAAACTGGCCCATGAAGCTTACGTTCTAATCGTTTTAATGGAGATTCGATTTCAAGTAATGTTTTTTCAAGAAAATAACTCACCTTATCGGAATTATCAGCATCGTTTTTTTCAAGATATTCTAACCCTTTACGACCATAACGTTGAATTTTAGCTATTGACCATGTTCTGCGCAACGGTATTGTAAATGCTAAAATAACTCCTGCAATGGTAGCGTGTATACCTGATGCCAATATGCTCCACCATAAAATGAAACCAATTACAAGATAAGGTGTTAGTTTATTTACATTTTTATAATTCAAAATTAATAGAATTAATAACGATATACCAGCAATACCCAAAGCACTCCAAGTAATAGTATCTGTGTAAAAAAAAGCGATAACTAATATTGCAATAAGATCATCAACTACTGCAATTGTAGTAACAAATACCTTAACCCAAGTTGGAATTCTAGACCCTAAAATCGCAACAATACCTAAAACAAATGCAATATCTGTAGACATCGGTATCGCCCAACCGTGTATATATTTTGTATTATAATTTAAGGCAAAATAAATAATTGCTGGAAACAATGCCCCAAAAAGAGAGGATACACTAGGAAATATGGCTGACCTAAACGATTTTAACCTACCAAAACGTAGTTCGCTTTTTATTTCTAAACCTACCAAAAGAAAGAACAAAGCCATCAAACCATCATTAACCCAATGGTGAAGTGAAAATGTCAGGTTCAAATTTGGAAATCCAATGGTAAACGGAAATTTCATAAATTCAATATAATACTTATTTAAAAACGTATTAGCAACGATAAGAGCTAAAAGAGTAGCCATAACTAACAAAATACCTGTTGCCGATTCCTTTTTGAGAAATTTTCTGTATTTATTTAATAATTTTACCATATTCGTTGTGATGATAAATAATTGATAGTCTTATAGTAAACGATTTGCTTGACATACTACGTTAGCAATACAAACCAACATTTGTCTTTGGCGAATTGTCAACACCACAATTAAGTATAAGTCATAGCAAAAAGGGGGAGATTTAAATTATTTTTTAGCTCAAAATGCTATTGTAACCCTTCATGTGCTAATTTACGAAAAGGTAATGAATTTACCCTAGCTAATTTTAACGTTTGTAGAAAGCTTGCCTCGTATTTTTCTTAATTTAGATTAACAATTAGATATAAAAACTCATTTGTATATTTGTCATTTATAAAATTAAGAATGAATAAATCTGCTGAGTTAAAACAAAAATGGGAGTTCGTTGTTGATAAATTGTCGCAACAGTTTGCTGATGGAGAAAAACTAACTATCGATGGAATTATTTATTTGATTGGTGTACAAGAATTAGGTCAAGGTCATCGAAAATTTAAAAAAGATGAGAAAATAAATTTAATGCATATTGCTATTTGTAAGCTTTTAGAACCTTATGGATATTATGAATTTGATTTTTTTGATAATGACGGGTGGCCTCACTATAAAATACAAACCCAATTACCCAATCTAAAACCAGGAGAACAATCGGTTTTAATAAAAGAAGCTATTGTTTCATATTTTGAAACACTCGACTTTTTTAACCCATAAATGTCTTTAGCTATCTTGTTTTATGACCATACTCTTTATTTTAAAAAAAGCTATATTTGTAGGCTAAATGAAGATTTCAGCAATCATATTATCTTTTGTAATACTTGTTCAAAGTTTAGATATAACCTATAACGATATTTTAAACTTAAATGAGTTAGTAAAGCATGCTCAGTACCACAAGAAGATGTATGGCGATAATTTTATTACTTTTTTATCTAAACATTATGGCAAGTTAAAAAAAGAGCATCAAGAAAAGCATCAAGAAGAAAAAAAAGAGCATGAAAAACTTCCATGTCTATTTCATTATCAATTAGTCCCTTTTTACAAAGCTCCTTTTAATAACTTAGCTTCACTTTTACCTTCAACAATAAATTTTATACAAAAAAATTCTTTTTTTCATTACCAAAAACGCTATAATTCACCTGATACATTAGGTATATTTCAACCTCCTAGATATATATAATTCACAACCGTTACAAATTAAAATAACAACTTTTTTAAGTAGAAAAACAAAGAAATCTGTAATACTTAAATAAATGAATTATGCTATCAAAAATTATACAATTTTCTATAAAAAATAAATTTATAGTCCTCTTATTTACCGTTTTTTTAATCGGATTTGGCGTTTATTCTTTATCACAAATTCCAATTGGAGCAGTACCCGATGTAACGAATAATCAGGTACAAGTGATTACCACATCACGAAATCTTTCAACACAAGATATAGAACAATTTATTACCTATCCTGTAGAGCTAGAAATGGCAAATTTACCTGGGGTAAAAGAAATAAGATCTATCTCAAAATTTGGGTTATCAGTAGTAACCATTGTTTTTGAAGAATCTTTAGGCACCTACTTGCCCAGACAGCTTATCGCAGAAAAAATAAAAGCAGCCTCAGAAAAAATACCCGAAGGTTTTGGAACCCCCGAAATGGGGCCAATTACTACAGGTCTTGGTGAAATTTATCAATATATTTTAGATGTAAAACCCGAATACAAAAATAAATATACCGCTACTGATTTACGAACCATTCAAGACTGGATTGTAAAAAGACAACTTTCAGGTATTCCTGGAGTTGTTGAAGTAAACACTTGGGGCGGATATTTAAAACAATACGAAGTTGCTATTAACTCTCATAAATTAAATGCAATGAATATTTCTGCTAAAGAAGTATTTACCGCATTAGAAAACAACAACAATGTAGCAGGAGGTGGATATATAGAAAAAATAAATCAATCTTATTTTATACGAGGTGAAGGGTTGGTTAAAAACCTCGAAGACATTGAAGACATTGTGGTTGCTAATAAAAATGGCATGCCTATTTACATTAAAGATATTGCAAAAGTAGGTTATGGTAGTGCAACGCGATTTGGGGCTATTACCGCTAATGGAGAAGGCGAAAAAGTATTGGGGCAAGTAATGATGTTAAAAAATGCCAGCTCTAAAGATGTTATTGAAGCCGTAAAAAAACGAGTGGCAAGCATAGAAAAAACATTACCTGAAGGGGTCTTTATAAATCCTTTTTTAGAGCGGAGTGAACTTATTGGCAAAACCACATTTACCATTTCAGAAAACTTATTATTAGGTTGTTTAATTGTAATTTTTGTAGTGGTATTACTACTCGGCAACATCCGTTCTGGATTGGTTGTCGCTTCGGTAATTCCTCTATGTCTGTTATTTGCTTTATCGCTCATGTATATTTTTGGTATTGATGCTAATTTAATGAGTTTAGGTGCCATTGATTTTGGAATTATTATTGACGGGGCTGTAATAATTGTTGAATACATAACCTTTAAAATTACGCAACAAAAAGATACGTTTATTACACTAAACAAAAAAGAACAACAAGAGGCTAAAGACACGATTAGTAATAAAGGCGCATCAAAAATGATGGGGTCTGCGGTATTTGGTCAATTAATTATTCTCATCGTATTTATTCCTATTTTGTCTTTAAGTGGTGTTGAAGGAAAAATGTTTAAACCAATGGCCTTGGTGTTTAGTTTCGCACTCATTGGTGCCATTTTACTTTGTTTAACCTACGTTCCGGTAATGGCATCTATATTTTTAAAACCAACAAACATTACGGATAAAAATATTTCTGTAAAGCTGATAAAAAAGTTAAACCAATGGTATACGCCAGTAATTGATTGGGCTCTACATCGAAAAAAAGCAGTGTTAAGTATTGCTTTTTTAATGTTATTACTTTCTGTGTTTATTTACACAAAAATGGGAGGAGAGTTTGTGCCTACATTAGATGAAGGTGATTTTGTAATTCAACCTGTTTTAAAAACAGGAACAACATTAAGTAACACCATTGAAACAACCACTAAGATTGAAAAAATTTTAAAAGATAATTTCCCTGAAGTTAAACAAGTTGTTTCTCGTATTGGAGCTGCAGAAGTACCAACCGACCCAATGAGCATGGAAGAGAGTGATGTAATAATAACTTTACGTCCGAAAAGCGAATGGACCTCTGCCCAAAGTAAAGATGAGCTAGCGGATAAATTTAAAGAAGCGCTGGCTGTAATACCTGGAATGGAAGTAGAATTTACCCAACCTATCGAAATGCGCTTTAATGAATTAATTACAGGTGTAAGAGCCGATATTGCTATTAAAATTTTTGGAGAAGATTTATCTGTTTTAGCCAAAAAAGGAAATGAGATAAAAAAATTAGTTGAAAATGTAGAAGGGGCTTCTGACATTACCGTTGAAAAAATAGAAGGGCTACCTCAAATGAATGTAACCTATAACAGAGCAAAAATAGCACGATATGGCTTAAACATCAAAGAGGTAAACGAAATGGTATCTATGGCTTTTGGAGGAAGAACTGTAGGAAATGTTTTTGAAGGAGAAAAACGTTTCGACCTAGTCGTTAGACTTGATAAACTTAATCGAAAAGATATTAGCGATTTAAAACAATTATATATAGATGTACCCGACGGAGGTAAAGTTCCGCTAGATGAATTAGCAACCATTAGCTATCAAAAAGGAGCCGCTAAAATTTCTAGAGACGATACCAAACGCAGGTTGGTCGTAGGAATAAATGTTCGTAATAGAGATTTACAATCGGTAGTAGATGATGTTCAACAATTAATAAACAAAAACATTAAACTTCCAACAGGATATTCAATTACCTACGGAGGGCAATTTGAAAACTTACAAAGTGCCTCAAAACGGTTAATGATAGCTGTTCCTATTGCGCTAATTTTAATCTTCATTATGTTATATTTTGCCTTTAACTCGGTAAAAGAAGCCTTAATTATTTATTCAGCAATACCTTTTGCCGCTATTGGAGGTGTATTATTATTATGGATACGTGATTTGCCTTTTAGCATATCGGCAGGTGTTGGATTTATTGCTCTTTTTGGAATAGCCGTACTAAACGGAATTGTATTGATTGAACATTTTAAAGAATTAAAACAAAGCAATTTTTCTAGTACTGAAGAATTAGTAAAACAAGGAACTATAGATCGTTTAAGGGCAGTATTGTTAACAGCAGCAGCAGCGGCATTAGGTTTTTTACCAATGGCTATTTCAACCAATGCAGGCGCTGAAGTTCAACGCCCATTAGCAACAGTTGTTATTGGAGGGCTTGTAACCTCTACCCTATTAACATTAATTGTGTTACCCGTATTATATTCAATTTTTCACAAAATGAACCCATTAAAAATTAAGAAAAAAAGTACTCTTTTAAGTATTGTTATTCTTTTGGGTAGTCTTTCGGCAACCCAAGCTCAACAAACACCACAAGATTTACAAAACTTAATCGATTTAGCTCTGACAAATAATAAAGGGTTACAAGCTCAGCAATTACAAGTAAAAAAAGCAAAAACGGCTATAGGTGAAGCTTATACTTTTGATAAAACTGAGGTATACTATGGTCAAGATGAAACCAATACTGCAGCAGAACATCCTTTAAATATTTTTGGCATTCAACAAACCTTTGCCTTTCCAACAGTTTATAGAGCAAATAAAAACGTGCAAAAATCAGCCTATAAACTCGAGAGCAATCAATATGAAACTGCCAAAAAAAGATTAACAAAATCAGTTGTTAATGCATATTACACTTATCAATATACAAAAGCAAAAGAGCTTATTTACAAAAGTTTAGATAGCCTATATAATACGTTCTCATATGCAGCTAAACGACGTTTTGAGCTAGGAGAAACTAATTATTTAGAAAAAATAACGGCTCAAGCTAAGCAAAAGCAAATAAAAAACGATTATCGAAAAATAACTGTAGACTCTCGTATTGCTCTTGAAAAAATACAAGCCTTAGTTCAAACAAAAGACAGCTTAATTATTTTACAAAAAGCGGTTATTAAACCTTTACAGGTACAAAATATTAACCTAAATGAAATTACTGAAATTCAAGAATTTTACGAAAAAGAACAGTTGGCAAAAAAACAACTATCTCAAGAAAAGCAACAATTATTGCCCGATTTATCTCTAGAAGTATTTAGAGGAAGTAACCCGTATATCAATGAGCGATTTTACGGATATCAAGTAGGCATTACAATTCCGTTGTTTTTTCGAGGGGAGACCTCAAGAATAAAACAATCGAAAATAGCAAAAGATATTGCCGAATACGAAACCTTAAACTATAAAAAACAAGTAAAAACATACTACATAAATCTAAAAAATAAATTAGAAGAACAAAAAGCCTCTCTAGCGTATTATTTAGAAGAAGGTTTACCCTTAGCAAACGAAATTTTAAAAACAGCAAACGAAAGTTTTAAACACGGAGAAATAGATTTTTTTCAATACATACAAAGTGTTGAAAATGCTTATCAACTAAAATTAGCCTATGTTAATAGCACAGAGGCATATAACAATACCATAATAGACATCAACTATTTAACTTATTAAAAAATGAAATATTTACTATATAGTTTCCTATTTATAATCATAGGATGTAAATCGAACGAAACCAAAACAACCAAAAAAGATTCTGTTACCGACAATAGAATTTTTATAAGTAAAGAACAATGGAAAAAAAATACTATGAAATTAATTTCTCTAGAAAAAAAGGATTTTCCATCAACAATTAAAGTGGTAGGAAAAATAGATGTACCACCTGCAAATAAAGTGGTTGTAACTGCAAAAATGGGCGGGTTTATAAAAAACATTCCGCTATTGGTAGGAGATAACGTTACCAAAGGTCAGCGTTTAGTAACGATAGAAAATCAAGAGTTTATAGCAATGCAACAACAATACATAGAAACCAAACAACAAGTTGCCTTTTTAAAATCAGAATTTGAGCGACAAAAAGCATTGTTTGATGAAAAAATAACATCAGAAAAAAATTACTTAAAAGCAAAAATAGATTTTGATGTAGCACAAACAACCCTTGTAAGTTTGCAAAAACAATTGCAAATAATTAATATTCCAACAAACACGTTAAACAGTAGCTCAATAACCTCTATAATAGGTGTTTATGCTCCTATTTCTGGAAATATTACTAAAATAAAAGCCGTTACAGGTTCTCATATTTCTCCTTCTGATGAAATTTTAGAAATCATAAACAATAGCCACTTACATTTAGAGCTTTCTGTTTTTGAAAAAGATGCCCTAAAATTAAAAATAGGACAAGAAATTACCTTTACCATTCCTGAACTATCATCAAAAAAATATAAAGCACAAATTCATTTAATAGGTAAAAGTATTAACGAAAATAGAACCGTAGATGTTCATGCTCATATTGAAAACGAAGAGCAACAACAGTTTTTAGCAGGTATGTTTATCGGCGCCACAATACAAACAAATACTAAAAAAGCAAACTGTTTGCCCGAAACAGCCGTTTCAGAAGTAGACGGAGAAAACTTTGCATTACAATTAAATGAAAAAACAAACGAAGGTTACTTTTTTAAAAAAGAAAAAGTAACTTTAGGAAATACTTTTGAACATTTTGTTGAAATAAAAGATTCTGTACCTAACAAAGAAAAACAGTTCTTAGAAAAAGGAGTGTTTAATTTATTAGCCGAATAAAGCAAAATAAATAAACGGTTTGTTTTTTCGTTTAAATACCCCCTAAACAAGGTTTTCTATACATAACAATAGTCTAAAAAAGACATGTTTGTAATAAAATTAGCGGTAATACTTTTAATTTAATTAAGAAATAGTAATTTTGGTACACTTATTGAAAAAGCAATACTGTCTTACTTTTTTTAATTGAAAAAACTTGAAAAAGTATTTAAAATTAAGTTTAATAAAATTACATATAATGAAAAAACTATTTGTTTTATTTGTATTAACAACATCAATTATTCAAGCTCAATATACAATTAAGGGAATCATGAACCCTCCCGAAAAAAACGATTGGGTAATTTTATATAAAATTGAAGGTGCTGTACAACGTTTTATTGGTAACACAAACACAAAACATGACACTATTGATGTTGACGGTAAAAAACAAATTGTTGGCAGTTTTGAATTTACACTTCCTGCCGATGCAAAAGCGGGTCAATATCGAGCAATGTATCGATTAAAAGGTAGTGGATTTGTTGACTTTTTATTTAACAAAGAAGATGTTGAATTTACTTTTAATCCTGATTTTCCTGTAAAATCAATTACCTATACCAAATCAAAAGAAAACAAGCTGTATAACGAATACGAACAAGCTTTAGCATTAACCCAAAAAAAGCTCGATTCTTTACAGTTAATTTACATAAAAGATTCTTCTATTGTAGCCGCTAAAAAAGAATATACGAAAGCTTATAAAAGCTTAGTCGATGCACAAAAAATTTATACCGATAAATCTAAAGGAATGCTTGTTAGCAATTTTGTAAAAGCTTCTAAACGCTATAATGCACCTGAAATTACAGCAAACCCACAAAAATATTTTAACTCGGTTGTTAGTAAATTTTTTGACAATATTGATTTTAACAATAGTGTACTATATAATTCTTCTTTTTTAATTGATAGAATAACCGACTATGTGTTTTTACTTAACTACTCTTCTGATTATCAATATCAACAAAAGTTATATAAAACTTCGGTTGATACTGTTATGAATAAAATTTCAGACGACACTTTTAAAAAAGAAACCCTAGAGTACTTAATTACACAATTTACGAAAATGCAAAATGCAGAAATTGTTGATATGCTTTTTAATAAATACTACCTTCGTTTACCCGTTAATTTACAAAAATCAGATTTTAGAAATAAAACGCTAAGTAAACTACAAGCGGCTATTGGCAGGGTAGCACCTGATTTTACATGGAAAGAGAACGGAAAAACCAAAAGCCTTTCAAGTTTAAAAGATGGTGAAAATTACCTATTAGTTTTTTGGAGCACGAGCTGCTCTCACTGTATAAAAGAAATTCCGGAGCTTTATAAGTTTATGAAAACGCAACCCAAAACAAAAGTGGTTGCTTATGCTCTTGAAAAAGATGAGTTTGGGTGGAACGAATTTATCAAAAACCTTCACGGGTGGCATCATGCAGTTGGCATAAATGCAAAAAATAAATGGGACAATAAATTGGTAACAGATACCTACCGCGTATATGCAACACCATCGTACTTTATATTAGATGCTAATAAAAAAATTGTTGCAAAACCGTACGAGCTAAAAGATATTAAAAAGTATTTTGAAGAAAATAAATCGGTTGATAAGCAAAAAAAATAAAAAAGCGGTTAACTTAAATTTATTCGTGTGAAACGACTGTTTATTTTGGTTTGTTTCTTAGCATTTTCTTTTGCTATGAACAGTCAACAAAAAACCATTACAGTTGGCGATTCAGTGCCTAATTTTAAATTATGGTTTGTTGATGGTACAACCCTAACCCAAAACGATATTAAAAATAAAGTTGTTGTTCTTAAATTTTGGTTTACCTCGTGTTTGCCCTGTGTTTCTGATATTTCAACTTTAAATAAACTAGTAAATGAACTAAAAAACAGAAATGACATTTTGTTTATAGCACCCGCTTTAGACAGAAAAGATGTCATAAAAAAGTTTTTATATAATCATAAATTCGATTTTAAAATTGCCTATTCTGCTATAGAGGCAAGTCTAATTTTTAATGCAAAACAAATATACCCCTCATATTATGTAATCGATAAAAATGGCAGGTTTGTGTACGTAGATAACCAATCTAAAAAATCGCACTTTAGCCCCTTAAAAGAAGCTATTTTAACCTCTTTAAAAGAGTAAATTTAGATTAAAAATGCAAAAAAGCATCTTCGATATGTTCAATTTTATAATTATCTATTTGCTTTATAATAGCAATAATATCAAACCGAACAGATACGTCTAACTTTTTTTCAACAACATACTTATCTACTGCGGTAAGCAATAATTTTATTTTCTTGTTGTTTACAAAATCTTGCGGATTTCCAAAATAATTAGTAGAACGGGTTTTTACTTCAATTACAGCCAAAATATCATCTTTTTTAGCAATAATATCAACCTCGGCTTTTAAATAACGATAGTTTTTTTCAACAATTACATATCCCTTTTTTTGTAGGTATGCTATTGCCAATTGTTCTCCTTTTTTACCTAAATCGTTATGCTGTGCCATATTTTTTAACCATTAACTACTAGGTAACTATTAAAAATAGTTTGAACTACAAAATTACTCTTGTTTAAAGGTAATTGTGGCTTCTTTATTATCTACTTTTAATTTAATTTTTCGCCCTAATATTAACGCTCTATTATCATCTTCATGACCTGCTGGGAAATGAAATACAACGGGAATATTTTTTGGAACAATTGCTAAAATAAGCTCTTCAATAGTGCTTCCCCAAGGCGTAGAATTTTTCTTAATTCTAGAAATATCACCCACAATAATCCCTTTTACGTTATCAAAATATCCAGCGCGTTTTAAGCTATATAACATTCGATCGATACTATATTTATATTCGCCTACATCTTCAATAAACAAAATTTTACTATCCGTAGAAATTTGACTTCTAGACCCTAACATAGAAGCTAAAAGAGCTATGTTACCTCCAACTAACTCTCCTTTGGCTTTTCCCATTCTATTATACTTCGACGACGGTATTGTATAGCACAAATTTTCGCCAAATAATGCTTTTTTAAAAGAAGCAATTGTTTCTACAATTTTTTCAGGTTCTGCCGCCATACTCGTTCCCATCATTGCATGTAGTGTTTCTACATGTAACGTATTCATGTGGCAGTGAAATGCGGTAATATCAGAATAACCAATTATCCACTTAGGGTGTTTTAAAAATTTTGAATAATCTAATTTATCTAAAATTCTAACCGAGCCATAACCTCCTCTACCTGCCCATATCGCTTTTATGTTTGGGTTGTCTAATGCCTCTTGAAAATCATGAGCTCGCTGCTCGTCAGTACCAGCAAAATGGTAATTTTGACTAAACAAATTTTTACCATACACCACATGTAAACCCCAACTTTCTGCCAATTCTTTAGCCTTGTCTATCACTGGTTTTTTGTTTTTTAAAATCCCTGCAGGAGCAACAATAGCAATAGTATCTCCTTTTTGTAAATACGGTGGCGTAATTAATTTCATCGGTTTTGTTTGAGCTTGCAAACATAATGTTGCTAATAAAAAAAAGAGTATGGTATACTTGAAAGTTTTTAAATTAAAAACTTGATTTTTAAATAAGTACATCTTAAAATATATTTTAGGTAAATGTATTTATTTTTACTGAGTTTAAAAAATTGCTTTTTTGTACTTTTGCCTTTCAAAAAGTATAAACGCAATGAGTACCACTAAAAAATATACAATTACGGCTGCATTACCCTATACCAATGGACCCATTCATATAGGGCATTTAGCTGGGGTTTATGTTCCTGCTGATATTTACGCTCGTTTTTTGCGTTTAACGGGTAACGATGTTGCTTATATTTGTGGAAGCGACGAGCATGGTGTTGCCATTTCTATGCGAGCAAAAAAAGAAGGGGTATCACCCGAAGATATTATTAATAAATACCACAATATTATTAAAAAATCATTTCAAGATTTTGGTATTTCGTTTGATAATTATTCGCGTACTTCTGCAAAAATTCATTACAAAACAGCTTCTGATTTTTTTCTAAAACTATATAACAATAACAAATTTATAGAACAGGTTAGTGAACAGTTATATGATGAAAAAGCGCATCAATTCTTAGCCGACCGTTTTGTAATAGGTACTTGCCCAAAATGTGGTTACGAAGAAAGTTATGGTGATCAGTGTGAAAATTGTGGCACAAGCCATAACGCTACTGATTTAATTAATCCTAAATCGGCAATTACAGGAAATAGCCCTACCTTAAAAAAAACAAAACATTGGTTTTTACCACTAGAAAATTACGAAGGTTTTTTAAAAGAATGGATTTTAAAAGGACATAAAAATGATTGGAAGCCAAATGTATATGGACAAGTAAAATCTTGGATTGATGATGGCTTACGACCTAGAGCTGTAACTCGTGATTTAGATTGGGGAATTCCTGTGCCACTGAAAGATGCTAAAGGCAAAGTACTTTACGTATGGTTTGATGCGCCTATAGGTTATATTTCATCGACCAAAGAATGGGCTGCTAGAGAAGGAAAAGATTGGGAACCGTATTGGAAAGATGAAAACACAAAATTAGTGCATTTTATAGGAAAAGATAATATTGTCTTTCACTGTATTATTTTTCCTAGTATGCTAAAAGCGTATGGCGATTTTATTTTGCCCGATAACGTACCTGCAAACGAATTTTTAAATTTAGAAGGAAAAAAATTATCAACCTCTAAAAATTGGGCTGTTTGGTTACACGAATATTTAGAAGAATTTCCAAACCAGCAAGATGTATTGCGTTATACCCTTACTGCTAACGCACCCGAAACAAAAGATAACGACTTTACTTGGAAAGATTTTCAGGCAAGAAATAATAATGAACTCGTTGCCATTTTTGGTAATTTTATAAATAGGGTTGTTGTTTTAACAAACAAATATTATGGTGGTTGTGTGCCCAAACCTCATGATTTTTCTCAAACAGATCAAGATGTTTTAAATCAACTAAAAGAATTTCCAGATATAATTGCAAAATCTATTAACCGCTATCGTTTTAGAGAAGCCTTACAAGAGCTTATGAATTTAGCACGTTTAGGCAATAAATATCTTGCCGATGAAGAGCCTTGGAAAGTTATTAAAGTTGATGAAGAGCGCGTAAAAACGATTATGTATGTTTCATTGCAAATTGCCACGGCATTATCTGTTTTATGCGAACCCTTTTTACCTTTTACAGCTACCAAATTAAAATCAAATTTAAATTTAGATAATCCGTTATCTTGGCTTGATGTATCAACAAAAAAAGTTTTGCTGCCTGTAAGCCATCAAATTAATAAAGCAGAGTTGTTATTTAGTAAAATAGAAGACAAAGCTATTGACGAGCAATTAGCTAAATTAGAAGCTACTAAATTGGCAAATAAAGAAGCGTTAAATGTATTAGAGCCTCAAAAAAAGACTATTGATTTTGAAGATTTTACAAAACTTGATATTCGCATAGGCACCATTTTAGAAGCTCAAAAAATAGCTAAAACCAAAAAACTTTTACAACTAAAAGTCGATGTGGGAATTGATGTTAGAACCATTGTTTCAGGAATTGCCGAAAGTTACACTCCTGAAGAAATAATTGGGCAACAAGTAACAGTATTATGCAATTTAGCTCCTAAAAAAATAAAAGGCGTAGAAAGCAAAGGAATGATTTTAATGGTTAACAATACCCAAGAAAGTTTAGCTTTTGTAGAGCCTCAAAAACAGGCAAAAAACGGCGAACAAGTTTGTTAACCCAAATCATATTATTTAAAGTTTTAAAAATTACTTACCTTGCGGTGAATCTGATTAAAATTCTTTTTTAAAACCATAAATTTTAAAAAAATAGTGTATTCATATGAAACTTAAAGTAGGTGTAATAGGCGGTGGTTCGTGGGGAACTACTGTTGCCTCTATAATTGCAAAAAATACCGATACCATTTTATGGGCGCGTAGTCTAAAAACCGCCATTGAAATTAACGAACACCATACGAACCAACAATACTTACCCAACACCAAATTAACCCGTTCTTTAAAAGCATCGAATTCAATTAAAGAAACGGTAGAAAATTCAGATGTTGTTGTTATGGGTATTCCCGCCCAAAACTTTAGAGAGGTATTAAAAGAAGTAAAACCCCATATTCGCCCTTGGATACCTATTGTAAGTTTAGCCAAAGGATTAGAAATGGGAACTAAAATGCGAATGACCGAAGTAATTGAGCAAGAATTACCTGGACATCCTGCAGGTGTTTTAACCGGTCCAAATTTAGCTAAAGAAATTCATTCCGGTAAAGCTGCTGCTGCTGTAATTGCTATGGTTGATGATACAATTGCCGAAAAGCTACAAACTATTTTTAGTTCGGGCTTGTTTAGGGTTTATACCAATACCGATGTTATTGGCTGTGAGCTAGGTGGCGCATTAAAAAATGTTATGGCAATAGCAACAGGTATGGGCGACGGCGCAAATGCAGGAGACAATACCCGTGCTGCATTAATTACTCGTGGTTTGGCAGAATTAACTCGATTAGGCGTTGCTATGGGCGGTAAACGTAGAACTTTTGCTGGGTTAGCTGGTATGGGCGATTTGGTTGCCACTTGCTCTAGTACAAAAAGTAGAAACCACTATGTAGGTTTTCAACTTGGAAAAGGAAGAAAATTAGACGACATTGTTGAAGAAATGGATGAAGTTGCCGAAGGCGTAAAAACAACCAAAGTTGTAGTAGAATTAGCCAAAGATTATGGTGTAGAAATGCCTATAACTGAAGAGGTTTATAAGGTTTTATACGAAGGAAATACCTTACAAGATGCTTTTAAAGGATTGCTTAGAATTGAAATTGGTTCTGAAAAAGAACCTGGATAAAAAGAGAAGCTGCTTGAAAAACATTTTTTTCAAACAGCTTCTTAAATACTTCTTCTCTTTACTTTTTTATTTTCCTTTATTTTCTTCTTCTATAAATCAAAACCTAAATAGAATTGCCAAACTCTATTTTTAGGGCTGTTTTCATCATAAATATCGCCAAAACCTAAATGATAACGAGCCCCAATACTAACTCCCGAATTTGTTTTAAATCCTGCACCAAGGTCAAGTCCCCAATCAAATTTTTGAGGGTTAAATTCTCTTGATGTGTCAAAAAGGTTAAAATTGCTATCATATTCTTCTTTATGAGAAACCACCAACCCAACTTGAGGGCCAACTTCTAAAAAGAAATTTTCACTAGGGTACATTTTAAAAACCAAAGGCATATTAATATAATCTAATTTTTGGGTATATGTACCTCCGTCATCATGCAATTGATAGCCTTGTTGTGAGTATAATAATTCTATTTGTAACGCAACACTTTCTGTAAAAAAAGACTCGCCATAAAACCCTGCATGAAATCCGTTTCTTTGGTCTGTTTCGGCATCTCCATCAAAACTTACGGCTGATAAATTATACCCTACTTTTACCCCTACATTCGATTTTTCTGTTTTAAGATTATCTGATTTAGACGTATTTTTTTCTTGAGCATAAAAACTAGAAATAATACTTAGAGATAGTAATACTGAAAGAAATATTGTTTTCATTTTTTTTTATTTATTTTAATTATTATTTACTATTTATTTTCCACCATTAGCCTTTAAATCGGCAATACAATTTGCATCTAAATTAGGGGCACTACCCATTCCTACTAAATTTGAAATATTAGCCCCCGATTCTGAAGCCCAATACATTAAACAATCTTTATTATTACAATGCTTTGGATGATCTGTATCTTCATGATTTTGGTGCATGGTTGTTCCTAGGTTAGTAAGGCCTAAAAGATGCCCAAATTCATGGTTAATAACTGTAGTTTCTAATACCGCCCTTTTAGGCTCAAAAGAACTATCACTAAAACCTTGTACCGTTTTTTCAAAAACTACAAAAGACGTACTCCAATACGCGGTACCTAATACCGCAGTATTATCGCTTTCTGAATCTTTATCAGATTTACCATCAGAAAAATAAACCCAAAGAGCAATTTGATTATCTGTGTTATAATATCTTCTTTGTTTTTTTTCTATTTCGGCTATCTCATTAATAGTATACACTGTTTTTCCTGGAGACGAAATAGCCCTCTTTTTAAGAATAATTCCTTCTGGTTTATAGGTTCTTTCTTTAATAAATGAAATGAAATTATCAACAGCTTCTTTAGATGGTTCAAAGCCATCAACATAAACCAATTCAACAACCATACTAGTATAGGTGTTATCTGATAACAAATCATTTGCTGCAGCCCCTGTTGTTTGTCTATTAGCAAAGTTGGTTGGGTTTTGGTTTATTATAATTTGTTGATCTTGAGTACATGACCCAAATAACACAACTAACAAAAAAGCTATTATGATTTTAATATGTTTCACGAGAATTTAAACTTAAGTTATACTTGTTTTAAACCACTTTAATTCTATTTACAAACAGCTGCCTTTTTACAACAGCTGTTTGTTTGCATCAAAGAGTGTTCCAAATTATATTATATCTGAGTTAAAACTAGCTTTGTTGCTGCATCTGTTTTACTTTGTAAATATATTGTATTTTTAGAATAACTGGTTATTTGCCAATTGTTATTTAATAATTCAAATTTAGCATTTCCAGAAAAAGTTAAGTTAACAAACACTTCATATTCTGAGGTTACTGCAAACACACCCTTAACATCATCAATTGTAGTATCTACTGTGTTTTTTGCTGTAATTGTTAAATCATTAGCAAAATCTACCGTATAGTTAGCAAAATCGTTCGCCGTTTCTACCCCTGCTTTAACAAATGATTTTACTTTAAAAGTTCCCTCTACCAAAATGTTTGTTACTTCGTTCGCATTTTCTTCTGCTTGATCTTTTGTGTCTTCATCTTCTGTACACTGCGCTATTTGTTCTTGTAAATCTGCATCACTCGTAATTTCTATTTTAGAAGCACTTTCTCCGTTTGCTGTAGCACTTATTGGGTATTTAACAGCAAATAATTGATCGTTACCAAAATTAGTAATGTAAGCATATAAATCTTCTTTTGATTTAATCGAAACACTACCCGTTTGTTGTTGACTTAAGTCAAAGGTTAAAATAGTGATTGGAAAATCGATATTAAAACAGCTTACAGCGTCATCTGCTTCTGATTCACCTTTTTCACAAGCCTCAACCAAAGTGTCATATTCAGCTTGATTAGCAACCTTAACTTCTGTATAATCACTTAATTTAACGGTAAGCGGAAAGTGAAGTTGAATCGTGTCATCATCATCTGTATATTTTGCTAAAACATCTAAAACAGCTTGGTAATCAGCTTTAGTAATTATGTTAATATCTGTTCCATTAACTGTTGCTGTTACGGGTAATAAAATAGATGAACAAGAAATTCCGTCTAAAAAGTCATCAAAACTACCATCATACATTGATGTGCGTTTTAAATTTTCAGCAGTTTCTGAATTTTTTGAATTTGGATTTTGTCCATTTTCAATATTCTCTTCTTTTTGACAAGAAGTTAGGGTTAATAACGAAACAACTAAAATTGTAGTTATAAGTTTTAAAGTTTTCATAATTTTCATTTTTAAATTATAATCTGTTATTTTTTATAAGCGGTTTTTTTCGCCTTTCTGCATATAAGACTCTCACGATTAAGTTTACCCTACAAAAAAAAACAACTTTTTTTAAAATTTTAATTACCTTACTCATTTACAGTGGTTTAAAAATAATATTTTTTATTCTATTTTTGTTGCATAGTTATATATTCAAAAATTTATGAATAAACTTTGTGAAGAATCTTATTTTAATTCTTTTTATTTAGAGCACATACAGTCTGCCAGTAATTTTGCTTTTTATAAATGTGGTAATCAAGAAGCATCATTAGATTATGTACAAGAGGCTTTTAAAAAAATATGGGAAAACTGTGCTAAAATAGATTATAAAAAAGCAAAAACATATTTATTTACTACCATCACAAATTTGTTTTTAAATACCATTCGTCATGAAAAGGTTATTTTAAGTTACGCTAAAGAATCTCCTTATATTGATAAAACAAATTTAGACCCAGAATATTTATTAGAAGAAGAAGAATTTAAACAAAAATTATTATTTGTTATTAAAGATTTAACTCCCGAACAACGCGAGGTTTTTTTATTAAATAGAATAGAAGACAAAAAATATAGAGAAATTGCCGAAATACTTAATGTTTCGCAAAAAACAGTAGAAAAACGAATGTCAGCAGCATTAAAAATTTTACGCGAAAAAATAACAGAAATAAAAATTTAATTTTTTTTGTAGGGTAAACACCTTATAAAGTGTCTAATAAATAACAGAGGAATTTTGTAATGAATAAAGAACACGACATATTAAAATGGTTTGAAGGAGAGCTATCTTTGTCAGAGATAAAAAAACGATATCCGACAGAAGATTTTTCTACTTTAGAAAAACTACATTTTTATTCTAAACAAATAAATGTTCCTAAAATTAATGCCGAACAAGCACTAGAAAACTTTAAAAAACAGTCTTTAAAAAAGCAACCTACAAAAGTTATTTCGTTACGCTACAAAGCTATTTTAAAAGTTGCTGCAGTAGTGGCTATTTTATTA
Source organism: Tenacibaculum sp. UWU-22 (assembly GCF_041021355.1). NCBI lineage: Bacteria > Pseudomonadati > Bacteroidota > Flavobacteriia > Flavobacteriales > Flavobacteriaceae > Tenacibaculum > Tenacibaculum sp. UWU-22. The sequence goes on along the minus strand of NZ_JBFNGP010000001.1, from coordinate 941,193 downwards.
ACCTCAGCATATTGGTTATTTTTTAACAATACCCAATCATATACCACGCATATAGCACAAAACCAAACGCTTACCCTGCCTGATAATTCTGAAGTTATTTTAAATGCCGAGTCAGAGTTAACCTATAACAAAAAGAAGTGGAATAAAAGTCGAAATTTAAACCTTGCTGGAGAGGCCTTTTTTAAGGTTACTAAAGGGAAAAAATTTACGGTACATACCCCTGCAGGAAATATTCAAGTTTTAGGAACACAATTTAATGTAAAACAACGAAATAATTATTTTGAAGTACAGTGTTATAAAGGTCGTGTTCAAGTTACCTATAAAGACCAAAAAGAGGTGTTAACTCCTGGTAAATTATTTAGAATGATAAATAATAAAGACGGAGTTGTTACCAGCTTTAAAGCAAAAAATCCGTCGTGGTTGTTTAACGAATCGAGTTTCAACAACGTGCCCTTATGGCAAGTTATAAACGAACTTGAAATTCAATACGATATTAAAATTGATGCCTCTAAAGTAGATACCGAACAGTTGTTTTCAGGAGCATTTACCCATGCAAATAAAAATATGGCGTTAGAATCGGTAACCATTCCTTTAAAGTTAAGTTATAAAATAAAAGGAAAAAGCGTAACGTTTTACAACTATGGCTCGAACTAATTATTTTTTATTGATTAGCCTATTGTGTTATTGTTATTCTTTTGGTTTTCAATCTAAAGATAAAACGCCCTTAACCCAAGTTATAACAGAGCTTGAAGCAAAATTTGAAGTTAAATTTTCTTATGCCGTAGAAGATGTAAAAAATGTATGGGTAAACTCTATAGACCAATCTGCATCTCTTAAACAAATTATAGCAACTTTAAACAACACAACCGCCTTACAATTTACATTTCTTAATAGTCGCTACATTACCATTTCTACCCTAAACAAAACAATTACTATTTGTGGTGTTTTAATTGATTATAAAAATAAAGAGCCTTTAGTAAATGCTTCAATTGTAATAGCCAATTCAATACAAGGCACGGTTACCGATAATCAAGGTAAATTTAAACTATCAAATGTGCCCGCAAACAAACGGGTAACCATTTCGTTTTTAGGATACAAGCCTGAACAATTTAAAGCTCGTTATTTTAAAGCTCGTGAAGGCTTATGTAAAACGGTAGAAATGACCGAACAAACCGAAGAACTTAATACAATTTTAATAACAAAATATTTAACTACTGGCTTACAAAAACGAATTGATGGAAGTACAACATTAAATACTGAAGAGTTTGGTATTTTACCGGGGCTTACCCAGCCTGATATATTACAATCTATACAAGCATTACCCGGTATTGAAAGTGTTAACGAAAGTGTTGCCAACATTAATGTAAGAGGCGGAACAAATGATCAAAATTTAATGCTTTGGGATGGAATTAAAATGTACCATTCTGGTCATTTTTTTGGTTTAATTTCTGCATACAACCCTTATTTAACAGACAAAGTTATTGTAACTAAAAATGGTACATCTAGTGAGTTTAGTGATGGCGTTTCAAGTACGATTAACATGAGCACCAAAAATAAAATAAACAAAAAAATTTCAGGAGGCGCTGTTGCCAATTTAATTTCTGCCAATGGTTTTTTAGAAATTCCTTTAAATAAAAAGCTTGCATTACATATTTCTGGAAGACGTTCTTTTACCGATTTGTTTGATACCCCAACATATAACCGTTACTTCGAGCGCAGTTTTCAAGATAGCGAACTTACCTCTGACAATAAAGATATTACCGAAAGTATTAAATCATCAAAATTTTTGTTTTACGATTACACTGCCAAATTACTTTATAACCTAAATAAAAATCATAAATTCAGAGCTACTGTAATTGGTATAAATAATCATCTAGAATACACCCAAACAAAACAAAATAAAGAAGGTATTACAGAATCTAAAACAAACAATTTACAACAAAAAAACCTTGGTTTAGGTGCCAATTGGAATGCTGTTTGGAATAAAAAATTAACAACCTCGGTAAACACTTTTTATTCGCATTATACAGTAGATGCTACTAATTATAAAATTGAAACCGATCAAGAACTTAAACAAGGTAATGAAGTATTAGAAACGGGTATTAAATTAACCGCAAAATATAAAGTTAACCCAACTATAAATCTTTTAAATGGGTACGAATTTAATGAAACAGGTATCTTAAATAAAACTATTGTTAACTCGCCATCGTATGAAAAAAGAAAAAAAGATGTACTGTTAAATCACGCCATTTTTAGCGAAATCGAGTACCATAAATTCAATACTTATATACGGTTAGGTGTTCGTGGTAATTATTTTCAAAAGTTTAATACTTTTATTATTGAACCTCGTTTATCGTTTAGACAAAAAATATCTAATCAATTTTCAGTAAATATACAAGGCGAATTTAAAAACCAATCGGCTAATCAAAAGATTGATTTTGAAAACAACTTTTTAGGTGTTGAAAACAGACGTTGGGTTTTGGCAAATAACAAAGACATTCCCATTTCTAAAAGCAAACAAATTTCTTTCGGTGTAGCATACAATCAAAATAATTGGCTAATAACCGTAACTCCTTTTTACAAATTAGTTAATGGTATAACAACCTCTAATCAAGGGTTTTACAACAACTTTCAATATACCGCAGCCATTGGAGATTATACGGCTAAAGGAACGGAATTATTACTAAATAAAACAGCAACCAATTATAGTGGTTGGTTAAGTTATACCTACAGCACTAACAATTATACCTTTAAAAGCTTTACTCCTTCTATATTTCCAAACAATGTAGATATACGACATTCGGTCTCTTTAGCCTTTAATTATAATATTGCCGATAATGTAAAAGTTTCTTTTGGCGGTATTTGGCGATCTGGGCAACCGTATACTCGACCTGTTAAAGGCAACGAAACTGTAAAAGACGGCACCACCATCAAAGTAAATTACGACACCCCAAACAATGAACGTTTAGCTAACTTTATTCGTTTAGACACCTCTTTAAATTATAATTTTAACGTTACAAAATCTGTTAAAGGAATGGTTAGAGCGGGAGTGTTAAATGTTTTAAATAAAAGAAACACAATTAATCGATATTATAAAGTAAACTCAGAAGATACTAATACTACTGTTCAAATAGACAATAAATCACTTGGCTTAACCCCAAACCTAAGTGTAAGAATAAAGTTTTAAAATCAATTAATTAAAATATTAACTTAAATTTATTTCCGTGAAAAAATTAATTTTATTTATAATATGCTGTATTTCAGCAATTTCATTACAAGCTCAAAATGATGTAGATGCACTTTTAGCCGCTGGTGTAAAAGATGCCCAACGTTTCACCAACGATTATTTAAAACCAGGAACAAATGGATTAATGCATAGCATAAATGCCAACTGGTTTAACACTGCCGAAGTAAAACCCTTAGGCGGTTTTGAAGTTTCTATTGTTGCCAATGCCTCGATAATAAACAACAAAAAGAAACAATTTTTGCTAAATACTAACGATTACAATAATGTAAAGTTTGTAGAAGGTTCCGATTCACAAATGGTTGCCACTGCCTTAGGAAAAAATGACCCAGACATACTCGTAGAAATTACCTACGACGACCCTATTTTTGGTAAACAAACCGAACAAATTACATTACCTTCTGGAATTGGTTCAAGTAGCGGTAATTTATTACCTACTGCATTTATTCAAGGAGGGGTAGGTGTTAGCAAAGGCATTGAATTAAAAGCCCGCTTTGTTCCTAAAATTAAAACCGATGAGGTTTCTATAGGTATGTATGGTGCGGGATTACAGGTTGAAATTACCAAATGGTTGCCAGTCGATAAACTATTACCCATTTCTATTGCTGGTTTAGTAGCCTATACGCATTTAGATGCTAGTTACGATTTAACAAAATCTTCAGGAATTAGTGGCGAAAATCAACATTTAAAAAACAATACAAATACATGGTTGGTTCAATTAATTGCTTCAACAAAATTACCCGTTATAAATTTCTATGGTGGTATTGGTTACATTAGCGGAAAATCAGGATCTGATTTATTAGGTACTTATCGCGTTTCTAACGGAGTCTTAACTTCTGAAACTATTAAAGACCCTTTTTCCGTTTCAAGTGAAGTATCTGCTATAAGAGGAACTTTAGGCGCTAAATTAAAATTAGGTTTTTTTAGATTAAATGCTGAATATCACATGTCTGATTTTGACGCTTTCTCTCTAGGACTTGCTTTTGGGTTTAAATAAAAAATAATTTATGAAAAGATTTATACTAAAAACAATCTTGATACTATTTGTTGTATTGTTATTTCAAAATTGTGCCACAGGCAATAAGTATTTAAGTTCAGAAACATCAATTAGTGACGTCTCAAATTTAGACTATTTTGAACCTTACTCGTATATTCAATTGATAAAAAAAGGAAACAAAGCTCAATTAAATGATAGCTTATCAATAGAAACAAAAAACAAATTAGATTCTATAATTACATTCAATAAAAACTTATACAAAATAAAAAAGAAACTTAATATTAACGACGCATTAGTAAATAAAAAAATTGAAAATGAATTATCTTCATTAATTCAAACAGCTATTCAAAAAAGAAAGTTGAAAGGAATAAAATTAACTCCCGTAATTGATTCAGTGCTTGAATCAAAAAATCAAAGGTTTGCTCTAGGAATTGTTGCTACTGGGTTTGGTAGAAGAAAAGGCAATTATACAGGGCAAAGTGCTAAAGCAGTAGCTGTTGGAGTGTTAACTTTAGGATTGTTTGCACCAATTCCTATAAAATCAAATCTTTCGCTATACTCAATAATTGTTGATTCAGAAAAAAATGAAATCACATTTTATAAAAACACATTGCCCGTCGAAAAATCACCAGACGACCCCAATGTGATAAAAAAACAACTCGATAAACTTTTTCAAGGGTATTTGACACAAAAAAATAAGGGTCAATAAAATACTATTTTAACCATAAAAAAAGACTTCATATTTCTATGAAGTCTTTTTTCAAATTTGCTCCCCCTCTTGGGCTCGAACCAAGGACCCTCTGATTAACAGTCAGATGCTCTAACCAACTGAGCTAAGGAGGAATCTAACTAAAAAATTAATTAGCGAGTGCAAATATATAACGGATTTTTAACTTTGCAAATATTTTTTTTAAAAAATAAAGATATATCTTGATGTTCTATTTTTAAATTTAATTTCTTTATCGTGCAAAAGGAAGAACTGCTTGCTGTACTACGGTTACAAAAATCTAAGACCATTGGAGATGTTATTGCTAAAAAATTAATTACCGCAATTGGTAGCGCAGCACAAATATTTAAAGAAAAACCTACCGTTTTAGAAAAAATTAATGGTATAGGCACCCACACGATAAAACATCTTTTAAATACTAAAAACATTGATTTAGCCGAACAAGAACTCAACTATATTACGCAACAAAACATTAAATATTCTTATTTTTTTTCTGAAGATTATCCTGCTAATTTAAAACATTGTATCGATGCGCCTATTTTATTTTTTAAAGATGGTGCTATTGATTTTACAAACTCAAAAATTATCTCAATTGTAGGCACAAGAAATAGCACCCCATACGGACGAGATTTTTGCAATGAATTTGTGCATAATTTAAAACCCCATAATCCTATTATTGTAAGTGGTTTTGCCTATGGCATTGATATTTGTGCCCATAAAGCAGCTCTAGAAAACAACTTACAAACTGTTGCCGTTTTAGCACATGGTTTTGAACATATTTACCCTAAAGTACATAAAAAATACGTACATCAAATTAATAAAAACGGCGGATTTATTACCGAGTTTTGGTATAATGAAGCCCCTTTGAGAGAAAATTTTTTAAAACGAAATAGAATTGTAGCAGGCATTTCACAAGCTACTATAATTATTGAAAGTGGAGAAAAAGGAGGGGCCTTAGTTACTGCCGATATCGCAAACTCATATAACCGAGAAGTATTTGCTCTTGCAGGAAGAAGTACAGATCTTTATAGCAAAGGTTGCAATAACTTAATAAAAAACAATCAAGCCCATTTATTAACCTCTGCTAACGATTTGGTAAATATGTTAAATTGGGATATCACAAAAAAAACAATAGCTAAACAACAAAAATTAACAATAAACCTAAATTCTACCGAACAAAAAATATATTCTTTTTTACAACAGCAGGGCAAACAATTACACGATGTTATAGCATTGCATTGTAACATACCCAGTTATCAACTATCTGCTGTTTTATTAGAAATGGAATTAAAAGGGGTGGTAAAACCGCTTCCAGGAAAACAATTTGAAATTGTATAATTATAATTCTTATTTTTGATTAAAACATTACAACTCACCATGTCTTCTGAAGAAAAATTAATGTCGAAAAAAAAACCTGCGTTTCCTGTTAGTGCGCAGTTAAATGATTATTTAATCGAATATAGCCGAAATATAAAAATTCCTATTTTTTACGAAGACTTACTTCGCTTTCAAGGGTCTGTTGTAGTGTATGATAAAAACGATAAAGACACACTTTGGATACGAACCTATTATTCTGAATACGACCGTGCTGATATTGACCTATGCTTAAAAAAAGTTTATACCATTTTACATTCTGACGGAAATGAAGAATCCATTCCTTTTTTAAGTATCGATGCTATTGACTACTGTACCTTTGGCAATTCAAAACCATTTCGAATAAAAGTTCGTAATGTTTTAAATGACAACTACACCTACTTTTACATTAAAAAAACCGATGCTTCTCGTATATATGGTCTAGAACTAGAACACATTTTATCGCCTTATAACCTTAACTTTTTAGTATATAAAGACACCTTAATTGAAGAGCATATTGCAGGCATACCCGGAGATGTTTTTATCAAAGAAAAATTACACGATTGCAACGAATCAGAAAAATCGCAAATAGCTAAAGAATTTGTAAAATTTAACGAGCGATGTATGATTCGTTTATTAGGCGATATGCGCTCGTATAATTATGTAATTGTTCCTGTACACGATTTTGACCATGTTGTGTATAAAATTAGAGCTATTGATTTTGATCAACAATCTTACGAAGGAAAATTTAAAGTGTATTATCCTCAGTTTTTTAAAGAAAATAACCCAATGGTATCTTTGGTAGGTAAAAAACTACAAAAAAGCTCTATAGAGCAGTATAAATTAGAAGAACGATCTATTGTAGCAAAACGTATTTTAAGTTCTTTAGACAGAATTACAGAGCTTATCGACTGTATGAAAAACGACACATTATCAATACCAGAAAACATAACGCTTTTAAAACATCAAATTTACGATTTTACTCGTGATGTTGAATTTAAAAGATGCCAAAATATGGGTGAAATTGTAGCTACAGCACTAGATTTTGTAAAACGAAATTACGAAACCGTAAACACCAAAAAACTTGCCTAACGGGTAACTTTTACAAAAGTACTTTAGTTAGTTATAGACTGCTTTTTAAATAATAAATCGAAAAAAGACGGTCTATTTATATACTTTGCAAGGTTTGTAAAGCCGTTTCTACCGAATCTATTTTTATAAATGTTATTAATAATCGCAATCCTTTTTTAGTTTGCTTTTCTTTTAACACACATGTTTTGGGGTGCTGTTGTACAAATTGTAGTACATTAGAAAACGCATTTGTCTGATAAAAATCACTTTGTTGGTCAGCGATAAAATAACCAATCATTCGTTTTCGTTTTAAAACCACTTTTTCTAAACCAAACTTTTTTGCTAACCATTTTATACGTACACTGTTTAAAAGATCTGTAACTTGAATGGGCAAATCTCCAAACCTATCAATAAGCTCATTTTTATACGTAACAAGTTCTTCTTCTGTATTTAAATCGGCTAATTTACTATACAATCGCAACCTTTCGGTTATTGAAGACACATACTGATCTGGAAAAAGAATTTCAAAATCAGTATCAATTTGAACATCTTTTACATATACTTTAGTAGTCGATTTTTGATTGGTATTATACAGCTCTTTAAACTCGTTTTCTTTTAATTCTTCAATGGTTTCTTGTAATATTTTTTGATACGTTTCAAACCCCATATCATTAATAAATCCACTTTGTTCACCTCCTAATAAATCTCCAGCTCCTCTAATTTCTAAATCTTTCATCGCAATGTTTAATCCACTACCTAAATCTGAAAACAACTCTAAAGCCTGTATGCGTTTTCGAGCATCTTCTGTCATCATATGGTAAGGAGGGGTAATAAAATAGCAAAAAGCTTTTTTATTAGAGCGTCCTACCCGCCCGCGTATTTGATGTAAATCAGACAAGCCAAAATTATTAGCATGGTTTACAAAAATAGTATTTGCATTAGGCACATCTAATCCACTTTCTACAATCGTGGTAGAAACCAACACATCAAATTCATTATTCATAAAGGCAAGCATTAATTTTTCTAGCTTTTTACCTTCCATTTGTCCATGACCAATTGCTATTTTTGCCGATGGAAGCAATCGTTGTAACAAGCCAGCAACCTCTTTTATATTTTCAATTCTGTTATGTATAAAAAACACTTGCCCGCCACGAGAAATTTCGTATGAAATAGCATCTCTAATAATTTCTTCAGAAAAACGAATTACATTTGTTTCAATTGGATGACGATTTGGCGGAGGGGTTTTTATAACTGATAAATCTCGAGCCGCCATTAAACTAAATTGTAACGTTCTTGGAATCGGTGTAGCGGTTAAGGTTAAAGTATCTACACTTTCTTTTATCGTTTTTAATTTATCTTTTACAGCTACGCCAAATTTTTGTTCTTCATCAATAATTAACAAGCCTAAATCTTTAAATGCAATGTTTTTATTGGTTAATTGATGCGTGCCTATTACAATATCGACTGTTCCGTTATCTAACCCTTCTAAAACCAATTTTCGCTCTTTTGCGGTTCTAAATCTATTTAGATAATCAACCGTTACCGGAAACTGTTTTAACCGCTCTGTAAAGGTTTTAAAGTGTTGAAAAGCCAAAATTGTAGTCGGCACTAAAACAGCAACCTGTTTACCATTTTCAACAGCTTTAAATGCGGCACGAATGGCTACCTCGGTTTTACCAAACCCCACATCGCCACATACCAAACGATCCATGGGTTGTTCTTTTTCCATGTCTGCTTTTACCTCTTGCGTGGCCGTAGATTGATCGGGAGTATCTTCGTATAAAAAACTAGCCTCTAACTCATATTGCATATAAGTATCTGGCGCAAATGAAAACCCTTTTTGCAGCTTTCTTTTTGCATATAATTGAATTAAGTCAAAAGCTATTTGTTTTACACGTGCTTTTGTTTTTTGTTTAATTTTTTTCCAAGCTCCTGAGCCTAATTTGTATATTTTAGGTGGTTTACCATCTTTATCATTATACTTAGAAATTTTATGTAACGAGTATATACTTACATATAAAATATCTCTATCGCCATATATTAATTTAATAGCCTCTTGTTTTTTTCCTTCAACAGCTATTTTTTGAAGCCCTCCAAATTTTCCAATCCCATGGTCTATATGTGTAACGTAATCGCCAATTTTTAGGGTGTTAAGCTCTTTTAAAGTAATGGCTTGTTTTTTAGCGTATCCGTTTTTTAATCGAAATTTATAATATCGCTCAAATATTTGATGATCTGTATAACAAACTATTTGTTGGTCTAAATCTATAAACCCTTGGTATAAAGGAAAAACAATTGTTTCGTAACAAACTGTAGCAGCAATATCATTAAATATATCGTGAAAGCGTTGTGCTTGTTGGTCGTTTGAACAAAAAATATAATTTTTATACCCGTTTTGATAATGTGTTTTTAAATCGTCTATTAATAAATCAAATTGTTTATTAAAAGAGGGTTGGGGTTTTATATTATACGAAATAACAGACTGTACAGGTTTTTCCTCTTGTATTTCTTGGTTTTGTTTGCTGCTAGATTTTTTGTTATCAAGATAAGCTAATGTAAAATTTTGTAACTGATTTTTAATAAGCTCTCCATTACAAAACAACGAAGAAGGTGTTGCGTGTTTTATTTCGGATGATAATTTGCTAAACGCTTCTTCAGCCTTGTTAAATAACTTATCTAAAATGTCTGTTAAAACATCTACATTTCTCATAAAAATAACCGTTTTAGAAGAAATATAGTTTAAAAAGTTTTCTCGATTTTTATCTTGTGTAAAAACAAAAGACTCTTGCTGCATTTTATTTTCCACATTCGGCATAATGGTTGCCTTTTTTAGCTTAGAAACTGAAAGTTGTGTTTCTACATCGAAAGTTCGAATACTATCAATTTCATCGCCAAAAAAATCTATTCGATAGGGTTCTTCATTAGAAAAAGAAAAAACATCAATAATACCTCCTCTAACTGAAAATTCGCCAGGTTCACTTACAAAATCTACTCGGTTAAATTGATAATCGAAAAGTGTTTTGTTAACAACATCAAGCGATAAATGCTCGCCTACAGCTAGTTTTAAAGTGCTTTTTTCAAGTTCTTTCTTAGTAACCACTTTTTCAAATAAAGCCGCGGCATAGGTTACAATAATGGCTGGTTTTTTTCTAGAATTTATTCGGTTTAAAACCTCTGAACGCAATAAAACATTTGCATTGTCTATTTCTTCTATTTGATAAGGTCTACGATACGACCCAGGATAAAAAAGCACATTATCTTGACCCAACAATTGTTCTAAATCATTTAAGTAATAGGCCGCTTGTTCTTTTTCATTAAAAATTAATAAATATGGCTTATCTGCTTTTTTAAAAGTTTCAGCAATAACAAAAGACAATGAAGACCCAACCAAATTTTCAATTTGAAAATGGTTTTTCTCTAATTGTAATTGCGCTAAAATTTGTTTAGTTTTATTTGATTTTTGGTAGTGGTCTACAATTGTTTGTTTACTCAACTTTACGGCTTTTCAGCAAAAGTAAAACAATAATTATTATCGTGTAAATTTTGTGACTTTTTTTAAAATTTTGCTTCAAAATATCGTAACTAATTTTATATTTACATTTCAACAAAACATAAAAACTATGTCAATATCAGATTTATATTCAAGCGGAAAACACAAACAAGAAATTGGTCATTTTGCCAGTATTGTAAAAATTGCTAAAAGCGATAATGTTATTACAGATGGAGAACAAAAATTATTAGAGAAAGCTGCAAAAAGATTAAATATAGGTCAAGAAGAGTATTCTAAAATTTTAGAAAAACCCGAAAATTTTCCTGTAAACCCTCCTGTAAGCTACGACGAAAGAATTGAGCGTTTATACTTGCTAACAAAAATGGTTTTTGCCGATGATAGTGTTACTAAAGAAGAGGTTGCTTTGTTAAGAAAAATAGCCATTGGCTTACATTTTTCTAACGATAATGTAGAAAAAGTTTGTGATGAGGCTATCCATTTAGTAATGAACGACAATGATTTAGATAGTTTTATTTCTGCAATAAAAAAAGTAGATAGTATATAAATTTTTGTATCATTATATAATAAAAAAACTAAATTTTAGTTATTTAGTACAAACCGTTTGTTAACGTATTATTTATGCAAAAAGCATTTTTAACCATCGGCATTCTCTTTATATCTTATTTTGTAAGTGCACAAAACAATAAAAATGTTTGGCAAATAGGAATGGGTATGGCTGCGGTTAAATTTGCTAAAAGTGATGTTTCATATATTGGCGACCAATACCTATTTCAAATACCACGATTTAATCTTACCGTACCTATTAATGAGCGTTTATCAGCAGATGCCGCGTTGTCTTTTAATACCATTAAAGATATTTTTTTAATAAGTAATAGTATTCGGTATTTTTCTGTGGACGCTTCTGTTCGTTATAATTTTAATGAGTTGAGCATGCAAAGTGGTTTTTTTCCTTTTGCATTTGTAGGGGGAAGTATTGTTGGTTCTGAACGAAAAATGAGCCCTACAATTAATTTTGGAGGGGGAATAACCTATTGGTTTAAAGAAAATTGGGGTGTTAGCTCTCAATTATATTATAAATATTCCCTAGAAAGCTATGAAAGTATGCGCTCGCATATTCAAGGTACTTTAGGGATTGTTTATAATTTAGATTTTGGAAGATCTAATCTTCCGTGCGACCATTAATCTTGCCTTTTTATAACGTCGCTATTGCTTGCTGTATTCTTTTAATGGTTTCTGGTTTACCTATCTGCTCCATAATATCAAATAAATGAGGTCCTTTCATGGCGCCTACTAAACTTAATCGAAGCGGCTGCATAACTTTACCAAAACCTATTTCTTTGTCATTAATCCACTGTTTTATAAGTGTTTCGGTATTACTAGATGAAAAATCTTGAATCGGTGTAATTACGTTTATCAATTCGGTCATCAATACACTCGTTTCTGGTTTCCAATTTTTACGCGCGGCTTTTTCATCGTAAGTATTCGGAGCTATGAAGAAAAAACTAGATAAATCCCAAAAATCAGCAACAAAAACAGCCCGTTCTTTAATTAACGACACCACTTTTTCAACATATGCTTTGTTGGTTAACACTTTTTTTTCTTCTAAAATAGGCAAATATAAATCCGCCAATTCATCATTTGGTTTCCGTTGTAAATACTGTTGATTAAACCATTTGGTTTTATCAGGACTAAATTTTGCACCCGATTTACTAACTCTTTTTAAGCTAAATGCTTGTATTAACTCTTCTAATGAAAAAAGCTCTTGCTCGGTTCCTGGATTCCACCCCAATAAGGCTAGCATATTTATAAATGCTTCAGGAAAATAACCGTCTTCTCGATAGCCTCTAGAAACCTCTCCCGTAACTTCATTGGTATATGACAACGGAAAAACAGGAAATCCTAATTTATCACCATCGCGTTTGCTTAATTTCCCTTTTCCAGCAGGTTTTAAAATTAAAGGAAGGTGGGCAAATTTGGGCGCTTGCCATTCAAAAGCACGATAGAGTAAAAGATGCAATGGCATTGAGGGCAACCACTCTTCGCCACGAATTACATGAGTAATTTTCATTAAATAATCGTCAACAATATTAGCTAAGTGGTAGGTAGGCATTCCGTCTGACTTAAATAATACTTTATCATCTAAAATATTTGTATCAATTTTAATTTCGCCTCTGATTTCATCGTGCATAAGCAAGGTTTCATTTTGAGGCGTTTTAAAACGAACTACATATTTTTCACCAGCATCAATTTTAGCCTGTACTTCATTTGCCGAAAGAGATAATGAATTGTTTAATTTTTCTCTATTATGCCAATTATAGATAAATGTTTTGCCTTTTTCTTCGTGGTTTTTTCTGTGTAAATCTAACGATTCGGCTGTATCAAAGGCATAATATGCCCAACCGCTTTTAATTAATTTATCGGCATATTTTTTATATAGTTCTTTACGTTCTGATTGTTTATACGGGCCATATTTTTCGTTTTTACCTGGACCTTCATCAAATAAAATGTTACACCATTGTAAAGCGTCAATAATATACTGTTCAGCATTAGCAACATAACGAGTTTGATCGGTATCTTCTATCCGAAGAATAAAGGTTCCTTTATGTTTTTTAGCAAATAAATAATTAAATAAAGCCGTTCTAACCCCACCGATGTGCAAAGGGCCTGTTGGGCTAGGAGCAAAACGAACGCGAACTGTATCTTCCATTATTTTAATTTTGAAGTGGCAAAGATAGTTTTTATCTATAAAAAGACCTTATCAATTTTTATGGTTCACTGTATTCTATTAATATGTTTTTGTATTTTTATTGTTTTATATATGGAACAATATCAAAAAATAAACGAAAAACTACATCAGTTTACGCGTAAATATTATACCAACGAACTAATAAAAGGCAGCATTTTATTTCTTTCATTAGGGTTGCTATATTTATTTTTTACCTTGTTTATCGAATATTTTTTATGGTTAAAACCAACGGCTAGAACCATACTTTTTTGGCTATTTATACTAACTGAACTTGGTTTATTAATTCGGTTTATTTGTTTTCCTATTTTTAAATTAATGGGTTTGCAAAAAGGAATTTCTTTAGAAGAATCTTCAAAAATTATTGGCAATCATTTTCCAGAGGTAAAAGACAAATTGTTAAATGTACTTCAACTAAAAAAAAATGCCAGTCAATCAGATTTATTATTGGCAAGTATTGCACAAAAATCAAGAGAGTTACAACCTATCCCTTTTACAAAAGCTGTTGATTTTAGTAAAAACAAAAAATATATTCCGTATATTCTAGTCCCTATTTTTATTTGGTTGCTCACCTTTTTTACTGGTAAAAATACAGCCCTAACTAAAAGTTTAGACCGTGTGGTACATTATCGAACCGCTTATACGCCTCCAGCTCCTTTTTCTTTTTTTTTAAAAGATGAAAATTTAACGGTTATTCAAGGTAAACCACTTACTGTTTTTATAGAAACTAAAGGAAACGTAATACCCGAAGAAGCAAAAATTTATTTTAATAATCAACACTACTATTTAAAAAATAACGGCGGCGGTTTGTTTTCATACACATTTGCCGAAGTAAACAACCCCATTAATTTTTATGTAGAAGCAAACGGAATTCAATCAAAAAATTATTTAGTAAACGTAATTAAAACACCAACTATTCAAGAGGTAAAAATGCGGTTACTATACCCCAAATATATTAACAAACCAAATGATTTAATACTTAGTACAGGCAATACAACCATTCCGCAAGGAACAAATATTGAATGGATTGTAAAAACAAAACAAACCGATTCGGTTGCATTTATTAATAAAGAAAAACGCTCTTTTTTTAATAAAAAAGAAGAAAACATATTTAATTACAGAAAAAAAATACTTCAAAACACAAACTATACTATTGCCTCATCGAACAAAAAGATAAAAGATTTTGAACAATTACAATACTCCATAAATGTAATACCCGATGAATACCCTAGTATTACCGTAAAATCTAATATAGATAGCATTTCTAGAGGGCCTGCACAATTTGCAGGGCAAATCGCTGATGATTATGGTATTGAAAAATTAGAGCTGGTATATTACAACGAAAATAGCCCACAGCTACAACAAACGTATAATTTACCTATACACAAAAAAAATATTCAATCTTTCTTTTATCAATTTCCAGACGGATTAAACTTACAAGAGGGTATTAATTACCAATTGTTTTTTCAAGTATATGATAACGATCGGGTTAATGGCAGTAAAAAAACAACAAGCAAAAAGTTTTCTTATCGCCAAAAAACAACACAAGAAATAGATGAAGAATTATTAAAAGAACAAAAAAATGTTATTAATGATTTGCAAAACTCACTTGAACAACAACAACAAAATAAAGAAAAATTAGAGAAAATTCAGTTTGATTTACAAAATAAAAAGAATGCTAATTGGACCGATCAAAAAAAAATTGAAAGCTTTATAAAACGTCAAGAACAATATAAAAACATGATGGAGCGTCAAACCGAAAAATTAAAAGAAAATTTTGACAAAAAAGACGACCCTACCGAAAAGTTAACGCAAAAAAAAGACGAGCTGAAAAACAGAATAGATGAACTTAAAAAAATTGAAAAACAAGAAAAGTTGTTAGACGAACTGCGTAAAATGGCTGAAAAATTAGACAAAGAAAATTTAATAAAAAAAGCCAAAGAGCTATCGCAACAAAACAAACAACAAGAACGAAGTTTAGAGCGAATATTAGAACTCACCAAGCGCTTTTACGTAGAGCAAAAAATGAACCAACTCGCCAATAAATTAGACGAATTGGCTAAAAAACAAGATGAGCTTGCCAAAAAAAACACCTCGTCTGAAGAGCAAGAAAAACTAAACAAAGAATTTGAAAAAACTAAAGAAGATTTTGAAAAATTAAAACAAGATAACGAAAAATTAAAAGAGCCTATGAATATTCCAGAAATGGAAGATTTACAAAAAGAAACGGAAGATGAGCTTAATAAAGCACAAGAAAATTTAGATCAACAAAACCAATCGCAAGCAAAAGAAAATCAAAAAAATGCTTCGAAAAAAATGAAGCAAATGAAGGGTAAAATGCAAATGGCAATGCAAATGATGAGCGCCCAAGAACAAGAAGAAAACATAGACGATTTAAGACAAATTTTAGAAAACCTTGTTACTTTTTCTTTTGATCAAGAAAATTTAATGACTGTTTTTAGCCACCTATCTGCATCTCATCCTAATTATGGTAAAAGCTTACAACAACAGCATATTTTAAAAACCTATTTTGAACACATCGATGATAGTTTGTTTGTTCTTTCGATGCGCTTGCCAAAAATTACCTCTAAAATTCAAGATCAATTAGCTATTGCGCATTATAATTTAGACCAATCGTTAGATAATTTTTCAGAAAATCTTTTCCCTAGTGGCATTTCTAACCAACGTTATGTAATGACTGCTGCCAATACACTTGCCAATATGTTAAGTAATACCTTAGATCAAATGCAAAATATGACAATGTCTAATTCGGGAAGTGGAAAAAAAGGGGAAAAAAAAGAGTTTAGTTTGCCTGATATTATTGAAAAACAAGGCGATTTGTTAAAACAAATGGAACAAGACCTAAAAAAAGGTAATGACGGTAAACCTAAAGAAGGAGAAGATGGTAAAAAAGAAGGAAAAAAAGGAGATAATAGCGAACAATCAAACGAAAAAACATACGAAATCTATAAAAAACAAGCCCAATTACGACAACAATTAGAAGATATTATAAAGCAAAATGAAGGAGGTACAAAAGAAGCTATAAAGGCTATAAAAGAGATGGAAGAATTGGAAAACCAAATCTTAGAAAAAGGACTTACCAAACAAATTGTTGAAAAAATGAAAAGGCTCAATTATCAATTATTAAAATTAGATAAAGCAGCCTTTGAACAAGGAGAAGAACAAAAGCGAAAATCGAATACCAATACCAAAAAATATCAAAAAAATACGGCTAAAGAGCTAATATTTAAAAAGTTGTTTTATAATGAAACAGAAATTTTAAACAGACAATCATTACCTTTGCGCCAAAATTATAAAAAAAAGGTGCAAGAATATTTTTCTGTACCTGAAGAACATAAAAAACAATGATACATTTTAATTACGAAATAGACTTTACGCTTTCTAATGAAGAAAACACTAAAACTTGGATTTCAAATTGTATCAAAAACAACCAATTCGAAATTGGTGAGATTAATTATATTTTTTGTGATGATGCTTATTTACACAAATTAAATGTTGAGTTTTTACAACACGATACCCTTACCGATATTATTAGTTTTGATTACACAATGGGTAAGCTTATTAGTGGTGATATTTATATTTCTGTTGAAAGGGTAGAAGAAAATGCTAGCCTTTTTAATGTTTCTTTTACCAATGAATTACACCGAGTAATCATTCATGGAATTTTACATTATATGGGTTTAAAAGACAAAACTGAAGCAGAAAAAAAGCAAATGAGAAATAAAGAAAACGAATGTTTAAGTTTTTTAAACATTTGATTTTCAACTACTTAAATAAAAGTTTCACGTGAAACATAAAATGCATTAATTATTTTTTAAAACCGTAGAAGAATGAGTTTGTTTACAACAATCTATGATGTTATAGTCGTTGGTGGCGGTCATGCAGGAAGTGAAGCTGCTGCTGCAAGTGCCAACATGGGGGCACAAACCTTATTAATTACAATGAATTTGCAAAATATTGCGCAAATGAGTTGTAATCCCGCTATGGGCGGAATAGCAAAAGGACAAATTGTTAGAGAAATTGATGCTCTTGGTGGTTATAGCGGTATAGTAACCGACAAAACAGCGATACAGTTTAAAATGCTTAATAAATCTAAAGGGCCTGCCATGTGGAGTCCAAGAGCGCAATCGGACAGAATGCAATTTGCCGAAACTTGGAGAAACCTATTAGAACAAACACCTAATTTAGACTTTTATCAAGACTCCGTAAACGGACTTCTTTTTGAAAAAAACAAAATAATTGGTGTAAAAACAAGCTTAGGATTAGAAATAAAAGCAAAAGCTGTAATTGTTACCGCAGGTACTTTTTTAAATGGATTAATACATATTGGCGAAAAAACATTTGGTGGGGGTAGAGCTGGTGAAAGAGCTTCAACAGGTATTACCGAAGATTTGGTTGCTAAAGGTTTTGAACATGGTCGAATGAAAACAGGTACACCACCAAGAGTAGATGGTAGATCGTTAGATTATAGTAAAATGACCGAACAGCCTGGAGATTCAAATCCAGAAAAATTTTCATATCTGCCGATAACTCAGCCGTTAGAAAAGCAACGCTCTTGTTATTTAACCTATACTAATAACGAAGTACACCGTTTACTACGCGAAGGTTTTGATAGATCGCCTATGTTTAACGGTAGAATACAATCTACCGGGCCTAGATATTGCCCTTCTATAGAAGATAAAATAGATCGTTTTGCCACTAAAGAACGCCATCAAATATTTGTAGAGCCAGAAGGTTGGAATACTGTAGAAACCTATGTAAACGGATTTTCAACGTCTTTACCTGAAGACATTCAAGACAAAGCTATTCGATTAATACCTGGTTTTGAAAACGTAAAATTCTTTAGATATGGTTATGCTATAGAATATGATTATTTTCCTCCCACTCAATTAAAACATAACTTAGAAACGAAATTAATTAATAACTTATTTTTTGCAGGACAAATAAATGGCACAACAGGTTATGAAGAAGCTGCTGCACAAGGATTAATGGCTGGTATAAATGCCGCATTAAAAGTTAACGAAAAAGATCCGTTTATATTAAAAAGAAGTGAAGCTTATATTGGTGTTTTAATAGATGATTTAATTACAAAAGGCACAGAAGAGCCTTATAGAATGTTTACCTCAAGGGCAGAATATAGAACGCTCTTACGTCAAGACAATGCCGATTTACGGTTAACTAAAAAAGCTTTTGCCCTTGGATTAGCATCAAAAGAACGTATGGATCTTGTTTTAGAAAAACAAGAAAAAACAGAAAAACTACTATCGTTTATTAAAAATTTAAGTGTAAGTAAAGAAGAGGTAAACCCTATTTTAGAAGCTAAAAATTTAGCCACAATAAACCAATCTATGAAGCTTATAAAAATTGCTTCAAGACCTCAATTAGCATTTATAGATTTTAGAGCAATTGACAAACTAGAGCAATTTATTTCTGAACACAAAATAAATAATGAAGTTATTGAACAGGCTGAAATTTATATAAAATATGCAGGATATATAGAAAAAGAAAAAAACAATGCCGATAAATTAAATCGCTTAGAAAACGTTCCAATACCATCAAATTTCAACTATTCAAAAGTAAAATCATTATCATATGAGGCTCGAGAAAAACTAAGCAAAATACAACCTGTGTCCATATCACAAGCAAGTAGAATAAGTGGTGTATCACCTAGTGATATTTCGGTTCTTTTAGTATATATGGGTAGATAAAGCAAAAATGTTCCTCGTGGAACACTGTTGTAAAAACATAAAAAACAAACAGTGTTCCACGAGGAACATTTTTATAAAAAAGAAACCACAACATAATAATACAGGTAAACTGTAAATATTTTTTTGAATTTATGCCTTCATAAAAAGTAAAATAAAAAATAAAAAACATTTATAAAAACGAATGTGTTTAATGTTTAAACCAACTATAAAAAAATGAATCACCCTAATTTTTATAAAAATCTTGAGCCCTATTTAAACATAAAAGATTACTCGGTTTCAAATGAAAATTTTGAGCTAAAAAAAAATACAGACATGGACATGTTGGTTACCTTGCCTGTACCTAAAAATTTAGCATCTTATTACGAAAGTGAAAATTATATTTCACATACTGACGGTAAAAAAAATTGGTTTGAAAAAATATACCAACTCGTAAAAAAATATACCCTACAAAAAAAACTAACGCTAATAAACTCATTAAAACCAAACACTAAAACTATTTTGGACATCGGTGCCGGAACAGGTGATTTTTTATTAACCTGTAAAAATAATAACTGGAATGTATCTGGGGTTGAACCTAACTTAAAAGCTCAAAAAGTTGCTTTGAAAAAAGGCATAGATTTAAAAGAATCGATAACAGAAATAACAGATCAAAAATTTGATGTTATAACAATGTGGCACGTACTAGAACACGTTGAAAATTTAGTAGAATATATTGAAAATTTAAAATTACTATTAAAAGAAAATGGTTGGCTAATTATTGCTGTACCCAATTACAAAAGTTACGATGCAAAATATTACAAAAATTTTTGGGCGGCATATGATGTACCCAGACATTTATGGCATTTTTCTAAAACCAGTATTAAAAAACTATTTTCTAATGAAACGATAAAACTGGTAAAAATAGTACCTATGAAATTTGATGCTTATTATGTTTCTCTTTTATCTGAAAAATATAAAACTGGCAAAATGAATATAATAAAAGGTTTTTGGATAGGTTTTTTTTCAAATTTAAAAGCAAACCACTCAAAAGAGTTTTCATCTCATATATATATATTAAAAAATAGCTAAAAAGCTTTTTTAAAAGCCTCTGTTTTAAAAATAAAAAGAAGTTAAAGCTTTGTGGTTATAAAAAATAAAAGTCGCTTAAAAACGGTGTTTTAAAGCAATTTGTAATAACAAATTTTTATTGTTTTAAATATTTATATCAATTTTATTTATTTAAAAGATATAAGCAAAAAATGGTAAGGATAAAATATACTGTCAAACTCATTGCGCCTACATAATCTTTTGCTAAGCGTTGACCTATTAATAAAAAAATTAAACATAACGCTGCCAATTCAACTCCCAACAAAGCATTATCTTTATTTCCAGTAATTGCTAAATTAAAAATTCCAACAAACATTAAAGCTCCTGCTAAAATTTCTATCACTAAAATAACAGCTAATAACAAAGACGTAAAATTTTTAATCGATGTATGTTTAAAATGATCTTTAACAAAAGATACGTTTCCTTTCCAATCTGTAACTTTATCAATACCTGATTGAAAAAAAGTAACAACTAAAAAAAGAAGCATTAAAATTTCAGTTATATGTGTTTGTAATAAAGGCATATTGTTTAAAGTTATATTAAATTAATCAACTTTTTTAAAACGTAAAACTTCCGTATTGTTTTCATCAAATAAATATAAGTTGTTATTTTCAATCTTATACGTTCTTACAACTCGAAAAGCATTATAAAATGCTATTTCAACATGCATATCTTTACACATCATTTTAGTAGAGCCAATTTGATCACTAAAAACTAATTGGGTGTCCGTAATTTTTTTAACCTTACCAAAAAATGAATTACATGAGGCCATACCAGATACATAGTTTTCTGCTATATTAATTTCTAAACGGGGTTGTCCATTTTTATTATTTAATTGAATTTTTTCTCCTTTAATATGCGTTAAAATCCAATTATCATTTAATCTAAATTTTAAATCTGATTTTTTAGACATCACTTTTATTAATTTATATTTTTTTGAAGAAGCATCGGCGGGCAACGTTTTAGTATCTAAATCTTCAACACTAACTTTTAACTTATAAATAATACCAGGAATATATGTAAACCCTTCTATATTGCCATTAAAAAGTTGCCATTTAGAGTCATCTAAATAATCTCCTTTTTGTACTAATAAACATTTAGTAGAGCCAACACCAGTACAAGGAGCTTTACTACTATTTACCCATAATATTTTTTGATTTGTTGCACATGAGCTTACAACTAATACCATTACTAAATAAGCTAACTTTTTCATAAAAATAAATGTATATAAGTTTAAATAAATAATAATTATTTATACAATTAGCATGCCTTTTTTATTAAAACATGAAATTATAACAAAAATACTAAGATTATAATAGTACATATAAATAATGAGAAAAAAAAAGAAAATAAACAAATTATATCTTCGAGCTCTTGTAAATCAGAACTCAATTAGTATCTTTAACAAATTAACTTTATAATTAAATTTCTATGGTCGTGTTTTTTCCAATCATTTTTTTAGCACTCGTTATTCTTTTAGCCTCTTTTTTTATAGTAAAACAGCAAACAGCTGCAATAGTAGAACGTTTTGGTCGCTTTCAAAGTATTCGTCATTCAGGGTTACAGCTTAAAATACCTGTAGCAGATAGAATAGCGGGAAAATTAAGTTTAAAAATACAACAATTAGATGTAATTGTAGAAACTAAAACTTTAGATGATGTTTTTGTAAAACTAAAAGTATCTGTACAATATAAGGTAATTAGAGACAAAGTATATGATGCTTTTTATAAATTAGATTATCCACACGAACAAATTACAAGTTATGTTTTTGATGTGGTTCGTGCTGAGGTTCCAAAAATGAAATTAGATGATGTTTTTGTTAAAAAAGATGATATTGCTATCGCTGTAAAATCAGAGCTAAATGATGCCATGATAGATTATGGTTACGATATTATTAAAACTTTAGTAACCGATATTGATCCTGATTCGCAAGTAAAAGCGGCTATGAACCGTATAAATGCTGCTGAACGAGAAAAGGTTGCTGCACAGTATGAGGGTGATGCACAACGTATTTTAATTGTTGAAAAAGCAAAAGCTGAAGCAGAAAGTAAACGTTTACAAGGTCAAGGTATTGCCGATCAACGTCGCGAAATTGCACGTGGATTAGAAGAAAGTGTAGAAGTATTAAACAAAGTAGGTATTAATAGCCAAGAAGCATCTGCTTTAATTGTAGTAACACAACATTACGATACATTACAATCTATTGGACAAGAAACCAACAGTAATTTAATACTATTGCCTAACTCACCTCAAGCTGGTAGTAATATGTTAAACGATATGGTGGCTAGTTTTACTGCTAGTAATCAAATAGGAGAGGCAATGAAAAAAAGAGGTAGTAAATCTTAATTTTTTAAAATTTAAGCTAAAAATAAAAAAGCCAAAAACAATTAAAATATTGTTTTTGGCTTTTTTACCAAGAATAACTAAGTATTTAAATAATACTTAATTAACTGCTTAATTAAGAAAAACTACTTGGTTTCGTCTTCTTTCGATTCTTTGTCTGATTTAGTGGCATCTTTAAATTCTTTGATACCAGTACCTAAACCACGCATCAATTCAGGAATTTTACGACCACCAAACATTAATAAAATCAAAGCTACAATTACAACAACCTGTGTTGGTCCTACAATTCCTAAAAATATTGTATTTGAAATCATTTTAATTTATTTTTACGCTACAAAGATATGAAATTTAACTACGCTGTTCTATAATACCTCCAATAACTTTTTTATTTTTTAACGATTTAGGTTCTCCTTTGTAATAAATTGAACCTCCAAAGGTTACCTTTAAATCTAATATATCACCTGCATTAATTTCTGCTTTGGCACCAGAACCAGCATTAACTATAGAGAGATCACGAGCTAAAAGTTTATACCCATGATAAACACCACCTAAATCTACATTAACTTCTTGATTTTTAGTTGTTCCTGAAAGTTTTAAAACACCTCCAGAAGATGCTTTAACTTTTAAATAATTGGTATTTACAACTAAGTTTATAAAGGCGCCTTCTTGTACTTTTACCTCTAGTTCTGGCTGATTCAAATCTTTACCCGTAATTGTAGCCCCTTCATTTCCATCAATAATAGCAATATTTTTATTATAATATAACCTTACCATTGCTTTATCACTAGCTAATGTTTCAGGTAATTTTAAAAGAATTTTTAATGTTTTTCCGTCATTTTTTATGGTAACTTTATCTGCTTTAGCACCAGAAATTTCAGCTTTTTGAACCGTTGATTTTATAAGTTCTACCTCAATACCATTGTAAACTTTAATTTCATTAAAGTCTCCTAAATTTTGACTAATAGTTGTTTGTCCTAACGTTTTTAAAACTATTAGAAACAAACATAAAAATGCTAATTTTTTCATAATAAAATCCATTAGTTAATTAAATCATAGTCAATAACTATACCAATTATAATAATAAATATCGATATTTAGTGTATAAAATACAAAATTATTTAGTGAGAAATTAAATCAAAATCTAAGTGTTTTCGCTCTAAATCGGTATGTTTTACCTTTACCATTACTTCATCACCTAACTGAATAATACTTTTAGTTGATTGACCAACAACAGCATATTGTTTTTCATCAAAAATATAATAATCGTCTTTTATATCTTTAATACGAACCATACCTTCGCACTTATTTGATTTAATTTCAACGTAAATTCCCCACTCAGTAACACCAGAAATCACCCCTTCAAATACTTCATCTTTATGGTTTTCCATATATTTTACTTGCATGTATTTTATAGAATCTCTTTCGGCTTTAGCTGCTAATTCTTCCATTTTTGAAGCATGCTTACATTTTACTTCATATTCTTCAGCTTTTGGTGATTTTCCACCATCTAAATAGTGTTGTAGTAACCGATGTGTCATTACATCTGGATATCTACGTATAGGTGAAGTAAAATGGCTATAATAATCAAAAGCTAATCCGTAATGACCAATATTTTGTGTAGTATATGCTGCTTTACTCATCGAACGAATAGCTAAGGTTTCTACCATATTAGCCTCTCCTTTACCATGTACATCAGCTAACAATTTATTTAAACTATTAGACGTTGTTTGACGCGTTTCGGTATTAATTTTATAACCAAATTTACTAATAACATTTTGCAATGATGCTAATTTTTCTACATCAGGTTCGTCATGTATACGATATATAAATGTTTTATTAGTAGGTCTACCTTTAAACAACCCTACAAATTCTGCTACTTTTTTATTAGCTAGTAACATAAACTCTTCTATAAGTTTATTAGCATCTTTAGCTTCTTTAAAATATACTCCTGTAGGATTAGCATTATTATCTAAATGAAATTTTACTTCAACCCTATCAAATGAAATAGCTCCTGATTGCATTCGTTTTTTACGCATCATTTTAGCTAATTCGTTTAATTTTAATGTAGCTTGTACAATATTTTTATCTACTTGATATTCTTTACCTGTTAACGAAACATTGGCAGGAACTACACATTTAAGTTTATTAACATCTTTTAAAGCAACATTTGTATCTTTATTTTGTTCTATTAACGCCTGAGCTTCTTCATAAGCAAAGCGTTTATCAGAATAAGTTACTGTTCTACCAAACCATTGGTTTATAACCTGTGCTTTTTCATTAATTTCGAATACTGCAGAAAAGGTAAGTTTTTCTTCATTAGGTCGTAATGAACATACTCCGTTACTTAACATTTCTGGTAGCATAGGTACTACTCTATCAACTAAATATACCGATGTGGCTCTATCGTAAGCTTCATTATCTAAAATAGTTTTAGGTTGTACATAATGCGATACATCGGCAATATGAATACCTATTTCATAGTTTCCGTTTTCTAATTGGGTAAATGATAATGCATCGTCAAAATCTTTTGCGTCTTTTGGATCGATAGTAAAAGTTAAATCACCTCTCATATCTCTACGTTTAGCTATTTCATCTTTAGTAATTTCAATAGGAAGTTTTTTTGCTTCTTTTTCTACTTCAGTAGGAAACTCATATGGCAAACCATATTCTAATAAAATAGAATGAATTTCAGTATTATGATCACCTGGTTTACCAAGAACCTGAGTTATTTTTCCAAATGGATTTTTAGAGTTTTCTGGCCAATCGGTAATTTTAACAACAACTTTATCTCCATGCTGTGCATTGTTTAATTTACTTTGCGAAACAAAGATATCTGCATACATTTTATTACTATCAGGTAATACAAATCCAAAATTTTTATGCATTTGTAATACACCTACAAACTCAGTTTTGGCTCTTTCTATTATTTCAACAACATCGGCTTCTAATTTATCACTTCTACGCTTTTTATATACATAAACACGTACAGTATCATCGTGTAACGCTTTTCCTAAATTAACAGACGGGACAAAAATATCATGCTCAAAATCATCAGAAATAAAATATGCATTTCCATTAGAAGTAACATCTAAAGTACCGATGTGATACTTTTTATTTTCATTTATTTGAAATTTACCTCTTTCAACTTCTTTTATTTTTTTATTAACCGCTAATTCTGTTAACTTATGTAGTATTTGTGTTTTTCCGTCAGTATCAGAAACACCCATTTTAACCGCTAATTGCTTATAATTGTATTGTTTATTGCTATCTTGATGAAGTATTTTTAAAATATTTTGGGTAAGATTTTTTATTACTTTTCCCTTTTTTTTATAGATTTTTTTCTTTCTAGACATTAATCTTTCAACTTATATTTTTTGCCAAAGTACAAATAAAATTAAAGCTAAAAGAATTAAATAAATGTTATGTTTTTTTAAAACGTTAAAAAAAACTTAATAAAAGTGTAACATTTGTTAAAATTATTCGTTTTTAATATACTAAGTTTAGTATATTGATGTGAAAAGTTTACGTAACATAATAGCTTTATTTATTTCTATTTTTATAGGTGGTATTATAATTACAGTAATACTAATAAATGCTACTTTAAAAACAAAAGATTTATCTGTTAAAAACCTAAACAAACAACAAGATTCTGTAGTATTGGTTAAAAATCAAAAAAAAGAATAAGCATATTAATTTATATGAATATTCTAAATTAATATTTCACATATTTATTTTTCAATTTTACTTATCAACAATATAAATTATAATCAAAATATTTAAATTTAAATTTTAAAAAATATGATGGTTATAATAGTGTGTGAATAACTACTATAAATTTTTTTATTTTTTGTTGTTTAATAGATTTATTAAAAATCATTAACAGTTTATTTGTTTTTTAAAGTGTTATAAATGAAACTTTAAATAGAGATATTAACAATTTTAAAAACAATAATTAACCTCGTTTTATTAATAAATAAATAGTTAATTTATGTAAATAAATAGTTGATTAAATATTGATAATTTTTTATCAAAAATCAATAAAAAAATTTGCATAAGTTATTTACAGTTTTGTATTGTTATTAATTTTAAAACTACCAAAAAAACTTTTATATTTTTTATAATAACTTCTTAACATTAAGATAAATCACTTAAAAACGTAATAATTAAAGAGTTATTAAAAATGTATAAATTTTAATTGTTTATAACTGTTGATAATGGTTAATTTCTATATTTTTGTGGTATATAAGTAAATAAAAATCAATTTAATATGACAATTGCTATAGGTAATGATCACGCAGGAACCGAATACAAATTTGAAATTATAAAACAATTAGAAAAAGACGGGCATACGGTTATAAATTTTGGTACTAATGATACCAATAGTATGGATTATCCAGACACAATACACCCAACAGCAGAAGCTGTAGAAACAGGGCAAGCAGATATGGGTATTATTTTATGTGGAAGTGGTAATGGAGCTCAAATGACAGCGAATAAACATCAAGGAATACGAGCGGCTTTGTGTTGGAATAATGAGTTGGTTCAACTCACTCGTCAGCATAATAATGCAAATGTGTTATCTATTCCTGCTCGTTTTGTATCGTTACAACAAGCCTTAGGTTTTGTAAAAATATTTTTAAATACTCCATTTGAGGGTGGACGCCATGCAAACCGAGTAGAAAAAATTGCTTGTTGTTTATAATTTTCAATTAAAAAATTAAGTTATGCAACAAACAGCTTTTATAACAGGGGCAACTTCTGGAATAGGCAAGGCTACTGCAGAAATATTTGCTGAAAATAACATAAACTTGGTGCTTTGTGGTAGGCGTGTTGATAAACTTAAAGCATTAGAACAACAACTGTCAAAAAAAACAAAAGTAACGACTTTACAATTTGATATTCGTTATAAAGAACAGGTTGAAAATGCAATTAACAGTTTACCTGAAAATTTTAAAAACATTGATATTTTAATTAACAATGCAGGTAATGCTCATGGATTGAGTTCTATACAAGACGGAAGTATTGATGATTGGGATGCAATGATAGATGGTAATGTTAAAGGACTATTGTATGTTTCAAAAGCCATTATTTCGAAAATGGTTAAAAATAATAGTGGATTTATTGTAAATATTGGTTCAATTGCTGCTAAACAAGTGTACCCCAATGGTAATGTATATTGTGCTTCTAAATATGCTGTTGATGCTTTAAATAAAGCTATGCGAATTGATTTAAACAAACACAATATACGGGTAAGTGCCATTCATCCAGGAGCTGTTGAAACCGAATTTTCTGAAGTCCGTTTTAAAGGTGATAAAGAACGAGCAAAACAAGTTTATGCCGGTTATAAACCCTTACAAGCAAAAGATATTGCAGATATAATTTATTTTGTAATTACACGACCTTATCATGTAAATATAGAAGATTTGGTTGTATACCCCACAGCACAAGCCAGTGCAACGATATTAAATAAACAATGATTAATAAACGCCTTTTGATTAAAAACTTATTATCTCATAATGATGAGAATAGTTTTTATGATAAAAAGCAACGGATATCACTCGATTCTAAAGAAGGAAAAGCAAAATTTTTAAAACATATTTGTGCTCTTTCTAATTCAAACCCAGTTAATAACTCGTATATAGTAATTGGTGTAGAAGATGAAGAAAATAAAATTATAGGAGTTGATTTTTTTGACGATAGTAAAATTCAAAATTTAGTAAATGCGTATTTAGAAAATCCTCCAAAAATAGAATACGAAAATGTACCTTTTCCGCGATTACCTCGTCATAAAGTGGTGGGTTTAGTAACCATATATCCAAACAATACTGTTACATCGTTGAAAAAGAATATATGGAAATATAAACAAAAAACAATTTTTTATCGTAGAGGAAGTAACTCTATGTCGGTTAATGGACCTTTTGAGCTTAAAAATACCAATCAAGCTATTGTTGAAGCAATTGAAAAAAATGCGAGTAGCAATATAAAATTAACATTAGATGGTGTTTTTGATTTTATTAATAGGCACAAACCAGAATACCACCCACAATACAAGGTTTTTAACGAACAATTTGTATTGTGTTGGGCAGGTAAAAAATCGATAATTAATAATAAAACATTTTATTCGCGAGTTGATATTGAATTAATAAACGAGCAAGTTCGTTTATTTTTTTCTTCATTAGATGAGGTACAAATAAAGTATAACGAGCAATCGTTTATAATTACCGAATATATTTTATTAGGTATTGATAAAAAAGAAATTCATCATCCGTTAGAAAAAACCATTATTAATTTTAAAGAAAATGGCAAACATGATATAAGTACCGAGTTTTTATTTGAACCGCCAAAATACAACCCAGTTATTATTGAACATATTTATAAAAATAACAATCGTATAATTTATAAAATTGAAAAAAAAGTGCCGCTTTCGGTAACAGAGCACGAAGATGTTTATCGTTTACCAAACACGTATTTAATTTGTTATCTTAATGGTTTTTTAGATGCCAAAAAAAAATTAGAAAAAGCAAAAGAATACATACGAAATTTAGAAGATAAAATAACCTATATAAAATATAAAGAAGCTATGCGGGTTATACGAAAAGTTAAGTATAGTTAAATGTTGGCTACAATTTAAAAAATGAGTGCTAAAATTACATTAGGAAAAATAATTGGAACTGAAAAAATTACTCATATTTCAATAGTTGAAAACGGATTGAAATGTAATTGTGAATGTGTCGAATGTGGAGAAAAATTAATTGCTGTTAATAATAAAAATAACAAAATAGAGATTCACTTCAGACACGAAATTGAATCTGATTGTAAAGGCGGAATTGAAACGGCTCTTCATCTTTTAGCAAAACAAATAGTTGCAGAAAACAATTCAATTAGACTATTTGATAATACATTTTTCAACTATTCCAAATCTGAAATTGAAGTTTCACTGACTGATTACAAACCTGATGTAATAATTGAAAATATTGAATTAAATCAAAAATGGCTAATTGAATTGGCTGTTACGAGTTTCATTGGAAACGAAAAATTAGAAAAAATTCAAAGAGATAATTTAAATTGCTTGGAAATCGACTTAAAGAAGGTAGATAGAAAAATTAGTCCAAATGAATTAAAAAATATAATTCTAAATGACCTTGAAGTTAGGTCTATAATAAATCGAGAAAATATAGGAATTGCAAAAGAAAAAAGGGAGGAAAACTATATAATGTACATAATTGGATTTATAGCCTTATTCTTTGGATTAAGAAAAATATTTAGAAGAAAAAAAACTATAGCCAACAATGTATAACTGCAATTCCGAGTGGATTTGGACGTAGTCAAATCCACTCGGAATTGCAAAAACCAGTTCTTAATCTAAAAAACAAACTAAAATCGAGAAACAAACTAGATATATTAAAAAAGGAACGGTTTTACAGGTTCAAGGGCAACAAAATTTAAATATTTATTTTGTAAAAAAGGGGTTATTACGTAGTTATACTATAGACTCAAAAGGTAAAGAACATATTTTTATGTTTGCTCCTGAAAAGTGGACAATTAACGATAATGTAGCTTTTATACAAAATAAGCCTGCCGAATTGTTTATCGACACGTTAGAAGACTCTGAAATTGAAATTATTAATTCCAATTTTTTTGATACTACCGAAAGTTGTTCGGTTGAATTTTATAAGACCGAATTTTATCGCTTATTAAAACGAACAAGTGTTTTACAAGAGCGAGTAATTATGTTAATGAGTACATCAGCTTTAACACGATATCAACACTTTATAAATACATATCCTCAATTGTTACAGCGTATTCCACAAAAAATGATTGCCTCTTATTTAGGTATAACTCCAGAAGCATTAAGTAAAATACGTAGTAATTGGACTAAAAAACAATAACTCAACTTTTTAAATAATTACAATTGTTTTATTTGTAAGCTTTTCTTAATCTACATTATTTATTGGGTAAAAATTCTAATGTAAATTTGTAGTATAATTAACTAAAAAAGTTTAAAAAATGACACGAAAAGTTCACATAATTACAAAAATATTATTGAGTTTACTAATGCTGTTTTCGGCAGGAATGTATATTTTTAACTATGCAGAAATTAGTCAATCAGTTCAAAATTTAGGTTATCCTACCTATATTATTTATCCGTTGGCAATATTAAAATTAGCAGGGGTAGCAACGATTTGGTTTTCAACAAATAAATCGTTAACAGAATGGGCTTATGCGGGATTTTTCTTTAATTTCATATTAGCAGTATCTGCTCATATCGTTGCTAATGATGGTGAATTTGCGCCAGCAGTTCTAGCTATTATTTTATGGGCAATAACCTATTATACTTATAAAAAACAATAATATATGAAAACAATAGCATTTGCTGGAAGTAATAGCTCTACCTCAATAAATCAACAACTAATAGAATATGCTGTAGAGCTAATTAACAATGTAGAGCTAATTAAATTAACCGATTACAAAACGGTAATATATAGTGAAGATACCGAAAAAGAAAGCGGTATTCCTGAAGCGATAAAACAATTAAATACCAAATTATCAGAGGCTGATAAATTGATTATTTCGGTAAACGAACACAATGGAAATATAAGTGCTTTTTTTAAAAATATATTAGATTGGTTATCAAGAAACAAAAGAAGTTTTTTAGCGGATAAAAAAGTATTGTTATTAAGCACTTCGCCAGGAGCTAATGGAGCAAAATCGGCATTAGCCATTGCCGAAAAAACGTTACCTTATTTTGGAGCAACCATTCTAAACACATTTAGTTTACCTAGTTTTTATGATAATTTTAAAGATGGAAAAATTGTTAATGAAGAAGCCAATCAACAACTTTTAAAAATGATTAAAAAATTTTAAAATAAACAAAAAATAGAGCCAAACAAAGACAAGAATTTGGTTGTTCAGATTTTCATATAAAACCAACTTTTCCAGGTATTAATTTAAACAAACCTATCATTATATTTTTCAACGTATTTTTAATGTATTTATTAATAAAAGTTAAAACGAGTTTGATTTTAGCTTATTAAAATAAATTTGAGCTGCTTTTTTAACCTTTGGGGCTAAAATTAAGGTAGAAACAATGGTAGGAATTGCCATTAATGCGTAAGCTCCATCAATTAAATTAATAACAAAATCTAATTTTATAATGGCAGCTAAAACAATTGAAATTACATATACATAATTGTATAGTTTACCTGTTTTAGAGTTGGTTAAAAAGCTTAAACACGTGTATCCATAAAACGAATAAGAAAACAGAGTAGAGAAAGCAAAAATTAAAACAGCGATACATAAAACAATACTTCCTAATTTATAAGGTAAAACGGCGTTAAAAGCAGCTAAAGTCATTGAAATACCATTTCCTTCAAACCCTTTCCAAACACCTGAAACTAAAATAGCTAAAGCCGTTAACGAACAAACTAATAGGGTGTCAATAGCGGGGCCTAACATGGCTACTAGCCCTTCTCTAATAGGTTCTTTTGTTTTTGCGGTTCCATGCATTATTGGGGCTGTACCTAATCCTGCTTCATTAGAAAAGGCAGCACGTTTTACCCCTGTAATAATTAAGGCACCTAAAGCGCCCCCTAAAACAGAGTTTCCTGTAAAAGCATCGGAAAAAATTAATGAAAAAACACTGGGAACACGATCTATTTTTACAATTAAAATGGTAAGCACGGTTAGTAAATAAATAAATACCATTACGGGAACCAATTTTCCAGCAACTTTTCCAATTCGTTTAATTCCACCAAAAATTACTAAAGAAACCATAATGGCAATAGCTATACCTAACAATAGCTTAGCCGTAAAAACGTTGTTTTGGTTTACTTCAAAAACATCAATTAATGTTTGGGTTAATTGGTTTGCTTGAAAAGCAGGTAAGGTACCTATTAAGCCAGCAGAGGCAAAAAATATAGCTAAGGGTTTCCATCGTTTTCCTAAGCCTTCTGTGATAACGTACATAGGCCCACCTTTTACATTTCCATCTTCATCTTTATCTCGATACATAATCGATAAGCTACAGGTAAAAAATTTAGTAGCCATACCCACAAAGGCACTAACCCACATCCAAAAAAGAGCTCCAGGACCACCTGTTGCAATAGCAATAG
The DNA here is from genome assembly GCF_041021355.1 of Tenacibaculum sp. UWU-22. Taxonomy (NCBI): domain Bacteria; kingdom Pseudomonadati; phylum Bacteroidota; class Flavobacteriia; order Flavobacteriales; family Flavobacteriaceae; genus Tenacibaculum; species Tenacibaculum sp. UWU-22. The sequence goes on along the minus strand of NZ_JBFNGP010000001.1, from coordinate 908,277 downwards.
CAACCCCACTAATATTTCCCATACCAACAGTAGCTGCAACGGCAGATGATAAGGCTTCGTAATGCGATAATTCTCCTGGTGAATCGGGGTTGTCGTATTTTCCTCTTAAAACAGCAATGGCATGACCAAAATATCTAAACGGAACCAAACCTGAATAGATAAATAAATACAATCCGCCACCAATTAAAAGAATTAATAAAGGTATTCCCCAAATCCAAGAAGAAAATTCGGCAACTAAATTTTGAAGAGAAGAAAACATAAAATATTTTTTAACGAATGTACTAAAGTTTTTCGAAATCAATTTTTTGTACACTTATTAAGGAGCGTTAAACAAAAAATAACTTAACTAAAATTAGTAAACAAGCCGTTTTATTTATAGCTCTTTATTGGTAATTTCATTAATTTCTCCATTTTCTGAGAGCATAATAGCTATAGATTGGGTGTTTTTTATTTGTGAAAAAACAATCATCATAATCACGGTAATAGGCACAGATAAAATCATACCTGTAATACCCCATATTTTACCCCAAATAGCAAGTGATAAAATAGTTACTAAAGGGCTTAAATTTAACGATTTACCAAATAAACGGGGTTCAATAATGTTACCTACAATTATCTGTACAAAGCCAACAGCAATAAGTACAATTAAAAAGGGGGTAAACGCGCCAAATTGTATTAAACAAAACACAGCAGGGAAAATGGTAGCAACAAGCGAACCGATAGTGGGTATGTAGTTTAATAAAAAAATTAGAAAAGCCCAAAAAGGAGCTGCATCTACACCAACAAAGCGTAAAACAAAATAACTTAAAATACCTGTTAATAAGCTTACGTATGTTTTTAAGCGTAAATAATTAGAAATAGAAAATTCAATTTTTTTTAATGTGTTTTGTATGTTTTGGTAGTTTGCTTTTTCTGTAAAAATTTTATGGAGCTTTGAAATAAAACTATTTTCTTCAAGAAAAATAAACAAAGCGTATATTATAATCATAAATGTATTGCTTAGTAAAGCACTAATGCTATTCGCAATATTACCTAACCATAAACCGTAATTAAAATTACCAGCAATTGATTTTATCGATTTAGTAATATCAACATGAAAAAACGTACTAAATTCGCTAATAATTTTTTCAATATTGGGTTCGTATTTACTGTATGAGTTGGTTAAATTTGTAATACTTGAAGCAAGTATTTCTGAAATAAACCCAAAGGTTAGAATAACGATAGTAAATACTAATAAATTACTTAACCATTTTGGAATGTATTTTTTTGCAAAGGGTAGTTTATAAATGGCTTTTCGTATTTCACGAGTTAAAAACCAAAAAATAAGAGCAAAAACAAACGGAATTAAAATTCCTTTACCAATTACCAAAGTAGTAATAATAGCAACGGTTACAATACAAAAATTTGCAGCATTTTTCACATAGGTAAATTTACGTTAAAAATATAATTTTTACTGTTTTAAAATCCAGTCACTAGGGTTTAGTTTTTTGGTGTTTTTGTAAAGAGCAAAAATTAGGGTTGTTTTACCCGTTACTTTATCGGTAAAAATTTGACCAAGATCTTGTCCAGTACTAATTTTATCTCCTTTTTTCACATATATTTTTTCTAAATTATTATAAGCAGAAACATAACTACCATGTTGTACTAACACCGATTTTTTTCCTTCGGATAATAATTGTACACCCAATACTTTACCATTAAAAATACTTTGTGCATTTGATCCTTTTTCGGTAGCAATGTGCAAACCAGTACTGTTTATGGTAATTCCTCTAATCGTCGGGTGTTTTTGTATGCCAAATTTACGCGTTATTAATCCCTTTTTTACAGGCCAAGGAAGTTTTCCTTTATTCGATTCAAATTTAGTAGCTAATAATTTTGCTTCTGGGCTTAAAATAAAACCACTCGATTCTTTAACGCCTTTTTTTCTGTTTTTATTAGAGCTAGCAATAGCATCACGAATAATTTTATCAATTTTAGCAGTAATTATTTTTTCTTGATGTTGTTTTTTCTGAAGCTCTTGTTTGTACTTTTGTTCTTTTTTCTTTATCGAAGAAACTAAATTTTTCTGTTTTTTTTGATCAGCTTCTATTTTCTCTTTTTGTTCTTTTTCTATTAAAATTAAAGTATCTTTTGCCTGCTTTTTTAAAAATAAAGAGTCGTTTAAATGCTGTATTTTTTTTGTTTTTTCACCAATTTCTTCACCTTGTTTTTTTCTAAAAGCCGTGTATTGGTTCATATATTGTAAGCGCTTATAGGCTTGGTAAAAGTTACTAGAAGACAATAAAAACATTGTTTTACTTTGTTGCGATTTGCTTTTATACGATTTAAAAATCATATCAGCATAATCAGCCTTTAGCTTAGTAAGTTGTTTTTGTAATAAATCAAGTTGCTTTTTATTTGTGTTAATTTCTTTTTGTAAAGCGTTAGTTTCTAAGTTTATTGTTTTTATAAATTGTTCTCTAACAGATATTTTTTTGTTAAGATCATTTAAATCGTCTAAGGCATTACTTTTTTTCTTTTTAGTTTCAAAAAGTAGTTTATTAACTTTTGTTATTTCTGTTTTTAATTCTTTTCGTTTTTTTTCTAACTCTTTTCGCGTTTGTGTAAAGGCAGAAAACCCAACAAATAAAAAAATAAAAGTATAGGCTATGTGTGCTTTAAGTTTCATTAAAAGGTTAACTTTTTATATCCTGTCGGAATAGTAAAAGGCATGTTTAAATCAGTATCAAAAATAACCGATCGTACCGACATTTCAATATGGGTAAATTTTTCGCCTTTTTGTGCATTAATAACAATGTTTTTTGGAAATAATTCGTGTTCTTTTTCTAGATATTCAGGATATAAAATATCTAATTTTTGATTTTTTTCTAAACGGGTAAACGATTGTTTACTAAGTTTAAAATGCAAAGGATTTATATAGAAAAGAGACGTAAGCAAAGGGCTTTCAATTTTAGGTGTTAGCTCGTATAAATTATCTATTATTTTTGCGGGTTGTTTTTCTTGGTCTAGCTCAGCCATTGCTTGACCTAAAAGTAAATTTTGTAATTGATTAAAGTTAATGTCTACCCCTAATAAATTTTTTAACATCGAAAAATCACCTTCAAAATAATTTTTAGCATAGGGCGAATAATATTGCACACTATTGGGGGTTATTTTTGCTTTAAAAATAGAAATTACTTTAGAGCCTTTTAACCAAATTGTTTTGTCTTTTTCTATTTTTAATTGCAAAGAAAAAGATTGATTTTCTCGATTATTTTTAAAAACTACATTAAGCTTTGCATCGACTGTTTTTTTATTAAAATCAGCAGCAATGTGTTTTCTAGAAACTTTATTTGCATTCATTTTTTTTGCAATTACAGGGGCATTGATTTGATATTTTTTTGTTTTACAAGATGATATAACGACTGTTATAAACAAGAGATATTTTAAATATTTCATTTTTTTACTTTTCGTCTATATTTTTCGGCTTCTTTTGGGTTTCCGAGACCTTCATATGCATTTGCCATTTCAACATAAAAAAGATTTTGCATTTGCGGGTTTTCAATTACAAAATCGATACCGTTTTGTAATGCTTCGATAGCTTTTTTATATTGTTTTTGGTTATTTAAGGCTTTACCATTCATTAAATATACCAAGGGTTGTGCAGGAAACAAGTTTACCCCTTGTTGGCTATATTTTAATAAATCAGGCGATTTTTCGGTGTCTAATTTTGTTAGTAATTTTTGTAAGACAACAAATGATTTATCGTTTTCAAATTGCTTAACTAAATCAGTATGATTTTGTTTAAGGGGTTCTTTTATAACAAGTGCTTTAGCAGGTTTTGTTAACTTGTTTTTTATATTGCGTAGCCTTGGGGTTAACAATTTAGCATTTTCTAACTCTTGCAATGTTTTTTTTGCCGAGATATAATCTTCATTTTGTAGGTATAATAATACTAACTCTTGTTTTTTCTTTGGATGTTTTGCTGCAATTTTTTGTTGAATTTTTATGGCATCAGTATAGTTTTTATCATCTTTATAAATGGCAACTAAATGGGTTAAAATCCAAAGATTATCAGGGTCTTTCTCTAGAGCTTGATTGGCAAATAATATCGCTTCAAAATTTTTATGTAGGTAAAAGTAATTTTTTGATAGTTCAAAAAGTACGGCTTTATTGTTAGGTATTAATAGGTTACACTCTTCTAAATTTTCTATTGCTTTTTGATAATGATTAATTCCTTTTTCGGCCAAAGCTTTAAAAAAGTATTCTTGAAAAGCAGTATTATTTTTTTCTGAAAGAGAAACAGTATGCGGAATACTATCTTGCGCTAGATTGGTATATACAACGCAAAATAGTAGTAAAACAAAACAGATGGTTTTGTTACTATTTTTTAGCTTAAAGCTTTTTAAAGAGTTATATAAGTTCTGTATAATCACCTATGCTTACCGATGTATATTTACCATTATATTTAACATGATTGCCAATCATTGCATTATCTAGAGAGGCATTAGATATTTGCGTGTTTGTTTGAATTAATGAGTTGGTTATGGTAGTGTTTTTTACCACACTATTTTCACCAATCGAAACAAAAGGACCTATTGTAGTATTTTCGAGCACTACATTTTCACCAATATAACAAGGCGGTATAATTTTTGAATTTTCTAATACAACATCGTCTGACACTAAATTATTTCCTTTCGCATATTCAAACCCTAAAATTTGTTTATTTGTATCGATTGTTGGGTCTTTTTTTCCGCAATCCATCCAAACATCAACTTTACCAGGAACAAATTTTGTTCCTTTTTCTTTTAAAAACTCTAAAACATTTGTTAGTTGGTATTCGCCTTTTTCTTTAATGTTGTTGTTAAGTAAAAATTCAATTTCGTTACGAAGAGCATCTCCATTTTTGAAATAATAAATTCCTATAATAGCCAAGTTAGAAACAAATTCGGCAGGTTTTTCTACAAAATCAGTTATAATACCATCGTTTAATTTTACGACACCAAAAGCACTTGGGTCATCAACCTGTTTTACCCAAATGGTTCCATCTACATTAGGGTCTAAAGTAAAACTTGCTTTAAATAGGGTGTCAGCAAAAGCAACAATACAAGGACCAGTTAATGACTCTTTTGCACAATAAATAGCGTGTGCCGTACCTAAGGCTTCCTTTTGTACATATACTGAGCCTTTTGTACCTAAGTTTTTGGCAATACGTTCTAATTTTTCTTTCGTGTTTTCAGGAAACCCTTTAGAAGCAGGTCCAATAATAAAAGCAATTTCTTCTATAGGTTCATTTATTCCCACAGCAATATCTTCTACTAATCTTTGCGCTATTGATTTTCCAGCAATAACGGTTAAAGGTTTAGGAATTGTAAGCGTATGTGGGCGTAAACGTGAGCCTATACCAGCCATTGGTATAATTATTTTCATAAACTATCTTTGTTGTTTTTGATGATGCAATATACCACTTATTCTACGATAGAAAAAAAAGTAAAAATTCTTTAGAAATAGTAATAAAACGGTTTGATTTGTGAATTCAAAAAAATTCTTTAATTAACTTTGCTTTATGAATTACTTATCAGTAGAAAATATTGTAAAATCTTACGGAGAAAGGGTGTTGTTTGACCCCATTTCTTTTGGAATAAATAAAGATCAAAAAATAGCATTTGTAGCTAAAAACGGTAGTGGTAAAACCTCTATTTTAAACATTCTTGCGGGAAAAGATGTGCCTGATGAAGGTCAAGTTATTAGCCGAAAAGGAATTAATATTGCTTATTTAGCGCAAGAGAACATCTTAGATTCACACCTAACCATAGAAGAAACTATTTTTTCTACAGAAAATACAATTCTTCCTATTATTCGACAATATGAAGAGGCTTTGCAAAAACCCGAAGATGCTGAAGCGTATCAAAAAGCATTTGAATTGATGGAGCAACACAATGCTTGGGATTTTGAAACGCAGTACAAGCAAATATTATCAAAATTAAAATTAGATGATTTATCGCAAAAAGTAGCAACTCTTTCTGGAGGACAAAAAAAGCGATTATCATTGGCAATTATATTGATTAATAAGCCCGACTTATTAATTTTAGATGAGCCTACCAACCATTTAGATTTAGAAATGATTGAGTGGTTAGAGGCCTTTTTTGCTAAAGAAAAAATTACCTTGTTTATGGTAACACACGACCGTTATTTTTTAGAGCGTGTGTGTAATGAAATTATTGAATTAGATAACGGAAAACTATATAAATACAAAGGAAATTATTCTTATTATCTTCAAAATAAAGAAGAACGATTAGCCTTGGAAGCAACCAATTTAAGCAAAGCAAAAAGTTTATTTAAAAAAGAGCTAGACTGGATGCGCCGTCAACCCAAAGCGCGAACAACAAAGTCTAAATCGCGGATTGATGATTTTTTTGAAATTAAACAAAAGGCCCATCAACGAAGAAAAGAACACGAAGTTCAGTTAGAAATTAATATGGAACGGTTAGGCAGTAAAATAGTTGAGTTGCACAAGCTGAAAAAAAGCTTTAAAAACACAGTTGTTTTAGACGGTTTTGATTATGTTTTTAAGCGAGGAGAGCGTATTGGTATTATAGGAAAAAACGGCACAGGAAAATCGTCGTTTTTAAACATGTTAACAGGTAAAATAGACGTTGATGGAGGTAAAATTGTGGTTGGAGAAACTGTAAAGTTTGGCTATTATACTCAAAAAGGAATTCATGTAAAAGAAGGACAAAAAGTAATTGAAGTTATTAAAGAATATGGCGAATATATTCCGCTTACCAAAGGCAGAAAAATATCAGCAGCACAATTGTTAGAACGATTTTTATTTGATCGGAAAAAACAACATGATTTTGTTGAAAAATTAAGTGGTGGTGAGCAAAAACGGTTGTATTTATGTGCGGTTTTAATTCAAAATCCTAATTTTTTAATTTTAGACGAGCCCACCAACGATTTAGATGTGATTACTTTAAACGTACTCGAAAACTTTTTATTAGATTATCCAGGAAATTTATTAGTTGTATCGCATGACCGTTACTTTATGGATAAAATTGTAGACAGTCTATTTGTTTTTAAAGGAAATGGCATAGTTGAAAACTTTCCAGGAAACTATTCTGATTATCGTGTTTACGAAAACTCATTACCTACCGAGCCTAAAGACGAGAAAAAAACAGTTGTAAAAAAAGAAAAAACTTCGCAAAAACGAAAGCTGAGCTATCAAGAAAACAGAGAGTATGGGTTGCTTGAAAAAGATATTGAGAATCTTCAAAAGAAAAAAGAACAAATAGAGGCTCAATTTATTAATAACGAAGTTGCTATTGATGAGATTAACGAAAAATCACTCGAATTACAGCAAATTATAGAGCACTTAGAACAAAAAGAAGAACGGTGGTTTGAGCTTTCTATGAAGTTAGAAGAATAAGTGTTATATTGCTTTTAAGCACTGAAATTATACTTTAACAATATTAATTTCTTGAATTAACGGTTTATTTAAAAAACGCAGTAATAATTGGGCAACGGCTACGGTATCGCGTTCGCAATAACTAACTATACGAGGTAGATTTTTTTCTTGATAATATACTTTAGCAACTTCGCTACCATCAATGTCTTGTTTTGGCGAAGGAATGCCTAAAATAGCGGTTAGTAATTTTAACGAAGTGTAGTGTTTATAATCGCCAAATTTCCATAGTTCTAAAGTATCTAAATGAGGAACTTCCCATGGTTTTTTGCCAAATAAGTTAAGTTTATTAGGTAACTCAATTTGGTTAATAATCATTCGGCGAGCAATGTATGGAAAGTCAAATTCTTTACCATTATGGGCACATAGCAGGTGCTTTTTTTCGTTAAAATGAGTATTTAACAAGGTTTTAAAATGGCTTAACAGCGTGGCTTCATTATCATTGTAAAAAGAGGTTATTCGTAATTGATTTGTGCCTTCACGTTCTACAAAATAACCTACAGAAATACAGATAATTTTTCCGAATTCAGCCCAAATACCTGCTCGATGATAAAATTGTTCTACCGTAAACTCGTCTTTTCGTTGATATTGCGTTTTTTTAGCAAACATTTCTTGCATTTCAGGCGATAAATCGTCAAATAATGCTACCTCTGGCACCGTTTCAATATCTAAAAACAAGATGTTTTTTAGATGGAGTTTATCTAGCATTTTTATTTAATTAAAAAAGTATCTGTTGATATAACATGGTTTTTTTACAAGGCTGTTTTTTAACCTCGTTTTCACAATTTTGAAATATAATTTTCAAAATGAGTTCTTTTTTATAAAAATAGAAACATTTTATAAAAAAATCAAACAAAATTAAACCAAGAATATTTAGTAGGCTCTTTTGTTATTTCCTTCGTAAAAATTAATAAAGGCATCATTTACCACACGATGTCCGCCATCTGTAGGATAATCGCCTGTAAAGTACCAATCGCCTAAGTTATTTGGACAAGCTTTATGCAGGTTTTCAACAGATTGAAAAATTACTTCTACTTCTGCATTAATTTCATCTGTTTTTAGCATTGTTGCAATTTTAGCTGAAATTTCTTCATCTGTAAAAGGAGCATAAATTTCTTTTACAAAATTTACTAGATTTTTTTGATCGCCATTTTTTTGATTCTTACATTTTTCGTAAACTTGGTCAACAATATGGTATTGATCGGTGTCTTTTAATAAGGCTAAAGCCGCTTTAAAAGCAATAAAATCGCCAATTTTTGCCATATCTATTCCGTAGCAATCAGGATAACGAATTTGGGGTGCTGATGATACTACAACAATTTTACGGGGGTGTAATCGATCTAAAATTTTAATAATACTCTTTTTTAGGGTAGTACCTCGTACAATACTATCGTCTATAATTACTAAATTGTCGGTTGGTTTTACAACGCCATAAGTTACATCGTACACGTGAGCAACTAAATCGTCGCGAGAATTATCGTCTGCAATAAAAGTTCTAAGCTTAGCATCTTTAATTGCAATTTTTTCAAAACGAGGTCGTTCGGATAAAATTTCGGTTACCTTTTCAGTTGATAGTTTATTACCGCCATTTAAAATTTTTGCTGTTTTTTGGTTGTTTAACACATCTTCGGCAGCTTCTGTCATTCCGTAAAAAGAAGTTTCAGCGGTATTGGGTATATATGAAAAAACGGTGTTAGAAATATCGTTATTAATCGATTTTAACACTTTTGGGAAAACATATTTTCCTAAATTTTTTCGCTCTTTGTAAATATCAGCATCACTACCTCTAGAAAAATAAATACGTTCGAAAGAACAAGCCTTATTTTCTCTAGGTTCTAGCACTTTTTTAACGGCAGCAACGCCATTTTTTTTAATTATTAAAGCGTGTCCTCTTTCTAATTCTTGTATTTGGTCTATTGGGGCATTAAATACAGTTTGAATTGCGGGTCTTTCTGAAGCAACCACAACAACTTCTTCATCTTCATAAAAAAAGGCGGGTCTAATACCATTAGGGTCTCTTAAAACAAAGGCGTCTCCATGGCCAATTAAACCAGCCATAGCATAACCTCCATCCCAGTTTTTAGAAGATCGCTTTAATACCTTTTTAATATTTAAATGTTCTTCTATATAAGGGGATGCATCTTTTTTATTATATCCTTTCTTTTTTGCTTTTTGGTATAATTTAGACACTTCATCTTCTAAAAAGTGTCCTATTTTTTCCATAACAGTAACGGTGTCGGTAAATTCTTTTGGATGCTGACCTAATTCAACCAATTCGTCTAGTAGTTGTTTAGAATTGGTCATGTTAAAGTTACCCGCAACAATTAAATTTTGGTGTTTCCAATTACTTTGACGTAAAAAGGGGTGTACACTTTCTATCGAATTTTTTCCGAAAGTACCGTAACGAACATGCCCTAAAAAAACATTACCAACATAGGGCATATTTTGTTCTTGCCAAGCAACATCATCTTTTTTATCAGGGTTTTCTTTTAAAACACCATTTAATCGATCATTAATCTGCGCAAAAACATCTTGTATGGGTTGTGTTTTGTTAGAACGAATTCTGCTAATGTATCTTGTTCCAGGTTCTACGTTAAATTTTACGCTAGCAAAGCCAGCACCGTCTTGACCTCGATTATGTTGTTTTTCTAATAATAAATACATTTTATTTATTCCGTAAAAAACAGAACCGTATTTATCTTTATAAAACGATAAAGGTTTTTTTAATCTAATTAGTGCAATACCGCATTCGTGTTTAATGGCGTCACTCATTATATATTTTTTTATTTAAAAGCCCGTACTAAAAGCGGACTAAATTTTAGGTCAATTCTATATCAAACTGGGTTAATTCTTTAAACGCTTGCAAACGATTTTTTATTTCTTCTTGCTCAATTTGCTCCATACGTTGAGTACCAAACTTTTCTACACAAAAAGAAGCTAAACAAGAACCGTAAATAATGGCGCTTTTCATGTTTTTGAACGAAATGTCTTCCGATTGGGTTAAATACCCACAAAAACCACCAGCAAAAGTATCACCCGCACCTGTTGGGTCAAAAACAGAAGCTAAAGGCAATGCGGGGGCATAAAACATTTTTTCTTCGTTAAACAATAACGCTCCGTGTTCACCTTTTTTTATAACCACATATTTGGGGCCCATTTCGTGAATTTTTTTAGCGGCATTAACCAAAGCATATTCACCACTTAATTGTCGCGCTTCTTCATCGTTAATAGTAATAACATCGACACGTTTTAAAACGTTATGTAAATCGTTTAAGGCACTATCCATCCAAAAATTCATAGTATCCAATACTACTAATTTTGGTCTTTGGTTCATTTGATCTAAAACAGATGCTTGAGTTAGTGGATGTAAATTACCCAACATTACAATTGACGCATCTTTAAAAGAATCAGGAACAACAGGTTCAAAATCGGCTAATACATTTAGTTCAGTTACCAATGTATCTCGGGTATTCATATCATTATGATATTTACCGCTCCAAAAAAATGTTTTTCCTTTTTTTACGACTTCTATACCGTCAGTATTAATTCCCTTAGTATTCATTAAATCTAAGTAATCTTGCGGAAAATCGCCACCAACAACAGAAACAATACCTGTTTCTATATTAAATTGGTTTGCCGCTAACCCAACAAAAGTTCCAGACCCTCCTAAAATTTTACCTGTTTTTCCAAAAGGAGTTTCAATAGAATCAAAGGCAACTGTACCAACAACTAAAAGTTTGTTCATTTTTTAATAATTATACCTAATTTTGCACAATATTTGTAGAACATGTGCTTTGAAAGTGCAAAAATAAGTTTAAAAAATGACTATCAAAGAAATACAGGAAGAAATTATAGATGAGTTTTCGATGTTTGACGACTGGATGGAACGCTATGAGTATATTATTGAATTAGGAAAATCGTTGCCATTGATTACTGAGCAATATAAAAAAGACGAAAATTTGATAAAAGGATGCCAGTCAAAAGTATGGTTACATTCTGATTTAAAAGGAGATACTATCGAGTTTACTGCCGATAGTGATGCTATTTTAACAAAAGGAATTGTAGCTTTGTTATTAAGGGTGTTTTCAAATCAAACGCCAAAAGCAATTATTGATGCGGATACCAATTTTATTGATAAAATAGGATTAAAAGAACATTTAAGCCCTACTCGAGCAAACGGATTGGTTTCTATGATAAAACAAATAAAAATGGATGCTATTGCTCAACAAACCAAATTAGCAAATTAAAAAAAATAGAAATGACGGAGAACGAAATAGAAGTATTGGGAGATAAAATTGTAGCGGTATTAAAAACGATATACGACCCAGAAATTCCTGTAGACATATATGAATTGGGGTTAATATATGATGTGTTTGTTTCTGACCAAAGCGAAGCAAAAATTTTAATGACACTTACTTCACCTAATTGCCCCGTTGCAGAAAGCTTGCCTGTAGAGGTAGAAGAAAAAGTAAAAACATTAAAAGAAATTAATACTTGTGAGGTAGAAATTACATTCGACCCTCCTTGGTCACAAGATATGATGAGTGAAGAGGCAAAGTTAGAGTTGGGTATGCTTTAGTTGTTTGTGTTGGGTGTAGTATAATTTTTAAGCTAAAAAGATGTCAGACGAAATAATTAATAGAGTAGCTAACAGTAAGTTAGTTACTATTGACCTTGAAGATTTTTATGCTGATGGCAATCGGGTGATTGTTGATATAAAAGATTGGCTTTATCAGGCATTAATTTTAAAAGAAAAAGATTTTAGAGAGCAGGTAAACAATCACGATTGGTCTCAATATCAAAACAGTTATGTTGCGCTAAGCTGTTCTTCAGAAGCGATTATTCCTTCTTGGGCATATTTACTAATAACCACCAAACTTGCTAATTATGCTAAAAAAGTGGTGGTAGGAGATTTAACTTTGTTAGAAACGGTAATTTATCAAGAAATTATTGAGCAGTTAGATATGACTAATTACAAAAACAAATCGGTAATTATAAAAGGTTGCTCTAACAAACCAATTCCGATATCGGCATCTGTAATGTTGACTAAAAAATTGTTGCCTGTTGCTAAAGCAATATTGTATGGTGAAGCCTGTTCTACGGTGCCTCTTTTTAAGAAAAAAGAAGGATAAAATTAGCCAATATTTTCATTTTTTATACCACTAGTTTATTCTGATTAAATAAATCATTTTAGAGATTCGTTATTTCTCATTTTGCACAACAAAAAAACTCATAACACATTTTAAATCAGCATATTAAATTAAAAATAAAGACTTTCTTTTTTAGAAAAAGAGGCGAGTTTTTTATTTTAATAAAAATTTGTTGTCTCATAAAAAAGTGTACATTTGCAAGTACACAAAACAAAATAAACAAAAGATACAAAAAATGAAAAAATTAATTTTAACGTTTGCTTTGCTTTTTACAATTGTTGTGTTAAAAGCGCAAACAGTAGAACAACTTAAAAAAGAATTAGACACAAAAAAAGGAGAAATTACTAAATTACAAGGAGAAGCGGATGCCTTACAATCTCAAATAGATAAATTTCCAGGATGGAAATTTGGAGCATTTGGTACTTTAGGAGCAAATATTTCTGGTTTTAACAACTGGTATTCTAAAGGAGCGCCTAATACCTCTGCAGGTAACATTGGTATTATTGGTAATGGTTTTGCTAACTTAGATAGAGAAAAATATTTTTGGAAAAATTCAGCAAATGTTAACTTATCTTGGGTAAAAAACGATAATACTGATATTAGTACAGATAGTGATAAATTTGACGGAACAAATGATGTTTTTACTTTAAGCTCTTTATACGGATATAAATTATCTGACAAATTAGCTGTTTCTGCTTTAGGAGAGTATAGAACAACGCTTATCGACAATTTTAACAATCCAGGATACTTAGACTTAGGTACTGGTATTACATGGACACCAATACAAAATTTAGTAGTAGTGGTACACCCATTAAACTACAACTTTGTTTTTGCTGATAATGGCGATGCTTTTCAATCTTCTTTAGGGGCTAAAATTTATGCTGACTATACAAGAAATATTGGAGCAGTTAACTTTAAAACGAACTTATCTGCATTTCAAAGTTATAAAACAGGAGATTTATCTAACTGGACTTGGATTAACTCATTTGGTTATTCTTTCTGGAAAGGTGTTGGTTTAGGGTTTGAATTTGGTTTAAGACAAAACAAGCAAGAAGCGTTAAACAATGCTATTGAAGCAAATAATGCTTTAGCAACTCCAGTGTCACCTGGGCCAACTTTTTCAACTGTTGATAATAAATTACAATCATATTGGTTATTTGGTCTTAACTATTCTTTATAAGGCTATAAATAATTTAATTTTTATAAAACCTCAAACGTTATTCGTTTGAGGTTTTATTTTTTCCGTATTTTCGTCAAAAAAACAAATAGAAATGACCCTTTTATTACTTTACGCAACTCTTTCTATCTTTTTTTCGTTTTTATGTTCAATTTTAGAGGCGGTATTGTTGAGTGTAACCCCTACATTTATCAATATAAAAAAAGCAGAAGGTAAAGTTTATGCAAATGATTTAGAAAACCTTAAAAAAGATGTTGATAAACCGTTAATAGCCATTTTAACCTTAAATACTATAGCTCATACTGTGGGAGCAATTCTAGTGGGGGTTCAAGCCGAAAAATTGCCGTATAAATTTGAGTTTTTAGGCGTTAATATTGTTGGTGTTGTTTCGGCTATTATGACTATTTTAATATTGGTGGTTTCAGAAATTATACCCAAAACTATTGGGGCAACCTATTGGAAAAAACTAGCAAATTTTACCACAAAAGCATTAAAAGTTTTAATTTTTCCGTTACAATGGACAGGTATTTTATGGCTTTTACAACTAACAACAAAACTTATTGGGGGTAAAGGAGCTCATGGTAAAAGCGTTTTAAGTAGAGAAGATTTTTCTGCAATGACCGATATTGCCCATAAAGAAGGCGTTTTTCAAGAATCGGAAAGTACGGTTATAAAAAACTTATTAAATTTTAAAGACATAGAAGTCAAAGATATAATGACGCCTCGTACGGTTTTAAAAACAGCTAATGAAACACAGACGATTCAAGAGTTTTTTGATGAAAACCCAACCATTCGTTTTTCAAGAATACCTCTTTTTACAGACAATCCAGATACGATTACAGGATATTTTTTAAAAGATAATTTGTTGGAGTCAATTATAAAAGGAGATGGAAAAAAGCCGCTTACAACGATTAAACGAGCCATATTAATAACACAACCTAATTTACCCATTCCTAACTTATTCGAAAACCTAATAGAGAAACGCGAGCATATTGCTCTTGTTGTTGATCAATATGGGTCTGTAAATGGATTGGTTTCTCAAGAAGATGTTATAGAAACACTATTGGGTTTAGAAATTATGGATGAAAGTGATAGTGTTGCTGATTTACAGCAATTAGCTCGTAAATCTTGGGAACGACGCGCAAAAGAAATGGGTATTATTAAACAAGACCCAAAAGAATAATACGGAGTTTTTGGCTCGTATTATCGTCTTTTTTGAAAACTTTAGTATTTTCTACATATCCCAAAATTTACCAATATTAAACAATAAAGGTTTACATCGCTTTCAGATAAGTTAATTTGTGTTTTACAAAGCCTGTTTAAACAAAAAAAACCGCTGAAAATCAATGATTAACAACGGTTTTGTACTGAAGGCGGGACTTGAACCCGCACGAGCATTACGGCTCATTGGATTTTAAGTCCAACGTGTCTACCAATTCCACCACTTCAGCATAGTGTTTTTAGTATAGTAGTAGAGCGAAAGACGGGATTTGAACCCGCGACCCTCACCTTGGCAAGGTGATGCTCTACCCCTGAGCTACTTTCGCGTAGTTTTTTTTAAGAACTTTTGCTCAAAAAAATTACCGTTTATAAGTAAAAACTTGCTTTGAGCGGTGCAAATATATAAAGATTTAAATATTCTACAATAGTTTTTTTTAAATTTTATGTTTAATGCTTCTGTTGTGCTTAATTACAGGGTATATTATCATCTAAATAAACAAGGAATGTATAGAAGATATCGTTTTGCGAAGTTTGTTTTTAAAAACAAAAAACCATTGAAAATCGGATGATTAACAATGGTTTTGTACTGAAGGCGGGACTTGAACCCGCACGAGCATTACGGCTCATTGGATTTTAAGTCCAACGTGTCTACCAATTCCACCACTTCAGCAACGTGTTTTTGGTTATAATATAGTATTTAAACACTTCTAAAACGAATTTTCATTCGGTTTAATAAATAAAACATTACGGGTACAATTACTAGGGTTAAAAAGGTAGCAAATGTTAAACCATAAATAATGGTCCATGACATGGGCTCCCAAAAAACAGTATTATCGCCACCAAAATAAATTTTTGGATCAAATTGGGTAAATAAGCTAAAGAAATCGATGTTAAAACCTATAGCAAGCGGAATTAACCCAAAAACAGTTGTAATTGCTGTTAATAGCACAGGGCGTAGACGCGATTTACCGCCATCTACAATTGCTTGCATATAATCTTCTCTACTAAGCAGGTCTTGTTCGCTTAAACCTAATTCTTCTTTTTTTCGGTCTATTAGTAATTGGGTATAGTCAATAAGTACAATTGCGTTGTTTACTACAATTCCTGCCAGCGAAATAATACCCATCATAGTCATCATTACCACAAAATCATCACCAAAAATTACCATTCCAAATAAAACGCCAATAAAACTTAATAAAATGGCAACGAGTATAATTAGAGGCTTAGGAATAGAGTTAAATTGAGCTACAATAATTAATAAAATTAAAGCCATTGCAATAACTAATGCTTTTGATAAAAAAGCCATTTGTTTTGCTTGTTCTTCTTGTTCGCCAGTAAATTTAAAACTAACGTCTTTAGGCATTTTATAGCTTTTCATTGTTTTTTGAATTTTATTGACAATTTCGGTGCCATTGTACCCTTGTAATACATTAGAATATATTGTTATTACTCGTTTTAAGTTTTTTCTTTTTATAGCACTAAACGAAGCTTTATTTTTTTTAGAAACTACGGCAGAAATAGGTACGGTTACGAGTTTTCCTTGGTTATTTCTAAATGTAATTTTTTGATTAAATAAATCATTTTCGTTATATCGGTATGCGTTATCAAAACGCACATAAATGTCATAATCATCACCATCTTTTTTGTAGGTAGAAGCATCGATACCATAAATTGCTTGTCGTAATGCACTTCCTACCATTTGGGTACTTACCCCTAGCTCTCCAGCTTTTTTTCTATCTACATAAACTTCTAATTCTGGACGATTTTGATTGATATCAATTTTTAACCCTTCTATTCCAGGAATATTTTTAGCATTAATAAACGCTTTTATTTTTTCAGCTTGATTTAAAATTTCTTTATAATCGTCACCTTTTAATTCAATATTAATTGCATAACCTGCAGGAGGACCATTTTGATCTTTATCAACAATAACACTTACTCCAGGGTATCCTTGCACTTTTTTACGTAAATGCGAAAGCACCATATTACTACTAACTTTGTTTCCGTTAGCATCTACACGATATTTAAACTCTCTAAATAATACGGTAACTTTTCCTTTATGAGGCATTTCGTTTTGGCTACCGCCATCGGTTTGTGGGTTTCCAGCGCCTTCACCAACTTGTGAAACAATACTTTCTGCCATATAGTTATATGGCTTGCCATCTTTTTTATAAGTGTATTGAGAAAGCTCTTCAATAACTTTTTGTTCTATCTTTTTAGTAATATCATTGGTTTTTTCTATGTCGGTACCTTCAGGATATTCGATATATACAATAGCCTGGTTAGGTTCGTTATCAGGAAAAAACAAAACATTGGGCTTAGAAAAAGCAAATACAATAATTGATAAGATTAATAAAGCAAAAGTGCCAAAAACAAACTTATAAGCATTACTGCCTTTTAAAGCATAAATTAAAAATTGCTTGTATTTATTTTCTAAAGCGGGCAGCCATTTATTTTGAAAAGTATCGGATGCAGGAACTAAAAAATATTTTTGAATCCATAATAAAACAGCAAATAAAATAAATAAATTACCAAAACCAAATAGCGTTTTTGGATTGCCAACAAATCCAATAAATGAAAATAATGTTCCGATTGCTAATACACCTAAGCCTTGTTTTAGAAGAAGGGTTTTAGAGCGATTTTTCCATCCTATAAAAGACATAATTAAACCCGCTAATAAAACAATTAAGCCTAATATTTTAAAAATAATATGAGTTTTAAAAACACCAGATATTAACAGTAAAACACCTAATAAAGCAAGAGCAACACTAATTTTTATTAATGCTTTTCTGCTAATTTTATTTTCCTCTGTTTTCATAAAAACAGAGGTAAGCATTGAATTGATAATAAGAGCAATAAATAGCGAAGAGCCTAAAACAGTTGCTAGTGTTAGCGGAAAATAAATCATAAATTTACCCATCATTCCTGGCCAAAAACCAAGAGGTAAAAAGGCAGCTAAAGTGGTTGCTGTAGAGGCAATAATAGGCCATGCAATTTCGCCAACCCCTTGTTTTGCAGCTTCGATTCTAGATACTCCTTGATCCATTAAACGATATACGTTTTCGACGACAACTATTCCGTTGTCGACCAGCATTCCTAACCCCATAACGGTAGCAAATAATACCATTGTATTTAGGGTGATGTTCATGCCCAACAAATTACCAAAAAAGGGTAATATTAAAAAAGACATCATAATGGATAAAGGAATAGCAACCCCAACAAAAAGGGCGTTTCTAAATCCTAAGAAAAACATTAATACCGAAACAACGAGTAGTACCCCAAAAATAATACTGTTTTCTAATTCGGCAACTTGGGCTTCTGTTCGTACAGATTGATCACTAGTTATAGAGATATTTAATGAAGATGGTAAGTAGCTTTGTTGTGCTTTTTTAATTACTTCTCTAGTTTTATTTAAAGCACTAATCATGTTTTTACCTCCTTTTTTTAAGAGGTTAATCATTACTACAGGCTTTCCATATTCTCGAGCGTATGTAGTTTTGTCTTTTTCTCTGAATTTTACTTTAGCAACATCACGTAATAAAACCACGCCATTTTCTTTTTTAACAACAATGGTTTCTAGGTCTTTTGGATCGTTAATTTCACCGATAACTCTTACGTTTCTACGCATTCCGTTTTGAACAATATTACCTCCTGAAATAGTTAGGTTTTCGCTTTTTATAGCATTAATAATATTGCCAATACTCATATTAGCAGCAGCAAGTTTATATAAATCTACCGCCACTTCAACTTCTTTATCTTGAACGCCTAAAATTTTTGCTTCTTTAATTTCAGGGAGTTCTTCTATGTCGTCTTGTAAATCTTCGGCAAAACTTTTGAGCTGTTGTGAGGTAAAGTTTCCTGTTAAATTAATATTGGCTATGGGTTGTAGCTCAGAAATATTTAATTCGAAGGCATTGGGTTCTACAGAAGAACCATTATCTAAAGTGGGCCAATCGGGTTGAGCTTTTACTTCATCAACCTTGTCTTTTACTTTAATTTTTGCTTCTTCGGGTAATACATCATCTTCAAATTCTACTTGAATAGAAGAATATCCTTGTACGGTTGTCGAGGTAATTTTACTAACACCTGAAATATCATCGAATGATTCTTCTAGTGGTTTGGTTACTAATTTTTCAACATCTTCAGCAGAGTTGCCAGGGTAAAAAGTACTTACATAAATTTTGGAGTCTATAATTTCTGGAAAAGATTCTCTAGGTAAATTAATATATGACATTAATCCGCCAATAATAATAATCGCCATTATAACGAAAACGGTTTGTTTGTTTTCGATAGACCATGACGAAATGCCAAAATATTTTATTTTCTTATTTTCCATTTATTTGCTAATTTTTACTGTTAATCCGTCTCGTAAGGTAATTGCGCCATCTTTTACAATGGTTGTATTTGGCAGTAATCCGCTAACTACTTCAATATTGTTTTTATAGCTTAAGCCTGTTTGTATTAAGGTTTTGACTACAGTAGCTTCGTTTTCTTTTGTAGGATTAACAACATAAACAAATTTTTCTCCCTGTGCGTTTTCTTGAATAATATCGCTTGGAATTAATAGTGCATTTTCTTTATGATAATCTAAAATCTCTAGATTGGCAATTAAGTTTGGTTTTATAGTTTGGTCTTTATTAGGTACTGAAATTTCAATGCTAAAGGTTCTATTGTTGGGGTTTATAATATTTGATACTTGTCTAATTTTTCCTTTAATATTTTTACCTATTGAGGGGAGCGCTATTTTTACAGAGGCCCCTTTTTTGATACTGGGTAAATAGTTTTCAGGCACATCGGCTTTTACATACATGTTGCTTAGGTTTACAATACGAAATAATTGATTTTGTCCAGGAGCAACAATTTGTCCTTGCTCAGAAATTACATCGTCGATTATACCTGAAAAAGGTGCTGTTACTTCAGTTTTGTCTAGTTGTTTTTTTAATTGATTAACAGCATTGCTTTGTGCTTCGTAATTTGTTTTTGCTTGTAAAAATTGTATTTCAGAGCCAATTTTTTGATCCCATAATCTTTTTTGGCGCTCGTAAGTAGTTTTTGCTAAATTGGCTTGTACTTCTACTTGTGCCAATTGGTTGGCTAAGCCGCCATCGTCTATTTTTGCTAGTATTTGTCCTTTTTTTACATGTTGCCCCTCTTTTACATAAACTTTTGATAATAAGCCAGAAAACTCTGGGAAGATGACAATATTTTCTTTGGTAGCAACATCGCCTTGTAAATCAACAAAATGTTCAAAATTGGTTTGTTGGGTTTTTAAAACGGTAACAAGAGGTAATTTTTTATCTGGATTTAAATCGTTTAAGGCCGTTTCTATTTTACCTAAAATGGCAGCAACGCTATCATACGATTTTAAAACGGTTTCTCTTTTGGCTTTTATACCATTGATGTCTTTATTATTAATTAGGGTGTCTAAAGAATCATTAGTTGTTGATTGTTTTTTTTGACACGAAAAAAAGACAAAGGCTGCAATTAAAAAGATATATATGTTTTTCATAATTGGTGTTATTGTATTGGAATGTTTAGGGCGGTTTCTAGTTTGGCTTTATTTGCAATTACATTAAGGATTGCGTTAATATAGTTGTTTTGTTGTGTATATAGTTGATTTTGAGCTTGTGATAATTCGAAACTTGAAGAAACACCTTCAAAAAATTTTATTTGTTGTTTTTTTTCTATTCGTTCAGCAAGGTTTAGGTTTTTTTCGGCTGTTTGGTAATTTTCTATACTTAATTGATAATTGCTTCTAGCTGTTTGGGCGGCTAAATTTAAGCGTTCTACAGTTTCTTCTAATCTAACGTTTGCCGATTCTAATGCAATTTTAGCTTGTGCTGTTCGAGCGCTTCTACCCAAACTACTAAAAATGGGAACTTGTAAACTAACACCTAAAATAGATGATTGAAACCAATCTTGTTTATGATTAAAAAAATAAAATGAATTAGCATTGGCAGCAGTACCATAATTTAAAAAAGCACTTAATCTTGGTAGAGCTTTGCTTTTTTCTACTAACATTAATAATCGTTTACTTTCTAGGTCATTTTCGGCAATTTTAAAATCGATATGATTTTCTATTTTAAAAGGTTTTGTTAATAAACTTAAATTGGTATACTCATTTTTTAAACCATCTAATGTGTCGGTTAAATGTAATTTTGTGTTTATGGGGTTACCTAATGCTAAGTTTAGCATTTGATAAGCAATGTCTTTTAACCTAATGGTGTTTCTTAGTGCATTTTCAATGGTGCCTAATGTTACTTTTAATTGCTCTACATCTTCTTCTTCATTTAATCCATTTTCATAGATTTTTTCGGTGTCATTTAAATTTTTTTCTAAAACTTTTTTGTTGTTTTCTAATATTTCTACCGATTTTTCGCTTACCAATACATTGCCATAGGCATTTATGATTGCTTCTCGAGTAGCAATCTCGGTTTTTTCTTTTGATTGCTCAGAGATTTTTAAATAGGTTTTAGCTGCTTGTAAACCAACCAAATAAGACCCATCAAATAATAATTGACTTAAGGTAGCAGAAGCATTTATTGTTTGTTTTGTACCAAAAGTTACAGGTGTAAATGTACCAGGCTCACCTCCGGTAATTTCTGCGGGGAGTAATGAAACGGGTTGTTTTAGGCTATTGTTATAATCTATACTTCCATTAATTTGTGGTAGTCCAGTAGCTGTAGTTTCCCATTTTCGTTTTTTTGCAGCTTTAATGTCGTTTAATGCTACTTTATTGTTGTAGTTGTTTTTTATGGCATAATTAATTGCTTCTTGCATAGACAAACTCATTTCTTTTTGTTGTTGTGCCTTAACAAGTGTAACACTTAATAAAATACAAGTAATATATATTGCTTTTTTCACACGGATAAATTTAAATTTTATATCTCATACTTCTTAAAGTACTTTTTAGCACCTTAAATCTTTACAGAAGTAATGGGTTTTTCATTTTTATTTTTTAATTGATTTTTTAATTCGAGTATTCCTTTTTCCGAACAAATACCACGTAAATGATATTCTAAGTATAAGTCCATTAAAGTATTTATAGAAAATTGTTCAGGAGGAAATAAAGAACAATCTTTGATGCCTATCATTCCATTAAAATAAATATTTGTAATAAAATCGACATTAATATTATCTCTATAAAGCCCTAAATGAACGCCCCTGTGTAAATTTTTTTTTACACAGTTTTGCATATAATTAAATTGTTTGTTTTTAATGGTTTCGTATATTTTCGGATAATATTTTTGTAATTGATATTGCGACGAAGATTTTTCGTCATTTAAACACATTGATACATGTCGTTTTATGTCAAATATCTCTTTAATTGGGTTTTCTTGAGCTGTTAAAATGGTATTAATACCTTCTGTTATATTACAAAATACCCAGTCGGTTACTTGTAATATCAAGTCAGATTTATTTTTAAAAAGAGAGTATATCGTTTTTTTTGAAGCGCCTACCTCATTCGCAATATCATCCATTGTAACACTTTTAAAACCTAAGTTTAAAAATAATTCAGCCGATTTTTCTAAAATTTTATCTCTCATAATATTTCGCGCAAAGATAAGAACGGAAACTAAAAAAACAAATAAAGTTTCCATGGTTTTTGCGTTTTTAAAAAAGTTATTAAATAATCTGTTATAAAATAATGGCATTTATATCTTTGCTTAAAAATAAATACATTGGATATTCTACATTACCAGAAAACATTTTTAGATTATTTAAAACAGCAAAACTTTGTAAAAGAGCCTGTTAATCTATACGAGCCAATAGATTATATTTTACAGTTAGGCGGAAAAAGAATTCGACCCGTTTTAACCTTAATGGCATCTGATATTTTTTCTGATAGTTACCAAAAGGCTTTGCCCGCAGCATTAGCTATAGAGGTTTTTCATAATTTTACATTAGTACATGATGATATTATGGATGATGCGCCTTTGCGTAGAGGAAATAAAACAGTGCACGAAAAATGGAATATAAATACAGGAATACTTTCTGGAGATGCCATGTTAATTTTAGCGTATCAATATTTTGAAAATTATGAGCCTAAAATATTTCAAAAATTAGCACAATTATTTAGCAAAACAGCTTTAGAGGTGTGTGATGGACAACAATTAGATGTTGATTTTGAAACTAGAAATAATGTTACGCTTGCTGAGTATATAAAAATGATTTCATTAAAAACATCCGTTTTAATAGCGGCAGCGTTAAAAATGGGAGCCATTGTAGCAGAAGCAAGTGATCAACAGGCGTCTTATTTATATGATTACGGATTAAATTTAGGTATTGCTTTTCAGCTTCAAGATGATTATTTAGACACATTTGGAAACCCTGAAACTTTTGGTAAACAAGTGGGGGGCGATATTATTGAAAACAAAAAAACCTATTTGTTTTTAAAAGCTTTAGAGGTTGCTAACACAGAAGATACCGAAAAACTACAATTTTTATACTCTAATAAAGCTACCGAAAATGCAACTAAAATACGTGAAGTTACAACTATTTTTGAGCGATATAATATTCAAAAGCATGTTGAAGACCAAATAAAGTTTTATACCGATAAAGCATTTGATAATCTAACCGTTTTGTCTATATCAGAAGAAAATAAAGAAAAATTAAAACAATTTGGTTTGGGCTTAATGCATAGAAAAATTTAGAATTAGAAAATTTTCGCGCTTTTCTATTGATTATATAAAAAAAATAGTATTAAATTTGCAGTCGCAATAGCGGGTCCTATAGCTCAGTTGGTTAGAGCACCTGACTCATAATCAGGGGGTCCATGGTTCGAGCCCATGTGGGACCACTTTAAATAAAGTATAAAGCGTTGTAAATCAGTAAGATTTACAACGCTTTTTTTATATAAGCTCAAACATATGCTAAAACTTTTCTGAATTAATTGCATCTTAATTTTCTGTTCTATTGATGATTTTTGTTTAGAATTTGTCCCTTTTTGGTAAAAAAGCATTGGGTCATAGTTTGTTTACAGATTTGATAAAATAAGAATTTAACAGAAGTAAGCAGAGCAATTAAGACACAATTATTATTGTATATCCAGACGAAGAGTCTCTAAAATCATGAAAGAGAACAATTGGATTAGTAAGCACAAGAAGAAATTTAAGGTTACTACAAACTCGAACCATAAATATCCTATTTACAGGAATTTATTGGATAGAGACTTTAACCCTAGTAGATTAAATCAAATTTGGGTATCTGATATCTCTTATATCAAAGCTCAAAAAGGTTGGTTGTATTTAACCATAATTATTGATTTATATGACAGACAGGTAATAGGTTGGTCATTAAGTACAAGTTTACATGCAAACCAAACTATTATCACTATTTTGAAAATGGCAATATCAAAAAGAAAAATAACACAACCTTTACTTTTTCATTCTGACAGAGGCATACAATATGCTTCAAAAGAATTTAGAAAACTGTTAAAGTCTCATACTTTAATTACTCAAAGTATGAGTAGAAAAGCTAATTGTTGGGATAATGCGGTGGCAGAGTCATTCTTTAAAACATTAAGGATAGAACTCGTTTATGACAATTTATTTAAAACTGTTGAACAGGCTAAAACCAGTATTTTGAGTATATAAAATATGGTACATATAGAAAACGATTACCTTCTTCTTTGAAATATAAAAACGCCCTATGAAGTAGAACAAGAATTTTATCAAATTAAAAACGTGGCATAGGTCTTAGAAAAATTGTCTAACTTTTTGTTGCAAGTCCATTTTTTTGCTAATAACAAAAAATGTACAGATATGGAAGTTTGGTTTAATGATTTTGGGAATTCTGATGTTGAGAAAGCCAAAACTAAAATTTAAATAAGACTTTTTTGTCCTTAAAAGAAAAATCTTCTTATATTTGCACTAAAAATAGAAATCATGTTTTCAAAGGCTTGTGAATACGGTATTAGAGCCTCCATTTTTATAGCATTGTCTTCTTTCGAAGGTATGCGTGTAAGCACTAAAGAAATTGCTGCGAAAATTGACTCACCTACGGCCTTTACAGCTAAAATTTTGCAGTCTCTTGTGAAGCATAATGTTATAAACTCTGTAAAAGGTGTTTCTGGTGGGTTTGAGATTGATAAGAATAGAATTAAGGATGTTAAACTGTCTGATATCGTTGATGCTATTGATGGAGATAGCATTTACAAAGGTTGTGGCCTGGGGTTTAATGCCTGCGATGAGTACCGCCCCTGCCCAATGCATGATAGATTTAAGGTAGTAAGAGAAGAACTTAAAACAATGCTGGAATGTACAAATCTTGAAACCTTGGCCTTAGACATTAAGGAGGGAGACACATTTTTAAAGCGGTAAAAAAAATTATTTATAAAAAAGACAAATTTATCCTATTTAAAATTTAATTAAACAAATTATCCATGAAAAGAGAGAGGAAATTATGGCTGCTCTTCACAGTTGTTATTATTAGTTCGTTTAGCGTACTAGGTTATTATGGTTTCGAAATTTACCAGCAATCCCCGCCAATTCCAAAAGCCATAGTGAGTTCGAATGGCGATGTTATTTTTACAGAAGCAGATATAAAAGATGGTCAAAATATTTGGCAAAGTATAGGAGGACAGGAAATAGGCTCTATTTGGGGCCATGGTTCTTATGTGGCGCCAGATTGGACTGCCGATTGGTTGCATAAGGAAGCCGTTTATATTTTAAATATTTATGCCCAAAATGATTATGGTAAAAATTACGATGCAATTACAGAAGAACAGCAGGCATCTTTAAAGGTAAGGCTGCAAAACGATTTAAGGCCAAACACTTACAATGAGACAACCCAAATCATAACTATTTCAGAGAATAGAGTTGGGGCTATTAAGTATTTAAGCAACTATTATAGAGGGTTGTTTACCAATAGTCCAAAATTCGATAAGCTTAGGGCAGATTATGCGATTCCTAAAAACACCATTAAAGATGAGGCTAAAATGCATAAAATGAACGCCTTTTTCTTTTGGGCTACTTGGGCAACGGTAACCGAACGCCCCAAAAGTAACGTGAGTTATACCCATAACTGGCCTGCCGACGATTTAGTAGGCAACGTCCCCACAATGGATTTAATGGTTTGGTCTGGGATAAGCATCATTTTACTTATTTTATGTATTGGAGTTTTGGTATTTTACCATGTAAAATCTGGTGAAGACGACTCTCTTCCACCACCAGCTCAAGATCCCTTGTTAAAACAAGGCGTAACCCCAAGTATGCGCCTTGTGAAAAAATACTTTTGGATTGTAACTTTATTAATGGTTTTACAAATGCTTTTAGGTATTGTAACAGCGCATTATGGGGTAGAGGGCAATGGGTTTTATGGTTTTCCATTAGATCAAATATTACCATATTCTGTTAGTCGAACTTGGCATACCCAACTTGCTATTTTTTGGATAGCTACGGCTTGGTTAGCAACAGGACTTTATATAGCTCCAGCCGTTTCAGGAAAAGACCCTAAGTTTCAGAAATTTGGGGTAAACTTTTTGTTTATAGCACTTTTGATTATTGTGTTGGGATCAATGACTGGACAATGGTTTGGGGTAATGCAAAAATTAAATCTTGTTAATAATTTTTGGTTTGGGCACCAAGGGTACGAATATGTAGATCTTGGAAGATTTTGGCAGATTTTCTTATTGGTTGGCTTGTTTTTATGGTTGGCTTTAATGGTTAGACCGCTTCTACCTGTGTTAAAGCGTAAAACTGAGGAGAAAAACCTCATCATCATGTTTTTAATATCATGTAGTGCTATTGCTCTTTTTTATGCCTCTGGGTTAATGTGGGG
This sequence comes from Tenacibaculum sp. UWU-22, assembly GCF_041021355.1. Classification (NCBI taxonomy): domain Bacteria; kingdom Pseudomonadati; phylum Bacteroidota; class Flavobacteriia; order Flavobacteriales; family Flavobacteriaceae; genus Tenacibaculum; species Tenacibaculum sp. UWU-22. The sequence goes on along the minus strand of NZ_JBFNGP010000001.1, from coordinate 881,507 downwards.
CAGGCACACAAATTTAGCTATAGCAGAGTATTGGAGATGGTGGGTGGTACATTTATGGGTAGAAGGCTTCTTTGAAGTGTTTGCAACCGTAGTGATAGCCTTTTTGTTTGTGCGTTTGGGGTTGTTAAAAACAAAAACAGCGACTTTAAATGTGCTATTGGCTACTATTATTTTTATGTCTGGTGGTATTTTAGGAACGTTCCATCACTTATATTTTACAGGAACACCAAAGGCTGTAATGGCCTTAGGAGCTACTTTTAGTGCTCTAGAAATAGTACCGTTAACCTTGATAGGCTACGAAGCATACCATAATTACAAGCTATCTAAGGCTACAAAATGGTTAGAAGATTATAAATGGCCAATTTTCTTTATGATAGCAGTTGCTTTTTGGAATTTTTTAGGAGCAGGAATCTTTGGCTTTGTTATTAATCCACCAATAGCTTTATATTATGTTCAAGGCTTAAATACCACGCCATTGCATGGCCATACAGCATTATTTGGGGTATATGGTATGCTGGGTATAGGGTTGATGCTATTTGTTTTAAGAAGCATGTACCGAAATGTACAGTGGAACGATAAACTTTTAAAAATTTCATTTTGGTCGTTAAATTTAGGATTGTTGGGGATGGCTTTGTTAAGCTTATTGCCTATGGGGGTATGGCAGGCCATAGAAAGCATAGAGCATGGTATGTGGTATGCAAGATCATCAGAATTATTGCAGGATCCAACCATGATAACCCTTAAATGGCTAAGAACCATAGGAGATATCATTTTTGCAGTAGGCGTTGTGACCACCTGTTGGTTTGTATTCGATTTAACTTTAAAAAATAAAATAACAACAAATAAATAACAGATATTATGGATACAATAGCACAAAAACAAGTAGGTGCCTTCGTTGCTGAAGATTTTAGAACAGCAGCAGTTTTTACCCAATACGGCATCGATTTTTGTTGTAGAGGAAATAGAACGTTGGAGGAGGTCTGCGAAAAAAATGGCATAGAAACCAGTGAGCTGGTAGATAGTTTAGAGCGTGTTTTAGGCACCCAGTCTAACCAATCCATCGATTATAGATCTTGGCCCTTAGATTTACTTATAGACTATATAGAGAAGAAACATCATCGTTATGTTGAGGAGAAAACTCCAGTGATCAAACAATTTCTAGACAAATTATGTAAGGTCCATGGGGAAAGGCACCCCGAACTTTTTGAAGTGAATGAATTATTTACGGCATCGGCAGGAGAACTTGCCCAACACATGAAAAAAGAAGAGTTGGTTTTGTTCCCTTTCATAAAACAATTAGTGAAAGCAGAATTAACCAATACAGTAGTGGAAGCTCCAGGTTTTGGAACTGTTAAAAACCCTATAGCCATGATGATGCAGGAACACGACAACGAAGGGGTAAGATTTAGAAAGATAGCTGAAATAACAGCTAATTATACACCGCCAGCAGATGCTTGCAATACCTATAGGGTAACATTCGCAATGCTAGAGGAGTTTGAACAAGATTTGCATTTGCATATTCATTTGGAAAACAATATTCTTTTTCCAGCTGCAGAAAAATTGGAAAGTAAGTTTTGTTAAGAGTTGACCTTTAGTTACATATGTTATAATCCCATGGTGTTTATAAAAAAACACTATGGGATTTCTTATTTTCATTGAATTATATGAGAAGCATACCCAAAGAATATATTATTGTTTCCCTAACAAATTTTTTGATAGCGGCCATAATGGGGTTAACATTGCGTTTTTCTTTTGTGGGCCCTATAGGTTTAAATTATAGATTCTTAACCCACGCACATTCTCATATAGCTATGTTGGGATGGGTGTATTTAATGATATACGCCCTTATGGTACATTATTTTGTGCCCCAAAAAAAACCCATATACAGGCGTTTATTTTGGATGACCGAAATAGCCGTGATAGGTATGGCGTTAAGTTTTCCTTTTCAGGGGTATGCAATATTTTCAATCATCTTTTCAACGTTGCATATTTTCTGTTCGTATTATTTTGTGTACTTAATATGGAAAAACCACAGGATTCCTTTGTTAACAACTAGGTACTTACTAAAAGCCGCTTTGGTGTTTATGCTCTTCTCTACAGTAGGTGTTTGGTGTTTGGGGCCAGCGGTTGGGTTATTAGGCCAAGCATCTGCTTTCTACCAAATCGCAATTCAGTTTTTTCTTCATTTTCAGTTCAATGGATGGTTTTTAATGGCTGTTCTAGCAATATTTTTTTATGTTCTAAAAATCGAAAATTCTAAATTATTCCAGCGGTTTTACAAAGTTCTGGTAGTCTCAACGTTATTAACTTTTGCCTTACCAGTACAGTGGTTTTTGCCATATTCGGTTTTGGTTTATATAAATGTTTTGGGCATTATTTTTCAATTGATAGCATTATATATGTTTTTTAAACTGATAGGTGACAAGCTTAAAATCCAATTAAGAATACAACCTAAACTGGTAGGTTACATATACCATTTTAGTATTTCTTGTTTTGTCTTAAAAATTCTCTTGCAAACGTTTACCATAGTTCCCAAATTTTCTGAAGTGGTTTTCTTAAATAGAAATTTTGTTATCGGGTTTATTCATTTAGTTATGTTGGGCTTTATCACGGGTTTTCTGTTTGCGTTTTTAATGAGCAACAAAAAGACAAACGATTGGTTGTTGCGTTTCGGGATTTACAGTTTTCTTTCTGGTTTTATTTTAACAGAAATAATACTTCTGATTCAAGGATGTAGGTTTTACTTAGGACATGGTTTAATTACAAACTATTACCTATGGCTGTTTATTTTTAGTGTCTTATTGCCTTTAGGGGTTTTATCTATTTTGATTCATTTTTTGAAATCGAAATAGCGATGCTTTTTCTGTCAAACAACTTTTGATTATAAGCTGTTCAGTGTGAATATTGTTATGGCTGTTGAAATAATAGATGTGTTCATTTTGTTGGGGAATGTATTAAATTTGTGTTTGTAGACATTGTATGTAGAGTTTGTAATGGAAATATAAAGAAAAACGGATATTCATCAACAGGAAAACAGCATGGTCGCTGTACTAATTGTGGGAAATCTTCCCAAAAAATATATTTATAAAGCCTACTTACCTACGACAAATAATTTCGCCAGAAGTCTCAAAAAAAATGCGAGATATATTGAGAAACGTTTAAAGCAGAATGAAAAAACAGGGGTTAAATACAAGAAGAAAAGAATACAACTAGAACAAAAGCTAAAAAACAACGGTTAAAAAACGAATTTTGATTTACCAAAAAGAAAGCCGAAAAACGCTCTAAAAACAATAATGAACCTATACATCATAATTCTTTCTATCTGCATATTTAGGATATGCTCAAAAATATGTTGAAGGCACATTAGTATATGCTAACGGAACAGAAAAGGTAGCTCTAATTCATAAAAAGATAGAAGACTCAAGTGCTAAAATAAAAAATGAACAAGGTAAAACCACTAAAATTCCTAGTTCCCATTTAAAAAGAATCATTATTCCCACAGAAGATGAAAGCGGAGAAGTTTGGTATGAATATTTACGCACTATAAATCATAAAGGTAAAGTAAGTAAAAAACCTTTATGGCTTAACAAGATTGTAGATGGAGAAATGTCTCCCTATATTGAAAGCTTTGTATTTATTGGAAATCCTGCGGATAGTGGTAGTAGTTATTATTTTAAACACACCAATGAGAAAGAGGCTTTTTTATTAAGCCCATTACGTTTAAAAAACAACTAGGAGAATACTTTAAAGACAATCCTAAATTAGTAAAAAATACATCAAGAGAAGTTTACGACCCAAGAGAAATAGTGATACTATATAATCAGGAACTATAAGAGTTAATCTTAGTGTGGAAATTGTAATATTAATTGATGCTCAAACCTTTATACATCTTTATGAGCATATATTACTATTTGTAAAGAAAAACAAAATACTGAAACACGCTTTATTAGTGTATAGTACTCCACAATACTGTAACAAAAAACAAAACATGTGGGACCACTTTAAAAATCAAGCACTTACATATTATTTGTAGGTGCTTTTTTATTTTGGGTCAACCATAGGTCAACCATTTTTATAATTTATGATTAATTTGTATTATTCCTAAAAGTTGTTGTTAGGCAAAAATTTGAGTTAATCTATACAGGAAAAACTCTACATTTCTTATACCTCTAAATTGTGTTCTAAAAGCTTTTATCTTGGCGTTGAAAGATTCTGCTGCTGCATTTGTAAGAAACTAAATCTGGAAAATAATCCACTAAGTGTTTAGATACATAACCAATATAAAATTCCTTAAAAAATTCTATAGCCTGATAAATGAAACAGCACTTGAGTAGTCATCAATTCAGATAGACTCATTTTTGATACTCGAATGCGTTTTTTACCGTTAGATAACAGACTTTTTTGCCAAAAAGAGACAAATTCTAAACAAAAATCATTAATAGAACAGAAAATTTGTGTAATTTTAGAGGAAGAAAGTATAAGCAAAATAATTAGTTAAACAATTAAAAATAAGCACTTTAATTTTCTAAATATTTTGCTTTTTTCCTATGTAAAATCCATATCTCTTACGTCGAACTCACGTTAAATAATAATTAGTTTTTCATAATTACGACGAATAATTAGTTTTACTCATTCCGCCGTAAGTGAAGATTATCAATTTAAAAGAAGAAGGTGCGAAACTTAACCTATTCACTATAGAGGCATCGCTAAACACTTTGCACAAAAATAGGGAAGCCCACACCAGTATTGATGTGAGCGTTTCGCTATTACTTTTTGTGCTTGAAATTGGCGATTTCCTATACTAAAGCAACAAGCTAAACGCTTCTTTTATTTTCTTATGTCTGCGACAAATATTATGAAATAGTATTGACCCAGTTGTAATAAAAACAATTATATTTGAAAACGTAATGTCAAGAATTTAAAATTCTAATAATGGAATTGAGCACTATAATTAAAAATGCAAGAAAATCTAAGGGTTTATTGATGCGTGAATTAGCTACAAAAATTGAAATTGATATTACTCAGTAAGTAAGTTTAAAAAAGGAGATAGAAACCCTGCTATACCTTAAACATTGAAGTTAGCTAAAGTTTTAGATGTTAAACAACTATTAACACTATGGTTAAGAAATAGAATTGTGAATGAAGCTGAAGGAGAAGAGGTAGGTTTAAAAACCCTTAAGATGGCTGAAAAGAAAATCATAAACTTTAACCAAAACTAAATTCTTATGAAGGCAAACAAACAGATAGGAGGAATTATAATAAATTCAGCCTCAATCGAAATTTTAAGAAAAATCCCTTTTACAGAAAGGATTTTAGAACCAGTAGCTAATATTATTGAGGGTGATGGATATAATCAATATTGGGTTAATATATTTACAAATATCCCTACTCCTAATTCGTTGATAAAAATACAACCAGATAGTTCAATATTATTGCCTTATAGACCCCCTGAACCTGAAAATGACATAGCTTCAGAAGAAAAAACCAAAAAAAAAGAAATTGAAATAGTAGACTCTGTGTATCTAAAATATAATGGATTAATCGGAATTCCTACTTGGATCAATTCGAACAGAGGTAACCAAAGGGTTTATTGCAGAGATTTTGAAGTTCTTTTTAAAGCTGAAAACAATATTGAGGATTTTAATCTAGTCAGAATCTCATTTGATTACTCACTAAAAAATCCTGATTATAATGTTGAAGCTGAAGCAATTTTGGTAAGAAATGAAAATATAGATCCTAGAACATCAAGAGGAACGGTTACGACTGTCAGGAAAGAAAAATAATGAAATGTTTTTTTGTAATATTAGTTTCACTATCACTTTGTGCACAAAACAATATTAATGATAAGAAGCTGAAACATTCAATTGAACAGATATGCCAAGGTAAGTACCCTAATTTTCATAAGACACATTCATTTTATTTTAAGAAAGTAACAGATTCAGCTTATCTATATTGCAGTGAAGCTTCTTTATCTGATAATTCAAAAGATATAAATGATTATATAGATTTCATTTACGGAGTAACTGCTTATAAAAAAGGATTTTATTCCATTGCCAAAAAGAAGTTTAATAAAATAAGCACTGATTTTCCATATATGCATTTAGTATATTATAATCTTGGTGGTATTGCTTTAGAAACAAATAACTTTAATGAAGCTTTGTACTTTTATGATAAGGCAACTGAATCTCAAAAAATAAAAAGCAACACAAAACTTAAAATAATTTATCATAATAGAGGAGTGATTTATTTACATTTAGAACAATTCGACAAGGCTGAAGAATTTTTAAAAAAAGAGAAAGAAATCAACATACAAGAAAAAGATACAATAGGTATTATATACTCTAAACTTGATATTGGAAACATATATTACGAGCAATATAAAGATGATATTGCTATTAGTTATTTTAAGGATGCATATAATTTAGCTCAATTAATTTCTGACTTTAATGTTAAACAAACTACTTCAGAAAATTTGGCCATTGTTGAAAAAAATAGAAGAAATTTTGAGAGTAGTATGGCTTATTTTGAGGAGAGTATGATGTGGAAAGACTCTATTTGGAACAGAGACAAAGTTTCTCTTTTAGTTGAAAGAGATAAACAAAACATAATTACATTAAAGCAAAAAGAAGTTGAGCTAGAAAAACTTAAAACAGAAACTCAAAGAGAACAGCGAAATTGGTTTATAATTGGAACAGCAATTTTTCTATTGCTATCTGGAGTTTTATTTTTTGTTTACAGAATTTCTATAAAACAGAAAAAACAACTCATTAAGCTTAACCACCTAAAAGATTTTTTGTTTTCAGTAGTTTCTCATGATTTAAGGTCTCCACTAAATCTTTTAGAAGTTAAAAACAAAGAAATAATAGATGATTTGGAAAACAATAACTTGGAGTCAGCAATTTTGCGTTCAAAAGAAAATAAGAAGATTTCTGAGAATACAATTCATCTATTAAATAATGTACTTAATTGGACATTACAAGAAAATAATCAACTTCAATTTTACCCTGAAAGTCACACTTTAAAAATTTTAATAAGCAGCTGGCTTATAGATTTTAAATCTCGTAGTCAAAACAAAAAAATTATAATAAATAATTCGGTTAATGAGAATTGTTTTGTCCTTATAGATAAAGAGTTAATAAAAATTGCTTTCAGAAATCTAATAGATAACGCCATAAAATATATTCCTAATCAAGGGGTAATTGATATTAATAGTAAAGAATACGATTCATATTGTGAAATTATTATAAGTGATAATGGACCAGGTATTTCTGAAAATATTCTGAAAGAATTAAAAGAAAATGAAGATTTATCTATAGAAAAGGTTAATCGTTCCAAAGGAATTGGACTAGGGCTTATACTATGCAAAAAACTTGTTAAACTAAATAAGGGTTCAATAACTTTTATGAACAAACCCAATAATTCAGGGTTAAAAACAATTATTAAATTACCAATTGCTAAAGTTTAGTTATGCAAACTCTTAATATTTTACTTCTTGAAGATAATAAAGAAGATGCTCAAAAAGTTCAAGAAGCTCTTAAAGATGATTATAGTGTTTTTATATCCTATGATGTTAAGAGTGCTAAAGAAATGATTAGTGAAATTATATTTGATGTTGCAATAATAGATATTAGTTTAGAAGAAAAAACCAGTGGTATTGAATTTGCAAAATTTTTAGATAAAAATAAACTTTCATTTCCCTTTATCTTTCTTACCGCAATGCATGGAAGGGCTATTTTTGAAAAAGCTAAACTAACTAATCCATATACATATTTATTAAAACCTTTTAATAATTTTGAATTACAATACACCATAGAACTTATTATTAAAAAATATCATCATCAAGAAGACGCTTTTTTACCTAAAAAATCTGAAGCGATCCTTAATACTAATTATTTCTTTGTTAAAAACCAAAGTAGAATCTTAAAAATAAATATAGATGATATTGAATACTTCTCTGTAGATGATATATACAGTACAATACAGACCAATTCTAAAAAACACCTGATACGTTTATCGCTAAAAAAGATTAAAGAGATTCTTAACTCCAAAGATTTTGAACATATACACAGGAAATATCTGGTAAATAGTAATAAGATTAAAGAATTTAATCTAACAGAGAATACACTATATCTTGAATCTGGGAAGCAACTCCCTATAAGCGATCGTTATAAAAGGGCATTATCTAATTGGCGACATATACTTAAATAAAAGAGCACCCGTTGTGTATTTTAATACTAACTGTAAATGACTGATAATAAACATTTTAAGTTTTTACTTAAATATTGAATTTAATGCTTTTCACAAATTTAAAAAGAAGTCAAGCTGAAATTTGATTCATATTCTCATATGCCAAAAACAATATTATTTATAAAGTGTTGATTTTTAATATCAAATAAAAAATAAAAATGCACAATGGGTAAAAGAGTTTCTTTTATTACTTCTCAAACTTCTCTTTGGTGAATTGTACGTTTACTATACTCTAATGTACGCTTACCTACTTTTCTGATTTTTCCTTCAATTATTTCTTCAACTTTGTTTCATAATTAATCTAATCAAAATAAGAAATAATGATTTCAGAAAACACTATAAACAATCTTATAACCCTTGTTCAATCATATATCAATCAACATTCTTAAAAAGAAAAAGCGGAATCCGAAAAGCTTAAAATAGAGTAGGAATAATTATAAATTTTAATTAATTGATTTTTAATATTTTAAAAGCATCGTATGGCTCAGAAGACAGAGCTAAACATATAGATGTTACAAGCATTGTGCAACAACTAGTAAATAAGTCGCCTGTTATTACCGTAACTAATCAAACCATGGATGGCGACCCAAATTTTGGAACACACAAATATTTCTCTGCAATAGTATCTATCAATGGTGGAATGCCAAAAACATTTGAATGCCATGAAGGAGAAACAATAGACTTTTCTAAATAACTTTTAAATTTAATATTATGCCTTCTACAATTCCTTACGATCCATCGTTAATACTTGGGAATATTGTCCCAATGGAAAAACTGCAAAATGCGATTCAAATATCAAATTTGCAAGCTCCTGCAGATGCTGCAGAAAGTAACTTAAATTCATTAATTACACTCAAAAGAAGCATGGATATGACAATCCAAGAGATGATTAATATGGGCGTTGACACTACAGACCTCATTAAAGAGTCTCAAGATATAAACAGTCAAATTCAGCAAGCTGCAGTAGATTATGGAAAAGCAAAAATTGCTGCTCAAAAAGCTATTCAACCTTTAAAGAGCAAGGTAAGTACTGTAAATGATTCTTTTGAGAGCCCAATAGATTATAACAAAAGTAAAATTACACAAATGCCAATTTCGTCAGATTCATTGCAAATGAATTGCCAGTATTTTTCTTTTGACCAAAATTCACAAAGCTCCCAAAGCCATGCTTCAACTGTAGCTTCTTACGTTAGTGAATCTCTAAGTATATTTGGAGAAGGACAATCCTCACAAGCAAGTGCAAGTGCACAGGCGCAAATGAACAGCCAACATTCACGTCATAGCATTGCAGGAACTTTGGTGGTTGCAATAACTTGTACACATAAGAATGCACAAGTATTTGCACCCTATATTCTAGATGTCGATAAAGCAGTAAGAACATGGAATGCTATGTTTCCCGATGATATGATAAAAACAAATAGTCCTGAAAACATTGCAAAAATTGAAGCTAATTTAGACACTAAAAACGATAAGTCTTTCAATATCCTCTCTGGAGCTACTTATGGTTCAGCATTTGTGGGTATGGTACATATACTCAATACTACTGAAAGTCAATCTAGCCAAAGTATCGAGTCTATTGCTGCCTCAATGCAAGCAACCTTTGATATTGGGGGTTGGTTTGCTTCAGGTACTGGTGGATTTGGAGTAAGTGAGTCATTCTCTAATAGTGCTAAAAATTTGCTTAGTACCCAGAATGTAACATCACACTGTTCATTAATCACCATGGGCATTATTCCTTCTATTAAATCCAATCAGGTAAAAATGGCAGTAGACAGTTTTACGGACTTTAGCCCAGATAAGGCAATGGAAGAACTGGCTACATTGCAAGGTGCTACTGCTAGTGAAAATAATACGATAGGAGAAGCCGCTAGTGCAGCCCGAACAGGACAACAAATGATAAGTTTGAAAAACGCTACTATCCAGTCTACTCTTAGTGGCGTCTCTACGATTGATGATGCTCAGAATCAGATTATTGATACTAACTCTATGATGACTGCCCTCGAAGATTATGTAAACAGATGTGTAGAAGGTGGTCAAAACTTGGGAGTACCTATTAATTATTATCTTAAACCTATAACACAGGCCGAGATTGCCCGTGCTTGGATGTCCAAATACTACCCTAACAAATTCAACAAGGCGGGAAGTGCCGATGATACTAGTTCTGGTAGTACAAGTGGGGATAGCTCAGATGGAGGGGATTCTTAAAAATTGAATAACAAATCATTAAATAAGGAGTGGCAACTAAAGTCACTCCTTAAAAAAGGTGTATCCCGAAAAGCCTAATTTTAAATAGAGTAGGGGAATTTAAAATATATAAAATGAATTATACACTAAAAACAAATCAAAATTTTTTAGCAAATAATACATTCTACACATTTAGCTTTGAAAGGTATTCATTGGGAGCTACTGCTCATGATGCAATTAGAGCATTCAATACAAGTGCTAACCTTTCTTATCAAATTGACATCTATAAAGGAGATGGAAGAACTACAAATCCCTCTCAAGAATCGTCTTCTGCAATAATCACAGGTGGAGTTCATCTCAAAATGATTGATAGAAATAGACAAAATTTTATAAATAGATATGGTCAACCAACTGCTATTAATCAAACCGCCCATGTCTCACAAAATTTATTGTGGAAGAGCTCAGCATGTGTCTTTGCAAGATACTTAGATAGATATTGGGGGCATTATGATTTATTGTTTAATAATTGTAAAAATTTCTGTAATGAATTAATTCAAGTTCTTCAAGAAGGAGAAATTTCAATACCAGAAGGATTTATATTAAATGAAAATCCAATATCTATAGAAAATGACCCTCAAAGAGGAATGACGTATAATTGGAGTTTGTCTAAAAGCTAAAACCTAATGAATAGATTATTAGCACAGCATAATGATATTATTCAAAAAATTTCAAAGCAAAACAGAAGTTTTGAAATACAAACTATTTTGGAAGAAACATTTTTTACGAGTGCTAAAAATTGCGCTTTAATAATTCAAAATATAAATCGTTATGCTGTACTTTTTTGTGAAGATACTACCTACAATGAAGTAGAAAGGCATAACGCCTTTACAAGTAGTTTTTGGAGACTTGTTGCCTTAATAAAATATTTAAAGGATAATGAATATATATACTCTTTAGGCGGAACCCTAACCAATGAGAAATTGTGCGCTATCCATCCAGACTTTCATTATCCAAGAATACAAGGCGACCGAATAATTCTAAATGATAGAGGATGGTACTCTATGCATCCCGATTCTATTTTTGATAAAAATGGAGCTTTAGTTTTAAAAGGTGTTGTTTATAAAGATAGTTATTATGAATCAGCCTTGCAAAATCTTACAGGTGCATATATTTTATCTGAAAAGTTTAATGATTTATTAGCTGAAAATAAAGAAAAGCTAACGAATAGTAATATTGGAAATTCAAAAAATGAAAAAAATACTAGTAAGGTAAGCGATTATATTACAATTATTCACTTTTTATTGACTAGTCTGCTATTCATTATTCATTTGTGGCTTAATAGGCAAGCACAAAACTATATTGAAAAAAGAGACACTTATATATCTTCAACTGTAGAAAAACCAAAAAATGAAACTATAAACACAGATACGAATGAGGTGCACTATGGTATTGATCTATCTCATTATCAAGGAAGTTTATTAGATAAAGATTTCCCTGACTACATATCTTTTGTTATTTGTAAAGCAACTGAAGGAATAGGTTTTACAGACCCTGATTTTAGTACTAATTGGAAATATCTAAAGCAAAAGAAAATAGCTCGTGGAGCTTATCATTTTTACATAGTAGATGATAACCCAATAAGGCAAGCTAATTATTTTCTGCAGGCCTTAAAGGAGAATAACTACTTGAGTGATGATATACTTCCAGTTGTTGACATCGAAAAATTAAGTTTGCCAGAGGACTCTAATATTGATAAAGAAATCTTAAATAAAAACTTACTTATTTTCTTAAACCACATTGAAAATGAAATTTCAAAAAAACCTATTATATACACCAATACGAGTTTTGCTAATAAATATCTAATAGATAAAAAAATATCTGATTATTCCCTTTGGGTAGCCGATTATACAAAACTTAAACAACCAAACTTACCCATACTATGGAAAGATAAAGGCTATAAAATATGGCAAAAAACAAATAGGTATCATATAAAATCGAAAAGGATAGATTTAGATGAATATCATGGTTCTCTTAAAAGTTTAAAGCAGCTTCCTAACTAATATCATGTTAAATTATAGAGTGATTAATAACCATGAATAATTAATTGCTGTTTGACATAAGTTTAAACCTCTATATTTATGAAACTATTAAATGATGATATCATATTTTGATAACTACTATAAAATAACTGATAATGTAAGCTCCCCAAAAAATTTAATACAAACATAAAACGTAAGTTCAAGTTACAAGTACAACATTTGGGCTACTATCCTAATTTAACGCGAGTTCGACGTAAGAGCTATAGGTTTTATATAGGAAAGACATTATCCTAAAAAGTGTGTAAGTTAAAATAACTTGGGTTAGATTTTATTGACACTATCCAAAATTTTGTGTAAACGTATTAAGGCGGGTTTAACTTTTTTAGAGTTTCACCCGTTTTTCAAATATGGTTAATACAGGCATCCAAAAGGCTGCGGATTCATTTTTTCCTAACCGACGAACCTAACACTTCTTTTTTACCGTCTCTACGCAAGTCTACAGCAATGTAGATTGTCTTATTTATCACTTTAGAGTTCTCTTGAACTTTAAACACAATGCTATCCCTCCAAACAATTAAATAAACAGGTTCTAAAGGTCTGTTCTGCCACGTTACAATATCGTTTGTTATAGTATCCGTAATTCTTGATATGGTACTGCTAGACACATCAAAATTATAGACTTCGCGTATTTGTTGTTCAATATCACCATTACTTATTCCTTTTGCATAGAGCGATACTATGACATTCTCAATGCCATCTACCATACTCTTACGTTTTGGTACTAACATGGGGTTAAAACTAGCGTCTCTATCTAGGGGAACTTGTATATCTGATTCGCCAAAACTAGTTTTCACTTTCTTTTTAGTAAAACCATTACGTGTGTTATTAAAACTAGTTTGTTCGTGTTTAGAATAACCTAAATAGCTATCTAACTCGCCTTCTAGCATCTTTTCAATGCCTCGTTTTTGAAGTTGCTTCAAAAAATCTGTGAGTTCCTCGCCAGTTTTAAACTGCTTTAAAAACTCGTTGGTAAATAATTCGTCTTTTTTCCTATATAAAACCTATATCTCTTACGTCGAACTCACGTTATTTATAATACTAAAAGACCGCATATCTCTTGCCAATTATTAACGCCAGAGCAAATGCATAACCAACCTAAAATCAAAAGAAAAAACCTATAAAAAGAAAATCTCTCAACAAACGGCCGTTTGTTGAGAGATTTTTATAACTTTAATCCTAATTAAAACTGTAACGGTTTTTTAGGACTAGTCATTTATTTTATCAACATATTACCAGCGCTTTTTTTTGTAGTCTAAAAAATAAAATAAGCTTTAATTTTAAATAAAAACTCAAAAATTGTTTAACTTTTAATGTGTGATTTTATTTGTAGCTTTGTTTTTTAAGTTAAATAACTTTAAAGAATTCAGCAAAATGTCAAATTTTGAAATACAAGAAGTTTTACAGCAATTAGGAATACAAGACAATAATTTAGGCACATCAACAGGGGCTGATTGGTTTTCTAACGGAGCCGTAATTAAGAGCATTTCGCCAGTAGATGGCAATTTAATAGCAAGTGTAAAAACATCTACAAAAGACGATTATGAAAAGGTTGTAAACCAGGCAAGTGAAGCATTTTTATTTTGGAGAAAAGTTCCTGCGCCTAGACGTGGTGAAATAGTACGTCAGTTTGGTGAAAAATTAAGAGAAAAAAAAGAAGCTCTTGGTAAATTGGTTTCGTATGAAATGGGTAAAAGTTATCAAGAAGGATTAGGCGAAGTGCAAGAAATGATAGACATCTGTGACTTTGCTGTAGGCTTATCGCGGCAATTACATGGGTTTACCATGCATTCTGAACGACCTGGACATAGAATGTACGAGCAATATCACCCTTTAGGGATTGTAGGGATTATTTCGGCATTTAATTTTCCAGTTGCTGTTTGGTCTTGGAACATTGCTTTAGCTTGGGTTTGTGGTGATGTTTGTATTTGGAAGCCCTCAGAAAAAGTACCTTTATGTGGTATCGCTTGTCAAAATATAATTATCGAAGTACTCCAGAAAAATAATTTACCAGAAGGAATTTCGTGTTTAATAAATGGCGATTATAAGGTTGGCGAATACCTATCAAAAGACACACGCATCCCTTTAATATCTGCTACGGGATCAACTCGAATGGGAAAAATTGTAGGAAAAGAAGTGGCTGCTCGATTAGGAAAATCATTATTAGAGTTAGGGGGTAATAATGCTATTATTGTAACGCCAGAAGCGAATATAAAAATGACTGTAATAGGAGCTGTTTTTGGGGCAGTTGGCACCGCTGGTCAACGCTGCACCTCTACGCGACGTTTAATTATTCACGAGTCGGTTTATGAAACGGTTAAAGCATCACTAATAGATGCGTATAAGCAATTACGTATTGGCAACCCATTAGATGAAAATAATCATGTAGGGCCCTTAATTGATACGGAAGCTGTAAAAATGTATACAGCAGCTTTAACCCAAGCCGTTAATCAGGGAGGTAAAATTGTGGTTAAAGGAGCTGTTTTAGAAGGAAAAGGATACGAAAGCGGATGTTATGTAAAACCATCGATTGTTGAAGCAGAAAACCACTACGAAATTGTACAACATGAAACATTTGCTCCGATACTATACTTATTAAAATATTCAGGAAATATAGAAAATGCGATTACAATACAAAATAGTGTCGCACAAGGATTATCGTCTGCTATTATGACTAATAATTTACAAGAAGCAGAATTGTTTTTATCTCAATCGGGTTCCGATTGTGGTATTGCTAATGTAAATATTGGTACATCTGGAGCTGAAATTGGAGGGGCTTTTGGGGGTGAAAAAGAAACAGGTGGAGGTCGTGAAAGTGGTTCTGATGCTTGGAAAATTTATATGAGAAGGCAAACCAATACTATTAATTATACAAAAAGTTTACCTTTAGCACAAGGCATTAAATTTGATTTATAAATCTAAAAATTAGATAATAAATTATTATTAACGAATGCTTAGTGTCAATTAAAACAATTGATTCAAATTTATTTGAATGAAAAAAACATTTTTTACTTTTTGTTTATTAGTGTCTTTCTGCTGTTTTTCTCAAACCAATTGGCAACGATTTAAAAAACAGTCGTTCTCTACAAAAAAGTGGGTTATTTTTCATCCATTTAAAACAAAAAAAGCACTTATTATTTCAAATGAAGCAAATCGTGTTTCTGATTCTATAGCAAAAACATCATTATTAGATGGAGATAAAAATGGAGGGCAAGTAGATGCTTTTCGCCATGCTTATTGGATGGCTCGTTTGCGACAAGAAATTGGTAAAAATGCCGCTCAATCTTTAGGTAAAGCACATGAAAAAGATAATTATAGAACCTTTAAAAAGAAACGATTAGAAGAAGGAACAATTCCTGATAAAATTTCTTCGGATATGGATTTATATAATAATGAACAAGGATTAAAATTAACCGTTAAAGGTTCTAAATCACCCAAAAAAGGGCTTATTTTTAAAGTAATAAACAGCATTTTAGGCGGAAATATGAAAATTATTAAAAAAGATAACAAAAAGCGTTTCTTAACTTGTGATAATAAGATTATTCTGGCTAAAGATTTACAAGGAAAGTGGGAAAATAATAAATGCTTAATACAATCTAACAAATAAATTACTTTTTAAAACCCATTTTTTACAAACTCAAATAATTTTCAAAACAGTTATTTAATTAAAAAAATATTTTTTAGTTAAACATTTCATTATCTGATTGTTATTGGTTAAATGTAGTTTTTAATTCTCTAATTTTTATAATAATTATATCGTTTTTCGATTACGATTCTTATCAACGATAAATCGGTCTGCTAGAAAAATTAGCAAGAATATATTTGCTAATATTAAATAATTTTAGATTTTTGCACTTATTTTAAATAAATCTAAATAAGAATAATGATAAAGCATAGCATACTGTTTATTTTACTTTTTTTAGCGAGTATTTTATCCGCTCAAAACATAAATATAGATAGTTTAAAAACGGTTATAGTAAAAGAACTAACCCAACAAAAATTACATAAAGAACAACAACCATCGCAAAACCCTTTCTCTAAAATGAGACTTAATGGGTATGGGGTGGTTAATTATTACAATTATGGACAGTTCGATACAGACCCTGATATTAGAAATAAAATTGATGCAGAACGGTTAAACCTTTATTTTGATTACCTTTTTAATAATCGTATCACATTACATACCGAAATTGAATTTGAGCATGGCGGCACAGGTACCAACTTAGAATTAGACGTGCAAGAAGAGTTTGGAGAGTTTGAACAAGAAGTTGAGCAAGGAGGAGAAATAAATCTTGAGCAAATATACTTAGAGTATAACTACAGAGATTATTTAAATATAAAAGCAGGTAAGTTTAAACTGTATTTCAATTTAGCTCAAATTTTAGACGAACCCGACGAGTATTTTACCATACAACGACCTGAAATGGAAAATATAATACTTCCTTTAGGTTGGTACGAAACAGGGATAGAATTAAACGGTAAATTTTTAAATAAAAAACTCTCGTATCATTTAGCATTAGTAAATGCATTAGAATCTAGTGGTTTTAATTCTGCTAATTGGATTAAATTAGGCTATCAAACAAAGTTTGAAATGGTAAATGCCCAAAGTTTTGCGGTTTTTGCCAACCTTAATTACTTTTTTGGAAAAAGTAAACATACTATGGCTGGGCTATCATATTATTTTGGCGATACCAATAATAATAGACCCAAACCTGATATAAATGTAAACGGAAACTTAAATCTAATTGGAGCATATATTTCTGTTTTTGAAAAACCCATACGTTTTGCTTCTCAATTTATTTATGGTAATCTTCAAAATTCTGAACAAATTTCACTCCGTAATGCAAATCTCCCTGCTGCTCTAGGTATTAAAAAAACACCTGTTGGTAAAAATGCACTTGGATTTTCGGCTGAATTAGGATATGATATATTAACCCTTATAGATTCTAAAACTTCGATGAAATTATACCCCTTTGCTCGATATGATTTTTATAACACCATGCATAAAACATCAGGTAGCATTACTGCCAATAAACGATGGAAACGAAGCGTGGTTACTGCAGGATTAAATTGGTTTCCTTACAAACATATCGCAGTTAAGGCGCAATATACTGCTAGAACCTTAGGTTCAGATAAAATTAACACTACAACAGGAGCTGTAGAAGGAAAAGAAAAAGAACAGTTCTTGGGTTGTGGTATTGGCTTTCAATTTTAACATAAACAATAAACCATATATAAAATGAAAAAAATAAAAAACATAGCAATAGTCGTATTTATAATATCAATACTTTTTACCTCTTGTTCAGATGATGACGCTCCTGTAATACAAACAGATTACAGTAAATACTTATCAAGTATAACTTTAAACGTAATTTTAAAAAACTATGAAAACTTAGCCTTGGCTTCTACTAATATGGTAGTAAAAAGTGATGCCCTTACCATAGGAGATGATACTGCTCTAAAAGAAGCTCAAGATGCTTGGAGAAAAATGCGAGTGTATTGGGAAAATTCAGAGGCTGTTCTTTTTGGCCCTGCTGGTGATGAAGGCTTAGGAGTTGATGGTAATACTGATGCATGGCCGATAGATTTAGCCTTTGTAAATAATGTTTTAGGCGGAAGTGATCAAATTACAATTAATTTTATAGCACAACAAGATGCCAATGCTAAAGGATACCACGCCTTAGAATATTTACTTTGGGGTATAGAAGGCAACAAAAAAGCATCTGATTTAACAGCTAGAGAAATAGAATATGTTAAAGCAGCATCGGGTTATTTAAATCAACAAACAAAGGCTTTATACGACGCTTGGAACCCTTCTAAAACAAATTTTGCGGCAAATTTTACTAATGCTGAAAACGGACTTTACAGGTCGCAAATTGCTGCGTTAATACAACTTGTAGATGGTATGATAACCATTGCTGATGAAGTAGGTAACGGAAAGTTAAACGAACCCATGTATGGTAATAATGGAAGCTTTGCTTTAGAAAGTGAAGAATCGAGATTTAGCCATAACTCTAAAGCTGATTTTGCCGATAATATAAGAGGAATAAAATATATGTATTCTGGTGATTATCTAACTAATTTGGGAGTTGGTTTTTCTGAATTAGTAGCGATTAATAATTCAGCGTTAGATACTAAAATAAAAAACCAAATAGACCAAGCCATACAAAGTATAGAAGCTATTCCAGGAACCTTTACTTCGGCAGTACAAAACCATAGATCCGAAGTAGAAAAAGCAATTAAAGAAGTGTTAGATGTTTTTAATGTGTTATCATCTGAATTAAAACCCTACATACAAAATTTATAAAAATAAAAAGAGCTCTTTATCAAGGGGCTTTTTTCAACAAAAAGTACTTATGAGTAAAAAAACGGTATATTATTGTTTGTTAAGCATATTGTTGATTTTAACAGCCTGTTCAAAAGAAACTTCTTACACAAGTCTTATAAACACTGATAGAGCAAAATCTGGAGGTGAAACTACGATTTTTACAATGTCTAATATTGCGTACAGTTCTCCAGCTGAAAATTTAAGTCAAGAAACACTTGAAAAACATTTAAATGGCGATTTAGATTTTGAACGTATTTTTGTTACTGCTCCAGCAACACTTAACCCAGGCTTAGGAAGCGTGTATAATAATTCATCATGTATAAAGTGTCATCCATCTGATGGAAGAGGAAAGCTATTACCCAAAAACATTAATGGTTTTACAAGCTTATTATTACGAATAAGTACTCCTGGAAACGACAAACATAATGCCCCACTAGCAGCTCCAGGATATGGCACACAATTACAAAACCATGCACTTTCTGGTTTTTTACCTGAAGTAACGTATCAACTTTCTTTACAAGAACAAATAGAACTTTTAGCAGACGGAACCCAAGTAGTACTTAGAAAACCCATATTTAGTGTAACAGATTGGTATAAAGAAAAGCCGACTAATTACATGCTTTCGCCACGTATTGCTCCTCCTATATTTGGGTCAGGACTTTTAGAAGCTATACCAGAAGCAGATATTTTAAAGGCTACTGATGAAAATGATAGTGATAAAAACGGAATAAGCGGAAAAGCAAATTATGTGTGGAACCCTGTTACACAACAAACAGAATTAGGAAGATTTGGGTGGAAAGCCAATGTTTCAACATTGCAAGTTCAAGTTGCAGGGGCATATCATGGCGATATGGGTATTACTAACCCTGTTTTTACGAAAGAAGAATATGATGACGGTTTAGCAGATGACCCAGAAATTAGTGCTGAAATTTTAAACAATGTAGTTGTTTATTGCCAAACATTAGGTGTTCCTGCGGCAAGAGATGTAGATAATGAACAAGTAGATAATGGATACCAAATATTTCAAAATATACAATGTGCGGCTTGTCATACACCTCAACAGCGTACTTTACAAGCATCTGTAGAGGCACTTAGTAACCAAACTTTTTATCCGTTTACAGACATGTTATTGCACGATATGGGAGAAGGGCTAGCAGATAATCGCCCTGATTTTTTAGCTTCTGGTAAAGAGTGGCAAACACGACCACTTTGGGGTATTGGACTTCAAAAAATTGTGAATGGACATACTCAATTTTTACATGACGGACGTGCTAGAAACCTAACCGAAGCTATTTTATGGCATGGAGGCGAGGCAGAAGCAGCTAAAAATAATTTTAAAAAATTATCAACCAAAGAAAGAGAAGATCTTTTAGCATTTTTAAATTCTTTATAAAAACACAAAGGGTTAAATTTTGTTTTGCAATAAAAACCTTAGTTCATAAATAAAGATTTTAACTCTGTAGCCTCTTTAGGGTCTAATTTTTCGGCTAAAACTAAACTTAATTGTTTTCTGCGCAAAGCACCGTCGTATCGTTTTTTTTCCAGTGCCGTTTCAGGTTTAATAGGTGGAATTGGAACTGGTTTTCCAAATTCATCAACAGCAACAAAGGTATAAATGCCCTCATTTACCTTAGTTCTTTCTCCTGACTTTCGATCTTCTATCCAAACATCAACATAAGTTTCCATTGAAGATTTAAATGCACGTGAAACCTTTGCTTCAACCGTAACCACACTACCTACAGGAACCGATTTGGTAAAAGCAACATGATTTACCGAGGCGGTTACTACAATTTTTCGCGAATGCCGACGAGCAGCTATACTACAAGCTCTATCCATTCGGGCTAATAATTCGCCTCCGAAAAGATTATCTAAATAGTTGGTTTCTCCAGGCAATACTAAATCCGTAAGTACAGTTAACGATTGGCTAGGTGTTTTTGCTTCCATTAATGTGATTTTTTACAAAGATAGGCAAATCGCTAAAAAATAGACTTGCAAGAAATATATCAACTCTAGTTAAAGAGTCTGATATATACCCTACAACTTTAAGTATTTAAAACGTGCTGTTAGCAAATAATTATTTTTGTTGATTAACAAACAACCAAGCATCTTTAGAAGTTGTTTGTTTAATAATGCGCAATTGTTTTAATGCTTCTGCCTTATTTTCATAACAATTAAAAGCAACAGGAAACAAGCCCCATTTATTTTTATCTAAAACAATAGCATTATAGCCTTTATTTGTTAATTGGCGAGCTTTTTTATTTGCATTTTCGGCAAATTGAAAAGCCCCAGCAATAATTGCGTATTTTTTGGGAGTTTCAGTTTCTTTAGCTACATTTAAATTAATTGTAGGTAAAGGATTGTCAATTACGAAAGTAGCAGACTGTATTTTTTTTTCTATATGTTGTTGTTTCGCTAAAACTTGCTGTTGTTGATTATACTGATAACCTTTCCAACCAGCAACACCTAAGGTTAATAAAATAGCAGCGGTAGCCGCATATTTTATAAACAAAGGAATCACTTTTTTGTTTTCAGTTTTTGTTTGTATGTCAACAACAGTTTCTCTATTGATTGCTAATGAAGAAAACGAAGCTAAACCAAACGATTCTGTTAAAAAGTTAACTTGGTTATTCGGCTCAAAAACAATTTGTTTTTCACTGTTTAAAAATAAGTTGCCAACCGAAGAAATAGTAACCGATTTCGATTGCATTTGTTGTTGCCACAAAGCCACGGTATTTAAAATATTTTCTGTAGCTTTTTCAAATGAAATATTTTCTGTTTTAGCAATATAATTTGCCAACAACCCATCGTTATGCTTTAAATGCGAATTAAAACTAATTTGTTTGGTTGGCGCATAAAAAGTATGTGTATTACCATCAATTTGGGCACTAATGGTATTGGTTATAAATCCGCCAAGTTCTGGCACAATAACACAATTGTATCGGTATAGTAAATCGGAAATGTAGTCTGCTAAAATCATATAAACAAAGATATAAATTTCAAGGTTTTTTGTACTTTTAATATTTAAATTTTATTAACATATAATATTTAAGTATCTTTATATTGTTATAGGTCTTGCGTAAGAGTAAAAATTTTATTTTTATTAAACAGATTATGTGATAATTAAAAAAATATTGTTTTTCAAAGCAAGTAGAATTTTTTAAATTCTCACCTTTTTTATATAGGTGTAAAAAATTTAAGATTATGAAAAAAATTTTGGTTCCTGTAGATTTTTCTACTCCGTCTGAATATGCTGCAAAAACGGCAGCTAAAATTGCTAAAAAACTAAACAGTGAAGTGCATTTACTGCATATGATTGAATTGCCTAAAGGAATTATTGATATGGGGGCAGGAAGTAATTTTAGTATTCCAGAAAGCATGATTTATGTACAAAAAGTGCGAGATAAACTATTAGACTTTAAGCAAGAGTTTTTTTCTGAAAAAACGGTAGTTAAACATGCCATTCGATTTCAAAGACCTTATCAAGGTATTTTAGATTATGGAAAAAAGATAAAAGTAGATTTAATTGTTATGGGTTCTAGGGGGCATTCTGAATTTGAAGAAATGTTGATTGGTTCAAATACCGAAAAGGTTGTTCGTTCTTCAAAAACACCCGTTTTAGTAGTGAAAAGAGAAGATAAGTTTAAGACTAAAAATTTTGTTTTTGCTTCTAGCTTTAAAAGTAACAAAAAAGCTGCGTTCGAAAAATTTTTAGTTTTTGCCAACTTTTTTGATGTAAAAATTCATTTATTAAAGGTAAACACACCTCATAAATTTGAAAATACACATAGCTCTATCGAAAAAATTAAAGAGTTTATTAAAGATTATGATTTACCCAAATATACTATTGATGTGTATAACGACTCTTCTGTAGAAAGAGGTATTCTTAATTTTTCTAAAGATGTTGATGCCGATTTAATTGCGTTGAGAACACATGGACGAAGCGGATTATCACATATTTTTAATGGAAGTATTACCAAACACGTATCAAAAAAAGCACAAAAACCAATGCTAACCATTAATGTGTAATTTAATAGCAGGGTTAAATTTAATAAACAGGTTAAGTTAATTATAAATTGCACCTCGCCAAGCGATATTAAAAACTATAAAACTTAAAACTCTGTAAAAAAATAGTAAATTTGCGGTCTAATTTTTAGATAAAATGTTAGATAAAGTAAATGAATTGATTGATGAAGTAAATGCATTTTCTGCAGATACTAAAGAAGAAATAGAATTATTTAGAATTAAATATTTAGGTAGTAAAGGCTTTTTAAAACAGTTGTTTAGCGAATTTAAAAATGTTCCAAACAATCAAAAAAAAGAATTTGGACAAGCGATAAATAACCTTAAACAAGTAGCAGAAGAAAAAGTAGATTCATTAAAAGTAGCTCTTGATAATACTACTGAACAAAAGCGCATTTATGGTGATTTAACACGACCTTCTGAACCAATTGAGCTAGGTTCACGACATCCTATTTCATTGGTAAAAAATCAGATTATAGAAGTGTTTAATCGTATTGGGTTTACCGTTTCTGAAGGTCCAGAAATAGAAGATGATTGGCACAATTTTACAGCGTTAAATTTACCCGAATATCACCCTGCACGTGATATGCAGGATACTTTTTTTATTGAAAAAAATCCAGATATTTTATTAAGAACGCATACCTCTTCTGTACAAGTACGATATATGGAAAATCATCAACCACCCATACGTACTATTTCTCCAGGTAGAGTATATCGAAACGAAGATATTTCTGCTCGCTCACATTGTATTTTTCATCAGGTAGAAGGGTTGTATATCGACACAAATGTTTCTTTTGCTGATTTAAAACAAACCTTACTGTATTTTACAAAAGAAATGTTTGGTAAATCTAAGATACGGCTTCGACCATCATATTTTCCTTTTACTGAGCCAAGTGCTGAAGTAGATATTTATTGGGGATTAAAAACAGAAACCGATTATAAAATTACTAAAGGAACGGGGTGGTTAGAAATTATGGGATGTGGTATGGTAGACCCTAATGTGCTTACAAACTGTAATATCGATCCTACAAAATACTCTGGGTATGCCTTTGGAATGGGTATTGAGCGTATTGCTATGCTGTTATATCAAATACCTGATATTAGAATGTTTTACGAAAACGATAAACGTTTTTTAGAGCAGTTTAAATCGGTAATTTAATTTTTAGTTGAAAAAATTATAATAAACAACCCCAAGCTTTTAATGCTTGGGGTTGTTTATTTTTAGAAAATATTTATTTTTTCAATGCCTTTTTTAAAACAGCAAGAGCATCGTTGGCTTTAGACATTTTTGCATATTCAATGGCGGTATAACCATTATCTGATTTCACAGTTAATTTAGCGCCATTATCAATTAATAATTGTGCAATTTTTGCTCGGTTATATCTTGCAGCAAACATTAATGGGGTTAGTCCGGTTGATTTTTTATTAATATCAGTTCCGTTTTCAATCATTACTTTTACAACAGCGTAGTTTCCTGTAGTAATTAATTTACAAAAAACACTTACTCCTGATTTTTTTAGAGAGGTTGTTGCTTTAGTTAAATGCGGTTGGGTTGAAGCAGAAATACTTTCAAAAGACAATACAATAAGTAGAGTGGTAATAATCAATTTTTTCATAAAGTTAGGTTTATAGTTAGAAAAATAAGTTTGTATTTAAAAGACGCACCTAAGAAAAAATCGTTTCACTAAAAAGTTATTTTAACATTTATTTATATTTTTTAACAGATTAAAAAGTTAAAAAATAACTCGTAAATAGCTTATTATGAATGTGTAATGATTGAAAATTAAAATATCAGTGCTTATTATAAAACAAAAAAGCACACCCAATTAAGGGTAATTGATAAATTTGAATAAAAGATTTAGGCGTTGAATTTATTTAAAAGCATTTAGCCCTGTAATATCTAACCCAGTTATTAGTAAATGAATATCGTGAGTGCCCTCGTAAGTAATTACACTTTCTAAATTCATAGAATGACGCATAATAGAGTATTCCCCCGTAATCCCCATGCCGCCTAAAATTTGTCGTGCTTCACGAGCAATAGCTATTGCCATCGCTACATTATTTCGTTTTGCCATTGATATTTGAGCAGATGTAGCTCTACCTTCGTTACGTAAAACACCTAATCGCCAAGTTAAAAGTTGTGCTTTAGTAATTTCGGTAATCATTTCAGCTAATTTTTTTTGTTGTAATTGAAATTGTCCAATTGGTTTTCCAAACTGTGTTCTTTCTTTTGAGTATCGAAGAGCAATATCATAACAATCCATAGCAGCACCAATTGCACCCCAAGCAATTCCGTATCGAGCAGAATCTAAGCAGCCTAAGGGGGCTCCTAAACCTGATTTGTTGGGTAATAGATTTTCTTTAGGCACTTTTACATTATCAAAAATTAATTCGCCAGTTGCTGAGGCGCGTAAAGACCATTTGTTATGTGTTTCGGGTGTCGAAAACCCATCCATGCCTCGTTCTACTATTAAGCCATGAATTCTGCCTTCTTCATTTTTTGCCCAAACCACGGCTATTTGAGCAAAAGGAGCATTAGAAATCCACATTTTTGCACCATTTAACAAATAGTGGTCGCCCATGTCTTTATATTTGGTTTCCATACCACTTGGGTTTGAGCCATGGTTGGGTTCGGTTAAACCAAAGCACCCTATCCATTCACCCGAAGCTAATTTAGGCAGGTATTTTTTGCGCTGTTCTTCAGTGCCATATTTCCATATAGGGTACATCACAAGCGAAGATTGTACAGAGGCTGTTGAACGTATTCCGCTGTCGCCCCGTTCAATTTCTTGCATAATTAATCCATACGAAATTTGATCTAATCCTGCACCGCCATACTTTTCTGGAATATACGGACCAAAAGCACCAATTTCTGCTAAGCCATCAATAATTTGCATAGGAAATTCAGCTCGTTGAGCATGTTCTTCAATAATTGGTGAAACGCATCTTTTTACCCAATCTCTTGTTGCGTTACGAACAAGTTTGTGTTCATCGGTTAATAAATCGTCTATTTGGTAATAATCGGGTGCTTGAAATAAATCTTGTTTCATCAGAATGCCATTTTTGTAATGTAAAAATAGTAATTAAAATGAGTTTTTCTGTATGTTTGTAGTTAATGCAATATACTTTTTGTAATTAATGCGATATACTTTAGGAAAACAAGAGCGACTAAAAAGCCAAAAAATAATTGAAAAACTCTACCTCGAGGGTAAATCGATAAAAGTTTTTCCGTTACGAATGGTGTATTTACAAACCAGTCATACATCTGTTTTTCCTGCCCAAGTTGGGTTTTCGGTTCCAAAACGAAATTTTAAACGTGCAGTAGATAGAAATAGAATAAAACGGTTGCTAAGAGAAAGCTATAGAAAAGAAAAATATATTATTTATGATAACATTGATAAACCATATGTGTTTATGATTTCTTATCTTGCTAAAGAAGAATCAGAATACGTAGATGTTAAGTCTGCAATGAGTAAATTATTGTTGACATTCATGACGAAAATTAAAAAAGACGAATATTCTTGTTAATAGTTTTCTGGTTAGGTTAATTATGTTAAAAACAAATAAATAGATACACTTATGAAAAACAAAAAATATTTGCTTATTTTTTTTGTTGTAATAATTGCTGTTTCGTTTGCATTTAAACAATCTCCTTTTTTTGAAATTGCTAAACAGATAGAGATTTACAACAATTTGTTTAAAGAGCTTAACATTAATTATATAAACGAAATTAATCCAGGAGATTTAATGGATTTATCCATTAAAAACACCTTAAAAAACCTAGACCCATACACTAATTTTTATAACGAACAAGATGTTGAAGATGCTAAAATAAAAAGAGCAGGTGAATATGGTGGAATAGGAGTTTCAACCTATTACGATACTGGACAAATAACTATTGCTGAAGTTTATCAAGGGTTTGCCGCAGATAAGGCGGGGATAAAAGCAGGAGATGTTATTACAACAATTAATGGGCAAGATTTAAAAGGTTTAGAAAAAGAACAACTGTCTAGCTTGTTAAAAGGACTACCCAATAAATCGCTTTCACTAACAGTAAACCGCGGAAATCAGACATTAAATTTTAGTCTTAATTTAGATAAAGTTATTATAAACCCTGTTCCTTTTTTTGATATGATTGATGCAGAAACGGGTTATGTAGTATTAACTCGATTTAACGAAAAAGCCTCTTTTGAAGTTAAAGAAGCCATACAAGCGTTAAAAGAAAAAGGAATGAAAAAAATGGTGTTTGACTTAAGAGGAAACCCAGGAGGATCGTTATTTGAAAGTATAAATATTGTTAATTTTTTTGTGCCTGAAGGAAGTAAAATCGTTGAAACTCGAGGAAAAACAAACAATAATAGTCGTACTTATACAGGAAACAACCCTGCTTTAGATTTAGAAATGCCTATTGCCGTTTTAATTAATGGTCGTTCTGCCTCGGCATCTGAAATTGTTTCGGGTTCGTTACAAGATTATGATAGAGCCGTTATTATAGGTCAACGTTCTTTTGGTAAAGGTTTGGTGCAACGTTATTTTAAATTAAATTATGGCACACAATTAAAAGCAACAATTTCTAAATATTATACCCCTAGTGGTCGATGTATTCAAGAGTTAGATTATGCAAATCGTGACTCGAAAACAGGTAAAGTTCCTAAATTTTCTGATGGAAATATAAATTCGTTTACAACAAAAAACAATAGAGCGGTTTATGATGGAGGAGGCATTACTCCAGATGTAGAAATGGATTATAGCAAACCTACTGACGAAACTAAAGAATTATTGCAAACGAGAGCTATTTTTAATTTTGCAACTGATTTCTTGCGCAAGAAAAAGTCAATAGATCAAGATTTTGTGGTAAGTGATAATGTTTTTAATGAGTTTAAAAATTATTTGCAAACACAAGACACTTCTTTTGTGAGTAATCAAGAAAAAATGTTTAAAAAAGCCTACAAAGAAGTTAAAAGCAACAACAACATTGTAAAAGATTATCAAAATATAATGCGTCAGTTAAAAGTTGAAAAAATTAAAGATATAAGTAAAAATGAAGATATTTTAAAAGAAATGCTTCAAAACGAAATAGTTAAACAACAATATTATAAAAAGGGAATGTATAAAAATCATTTAAAGAATGATAAAACCATACAAAAAGCCGTTGAAATTTTGGCAGATACTCAAAAGTATAAGCAAATTTTAGCTCAAAAATAATGTTTTCAAGGTAAGGGTATTAGAAGTAAAAAAAGGTATGGCAAAAACTAAAAAAAGAACACGAGCTCAAGAGTCTACCAATGCTATTGAACGGTTATATATTTCGATGCGACATTTGTTTAGTCGCGGGTTTTATAAACCTATGGGGGTTTCGGGTGAAACGTTGCGTGAATCATTATTATTACTGCGTCCCGAAATTTATGGTTCCATAGCCGAAAACCGTATCGAATTAAACGGGTTAAATTATGTTATAGAGCGGTTACCTGAAGGTATTGAAGAGTGTCAATTTATTAATTTAACAGCAGATGAGGGGTATAAAAACTCACATTTTAAAGTAATTATTCCGCCTAAAAGAAGACGTAATTGCTATCGAATTGATAAAGATCAAATGAATATCGAAATTACCAGAGGGCGTTCAGAGATATATGATATTCTTACCCACCTTACTTTTTTATTTATTGAATCGCATAAAATAAAAAATAGGGTTTTGTTAGGCGAAGATGAAATTTGTATTCGTGAATGGAACAAATTAGAAGAAGTTGTACTATACAATAAAAAAATTACAGAAGAAGAAAGAGAAGTAACGATTGTACATTTAGGTAATATTTTAGGGCGAACATATCAAGAAGTTGTTGAATCATACAATAAATTTGCAACCGAAGAAAATCCAGAACGATTTTTTCAATTAATTTATTGGATGGGTAAGTTAGCCATTAATGAAACACTTGAAAATAAAAAATGTACAGTTACTTTTAGTTCGTTATTAATTCAAGAAATTGGTCACCATATTTATGGCGAAATATGGGCAGATAATATTAAAAAAACCTTGCATAAAAATAATTTATTGCGCAGACCCATTCATATTATTAGTGCAAATATGCATAGTGTTTTAAATGCTATTTATGCCAAAAATGCATTGCCAAAAGAAGCGAAAGAAAATAGTGGTTTTAAACTTTACGAACTATTAAGCAATAAAAATAGTAAACCGTTACAAAAAAAGGTAAAAAAATATGCCTCTGAAAACGGGTTGATTTATTTAGAAGATCAATCGGGAACGAATATTAATGTGCAAATTATTGACACCGATAAAATAGATTTTAATAATACGTCGTTTATAAAAAACCAAACAAAACCCAATCCAATTATACTAGTTATGGATTATGCCTTTGGAGAGCAGGCTTATGAAACAATGGACGAATTGTTAAAACCATACAAAATAAAAGGGAAAAATATTCACCTAGATGTGCAATCTATTTCTATTATGGGTAAAGCAGGAATTTTAGAAGGAGGCAAGGGCGATATTATGATACCTTCAGCACATATATTTGAAGGAACTGCTGATAATTACCCATTTAAAAATGAACTATCTAAAAGAGATTTAGAAGGTTTTGGTGTGCAGGTTTTTGACGGCTCTATGATTAGTGTGTTAGGAACCTCGCTTCAAAATAAAGATTTATTAACGTTTTTTCATAACTCAACATGGAATGTTATTGGGTTAGAAATGGAAGGAGCCCACTATCAAAAGGCTATTCAGGCAGCTTCAAAAATACGAGGTAATATTGCTGAAAATGTTAAGGTTCGTTATGCATATTATGCATCTGATAATCCTTTAGAAACAGGCGCAACCTTGGCTTCAGGAGGGTTAGGTATGAGTGGTGTAACCCCAACCTATGCAATTACTCAAAAAATATTAGAACAAATTTTTAAAAAATAAACCAATTATATAAAAATGGATAAAGAATCAACACCTAAAGATGAAGAAATAGAATTAGGATCACTATTTATTATTATAGGAAAAGGATTCTCAAATTTATTTCGATTTATTCAGAATATTTTTAGACAGATCTATCATCTTTTTATCACGTTATTATTGTTTTTAAAAAGAAATGCTGTTAAACTTATTATTGCAGCAATTGTTGGAGGTGTAATAGGTGCTTTTTTTGAGCTAAAAAAAGATGTAGTTTATGGTGCAGATATGTTGGTGTACCCCAATTTTAAAAGTACAAGACAATTATATAGT
Organism: Tenacibaculum sp. UWU-22; assembly: GCF_041021355.1. Lineage (NCBI taxonomy): Bacteria > Pseudomonadati > Bacteroidota > Flavobacteriia > Flavobacteriales > Flavobacteriaceae > Tenacibaculum > Tenacibaculum sp. UWU-22. The sequence goes on along the minus strand of NZ_JBFNGP010000001.1, from coordinate 851,407 downwards.
GATATAAATTATTACAATGACTTGGTAAAACAAAAAGACACAGTGGCTTTAGCAGAGACATTTCACATTTCAAAAGAAGATGCAGCAGCACTTAAAAAATTTGAAATTTACCCAATTAAAAATAACAATGATATTTTGAATTCGTACAATGAATTAGTTTTATCAGATACTCTGGTGGCAAAAAACTATTCTTTTAATGAGTTTAAAAATGAATTTACACAATACGATTATAAAGTTCATAACATTCATGTGATAGCTAAAAAGAATAATGTTTTTTCAAAATTAGATAAGCCTATTATATCATCTGTTGTAGAAAATAAATATTTTAATACAATAAAAAGCCTTTTTAATGCTAATTTAAATTTAACGGATTCGTTATTACGTAAAAACCTACATCAAATAGATTCTTTACGAAAAGTGTATATGAAAGTTTTATTAGAAGAGGCAAAAAAAAATAACTCAGGAACAAATATTGATTTGGGGAGTACAAAAAAAACAGTTAAAGAACTTGAACTTTTTAAAACTAATAGAGAAATAAGTAGAGAATTAAAAGATATTTCAGAGAGTAAATCAAAAAAAACAGAAGTACTTAATGTAATCTCAAAATTTCAACCTATAGGATATAAAATTAAAGGATTTAATCATAATTATATTTTTTTATTTGCAATATCTGGAGTTATAATAGTGTTATTATTTTTAATGGTTAAACATTTAAATAATTATTTAAATAACTACAAAAACAGTTTATAAAACATTTTTAACACATTAGGGTTTTAAAATTATATATTTACAAATAAGGAAAGATTAATGGAAAAGGGAGTGGGAATTATTATTCAGGCGAGATTGTCTTCTACAAGATTACCCAATAAAATAATTTTAGAAGTAGAAAAAGATAAAATCTCTTTTTTAGATGTTTTACTCCAAAGAATAATTCGATTACGAAACCTTTTCCCGATTATTTTGGCAACATCTACCGCAGAAAAAGATGATTTATTAGTGTCGTATGCAAAAAAATATAAAATAGGGTTTTTTAGGGGAGATGAAAATAATGTTTTAGAAAGGTTTATAAAATGTGCAGAAAAAAATAATATTAAGACAATTATAAGAATATGTTCTGATAATCCCTTTATAGATATAGATTCTATTATAGCTCTTTATACAGAATATAAGGGTGAAGATTATTTTTCTTATAAAGTGAATAATTTGCCGTCTATACTTACCCATTATGGTTTTTTCTCAGAAATAGTAAGTTTAAAAGGATTAAAAACTGTAAGCCAGCAAATGGGAGATGAATGTATAGAGCATGTAACTAACTGCATTTATAAATTTCCAAATAAGTTTACAGTTCGTTTTTTAGAGAATAATATTGTTAATACTGATATTAGATGTACATTAGATACGATAGAAGATTTTAATTTGTTAAAATATATATACACCTGTTTTGTAAAGCAAAACCCTGAGCTAGGTTATAAAGAGGTTATAAAATTTATTGAAACTCAGCCCAATCTTTTAAATCAAATGAAAAAATTAATTAGAAAAAATAAAAAATGACTTATATAATAGGTGAAATAGGTCAAAATCATAATGGCTCGGTAGATTTATGTAAATTGTTGGTTGATGTTGCTTCAAGACCAGTAAAAGATAAATTGTTTAACCAAAATCTACAATCAATAAATGCAATTAAACTAACTAAAAGAGATTTGAGTCAAGAGCTTTCTTCCAGTCAAATGAATGCTATTTATAATTCTCCAAATTCTTTTGGAAAAACCTATGGTGAACATAGGGCTTTTTTAGAATTAAATAACGAGCAACATTATGAGGTTTATAAGTATACAAAAGCTAAAGAGTTAGATTTTATTGAAACTTTTTGTGCTATAGGGTGTTTAAGTATGTTAAAATTATTTTCTCCTGACAAATTAAAAGTTGCATCAAGAGATTTAACCAACTTACCACTATTACATGCATTGGCAGAAACTAAAATTCCAATAATTTTATCTACAGGGATGTCAGGTAAAAAAGAATTAGATATTGCTATAGAAATAGTAAGTAAACAGCATAGTAATATTTCAATATTACATTGTGTGTCAGAATATCCAACGAAGTATCAAAATGTTAATTTAAAAACAATTAGCTATTTAAAAAAGATGTATCCAAAGTACACTATTGGATATTCAGATCATACAATAGGTATTTCTATTCCTGTTTCAGCTGTTGTTTTGGGAGCAGAAATTATTGAAAAACACATTACTTTAGATCGTGATATGAAAGGAACAGACCAAAAAGGTTCTTTAGCCATAGATGGTATATATAGGATGGTTAGAGATATAAGAAATGTAGAATTAGCTTTGGGAAAAGAAGAGATGCAAATTGTAAAGGCAGTAAAAACAACCAAAAATAAATTAGAAAGGTCAATAGCTTCAAACAAAGACATAAAAAAAGGTTCTGTTTTAACAGAAAAAGATATTCATTTACTTAGTCCAGGCGATGGCGTAAAATGGATAAACAAAAGTCTTATTTTAGGAAAAAAAGCAAAAAAAGATATTCCTGAAAATGAAATAATATACTTACAAGATATTGAATAATATGTTACCAAAATTAATTTTAACAGATATTGATGGAGTTTGGACAGATGGAGGTATGTACTATGATGAAACAAATGTTGAATTTAAAAAATTTAACACTTATGATAGTGCGGGACTTTTGTTTTGTAAATTGCTTGACATTCCTGTAGGAATTATTACGGGTGAAAATTCTAAATCTGTAGAAAGGAGAGCAAAAAAATTAAAGGTTGATTATTTGTTTTTAGGAGCTACTGATAAATTGCAAATAGTAAAAAAAATAACTCAAGAATTAAGTATTACTCTCAAACAGATAGCCTATATAGGTGATGATATTAATGATTATGAAGTTTTAAAAAATGTTGGTATAAGTGCAGTTCCTTCAAGTGCGCCAAAGTATATAAAAAAAATAGCGGGTATTCAATTAGAAAAAAAAGGCGGAGAAGGGGTTTTTAGAGAGTTTGTAGAGTATATTTTAGAATTAAATGAAATAGACATTGTTACTCTTCTTAAAAAAAATAATTTGATTAGAGGTTTTAACCAAAAAAAATAAAATAAGAGTGTTTAAATCTTTACCATTTTTAAAAGTTATAAATGTTTTTTTAAGAATTGGGGGTATTGGAAGTAAATTTGTAATAATTACTTTAATGTCTAAATATTTTAAGGCAGAGATATTTGGTGATTTTGGTTTAATAACATCTCTAATTACTATTTTAATTTTTGTCTTGGGTTTAGATTTTTATAATTTTAGTATAAGAAATATAATAACCCAGAATAGTAATCAAGAAATAGTTAATAAAGTATTTTCGTCTTTTGTTCTTTATATAGTAATCTATCTTTTTTTTATTACTGTTGGATATTTTTTTTTGAGAAATGTTTCATATATAAAACCATATGTTTTTTTGGTTATTGGATTGGGGATAACTGAGCATTTTTCTCAAGAAACATACAGATTATTAATTGGTTTTCAAAAAGTTTTACTAGCCAATGTTTTATTATTTATAAGAACTTTTGGTTGGAGTATTGTAATAATTTACAATTACTATAATAACATAGAAATTACAATAAGAAGCGTTTTAGAGGTCTGGTTGTTTTTTAATTCTATAACAATATTATACCTTATTTTATACACTTTTATAAAAAAACATAAAAATATAATTAAAATAAATGTCGATGTTAAGTGGATAAAACAAGGTGTGCAAATCGGGTTGATTTTTTTTGTGGCAACAATTTCTTTAAAACTAATTGAATATGCCAATAGGTTTATTGTAGATTATTTTATGGGGAAAAAATTGGCAGGTATTTTTTTGTTTTATTCTAATATTTCTATTTTAATAACGGTATATATTAACACAGTTGTTATTTCTTTTGAATTACCAGCGTTAATAACGTCAGCGAAATCACCCGCTGTTTTTCCTCTTTTAAAAAAATTCAAAAAATCGTTGGTTATTCATATTTTAATTTCTGCAGGGGTTATAATTTTAGCGATAGAGCCTTTATTAATTTGGCAAGGAAAAATAATGTTTAAACAATATTTATCGCTAATTTATTTTATGGTCGTTAGTATGGCTTTAATGAATTTTTCTTTGTTGTATCACTTTAAATTATATATCTTTCATAAAGATAAAACCCTGTTAAAAGTAATGGTTGTGTCTGCCTTTCTTAGTTTGATTTTAAGTATTTTGTTTACTTATTTCTTCGGGATTTATGGTACGGCATCTGCTTTTGTAATTTCTAGTTTAATATTGTGTTATTTCAGATTTATAGAAGCTAAAAGAATAAACTATGATTAATATTTATATTGGACTTTCTAAAAATCAAATATCTTCATATGAAAGAATTATTGAGATAAATAAAAGTTCAAAAAATATACTTATTTCTAATAAAACATTAAAAATAAACACGTTAAGTTGGGATGAGGTAATTTATGCAAATAATACTTTTAATAATCAATCAAACAATACCCTTTCTGCAATAAAAAACATTATTTTAAAAATAAAGCAGTATAAAAAAATTATAAAAAAACTTTCTAAATATAAAAATTGTAAGAAAGTAACGCTTTATTTTACTTATGTAGAAGATATTCTTACAAATTATTTATTATTGACGTTTAATAAAAATGTAAAAGGAATTGTTGTAGAAGATGGAACATTGAACTATTACTCACATACAATTAAATCGCTCTCAAAAAAGAAAGTTTTTTTAAAGTGGTTTTTAAGCAACTTTTATGGAGTTAGATTTAAGTTTTATAAAGGACATTCAAGCGGAATTGAATTATCAAATGTTACGAAACAGTATGTAAGAATGCCAAAGCTATCTTTATTTCCTGAAAAGTCAGAAAAACTACCTTTCCCTTCAAAATCAGTAAGGTTAACCAATTCTGCATTAATTATAGGGCAAGAAGGATACATAAATCAATATGGAGAAAAAAGATACTATAAAAGTTTAGAAGAGATGATTGATTTAATTAATTTTCATGCAACTAAAAAACCATTTGATAAAATTTATTATAAACCTCACAGAAATGGTAAAAGGGTTAATCTTGAGTGGCTAAATAAAAAAATACAAAACATAATTTATTTAGAATCAGATGTTAGTTTAGAGGATTTGTATTTTGACACATTAGGTTCAAAAGCCATTTATTCATTTGACTCTAGTGCTTTATTGAATATTTTTTTAGAATTAGAAGAAAAACAAAGAAACAAACTAACGTTTAATATTCTTTTAAGATATAATATTTTATTAGAACCTGTTTTTAGAAAATTTAAATTTAATATTTATCAATGACAATAGTATTTAATATACTAATAACACTAATAGTTATAATTATTTTGTTATACCTTGCAGAAAAAGACTTATCTCTTTTTCTACTTTCGTTATTGATATTTATCCAATATGTTTGGATGTTTTTTTCTATAATTGTTATAGAATCAGGAGTTTATATTGTAGAGCAAGGAAGAAATGGTTATTTTGTTTATAGTAGCTTTGTTCTTCTTCTGTTTTTTATTACAACAATTGTTTCTTTGGTTTTTTTTAAAAAAGTATTTAGCTATTTATTTAGAAATTTAAAGGCCACAAAAATTAAAATTGGAGGGGTTAAAGAAAAAAAATTGACACTTTACTTTCTGAGCTTCATTTTATTTACAGCCTTTTTTAATTTGTTTTCTTCAACAATTCCTCTTTTTTCAGATACAGTAACGAAATTTAATTTTTGGGAGTATGCTAAATACCCATTTTTAAAATCAATTATAGGAAATGTAATTGCTTATTGTGCTTTTGGTATAGCTCTTGTTTATAGTTATAATAAAAAAGCTTCAAAAATTTTATTTTTTCTTTATATCTCCTATTTAATTTTAATTGGTCAAAAATTTACTGGTTTTTTTATTGGAATAATTGGCGTTTTAATAGGAGCGTATTTTATTTCTGATAAAAAAATAAGATTTAAATTAAAATGGTTGTTTAATAAATATGTTTTGCTTTTTGTTGCAATGGTATTTAGTTTAGTTTTATACAAGTATACTACTAACCCTCCTTTTAAAAATCTAGGATTGACCCCTTTAGAATCTATTTTTTATAGAGCTTTCGGCTTACAAGCCCATGTGTTTTGGGGGGTAACAGAGCAGTATGTATATTTAAACAAACCCAATACATGGGATATAACAGAATTGTGGAAAGGGATGCATCATTTAATGTTCCAATTTTGGCCATGGAAATACCAAGATTTTGTGTCGGTAACATCAAGAGGGGTTAGTTGGACAAACGCTTATCCAGCAATTTTGTTGCGAATTTTTCCTCTGCCTTTAGCTTTGTTAGTTAATTTTTGTTTAATTTCTTTTCTTTCTTTAATACAAACTCTTTTGAGTGTTTTTATAGAAAGAAAATCATTACTAATAAGTATTGTTTTTTTTCAGCTTTTAATTTGGACAAGCTACTCATTCACTATGGCATATTTTAATAAACTACTCATTCCTATTTTGTTTATCTTAGGCTACTTTATTTATAAATACCTAGTTTTTTTAAATAAGAAAAAAGCAAAAGAATGAATCAGTTAATTATTAAAAAAGTATCAGCATATTCTTATTATTTTTTAATGCTGTTCTTACCAACATCTATGCTTTTTGCCAATATTTCTTTGGTAATATTATTTTTAAGTATTTTATTAAAAAAAGAAAAAAAGACATCATATAATTTAGTTGTTTTATCATTATTAATTTTCTTTATATATCTTGTTGCTAATAGTGTTTTTAATGCTTCTTTTTATGTTGAAAAACCACATTTTATAAAAGTAATACCATTAATAATAATTCCATATTCTATAATTAATATAGATAATCGTACTAAGAAAATAGGGCTTATGTTTCTTTTGGCAGGAATTTTAATTATTCAATTAAAAGCAATGTACGGTATTATAGACTATTATTATTTCTCTGACGCAAAAAAGTATTCGTTAAAAAATTATGCTAACGTTAATGCTATATTAAGATATGAAAGGCCTTATTTAGGCTATTTTTCGGCAATTAGTATTGCTATAGACTATTATTTTTTTAAACAAAAAAAAGCAAAATTTGTATTTATTTTCTTATCTATTTTCTCTTTTATAGTAACGGTAATAATAGGTGCTAGGTTGGCAATAATTATTATTTTGCTTGTAATATTAATTTTTGAATTAAAATATTTTAGAAAAAAAACCCTGATATTGTTATTAAGTATAATGGGGCTAATATTTTTTTTTAGTGCGCCAAATTTAAAAGATCGTTTTTTTGAAATTAAAAATGATGCAAGATTAATTATTTGGAAAGGGGCGTATAATATATTTGGAAAAGAAAAAAATTATTGGTTTGGGTCTGGTAGTTTAACAAAAACGAGAGAAAAACTTTATATCTATTATAAAGAATATAATAAATATCAAAGTATAGATGAAAAAAATAGATTTGTGTCAAAAAATTATAACACGCACAATCAATATATTAATGAACTATTAAGGGGTGGTTTTTTTGGACTATTATTATTTATTGTGCCGCAATTTATCCTGCTATTTTTTAGTATAAAACAACAAAACACGCTTTATTTTATTTTTTTAATTTCTATCTTTTGTTTTTGTTTTGTAGAAAATATTTTGGAAAGACAAATAGGTGTTTATTTATATGCTATATTATTAAGTTTTGCTGGCTTACAAGAAAATCAATATCTAAAAAATAGTTATGATTAAAATTTTACATATAGCCAGACCTATTGCTGGTGTTGGAACATATATTTCGTTATTAACTAGGCATATAGATAATAATAAATTTACAAACGTAATTATTTGTAATAAAAAAGATAATAATATTGAATTATTAGATGCGAATAAAGATAAAATAAAGTGTTATTATACCAATTTAGAGAGAGAAATAAACCTTTTAAAAGACTTATCTTGTTTAATAAAAATTATAAAAATCATAAAAAAAGAGAAACCAAATATTATACATTGTCATAGTGCAAAAGCTGGAATTTTAGGAAGAATTTCAGGGTTTTTTTTACAAATTTCAACATTTTATACACCGCATGCCTATTCTTATTTAAGTACAACATCAAAAACAAAAAAAATTACTTTTAAGATGATTGAATACTTTTTTGGTTTTTTACCAGCCACCACACTAGCATGCTCATTATCCGAACAACAAACGGCAATAAATGATTTAAAAATAAAAAAGACAAAAGTAAAAGTATGGACTAATTCGATAGAAAAAAACATACAATTTAAAAATAGTTTAGAACTAAAAAAACTACCCAATAAATTTCTTTGTTCAATAGGTAGATTGTCTTATCAAAAAAACCCCGAGTTGTTAATTCATACTGTTTCAGAAATAAAAAAGCAGATTCAAGAAATTCATCTAGTTATTTTAGGAGTAGGTTTTTTTTCGCCATTGCAAAAAAAAATAAAAAAGCAGATTCAAGAGCAATCGTTAGAAAAAAATATTACTTTAATTCCGTGGATTGATAGGTCGAAAGCAATGATGATATTAAAAAAGAGTCAGTTATATATTTCTACCTCTAGGTATGAAGGGTTGCCTTACTCTATTATAGAAGCTTTAAATTTGTCAAAACCATGTGTTGTAACAAATATTTCTGGAAATAATGATTTAATAAGTAGTAATTTTAATGGGTATTTAGTGTCAAATAATGCTAAAGAAATAGCAAAAAAAGTAGTCTATCTATTAGAAAACAACGAATTATATAAAAAATTGTCTTTTAATGCAAGAGTAGAATTTCTAAAAAAATATGATATGAAAAAGAATATTAAAAAATTAGAAAGAATTTATTTAAAATAACACGCTTTTGTAGTGAACAATAAACGATATTCACATTTAATAAGGCCTTTATCGGTATTAATCGATTTAATTTGCATTAATAGCGTTATTTTTTTTATTGCAGACAAAGAATATTTAGATGTTAGATTTTTAATCTATATTAATTTATTTTGGGTTATATCTTCTTTTCTAATCGGGTTTTACAATAGCTATCGGGGATCTAAGTATTTTAGACTTTTTACGTTACTTGTCACACAGTTTGCCGTTTTCTTTTTTGGATTTTTTGCTTATTTTACCTTGTTTAGAGAAGGTGTTGTTGTAAATAATCAAACTCTTGTTTTTGCGATTATTTTTTTAGTAGTAACAATTGTTAAATTGTTGTTTTTATATGCTTTAGAAAAATACAGATCTTCGGGTAAAAATTTTAGAAAAGTAGTTGTATTAGGTTCAGATGCTTCAACACAAAACCTTATAGAGTTATTTACTATAAAAAAAGAATTTGGATATGTTTTTGAAGGTTTTTTTTCTGATAAAATATCTAGAGACAAAAACTATAAAGGCATAATTAACGATTGTTTTAATTATGTTTTAACCCATAAAATTGATGAAATTTATTGCTCGTTGTCAGAATTATCAAAAAAAGAATTAAAACACATAACAATATTTGCTAGTCAACATAGTATTGTTTTAAAACTCATTCCAAATCCAAATCACATATACAGTAAAGACACAACAATAGAATATTATAACAGTTCGTTATTACTCTTAAAAGTAAAACCATTACCTTTCGAATCAAAATACAATCATTTTGTCAAGCGTTTGTTTGATGTGTTTTTTTCAATTTTTGTGTTGTTTTTTATACTTTCTTGGGTGGTGCCTATTTTATGGATTTTTATAAAGTTAGAAAGTAAAGGCCCTGTATTATTTAAGCAAATAAGAGAAGGTATTAACGGCAAGCCATTTATGTGTTATAAATTTAGGTCAATGCGATTAGATGCTGCGTCTAATAAAAATCATACTAAAAAAAATGACGATAGAGTTACTAAAGTTGGAGCCTTTTTAAGACGAACAAGTTTAGACGAGTTACCCCAATTTTATAATGTATTAAAAGGAGATATGAGTGTAGTAGGGCCTAGGCCACATGTAAAAAGTTTTTCGTTAATGTATCAAAAAACAGTTGATAATTATTTAGAAAGGCACATTATAAAACCAGGCATTACGGGTTTAGCTCAAGTTAACGGGTATCGAGGTGAAGTAAAATGTAAAGCAGATATTAAAAATAGAATTCGATTAGATATTTTTTATATCGAAAATTGGTCTATTTTTTTAGATATTAAAATAATTATACAAACCATTGTCAATATTATTAAAGGAGACGAAAAAGCCTATTAATTGACTACAAAAAACCACATAACTGCAAGTATTGTTTTATACAAAGAGCCTATTGATGCATTAAAAAAAGCGATTAATAGCTTTTTAAACACCCCCCTTAAAAAAAAGTTATATTTAATAGATAATTCGCCTACAAACACCTTAAAAGCAGTAGCTGTACACCCAGATATTGAATATATTTTTGTGGGTAAAAATATTGGCTTTAGTAAAGCGCATAACAGGATTATAAAATGGATTGAATCAGATTATCATTTAATTTTAAATCCAGATGTTGAGTTTGCACCCCAAGTAATTCCTAATTTAATTAGTCAATTAGAAACGAAAAATAATGTAGCAATGATAGCTCCAAAAGTTGTTTTTCCTAACGGATTGCTTCAGTATTCTTGTAGAAAATATCCTAGCCCCAGTGATTTAATTATAAGAAGACTCGGTATTTTTAAATCAAAAATTTACGACAAAGAGTATCGAAATCAAGATTTATCAAAACCTTTTTATCCTGATTCTATTTTAGGGTGTTTTATGCTTTTTAAAACCAAAGATTTTTTAGCTATAAAAGGTTTTGATGAACGGTATTTTTTATATTTAGAAGATATTGATATTTGTAAAAAAATAGACGCTCTACAAAAGAAAAAATATTACTATCCTCAAGAACAAATAACACACATATATCGACGTAATTCAGCAAAAGAAATATATTTGTTTATGGTCCATTTAATTTCTGCAGTAAAATATTTTAATAAGTGGCTGTTTTTATAAAAAAAATCAGTTACACAACGTATATTTGCAATCCAATAATTGAATTACAATGAATATTCTTATTTTAGGTTCTGGCGGAAGAGAACATGCCTTTGCTAAAAAATTAGCTGAAAGTAATAAAGTAACGCAACTTTTTGTAGCTCCAGGAAATGCAGGTACAGCAACAGTTGCAACTAATATTCCAGTAGACCTAGCCGATTTTAATGCCGTAAAAGAAATGGTGTTAAAAAACGATATTAAAATGGTAGTTGTGGGGCCAGAAGCACCTTTAGTAGATGGGGTGCATGATTTTTTTCTAGCAGATTCAATCTTAAAAAATATTCCTGTTATTGGACCTCAAAAACAAGGAGCTTTGTTAGAGGGAAGTAAAGATTTTTCTAAACAATTTATGGAAAAACATAACATTCCTACAGCAAAATACCAATCATTTACTAGCAAAACATTATCTCAAGGAAAAGCGTTTTTAGAAACGCTTGAGCCTCCTTATGTATTAAAAGCAGATGGTTTAGCGGCAGGTAAAGGCGTTTTAATATTAAATTCGTTAGCAGAAGCTAAATCTGAATTAGAAGACATGTTGTCGAACCAAAAGTTTGGTAGTGCTTCTTCAACGGTAGTTATTGAAGAGTTTTTACACGGTATAGAATTGTCTGTTTTTGTTTTAACGGATGGTAAAAACTATAAAATTTTACCTTCAGCAAAAGATTATAAACGTATTGGAGAGGGCGATAAAGGATTAAATACGGGAGGAATGGGTGCTATTTCTCCAGTTCCATTTGCTACAGAAGCCTTTTTGCAAAAAGTAGAAGAGCGCGTTGTAAAACCGACTATAGAAGGTCTGCAAGAAGATAAAATTGATTATCGTGGTTTTATTTTTGTGGGATTGATGAATGTTAATGGAAATCCATATGTAATTGAGTATAATGTGCGTATGGGAGACCCTGAAACAGAAGTAGTATTACACAGAATACAATCTGACTTGGTAGATTTATTTCAAGGGGTGGCTACACAAACACTTAACGAAAAATCGTTTCAAGTAACAAATCAAACAGCGGCTACAGTGATGCTAGTTTCTGGTGGATATCCAGAGGCATACGAAAAAAATAAAGTGATTACAGGATTAGATCAAGTAACAGCATCAACCGTTTATCACGCAGGAACTAAATTAGAAAATGGAGAGGTGCTTACAAACGGGGGGCGCGTTATGGCAATTACCTCATTAGGAAATACAATACCAGAAGCCTTAGAAAAAACGTATCAAAGTATTGATAAAATTAACTTTGATAAGATGAACTATCGTAGAGATATTGGATTTGATTTGGTGTAACCTTTGTTAATTAAATTGTTTTTTCGAGCGTAAACGAAAATTCAGAGCCTTTGCCAAAGGTACTTTTAAGTAAAATAGTTTCGTTGTGTGCTTCAATAATGTGTTTTACAATTGACAACCCAAGACCTGAACCACCTTGTTCTCTAGAGCGACTTTGGTCTACTCGATAAAAACGTTCAAACAATCGAGAAATGTGTTCTTTTTTAATTCCTTCACCATCATCAGCAATTTTTACAATAAATTTATTTTCATTATAGGTGTCTATTGAAACAGTTGTACACCCTCCTACTTTGCCATATTTAATAGAGTTTACGATTAAATTAATTAAAACTTGCTCTATTCGTTCTATATCGCCTTTAACATAAATAGGATATTCATATACCTTATCAAAACGCAGGGTAATGTTTCTTTTTTTTGCTTTTATTTCAAACAAATCAAATACATTTTGTACTAATTCTAGAATATTAAACACTTCAATATTCATTTTCATCCCGTCAATTTCTAGTCGGGCAATCATATCCAAATCATTAATAATAGAAGCGAGTCGTTCAACGCCTTTATTAGCTCTTTTTAAATATTTTTTTCGTATTTCTTTATCTGTTGCAGCGCCCTCTAATAAAGTTAAAATATAGCCTTGAACGGTAAATAAAGGTGTTTTTAGTTCATGGGCAACGTTTCCTAAAAAATCGCGACGAAATGAGTCTCTCTCGGTTAAATTTTTAATTTCTATTTGTTTTCCTTCAACAAATTCTTGTACGCTTTTGGTAAGGGTTTCCATATTGGTTGTTATCGATTTTCGCTGTAGTTTATCAGAGTCTAATAAAGAAAAATCAGCGTAAATTTTTTTCACCCTTCGGTAAATAAAATGTTCTACCCGATATTGAATAATAAAAAAAGAGATTATAAAAACAGAAAAACCAAGTATAAAAATAATGTAGAAATCGATACTTTTAAATAAGTAATAAGCTAAAAAAGCAATTATTAGTGAAAAAAGAGTAATGTAAATAGATGATTTAAAAGCAAAGATGTATGTTTTTTTTAAACTCATATTGATGAGAAAATAAAGTTATTTAACACTTGTTATAAAACAAATTTATAGCCCACTCCTTTAACCGTTTTAAAATAACTGTCTCCAATTTTTTCACGGAGTTTTCTAATATGTACATCTATAGTTCTACCGCCCACAACAACTTCATTGCCCCAAACTGTATCTAAAATGGTTTCACGCTTAAATACTTTGCCCGGTTTAGAAGTTAATAATGAAAGCAGTTCAAACTCTTTACGAGGAAGGGTTATTTTTTTATTGCCTTTGTACACTACGTATTCATCTCTATTAATAACAATATTACCTATTTTGGTAGTAGAGTTTGTTGTTTCTTCAGCCGTTTTTATTCTACGTAATAACGATTTTATTTTGCTAACTAAAACTTTTGGTTTTATCGGCTTAGTAATATAATCATCTGCACCCGCATCAAAACCAGCCACTTGTGAATAATCTTCACCACGAGCGGTTAAAAAAGCAATAAGTACATCTTCTAAAGGTTTAATTTTTCTTATTTTTTCGCAGGCTTCAATACCATCCATCTCAGGCATCATAATGTCTAATAAAATTAAATGAGGACGTATTTTTTTTGCTGCTTTTACTCCTTCTTCACCATTTGAAGCGGTGAAAATTTGATAGCCTTCTTTTTTTAAATTGTATCCTACTATTTCTAAAATATCAGGTTCGTCATCTACCAATAAAATTTTTATATCGCTTGTGTTCATAAAATCGCTATCATTTAAGCAATCAAAAATAATGATTTATTGTTTAATAATTAACAAACAGACAATTACTTAACGTATATTTAATGTTGTTTTTACATAACGGTAGCATATTTATTTAGCTTAATTAGTTGTAAAATTAAAAATGAAAACTAGTTTTATATTAATTTTTTTTGCAGTTAAAAACATAGATTTATAACTAAACATGTAGTAATTAAATTTTATGTAGAATAATATGTAATATTTATCTATCTTTAAGAGATAAATTTTTAACAACAAAATATGCCTCGTCGAATTATTATAATTTTTTCAATTATAGGTGTATTAATTTTAGTTTCAGAATATTACACTTTTCAAGCACTTAAAATAGCTACAAAATTTAAATTTTTAAAGTGGGCTGTGTTGTTTGTAAGTGTACTGATGTATGCTAACTTTTTTTATACCGTGCTTTCTATGGATAGAGGGGGTGGGCAAACTATTCAATTTCAATGGGCTTTTGCTTGGTTGTTAATTGCGCTTGTACCTAAACTTGTTGTATTTGTTTTACTTTTTGGAGAAGATGTTGTTAGGGGAGTACAAAAAGGAGTGTCTTTTTTTTCTGCTAATAATATCCCGTTGAGGGGTAGGCGTAAATTTTTATCACAACTAGCATTAGTATTATCATCTATTCCTTTTTCGGGGTTGTTATATGGTATTATAAAAGGCCGGTACAATTATAAAGTAATTAAGTATAATGTAACGTTTGCCGATTTACCAGAAGCTTTTGATGGTTTTACAATTACGCATATTTCAGATATACATTCAGGAAGTTTTACCAATAAAAATAAAATTCAGTACGGAGTAGATTTAATTAATCAACAAAAGTCAGATGTAATATTATTTACGGGAGATGTTGTAAATAATTTTGCAAAAGAAATGGATTCTTGGATAACTGTTTTTAAACAATTAGAGGCGCCAATGGGTAAATTTTCTGTTTTAGGGAATCACGATTATGGAGATTATTCTGAGTGGAAATCACCTGAAGAAAAAGCGGCAAACTTTCAAGAGATAAAAAATATTCATCCTAAGATTGGATTTGATTTACTATTAAATGAACACCGATATCTTGAAAAAGACGGACAAAAAATAGCCCTTATAGGTGTTGAAAATTGGGGAAAAGGATTTAATAAAGCGGGCAATTTACAAAAAGCTTCGCAAGGTGTTGCTAAAGCAGACTTTAAAATTTTAATGACTCACGACCCTAGCCATTGGGAGTATAAAGTAAAAAAAGATGATTTTAATTACCACCTTTCTTTATGTGGGCATACACATGGCTTACAATTTGGTATAGAAATTCCAGGGTATATTAAATGGAGTCCAGCACAATATATTTATAAACAATGGGCTGGTTTATACGAACATTTAGGAAGATACGTTAATGTTAATAGAGGTTTTGGTTATCATGCGTTTCCTGGGCGTGTGGGTATTTGGCCAGAAATAACGGTTATAAAGCTTAAAAAAGCTTGATAATCAGCTTTTTTTTAAAAAGTATTATATTTGTAATTATAAAACTTTAAAAATACGTTAGGTATCTCTATAAAAATTTGAGAAAAAATGACAAAGTTTGGAGAATTAATTAGTATCGAAAAACCTGTTTTAATCGATTTTTTTGCCGATTGGGATGATGATACAAACAGCTTAGATATTTTACGTGATGTTGCGGCAGCTTTAGGCGATAAAGCGAAAGTAATAAAAATAGATATTGAAAAAAACGAAATACTTGCAGAGGCTTTGCGCGTAAAGGGAAATCCTACTTTTATGATTTATAAAAATGGGGAAATGAAATGGCGTCAAACTGGTGAGCAAGACGCCAATACACTTATTGGTTTAGTACAACAATATTTATAATTGTTACTTAATATTTAAAATCTTTGAGGGGTTAAGCCTCAAAGAAACACGTTTTAACTTTTAAAAACGGATGTGAGTGGTGCCGTTTTATTCTGGTTTTAGTTCTTTAATAGAATCCGTTTTTTCATCTTCAGGCACCAGTTGTTTAAACATTTCTACATTTTTTATAAAATCATCCTGTAATTTGGCAAGATAAACTTTGTCAGAATCGTATTTTTCAACTTGACGAACAACGTTTCGGTACATGTATAAATCGGTGTCTAAATCGTCAAAAACAATATTTATGTCTTTATCTGAAAAAGTATTATAATAGCGTAAATGTTGCTGAAAAATATCAATTAACGTTTCGGCTGTTTTACGCGCATTAGTAGTATCGCCAACTTTATAATATAACTCAGGATAACCTAAAGACATAGAGTAATGTTCAAAACTTCGAATAGGCATTTTTTCAATGGATAAATCTAATACTTCTTTAGCTTTTGCAGTATCACCTTCTTTTAAAAAGGCTTCTGATAAACGGATTAAACTATTTCGCATAGAAATAGAATTCTTTTTAGTTAGTTCGTCTAAATAGATTTTACCGTCGTTAATGTTTCTAAAATCCCATTTTTTTACGTTAGCATACATTTTTTCTGGGTCTATACGCCCCATATCAAACATTGTTTTATCTCCAATAGGTGTTTTTATCGGCACTAATTTAAATGCCATTCCATCTAATTGTAAATAATCTTTCATCCATATATATTCTTCGTCTGAATTTGACCCACCAGTAAAGTAAATAGGGCGTTTCCAATCAAAATTATTTAAAATATCAAGCATTAAAATACTATTTTTTCCAATAGCCCTATCAATTTTAATATCAATATGGTCTACCATTTTATCAGCATCTTTTTGAGCTACAATACCATATTTTAACGCATTTTCTTTATTTACAGGGATGCGAATAATTTGAGCAGGAAGTATTTTTTCTGGCACTCCATCATCTTCTAAATCATAGTAGGTACGGTTGTTTTTACTTTGAACCCAACGCATAAAATTATTTAAACTAATAACGGAATCTTTAGGTATGGCTGCTAATTCATTAAAATAGTAAGCAGCATCTAAGGTGCCATATTTATATTCGTCGTGCGTTAATTTTGAAGGTATTGGGGCAGCCTTATAGGTTTCTTTTTTCATTTGGTCGATATACCAATCGGTTTGAAAAAGACTTGTGTTAATTGTTTTTATATCGGTTCTAACCCCTTCAACTTCTTGCATATACCAAAGCGGAAAAGTGTCGTTATCACCAACGGTAAATAAAATAGCATTAGGGTCGCAACTTTCTAGGTAAGCCTGTGCATTTAAGCGAGTTGTGTATCGGTTAGAGCGATCATGATCATCCCAGTTTTGAAATCCCATTAATATCGGTACAGCAATAAGTGAAATTACCGAAACGGTTGCGGCAACTACTTTTTTATTCGCGTATTTTTTTAAATAATCATATAGTGCAAGTACTCCAAAACCAATCCAAATAGCAAAAACGTAAAAAGATCCTACTACAGCATAATCGCGCTCTCGAGGTTCAAAAGGTTTAGGGTTGGTGTAAAAAATAATAGCAAACCCAGTAAAAAGGAAGAAAATGCTTAAGGTATAAAAGTTTTTTTTGTCTTGTTTTAATTGGTATAACAAGCCAATAATTCCTAGAAGTAAGGGCAAAAAGAAATAGGTGTTTCTCCCTTTATTGTGCAGCATATCATCTGGCAATTGTTTTTGCGAACCTAATCGAAGTTCGTCTATAAAATTAATGCCACTAAGCCAATTTCCGTTTTCAGCATCTAAATGTCCTTGATTATCGTTTTGGCGCCCTACAAAATTCCACATAAAATAACGCCCGTACATATAGCCAAATTGATAATCAATCATAAACTTTATGTTTTCTAAAAAAGTAGGTCTTCGCTTGCTGTTTGCCGGGATACCTGCAATAGCTTTATACATTTTGTCAGAACCAGGGTCAACCATTCTTGGTATAAATCCTTTGTGCTTGCTCGACCAATTTGGCAGTGCATTTTTGTAATTATTTACAATTACATATTTGCCATTTTTTTTCTCATATTTGGGTTTATCATCTTTGTAAGGCTTCTCGGCATCTTGCTCTCTGTTATAACTAAACGAGTAATATTTGTCGTAAAAAACATTTGAGTCACCATATTGTTCACGATTGTAATAAGCTAATAATTCACGAGCACTAGACGGATTGTTTTCGTTAATCGTAGTATTTGCATTTGCACGAATAGGCAACATTAGCCATGAAGAAAAACCAATCATTATAAATAATATAGATAATATAAGGGTGTTGGCTGTAACAAGCTGTTTTTTACGGGTATATTTTAAGGCAAAGTAGAATGATAAAATTAAAACAATACCCGCAATAATAGTTCCCGAATTGTAGGGCAACCCTATTGAATTGATAAAAAATAATTCAGAAACGCTAAAAAACTTAAGGGTAAACGGAAATAAAAATTTAAATACAAACGCTAATATTAGCACAGAAATTACGGTTGCTATAGCAGTTGTTTTTACATTGATATTTTTATATGTTTTAAAAAAATAAATTAATACAATAGAAGGGATAACTAATAAAGATAGTATGTGTACCCCAAAAGATAATCCAGCTACAAAACTAATTAAAACAAGCCATTTGTTACCTCTAGGCTCGTTAATTTCACTTTCCCATTTAAGACCAAGCCAAAAAAGTATTGCCATTAAAAAAGATGATGTAGCGTATACTTCACCTTCTACAGCACTAAACCAAAAACTATCTGAAAAGGTATAGGCTAAAGCACCTACAAAACCGCTTCCTAAAACAGCAATCATTTCACTTTTACTAAACTTACCATTTCGAACAGCTACTCTTTTTGCTAAATTAGTTATCGTCCAAAATAAAAATAAAATAGTAAATGCGCTTGCTAAAGCAGACATAAAGTTAACCATTTTAGCTATTTCAGAGCTGTTGGTTGTAAACATTGCAAAAAAAGCACCAAGCATTTGAAAAAGAGGAGCCCCTGGTGGATGACCAACCTCTAATTTTATCGAAGTAGGAATATACTCGCCACAATCCCAAGCACTAACTGTTGGCTCTCTTGTTAAAGTGTAAGTAATTAAAGCAATGATAAACGCAACCCAGCCTAAGATAAGATTGTACTTTTTATAGTGTTCTTTTTTCACACGAATCAATTTAAGTTAACTATTTTATTAATTTACCTACCTTGGTTGATAGCTATACGATTTCTTAATACTCACTATAACCTTTTAGGTTAAATTTAATAACGTTGCGAATTTAGTAATTTTAACTAAATGGATAGAAATCATTTAGTTAAAAAGAGCTTAATTAAAATAAAAACAAATGTTACGTTTAGTAATTGAAAATAAGATATTAGCGAACACTTAAAAAAAGTGATTAACCTATTTATTTTCTGTAATTTTGTGGTTTCAATTTTATACGAAAATGACTGAAGAAAAGAAATCTCTTAATTTTATTGAACAAATTGTTGAAGAAGATTTAGCAAATGGTATAACGCAAAACAATTTACGGTTTCGTTTTCCGCCAGAACCTAACGGATATTTGCATATAGGGCATACTAAAGCTATTGGTATAAGCTTTGGTCTGGGCGAAAAATATAAGGCTCCAGTAAATTTGCGTTTTGACGATACAAACCCTGTTAAAGAAGAGCAAGAGTATGTAGATGCTATTAAACGCGATATACAATGGTTAGGGTATAAGTGGGATAAAGAACTTTATTCTTCAGATTATTTTCAACAATTATACGATTGGGCAGTTTTATTAATTAAAGATGGTAAAGCCTATGTAGATAGTCAAACCTCAGAAGAAATTGCAATACAAAAAGGCACACCAACTCAACCAGGAACAAATAGTCCGTACCGAAGTCGTTCAGTAGCTGAAAACATGACATTGTTTGAAAAAATGAAAAATGGCGAGTTTGCCGAAGGCGAACATGTTTTACGAGCAAAAATTGATATGCAATCACCCAATATGTTAATGCGTGATCCTATTATGTATCGTATATTATATAAAACACACCATCGAACAGGCGATTCTTGGAATATTTATCCGATGTACGACTGGACACATGGTGAGAGTGATTATATAGAACAAGTATCACATTCGTTATGTTCGTTAGAGTTTAAACCTCACCGAGAGTTATACAATTGGTTTCGTGATAATGTATATGAGTTTGGTAAAAAAGAATACCCGTTATTACCCAAACAACGAGAGTTTTCGCGCTTAAATTTAAGCTATACCATAATGAGTAAACGCAAATTGCTTAAGTTGGTAGATGAAAAAATTGTATCGGGGTGGGATGATCCTAGAATGCCTACTATTTCAGGCTTACGACGCAGAGGATATACGCCGCAATCGATTCGAAATTTTATCGAAACAGTAGGGGTATCTAAACGTGAAAATGTAATTGATGTAGCGTTGTTAGAGTTTAAAATAAGAGAAGATTTAAACAAAACAGCGAACCGTGTAATGGCCGTTTTAGATCCTGTAAAAGTTGTTATTACAAATTATCCAGAAGGCAAAGAAGAAATATTGGTTGCAGAGAATAATCCAGAAGATGAAAATGCAGGCAATCGAACGGTTCCGTTTTCGAGAGAATTATATATTGAAAGAGAAGATTTTAGAGAAGAAGCTAACAAAAAGTTTTTTAGATTAAAATTGGGTAAAGAGGTACGACTTAAAAATGCTTATATAATTAAGGCTGAAAGTTGTACTAAAGATGAAAATGGAGTAATTACCGAAATTCAATGTACGTATGACCCATTGAGTAAATCAGGTAGCGGAACACCTGAAAGTGTACGAAAAGTAAAAGGAACGTTACATTGGGTATCTATTAATCATGCGGTAAAAGCCGAGGTAAGAGTTTATGATCGGTTGTTTTTAGATGAAGCTCCAGATAGTCATAAAGACAAAGATTTTATGGAATTTTTAAATCCAAATTCTTTACAAGTAGTTACCGCTTTTGTTGAACCAAGTTTGCAAACAGCCAAAGTGGGTGACCGTTTTCAATTTCAACGATTAGGATATTTTAATGTTGATGATGATTCAACATCAGAAAAAATGGTGTACAACAAAACCGTAGGTTTACGCGACACATGGGCTAAAAAAGCGATTTAATTTATTAAAAAGTTTTCGGTTACAAACCAGTTAGCCCGAACATTTAATTCTTTTTCAAGATAAATGATTTCTTCGGGTTGTGTTTTGGTTAAAAAATTACCAGTATCCCATTTGTTGTTTTTGTTGCTATCAATAATAGCCCTAACCGTATATTTATTAGGTTCTAATAACGAAAAAGTTACTTTTTTAGAAGTATTTATAAATTGTTTTCTAAGCACTTCATTTCCCGTTGTTATTAACTCAATAATTAAAGGGTAGTTTTTTTGATTTTGAACATTTAAAATAACACTTCCGTAGTCATCAATATTTTTTGTGTTTAAACGATACGTAAGCGTATCATTACTGGTGTTATACAAATCGGTAATGGCTTTTGGTAATATTTTAAGTTCGTACTTTTCATTTGGGTTTTTATCAAATAAAACGGCAAGTTTATTAAACGATTTTTTTTGTAATTGGTGTAAAACAGGTAAGGTATCTTTTTTGTTGATTAGCAAAAACTTGCTAGAATCTATTTTTACAATCGGATTATTTGTAGTTAAAAATAATGTGTCGTTTAAAAGTAATGTTGAATTTCCGACCGATGAAATCATTAACGAATCTATTTTTTTCTTACGAAGAAAAACAGTTGTTGTATCTGTAAAATTTTGAGTTGTAATTTTAAAATTTAGCGAATCTGTCTCAAAAGGGGTAAACCAATATACTAAAGTGTCGCGGTCTTTTTGTAATTGAAAAAACGATTTAAAATTAGCAGGGGTTTTTGATAAAACCGATACTTTCATCGGGTTTTTTTCGCCTTCAAAACCAAATAGTATTTTTCCTTTGGCAATTTCTTTACCACTTCTAAATTTATAGGGTAAAATTTCTTTAAAAATTGTAATAGGTTTGGTAAGTACACTGTCGGCAGGTAAGGCAATAGTATCTGAATAAAAACCTATTTTATCGGTATTTGGCCGAAAAATATAATCGCTATTTTCTTCTTTTAAGGCAACTAATAAATATTTTCCTTTTTCAAGATTGCTAAACACAAAATTTGACGAATCTAATGTGCTAGTAACATATTTAGGTTTTTGTTTATAAACGATAGAGTCGTTATAAGTTGAATCTATTTTGTATAGTAATACATTAACATTTTTTTCAATTTCTTTTTTCAAGGCATTTTTGGTGGTCCCTTTTAAGGTTAACGAATCAATGTAAGAACCTGTTGAAAAAACATACTTAAAACTTTCTAATTTATTGTTTTCGTTATTGTCTTGTATGGCGCTACCAAAATTTAAAGTATAAGTTGTATTGGGTTTTAAGGTGTCTAAAATTTTTATAGAAAAACGTTTAGTGGGGGTACCTTGAGGGGTAATTAAAAGAGGTGTTTTTAAGGGAGGGGAAACAACAAGTTGTTTGTATAAATCTTTAAAAACAATATATTCATCAAAATAAATTTTTATCTCTTTTTTATTAAAATGAATGGTTTTATAAGGGGGGGTTGCAGTAACCATTATAGGTGCATCTTTATCCTTTGGCCCTCCTTCAGGGTTGCCTCTTCGAGCACAACTAGTTAATAAATAGGTGCTTATTGCAATAAAAAAAAGTCTAAAAAAAAGCTTCACTAAGAGTTGTTTTTACTAAAAAATTATAAAGTGCTAAAATACTTACTATCTGCAAGTTTAAAAAGTATATTGTAAAACATTCTTATTTTTTTATAAAAATACAACAACATTATTTGGGTGTCTTTATTTATAATTTCTCAGTATAAGCCATTGTTGCAATACTTATTTTAATGTTTGGTGTTTTTAAGAGCTCTTTGCAGCAAGCTTCTATAGTTGCCCCAGTAGTAATAACATCGTCGATTAATAATATGTGTTTATTATTAAAAACAGTGGTATTGGTAAGCGAAAATTTAGTGTTAGCATTTAAAAAACGCTCAAAACGATGCTTGTATGTTTGTGTTTGGGTATCTGAAACCCGAAATAAAACAGAAGGCATGTAAGTTACTTCAAGTTCATTGCTTAAGCATTCTCCAAATTTTGTAAGTTGATTATACCCTCTTTTTTTTAATTTTTTTGGATGTAATGGAACAGGCACTATATAGTCAATATCGTTAAATTGGTTACTATTTTTAAGTATTTTTCCGAACCAATTACCTATAAAAACCCCAATTTCTTCATTGTTTTTATATTTTAGTTCGTGTATTAGTGTTTTAGTTTTACTTATTTTTCTGAAAATTAAAAAAGCGGTAGCTTTTTCAACAGGTACTCGACCTTTAAAAATATTGATAATTTCATTTTCATATACATTTTTGTAACAAAGTATTGGTAGGTCATGTCTACAAAATGTACAGATTGTTTTTTCGTTTTCTAAAAGATTATTTTTACAAGTAACACATATTTTTGGGTAAAATAAATAGAGTATGTCTTTTAAAAATTGCATATTTGTGTAGCTATTTCACAAAAAATAAGATACAAAAAATTAAAACCTTTTGGGTAAAAAATTCAATTTTTTTAAAGAGGCCGTAAAAAATTATAAAACTTTGGGTACGGTTGTGCCTAGTTCTCGATATTTAGCAGAAAGAATGCTAAAAAGCATTGATTTTTCAAATGAAATTGTAATTGTAGAACTAGGACCAGGAAACGGAGCAATTACCCATAAAATTTTAAAAAACCTATCACCAAAATCAACTTTGATTTGTTTTGAAATTAATGATGTTTTTTATAATGAATTAGTAAAAATAAAAAACGAGCAACTCATTGTATTAAAAGCATCTGCAGAAAAAATTACTACAGAATTACAAAAATTAGGTATTGCCAAAACAAACTATGTTATATCTAGTTTACCATTAACCATTTTACCAAAAGAGCTTTCAACAACTATTTTAGAACAATGTTATAAAAGCTTAAAAGCAGATGGGTTATTTATACAATATCAATATAATTTAAGTTATTACCGTCGATTAAAATCGGTTTTTAAAACTGTTTTGCTAGATTTTGAACCCCTTAATTTTCCGCCTGCTTTTGTGTATCGATGTAAAAAACAAACAGATTAAATAGGTGTTGTATTTGTTTATTTTATAAAATTTATGCGACAATAGTATTTCTGTTTTTTATAGATAAACTCTTCGTTAATTTTCTGCTTGAAAACTTTTAGAATTCCTGTATATTTGCTCTCATTATGGCAAAACAAGAAGATCAGTTTAAAAAAGTAATTTCACACGCTAAAGAATACGGATATATTTTTCAATCATCTGAAATTTATGACGGATTAAGTGCGGTATACGATTATGCTCAAAATGGTGTTGAGTTAAAAAGAAATATTCGTGAATATTGGTGGAAAGCTATGGTGCAAATGCACGAAAATATTGTAGGCATAGATGCAGCTATACTAATGCATCCTACTACATGGAAAGCTTCAGGTCATGTTGATGCGTTTAACGACCCGTTAATTGACAATAAAGATTCGAAAAAACGATATCGTGCAGACGTATTAATTGAAGATTACTGTGCCAAAATTGAAGCTAAAATTGAAAAAGAAGTAGAAAAAGCGGCAAAACGTTTTGGCGAAGCTTTTGATAAAGAACAATTTTTAGCAACCAACCCAAGAGTTAAAGCAAATCAAGAAAAAATAAACACAATATTATCGCGTATGGGTAAATCTTTAGAAAAAGAAGATTTAGCCGATATAAAAGCGTTAATAGAAGAGTTAGAAATTGCTGACCCACTTACAGGAAGTAAAAATTGGACAGATGTAAAACAGTTTAATTTAATGTTTGGCACTCAAATAGGGGCTTCTGCCGAAAATGCTACCCAAGTATATTTACGTCCTGAAACAGCGCAAGGTATTTTTGTTAATTTTTTAAATGTGCAAAAAACAGGGCGAATGAAAATTCCGTTTGGTATTGCACAAATAGGAAAAGCTTTTAGAAATGAAATTGTTGCTCGTCAGTTTATTTTTAGAATGCGTGAGTTTGAACAAATGGAAATGCAATTTTTTATTAAACCCGGTACTCAAAAAAAATGGTATGAGCAGTGGAAGCAAACACGCTTACAATGGCATTTATCATTGGGTATGGGTAGAGATAATTATCGTTTTCATGACCATGAAAAACTAGCCCATTATGCTGATGCTGCTGCTGATATTGAATTTAAATTTCCGTTCGGATTTAAAGAATTAGAAGGAATTCATTCACGTACCGATTTTGATTTAAGTCAACACGAACAATTTTCAGGTAAAAAATTACAATATTTTGATGCTGAAGAGCAAAAAAGTTATGTGCCTTATGTGGTAGAAACATCGATAGGTTTAGATCGAATGTTTTTAGCTGTTTTTGCTAATTCGTTACAAGAAGAAACATTAGAAAACGGAAATACCCGAACAGTGTTAAAAATACCAGCGGTATTAGCACCTACTAAAGCTGCAGTTTTACCGTTAGTTAAAAAAGATGGATTGCCTGATATTGCTCGTAAAATTGTTGATGAATTAAAGTGGAATTTTTCAGTTACTTATGATGAAAAAGACGCTGTTGGACGACGGTATCGCCGTCAAGACGCAGCAGGCACACCGTTTTGTATTACTGTTGATCACGATACGTTAACCGATAATACGGTAACAATTCGTTACAGAGATACAATGGAACAAAAACGGGTAAAAATAGAAGACTTAAATAGTATTATTGAACAAGAAGTGGCAATGAAAAATTGGCTAAAAGACCAGTAAAACTAAAATTTTTTTAGATTGTTTTCATGGTTTCTTTTAACTGAGATATTACTTTTTTACTGTTTCCAATAAAAATTTTGTCATCAATAATAATTACAGGACGTTTTAAAAAAGTATATTCATCTAAAATTAATTGGCGATAATCTGCTTCAGAAACAGCCTGATTTTTTAAATCCATTGCTGTATACAATTTAGCTCTTTTGTTAAATAAACTCTCATAACTATCAGTCAAGTTTCGCATTTCTGTTAGTTGAGAAACCGTAATAGCATTTGTTTTTATTTCTTGTAGTTCAAAACCACGAGTATCTATTTCTTTTAAAATTTTTCTACAGGTACTACAGGTTTGTAAAAAATAGATTTTCTTCATTGTTATTATCAGTATATTTGATGCTAAAATAAACAGAAAAATGACAACAGAAATCTCGGTTTTAAAAAAATCTCGCGAACTTATTTTAAACGCAATTGATGGTTTAACCCTAGAACAAATACATAAAATACCAAGCTCATTTAATAATAATATTGCGTGGAATGTGGGTCATATAGTAGTAACCCAACAATTATTGCATTATAAGCTATCAAATTTATCTTGTTTAATACCAGATAACTTAATTGAAAAATATAAAAAAGGAACGAAGCCTAATAACGAAACTTTTACACAAGTTGAGTTTGACGAAATTAAAGAGCTATTAATAGGTTTACCCGATACGTTAGAAGAAGATTATAATGCGCAAATATTTAAAGAATATGATGAATATAAAACCAGTACAGGGTTTGTTTTAGACTCAATTGAATCGGCAATTGCGTTTAATAATTTTCATGAAGGCATTCATTACGGAGCTATATTAGCCTTAAAAAAAGTGGTTTAACAACTACCATTTTTTAAACCGTTATAAACAGATAAAAAAATGAAATTTAATACCAAAACCATACACGGGGGTCAAGAACATGAAAAAGCCACAGGAGCCGTTATGCCTCCTATTTTTCAAACCTCTACTTACGCACAATCAAGTCCGGGAGTTCATAAAGGATACGAATATTCTAGAGGCGCAAACCCTACTAGAACAGCATTAGAAAACAGTTTAGCGGCTATAGAAAACGGCACTCATGGTTTTGCTTTTTCGTCAGGCTTATCAGCAATAGATTGTGTTTTAAGGCTATTAAAACCAGGTGATGAGGTAATTACGGGCGATGATTTATACGGGGGGTCGTATAGAATGTTTACAAAATTATTTGAAAAATATGGCTTGAAATTTCATTTTGTAAATATGGATTTGGTTACAAATATTACCCAAAAAATAAATAAAAACACCAAGTTAGTTTGGTTAGAAACCCCTACCAATCCGTTAATGAAAATAGCGGATATACAAGCCATTTCTACGGCGGTAAAAAATAATAATTCATCTATTTTAGTTGCGGTAGATAATACTTTTGCCACCCCTTATATACAACAGCCACTAGATTTAGGTGCCGATATAGTTATGCATTCAGCTACTAAATATATTGGAGGTCATTCTGATTTGGTAATGGGTGCCTTAGTGGTAAAAGACAAAAAATTAGCAGAAGCACTTCATTTTATTCAGTTTGCAGCAGGGGCTATTGCAGGACCGATGGATTCTTTTTTAGCTCTTAGAGGAATTAAAACATTACACATAAGAATGCAGCGTCATTGCGAAAACGGAAAAGCTATTGCTGAGTTTTTAAATAACCATTCTAAAGTTGATCAAGTCTATTATCCAGGGTTAAAAAATCATCCAAATTATGCAATTGCTAAAACGCAAATGAAAGATTTTGGAGGAATGGTTTCTTTTAGATTAAAAGATAAAAGTAAAAAAGCGGCATTTACCGTTTTAGAAAACACTAAAATTTTTACGTTGGCAGAATCTTTAGGTGGCGTAGAGAGCTTGGCAAATCACCCTGTAACTATGACCCACGCTTCGATACCCGAAAAAGAACGGTTAAAAAATGGAATTACCGACTCATTAATTCGATTAAGCGTAGGTATTGAAGATATTACCGATTTAATAGCAGATTTAGAACAGGCATTGTCGGTTTAATTAAAAGTTTTGGGTATAATTGAAATAGGTATATATAATTAATGGAAAAAAGATTTCAAGTTTTTATTAGTTCTACATATGCAGATTTAAAAGATGAAAGAGCTAAAGTAATTCAAACGATAATGGAAATGGATTGTATTCCTGCAGTAATGGAAATTTTTCCTGCAATAGATGAAGAACAATTTAATTTTATTAAAAGAGTAA
This sequence comes from Tenacibaculum sp. UWU-22, assembly GCF_041021355.1. Classification (NCBI taxonomy): domain Bacteria; kingdom Pseudomonadati; phylum Bacteroidota; class Flavobacteriia; order Flavobacteriales; family Flavobacteriaceae; genus Tenacibaculum; species Tenacibaculum sp. UWU-22. The sequence goes on along the minus strand of NZ_JBFNGP010000001.1, from coordinate 823,301 downwards.
TCGATGACTGTGATTATTATATATTAATTATTGGAGGCAGATACGGTTCTTTATCAGATGATGGTTTAAGTTATACGGAAAAAGAATTTGATTATGCCAATAAAAAGGGAATTAAAATTATAGTATTTATTCATTCAAACCCTAACAAACTATCTGTTGAAAAATCTGACATAGCCCCAGCTATAAAAGAAAAATTAGATGCTTTTAGAAAAAAAGCTTCGACAGGAAGATTAGTTAAGTATTGGGAAAAACCAGAGGAGTTGCCAAGTTTAGTTGCTTTAAGTTTACAAAAAACAATAAAAATTTATCCCGCAGTTGGATGGGTAAGGTCTAATAAAATTGGAAATTCAGAATTATTAATTGAACTAAATGATTTAAGAAAAGAAAACTCAATTCTCAAAGAAAAAATACAAGAAGAAACATCGAGAGATAAACCTATAACAGAGGAAGAATTAGCTGGATTAAACGACAAATATATTTTTAAGGGTTCTTATAGTGATAGACACTATGTTTTTCAAAATTGGAAAATAGAAATAACTTGGAAAGAACTATTCTATATTCTATCGCCTTTTTTAATGAAAACACCTTCTGATGATAAGGTAAATAAGTATTTAGCCCTACAACTTATCAAAAAGCTTAATCTTTCTGGAACTTTTCCGATAATGGAAGAAGAAGTTTATCAAACATTAAAAATTCATCTAGAAGTTATGAATTTAATTCAAGTTACTCATAACAAATCAATTAACGGAGGAATAGCTCTGTTTTGGAAGTTGACTGATGAAGGTAGAAGAATTATGAAAAAAATTAGAAGTGTAAAAAAATAATTATGTCTGACAATGGTTATAAGTAATAGCTTCTACTTGCCTACTTCTAAAAAATCTCATGTGCTTTCAGTTTGGTATGTACTTGTATATTTTGTATCTTAACCACACATGGTCGAAACCGTATAGATATTGACGGGGTTTCCTTTACATATCCCAGAATTAGTTAAAAAAACAAAAATGAATAGATTACAATTAATAGTAATAGTATTTTTTATTACTAGTTTTACTGCTTTTGGGCAAACCAATATTTGGAATTTGTTAAACGAAAAAGACTATTCTATTCAATATCCTAAAAAGTGGCAATTGAATAAATCGGGTATAATGGGCAGTCGTTTTATTTTATTGAGCCAATTAACTTCTGATACAGATAAATTTAAAGAAAATGTAAATTTGATTATTCAAGATTTGACAGGATATAATATTGATTTAGATAAGTATGTCGAAATATCTGAAGGTCAAATAAAAACAATGATAATTGACGGAAATATTATCTCGAGTAACCGAATTAAGAATGAAAAAACCGAATTTCAGAGAGTAATATATACCGGAAAACAAGGAGCATTTAATTTAAAATTTGAACAATACTATTGGGTTCAAAATAACAAAGCATATGTGTTGACGTTGACTTGTGAGGCAAATCAATTCAATGATTTTAAAGACACAGGAGAAAAGATATTGAACAGTTTTAAAATAAAATAAAAACGAAGCGCAATAAAGATATAAAATTCATAAAAATATCTTTTCCTAAAATAGTTAGAAAATAATAAAAACATTGTACGTAACGTTTTGTGTATAATGTATATCTTTCGAAATACGTGCCAATTAAGAGACGTTTTTTTTAAAGCTCATAAATCTAAATGCAGAATTATACCAACGATTTAATACACGAAACAAGTCCGTATTTATTACAACATGCTCATAATCCTGTTCATTGGAAACCTTGGAATAAAACAACGTTAGCATTAGCAAAAAAAGAAAATAAATTACTTCTTATTTCGGTAGGCTATTCGGCTTGTCATTGGTGTCATGTTATGGAGCATGAAAGCTTTGAAGATACAGCTGTGGCGGCTATTATGAATAAAAATTTTATTTCCATTAAAGTAGATAGAGAAGAACGACCTGATGTTGATGGGGTGTATATGGAAGCGGTGCAGTTAATAACAGGTCAAGGCGGTTGGCCTTTAAATGTTATTGCGCTACCAGATGGTAGGCCTGTTTGGGGGGGCACTTATTTTACAAAAACCGCTTGGACAAATGCACTTCAAAAAATAGCAGAACTTTATCAAAAGAAACCGCAAAAAATAGAAGAATATGCTATTCATTTATCTCAAGGAATTCAAGGAGCCAATCAAATTCAAAAAAATAATAACGTTAAACAATTTACCAAACAACATTTAGATCAGGCTGTTTTAACTTGGCAAAAAAAGATAGATTTTGAGTTTGGAGGCACTCATCGCCCTCCAAAATTTCCATTGCCTAATAATTATGAATTTCTATGGCGTTACGCAGTACAAACTAATAATGTCGAAATGCTAAATTATGTAAACACAACCTTAACAAAAATGGCATTAGGTGGCATATTTGACCAAATTGGAGGAGGTTTTTCACGATATAGTGTAGATAAAAAATGGCATATTCCGCATTTTGAAAAAATGTTATATGATAATGGTCAGCTTGTAAGCCTATATAGTAATGTATACTCAGCTACTAAAAATATACTGTATAAAGAAACGGTTGAAAACATACTGCAATTTGTTGAACGTGAGTTAACAACAACTGAAGGGGCTTTTTATGCAGCTTTAGATGCCGACAGTAAAAATGAGCATAATCACTTAAAAGAGGGGGCTTTTTATGTGTGGCATATTACAACGTTAAAAGCATGCTTAAAAGACGAGTTTAATTTATTTTCTAAATACTACAATGTAAATGATTATGGTTACTGGGAAAACGATATGTATCATTTAATTCGTAAAGTAACCGATGCAACATTTGCCGCCCAAGAAAAAATATCAGAAAAAAAATTACGAGAAAAAGTAAAACTTTGGAAAGATATTCTTTTTAAAGAACGTTTAAAACGTAAACCGCCACGATTAGACGATAAGGTTTTAACAAGCTGGAATGCACTTATGCTTAAAGGATATATAGATGCATATCGCGTATTTAATAACTCACAGTATTTAGAAATAGCACTTAAAAATGCAACATTTATTAAACAAAAAATGCTTCAAAAAGAAGGCAATTTACTACACACGTATAAAAATGGCAAAAGTACTATTAATGCATATTTAGAAGATTATGCAACAACTATTGATGCTTTTATATCGCTATACGAGGTTACTTTAGATGAAAGTTGGCTAACAACCGCTAAAAAATTAGTAGAGTATGTATATCAGTATTTTTTTGATAAAAACAGTGGGTTATTCTTTTTTACTTCGAGCATAGATGATGCATTAATTACTAGAAAAATAGATGTTGATGATAATGTTATTCCATCATCAAACTCAATTATGGCTAGAAATTTATTTAAATTAAGCCATTATTATGCAAACCAAGAGTATTTGGCAACAGCCCAACAAATGTTACACACAGTTAAACCGAATATAAGTTTATACCCTTCAGCGTATTCTAATTGGTTACAATTAGAAGCAGATTTGGTAGGCACTTATTATGAAATAGCAATTTCGGGTAAAGATGCATTAACAAAAACAAAAGAAATTAATGCGCATTACCTACCTAATAAACTAATTGCTGGGAGTATTAAAAAAAGTACAATACCGTTAATGAAAGGTAGAGAAGCAGGTAATAAAACGCTTATTTATGTTTGTGTAAACAATACGTGTCAGTTACCTGAAAGTAATATCGATAAAGCATTACAATTTATAAATTTAAAGTTATGAGTACATTTCAACTTTTTTTTATCACAGTAGTTTTACTAATTCACGTATATATACTGCTATTAGAAATGTTTTTTTGGACGAAACCCAAAGGCATTAAAACATTTGGATTAGCATCTAAAGAATTTGCCGAAAAAACAAAAGTACTTGCAGCCAATCAAGGGTTGTATAATGGGTTTTTAGTTGCAGGTTTTGTTTGGGCAATTATTTCTGAAAAAAACGAAATTGCATTTTTTTTCTTGTCTTGTGTTTGTGTTGCAGGTATTTACGGGGCATATTCTACTAAAAAAACACGAATCTTTTTTATTCAATCTGTTCCAGCAATTTTAGGTTTAATTTCGTTTTGTTTTTAGCATAATTTTGATAATCTAATCCTATTTTTGCAACAGATTATACAATTTTTATGAAAGAATATATTAGTACATATAAAGAATTAGTGATTGATTATTTTCCTAAAATTATAATGGCATTAGTTATTTTAATTGTAGGCTTATATTTTATAAATCTTATAAGTAGAACGATTAAAAAACTTATGCAAAAACGAGGTTTAGATGTTACCTTACAAAGTTTTTTAGGCAGTTTAATTAATTGGACGTTAAAGATATTATTATTCGTAAGTGTAATTAGTAAACTGGGTATTCCAACCACTTCTTTTGCAACCATTATTGGGGCGGCTGGTTTAGCAATAGGTTTAGCATTACAGGGGTCGTTATCTAATTTTGCAGGAGGCACTTTAATTATAATTTTTAAACCGTTTAAAGTAGGTGATTATATAGAGGCTCAAGGCATTAAAGGAATTGTAAAAAGAATAGATATTTTTACAACTAAAGTTAGTACCCCTGAAAATAGATTAGCTATATTACCAAACGGAGCTTTATCTAACGGAAACATTATTAATTATTCTACAGAAGGCAAGTTACGTGTCGATTTAACTTTTGGCGTTTCGTACCATGCCGATATAAAACAAACCAAAGAAATACTTTTAAACGTTTTAAGCTCAAATGCTAAGGTTTTAAAAAATCCTGCTCCTACAGTAATGGTGTGCGAACTGGCTGATAGTTCGGTAAATTTTGCTGTTAGACCGTGGTGTAAAACTGATAATTATTGGGATGTGTATTTTGAAACTACTGAAAATGTAAAATTAGCTTTAGATAAAGCAGGTATTGAAATTCCTTATCCACATTCTGTAGAGATACAAAAAAAAGGTTAGCGTTTTTTTTCTGGAACAGCAACAAAATCTTTTAAATAAAAAGGCTCAAAATAGGCGACATCTTCGATGTCGTTTTTTTTATATTTTTCAAAACTTAATTTTGCCATTTCTTTAGCAGAGGGGTATTTATTAGAAACAAAAATAGCATTGTTGTGTGTAATGACATCTTTACATTTTTCGGCACCATCACCTAGAAAATATACTTTTTGATTGGGCAGGTATTCTTTGTACGAATTCTCGGTAATTATTTCTGCTTTAATTTCTCTTATTTGATTGTATTTGCAATCGTATATTGCTGAATATACTTCCATACGGCGGGCGTCTATCATAGGAATAATTATTCCGTCATCGGGTATAATTTTATGGGCTAAAGCGGTTAATGTTTCAATAGAAATTAAAGGAACCCCAAAAGCAAAACAGAGCCCTTTTGCTGCCGAAACACCAATACGTAATCCAGTATACGACCCAGGCCCCTTGCTTACCGCTACAGCGGTTATGTCACTAGGGTTAACGTTTGCTTCTTTTAATACCGCTACCATAAAAGGATGTAGCATTTCTGCATGCGAATAATTACCATTATTTAACTCTTTTAAAGCTAAAATGGTTCCGTTTTTTGCAAGGCTAACCGAACAGTTTTTAGTAGCCGTTTCTATATTTAAAATATATGCCAAAACACTGTATTTTTATGCAAAGATAAAAAAGAGTAATTAGAGATTCTTTACATATTTATTCTATTTATGTTAATAGAATTTTAGCGATGATTACAATTGATAAAAAGGGAGGTAGATTATAAAAAATATCAAGTTAACGTTTATGAGCTACAGGAATAATTTCGCCTTTAGTTAAACAATATTTTTGAATTTTATCTTCGGTAAGTTGTTGTGTGTAATTTACTTCATCTACTTTAAACCCAATAGAACGTAATTTATCGAAATAGTCACGCCCATATATCCGTACATGGTCGTACTGACCAAATATTTTTGTGCGTTTTTTGGGGTCGGTAATTGAGTTATCTTCAAAAGTGGTTTCTCGATTTAAATCTTGCGGAATTTGAAAAACACCAAATCCACCGACTTTCATTACGCGATATAATTCTTGCATTGCTTTGGTGTCATCAGTAATATGTTCTAATACATGATTGCAAAATACCACGTCGAAAGAATTATCTTTAAAAGGTAAATCACAAATATCAGCTTTTACATCAGCTATGGGCGATTCTAAGTCAGAGGTTATATAGTCTAAATTTTTTTGCTTTTTAAATCGATTTAAAAAACATTGTTCTGGCGCAATATGCAATACCTTTAATTTTTTGTTTGAGGTAAAAAAAGAGGTTTCATTTTGTAAAAAAAGCCAAAGTAAACGATGTCTTTCTAATGATAGTGTAGAAGGAGAAAGTACATTTTCTCGCTGTACATTATATCCGTAAGGTAAAAATTTCCGAAATGATTTTCCATCGATAGGGTCGGTAAAGGTATTGCCTTTTAACCACCAAGCAATAGCAGGACGAACCATATAACTAGCCTTAATTAAAACGGGTCTTGGAAGCGTGTTTAATATTTGTGATATTAATTTCACAGAGATTGTTTAATGGTTTTTTATGCTGTATGTTAAAATAAGTTGATTTTTAAAACACTATTATTTAGATTGGCAATTAGCGTCTAAATTCATCTTCTTCATTGCTTTCAATACCTAAAGCATCATAAATATACTTAAAGGTAGATAACAATTCAGGTTTACCATCAACAATAGCTACATCATGTTCAAAGTGGGCAGATGGTTTTTCATCTAATGTGGTAATGGTCCAACCATCGTTATGTTGACGAATTTTGTGTGTGCCCATATTGGTCATTGGCTCTATGGCAACAACCATGCCTTCGGCAAATTTTTTACCACGACCTCTGCGTCCGTAGTTTGGCATTTCAGGTTCTTCATGCATTTCGCGTCCTAAACCATGCCCTACGAGTTCACGTACTACTCCATATCCGTGTTTTTCGGTAAAATTTTGAATAGCAAAGCCTACGTCGCCTACGCGATTACCTACTTTAAATTCTCGAATACCCACGTATAAACTTTCTTTGGTAATATCTAATAATTTTTGCGTTTCAGCAGCAATTTCTCCTACAGGAAAAGTATAGGCGTGGTCACCATAAAAGCCATTTTTTAAAGCCCCGCAATCAATTGAAATAATATCACCCTCTTGTAAAGGGGTTTTGTTTGGAATACCGTGTACTACTTGTGAGTTCGGACTCATACATAACGTGTTAGGAAAGTTGTATAAACCCAAAAAACCAGGAATAGCTTGTTGGTCTCTAATAAATTCTTCTGCCAATGAATCTAGGTACAATGTAGTTACCCCAGGTTTTATTTCACTAGCTAGCATTCCTAAGGTTTTAGAAACGATTAAAGCACTTTCGCGCATTAACTCTATTTCTTCTCGTGTTTTTATCTTAATCATTCTAAAAAATTAAAATGCAAAGATACCGCATTTATACTAAAAATTATTTTTCGTACGAATGTTTATAGAGTTTGCCAGAAACTATTTTTAAAAAGTCTTTTTCAACTGTTTCACGAGGGTGTTCAACAAAACGACCAATTTCTTTTCCGTGTCTATAAAAAATAAAGGTAGGTACTCGTATAATATTTAAGCCTTCTTGTAGGTTGTCGGGTGTTTTTTTAGCGTAGTCTACGGCTACTAGTTCTATATTTTTTTCATTAAAATTAGCGTCTTCTAAAATTTTATAAAAAACAGGAACCTGTCTTTTGCTATCACCACACCAAGTGCCCATAAAGCCTTTTATCTTTACGCCTTTTAAATAGGGTTTTAATTCAGCGATTACTGAGGCATTAGGTTTGTAGGTTTCATAACCTTTGTTAAACCAAAGGCTGTAAGGTTTTTCGGTAAAAGAAGCTTTGTCGGTAATGCCAATTAGGTTACCAGAGTTGTCTTTTTTAGCTGTAGCAACTACGTTTTTTTGTGTGCTGCAAGAAAATGCAATTAGTATAAATGCGAACAAAACAATGTGTTTTTTCATTTTTATTAAATAAGTGAGTGTTGTGTCATTTCTTTAGGTTGCTCAAGCCCTATTAGTTTTATAATTGTAGGGGCAATATCGCCTAAAATACCATTTTTTATTGATTTTAAATCATGGTCAATTAAAATAACAGGTACAGGGTTAGTGGTATGTGATGTATGAGGGCTTCCGTCAGGGTTTATCATAATTTCACAGTTTCCGTGATCAGCAATTAAAATAGTTGTATAGTTGTTGTCTAAAGCCGTAGTTATTACGTCTTTTACGCAATCATCAACAGCTTCACATGCTTTTACTGCCGCATCAAAAACACCTGTGTGACCGACCATGTCTCCGTTAGCAAAGTTTAAGCATACAAAATCTACCTCTCCTTTTTTTAGTTCAGGTATAATTGCATCACGTATGTCGTAGGCACTCATTTCGGGTTTTAAATCGTAAGTAGCCACTTTTGGCGATGGGCATAACAACCGTTTTTCACCTTTAAACTCTTTTTCTCTTCCGCCAGAAAAGAAAAAAGTTACGTGTGGGTATTTTTCGGTTTCGGCAATTCTAATTTGTGTTTTTCCACTTTTTTCTAAAACTTCGCCTAATGTATTTTCAATATTTTTATTATCGTAAACTACATGAATATGCTTAAACGTGTCGTCGTAATTTGTTAGTGTAACAAAATATAATGACAGCTTTTTCATATTAAATTCTGGAAAATCTTTTTGACTTAAAGCCTCTGTTAATTGACGGCCTCTATCGGTTCTAAAGTTAAAAAAGATAACTACATCGTCGTTTTTTATGGTTGTTTTTGGGTTGTTATGTTCATCAACCATAATAATTGGTTTAATAAACTCATCAGTAACCCCTGCTTCATAGCTTTGTTTTATGCTAGCTGTAGCATTTGAAGAAATACTACCTTTTCCGTTCACTAATGCATCATAGGCAAGTTGTACGCGTTCCCAGCGATTGTCTCTATCCATAGCATAATACCGTCCTGTAATGGTAGCTAGTTCTCCTGTGGTTCGGTGCATATAATGTTCAATATCTTTTATAAAAGATTTACCTGATTTAGGATCGCAGTCGCGACCATCGGTAAAAGCATGTAGATAAACGTTTTTTACATTATTTTTGTTTGCCGCATCTAATAATCCTTTTAAGTGATTAATGTGCGAGTGTATTCCGCCATCAGAAACCAGTCCTAAAAAATGCACATTTTTGTTATTTTCTTTAGCATATGCAAAAGCATCTAGCAATGCTTGTTCTTGAGCTAAGGTGCCTTCTGCTACAGCTTTATTAATTCTTGCTAAATTTTGATAAACCACTCTACCAGCACCTAAGTTCATGTGGCCTACTTCTGAATTTCCCATTTGTCCTTCGGGTAACCCAACGTATTTACCATCGGTTCTTAATTCGGCGTGAGGAAAATCATCATATAACGAATCTATAAAAGGAGTATAAGCATTATATACAGCCGACACTTTTGGATTTAGGGTAACGCCCCAACCATCCAATATCATGAGTATAACTTTCTTGTTCATTTGTGCTAAAAATTAAGCAGTAAAGGTAAAAAACATTTTAAGGTTAATTGTACTTTTTAACGAAACCGTTTTCTAAAGAAACAAAACGGTTAAACTATTTTCGATATTTTCGAATGGCTTCTTTAATTTTTGCCATTCTATTTTCTGGGTTTGGGTGTGTACTTTGAAACTCAGGCACTCGGTTAGGGCCCGCCGCTTGTTTTAGAATTTCCATTACCCCAATCAAGGCTTCGGGGTTATAACCTGCGTCAATCATTAATTTTACGCCTAATTCATCACTTTCTAGTTCGTCTTCTCTACCATATTTCATGTTAATTACATTGGCAATGGCTGCAGCACCTTGTGCTGTGCTGGGGTCAAAACCAACTGCAGCACCAGATAATAACCCTTGGGTTAAATCTTGTTTAGCCATACGAGCGGCAGAATGACGACCAATTACATGCCCAATTTCGTGCCCTAATACCCCTGCTAACATATCTTGATTTAAGGTTCCGTCAGGGTTTGTTAACCTTGAAAACAAGGCATATGTAATAAAAACTTGTCCGCCAGGTAAGGCAAAAGCATTGATAACTCTATCATCTCGTAATAAATGAAATTCAAACGGATATCCTGATTGTTTTGCAATACTATTGTCTACTAATTTTTTTCCAATTAAATCGACTACCTGTTGGTAACGTGTGTCAGGGTATAAGCCTCCATGTTGTTGAGCCATAGCAGGCGCAGAACTTAAGCCTATAGCAACTTCTTCTTTTGGCGATATAGAAATATGTTGTTTTTTTCCAGTATATGGATTTGTAGTTGCACTAGAACAATATTTAGCAACTGCAAATAAGGCAATAGCTGCCCCAATAATTAATTTTATAGGTAACCCCCTGCGTCTCATATTTTTATATTTTTAGTATAACTCGGTTAAATATACAAAATAAGTATATTTTTATAATCAAAAGAGATTGTAAATTTTAAAATCCGTAATTTTAGGGCTATTAAAAATTCACTATTTTTATGAATACCCTCTTTGAGTTAAATGAAGTAACTAAAAAGTTGCCAAAACATTTACACAAGTTTGTGGTAAAGCAACCTTATGGTGAGTATACGGCTCAAAACCAGGCTGTTTGGCGTTATGTAATGCGCGCAAATGTTGATTATTTAAGTCGGGTGGCACATGAATCATATTTACAAGGATTAGAAAAAACAGGAATTTCTATTGATTCTATTCCAAAGATGGAAGGTATGAACCGTATTTTAAAAGAAATTGGTTGGGCTGCCGTTTCAGTAGATGGTTTTATTCCTCCGAATGCGTTTATGGAATTTCAGGCGTATAATGTACTTGTTATTGCTTCAGATATTCGCACAATAAATCACATACAATATACCCCAGCACCCGATATTATTCATGAAGCGGCAGGGCATGCGCCCATTATTGCTAATCCTGAATATGCCGAATATTTACGACGCTTTGGCGAAATAGGGAGCAAAGCAATATCGTCTGCAAAAGATTACGAATTGTATGAAGCCATTCGTTTGTTATCTATTTTAAAAGAAGACCCAAATTCGACCCCCAAAAACATTAATCAAGCCCAAGAAAGGGTAGAATGGCTGCAAAATAATATGGGAGAACTTTCTGAAATGGCTAAAATTCGTAATTTGCATTGGTGGACTGTTGAGTATGGATTAATTGGCGCTATCGATAATCCTAAAATTTACGGAGCAGGGTTATTATCTTCGATAGGCGAAAGTAAATGGTGTATGAAAAATACCGTACAAAAAGTACCTTACACTATTGAGGCGGCTAATGTGAGTTTTGATATTACCAAACCACAACCCCAACTGTTTGTAACGCCAGATTTTGCGCATTTAAGCATGGTTTTAGAAGAGTTTGCTAATAAAATGGCATTACGAAGAGGAGGAATAAAAGGAGTGCAAAAATTAATAGCATCTAAAAATTTAGGAACAATTGAATTGAGTACTGGAATTCAAATTTCAGGTGTTTTTACCAAAGTAATAACCGATGAAAAAAATAAGCCTATTTATGTGCAAACGACAGGTAATACGGCATTGGCAAATAGAGATAAAGAATTAATAGGTCATGGAGTTGAATATCATGCTGAAGGGTTTGGTAGCCCTATTGGAAAATTAAAAGGGATTAATATACCAATAGAAAACATGAGCCCGAGAGATTTAGAGGCTTATCAAATTTATGAAGGTAAAAGAACCGCGCTTGAGTTTGAAGGTGGTATAAAAGTTGATGGAGAGGTAATTACAGGAACAAGAGATTTGAGAGGTAGAATACAATTAATATCATTTAAAAACTGTACGGTTACGTATAGAAATACGGTATTGTTTCACCCTGATTGGGGAGTGTATGATATGGCAGTAGGTAAAGAAATTACAGCAGCCTATACGGGGCCAGCAGATGTTTTGTCGTTTGGTAACATTCAAAAAGTTTCTAAAACAAAAACACATAAATTAACATATTCTAACACCGAAAAAGAATTACATAAATTATATGATCAGGTTAGAGAAATGAGAGAAAATAGTACAATGACAGAAAAAAAAATACACACTATATTTGCTCTTTTAAAAACTAACTTTGCTAACGATTGGTTGTTGCCATTAGAATTATATGAACTTTCGTTAAAAAACAATTATAAAGTTCAATCAGAAATTCTAGCTTATTTAGAAACGTTAGAAAAAAATGAAACCTATAAAAATTTAATTAAAACAGGGTTAGATTTATTAAAAACAAATTAATTTAAAAATAAAATATAATGGGATTATTTGACATGTTTAGTAACAAAAATAAAGAAAACGAAATTAAAACGTATTTAGACAAAGGAGCACTTATTTTAGACGTTAGAACACTAGAAGAGTGGAACGAAGGGCACAGTAAAGGCGCCAAAAACATTGTGTTAACAACAATACCGTTAAACTTAGACGAAATAAAATCTTGGGGTAAACCTATTATAACAGTTTGTAGAAGTGGAGGTAGAAGTGGACAAGCAGCTCAGTTTTTAGCTAATAATGGGGTTGATGTAATTAACGGAGGTCCATGGCAAAATGTTGACCAGTACCTAAAATAAGGGTTTTTCCTAGAGATTTAAAAAATAAATTAAATAAAACCTATTTAAGTAATATTGCTTAAGTAGGTTTTTATTTTTTTATTAGGCTATTTTAGCGTTAATAGATTAGGTGAAATTTCAGCTATTTTATAGTTTAAAAATAAAATTAAAAAACATAAAATCATTTGATTGTTCGATAAAAAAGTAGTCCAAATTAGTTATCTTTGTCGAATTATTTTTTATTAAATTCATAAAAAAACATGACACAAATTGCAAAGTCAGAAATAAAAGAATTTATGGACGTGGTTAAAAAGAGAAATAATCACGAACCAGAATTTTTACAAGCCGTTCAAGAAGTTGCAGAAACGGTTATTCCATATGTCTTAGAAAATGACATATATAAAGGAAAAAAAATTCTATTAAGAATAGTAGAGCCAGAGCGTTTAATTTCGTTTCGCGTTTCTTGGGTAGACGATAATGGAGAAATTCAAGTAAACCGAGGTTATAGAATTCAAATGAATTCGGCAATTGGTCCTTACAAAGGCGGTTTGCGTTTTCATCCTACGGTAAACGCTAGTATTTTAAAATTTTTAGCTTTTGAGCAGGTTTTTAAAAATTCGTTAACCACTTTGCCAATGGGAGGTGGAAAAGGAGGTTCTGATTTTGATCCTAAAGGAAAATCGGATAATGAAATTATGCGTTTTTGCCATGCCTTTATGAGTGAATTGTTTAGACATATTGGAGCAAATACTGATGTTCCTGCTGGAGATATAGGTGTTGGTGGTCGTGAAATAGGATTTTTATTTGGCATGTATAAAAAGCTTAGAAATGAATTTACAGGAGTTTTAACAGGTAAAGGAATTTCTTGGGGAGGGTCGTTAATTAGACCTGAAGCAACGGGTTATGGTAATGTGTATTTTGCAGAAAATATGCTAAAACTTAAAAAAGATTCTTTCGCAGGAAAAACCGTAGTAATTTCTGGGTCGGGTAATGTAGCGCAATATGCTGCTGAAAAAGCAATTGAGCTAGGAGCTAAAGTAGTAACGCTTTCAGATTCTAGTGGTTATATATATGATGCTGACGGTATTGACGCAGAAAAGTTAAAACACGTTATGTATATTAAAAATGAAAAACGTGGTCGAATAGGTGAATATGTAAATAAATATTCATCAGCTAAATTTGTAGAAGGTGCTAGACCTTGGGCTGAAAAATGTGATATTGCTTTACCTTGTGCAACGCAAAATGAGTTAAATGGAGAAGAGGCAAAAACCTTAATTAAAAATGGTTGTGTTTGTGTTTCTGAAGGAGCCAATATGCCTTCTACTCCTGAGGCTATTCACGAGTTTCAAAAAGCTAAAATATTATTTGCGCCTGGTAAAGCAAGTAATGCTGGCGGGGTGGCAACTTCAGGCTTAGAGATGAGTCAAAACTCATTACGTTTAAGTTGGTCTCGTAAAGAAGTAGATAATCGTTTAAAAGATATTATGAAAGGCATTCATGATGCTTGTGTAGCATATGGAAAAAATAGCGATGGATCTATAGACTATATTAAAGGAGCTAATATTGCAGGCTTTGTAAAAGTTGCAGATGCTATGTTATCACAAGGAGTGGTATAATATATTTTTAAGAGTATAAAAGTAAAGCGCATCAATTTTTTTTGATGCGCTTTTTTTATTTTTGAACGATTACAAAGATTTTGTAAAATGGAATTACAACCTCCTTTTCGGAAAATTATTCATGTAGATATGGATGCATTTTACGCGTCGATAGAACAATTGGATAACCCTGAGTTAAAAGGTAAGCCTATTGCGGTAGGTGGAGGCGAAAAAAGAGGTGTAATTGCAGCAGCAAGTTACGAAGCCAGAGAATATGGAGTGTTTTCTGCCATGAGTGGCGTTTTAGCTAAAAAAAAATGCCCACAATTACTTTTTATAAAACCGCGGTTTGAACGCTACAAAGAAATTTCGCAAAAAATTAGGCATATATTTTATCAATATACCGATTTGGTTGAACCTCTTTCTTTAGACGAAGCCTATTTAGATGTTACTCAAAATAAAAAAGGAAACCCGTCAGCAAGTTTAATTGCGCAAGAAATACGACAACAAATTTGGAATGAATTACACTTGCGAGCTTCGGCGGGGATATCAATTAATAAATTTTTGGCAAAAGTAGCTTCTGATATTAACAAGCCCAATGGGCAAAAAACCATTAACCCAGAAGAGGTAATATCGTTTTTAGAAACACTTCCAGTAAATAAATTTTATGGTGTAGGTAAGGTAACGGCTGCAAAAATGCACAAATTAGGTATTTTTACAGGTTTAGATTTAAAGCAAAAACCGTTAGCAGAACTCACTAATCTTTTTGGCAAAAGCGGTGCTCACTATTACAATATTGTAAGAGGTGTTCATCATAGCGAAGTAAAGCCCAATCGAATACGTAAATCTATTGCAGCAGAGCGTACCTTTGTTGAAAATATAGCGTCAGAAGTTTTTATGTTGCAGCGGTTAGATAAAATTGCAGACGAACTAGAACAACGAATGGTAAAAGCCAACACTAAAGGAAAAACAATTACCTTAAAAATAAAATATAGTGATTTTACCCAACAAACCCGTAGTAAAACAGGGCATGAGTTTATGCAAAAAAAAGAAGAATTTATGTCTATTGTTAAAGGGTTGCTTTATCAAGAGAAATTAAAAAACTCGGTTCGTTTATTAGGTCTTTCTTTCACCAATTTAAATACTGAAAAAGAAACATTAGTTTGGGTACAATTGCAATTTAATTTTTAAGTCAAAGCAAAAAGAAAACAACTCAACTTTTTAATAGTAAAAACCAAAATTTGACGTTTTTTAAAAACCCTTTAAATACACTTGCTTGCTAAAATTATAGTTTTTATTTAGCTGTTTGTCAATAAATTATAATCACAAAAAAATAAATTTAAAAGACATAAAATTAGATTTTTGTTAAAAACTTCAAGGGATTTGTGAATAAAAATAGCTTCCTATTTCTATCTTTTTTTTTAATCTTTGTTTACGTTGTTTCTTAACAATATCTTAACATAAAAACTCTCTCTAAAACCTGTAACGAATGTCTGCTATAGAACCTATTTTACAACCAAATGAAAACCGTTTTGTTATTTTTCCAATTCAACATAATGATTTGTGGGAATGGTATAAAAAACAACAAGCTTGTTTTTGGACCGCTGAAGAAATTGATTTACATTCTGATTTAATTGATTGGAACACGAAGTTAACAGATGATGAAAGGTATTTTATTAAGCATATTTTAGCTTTTTTTGCAGCATCTGATGGTATTGTAAACGAAAATTTAGCAGAAAACTTTGTAAATGAAGTTCAGTATTCAGAGGCTAAGTTTTTTTATGGTTTTCAAATTATGATGGAAAACGTCCATTCTGAAACCTATTCGTTGTTAATAGACACCTATGTAAAAGACGAAGTTGAAAAAGACAGGCTTTTTAGAGCTATCGAAATATTTCCAGCGATAAGAAAAAAAGCTGAGTGGGCATTAAAATGGATAGAATCAGATTCGTTTTCAGAACGGTTAATTGCTTTTGCTGCTGTTGAAGGAATTTTCTTTTCTGGGGCTTTTTGTTCTATTTTTTGGTTAAAAAAACGAGGGTTGTTACCTGGGTTAACATTTTCTAACGAATTAATTTCTAGAGATGAAGGCATGCACTGCGATTTTGCCGTACATTTGCATAATAATCATTTGATAAATAAAGTGCCTAAAGAGCGAATTAGAGAAATAATTATTTCGGCATTAGATATAGAAAGAGAATTTATAACAGAATCGTTACCAGTTAGTCTTATTGGTATGAATTCTACTTTAATGACACAATACCTAGAATACGTTACAGATCGGTTATTAACCGAATTTGAATGTGAAAAAGAATATGGTTCTGAAAACCCGTTTGATTTTATGGAAATGATTTCATTGGAAGGAAAAACTAACTTTTTTGAAAAGCGAGTATCTGAATATCAAAAAGCGGGAGTAAAGTCTGGCGGAACAGGAAGCATTAGCTTTGACGCAGAATTTTAAATTTATTTCTTCTTCTCGTCTGTACTTAAAAGAATAGACTAAAGAACTCAAATAAAAATATTTTTTAATAAATGCATTTTCTATCTTTTTAAAAAAAAGGAGAAACGGCGTGTAAAATTACAATAGTTATGTATGTAGTAAAAAGAGACGGCAAAAAACAGCCGGTGATGTTCGATAAAATCACCGCTAGAGTAAAAAAAATGTGTTATGGACTAAACAACATTGTAGACCCAGTAAAGGTTGCAATGCGTGTAATAGAGGGGTTGTATGATGGCGTTACTACATCAGAATTAGATAATTTAGCCGCAGAAGTATCAGCAACAATGACTACTGCGCACCCAGATTATGCAAAATTGGCGGCTCGAATAGCCGTGTCTAATTTACATAAAAACACCAAAAAATCGTTTTCTGAAACGATGACCGATTTATACCAATACATTAATCCGCGAACAGGTAAAAAAGCACCTTTACTGGCAGATGATGTTTATAAAATTATTATGGATAATGCAGAAAAATTAGATTCTACCATTATCTATAGCCGTGATTTTAATTACGATTATTTTGGATTTAAAACCTTAGAGCGGTCTTACCTATTAAAATTAAACGGAAATATTGTTGAACGACCACAACAAATGTTAATGCGTGTTTCTATAGGAATTCATAAAGAAAATATAGAAGAAGCCCTTACTACATACGAATTAATGAGTAAAAAATATTTTACTCATGCCACCCCTACTTTATTTAATTCGGGTACACCTAAGCCACAAATGTCATCTTGTTTTTTATTACAAATGAAAGATGATAGTATTGATGGTATATATGACACGTTAAAACAAACTGCAAAAATTTCTCAATCTGCTGGCGGAATAGGTTTGTCTATTCATAATGTTCGTGCAACGGGTTCGTATATTCGAGGTACTAATGGTACATCAAACGGTATTGTGCCGATGTTACGTGTGTATAACGATACTGCACGTTATGTAGATCAAGGAGGCGGAAAAAGAAAAGGCTCGTTTGCTGTATATCTAGAACCGTGGCATGCCGATGTTTTTGAATTTTTAGATCTAAAGAAAAATCACGGAAAAGAAGAAATGCGTGCGCGTGATTTATTTTACGCAATGTGGATTCCAGATTTATTTATGAAACGGGTACAAGAAGATGGAAATTGGACATTAATGTGCCCCAACGAGTGCCCACATTTATACGATACTTACGGTGAAGAATTTGAGCGTTTATATGAAGGGTATGAGCAAGCGGATAAAGGTAGAAAAACCGTTAAGGCACGTGAATTATGGGAGAAAATTTTAGAATCGCAAATAGAAACAGGTACTCCTTATATGTTGTATAAAGATGCTGTAAACAGAAAATCTAATCACCAAAATTTAGGTACGATACGTTCGTCTAACTTGTGTACTGAGATTATGGAATATACTGCTGAAGACGAAGTAGCGGTGTGTAACTTAGCCTCGATAGCGATACCTATGTTTATAACTTTAGACGAAAATGGAAACAAATTTTTTGATCATAAAAAACTATTTACAGTTACTAAAAAGGTAATTAAAAATTTAGATACAGTAATTGATAGAAATTACTACCCAGTTAAAGAAGCCGAAAATTCGAATTTCCGCCACCGCCCTGTAGGACTAGGTATTCAAGGGCTTGCTGATGCTTTTATAATGTTGCGTTTACCTTTTACATCTGAAAAAGCCAAAAAACTAAATCAAGATATATTTGAAACATTATATTATGCAGCAGTAACTTCATCGATGGAAATTGCTAAAGCAAAAGAACCGTATTCTACATACAAAGGTTCTCCAATGTCAAAAGGAGAATTTCAATTTAATATGTGGGGGGTTTCAGAAGATGAGTTAAGTGGTAATTGGGATTGGAAAAAATTACGTAAAAGCGTACTAAAACACGGTGTTAGAAACTCGTTGTTATTAGCGCCTATGCCCACCGCTTCTACTTCTCAAATTTTAGGAAACAATGAAGCTTTTGAACCGTATACTTCAAATATTTATACGCGTAGAGTATTATCTGGAGAGTTTATTGTAGTGAACAAACATTTATTAGAAGATTTAGTAGAATTAAACCTTTGGGACAATAATATGAAAGAAGATATTATGCGTGCAAATGGGTCTATTCAACATATCGAAAGTATTCCGCAAGAGCTAAAAGAATTATATAAAACGGTTTGGGAAATGAGCATGAAAGATATTATAGACATGGCTCGTCATAGAGGTTATTTTATTGATCAATCACAATCGTTAAATTTATTTATGCAAGACCCTGATTTTGCTAAATTAACTTCAATGCATTTTTATGCGTGGAAATCGGGCTTAAAAACAGGAATGTATTATTTAAGAACCAAATCAGCAGTAAATGCCAAACAATTTACATTAAATGTAGAAAAGAAAGAGCAAGAAAAACCAATGACTGCTGAAGAGTTTAAAGCAATGGTTGAGGCCTCTAAAAATGCTGGCCCTGATGATTGTTTAATGTGCGGTTCTTAAATTAAAAAAATGTTTTTATAAGTGAATAAAAACAAGCATACTCATTAAAATTAGATAGTGTTTTCCCTTACATGTTTTTAGTTTGTAGTACATAACTAATGTGCTTCTAGCCAGTTGTTACCAACACCTAAATCAACATCTAAGGGAACACTTAATTTATAAGCGTTTTCCATTTCAAATTTAATGATTGGTTTTACAATTTCTAGTTCGGTTTTATGTACATCAAAAACCAATTCGTCATGAACCTGTAAAAGCATTTTCGATTTAAAATTTTGTTTTTCAAAATGCTTGTAAATATTAATCATGGCGAGTTTAATAATATCTGCTGCCGAACCTTGAATAGGTGCATTTACGGCATTTCGTTCTGCCCCTCCACGTACTACAGCGTTACGAGAATTAATATCTTTTAAATAACGGCGTCGTTTTAGTACAGTTTCTACATAACCATGTTCACGAGCAAAATCTATTTGTTTGCTTATATACGATTTTAAATTAGGGTAGGTTTGGTAATAGGTGTCTATCAGTTCTTTGGCCTCACTTCTTGTTAAATTAGTTTGATTGCTTAAACCAAAAGCAGAAACCCCATATATAATTCCAAAATTTACTGTTTTAGCGTTACTACGTTGTTCACGAGTAACGTTTTCAATAGACACATTAAATACTTTAGATGCTGTTGAGGCATGAATATCTTCTCCATTTTTAAAGGCATTAATCATATTTTTTTCTTCGCTTAACGCAGCTATAATACGTAGTTCAATTTGCGAATAATCTGCTGCAAGCAACACATAATTTTCATTACGAGGAATAAAGGCTTTTCGTACTTCTTGACCCCGTTTTGTACGGATAGGGATGTTTTGTAAATTCGGGTTATTAGAACTTAATCTACCCGTAGCGGCTACGGCTTGAGCATATACTGTATGCACTCTGCCTGTTTTAGGATTTATTTCGCTAGGTAAGGCATCTACATAAGTAGATTGTAATTTTTTGTACTGACGATATTCTTGAATATCTCGTATAATTTGATGGTCTTTAGCTAAGTAAGACAATACATCTTCTGCGGTTGAATATTGTCCTGTTTTTGTTTTTTTAGGTTTGTTAACTAGCTTCATTTTGTCAAACAAGATAACACCTAATTGTTTGGGTGATGAAATGTTAAACTCTTCTCCTGCTTGTTGATAGATGTCTTTTTCAAGGCGATTAATATCGTTGGTTAAAGCGACAGAAAGTTCTTTTAAAAAGGGGATATCAATATTAATTCCTTCAATTTCCATAGCGGTTAAAACCGATACTAAAGGTAACTCTACATCATTAAATAATTTAGTAAGGTTGCCGCTTTCTAGTTCCTTTTTAAAATGTTCTTTTAATTGTAGGGTAATATCGGCATCTTCTACGGCATATTCTGTTTGCTCTTCTATCGAAACTTCTCGCATTGATAATTGATTTTTTCCTTTTTTACCAATTAACTCGGTAATAGAAACAGGTTGGTAGTTTAAATAGGTTTCTGCCAACACATCCATATTATGACGCATATCTGGGTTTATAAGGTAATGGGCAATCATAGTATCAAATAATTTACCTTTTACAGGCATCTGATAGTTTGATAATACCTTGATGTCATACTTTATATTATGGCCTATTTTTTCAATGGTTTGCGATTCAAAAAAGGGTCGAAATTCTTCTAAAATAGCTTGTGTTTCTTTTTGGTTTTCAGGAAAAGAAACATAATATCCCTTATTTTTTTCAAACGAAAAAGCAATACCGACCAACTCAACTTCAAGAGCTTTTAAACCTGTAGTTTCGGTGTCAAAACAAACCGAATTTTGTTGCATTAATTTGCTTAATAATAACTTTCTGGCTAAAGGGCTATTAGCATGTTGATAAAAATGATTTGTATTAGCAATGGTTTTAAATTCAGAGGAGGCTTCGTTTTCAGATACATTACCACTACCAGGCGTAGCAAATAGATTAAATTGATTGCTATCAGCATCTATTTTTTTTGGTTTAGACTTCGGTTTTTGGTTACTACTATCTGTATTGATAGAAATATTTTCTTCGGATGGTGTAAATGTTTTTATAAAGTTGGTTAGTAAATTTCTAAATTCTAATTCGTTAAAAATATGGGTTACCTTGGCTATATTAGGTTGGTTTAATTCAAAATCTTTTTCGTCAAAGGTTACGGGAACATCTAACATTATAGTTGCTAGTTTTTTAGAAAGTAAACCTAGGTCTTTGTTTGTTTCTATTTTTTCTTTCATTTTTCCTTTTAACTGATCGGTATTTGCTAATAAGCCTTCCATTGAACCAAATTCAGCAATAAATTTTTTAGCTGTTTTTTCTCCAACACCAGGTAATCCAGGGATATTGTCGGCTGAATCGCCCATCATTCCTAAAAAGTCAATTACTTGTTTGGGTTGTTCAACAGCAAATTTTTCTTGCACTTCTTTAATTCCCCAAATATCATACCCCCCTCCAAAACGAGGTTTGTACATAAAAATATTGTCAGAAACCAATTGAGCAAAATCTTTATCGGGTGTAACCATATAGGTTTTATAACCTTGTTTTTCAGCTTGTTTAGAAAGTGTTCCAATAACGTCATCTGCCTCGTAACCTTCTTTTAGCATAATAGGAATATGCATTGCCTTTAAAATTTCTTCAATATAGGGCACGGCTACTTTTATGGCTTCAGGAGTTTCATCTCTATTGGCTTTATAAGCTTCAAAAATTTCTGTTCTATCGACACTACCACCTTTGTCAAAACAAACCGCTAAATGGTCGGGTCTTTCGCGTTTTATAACATCTAAAAGAGAATTCATAAACCCCATAATAGCAGAGGTATCTAACCCTTTAGAGTTGATTCTAGGGTTTTTTATAAAAGCATAATATCCTCTAAAAATTAATGCATAAGCATCTACTAAAAAAAGTTTTTTTGGTTCTGACATTGTAATTTATATTGTAGCATATAAAACTACAAAACTTAATTTGTCTGTTAAAATAGTATTGTAGTTTTTGGGGTTAAAAATGGGCTAATTAACATAACCGTGTATTATAAAGTACTTAATAAAGAAGCTATGTTTTTTAATATGAAAAAATAGAATAATTAAAAAAGCTGTTTAAAAAGAGTTTTTATGTTATTTGGCATAACTCTTTTTAAACAGCTTTTTATGTTTTTATAAACACGATTAGCTCTTAGTATAATTTAGAGTAAGGTAAGTTTATAAAATAAAAGTTGAACACTATAAAAAAGATAAGAACGTAATTCTTATTTATTTTGTGCGTAACGACGTTCTACTTCGTTCCAGTTAATTACATTAAAAAATGCTTCAATATAATCGGGTCTTCTATTTTGGTAGTTTAGGTAATAGGCATGTTCCCAAACATCGATTCCTAAAATAGGGGTTCCACCACAACCAATACCAGGCATTAAAGGGTTGTCTTGATTAGGTGTTGCGCAAATATCAACTTTGCCTCCTTTATGTACACATAACCATGCCCAACCTGAACCAAATTGAGTTGCAGCTGCTTTAGAAAAGGCTTGTTTAAAAGCATCAAAAGAACCAAAAGCTTCATCAATGGCATTTTTTAACTCTCCAGATAAACGCCCTTTATCTTCTGGACTTATTACTTTCCAGAATAAAGAGTGATTGTAAAAACCACCTCCGTTATTTCGTACAGCACCATTGCTCATATCTAAGTTTGTTAAAATATCTTCAATAGTTTTGTTTTCTAAAGCGGTTCCGGCAATAGCCTTGTTTAAGTTTGTAGTATAGCCATTATGGTGCTTACTATGATGTATTTCCATAGTTTTAGCGTCTATATAAGGTTCTAAAGCATCGTAAGCATATCCTAATTTTGGTAATTCAAAAGCCATAAATTTTATTTTTTTATTATTATGTAGTTTTTTATGCTTGTAAATTTACTATAAAAAAACAAGGCAACCAACTGGCTACTGTATTCAAAATTTATTCAGGTATAAATATTTTTTATTATTAAAATACAAGCGGTGTTTTTTATATTTGGGTTAACCGTTAAGGTTTTATAGTTAATAAGGGGTTTAAAAATGAAAACGATGTTTTCTAATTTCTCCTTTTTCACCTAGGGTGTTAAATTTCCAGCTAAAACCTAACATAAAATATTGTTGTAAAACTGTACTTTCAGAATCTTCAATATATGTTGAAGTAGCTCTACGTTGTGCATTGGTGTTTTGATTTAATAAATCGTATGCTTTTAAAGAAACAATACCTCTGTCTTTAAATAATGAATAAGTGAAGGATGCGTTCCAAAACCAAGACGATTTATTAAAGCCAATAATATTTGGGTTAAATGTATATTGTATATCATTTCTCCACTCTAACTTTTTTGGAAAAGTAGTTCTTGTGCGTATGCTTAATGAGTGTCTAGTAAAATCTTTATTTTGATTGGCATTAACATCGTACTTTGTTTTTGAAAACGATACTCTATAACGAGTTTCTAAAAAAGCGAGGTTATTCCAATCAAAAGTAATACCAATATCAGGAGATAAAGAGGTGGTTTTAGTTCCTTCTTTAACATCATTTAATATATTAAAATCTTTGTTGGTGTTTGCTCTAGCTCCTAACCTAAAGGTAATATTGGCAATAGAGTCTAATTTTACTTTTTTACCGTAGCCACCACCTCCTCGGTACGAGTAGCCTCCATCGATGTTTTCGTAAGTGTTTTTTCTAACTAAGTCGTCACCAATAGTGGTTTTAGATACAATTTGATTGTTATATAAAGAACTACTAATATAAAACCAAAATCCACTGCCTGCTTGCCAATTGTATTTATTAAAATTTGCGTATAAATGATGTTGTTGAGTTGGTTTTAAATCTGGATTACCTGTTTTTATATTTGAAGGATTGGTAACGTCTGTAAAAGGTTGTAGTTGATTTATACTAGGAACACTATTGTCTAAAGAATAATCAAAGTAAACAGAGGCTTTAGAATCAAATTGATAGCGAAAATCAGCATCTAAACCTAAATTATTGTATTCTTTTTTTAAGCTCGATTCAGGACGTAATTTGTCGTTATTTTCTAAGGTTCTATTTATAAGGGCAGATTCTAAACCTATTCGTGTTTTTTTAGTTCGATAACTAAGCTCTAATGAAGGTATTTTATTAATATTATTATACGTAAAATCTGAACTTAAATCGGTGTTAAAACCGTCGTATTGTTGTGTGGTTTTATTAAAATCGTAGGTGTTTTTTTTATTTTTTTGTTTTTGGCTATTGTACGAATATTTAGTATCTAAAAACATTTTTCCACTAATTAACGGATAACGATACATAATTCGGGTATAAAAATTAGTTGAGTTGTTATCTGTAAAGCTTTTTTGATCTCTAATTTCTTCGCTCGGGTTATCTCCAAATATTTCAATAGTTGATTTATTAAAACCATCGGCATTAGACGTATTAAACTGATTGGTTATCGATGCTTTAATAAATGCGCCTTTGCTATTTAGTTTTTTGGTAATATATAACCGATTTCTAAAATTATTAGCTTCTGATTTAGTACGTGAACTGCTATTATAACTATTGGTTAATTCTTTATTTTCGTTAAATGATTCTTGATTATTATCATTAACTCTTTCTCTTTTATTAAACGTAAAAGAGGGTCTTACATTAATTAATAAAGTAGAATCTATTTCGATGTCAAAATCGGCATTAATTTGATTGTTGTCGTTGTTACTGTCTGATTTAGAGGTAGAGGTAGTAAAATATTTTTTATTGGGTAAATTATATTCTCGATTGCTTTTTGAGGCGTTAGTGGTATTACTGCCAGAGAAAAAATAATTACCATTTACATCAAAACCTTTACCGTATTTATCGGCGTAAGTAACACCTGCTGTTTTAGATTTTACAATTCCTTGGTCGCTACTATTAAAAGAAACACCTCTAGAGCCACCAAACATTTTTTCAATTTCTCCAAAACTAAATCCTGGAGAATTAATATTATTGGCACTAGCTAATACGGTTATTCGTTGGTCATTGTCAAATCGATTTATCATTGTAGCACCTTCGTAATGTTTGTCTGTTCCAACCCCTGCAGACACCCTACCAAACCAGCCTTTATTGTTTTCTTTTTTTATGGTTAAGTTAATGGTTTTGTTGTTAACATCTCCCTTTTCACCAGTAAATGCTTCTGATTTTGTTTTGGTATCGGTTACTTGTATTTTTTCTATAATTTCTTTTGGTAAGTTTTTAGTAGTAATTGTTGGGTCATCTCCAAAAAAAGGTTTGCCATTTACTAAAACTTTGTTTACGGGTTTACCATTAATGGTTATATTACCATCTTTATCTACTTCTACCCCAGGTAATTTTTTTAATAAATCTTCAACACTTGCCTCTTTTTTTGTTTTAAATGATTTTACATTAAATTCTAAAGTGTCTTTTTTAATGGTAATAGGTGCTCTAGATTTAATAACTACCTCGTTAAGAACATTGTTTTCTTTTAAATGAATTTCGTTTAAATTAAAAACTGATTTTTCACCCAATGTTATAGGTTTAGAATAATCTGCCATTCCGACAAACGAAACAAATAATTTTAGGTCTTTAAAAAACGATTTTCCTTCTAATGAAAAATTTCCTTTTTCATTAGAAATGGTATATGAAACTACAGAACTGTCTTTAACTCTTTCTATGTGTATAGTGGCAGACTCTATGGGTTGTTTTTCGCTATCAGAAATAATTTTTCCTGTTATTTTAAATGGGTAAGATTGTGAAAAAATAAAGTTTGTAAATAGTAATACACTTGTGAGTAGAAGTTTTTTAATCATTGAGTTATTTGTTTCTTGGAAGCAACAAATAAAATCAAAAAAGAGAATTAAATGGTTAAGAAAATTGTTAAAGAGACTGTTAAATTTACTTTTGTCTAAAATAAATGGTAATGGGTACTCCTGTAAAATTATAGTGTTGTCGAAGTTGATTTTCTGTATAACGTTTGTAGGGGTCTTTTACATATTGTGGTAAATTAGCAAAAAAAACAAATTGAGGGGTTGGTGTAGGTAACTGCATACAGTATTTTATTTTGATAAATTTACCTTTGGTTGCCGGAGGTGGGTTTTGTTTAATTATTTCTAGCATGGTTTCGTTTAACTTGCTAGTTTGTACTTTTCGTTTTCGGTTTTCAAAAACTTCAACAGCAGTTTCTATAGCTTTAAAAATACGTTGTTTGGTTAATGCCGAAATAAAAATGATTGGCACATCTGTAAATGGAGCTATTTGTTGACGAATTTTTGCTTCAAAATCGCGCATAGTATTGGTTTGTTTTTCAACCAAATCCCACTTATTAATTAAAATAACAATTCCTTTTCTATTTTTTTCGGCTAACCAAAATATTTTTTCGTCTTGTCCTTCAAAACCACGAGTAGCATCGATTACCAAAACGGCTACGTCACAATTTTCAATGGTTCTAACAGCTCGCATTACCGAATAAAATTCTAAATCTTCTTTAACTTTTGATTTTTTTCGGATTCCAGCAGTATCTACTAAATTAAATTCAAAACCAAAGCGATTGTATTTTGTGTCGATAGCATCTCGAGTGGTACCCGCAATATCTGTTACAATATTTCTGTCTTCGCCAATTAACGCATTTATAAATGATGATTTGCCAGCATTAGGGCGCCCAACAATAGCAAAACGAGGTAATTCGTTTTCTTGTTCTTCATCGTCAAAAGGTTCGGGTATTTCGTTTGTAATGGCGTCTAACAATTCGCCTGTTCCGCTTCCGTTAATTGATGAAATGGTAAAATATTCGCCTAAACCAAGGTTAAAAAAATCTACAGCATCGGCAACCCTCATTGCATTGTCAACTTTGTTAACCGTTAAAAAAATAGGTTTTTTTACTTTTCTTAAAAGTTTTGCTACTTCGATATCTAAAGGTGTTACACCTTGTTCAACATCAACAACGAAAACAATAATATCGGCTTCTTCTAAAGCAAGTTGCACTTGTTTTCTAATTTCATCTTCAAAAACATCATCAGACCCAACAACATACCCTCCGGTATCAATTACCGAAAACTCTTTTCCATTCCAATCCGATTTTCCATAATGTCTATCACGAGTAACCCCACTAACACTATCTACAATTGCCTCACGACGTTTTACTAACCGATTAAAAAAAGTAGATTTTCCTACGTTTGGTCTACCAACTATTGCAACAATACTCATTTTAAAAAAATTTGTGGCAAAGATACAATTTACCTTAGTATTTTAGATGATTTCATGTTTTTTCGGTAAAACATAAAGTATTTTATTTTTTTTGTGTTGAGAAGGAAAGCTTTTTTAAGAGTTAAAAAATATTTTTTTAAGTTTACAACAGAAGTAGAAACATAAATAGCACCCTGTTTTTTACTACCTTTAAGTTTTATGATTTATTATTATAAATATGGATGACGCATTATATAATCAAATTTTTTTAAAGCCGAGATTTCAGTTTGACTTTGATATGAATTCTAAAATGCTTTTAAGCCGTATTAAAGAATATGGAACTCGTACAGCTACTTATTATAAAATAAAAGGAGTAGGTAATCATATTATAATTGATATTCCTGAAAAGGATTCACACTTTTGGTCTCCTCAATTACAAATAGAGATAGAAGAAATTTCTGAAAAAAAATCAAAAATAAAGGGGTTGTTTGGGCCTAAACCTCAGGTTTGGACCTTTTTTATGTTTCTACACTTTGTGGTAGGAACAGCTTTTGTAATTTTTGCAATATTAGCCTATAGCAATTGGTCGTTAAAAAACGCTCAAGCATTGCCTCTAATTATGGTGGCTGTTTTGCCAATAGTATGGGTTATTCTTTATTTTGTAGGTAGCTTAGGAAAGTTAACTGGGCAAAAACAAATGGACGGGCTAAAAAAATTTATGAAACAAACTTTACAAGAAATTAAAGGTTCTTAATCTTTATAGCCAAAACGTTTTAGTTGACGTTCGTTAGAGCGCCAATTTTTATTAACTTTTACATGTAAATCTAAAAACACTTTTTTATCAAAAAATTGTTGTAAATCTTTTCTAGCTTCTGTTCCTAATCGTTTTATAGCATTTCCTTTATGCCCAATAATAATTCCTTTTTGGGTGTCTCGTTCAACCATAATTACAGAGCGGATTTTAATAATGTTATTTTCTTCAATAAAACTTTCGGTTTCTACTTCTACTGAGTAGGGTATTTCTTTTTTATAGTGTTGTAGAATTTTTTCGCGAATTTTTTCGTTAACAAAAAACCGTTCAGGTTTATCGGTTAACTGATCTTTTGGGTAAAAAGGAGGCGCATCGGGTAACAGCTCTATAATTTTGTAAAAAACGGTTTCGACATTAAATTTTTCAAGAGCTGAAATAACATATACAAATGAGTTAGGCACTTTTTTTCGCCAATAGTTAATTTTAGTATCGACCTCTTCTTGAGATGATAAGTCTATTTTATTTAACAATAAAATTATAGGAATTTTACTGTGAATAATTTTATTAAAAAAAGTGTCGTCTTTAAGTTCTTTTTCGCCAACCTCTACCATATATATGAGCACATCAGCATCTTCAAAAGCTGATTTTACAAAATCCATCATCGATTCTTGTAATGCATAAGCGGGTTTAATAATTCCAGGAGTATCAGAAAAAATAATTTGATAATCTTCACCATTAACAATTCCTAAAATTCGGTGTCGAGTGGTTTGCGCTTTTGAGGTTACAATCGATAATTTTTCACCGACTAGCGCATTCATTAGTGTTGATTTTCCTACGTTCGGATTACCAATAATATTTACAAAGCCTGCTTTATGTGTCATATAAACAAAAGTAACTTTTTATTTGATGTTGCTATAAAAAAGTAACAAATAGTTTTTAAATAAAAAAAGTAGTTTAAAATTTGGTGTAAACTAATAAAATGCTGTATATTTGCAGTCCAAATCGCGAGGTAGAGCAGTAGGTAGCTCGTCGGGCTCATAACCCGAAGGTCACTGGTTCGAGTCCAGTCCTCGCTACAACGAAAAAACCGTAACTTTATACTTCGTGTAATAGTTGCGGTTTTTTGTTTTTGCTTATTCTCGAATAAGTAAGGTGTAAAATTAAATTAAAAGAATGTATTCATTAGATCCAAAAGAAATTAGCGAAAAAAAAACCTATGGTTACTTAACTTCGGCTATTGCACCAAGACCAATTGCATTAGCAAGTACAGTAGATGAAAATGGGAACCCGAATTTAGCACCGTTTAGTTTTTTTAATGTTTTTAGCGCAAACCCACCAATTCTAATTTTATCTCCTGTTTTAAATGTCGATGGTTCACAAAAACATACATTAGAAAACGCTATAGCAACTAAAGAAATAGTAATCAATGTTGTTGATTATAATATTACTCAAAAAACTTCAGACGCTAGTTTTAGTTTTGAAAAAGGGGTTAGTGAATTTGATGAAGTAGGTTTTACAAAACTAGCATCTGATATAGTAAAACCTTTTAGAGTTAAAGAGTCACCCGTACATTTTGAATGTAAAGTAAAAGAAGTTGTTCATTTAGGATATGGGAGTATTGCAGGAAATCTTATTATATGTGAAGTGATTAAAATGCATTTTTCTGAAACTGTTTTAGATGATAAAAGCAGAATAGACCAAACAAAAATAGATTTAGTAGCGAGAGCAGGAGGAGACTATTATACTAGAATGAAAGATGGTTTTTTTAAAGTTGAACGACCTAAATAATATTTTTAGAGTATAATTTATTAAGTATTTAGGTATTATAAAGATATTTTTTATCTCAAAAAAGGTTCCATTTTACTACGTAATTCACCCCAGTTTTTAGGCTTAATTCCTTTTGCTGTTAGATTTACAAAAACAATTGTTCCTTCTCCTTCTAACACAATACGCTCATCAACTTTAAAGTGATATTCATAAGTGCATGATGAGTCTCCTAATTTTTTAATCCATAATGATTTAGTTAGTATCTGTCCCATTTTTGCAGGAGACTTAAATTGTGTTTTAATATCTACTGTAGGTATACCGCTATTATTGTGCATTTCTTCAAACGGAAAGTTTAAAGATTCTCTAAACCAATCCTCGACCAAACCATTTAACATTGTAAAAAAACGAGGATAAAATACAATGCCAGCAGCATCGCAGTGTTCAAAACGTACTAATTGTTCTTTTGTGAAAAGCATTATTTATTTTTTATAAAATATAGTGTTTATTTTAAATGTTGTGCAATTAAAAAACCAGCACCTCCTCCTAGACCGGGTCCTGGATGCGTAGAAGCACCGCTGTGATATAGGTTTTTAATAGGTGTTGTATGATTTTTAGTTGATTTTAAAGGTCTAAATACAAGATATTGTTCTATTTCGCATAGTCCTCCATAAGGGTCACCATTTACTAAATTGATGTTTAACTGACTCAAATCTTTCGGTGAAATTACTTTACGGGCAATGGTTGCTGATTTTATATTACTAATATAGTCACTAATTCTATGAATGATTTTATCAGCGTAGGCTTCTCTTAATTCTTCAGTCCATTCACCTTTACACAAGTGCGATAACTCACCTGATGAATCTGCTTTTGGGAAATTTGGACATTCAGGTAATTGAATCCAAAGTACATGCTTGCCATCTGTAGCCCTGCTTGGGTCGGTTGCTGTAGGCTGCCCAATGGCAATAGTACATTTTGCTGGCAATTCTTGGTTTTTTGCTTGTGTGCAAGCTTCAGCAACATCGTTAATTCCGTCAGATAAATGTGCATAAGTTACTTTTGATAAATTTTTATCATACCATTTAGGAGCTTCATTCATTATTATATGAATTTGCATGTTTCCCATGCCATACTTGTAGTTATTGGCGTCTTCACTTACTTTTTTAGGAATCTTGGTTGAAAACTTTAACAATCGCCCATATAACTGTGTTGGGGTAATACTTGCGACTACATTTTTAGCATTGTATGTTTTTATACCTGTTTTTACACCAGAAACAGTTGCGTTTGTGTTGACTAATATTTCCTCTACATCTTGTTCAAGTTGTATTTCTCCTCCATTTTTTTCAATGATATTTTTAAAAGCCTCCACAATTTTATAACTTCCGCCTTTTACCATTGGCAAACCAACCAACTCTATAGTAAATGCTACAATTTTTGCCATTGTTGCCGAAAACGGACTATCAGGTGATAACCCTGTATGTAATACCCAAGGAGCTAAAGTAGCTTGTAATTCTTTTCCATTAAAGTGTTTTGGCAAATCGTTTCTAACATTTGATGTAAATGCACCCACTTTGTCAAGAGTGTCTTTTATACCTGTTTTCCAGACGTATTTAACTATGTATTTAGCCATTGAAAATGTTACTAGTTCTTTACCTAGAAATGAAAATAAAAAATCAGCATTTTGCTCAATAAATCCTATTTCATCTCTAAATTTATCACCATCTTTACTGCTTAAATTATTATAGTCTGCTCTATTTTTTTCTCTGTCTGTTTTTATGAGAGCATAACTTTTGTCTGATAAAATAGTACCAGTTGGTGTTTCTGTTGTGCAAAATTCAATACCTTCGGCATCTAGGTCTACTTTTAATTCGTTATAGGCAGGTGAGGTTACAAATAACGGATACGCAGTAGACAGGGTGTCGATTATACAGCCCTCAATTTCTTCACTACGAATACATCCTCCTAAAAATTTACTTCGTTCTATAATCAATACTTTTTTGCCAGATTTTGCTAATATAGTAGCGCAAACCAAATTATTGATTCCTCCCCCTATAAATATAGTGTGATATGTATTCATGTTTATTATTTTTAACCTAGTTCTTCTATCAGTTTTTTTGTTTCTGCGGTGTTGTGATTTTGCAAAGCATACGAAATAATATGACTTATATTTTCATCAATATTAGGTATGTTACTATTTTCAATAGCATATTTATTAATCATTGCAAATTTTGAATGTCCGCGTTCATAAGTATCACCATATCCTTTTTTAAGCCTATATGAATTTGCCAACTCAACAGCTAAATTATAATTTATAGTTACAACTTGTTTCATTCTTTCAATCCAACTATTTATGTTTTCCATTTCTTCATGATGGCGTAATGTTTTTAAACGCCAGCCGCGTAATCCTCCCATAGTATAGAGCATAATAAAGTTGAAAAAACGTGTTGAGTGCATTCGTCTATCTTTATCGAGATATTTGTTGTAACGGTTCCTCCATTTTTCGCTTTTTGCAAGTCGTTTTCCTAGTTTAACGGGTAAAAAGCCTGTTACTTCTTCAAAACCAGGATGCAAATAATCTAAGGTATTAACAATCTCATCATCTTTTGCTCCTACTTGCTGGTAAACTTCTTTTTGGCGAGATTTTCTAGTTTTTTCATCAGCTACAAATATTAAATCATCATAAGCCATACCAGTGGCTAAATATCTTGCTACTTGCTGACTTAATTTGTACCCTTTTTCAGGGGAGTCTACCTTAATAAAATCTTTTACTTTTTCTAGATAGTCTTTAGCGTATTTTAAACTCTGAAAATCGATTAAGTGATTTGCACCATACCAAGCAATATCTTGTACTTCTTTAGGGATCGTTTTTTTAATATCGAATATTATTTCATTTAATTTTTCTGATTCAGAGCTGTAGGGTATTTTCTCAAATTGAGCAGGCTGTAAATCGGCATTATAAGGTTTAGGTTGCGCAATAAAATCTGTTACATATTGATAGGCCTCATTAAAAGAATTAACGCTTTGTTTAATTCCTTTTCCTCCAGATTGAATAACTTTTATATAATCTTCTTTTTTAAACGGAAGGGTATTACTTGCTGCTAATGCTCCAAACAAACTTGAAGAAATAATACTACCATTTTTGGTGGCAATTAATTTTAGGTTTCCAAAAAGGCTCTTTTTAGCATATTTATCGGTCATTTCAAAGATTTTTTCACCATCGGCAATACCATCTCCTGCATTTTCTTTTTCACGAATAGCTAAATTTCTATTGGTAGAAAAAATCATAGTTGTTTTTTTAGAAACAAAGCCTCTTTGTATAGACCGACCTGCTTCCATTAATTCTGTGGCCATTAAAATATCAACATCTTGTGGCGCGGGCATTTGAGAAAGTATGGGTGTAGTTAATTTGCCATCTTTTTGTAGTTTTTTTAACGGAAATAATTCAATATAATAAACTGTTGCGCCAGTACGTTGTGCAACGCCTGCAATGTAAGTATATTGTGCCCAGTATCCATTATCTTCTGCTAGTTTGGTAATCCATCCGGTTAATACACCTCCACCATCACCGCCAACTGCTAGTAATGCTATTTTTATAGGTTCAGTTGGTTTATAAGTAATTTTCATTTATGCTAATTGTCTTTTGTGTTCTCTACGATTTTGTAAAAATGTAAATATTCTTTTTTTAATTTTATGTTTTATCTTTTCATAACTAGAAGGGTTTTTAACCACTTGCGCTTTGTAAAATGAAGGGCATAGTACAGCGGCTTCTGCTACTTCACCACAATTGCCACATGCAACACATGATTGATCAATGGTAGCAATTGGGTCTTCCCGCAAAGGGTTTTTACTATAGGTTAGAGTTAAAGAGGGACAGCCCGATAAGCGCATGCAGGCATGGTCGCCGGTACAAACTTTAGAATCAACCCCAAACTTCTCATTAACAACACGCTTTTTAGCTTCTAAATTTTTCTTTTTTTCTTTCTTATCTCTACGTTGCTTATTAAGCATACATTCTGATTGAGCAATAATAACCTTTGGGCCTTCTTCTTTTTTGGTTAATGCTTTGGTAATTGTTTTTACCATTTTATCGACATTATAGGTATTGTCAATAAAATCAATATGTTTTACTCCAACACCTCTTACAGCTGTTTCTATTGGGTTGTTAATTTTTCGTAAAATATTGTTGAATCGAGATGAAGGAACGTCTTGACCTCCTGTAGCAGCAGCATAGTTATTATCAACAATAATAGTTAATCCATCACTTTTATTAAATACAGCATTTGAAATACCAGAATTTAATCCGTTATGCCAAAAACCACCATCGCCCATAATTGAGATAACACGTTTTTGATCTTTATCGTTATTGTTGTTCATGTTAAATGCAGATGCAGATGCCGCACCTAAACCATATCCCATAGTAGTTGCACCTACGTTAAACGGAGGTAAAATGGAAAATAAATGACAACCAATGTCAGCTGAAATATGATAGTCTCCTAAATTTTCTTGAACCAATTTTAATGCAGCAAAAATAGGCCTTTCAGGACATCCTGTACAGAATCCAGCGGGACGAACAGGAACAGATTCAGCTAATTGCTTAGTATCTTCCTTTGTAATAGGAATTATTCCTTCGGGAGGTTGAAACTCAACTTTATTGTCGTATAAATTGAAGAATTTAGTTAAACCTTCTTCAATTTTTCCAATAGTATAGTCACCAGCTATTGGTAGTATATCTTTGCCGTGTAATTCAGTATTTGATTTGTTTTTAAATAATTGTAAACCAATGCTTTGTTCTATATAGTTTGGTTGTCCTTCTTCAATCATTAAAACAGCTCGTTTTCCAGAGCAAAACTTAATAACTTCATCTTCTACCACAGGGTAAGTAACATTCATTACATATATCGGTACTTTTACATTTCCTAAATGGTCAGATAACCCAAAACGTACTAACGCTCTGTTTAAATTATTAAATAATGCACCTTGTACAATAATGCCAATATCTTCACGCTCACCATTTAAAAATTCATTCATTTTATTGTCTTTAATGAATTTTATGGCGTTAGGCAAACGGCGATTTATTTTGTCTTGTTCTTGTTTAAATGACGCAGGTGGTAGTACAATTCTATCTACATCTCTAATAGGGTTGTTAAGTGCATCCGCTAAGGTGTATTTAGGTTTTTTATTGTCTTTTGCTACAAATTGACCATACATGTGGCAAGAACGTACACGTAATTCTAAAAATACGGGTGTATTACTAGCTTCAGAAAGCTCAAAAGCTAATTCGGTAAATTTTGCAATATTCTCTAAACTTGGTCGTGGGTCAATTAACCACATTTGTGATTTCATAGCAAATGCATGTGTACGCTCTTGCATAATACTAGAGCCTTCACCATAATCTTCACCAATAATAATAACCGTTCCACCTGTTACTCCAGATGAAGATAGGTTTGATAAAGCGTCTGAAGCTACATTTGTACCTACTGTTGATTTCCACGTTACAGCACCGCGAACAGGGTACATTACCGATGCTGATAACATTGCGGCTGCACCTGCTTCGGATGCACTATTTTCAAAATACACACCTAGTTCTTTTAAAAGGGGATCGGCATCTGCAAATACATCCATTAAATGAGAAATAGGAGAGCCTTGATAGCCACCAACATAACCAACACCACATTCTAATAGAGCTTTGGTAACGGCTAAAATACCTTCGCCATAAAATATTTCGCCTTTACCTATTCTTAATTTTTCTACTTCGTGTTTAAAACTTCTTTCTGCCATGATTTACTAAAAATAATATATTTTTATTTTTTTTCTAAGATTTTATTTTTTTGCCTTTTGAGAAAAATTGTGTTTTTACTCGGTAATTTTTTTACCTGTTTATTATTATGCTTAAGGTATCATTGCTAATACCCTAAGTGGGCTGCCAGAACCATGTTCAATCTTTAAGGGTGCTGCTATTATTACAGCTCCTTTGGCAGGTAATTTATCTA
Organism: Tenacibaculum sp. UWU-22; assembly: GCF_041021355.1. Lineage (NCBI taxonomy): Bacteria > Pseudomonadati > Bacteroidota > Flavobacteriia > Flavobacteriales > Flavobacteriaceae > Tenacibaculum > Tenacibaculum sp. UWU-22. Next base: position 787,523 of record NZ_JBFNGP010000001.1, on the reverse strand, counting down.
AATTCTTTAAACATTGTAGACCATATTTGCCAGCACCGTGCATTAGTGTATGGCAAGGTAATGGCATTTCCCATGTAAACGACATTCCAGAGTCGGTATTGATAGTCTCCACTCCAAATCCCATCACGTCTTTAGAAATTAGATATTCTACGGCTTCTTTAGAGGGTCCCGGGGTATGTGCTAATCCATCTTCTTGAATATTCATAAATTCAGAACCTAAGCCTCTTTTATACCAATCAGTTCGGAATAAAACCCATGAACCAGATTCAATCTCGCCATTTTCTTTTTCCCATTTTTGAATAAATTCGGGGGTTAAAACAAACTCAGGAGTCTTTGCTACTTCTTTAGAACAATCAATTACACATGCGGGTGCAATAAAATTGTCGACAGGTATAGTGTCTACTGAATTATTAGGATAATCTTTGCCCGTAACCCAGTGGGCAGGGGCATCAAAATGCGTACCTGTATGTTCGCAACAAGAGAAATTATTCCAATACCAAGCATTGCCCCCCGCTTCATCATATTCTGATATTTTAGTGATCTTAAATGGCGCACCTTGTCCAAATTCGGGAGGTAGCTGTAAGGTTGGGAATGATTCATTCAAGGTATGAGATAAATCAACGATTTTACTGCCTTTTAAGGCTTCTTGTATATTTACCATGATAATATAATTTTAAAATTAATTCTTCAACTTATCTACATTCATTATAGAATACTGCCTTTATGTTATTTATTTTGATGCGACTTTGGTTTTAGCTTTCGTTTCATATCTTCAAACTCCTCTCTATCCTTGCGCGATTTGATATAGTATAATTCAGCACCAGCCCAATAAGGTTGAGGAATTCCTGCCTGCTCCCAATTGCCAGTATTGTATTGTTCGTATGCCTTACTTTGCAACACAAAGTATGGGTTGATTAACAATGTTCTACCCAAGGCTACCAAATCAGCGCGGTGATTGAGAAGCACTGTATTTACTTGGTCTATGGTTTCTATTCTACCTGTGGTTATTACAGGTATATCTATACTATTTTTAATCCATTCAGAATAGGGTGTTTGCCACATTCTACCCATGCGAGGATTTTGATTAGGAACCGTGTTGCCTGTGTTGACATCAATCATGGCGACGCCTAATGCTTTTAATTGAAGGGATACATACTCTACATCTTCTTTGGTAATGCCGCCTTCGCTCCAGTCTTCAACATTCAGTTTAACAATCAGCGGTGTCTCTCCAATATTTTTAATAATATCGGTAACTACTTCTAATGGGTACTTAGCTCTATTTTCTATAGCTCCACCAAAATCATCTTTGCGTTGGTTGGTTAAAGGAGATAAGAACGATGCCAATAAAAATCCATTGTGCATTTGTAACTCAATCACATCAAAACCTGCCTTAACACCACGTTTGGCAGCATCTACAAATTGTGTTTTAATATTCTCCATATCCTTGACATCCATGGCTTTTGGTGTAGGAAAACCAGTCTTAAATGGAATGGCATCCGCCGATATTAGGTCCCATCCGCCAGATGTCAGGGGTTCATTAAATTGATAAGGCTTAACTGCACCCTTTCTACCTGCGTGACCAATTTCAATACCTATTTTTGAATCGGTATTGGCATGGATAAAATCAGTGATTTTCTTCCATTCTGCCACTTGGGCATCATTCCAAATACCATAATCTTTTGGGGTAAGGCGAGCTTCGGGCGATATGGCTGCCATACCTGTAAATAACAACCCTACACCGCCAACTGCTCGTGAAGAATAGTGTACCAAATCCCAATCGGATGGCATACCGTCTTCAGAATTGTATTGCCCCATTGAGCTCATTACAACTCTGTTTGGTAATGCTACATTTCCAATAGAATAAGGTGTAAATGCTGGTGGTGTGTTTAAATCTTTAGAACCTGCTTTTTTGTTGAAGTTTTTAATAATTCTATCGGCATAAGCTTTATCTCTACGGGCTTGATTTTCAATAGTAATTTTCTTACTACGCGACATAGTACTGAAACTGAAAGTGTCGAAATCTAATTTCATATGTCTATCTATGTTTTCAAACCATTGTAACGAAACATCGGCAGCATGTTGAATCATGTCAACAATATTTCGGCGTGTGTTTACATATTTATCAAATGCTTTTTGAATATTGTTTGGGTTTTCTACAACAGCGTCTGATAAGCCAATAGCACAATCCATGGCTAATTTTGTACCAGAACCAATAGAATAATGTGCTGTTGCTTTTGCATCACCTAATATAACAATATTTTTATAATGCCAATTTTTATTATAAACATGAGGAAAACTTCTCCACCAAGAACGATTGGTAATTAAATCGTGACCATCTAATTCTTCTTTAAAAAGTTCTTTCAATATTGCAACAGATGTTTCTTCGTTTTTTTCTTCAAAACCTGCTTTTTCGTAAGTTTCAGGAGAGCACTCAAAAATCCATGTGCTTTTACCTTTTTCATACTGATAAGTATGGGCGCAGAATGCACCGTATTTAGTATTCTTAAAAAAGTAAGTAAAAGCATCTAAAGGTCTTGTTGAGCCACACCAGATAAAACGATTTTTCATCATAGTGACTTCTGTGCCAAGCTCTTTTTCGTATTGTTTGCGTATACCTGAATTAATACCATCTGCAGCAACAATAATATCACTATTTGAAAATTGAGAGAGGTCATCAATTCGTGTTTCAAAATGAAGGTTAATGCCTTCTTCTTTGCAACGTTGTTGCAGTAATAATAATAGTGTTTTTCTTGAGCATCCACAGAAGCCATTACCTTCAATTCTAACTGCTTCGCCGTCTCTTACAACGTCTAAATCGTCCCAATATGCAAAACTATTTCTTATTAGTTCATAAGAGCGTTCATCGTATGATAAAAACTCACTTAATGTTTCGTCAGAAAACACCACGCCAAAACCAAAAGCATCATCGGGTTTGTTTTGCTCATAGATATCAATTTGAGCATTTGGTATTCGTTTTTTAGTTAGAATGGAAAAATATAAACCTCCAGGACCACCACCTATAACTGTAATTTTCATTGTTTATGATTGATTTTTTTATAATTTCCTTTATAAAATAATAAAGGGGTATTTTTATCATTAGTACCGTGCTCTAGCACTTCTCCTATAAAAATGGTGTGATCACCTTCTTTGTGTTTTGAAACCACTTTTGCCAAAAAATAGGCATGATTGTCAGTTAGGTATGGTATTCCGTTACTTTCACTAAATTCAATTTGAAGATCAGGATTATGTTTACCAGCAAAATGGTTACTAATATTTTCTTGGTTATGATCTAAAATACTCACTCCAAAAACATTTGACCGCATTATCGTTTCATGCATATTCTGTTTTAGACCTATAGAAACGGCAATGAGTGGTGGTTCTAATGATACTGACATAAAGCCATTTGCAGTCATACCCGAAATATTATCATTAAACTTTGAAGTTATTACTGTAATACCAGTTGCAAAGGCACCGCATGAATTTCTAAATTTTATTTTTTCTTCAGACATATTTATATATTTAACTAACTTGAGCTTTTTCTTTTATTAAATTATTAGCCTTTTCTTCATCTAACCACCAAGGGAAAAACTTAGTGGGGTCACTAAAGTTATCTGCGATGGTGTCAGCTAAAGAAGGTATCTGACCTGCAGCTCCTAACACATTTAATACGTATGGTGGTGGTGGACCTAATAGCGTATTGGTCCATAGCGTTACTAACTCGGCATACTTCCAATATTCATCAAATGTTTTTTGCATCCAAGTCTCGTCATATTCTTTGTCTTTGTTGGCGATGATAGAATCTAGGTATATTTTAGAACATTTTGATGCATTGTTAGATCCTTGTCCTGTGATAGGATCATTTACCACTACTACATCGGCTATACCTAATACTTTTCTTCCTGAAGGTAGTGTAGCTACAGGCTTTCTTACCGTAGGAGGAAATCTGCCTGCTAGTATACCGTTGTCGTCCGTAAGTTGAATATCTTTGATTCTATGAGCTTCCCATGGAGCAAAAGTTTCTACTATCCATTTACTTTTTGCAAGGTGTTCTTCAGGTGTTTTTACGTCTCCCCAACAATCCATTGGTCCACCTGGCACTCCTTCAAATACCATTATTTCACAATATCCTGTTGTAGTTAATGCTGGAAACACAAAGTATTCGCCTACGGTAGGTATCAGATTAAAACGCACCCCTGGGTTTTTGTTTGGTTTCATACCAGTTACATAGGTAAGTCCTAATGCACGCATAGGCTTATCATACATGCATTTTTCATCATCTCTTTCAAACATTCTTACAATATCTCCTTTACCTGCAGCAACGATGGTAAGATCATAATCTGCCGATAACTTATCTATATATTGAACATCAGCGTCATGAATGATAAGATTTCCGCCTAATTTTTCAAATTCTTTCATCCATCTTGGAAACTTCACACGTTGGTCTATCGATAGACCAATAGCTTTACCAGAGGTTAAATTACCTACCCAGTTTATAGCTGTCTCTGAGGGGTTTTCAGGATTGGCTACAGCTAATCCAACCGAATGACCTTGTAAATTTTCATCATCTCCCCAAAACTCAATACCTAAGTCACGCTCATTTTGTAAAGCCATATCAAACATATATTGACTAGATGAAATTCTGCCTTTTTCAACCTCTTCGGCAGTTCTATTTGTTACTATGGTTACATCAAAGCCAGCTTTGACTAAACCTATACCTGTTTGAAGGCCCGATTGTCCAGCCCCAATAATTAGTATTTTTTTCATTACTGTTATTTTAAATTATTAACTATTTTTTATTTAAGATTTAAACTATTATATCCATTTGGATAATGATCTGTTGGTTTTAGGCTTTTCTAAAACTTTCTGCCTCATCTATTCTTTTTCTATATTTATAAATTGAGGAAACCCTGAATTAAAGAATTGACCACCATGGGCTCAATCCATATAATTCTTCGGCACCAAATGCTTCACAATAGAATCTGCTTGCTTCATTTAAATTAGGAACGATTAATCCAGTGTGATCAATGTGCAGAAATATTGGTAACTCTGTTTGTGTTTTTTTCATGATCCTAATTATTTAGCTAATAATGGAAATAATGGGGTGTGCCCTTCGGGTCCCATTGCGCTATAACCTCCATCAACAACTGTTTCGCAGCCAGTCATGTAAGATGCAGCACTAGAAGCTACAAATGCTACAGTATTAGCTACCTCTTCGCCATCCGCAACTCTATTCATTAAATTATAAGGTTCAGATACTTTATTTGCGTGAGCTCTGTCGTCTCCTGTCAATCCTTCAAACGGATCAGACCAAATATGTCCTAAGCGTATCATGTTGACACGAATCTTATCTTGGGCATATTCTACAGCTTGTGTCTTGGTTAAATGCAGCATAGCTGCTTTAGAAACGGGATAGGCCCAGCGTTCTATATGTGGGAATACCCCTGATACAGAACCTATATTAATTATATTGCCTTTTGAAGCTTTTAGGTGTGGTCTTGCCATTTCACCTAATATAGCAACAGATACAGCATTTATATTTAAGGTTTGCAACCAAACTTCGCGTGTGGTTTTAGCACCCTCGTCTCCATATGAACATGCATTGTTTATAAGTACATCTATTTTGCCAAACGCTTCAATCGTTTTCTCGATTAAGTTTTTGCAATCTTCGTCTACACCAATGTCGGTTTTAATATATAGTGCATTTTTACCTAGTGATGCTTCTGCTTTTTTGCCTTTTTCGGGAGATCTAGCTGCAATTGCAACTTTACAGCCTAAATCGATTAGTTTTTTACTAATCTCCAAGCCAATAGAGGCTGCGCCACCTGTAATAATGCATACTTTATCTTTTAAGTGTATCATAGGTATAAAAGTTTTTAAGATTTTTAAATTGTATCTCTAATATTAATAAATATGACACGAATATATATATTATTTCAGTAATATTAAAATAAATTCATCAATAATGTAAAAAAAATATTTTTTATAACAGATAATTTATCACCTAAAAGCCATTTAAATATCTAATAAACAAGTAGTTATGTTTTTTAAAATAAAACTTATAATATTTTTAGAAAAATAATAAAAAATTAAAATTCGTAAATATTGAATTATTTTTCATATTTTTGAACTGTAAAATAATTTATGATATGCGAGAAATGAAAAAATTTAAAGTAGCTGCAGTACAAACTAGTCCTGTTTTTTTTAATGTTGAGGCTACTGTAGAAAAAGCCTGTAAAATTATAAGAGAAGTGTCTTCAAATGGTGCGAAGTTAGTTGCTTTTCCAGAAGTTTTTGTGTGTGCATATCCGTATTGGAATTGGATTCTTAACCCAGTACAAGGTAGTAAGTGGTTTAAAGAGTTGTATTTGAACTCTGTGTTTGTTGATGATAAAGAATTAAGACCTTTGTTTGAAACGGCTAGAGAGTGTGGTTGTAATGTTGTTATAGGAGTGAATGAAAAAGACCCTATAAAAGCGGGGGTTTTGTATAATACTAACCTAATTATTTCTGATAAAGGAGAGTTGATGGGTAAACACAGAAAATTAGTTCCCACTTGGGCAGAGAAGTTAACATGGACGGGAGGTGATGGTTCTTCTTTAAAAGTGTATGATACTTCAGTGGGGCCGTTAGGAACTTTAGCATGTGGTGAAAATACGAATACATTAGCAAGATTTACGCTTTTAGCGCAAGGTGAATTAGTTCATATAGCTAATTATATAGGGTTGCCGGTAGCACCAACTACTTATAATATGTCTGAGGCTATTAAAATTAGAGCAGCAGCACATTCTTTTGAAGGAAAGCTTTTTACAATTGTGTCGTGCTCGACAATTTCAGAAGAAATTATACAATTTTTTGAAAAGGAGGCTCCAGATTGTAGGGAGTTGTTTGAAAGGAAGAATAGTACATTTACAGGTTTTTTAGATCCAAATGGGCAAGTTATAGGAGATTCATTAATTGATGATGACGGAATAGTATATGCAGATATTGATTTAACAGAATGTATTCAGCCAAAGCAAATGCATGATATTATTGGGCATTATAATCGTTTCGATATTTTTGATTTAAGAGTAAATAACAAACCTATTAAAGCAATAAATTTTAAAGAATAATTTAAACAAATATATTTATTATGGAAAATAAAAGCAATGATATATACGGAAGATCTCGTGTAAAAAATACTGATGAGCTGGATAAATATTATTCAGATTTACAATCTATGGATACAGGTGCTTTATGGACAGTAGCTAATGATATAGAGCCTTGGGAGCCACACACTATCTCTGCACCTATGTTTTGGGATTATGAGAAGTTAAGACCATATGTTTTAGAAGCAGCACGATTAGTAACCCCTGGCGAGGCTGGTAGACGTGTTGTGTATCTTCAGAATAAGAATAGAATTAAGGAAAAAGCGGCTGTAGGTTGGTTGTATGCAGGGGTTCAAATAACGCAGCCAGGTGAGTTTACACCAGCACATAGACACGTTGCCGCAGCTTTACGTTTTATAATGGAGGGGTCAAAAGGCTATACTATTGTAGATGGTAATAAAATTGATTTAGAAGCTAGAGATTTTGTAATTACTCCCAATGGAGTGTGGCATGAACATGGGGTTGCTAAAGATGGAGAAACATGTATTTGGATGGACGGTTTAGACATACCACTTGCTAATGCTCTGGAGGCAAATGATTATGGCGTTTTAGCTGAAGAAACGGGAGGGCAAGAAGAGGTAGTGCCAAGAAATTATTCGCCTAATAGGTATTCTGAAGCAGGTGTAATTCCAATGGATAAAAAATGGGATAAACCGTATTCTCCGATGTTTCGTTATCCTTGGAAAACAACACAAAAAGCTTTACAAAACATGGCAAAGGTTAGTGAGCCTTGTGAGTTTGATGGTTATTTAATGCGTTATTCAAACCCTTTAACAGGAGGTCACCCAATGCAAACAATGGGAGCAAGTATGCAAATGTTGCCACCTAAAATGCATACTAAAGCTCACAAACATACAGGTTCATTTATGTTTCAAGTAGCTATGGGGAAAGGTGCTGTAATTATTAATGGGAAAAGATATGATTTCAAAGAAAAAGATATGTTTTGTATCCCTTCTTGGTTGTATCATGAGTTTGTTAACACATCTGAAACAGAAGAGTTATACCTATTCAATTTTAATGATTTGCCAACCATTGAAAAATTAGATTATTATCAAGAAAAAGAACATCCTGAAGGACATCAAAAAATAACATCATAAATAAAATTAGACAATGAAATTAGTAAGTTATAGAGAGAATATAGAAGCTGAAATTAGACTAGGAATCGTTCATCAAAACCTAATTATTGATATGGAATTATTAGGTGAAAGTATTAAGTTAGATTTGCCTTCTACAATGTTAGAGTTTATTGATATGGGATCAATTGCTGTAAAGGCTGTAGCAGAAAAATTAAAAACAATTGAAACATATTTATTAGCAGGAATTAGTATTCCGTATGCAAATGCAATTATTACTGCTCCAATTCCAAGACCAAGAAAGAATATCTTTGGGATAGGTTTAAATTATACCGAACATGTAGCTGAATCAGCTCGCTCGTTAGACACCTCTAAAGAATTACCTCAAAAATGTGTAATTTTTGCAAAACCACCTACTGCTGTAATTGGTCCAAACGATTCGATTAAACATATTGCTAATATAACTCAACAGATGGATTGGGAAGGTGAGTTAGCTGTTGTTATGGGCAAAAGAGCACAGCAGGTTGATAAAAAAGATGCATTAGATTATGTTTTTGGTTACACAATTATTAATGATATTAGTGCTAGAGATTGTCGCCGTTCTGGGCAATGGATTGTTTCTAAAGGGCAAGATACTTATGCGCCAATGGGACCCTGTGTTATTACTGCAGATGAACTTACAAATCCGCATGACTTACAAATAATAACAAAAGTAAATGGTGTCGAAAAGCAAAATGGAAATACAAAGTATATGCTATTTAATGTAAATGCTATTATTGAAGATATTAGTGAAGGAATGACTTTAGAGCCAGGAGATATTATAGCTACAGGAACTCCTGCAGGTGTTGGTGCGGGTAGAGAGCCACAAGAATGGATGATTCCAGGAGATACTGTTGAAGTTTCAATCGAAAAAATAGGGACTTTACGTAATTATATTGTTAAAGGGTAGTTATGAGTAAGAAAAAACTATACAGAATAGGTCAAATAGTACCGAGTTCTAACGTAACGATGGAAACAGAAATTCCTGCAATGTTTAGAAATCGAGAAGATATTTTGCCAGAACGATTTACGTTTCATTCTGCTAGAATGAGAATGAAAAAAGTAACGAAAGAAGAATTAGCAGCTATGGATGCTGCTTCTGATGTTTGTGCTACTGAGCTTTCAGATGCACAAGTTGATGTGATGGGATACGCTTGTTTAGTAGCAATTATGGCTATGGGTAAGGGATATCATTGCGTTTCACAAGATAGATTACATCAAAAAACAGTTGAAAATGGTTTTCCTACACCTATAGTAACTAGTGCAGGAGCTTTAGTTGAAGGTTTAACAGCATTAGGGGTTAAAAATATTGCTGTAATAGCTCCATATATGAAGCCTCTTACAAAAATGGTAGTTGATTATATTGAAGATCAAGATTTTGTAGTTAAAGATTATATTGCTTTAGAGGTTGCAGATAATTTAGAAGTGGCAGCATTAAACCCAGAAAATTTAAAATCAATTTATAAAGATTTAAATCTTGATGGTGTTGAAGCTATTGTTTTGTCTGCTTGTGTGCAAATGCCTTCATTACCTTCGGTTCAAGCCGTTCAAGATGAAGTAGGAATACCAGTAATTACAGCAGCAATTTGTACAACTTATAAAATGTTAAAAGAGCTTAATCTAGAGGCAAAAGTTCCAAATGCAGGAGCTTTGCTGTCTGGTAAGTACTAAATCTGTATATTTGCCAACATATTTTTATGGAAAAAGTGAAGAAAAAAAACGGAATACAATCCATTAATGTTGGTTTTTCAATTTTAGATGTGCTTCTAAAATCACCTAAACCACTACCTTTAAAAGAGATTTCAGAAAGTAGTGGTTTGTCTCCGAGTAAGATACACTCTTATTTAGTGAGTTTTTTAAACTTAGGTATTGTAGAACAAAACACAAGTACTGGGTTTTATAGTTTAGGTAATTATTGCTTAAAATTAGGGTTAGGATATTTAGACCAGGTAAGATTAATGGCTGTTTGTAAGCCAGTAATGGAAGAATTAGCACATGATTTAGGTCATACCGTTTTTTTAGGGGTTTGGGGTAATAGAGGTCCTACAATTATTAATAGAGTTGATGGAGCTTTTAGTCAAACTATTTTTGATTTGCGTATTGGTAGCGTATTACCGTTGTTAACTTCTGCTTTAGGTAAAAATTTTTCAGCTTATTTACCAGAAACTATTATAAACCCTATGTTAATTGAAGAGATTCAATTAAATGGAAACAACTCTAATTTTCCTAATGGTTTAGCTGATATTCAAGAAATGTTAAAGAACATAAGGGAAAAAGGAATAAGTCAAAGTCGCGGAGGTATTTTGTCTGATTATACAGCTATTTCAGTACCTATCTTTGATTTTTCTAGCACAATAATTGCTGGGTTAACGATTATGGGGAGAATAAATAGATTAGATGATAGAGATGATGGAAATGCTTCAAAACTATTAAAAGAAGCAGGTAGAAAAATATCTATAGACAGGGGTTTTACTGAAGACTAAAGTTGTTGTTTTACGTCAAATTTAAAAATTGTTTAAAACAACTCAGGTTTTGTTAATCGTGCCACATATTTTCCGATTACATCAAATTCTAAATTTACCCGAGTATTCATTTTTACATGTTTAAAAGTTGTATGTGCTAAAGTAAAAGGAATAATAGCAACGCTAAATTCATTTTTTTTCGATTCTACCACCGTTAAACTCACACCATTTATTGTAATTGAACCTTTTTCAATCGTTATATTGTTTTTTGTGGGTAAATAGCTAAAAGTAAAAACCGTACTTCCTTTTTCAAATGTAATATTTGTACACACGCCTACTTGATCTACATGCCCTTGAACAATGTGCCCATCTAATCGGTCACCTAATGCCATTGCTCGCTCAAGATTTACCTCATCTTCTACTTGCCAATCACCAATAGCTGTTTTTGCAATAGTTTCTTTAATTGCGGTAACAATATATTCGTCGTTTTCGATAGAAACTACAGATAAACAAATACCATTATGAGCAACACTTTGATTAATTTTTAATGATGGAGCGATTGTGCTTTTAATAGTAAGGTGTAAATTTTCTTTATCTTTATCTATATTTGTTATAACCCCAAGGGTTTCAATAATTCCCGTAAACATATCATTAAATTTTAGTTACTTTTGTAGTATTCAAAAGTAAGAATAATACAAATGTAATAATGGATAAATCAGATAAAATTATTGTAGGTATTTCTTTAGGCGACTTAAACGGAATAGGTATTGAAATTATTTTAAAAACATTTCAAGATAAACGAATGTTAGAATTTTGTACCCCTGTATTATTTGGTTCAAGCAAAGTGGTTTCGTATCATAAAAAAATTCTCGGAATAGAAACACCTATTAATGGAGTTACAAATATTGCACAACTAAGTAATAATAAGGTTAATTTATTAAATATTTGGAAAGAAGAAGTGCCTATTGAGCTAGGTAAGGCTACTAAAATTGCTGGTGAATATGCGGCTAAGTCGCTAATTTCATCTGTTACCCATTTAAAAGAAAATAAAATTGACGTATTACTTACCGCACCAATTAATAAAGAAACTATTCAATCTAAAAATTTTAATTTCCCCGGGCATACCGAATTTTTAAAAGCAAATTTAGAAGGAGATAGTTTAATGATTTTGATGGCAAATAAATTACGAGTTGGTTTAATAACAGGGCATATTCCTATTGCTAAGGTAGCAACAACGATAACGCCTAAACTAATTAAAGAAAAAGTGGCAATTATGCATACAGCTTTGGTTCAAGATTTTGGAATAAATAAACCCAAAATTGCAATTTTAGGGCTAAACCCTCATAACGGAGATAACGGTGTAATAGGTAACGAAGAAAATGAAATGATAACCCCAACGATTAATCAAATTAAAGAAACTGGTAAATTAGTTTTTGGCCCTTACGCTGCAGATGGGTTTTTTGGGTCTGAAACCTACAAACAATTCGACGGAATTTTAGCAATGTATCACGATCAAGGTTTAGCTCCATTTAAAAGTTTGGCTTTTGGAAATGGTGTAAATTACACAGCTGGTTTAACTGAAATTAGAACCTCTCCTGATCATGGTACAGGGTTTGATATTGCGGGTAAAAATCTTGCAAACCCAACTTCGTTTAAAGAAGCTTTGTTTGCAGCAATAAATATTTTTAAAACAAGAAAAGAATACAAAGAGCTAACAAAAAAACCATTAGTTGCTAAAAAAGTTGTATAAAACACTTTTTTAAAGTAAAAAGTTGTATAAAAACATTTTTTTGTATCTTTGCGCCCTCAATTTGATAATTGGTAATGAAAGACTTAAAACAATTCAACATCCCTTTTGTAGGATTAAAAGAAAAGGATTATACATTTCAATATCAAATTGACCTTACGTTCTTTAAAGCATTTGATTACACCGAATTCGAAAATTCAGACGTAAATGTTACACTAACGCTAACAAAAAAAAGCACTTTAATGGAGCTTTATTTTGTAGCTGATGGAACCGTTACCCTTCCATGTGACCTTACCAATGAGCTTTACGACCAAAAAATAGAGGCAACGTTATCTTTGGTGGTAAAATTTGGACCTGAATTTAATGATGATAATGAAGAAATTTTAATACTTCCTTATGACGCTTATCAAATTAATGTGGCGCAATACATTTATGAAATGATTGTGCTAGCAGTACCAGCAAAAAGGATAAGCCCTAAAATAGCAGAAGGTAAAACAGATTCGGTTGCTTTAGAAAAATTAAAAGAATTAGAAGTAAACAACAAAAAAAAGGGAGCAAAACAACCCGACCCAAGATGGGATAAATTAAAGGATTTATTAACAGATAAAAAGACATAAAATGGCACATCCTAAAAGAAAAATATCTAAAACTAGAAGAGATAAGAGAAGAACACATTATAAGGCTTCTACACCACAAATAGCTAAAGATCCAACTACAGGAGAAGCTCATTTATACCATAGAGCTCACTGGCACGAAGGAAAATTATATTACAGAGGTCAAGTCGTATTAGAGACTGAAGGTGCAAAAGCCTAAAAACTTTGTTAAACACAAAAAATCCCTCTATTTGAGGGATTTTTTGTGTTTTTATATCAAAAGTTTAAAATAATTTTCATTAATTTGAACGCCCAAATTCTACAAGACACACAAGAATTGACAAACAAATAAACAACAACTATGACCAAAACAACTGCAGCTATTACGGCAGTAGGAAAATATGTTCCTGAATATGTTTTAACCAATAAAGAGTTAGAAACAATGGTAGACACCAATGATGAATGGATTACTACCAGAACAGGAATAAAAGAACGAAGAATTTTAAAAGAAGAAGGCAAAGGAACTTCGTATATGGCTATTAAAGCGGCTGAGGAACTAATAAAAAAATCAAATACCAATCCTGAAGAGATTGATTTAGTTATTGTTGCTACTGCAACACCCGATTTACTTGTGGCCTCAACAGCAGCTTACACGGCTTCAGAAATTGGGGCAATAAACGCTTTCTCGTACGATTTACAAGCGGCTTGTTCTAGCTTTTTATATGGAATGTCAACCGCTGCAAGTTATATCGAGTCTGGACGATACAAAAAAGTATTGTTAATTGGAGCAGATAAAATGTCGTCTATTATTGATTATACAGATAGAACTACCTGTATTATTTTTGGTGACGGAGCAGCAGCAGCTTTATTTGAACCTAATACAGAAGGCTTAGGACTTCAAGATGAGTACCTGCGTAGTGATGGTATAGGTCGCGAATTTTTAAAAATAGCAGCAGGTGGTTCATTATTACCTGCCTCTGAAGAAACCATAAAAAGTGGGCAACATTTTGTGCGACAAGAAGGAAGAACAGTTTTTAAATTTGCAGTTTCTAACATGTCAGATGTTTCAGAAAAAATATTAACGAGAAATCATTTAACAAAAGAAGATGTTGATTGGTTAGTGCCACACCAAGCAAACAATAGAATTATCGAAGCTACCGCAAATAGAATAGGCTTAGAGCCATCTAAGGTAATGGTGAACATCGAAAAATATGGCAACACAACTTCGGCAACATTACCATTATTACTTGCCGATTACGAAACATCCTTAAAAAAAGGAGATAACTTAATTTTTGCCGCTTTTGGTGGTGGTTTCACTTGGGGAGCCATTTATTTAAAATGGGCATACAACTCATAATAACTAATAAATTTAATATTTATGGACATTAAAGAAATTCAAAGTTTAATAAAATTTGTAGCAAAATCCGGAGCAAGTGAGGTGAAATTAGAAACGGAAGATGTGAAAATTACCATAAAAACAGGTAGTGCAACTCCAGAAACTACTATTATTCAGGCGGCTAGTCCTATTGCCACATCACCTATGGCACAGCCTATAGCTCCAGCTCAGCCCGTTGCAACTACGCCTATCAATACTGAATCTGCTACTGACGATGAATCTAAATACATAACCATAAAGTCACCTATAATCGGAACTTTTTATCGCAAGCCATCACCTGACAAACCTAATTTTGTAGAGGTAGATAGCCAAGTTAATGTAGGTGATACAGTATGTATTATAGAAGCCATGAAATTATTCAATGAAATAGAGTCAGAGGTATCTGGTAAAATAGTAAAAATTTTAGTAGACGATTCTTCTCCTGTTGAATTTGATCAACCATTATTTTTAGTAGACCCATCATAATTAATAGATAGATTTTAGATTTTAGTAGTTCGCTAACGTAATGCTAAAACTGATAATTCTAAGTTAAACTAAAAAATTATGTTTAAAAAAATATTGATAGCCAATAGAGGTGAAATTGCACTACGTGTAATTAGAACCTGTAAAGAAATGGGTATTAAAACTGTTGCTGTATATTCAAAAGCAGATAGCGAAAGTTTGCATGTTCGTTTTGCAGACGAGGCCGTATGTATAGGCCCAGCGCCAAGTAGCGAATCGTATTTAAAAATGCCAAATATTATTGCAGCAGCAGAAATTACGAATGCCGATGCTATTCACCCAGGATATGGGTTTTTAGCAGAAAACGCTAAGTTTTCTAAACTGTGCGAAGAGCATAGTATTAAATTTATTGGAGCAACTGCTGAAATGATTGACCGTATGGGAGATAAGGCCAACGCCAAAGCAACGATGAAAGCAGCAGGGGTGCCTTGTGTGCCTGGTAGTGAGGGGGTAATAGAAAGCTTTGAAGAGTGTGAAAAATTAGCAGAAGAAACAGGTTATCCAGTAATGTTAAAAGCCTCTGCAGGAGGTGGAGGTAAAGGAATGCGTGCGGTTTGGAAACCCGAAGAATTAAAAAATGCTTGGGAGTCTGCTAAACAAGAATCTAAGGCAGCCTTTGGTAATGACGATATGTACATGGAAAAATTAATTGAAGAGCCTCGTCATATCGAAATTCAAATTGTGGGCGATTCTTACGGTAAAGCCTGTCATTTGTCAGAAAGAGATTGTTCTGTACAACGCCGTCATCAAAAATTAACCGAAGAAACACCTTCTCCGTTTATGACTGACGAGTTGCGTAATGCAATGGGTAAAGCTGCTGTTTCCGCTGCAGAATATATACAATATGAAGGAGCTGGTACGGTAGAATTTTTAGTAGATAAGCACCGTAATTTCTACTTTATGGAAATGAATACTCGTATTCAAGTAGAACATCCAATTACTGAAGAAGTAGTAGATTACGATTTAATTCGTGAGCAAATATTAGTGGCTGCTGGTGTACCTATTTCGGGTAGAAATTATTTTCCGCAATTACACTCTATAGAATGTAGAATTAATGCAGAAGATCCATTTAATAACTTTAGACCCGCTCCTGGAAAAATAACTACATTTCATGCTCCAGGTGGTCATGGAGTGCGTATGGACACACATGTTTACGCAGGTTATATGATTCCGCCAAATTACGATTCTATGATTGCCAAATTAATTGTTACAGCTCAAACTCGAGAAGAAGCAATTAATAAAATGAAACGAGCTTTAGATGAATTTATCATTGAAGGGGTAAAAACAACCATTCCGTTTCATAGACAATTAATGGATCATCCAGATTATGTTGCCGGAAACTATACGACTAAATTTATGGAAGACTTTGAAATAAAAGCATAATCTATAAATTTTGTTTAAAAAATAAATTAAAATAGCGTATACGAATTGTATATGCTATTTTTTTTATCTTTATCCCTTTCAAACTTCAAATTCTCACAAAAAATTATATGTTTCTCGATTTTTAAAATCGAGCAACCTAGATTTATGGTTAAATTATAAAAACTACAGAGTGAAAAAAATAAAAATAGACGGAATTGATAAAATTATTATCAAGCGATTAGTTAATGACGCACGTACACCAGTTTTAAGTATTGCTAGAGAAGTAGGAATTTCAGGTGCTGCCATCCACCAACGTTTACGAAAGTTAGAAGAATCTGATTTAATAGATGGCTTTAAAATGATATTAAACCCTAAGGCACTAGGGTATACTACTACCGCTTTTGTAGGTGTTTTTTTAGATTCATCTAGTTTATATTCATCGGCAATTAAACGGTTAAAAGAGATTCCTGAAGTTGTTGAAAGTCACTATACTACTGGTAATTATGCTATTTTTATTAAAATTATGTGTAAAAATAACGAAGACCTAATGCATTTGCTTAATAAAGATATTCAAACAATTAAAGGGGTTTCGCGTACCGAAACATTTATTTCTTTAGATCAACAAATAAATCGACAAATAAAAATATAAATAAAATAACTATAACAGATGAACGATTTTATTCTCTATTTAAAAATGGGTTTGTTTCATGTATTAGATATTTTAGCATACGACCATATTTTATTTTTAATTGTGTTAGCTTGTGTATATACATATAAGCAATGGCGTAAAGTTATTTGGCTTATTACCCTTTTTACGATTGGGCATTCTATTACATTAGCTTTATCTGCTTATAAAATTATTAATGTTCGAGTAGATTTAGTCGAATTTTTAATTCCTGTTACCATTTTTATAACAGGGGTTATAAATATTATAACAGCAAAAAAAGCATCGCAAGGAAAAGATAACCAAAATTTGCTTTTTGCACTTTTTTTTGGGTTAATACACGGATTAGGGTTTTCCAATTATTTTAAAATGATGGTGGGCAGAAATGAAAATAAGCTTTTCCCATTATTAGAATTTGCATTAGGTGTAGAAATGGCACAAGTTATTATTGTGTTATTTATTTTATTATTGGGTATTTTTATTCAAAAAACCTTTAATGTAAGTCGTAGAGATTGGATTTTAGTAACCTCTGCCATAGTAGTTGGCTTTGCCACACAAATGATGATTGACCGTATTTTTTGGTAAAAATTTAACGATAAATTACACAAAACACCCTACTTTCGCCCTTATGACTAATAAAAATTTGAAATATGCCAAAGCCTATCTACAAATGGCAAACGAATGGTCAAAGCTATCGCATTGCAAACGCAAAAAGGTAGGTGCTATTATTGTAAAAGATAGGATGATTATCTCTGATGGATATAACGGAACGCCTAGTGGATTTGAAAACTGTTGCGAAGATGAAGAGGGGTATACAAAATGGTATGTTTTACATGCCGAAGCAAATGCTATTTTAAAAGTAGCTAACTCAACCCAGTCTTGTAAAGGAGCAACCTTATATATTACCCTTTCGCCATGTAAAGAATGTAGTAAGTTAATTCATCAATCAGGGATTAAAAAAGTAGTATATTCAAAAGAATATAAAGACGATTCAGGGTTAAACTTTTTAAAAAAAGCAGGTGTAGAACTTATTTATTTGCCTAATGAACAAGAATAATCTTCCTATATATTTAGCCTTAGCAGTAATTTTTGGAATTCTTATAGGTGCATTTTTTAGTACAGGAAAAAATGGAAATTTTTTACTGAGCAAAAAATCAGACGAAGAGCTTAAAATGGAGCGGCTAATAAATTACATCGAACAAGATTATGTAGACCATGTAGATACCGATAGTCTATTAAATAGTGCCATAACTAATATATTAGGAAAGTTAGATCCTCATTCGATATATATTCCGAAAGAAAATTTACAAGCCGTTACCGAAAATATGCAAGGTGATTTTGTGGGTATAGGCGTACAATTTAAAATCGTTAAAGATTCGATAACCGTTATGCGTCCTATTGAAGATGGCCCTTCTATTAAAGCAGGTATTAAAGCGGGTGACAGAATTTTAATAGCTAATAACGACACATTGTATGGTAAAAACTATCAAAGTTCAGATATTTTTAAATTTTTAAAAGGGAAACCCGACACTAAAATTACGCTAGAAGTATATCGAAAAAGCAACGATAGTTTGTTTACAATAGATATAAAAAGACAGCACATTAACATTAAAAGCGTAGATGTTGCTTATATGGTAAATGACTCTTTAGGGTACATAAAAATAGACCGATTTGCTCGAAATACCTATAAAGAATTTAAAAGCTCTTTAGATAAGCTGTTGGTAAAAGGAATGAAAGGTTTAATTTTAGATTTACGAGATAATGGAGGAGGATTTGTTGATATTGCTAATAAAATTGCTGATGAATTTTTAGAAGACAAAAAGCTTATTGTTTCTACTAAAAATAATAAAGGTATTACAACCAAATCGTACGCTACTGAAAAAGGAGATTTTGAAAAAGGAAACCTTTATGTATTAATTGATGAAAATACCGCCTCAGCATCTGAAATTGTAGCAGGAGCATTACAAGACAATGATAAAGGAATTATTATTGGGCGACGTTCGTTTGGAAAAGGATTGGTACAAGAAGAGATGGGCTTAGGTGATGGTTCTGCTATTCGCTTAACTATTGCACGATATTATACCCCAACAGGTAGGTCTATTCAAAAACCATACAATCCTAATAACGAAAGTTCGTATAAAAATGATATTTTTAACCGATATAAACATGGTGAACTTTTTACTAAAGATAGTATTAAAATAGTAGATAGCTTGCAGTTTAAAACGCCTAAAGGAAAAATTGTATATGGTGGTGGTGGTATAATACCTGATGTTTTTGTTCCTATAGATACCACAAATTATTTGCCAGCCTATTACTATAAAGAAATAAATAATTTTGCATTTCAATATGTAGATACAAATCGTAAAAAACTAGCTACATTAACAGCCGACGAGTTTATAAACAACCCCAATAAAATTAACGAAATAGTTGATATTTTTCTTTCTAAAACAAAACATTTCGAAACCAACAAAAAAACAAAGAACCTCATAAAAAAATATATAAAAACTATTGTTGCCTCAGAATTGTATAACGATGAAATAATATATCGTGTTAACCAAGATGATGACAAAATGATTCAGAAGGTTTTAGAATTAGAAAGCGCAAATTAAAAGCTTACTTTATAAAATAATGATATCAATAAATTTACCAGAAAATAAAAAAGCCTATTTCTCTTCTGACTTGCATTTAGGTGCGCCTACTATTGATGAGAGTTTGCCTAGAGAAAAAAAGTTTGTTTCTTGGTTAGATACCATAAAGAAAGATGCAGGAGTTATTTTTTTGTTAGGCGATTTATTTGATTTTTGGTTTGAATATAAAAAAGTTGTTCCTAAAGGATTTGTAAGAACCTTAGGTAAACTCGCCGAAATTAGAGATAGCGGAATTTCTATATACTTTTTTGTAGGAAACCATGATTTATGGATGCATGATTATTTCGAAAAAGAATTAAATATACCCGTATACCATTCGCCGCAAGAGTTTACTATAAATAAAAAAACTTTTTTAATAGGGCATGGCGATGGGTTAGGCCCTGGAGACCACGGGTTTAAACTCATGAAAAAAGTATTTCTTTTTCGCCCCTTTAAATGGTTGTTTCGTTGGCTACATCCCGATTTAGGGGTTCGTATAGGGCAATATATGTCTGTTAAAAACAAAGTTGTTTCTGGTAATGAAGATACAAATTTTTTAGGTGAAGAAAACGAATGGTTGGTACAGTACAGCAAACAACAACTCGAAACCAAACATTACGATTATTTTATTTTTGGGCATAGACACTTACCTTTAGAAATTCAACTTTCAAAAAATAGCACCTATTTTAATCTTGGCGATTGGATAAAGTATTTTACCTATGGTGTATTTTCTGATAATGCCTTTGAATTAAAAGAATACAAGTAGCTGTTACATATATTTTTTAGCTAAATCACTCTTTATAAACAAAACCATTTCGTTAAAAAAAAAGCAAAACCCCAAGGAGTTAATCGTATACTTATTTTTAAATAATAACAACACTATAAAATAACGGTTTAACTTTTATAGAATAAGCTAAAAACACACTTTTTAACCTTTAACCAACTTTTAACAACTATAACGTATTTATTATTATAGCTTTGTTTTCTAAAAACAAAACAAACACAATAAAATGGATGTAGATGTAAGAACCATTAACGAAAAAATAGAAAAAGAAAGTGCCTTTGTAGATTTACTAACTGCCGAAATGAACAAGGTTATCGTAGGTCAAAAAATAATGATTGAACGCTTATTAATTGGTTTGTTGGGTAATGGGCATATTTTATTAGAAGGTGTTCCAGGTTTAGCAAAAACATTAGCAATTAATACCTTGTCAAAGGCTGTACAGGGTAGTTTTAGTCGAATTCAATTTACACCAGATTTATTACCTGCCGATGTAATTGGTACGATGATTTACAATGTAAAAGAAAACGATTTTTCAATAAAAAAAGGTCCCATTTTTGCCAACTTTGTTTTAGCTGACGAAATTAACCGTGCACCTGCAAAAGTGCAATCGGCTTTATTAGAAGCTATGCAAGAACGTCAAATTACAATTGGTGATGAAACGTTTAAGTTAGATGAGCCTTTTTTGGTAATGGCTACTCAAAACCCTGTAGAACAAGAAGGTACCTATCCATTACCTGAGGCACAAGTTGACCGTTTTATGTTAAAAACAGTTATTGATTATCCAAAATTAATTGACGAGCAGCTTATAATGCGTCAAAATTTAAATGGAGGGTTTGCAACGATAAATCCAGTTATTTCAATCGATCAAATTATAAAGGCACGCCAATCGGTTAACGAAGTGTATATGGATGAAAAAATTGAAAAATATATACTTGATATTATCTTTGCTACTCGTTATCCTGAAAAATATAACCTATCAAAATTACAACCCTTAATTAGTTTTGGAGCATCGCCTCGTGGTAGTATCAATTTAGCAAAAGCGGCTAAATGTTATGCGTTTATTAAGCGTAGAGGTTATGTAATACCTGAAGATGTTCGAGCAGTTGTATACGATGTACTGCGCCACCGAATTGGAATTACTTACGAAGCCGAAGCCGAAAATATATCATCTATAGACATTATTAATTCTATTGTAAACGAAATAGAAGTACCATAGTCAGTTAAAGTAAGCCTATACCAATAGTATAATTATTGAAAGCAGAGAATACTGAATAAATGGAAACTAAAGAATTACTTAAAAAAGTTCGCAAAATAGAAATTAAGACACGTCGGTTGTCTAATCATATTTTTGGAGGCGAATATCACTCTACTTTTAAAGGTCGCGGTATGACTTTTTCTGAAGTTCGTCAATACCAATATGGCGATGATATTCGTGCTATAGATTGGAATGTTACGGCACGCTACAGCGAACCCTATGTAAAAGTTTTTGAAGAAGAACGAGAACTTACCTTAATGCTAGTTGTTGATGTTTCTGGATCAGAATTTTTTGGAACCACTACCCAATTTAAAAAAGATACCGTTACCGAAATTGCAGCAACCCTTGCTTTTTCAGCAATTCAAAACAATGATAAAGTAGGGTTAATTTTATTTTCAGACCAAATTGAGTTATACATTCCTCCTAAAAAAGGGAAAAGCCATGTGTTAAGAATTATTCGTGAATTAATTGAATTTACCCCAAAAAGTAAACAAACCGATATTGATAAAGCCTTAAAATTTTTATCAAACGTAATGAAGAAAAAAGCAATTGTTTTTATGCTTTCTGATTTTATGGACGATAATTATGAACGCACTTTAAAAATAGCAAGTAACAAACACGACTTAACCGGTATTCGAGTATATGATGTACATGATGTAGAAATACCAAATCTGGGTATGGTGCCGATGCGTGATGCCGAAACAGGCGATGTTAGCTTGGTAAATACCGCATCAAAATCGGTAAGAAATCAATACAAAGCCAATGCACTTCGACTAACCGATTATTTTCAAAATACGTTTAGAAAAAGTGGTGCAGGTAGTATTAACACGCGAGTTGATGAAAGTTATGTAAAAAAATTATTAGGGTATTTTAAACAAAAAGGATAAAATTTTTTTATAAAGTGAATAAGCTTATAGTTTACATATTATTATTAGTTACTACGGTATGTTTTTCACAAAATGCACTAGTAAAAGCAGAAATAGATACTACGCATATTCGTATTGGAGAACAATTTCAGTATAAAATATCGGTAGCAGAAACAAATAATGTTATTATTCCTAAATTAGAAAACTTAAAGGGGTTCGAAGTTGTATCTGAAAGTAAAATAGACACCTTAAAAAATCAACTTATTAAAAAATATATTTTAACAGGGTTTGATAGTGGTGCTTTTTACATACCCCAACAACAAATATTTATTAAAAACGAAGCTCATTTAACCGATAGTTTATTAATTAATGTTGCAACTGTAGCTATAGATACCACTAAAATTAAAAAATTTCCGATTAAAGGTATCAAAGGAGAGCCTATACAATTTCAAGATTACAAAAATATTTTATTTTGGATTATTGCAATTTTACTAGTGGTTATAATAGTGCTATATTTTGCGCTTAAACGAACCCCTGAACAAAATGCTAAAACAGGTAAATCATTATTAACACCTTACCAAGAAGCCTTAAGAAATTTGCATATACTAGATGAAAAGTTACTGTGGCAAAATAATAAGGTTAAACAATATTATTCTGAGTTAACCGAAATTTTACGGTATTATATTGAACGTGAATTACATATATCTGCCTTAGAACAAACCACCAATAATTTGGTAGAAACACTTTTAGCCTCAAGCGATAGTAAAACTATTATTACAGATAAAGACACGATTAAACAATTAGAAAAACTTTTACAACAGGCCGATTTGGTTAAGTTTGCAAAATCGAAACCTATTGCTCATGAAATTGAGGGCGATAGAAAAACTGCCGAAGTTATTTTAAACCATTTAAAACCTAATTTGGTTGAAAATGAACAAAATATAAAAAATATTCAACCTGTTATAATTGTTGAAAAACCAACCATAAAAAAGCCTTCAATTTTTAAACGCATTATTATAATTTTATTGATTTTAATTCTGGTAGGCTTGCTTTCTTTTGCGGTAACAAAGCAAATACAAATGTCTAACGCTATAAAACCTACGAAAGCTTATGTTAAATAATTTTGAGTTTCATAGTCCAGAGTTTTTATGGCTTTTAGTTTTAATTCCACTATTAGCAGTATGGTACTTTTTTAGCAGAAAAAAAGATAGCGCGCAACTTACAATACCAAGTATAAAAGGTTTTAAAACCAAAAACAGCATTTTGCCAAAATTAAAACCACTTTTATATGTTTTTAGACTTCTTGCTTTATCGGCATTAATAGTTGCCTTAGCGCGTCCTAGAAATGTTGCTGTTAGCAAAAAAACAAAAACCAATCGCGGTATTGATATTGTTATGGCTATCGATGTTTCGGCAAGTATGTTAGCTAAAGATTTAAAACCTAACCGATTAGAGGCGCTAAAAAAAGTAGCAATTAATTTTGTAAACGAACGACCAAATGATAGAATTGGCATTGTAGTTTATGCAGGTGAAAGCTTTACACAAACACCTATTACCAGTGATAAAACTATAGTAAAGCGTACTATTTCTCAAATAAAATGGGGGCAGCTCGATGGCGGAACGGCTATTGGTATGGGGTTAGGTTCTGCTGTTAACAGGTTAAAAGAAAGCAAAGCAAAAAGTAAAGTTATAATTTTATTAACAGACGGGGTAAACAACTCTGGTTTTGTAGATCCAAAAACAGCTACTGAACTAGCAAAAGAATTAGGTATTAAGGTATATACTATAGGTATTGGAACAAATGGAATGGCACCCTTTCCGTGGGCAAAAGATCCTAGAACAGGTAAACTTTCATTTAGAAACCAACAAGTAGAAATTGATGAAGCTTTGTTAAAACATATTGCAGAAGAAACTCAAGGGCGTTATTTTAGAGCAACAGATAACACAAAATTAAAACAAATTTATGACGAGATTAACAAGTTAGAAAAAACAAAAATAGAAGAGTTTAAATATTACAATTACACCGAACAATACAGGTATTTAGTGTTTTTAGCAGGTATATTTTTATTACTTGAATTTTTATTACGAAATACCATTTTTAAGAGTTTTATATAATTAGCCTACCTAAGAATTAAAAATGTATAAACTAGAAGAACCTACATATTTTTATTTATTTGCAATCCTTCCTGTACTGGTTGTGGTGTTTTTATTAGTTTTTTGGTGGAAAAAACGCACGCAAAAAAAGTTTGCAAATACCACTCTATTGTCAAAATTAGCCCCTAACACCTCTACTTTTAAATCGGTTTTAAAATTAGTTTTTCTATTAATAGCATTGTCTTTTTTAATTGTGTCATTGGTAAACCCTAAAATGGGTACACAATTAAAAACAGTAAAACGAGAAGGCGTTGATGTGGTTTTTGCTTTAGACGTTTCGAAAAGTATGTTGGCAGAAGATATTGCTCCGAACCGATTAGAAAAAGCAAAACAAATTATTTCTAAAATAATTGATAAACTAGGCAGTGACCGAGTAGGTATTATAATTTATGCGGGTAGTGCATATCCGTTATTACCCATTACTACCGATTTGGCATCGGCAAAGATGTTTTTACAAAATGCAAGTCCAGACATGGTTTCTAGCCAAGGTACAGCTATTAGTGAAGCACTTAATTTAGCGAAAACCTATTATAACGATGAACAAACCAATCGTTTTTTAATTATGATTTCTGATGGTGAAGATCATCAAGAAGAAACTAAACAAGTAGCACAAAACATATCAAATGAAGGAATAAAAGTATATACAATTGGTGTAGGTACCGAAAAAGGAGGACCAATACCCATAAAACTAAATGGGTCTCTTATAGGCTATAAAAAAGACAGAAAGGGCGAAACCGTAATCACTCAGCGTAAACCTGATATTTTACAAGATATTGCTAAGGCTGCTAATGGAACTTATATAGACGGTAATAAAACCGAAACCCCTGTAAAGGCAATAGAAAAAATAATTTCAACCGCACAAAAAAGTGAGTTTGAAACCAAGCAATTTTCTGATTATAAAGACCAGTTTCAATGGTTTATCGGATTTGCATTATTATTTTTAGTTCTAGATATTTTTCTATTTGATAAAAAAACAAAGTGGTTGCGTAAGGTAGATTTGTTTAATGAAGAAAAGTCGTAATTAACTATGAAATACATTCAAAATATATTTTGGTTACTTCTAACCTTGAATGTTGGTATTGTATCGGCACAACAAGATACAGTAAAATTAAAGCGTGAAGCCCGTTCTTTACTAAGAGACGGAAACAAGTTATATAACAAACAAAAGTTTATTGACGCATCGGTTGCTTATAAAAAAGCATTAGGCAAAAATAGTAATTATGACAAAGCAAGTTATAATTTAGGAAACGCCCTATATCAAGAAAAAAACTATAAAGAAGCTGTTCCTCAATACGAGTTAACCGCAAAATCAACTCATGATAAAGTTACTAAGGCAGAAGCCTATCATAATATTGGTAATGCAATGATGGAGCAAAAACAATATCAACAAGCTGTTGAAGCGTATAAAAATTCGTTGCGTAATAACCCAAACGATGACGAAACCCGTTATAACTTAGCTGTTGCACAAAAACTAGCTAAAAAAGAAAATAATAAAAACAAGAATAAGAATAAGAACGACAAAAACAACAAGAATAATAAAGACAATAAAAATAAAGACAACAAGAACGATAAAAATAACAAGGATAATAAAGACAACAAGAATAAAGACAATAAAAACGACCAAAATAAAAATCAAGATAAAGACAAAAAAGATAAGGGAGACAATCAAAAAAACGATAATCAAAATCCACAACAACCCAATCAAAATAAACAGCAAAACCCTAAGCCGCAACAAGGTCAAATGTCGCCACAACAAATAAAGCAACTTTTAGAAAGTTTAAATAATGAAGAGAAAAAGACCCAAAAGAAAATGAATATTAAAAAAACACAGGGAAGAAAAATAAATCAAGAAAAAGATTGGTAAACACTAAAAATTCTCAAATATTATTTTACTCATTTTTAAAATAATTATGAAGTTAAAAATTTACATACTACTATTTAGTTTACTTAGTATTTCGATTACTGCTCAAGAAGCTAAACTAACGGCAACAGTTAGTAAAAACAAACTTGGTATAAACCAAAGATTACGTATTGAGTTTTCAATTAACAAGCAAGGAGGAGATAATTTTGCCCCCCCTAATTTTACCGATTTTAAGGTAGTAGGTGGGCCAAGTCAATCCGTTAGTCAATCTTGGATAAATGGTAAATCGAGTTATTCATTATCATATACCTATGTTATTCAGCCTAAAAGAATAGGAGAGCTGGTTATACAGCCAGGAAGTATTGAAATGGGCAATAAAATTTTAAAATCAGAACCCATAAAAATTGTTGTTACCAAAGCAGTTGATATTCCTAAAAACCCGAATGATCCAAACTTTATTGCTGAGCAAAATATTCATCTAGTTGCCGAAGTATCAAAATCAAATCCATATGTAGGGGAAGGTATTTATGTAGAATATCGATTGTATTTTAGTGAAAATGTTGGCATTTACGATAATGCCATTACAGAAGCGCCACAATATAATGGCTTTTGGAACCAAGAAATTAAAGGTAATGGAACAATGCCTATAAAAATGGGAACATATAATGGTGAGCGCTATCGATATGCAGTATTACATAAAGCACTGTTAATACCTACTAAATCAGGTAAATTAACCATTGATCCTATGAAAATGGATATTGTGGTGGCTGTACCCACTGGGCGAGGCGATTTTTTTGGAAACGCTATTACGCGTCAAGTTCGGCAAGAATTTTCTTCGGCTAAAAAAATTATCATGGCAAAAGAACTTCCATTAGCCAACAAACCTGATAATTTTACTGGAGCTGTTGGTCAGTTTTCATTTAGTATAACCTCTGATAAAGACGCCTTAAAATCTAACGAATCATCGCAAATAAAAGTAGCGGTTACGGGTAAAGGGAATTTAAAATTATTTGAACTACCAAAAATTAAAACGCCTAAAGAATTAGAAGTTTATGAGCCTGAACATAAAGAAAATGTAACGGTAACCAGTACGGGTATAAAAGGTACGGTATCTGATCAATATACGGTTGTGCCAGAGTATAAAGGAAAGTATAAAATACCTAACGTGTCGTTTTCATATTTTAATCCAGTAAATAAAACATACCAAACTATTAATACGGATGATTTATATGTTAATGTTATAGAAGGAAAAGAATTAAACACCAGTGCCGATTCTAATTATGTAAACAAGCAAGCTATAGTTACTAAGGGCAATAACTTTCGTTATATACAAACCGAAAGCAGTTTTAAACCTTTACAAACTAATCATTTTTTTAAATCGAGTTGGTTCTATATTTTGTTGCTTTTACCTTTAATAAGTATTCCTATAGCTATTTTTATTGGTAAGAAAAAAGAAGAAAAAGCGGGTGACATTGCTGGTAATAAGGCTAGAAAAGCAGATAAGTTGGCAAAAAAATATTTATCAGAAGCACAAAAGCAATTGGGTAATAAAGAAGCATTTTACGAAGCTTTAGAGCGAGCTTTACACAATTATTTAAAAGCAAAATTAGGTGTAGAAACAGCGGATATTAGTCGTGAAAAAATAAACGAAATTTTAAGTGATAAAAAAGTAGAAAAAACAACAATAACACAACTTATCGAAGTTTTAAGCGCAAGTGATTATGCACGTTATACACCTACAACAAATGTGCAAATGAAAGAAGAATATAATAAAGCTAAAAAAGTAATAACCTTATTAGATAAACAATTGTAAGATGAAAAAGCTATTCTTTTTATTACTATTATTTCCTGTTTTTTTATCAGCTCAAACAGTTGATGAATTGTTTGTTAACGCCAATAATTTGTATAAAGAAGGACAATACGAAAAGGCTATTGAGTTGTATAAAAAAATAGAAACCACAAAAAAAGTTTCATCTGAACTATATTACAATTTAGCCAATTGTTATTACAAGCTAAATCAAGTGGCTCCTTCTATTTATAATTACGAAAAAGCATTACAGTTAAATCCATTAAATGCCGATGCGCAAAATAATTTAGCTTTTGCTAAACGATTAACTTTAGATAGAATAGAAGAAGTACCAAAGTCGTTTCTACAAAAAATTCACGAAAAATATATTCAAAAACTCACCTATAATCAGTGGGCAATAGTTGCTGTAGTATTTTCATTTATGGCGGCTTTATTGTTTTTACTTTTTTATTTTACAAATACCCCTAATAAAAAACGATTATTTTTTGTTAGTAGCATATTAAGCTTTTTGTTTTTATTAGTATCATTAACGATTTCTTACAACGAATACCACAATAGTAAAACCAACAAATTTGCTATTATTTTTAACCAACAAGTTTCGATAAAAAATGCACCAACCTTAAATTCTAATGAAGTATTTATTTTACACGAAGGTGCTAAAGTAAAGGTGCTTGATACGGTAGACGATTGGAAAAAAATTAAATTAGCTGACGGAAAAATAGGTTGGGTAAAAGCATCTGAAATAAAAATAATAAGCTAGTTGCATAAATAAAATATAATTAGCAATTGTTAAAGTCTTCATAAAATCAAAAAAAAATTGTATTTTGCATTATGCTTAATACAATATAATATTATGAAGAAAAAAATTATGCTTACAGGATTTATGCTGTTAAGTAGTTTTTTTATTTTTAGTCAAACTACTATTTCTGGAACAGTAACCGATGCTTCTCAAGGTGATCCTTTACCAAATGTAAACATTAAAATTTCTAGAAAAGCCGTAGGAACCACTACTGATTTTAATGGAAAATTTAACTTAGAGGTAACAGAAACCCCTCCTTTTACTTTAGAAATTTCTTCGTTGGGCTACCATATGCAAACCGTTGAGGTAACGAAAAACAATCAAACTATTAATGTTGCGTTAAAAGAAAATGAGACCTCGTTAGATGAGGTTGTTGTCTCTGCTTCTAGAACACCTGAGCGTATTATGGAGTCGCCAGTAACTATTGAGCGATTTGATTCGAGAGCAATTAAAAACACCTCTTCAGCCTCATTTTATGATGGGTTAGAAAATTTAAAAGGAGTTGACATAAACACCAATAGTTTAACTTTTAAGTCGGTTAACACACGTGGTTTTGCAACTTTTGCCAACACTCGGTTTATGCAATTGGTTGATGGAATGGATAACTCTTCGCCAGCGCTAAACTTTCCGTTAGGCAACTTGTTAGGCATGTCTGAGTTAGATGTAAAAACAGTTGAAATTTTACCAGGAGCCTCTTCTGCTCTATATGGAGCAAATGCGTTTAATGGCATTATGTTTATGACCAGTAAAAGCCCTTTCGATGATCAAGGTATTAGTTTTGTGTATAAGCAAGGTATTACTAGTCAAGATGCTGCTGGTAATAATAATTTTTACGATGTAGGTATTCGAATGGCATATGCTTTTTCTGATAAATTTGCGGGTAAAGCTACGTTATCTTATCTTGAAGGAACCGAATGGTACGCTACTGATTATAGAAATACATTAAACGGAAAATACATTCCCGGCGATAGAGATAGCGACCCCAATTACAATGGGGTAAATATATATGGCGATGTAGCTTCGTACAATTTTGGAGGTGCTATCGGAAAAGTTAGTAGAACAGGTTATCGAGATATTGATTTAATAGATAACAAGGCTAAAAGCATGAAATTCGGAGGATCTTTAAATTACCGTCCTTTTGGCGATGATCGCTTAGAAATTATATGGAACTCTAAATTTGGTGCTGGAAATACCATTTATCAAGGTGGGCAAAAATACAGTATCAAAAACTTTTTTATGGAACAGCATAAACTAGAGTTTAAAGGTAAAAATTTCTTTGTTAGAGGGTATTATACTGGTGAAGATGCTGGAGACTCATACAACTCTCTCTTTGCGGCATTAAATATAAATAGAGAGTGGAGTTCTGATCAAAACTGGTTTCAAGAATATGCAGCAGCCTATTTTGGGGCTGTGCCAGGAGTAGTGGCAAGTTCGCACCAAGCAGCAAGAGCCTTTGCCGACAGAAACAGATTAGTTCCAGGAACGTCTGAATTTCAAAGCGCTTTTGATAAAGTAACTAGCGACCCTAATCTAATAACAGGGGCAAAATTTAGAGATAATACCAGTTTATATCATGCAGATGCAAACTACAATTTTAGAGATATTATAAATTGGGCAGAAATTCAAATAGGAGGGTCGTACAGACAGTATTCATTAAATTCGTACGGAAATATTTTTACCGATACGGATGGACCAATAAATTACGACGAGTATGGTGTTTATACACAACTACAAAAGAAGTTTTTAGAAGATGATCGTTTAAAGCTTACCGCCTCAATACGGTATGATAAAGCTAAGAATTTCGATGGTGATTTTTCACCAAGAATTTCATTAGCCTATGCTGCTGGAGAAACCAAAAACAATAATTTCAGAGTTTCTTATCAAACAGGTTTTAGAAACCCAACTACACAAGATCAATACATAGGGTTAGATGTAGGAGCTTCTATATTAGTAGGTTCAGCGCCCGATAATTTAGACCGATATAGCACTACTTTTCAAGATGTAAATGGTAATACGTACACTTTAACAGGTAGAGATGCTTATGAAAATTCATATACCGTTTCTAGTGGAGGTACCGAAAAAGCCAATGTTAAATTGGTAAAACCAGAAAAAGTGTCTGCTTACGAAATAGGATATCGAGGTTTAATAGATCCTGATAAATCAAAAATATCAGTAGATTTAAGTGCATATTATAATGATTATAAAGATTTTATTTCGCAAAAAAATGTGATTGTACCTTACAATACCAACGGCGATTATAAAGTTTTTACGGTATATACCAATTCTGCCGCAGCAATTAGTTCTTATGGAGCAAGTGTTGGATTAAGCACTAAAATATTTAATGGGTTTAATGTAGGCTTAAATTACACCTTTGCTAAGTTTGATTTTGACCAAAGTACAGACCCAGATTTTGAGGCTGGATTTAATACTCCAGAACACAAGGTTAAACTGCAATTTGGTCACCCAAATGTATTTAAAAACTTTGGGTTTAATGTAAATCTAAGATGGCAAGACGAGTTTTTTTGGGAATCTACCTTTGTTGATGGCACCATAGAAAAAAGAACCGTATTAGATGCACAAATCAATTATAATGTGCCTTCTATCAAATCAGTATTTAAATTAGGAGGAGCAAATTTAACCGGTCAAGAATACTATAGTGCGCCTGGGGTTGGTGCTGTAGGCTCACAATATTTTATTTCTTGGACAATTAATAATTAAATACAATTTTAACAATGAAAAAATTTAATAACTATTTAACAAGTTTATTAATCGTATCATTGGCATTTATTTCGTGTGATACGAACAATATATATCCGCCTATTACAGGGCCCTCAATGGATAAAGTTGACCTAAAAACAGATGGGTTAGATTTTTCTAATTACATTGCTGTAGGAGCATCTTTTACGGCTGGGTTTACCGATGGAGCGTTGTTTATCGAAGCTCAAAAAAATTCATTCCCAAATATTTTAGCGTCTAAGTTCGCTATGGCTGGGGGAGGCAGTTTTGAACAACCTTTAATGAATGATAATGTTGGAGGATTTGTTACTTCATCAGGCACGGTAGTGCAATCACCTAGGCTTTATTTTAATGGTAAAACTCCCGCAGTTTTAAATGCAACGCCTACAACCATTATTGGCATGCCTGTTAGTAATGCTGCTAGCTTAAATAATTATGGTATTCCTGGAGCAAA
Organism: Tenacibaculum sp. UWU-22; assembly: GCF_041021355.1. Taxonomy (NCBI): domain Bacteria; kingdom Pseudomonadati; phylum Bacteroidota; class Flavobacteriia; order Flavobacteriales; family Flavobacteriaceae; genus Tenacibaculum; species Tenacibaculum sp. UWU-22. The sequence continues at coordinate 755,198 of NZ_JBFNGP010000001.1, read as the reverse complement.
AAGTTTTCATTTTTTAGCCCCTGGTTATGGCGATGCTGCAGGGCTAGTGGCAAGCCCGCCAACAGCTAACCCATACTATGTAAGAATGGCACCGACGAAATCAACTCTTTTAGCAGAAATAGCGTCTAAAAAACCTACTTTTTTTACCTTATCTGAAATAGGGGGTAACGATGTGTTAGGGTATGCAACTACTGGCGGTGATGGTAGTAACCCTATAACACCAACAGCAACTTTTAATGCGGCTTTTGAGGCTATTGTTAATACATTAACGGCTAATGGTGCAAAAGGAGTTGTGGGTAATGTGCCTTATATTACCTCATTAGCACATTTTACAACAGTACCTTATAACCCTTTAGACCCTAGTAATGCCGATTTTTCTAATCAAATACCAATGCTAAACACTATTTATGGTGCGTTAAACCAAATATTTAGTGCGATAGGGCAAGAAAATAGAATAATCACATTTTCTGAATCTGCTGCTAGCGCGGTAGTTATTAAAGACGAAAATTTAACCGATTTATCAGCTACTATTGCTGGAGCATTACAAACAAGTGCTACTTTTACTGCTTTTGTAACCTCTTTAGGGTTGCCCGAAGCAGCGGTTCCATTAGTTGCTCAATTAATGGGGCAACAATATGGGCAAGCAAGGCAAGCCACATCAGATGATTTATTGTTGCTAACAAGTAGCGGTGTAATAGGAAAAGTTGATACCGATGCTGTTGCAGCACTAATAACACAAAGTGGCGGCATGTTATCTTCAACATTGGCTGCACAATTTTCTGTACAAGGCATCACGCTTCCTTTGTCTGATAAATGGGTGCTTACTCCAGAAGAACAAACCGAAATTAAAACGGCTATAGATGCGTATAATAGTGAAATTGAAATCGTAGTTAATGCAAATGAAAATATAACTCTAATTGATTTAAATGCTATTTTACAAGAAGCGAGTACCAGTGGTGTTGCATTTGATAATTATAATATGAATACGAGCCTAGTTTTTGGAGGCTTAATTAGTTTAGATGGCGTTCATTTAACGGCTAGAGGATATGCTTTAATGGCAAATAAAATGCTTGAAGCTATTGATGCAGGTTTTGGTTCTAATTTCGCTCAAGCTACCGATGGTTTAGCAAAAGCAGATGATTACCCAACCAATTACTCTCCAACATTGTAAATAATAAAAACATATAAATTTAAAAGAATTAAAAACTTTTGAGCTAAGCTCTTTTGTTTTATAAACCCTCGCTAAAAGTGAGGGTTTATGTTTGTATATATCTTGTTTAGCAAATACAAGAAACATTGTTGTATAGTTTTTAAAACCAAGCTTTTTTGCTGATTTAATTTAATGCATTAATTAGCTTGGTTTTACACAATCTCTCTATGAGAATTTCAATAAAATATGTAATTTCGCAAATTCAAAATAGAGCAAGAGAAAATGAGTGCCAAATTTACAGAGTATAAAGGACTTGACTTAGCAAAAGTAGCTGATGAAATTTTAACTTTTTGGGAAGAAAATAATATCTTCGAAAAAAGTATTTCTTCAAGAGAAGATAGCAAACCATTTGTGTTTTTTGAAGGGCCTCCTTCAGCAAATGGATTACCAGGTATCCATCATGTTATGGCACGTGCCATTAAAGATATTTTTTGTCGATATAAAACGCAAAAAGGATATCAGGTAAAGCGTAAAGCAGGATGGGATACACATGGGCTTCCTGTAGAGTTAGGTGTTGAAAAAGAATTAGGAATTACGAAGGAAGATATTGGTACAAAAATTACTGTAGAAGAATATAATAGAGCTTGTAAAAAAGCGGTAATGCGCTATACTGATGTATGGAATGAAATGACCCGAAAAGTAGGATATTGGGTAGATATGGAAAATCCATACATCACTTACAAATCAAAATATATAGAAAGTGTTTGGTGGTTATTAAAACAAATTTATAATAAAAACCTGCTTTATAAAGGTTATACCATTCAACCGTATTCTCCAAAAGCAGGGACTGGTTTAAGCTCGCACGAGCTAAACCAACCAGGAACCTATCAAGACGTTACCGATACAACAGTAGTAGCACAATTTGAAGCAAAAAAAGAAACGCTTCCAAGTTTTTTACAAAATGAAGGAACAATATACTTTTTGGCTTGGACAACCACTCCATGGACACTCCCATCAAATACAGCACTAACCGTAGGTCCTAAAATTGATTATGTATTGGTTGAAACCTATAATCAATATACCTTTAAACCAATGAATGTAATATTGGCTAAAAATTTGGTAGCCAAACAGTTTAGTGGTAAATACTATCAAGTTGAAGAAAAACCAGCTTTATTAGACTATAATGATGGCGATAAAAAAATTCCGTTTCATATCGAAAAAGAATTTAAAGGCGCCGATTTAGTAGGCATTAAATACGAACAATTGTTGCCTTATGCCCTACCGTATAAAAATGCAGAAAATGCGTTTAGGGTAATTTCGGGTGATTTTGTTACTATCGAAGATGGTACAGGTATTGTGCATACAGCCCCTACCTTTGGTGCCGATGATGCCTTGGTTGCAAAACAAGCAACACCAGAAGTGCCACCAATGTTGGTATTAGACGAAAACAACAACCCTGTTCCGCTAGTAGATTTACAAGGTAAATTTAGACCTGAAATGAAAGAGTTTGCAGGCAAATATGTAAAAAATGAATATTACGATGATGGCAAAGCTCCTGATAAATCAGTTGACGTAGAACTTGCTATTAAATTAAAAACCGAAAACAAGGCTTTTAAGGTTGAAAAATACGTGCATAGTTACCCTAACTGCTGGCGTACCGATAAGCCTATTTTATACTATCCTTTAGATTCGTGGTTTATTAAAGTTACAGAGGTTAAAGACCGTATGTTTGAGCTTAATAAAACCATTAATTGGAAACCAAAATCTACTGGTGAAGGGCGCTTTGGTAACTGGTTAAAAAATGCAAACGATTGGAATTTATCGCGTTCGCGTTTTTGGGGAATTCCTTTACCTATTTGGCGTACAGAAGATGGGGTAGAACATATTTGTATTGGGTCTGTAGCCGAATTAAAAAAAGAAATTAAAAAATCGATAGATGCAGGAGTAATGCAACAAGACATATTTTCAAACTTTGAAGTTGATAATATGTCTGAAGAAAATTATGAAAAAATAGACCTGCATAAAAACATAGTAGATCAAATTATTTTAGTGTCTAGTTCTGGCAAACCAATGAAGCGCGAAAGCGATTTAATAGACGTTTGGTTTGATTCGGGTTCTATGCCCTATGCACAATGGCATTATCCGTTTGAAAATAAAGAATTAATCGATAAGAGAAAAAGTTATCCTGCCAATTTTATTGCTGAAGGAGTTGATCAAACTCGAGGTTGGTTTTATACCTTACATGCCATAAGCACTATTGTTTTTGATTCAGTAGCGTATAAAAATGTAGTTTCAAATGGTTTGGTATTAGATAAAAACGGACAAAAAATGTCAAAACGTTTGGGTAACGCTGTTGACCCATTTGAAACTCTAGCGGCATATGGGCCTGATGCTACCCGATGGTATATGATTTCAAATGCAAATCCGTGGGATAATTTAAAATTTGATATTGGAGGAATAGAAGAAGTAAAACGTAAGTTTTTCGGTACATTATACAATACCTATTCTTTCTTTAGTTTATATGCTAATATAGACGGATTTAATTATTCAGAACAAGACATTCCGTTAACCGAAAGACCTGAAATTGACCGTTGGATTTTATCGGAATTACATACTCTTATTAAAAAAGTTGACGAGGCATATAACGATTACGAACCCACTCGAGCTACAAGACTTATTAACACTTTTGTGCTAGATCATTTAAGTAACTGGTATGTGCGTTTATGTAGAAGACGTTTTTGGAAAGGAGATTATCAACAAGATAAAATTTCGGCATACCAAACCCTATATACCTGTATGGTTACTGTAGCTAAATTAGCTGCTCCAGTAGCTCCTTTTTTTATGGATAGGTTATATAAAGATTTAACAGCAGTAACTAAAAAAGATGCTTTTGAAAGTGTGCATATAGCTAATTTTCCAGTCTATGACAATAATTTTATAGACACCTCGTTAGAGCGTAAAATGGAAAATGCGCAAACCATATCGTCACTAGTATTATCACTGCGGGCAAAAGAAAAAATAAAAGTACGCCAACCGCTGCAAAAAATTATGATTCCTGTTTTAGATCAAAACCAGAAAAAAGAAATTTTAGCAGTATCAGATTTAATAAAATCAGAAGTAAATGTAAAAGAAATTGAGTTGTTAGACGATGCTTCCGATATCTTGGTAAAACAAATTAAACCTAATTTTAAAGCTTTAGGTCCCAAATATGGTAAAGATATGAAGGGCATTGCAAATGCCATCCAAAACTTTACCCAAGACGATATTCTTAAAATTGAAAAAGAAGGAAATATTTCAATTGAGATTAATGAAAAAATGATTACTTTGGACACCAATGATGTAGAAATTTCGTCGAAAGATATTGAAGGATGGTTAGTAGCAAATACGGCAAAAATAACAGTGGCATTAGACATTACGATTTCTGATAAGCTACGAAGAGAAGGAACTGCCAGAGAGCTTGTAAACCGTATTCAAAATGGGCGTAAAGAGGTTGGTTTAGAAGTAACGGATAAAATTAAATTAACAATTTTAAAATTCGCAGATTTACAAGAATCAATAAACGAAAACAAAAATTATATTATGAGTGAAACATTAACCGATGAGTTGGTTTTTGTTGATCAATTAAAAAATGGTATAGATATTGAATTTGATACCATAAAGAGTAAAATGGCAATACAAAAAATGTAAGATTATGGCAGATAAAGAAACAGCTAGATATTCTGATAAAGATTTACAAGAATTCAAGGAAATTATTTTAAAAAAAATAGCAAGAGCCGAAGAAGATTTGGTTTTACTGCAAAGCGCTTATAAAAACGATAGTAATAATGGTACCGACGATACCTCTCCAACCTTTAAATCATTTGATGACGGGGCTGATACTATGGCGAAAGAAGCAAACGTACAATTAGCTATTCGCCAAGAAAAATTTATTCGCGATTTAAAAAATGCGTTACTTCGTATAGAAAATAAAACGTACGGTATTTGTAGAGTTACAGGTAAACTAATTCAAAAAGAGCGTTTAAAATTAGTGCCACATGCTACCTTAAGCATTGAGGCTAAAAAACGTCAATAACCTTAAAAAGGTTATATAAAATGTTTTTGATGTTATTTTAGGCGTAATTTAAAAATAACTTTTAGCACAAATGGTTAAAAGTTAACAGATAAAATAACCAAACACAACTAATGCAAAATCTAAATAAATGAAATATTGTTTTCTTATACTATTTTGCATTAGTTGCGTTTGCTTTTCACAACAAACTGTTGTTAGATCGTTTACTTCTGATAAAAAAGAAATTGAAATTACAACCGACGGTTTAGATCAAATAATTATTGCAAATTCAGATAGCGATAAAGTAGTTATACAGTTGTTTGATGAAAATCCAAATTCGCACTATATTGATATTAATGAAGAAAGTTCTTTTTTAAAAATAGAATTTAAATCTCAATTTATTCAAGAAGAGGGCGTTTTTAAAAAATTTATTACCAAACGGCTAAATAGAGTATGGGCAGTTATTGAACTTCCAAAAAACAAAAAAATAGAAATTTTAGGCACGAATGTTAATGTTGTTTCAAAAAGTTATAACGGCAGTTTAAAAATTTTTATTGATAAAGGAAACGTTCGGTTAAATAAAGTACAGAACAATGCAGAAGTGTCTCTTTTTCAGGGCAATGTTTTTGCCCAAATACTTTCTAACACCAATCAAGACATAAAAACAAATAACGGAATTATTGAAGTTGACAAGCAAAAAAAGAATTCGCCCTACAAAACAAAAAAATTGTACTCTGTCAATAGCTTTACGGTAAACTCGATAAATGCCAATGTTTTTCTTACAGAAACACCCAATTAAAAGAACAATATAAACCCTTATTAATCACAAGAATATTCTTACTTTTGACAGATAATTAACATAGAATATGTCTAAAAAAAACATCGCCATTTTAACCGTTTGTGTCGCTATTTTAATTGATCAAATAAGTAAAATTTATATTAAAACACATTTTTATTTGGGTGAAGAAGTAGTTGTTTTTAATAATTGGTTTAAAATTCATTTTACAGAAAACAACGGAATGGCTTGGGGGTTTGAGTTTGGCGGAAAAGCTGGAAAATTGTTTCTTACCCTTTTTAGGTTGGTTGCCGTAACAGGTATTGTATATTGGCTTAGGAGTGCTATAAAAAAGAATTTTCATTCAGGGGTTATTGTAGCAATTTCTTTAATTTTAGCAGGGGCAGTAGGTAATATTATTGATTCTGTTTTTTATGGGGTAATTTTCGACTCTTCTGAAAACAAAATAGCCACTCTGTTTTCAGATACACCATACGGAGAGCTATTTCATGGTAAAGTTGTAGATATGCTTTATTTTCCTATTTGGCAAGGAAATTTGCCAAGTTGGATACCTATTTGGGGTGGTAATTACTTTACTTTTTTTAATGCTATTTTTAATGCAGCCGATTCTTTTATAACCATTGGTGTTATTTTACTACTTCTACTTAATAAATATGCTTTTCAAAAAGAAAATTCATAAAAAATGCAGTTTATAAAATATATAGCCATTTTTTTATTAGGATTTTTAGTGGCTAAATTTTGGTATCAAAAAACGATTCCAAATTATACAAAAGAAGACACACAAGTTATCGTTAATGAAATTAAAAATATACGTAAGCTTGTGGTTTCAACGGGTTCTTTTTCTGAAATGTATAACTATTCTGATAGTAAAAAATATTTTTACGATTTTTTATCGTTTGATAAAAAAGCTATTGTTGTGGTAAATGCTAAAGTAGAGGTTGGTTATGATTTGTCTAAAATGGATATACAAATAGATTCAGTAGCAAAAAAAATTATTATCAATAAAATACCTGAAGAGGAAATTACAGTTTCTCCTAACATTAAATATTTTGATATACAGCAGAGTCAATTTAATACTTTTTCTAAAGAAGAGTTAAATAAAATTAATAAAAAAAGTATTGAAAAGATTAAAGAAACAATGAATATGAAGGCGTTAAAAAAAGAGGCTAAAACTCAGCTGTTTAAAGAGCTCTCTAAAATATATCAATTATCATCAGTATTTGGTTGGCAGGTAGTAAACAACACGCCTATACAGGCTGTAAAAACGACCTCTGAAATTAAAAATTGAGTTAAGTTTATTTAGGTAGTTTTTCGCTTGCTAAACCATAAACAAAAGCCCCTAATAGAGCGCCAAAAATTATAACAACAGCGCTTATAGCACCTTGCCCTAATAAAACAAATATGGGGCCAGTACAAGCACCTACTAAGGCCCAGCCTAAACCAAAAATAATACCGCCAACAATGGTTCTAATATTTCCTTTTTCTTTTGGTGTAATATCAATTTTTTCACCCAAATAATTTTTAATAACTCCCCTTTTAAAAAGTCGAGTTAATACAATTCCAATTAGTACAGCACTACCTATAATTCCGTACATATGAAATGATTGAAACTTAAACATTTCGTATATTCTGTACCAAGAAACGACTTCTGACTTACTCAATACTATGCCAAATAGTATTCCTATAATTAAAAATTTTATATTTTTCATAAAAATAATGTCAGGTTAAAATTTATTTTGTTAAAATTAGATTAGCCAAATATTAGTGGAATAAATATCCAAGTCATTAATAATCCACCAATGAAAAAGCCAATTACGGCGATTAAAGAGGGCAATTCTAAATTACTTAATCCTGTAATTGCATGACCAGAAGTACATCCACCAGCATATCGAGCACCGAAACCAAGAAAAAATCCAGCAATAATAAGTATAGAAAATCCTTTTATAGAAAGCAAAGCGTCAAGTCCATAAATTTGAGGAGGTAAATACGTTTTTCCAGCATTAGAAAAACCAATATCTGATAAATTTTTAACGGTTTCTGGATTTAAATTAATCATTTTTGAAGGCATTAAATAATGCGATGAAATATAGCCGCCGATAACCATGCCGAGAAGTAAAATTAAGCTCCATTTTTGTTCTTTCCAATTAACTTTAAAATAGCTAGATACCTTATCTGCTCCCATAATGGTACAGATTATTTCAAGGTTTCTAGAAACGCCAAAACTTCTGCCAAAATAAAATGTTAGAAAAAACACTAAAGCTATCATTGGGCCGCCAATATACCAGGGCCATGGCTGTAAAATAAATTCCATAATTAGTATAAATTTTTAGATATATATTTTAAAATTAAATCGGTAGCTCCAATATGGGTTTCAATATAATTTTTATTAATTCTACCTGTTTCTATTCTAAAATTAGTATTGTTTTTTAATTTAGTTAACACTTCTGAAAATTCTTGTTGGTTTGTAATACGAAAGCATCCTTTAAGCTTTAATAAGTCGATAGCTTCTTGAAATTTTTGAAATTTATTTCCACCAAAAACAACAGGAATACCAAAGGTTGCGGGTTCTAAAATATTATGAAGCTCTGTTTTAAATCCGCCTCCAACATAAGCGGTGTTTGCATACGCATAAATTTTGGTAAGTATACCAATAGTATCTACTATAAAAACTTGATAGTCTTTTAAATCAACATTATTTTTTTCAGAATATAAAATGGTTTTTGTATTTAGTTTTTCTCTTAAATCGGTAATATATTTTTGTTTTATATTATGCGGAGCAATAATAAATTTTTCGTTTTTTGTGGCTTTATTATTAATGTAATTGACAAATAATTCATCATCTTCTGGCCACGTGCTACCAGCTACAAGGGTATATTTTTTATCTATAAAATCGGCGATAAAATGGAGTGTGTTATTTTGTTGTAAAATTTGATACACTCTATCAAAACGAGTGTCTCCAGAAACAGTAACATTTTGATAATTATATTGGTTTAATAATGTTTTAGATTCTGTGTTTTGCACAAAAAAATGGTCGAATGTTTTTAAATATTTTTGCATCCAAGTGCCATACCATTTAAAAAAAACTTGATTTTTTCTAAAAATTCCAGAAACTAAAATAGTTTTGGTATTGTTTTTTTTTAGTTCGGATAATAAATTAGGCCAAAATTCATATTTAATTATAACGGCTAAAGTAGGGTGTAGTTGTTGTATAAATTTACGAACATTTTTTTTTCTGTCAAAAGGTAAATAACAAACTACATTAGCTAAAGGGTAGTTTTTTTGAATTTCGTATCCCGAAGGCGAAAAAAAGGTAACTACAATTTTGTAGTTGGGGTGGGTTTTATTTATAGCCTCTATAAGAGGTTTGCCTTGTTCAAATTCGCCTAAAGAGGCTGCATGAAACCAAACAGTTTTATCTTCTTTTTTTATACTAGAAAGATTGTTTAAAGTTTCTTTTCTACCGTTAATAAATAGCTTAATTTTTGAATTAAATAGGGCTATTATTTGAAGAAAAAAATAGGCAATAGAAACAACAATATTGTAAATAAAATTTATAAAACCCATAGTATTAATTTTAAAATTTACTTGTTGAGAGTATTACTTTTTAATAGTAGCGTATAGTTTAAAAACAAAAATACAATTAGGAAATATTAAAAACAGAAAAACGCGCAAATGTTGTTTGCGCGTTTATAATATACTAATCAATAGTTTTCTAAGCCTCGAAAGGAATTATAGAAACGTATGATTTGTTGTCTCTTTTCTTTCTAAACTCAACAACACCATCAACTTTAGCGTGTAAAGTATGGTCTTTACCCATGTAAACATTTTCACCTGGGTTGTGTTGTGTTCCTCTTTGGCGAACAATAATGTTTCCTGCAATAGCAGCTTGTCCTCCAAAAATTTTTACACCAAGTCGTTTCGATTCTGATTCTCTACCATTCTTCGAACTACCTACACCTTTTTTATGTGCCATTTTATTAAGTTTTTATAGGTTAAACTTACGGATTTATTTTTCAACGCCTCCGTCTAACTTATCTTGTAATTCTTTTAATTCATCCCACTTACCATCTGCAGCTAATTTAGCTTGTTTTGGCCAAGTGTCTGTTACGTGATTTCCACGAATTTCTGCAATAATTTCAGAAATTTTAGCGGGTTTTGTTTTTGCTAAATCAGCAAATGTTGTAATACCTGCTTCTACTAAAGTAGCAGCTATTTTTGGGCCAATACCTTCAATCTTCTTTAAATCATCTGCTTTAGAAGCTGATTTTTTAGTAGCAGTTACTTTTGTTTCTTCTTTTTTAGAAGAATCTTTGCTAGTTTTTGCTACAGCCTCTTTTTTAGTACTTGCTTTTTTAGCACCTGAAGCAGCGATAGATTCAATTTGAATTTCGCTTAAAAATTGTCGGTGTCCATTTTTCTTTTTGTAACCTTTTCTTCTTTTTTTCTTAAAAACGATTACTTTGTCACCTTTTAAATGACCTAAAATTTTGGCCGTTACTGCGGCTCCTTCTATAGCTGGGGCGCCAATAGTTACGTTACCTTTGTCTTCAATAAGCATTACGTTATCAAAAGTTACTTTTGATCCTTCTGCTTCTTGTAAACGATGAACGTATACTTTTTGGTCTTTTGCTACTTTAAATTGCTGCCCTGCTATCTCTACGATTGCGTACATACTCTTTGTTTTGCGTTTATCAATTAATTTACTTTGCCTTTACGGCAAAAGTGGGTGCAAATGTAAGTGTTTTTTGTTATATATCAATAAATTTTTGCGTGTTTTTGTGTAATTGCACTCTTATATTTATTGATTAAAATATTTTCACGTTCTTTTTTATTGTAAAGAATCAGCTTAATTAATTTAATTTTCCAAAAAATCGCTCATAAATGCCTCACATTTTTCTACCATGTTTTTGCTGCCACAAATAAAAGGAACGCGTTGGTGAAGCTCTGTGGGTTTAATGTCTAAAATCCTGGTATATCCATCCGATGCTTTTCCGTTAGCTTGTTCGGCTAAAAAAGCGATTGGATTACATTCGTATAATAATCGTAATTTACCATTAGAATTTTTAGAGCTTTTGGGGTATAGGTAAATACCGCCTTTAATCATGTTTCTATGGAAATCTGAAACTAAAGATCCTATATATCTGCTAGTATAAGGTCTGTCTCCGTCTTCTTCTTGACAATATTTGATATATTTTTTTATACCTGTCGGAAAATGAATATAATTACCTTCATTTACCGAGTAAATTTTTCCGTTTTCAGGAAATTGCATATTTGGATGCGACAAATAAAATGTACCAATTGCAGGGTTTAAGGTAAATCCGTTTACGCCATCGCCAGTAGTGTAAACCAACATGGTTGAAGTACCATAAACAACATAACCTGCCGCGACTTGTTTACTGCCCTCTTGTAAAAAATCTTTTAATTCTACAGGGGTTCCAATAGGAGTTATTCGACGATAAATAGAAAAAATGGTGCCCACAGAAACGTTAACATCAATATTAGACGAACCGTCTAGCGGGTCAATTAAAACCACATATTTATTTTGATTGTTTTTGTCTTGACTATTAATGGTAATAAAATCGTCTTCTTCTTCACTTGCAATACCACAAACAATATTTCTATTTTTTAATGTTTTAATAAACTTTTCATTAGCATATACATCTAATTTTTGTTGATCTTCTCCCTGAATATTTGTTTCTCCTGCAGCACCAATAATATCAACTAACCCAGCTTTATTTACCTCGTGATTTACCACTTTAGCAGCCAGTCGAATAGAGTTTATTAAACGCGATAGCTCACCTGAACTGTATTTAAACGAATTTTGATTTTCTATAATAAATTCACCTAGTGTTTGATTTTTATTGGCCATAAATATGTTATAAACATTTTCTATACAAAGAACGTAACTTTTTTGGGTAACTACCGTTTTTAAAGCAAAAAATATTTTAAAAAATAAACAAAATAAGTTGAACTGTTAGATTTTTTATCATTATTTCTTATTGTATTCAAAACAAGTATATTTGGCGCAAATTTAAAAAAAATGAGTGTTCTAATTAGAGAAGGGAAACAACAAGACATGCAAGCGGTTTTAAATTTAATAACCGAATTAGCGGTGTTTGAAAAAGAGCCCTCAGCTGTAGAAATTACGGTAAACGATTTAATAGAAGACGGATTTTCTGAAAACCCAAAGTTTAAAATATTTGTTGCAGAAGAAAACAATAATATTATTGGTATGGCATTGTTTTACGAGCGTTATTCTACTTGGAAAGGAAAAGCTATTCACCTTGAAGATTTAATTGTAACAAAAAACAAAAGAGGTATTGGTGTTGGTAAAGCTTTATATGTGGCTGTTTTAAAGTTTGCTCATGCAAATGGGTTTAACAGGGTGGCTTGGGAAGTTTTAAATTGGAATACAAACGCCATTGATTTTTATAAAAATACTGGGGCAGTTGTTTTAGACGATTGGCAGGTAGTACATATGACTAAAAAAAGATTAACCGAATTTATAGAGAAAAATTAAAAATGAGAATATTTAAGTTTGGAGGAGCATCGGTTCAAAATGCTGCTGGAGTTAAAAATGTAGCACATGTTTTACAACATGAAAAAACTGAAAATGGCATTGTGGTAATTTCTGCCATGGGAAAAATGACAAATGCCTTTGAAGAAGTAATAAGTGCTTATTATTATAAAAAAGAAACATTAGCCGAAAAAATTGATTCGATTGTAAAATTTCATCAAAATATATTAGGCGATTTGTTTGATAAAGATGCCTCAATTTACCATGAGGTAAATTTATTATTTGGTGAGTTAAGTGGTTTTATGGCAACCAATATTATACAAGATTATAATTTTGTGTACGATCAAATTGTAGGTTTTGGTGAATTGCTTTCAACTAAAATTGTAAGTGCTTATTTACAAAAAATAGGCATACAAAATACTTGGGTTGATGTTCGTGATTTTATTAAAACGGACGACAATTATCGTGATGCTAAAGTAAATTGGGAAGAAACAGAAATAGCAATTACCAACGATATAGACCCCTCTAAATTAGTTATTACACAAGGGTTTTTAGGTAGTAGTAACCATGCTACCACTACACTAGGGCGTGAAGGGTCTGATTATACAGCAGGTATTTTTGCGTATTGCTTAAATGCTAAAAGTGTAACTATTTGGAAAGATGTTGAAGGTGTTTTAAATGCAGACCCTCGTGTTTTTGAAAACACACAATTACTCAACCAAATATCATATACAGAGGCTATAGAAATGGCTTTTTATGGAGCGTCGGTAATTCACCCAAAAACCATACAACCATTAGAGAAAAAGAGAATTCCGTTGTTGGTGCGATCGTTTAAAGACCCAAGTAAAAAAGGAACAAAAGTAAGTAAAGGTGTAGCTATAGAGCCTTTAGTGCCTTGTTTTATTGTAAAGAAAAATCAAATTTTAGTAGCTATTTCTGCCAAAGATTTTTCGTTCATGGTAGAAAACAATATCAGCCACATCTTTAAAAAACTGCATGAATATAAATTAAAAGTAAACTTAATTCAAAACTCGGCAATCAGTTTTTCAGTTTGTATAGATGATAAATTTGGAAATTTTAACAGCTTTTATAACGATTTAAAAAAACCATTTAAAATAGAATATAATCAAAATGTTACTTTGTTTACCATTCGTCATTTTACAAAAGATGCGATACAATCGATTGAAGATAAGGGGACTGTTTTATTAAAGCAAATTAATAAAAAAACAACCCAGTTGATTATAAAATAGCTATCGATTATATTAGATTTTATTCTATATTTGCCTTTACATCAAACTTAAAAAATGGCATTAGTTACCTCTAAAGAAATTTCAAAAGTTATTGGAGTAGACAAATTTGGTGTTTTCGGAACTTTTATAGGTTGGGTATTGATAAAAATTTTACGAATATCTGCTATTAATAAGGTATATAATGAAAACAAAGATAAGCAAGGGTTAGATTTTTTAAACGGGGTTATAAAAGATTGCAATATAGAATTTGAAATACCCGAAGAAGATTTAAAAAGAATACCAAAAGAAGGTGCTTTTATAACTGTTTCTAATCATCCGTTGGGTGGTATAGATGGTATTTTATTGTTAAAATTATTAATAGAAAAGCGACCCGATTATAAAATAATCGCCAATTTTTTATTACACCGCATAGCCCCATTAAAACCTTATATAATGCCTGTAAATCCTTTTGAAAACCATAAGGATGCGAAATCGAGTGTTATGGGAATTAAAGGCGCATTGACTCATATACATGACGGAAAACCATTGGGTATTTTCCCGGCGGGAGAGGTTTCAACCTATAAAGATGGTAAGTTAAAAGTAGATAAACCGTGGGAGCAAGGAGCTATTAAGTTTATAAAAAAAGCAAAAGTGCCTGTTATTCCGATATATTTTCATGCAAAAAACAGTCCTCTTTTTTATTTTTTATCAAGTATTAGCGATACGCTTCGAACAGCTAAACTACCCTCTGAAGTAGTTTCTAAAAACAAACGAGTAATTAAAGTACGTATAGGTAAACCAATTTCGGTTAAAGATCAAGAAGAGTATAGCGACGTTACTTCTTTTTACAAGTTTATTCGTAAAAAAACCTATATGTTGGCAAATCCGTTTGCAAAAGCACCTCAAAATATTTTATCACCTCAAAACTTAAAAATTCCGAAGAAAGCAAAGAAAATTACCCCTCAAAAATCTACAGAATTGTTTGTAAAAGAAATCGATAGTTTAAGGGCTAATGGCAAGCGATTATTGGTTAGTAAAGGGTATGAAGTATTTTTTGTTAAAGCTAAAGAAATACCTAATATTTTACACGAAATAGGTAGGCTAAGAGAAATTACTTTTAGAGATGCTGGTGAGGGTACTAATAAATCAATAGATTTAGATAAATATGATAAATATTATTATCATCTATTTTTATGGGATAATGCGGATAAAAAATTAGTTGGTGCCTATCGTATGGGGCTCGGAAAAGATATTTTTAATCGATATGGTATAAATGGGTTTTACATACAATCATTATTTAAAATTGAGCCCGAATTACACCCTATGATGCAACGAACCATAGAAATGGGGCGTGCTTTTATTACAAAAGATTACCAACAAAAACCCATGCCTCTTTTTTTACTTTGGAAAGGGATAGTGCATGTTACTTTGCGTTATCCTGAATATAAATATTTAATGGGCGGGGTAAGTATTAGCAATAAGTTTTCAGAGTTTTCTAAATCGTTAATGATTGAGTTTATGAAATCACATTATTATGATCCATATATAGCTCAATACATTTATCCGAAGAAAGAGTTTAAAGTAAAATTAAAAGACAGAGATAAAGATTTTGTATTCGACGCTACAAAAGCAGATTTACAAAAATTTGATAAAATTATTGATGAAATTGAACCAGGAGCCTTACGAATTCCTATACTGATAAAAAAATACGTGAAGCAAAACGCTCGATTAGTAGCTTTTAATGTAGATCCTAAATTTAATAATGCCATTGACGGATTAATGTATATTAAAGTTGCTGATATTCCTGAAAGCACTGTAAAGCCAGTTATGGAAGAATTTCAAGCCGAATTAGAACAAAAAGCAGCTGAAGAAATAACAAACAAATAATTTTCCTTTTTTAGTAATTACAAAATAAAAAGCAATGTTAACATGGAAAAATATTGTTCATTTTACCTTAGAGGGAAATCCGATTCCAGATAAAAGAGTTGAAAAAACAAATGAGCAATGGCAAAAAATAATAACGCCAGCTCAATATAAAATTACTCGATTAAAACAAACCGAACCGCCCTTTTCGGGTGAATTGTGTTCTTCTTTTGAAGACGGAAAATATATTTGTGTTTGCTGTAATAGCCCTTTGTTTAATTCTACTATAAAATTTGATTCATCTTCAGGATGGCCAAGTTTTACTCAACCCATTACAAAAAATGCAGTTAAGTATTATAAAGACACTTCGTATGGTATGATTCGGGTAGAAGTGCTTTGTAATGTTTGCGATGCCCATTTAGGGCATGTTTTTCCTGATGGGCCAGAGCCAAGTGGGTTGCGTTACTGTATTAATTCAGAAGCTATTAAATTAGAAAAATAAAATAATCGAAATGGGCGAAAATATACAAATTGCCACCTTAGGAAGTGGATGTTTTTGGTGTACTCAGGCTGTTTTTCAAGAATTAAAAGGAGTTATAACCGTAGTTTCTGGTTATGCTGGTGGAAACACCACAGAAAAGCCAACATATAAAGAAGTGTGCTCTGGATTAACTGGGCATGCCGAAGTGGTACAAATAACCTTTGATGCTACTATAATTTCTTACCAAGATATTTTAACTATTTTTTTTACCACTCATGATCCAACGAGTTTAAATCGGCAGGGTGCAGATGTTGGTACACAATACCGTTCAATAATTTTTTATCACGATAACAATCAAAAAGAAATAGCAAAAAAAGTTATTGAAAAGTTACAGCCTTATTTTAAAACCCCTATTGTTACTTCTATTGAAGTGTATACAACGTTTTATGAGGCAGAGCCTTACCATCAAAATTATTTTAAGAATAACCCTAATGAGCAATATTGTAATTTTGTTATTAACCCAAAAATTTCTAAATTTAGAAAAATGTATGCAGAGAAGCTAAAATAAAAAGCCTCATTTTTCAAATAGATGTACCCATATCATAACAAAATAAAACAACGTATTAAAAATGGTGAATTAATAAAATTCGAATTTGTAGATAAATACAAAACCATTTCGCCTTGTTTATTATTGTATTTTAATACCGAACCCTATATAAGACCGATTAGAGAACATCGGTTTGAAGAGTATAAGCCCATTTTAGAATCGATATTTTAAAAATCACAATAAAATCCTGTTAGATAAATAAACGGGTTATGTTGAAATATTTAGTTTTCCGAAGCATTTGTTGAAAACTGAAATGTGGGTATAGTAACTAAAAATTCTTTTTGGTTGTCAAGGTTTATCATTTTATAATTTCCTCGCATAGCACCAATTTGAGAAATTAAAAAACAATTTGATTTGTAGTGATATTCATCATTTGGTTTAAGTATTGGTTTTTGACCAACAACACCCTCACCATCAACAAATTCAACGTCATTAAGCGCGTCGAAAACGGTCCAATAGCGCTCTAATAATTGTACGGTATTTTTTGATTTATTTTCAATAGAGATAAAATAACTAAACGAATAGCATAATTGCTCGCCTCTAAACATCGTTCCGTTGTACGTTGTTTTTACTGATATTTTTATGCCTTTTGTTATTTGTTCAAACATATGGAGTAAATATAACGTTTTTAAATAACTTTTGGTTTATTGCTGGTTTTTATTATTTAATAGAAATTTTCGCTTAATTTTTCAGCATAATGTGTATATTTACTGATTGGTATTAAGGTAACTGCTTCGGGATGAGTTTGCTAAATTTTTAAAGCAAAATATGGTAAATTTCAAAACAAGCTTTGAAATATTTACCCCTCAATTATCGAGTAAATTGTAGTACTTTGGTCGCCTAAAAATAAATAGTTAAGAACATAAAATTACTTTTTAATCAAGGTTAACCATTATAAAGCAGATTAAAAAGTTAACTTTAAAATATAGCACAAAAATGAGTTGTAGCACTTGCTCAACTAACAAAAACGGAGTCCCCAATGGATGTAAAAGCAATGGAAATTGTGCAACAGGAACTTGTAGTAGTGGAAACAAATTAGCCGTTTTTGATTGGTTATCAAATATGACTTTGCCTAGCGGTGAAGCCCCCTTTAACATTTATGAAGTTCGTTTTAAAAACGGGCGCAAGCACTTTTATAAAAACACCGAAAACATATCGCTTTCGATGGGTGATGCTATTGCTGTTGAGGCAAACCCAGGGCATGATATAGGTGTTATTTCGCTAAGTGGTGAACTGGTAAAGGTTCAAATGAAAAAACGAAAGGTGACCGCCGACGATGAAGAGATTAAAAAAATTTTTAGAAAAGCAACACAAAAAGATATCGACATTTGGCATGCCTCGAGAGAAAAAGAGTTAGAAACACAGCGTAAAGGTCGAGAAATTATTAGTCGATTAGCTCTTAAAATGAAGCTGTCAGATGTAGAATATCAAGGTGACGGCAAAAAAGCTACGTTTTATTATACAGCAGATAGTCGAGTAGATTTCCGTCAGTTAATTCGAGATTTAGCAAGTACTTTTTCTATTCGGGTAGAAATGAAACAAGTAGGTATGAGGCAAGAAGCAGCTCGTTTAGGCGGCGTGGGTTCTTGTGGGCGTGAACTGTGTTGTTCTACTTGGTTAACCGACTTTAGAAAGGTAAATACTGCCGCAGCTCGCTATCAACAACTATCTTTAAATCCATTAAAATTAGCTGGTCAATGCGGAAAATTAAAATGCTGCCTTAATTTTGAGTTAGATACCTATTTAGATGCTTTACAAGATTTTCCCAAGCAAAGTGTTACTTTAAAAACAGAAAAAGGTGAAGCCACCTTTATAAAGATGGATATTTTTAAAAAGCTATTGTGGTATACATATAAAGAAGATAGCTTTAAGTGGTTTAAACTGTCGTTAAATCAGGTTCAAGAAATTATTGAGTTAAATAAAAATAACGAGCTAGCTTCTCCGTTAGAAGAATATGAATCTGAAATTATTGATGAGCCTGAAATAAATTTTGAAAATGTGGTAGGGCAAGATAGCTTAACAAGGTTTGATGTGCCCAAAAAATCGCGTAATAAAAACAGGCGTAACAAGAAAAATAAAAAAGCAGTAAAAGCAAAAGTGACGGTAACAACACCTGAACAAAAACAGCAAAAAAACACAAATAACCCCCCAAATACTAAAAAAAATAATCGAAAAAAACAGCGAAATAATCGTAACAAAAATGTACGAAATAATCAAAAAAAATAAATTTTTTACTGTTTTTATAGTCGTTATTTGTTTAGTTTCTTGTGATGCTAAACAAGTATTTGACCAATATAAATCAATACCTAATAGCGCTTGGAAAAAAAACCAAACAATAACGTTTGATTTTTTTATAAAAGACACGATATCTCCCAGAAATTTATTTTTTAATATTAGAAATAATAACGATTACCCTTTTAGTAATTTATTTGTAATTTCAAAAATGATTTTTCCAGATAAACAGCAGATTATAGATACTTTAGAATATGATATGGCAGATGCATCGGGTAAATTTTTAGGAAGCGGTTTTTCTGAAATTAAAGAAAATAAACTTTTATATAAAGAAAATATTGTCTTTCCAAAAAAAGGAAACTACTCTTTAGAAATAAAACAAGCAATGCGAAAAGGGAATAGTGTTGAAGGTGTAGACGCATTAAAAGGTATTACAGAAGTAGGTTTTAGAATAGAAAAAATTAACACAAAATGACAAAAAACACAAACACAACCAGTTTTAGGAAATACACCAAATGGTTTTGGAAAATTGTAATTGGCGGATTTTTATTTGTTTTCTTATTATTCTTATTAGCATCTTGGGGTGTTTTTGGCGCTTTACCTACTTTTGAAGAACTAGAAAATCCGAAAAGTAACTTGGCTACCGAAGTTATTTCATCTGATGGAAAAATATTAGGCACCTATGCTATAGAAAATAGAACACCAGTTCGTTTTAAAGATTTACCTGATAATTTAATAAAGGCTTTAATAGCAACAGAAGATGAACGTTTTTATGACCATTCGGGGATAGATTTTAAAGGTACTGCTAGAGCAGTACTTAAATTAGGAACAGGAGGAGGAGCAAGTACTATTACACAACAGTTAGCAAAAAATTTATTTACTAAAAGAGCATCTTCAAACCCGATAAAAAGAATTGTTCAAAAAATAAAAGAATGGGTAGTAGCTATTAAACTTGAACGCCAATATACAAAGCAAGAAATAATAACGATGTATTTAAATACACAAGATTTTATTTTTAATGCAGTAGGTATTCGATCAGCAGCACGTATTTACTTTGGAAAAGAACCTAAAGATTTAGATTTACAAGAATCGGCTATTTTAGTTGCTATGCTAAAAAATCCGCGTCAATTTAACCCAAATAGAGAACGCTCTAAAGGCAAATCATTAGAGCGTAGAAATGTGGTATTTGCTCAAATGGCAAAAAATGATTTTATTTCTGAACAACAAAAAGATTCGCTTCAAAAATTACCGTTAAAAATAAATTTCACTCCTGAAAGTCATAGTGATGGTTCAGCAACATATTTTAGAGAACACTTACGAGGTGTGTTAACAGATTGGGCTAAAAAAACACTAAAACCAGACGGAAAACCCTATAATATTTATCGCGATGGGTTAAAAGTTTACGTTACTATTGACTCTCGTATGCAAAAATATGCAGAAGAAGCTGTAAAAGAGCACATTTCAAATTTACAAACCTATTTTGATAAAGAACAGAAAAGTAATAAAACAGCTCCTTTTTACGACATAGATAAAAGTGTAATAACAGGTATTTTAACTCGTTCAAAAAAGAATTCAGATCGTTATAAACGAATGAAAGCCAATGGCAAATCTGATAAAGAAATAGATAAGGTATTTAATACTAAAACCGAAATGCGCGTTTTTTCATGGAAAGGTGATATAGATACTTTAATGACTCCTAACGATTCTATACGATATTACAAACAATTTTTACGCTCGGGCTTAGTTTCTATTGAGCCCCAAACAGGGCACATAAAAGCATGGGTAGGAGGTATTAATAATAAACATTTTAAATACGATGCAGTAGAGCAACAAAAACGTCAGGTAGGGTCTACTTTTAAACCTTTTGTATATGCTACAGCAATTAATCAATTAAAAATGTCGCCTTGCGATAAGTTGCCAAATATTAAATATACCATTCCAAAAGAAAAATACGGAATGGATGAAGATTGGACACCTAAAAATGCGACCGATAAATATGGTGGAGAGTTAACGTTAAAAGAAGCTTTAGCAAAATCGGTTAACGTAATTACAGCCCAGTTAATTGATAAAGTGGGGCCAGTAAATGTGGCCCGTTTAGCAAATTCGGCAGGTATAGAAACCAAAATACAAGCCAATCCCTCAATAGCATTGGGTGCGGTAGAATTGAGCTTGTTAGAAATGGTAAATGCGTATGCAACATTTGCTAATAAAGGGTTACGTGTAAAACCTATGATAATTACCAAGATTGAAGATAAAAATGGCACAGTATTATCAGAATTTGTACCCGAAACACAAGAAGTTTTAAGTGAAGAATCTGCCTATGTAATTTTAGACCTACTAAAAGGGGTTACAGAGTCTGGTTCAGGTGTTAGGTTACGTTCAACATATACCTCTGCAGGAAAAGCAACAACGGGTTTTCCTTATAAATTTACCAATCCTATTGCGGGTAAAACAGGTACTACGCAAAATCAATCAGACGGTTGGTTTATGGGTATTGTACCTAATTTAGTAACAGGTGTTTGGACCGGTGGTGAAGACAGAGCAACTCATTTTGCAGGTATTCGATATGGTCAAGGCGCAACAATGTCTTTACCTTCTTGGGCGTTATATATGAAAAAATGCTATGCCGATACAACCTTACACATTAGTAAAAAAGACTTTATTAGGCCTGAAAATATTTCGATAAATCTCGATTGTTCAAAAGCCGATTCGGCTACAGGTGATCAAGAAAATAGTAAAGATAAAAACGAAAAAAATAAGGAGGAAGACGATACCGATTTTTAAAGCTATCCACAAATCAATAAGTAATGATACATAAAAAAGTAAATACCGTACAAGATGCTATTGCAGGAGTAAAAGATGGGATGACGTTGATGTTAGGTGGTTTTGGTTTGTGTGGAATACCTGAAAATGCGATAGCAGAATTGGTAAAAATAGGAGTGAAAGAACTTACGTGTATTTCTAACAATGCGGGGGTTGATGATTTTGGGCTAGGATTATTATTACAAAACCGACAAATAAAAAAAATGGTTTCTTCGTATGTTGGAGAAAACGACGAGTTTGAACGCCAAATGCTATCAGGTGAGTTAGAAGTAGAACTAACCCCGCAAGGAACTTTAGCCGAAAAATGTAGAGCAGCACAAGCAGGTTTTCCTGCATTTTATACTCCTGCAGGATATGGAACAGAAGTTGCCGAAGGTAAAGAAACGCGTGAGTTTAACGGAAAAATGTATGTATTAGAGCCTGCGTTTAAAGCTGATTTTGCCTTTGTAAAAGCATGGAAAGGTGATGCTGTAGGAAACTTAATTTTTAAAGGAACTTCAAGAAATTTTAACCCCAACATGTGTGGTGCTGCAACAATTACAGTTGCTGAAGTAGAAGAGTTAGTTTCTGTTGGTGAGTTAGACCCCAATCAAATTCACATACCCGGTATTTTTGTTCAACGTATTTTTAAAGGAGAAAAATATGAAAAGAGAATTGAACAACGAACCGTACGTAAACGAAATTAATTTACGGATATCAAATGTTAGATAAAAACGGAATAGCAAAAAGAATTGCAAAAGAAGTACAAAACGGATATTATGTAAATTTAGGCATAGGTATTCCTACCTTGGTTGCCAATTATGTTCGTAATGATATTGAGGTAGAATTTCAATCAGAAAATGGCGTATTAGGTATGGGACCTTTTCCTTATGAAGGTGAAGAAGATGCCGACATTATCAATGCAGGAAAACAAACCATAACCACTTTGCCTGGAGCTAGTTTTTTTGATTCAGCAATGAGTTTTTCTATGATTCGCGGTAAACATGTAGATTTAACCATTTTAGGAGCTATGGAAGTGGCTGAAAATGGGGATATTGCCAACTGGAAAATTCCAGGTAAAATGGTAAAAGGCATGGGAGGTGCAATGGATTTAGTTGCTTCGGCAGATAACATTATTGTTGCCATGATGCACACCAATAAACATGGAGAATCGAAACTACTAAAAAAATGTTCATTACCATTAACAGGCGTGGGCTGTGTTACTAAAATAGTAACTAATTTAGCCGTGTTAGAAATTAAAAATAGTGCTTTTCATTTATTAGAAAGAGCTCCAGGGGTAACCGTCAAAGAAATTCAAGAGGCAACCGAAGGAAAATTAATAATTGATGGTGAAATTCCTGAAATGGAATTATAAAATTCAAGACTAAATAGCGTAAGACTAAAGTTAAAAGACCAAAAATAGTTTTTTTAATGTAAAATCAGTATTCTATAAGAGAATACTAATTTGCTAGTAAACTCAGCTATATAGTAAAAAAATTAAAAAACACTTAAAAAAGCATTAAAACCTTAAATTACTAAGCAAAAGATATTATCTCTATTTTAAGAGAAACAAAAAAAGGAAGTTTAATGAAAATAATCTCATATAACGTAAACGG
The DNA here is from genome assembly GCF_041021355.1 of Tenacibaculum sp. UWU-22. Taxonomy (NCBI): domain Bacteria; kingdom Pseudomonadati; phylum Bacteroidota; class Flavobacteriia; order Flavobacteriales; family Flavobacteriaceae; genus Tenacibaculum; species Tenacibaculum sp. UWU-22. The sequence goes on along the minus strand of NZ_JBFNGP010000001.1, from coordinate 731,857 downwards.
AATTAGAGCGGCATTAAAAAAAGGATTTTTAGACTGGTTACAAGCAGCAAATCCAGATGTAATTTGTATTCAAGAAACCAAAGCACACAAAGAACAACTTGATTTAAACGAATTTGAAAAAGCAGGTTACCCCTATCAATATTGGTTTTCTGCTGAAAAAAAAGGCTATTCTTCGGTAGCTATTTTTTGTAAAAAAGAGCCTAATCGAGTAGTGTATGGAACAGGAATAGAATCGATGGATATAGAAGGTAGAAATCTACGAGTAGATTTTGACCAAGTATCTATTATGAGTATGTATTTACCTTCTGGAACTAACGATGCTCGTTTAGGGTATAAATTTAATTATATGGATGAAATTCTTAGCTATGCAACTGCGTTAAGAAAAGAGATTCCAAACTTAGTTATTTGTGGCGATTATAATATTTGTCATGAAGAAATTGATATTCACAATCCAAAAATGAAAGGTGTTTCAGGGTTTTTGCCTGAAGAACGTGAGTGGTTAAGTAAGTTTATAGATAGTGGGTTTATTGATAGTTTTCGATATTTACATCCAAACAAACAAGAATACTCGTGGTGGAGTTACCGTGCCAATGCTCGAGCTAACAATAAAGGTTGGCGTATAGATTATTGTATGGTTGCTAATTTGTTAAAAAGCAAAATTTCAAGAGCTTATATTTTACCAGAAGCCAAACATTCTGATCACTGTCCAGTAGCAGTAGAACTTAATTTATAAATACCATTTAAATTAACGGTGTAAAATATTTGAAAACTAAAAAATGAGAACTAAACTAAAATTTATTTGTGTGAAAAAACAACTTATTTTATTTCTTTTTACCACCACTATTTTTGCTCAACAGCCAGTAGTTGATTCAACATTTATAGCTAAAGACACGCTTATTCAAGCTTCTGAAGTTTTAAAAGAAATAGATACTTTAAATACTACTAATACTCAAGTTGTTCAAGAAGTAGACAGTTTATCGGTAGCAACTGAACAGGTTGACGAGCGATATTCTAACGATGATTTAAAATTAATGGATAGTTTGCTGGTAGAAGCAAAGTTTAAATCGCCTTTATATGATAGCCTTCAATATGTAATTAATGATAAAGATATTATTGGTAATGTAGAGGCGCTAGTTTCACCTGAATTATTAAAATCGCGTTTAGCAGAAATTAATGCCACAACTCCTTTTCATTTAGCTTATAATCCAGCATTAGAAAAAATTATAAATAATTATGTAAAATATCGTAAAAAATATTATCCAGCAATGATGGCGCGTGCAAAATATTATTTTCCGCTATTTGAGCAATATTTAGATCAGTTTAACTTACCCTTAGAAATTAAATATTTAGCCATTGTAGAGTCGGCACTACATCCAAAAGCAAAATCTCGAGTAGGGGCAACAGGTTTATGGCAATTTATGTACCAAACCGCCAAACAATATAAATTAAGTATAAACTCATATGTAGATGAACGGCAAAGTCCAATAAAAGCAACCATTGCAGCCTGTAAATATTTAAGTAATTTATTCGATATTTTTGGTGATTGGGATTTGGCCTTGGCAGCTTATAACTCTGGGCCAGGAAATGTATTAAAAGCTATAAAACGATCAGGAGGCTATCGAAATTATTGGAATATTCGTCCTTTTTTACCTGCTGAAACAGCAGGTTACTTACCCGCATTTTATGCAACACTATATATTTTTAATTATGCTGAAGAATTAGGTATATATCCTGAAATACCGCAGGTTTTTAATTTTCAAACAGATACCATTCAAGTGAAAAGAACCATATCGTTTGATCAAATTTCAGAAAAAACAGGTATTGATAATGAGTTGCTTTCGTTTTTAAACCCTGAATACAAGATGGAAATTATTCCGTTTGTAAAAAACAAAACCTTTTCGGTTCGTTTGCCTAGAAATAAAGTAATCGATTTTCTCGATAAAGAACAAGAAATTTATGATTTGGCTACATCTGATGATGCTAAAAGAGAAAAACCATTGCCTAAGTATTTTGAAATGGATAGGCGAACGGTATATCACGTAAAAAAAGGCGATTATTTAGGAAAAATAGCAAAAAAATTCGGGGTAAGTGTTAGTAAAATAAAACAATGGAATAATATGCGTAGTAGCAGATTAAAAATTGGTCAACGATTATATATTTATCCCAAAAGAATATAAAAATGGAATGATTTTTGTAGCCGCTAAACAACTACTTATTACCAAATAACTAACTATTATGAAAAAACTAATAACACTATATAGTGCATTAGCTGTTTTATACGCTTGTAAACAAAAAAACAGCACTGTTATATTACCTTCTTCTATAGGAAAAACAAACCATATCGAGGTGGTTATGAAAAGTGCGGATTGGGATGGCATTTCTGGCGATAAAATTAGAACTGTTTTTGGCGAACATCAAGTTGGGTTGCCTCAGCCCGAAACACTGCTTTCGGTTAGCCAAATAGACCCTAAGGGGTTCGCTAATTTTATGCGGAATAATAAAAGCGTTTTAATAGTTAACCAAGGAGATGATGAAGGAATTAAAGTGGTTAAAGATAAATATGCAGTACCTCAAACATTGGTGTATCTTACGGCTAAAAACGAAAAAAACTTTGTAAATTTAGTACAAGAAAATGGTAAAAAGATTATTAAAATTTTTAAAGATTTTGATATTAAAATTTTAGAAACCCAATTTGCTAAAGATAAATGGGATGATAAGGCCTTTAAAACATTAGATAAATTAGGTATCTCTTTAACAATTCCTAAAAGTTTTAAGGTTGTAGAAGATAATGGTGAATTTTTGTGGTTGCGTCAGCATTTAAAAAGTGGTATTGCTCGTGGTGATGGTAGTAATAATATTTTGGTCTATACGTCACCTTTAACAGACCCAAATGAAATAGCTGATAATATTACTACTGTTCGAGATTCTATAGGTAAAAAATACATTCCTGGTAGCGATAAAGGTATGTATATGATTACCGAACAAGCATATACTCCTTTTACATATGATGCTGTTATTGATGGATTAAAAGCCTATGAAACTAGAGGAAAATGGGAAGTTAAAAACGATTTTATGGCTGGGCCTTTTTTAAATTACACTATTATCGATAAAAAGAATAATCGGTTGGTAGTTTTTGAAGGTTTTACATATGCTCCGTCTGTAAATAAACGCGATTTTATTTTTGAATTAGAAGCCATTGCAAAATCAATAAAAATAAAATAAGGAAGGTGTTTTTTAATTGATGCTGAATGAGGCAGTTTTGTGTTTATAGTAGATAAACAAATTAAAAACCATCTTATAGGTTTTTGCGAGGTAATGCATTAGTTACAGGGTACAGTTATACATTTTACACCTGTTTAGAAAAATAAAAATCATCTTTTTTAGTAGGTAATAAAATCAATTGGCAGTTTTGAGTATGAGTTTAAAAGAGCTAAATAAAACAACTTTTCAATTAAGCAATACAAATCAAATGCCTGTGTTGTTTTTGGGGCATGGGAGCCCAATGAATGCAATAGAAGAAAACGAGTTTGTTGCGGGGTTTAGAAAAGTAGGTGAAGAGATTAAAAAACCTAATGCCATACTTTGTATTTCGGCACATTGGGAAACCCGAGGCACTTATGTAACAGCGATGCAAAACCCACCTACAATTCATGATTTTGGTGGTTTTCCTCAAGCATTATTTGAAGTTCAATATCCTGCCTCTGGAAGTCCCGAATTAGCAAAAGAAACTCAGAAGTTAATCACAACAATGCCTGTAGGCTTAGATGAAAAATGGGGGCTTGATCATGGGGCATGGAGTGTAATAAAACATCTATATCCTAAAGCAGATGTGCCTGTAATTCAAATGAGTATTGATTATACTAAGCCAGCACGTTATCATTATGAGTTGGCAAAAGAAATTAGCAGTCTTCGAAAAAAAGGAGTTTTAATTATTGGCAGTGGTAATATGGTTCATAATTTACAAATGATTGCTTGGAATAAACTCAATGAAGCCTTTGCCTTTGATTGGGCTATAGAGGCTAATCAAAAAATGAAAAGTTATATTATTAACGAAGACTATAAAAAACTCATCGATTTTCAGTCGCAAGGCAAAGCTTTTGAATTGGCTATTCCAACACCCGAACATTATTTACCATTATTATATACGTTAGCATTAAAAGAAAAAAATGAAACAATATCATTTTTTAACGACAAACCTGTAGGCGGTTCGCTAACGATGACATCGGTAAAAATAGAACCTAATAAATAAGAGGCAATACGAGCTTAATTAACAAAACAGAAGACTTCTATTTTTTGCTTTAAGCCTAAGACTACTTTGTTGTATCTGTTTAGCTAAAAAACTATGTTCGTTGCCGTACCGCTTCATATAAAAATGCCCCACAAGCTACCGATACATTTAGCGATTCAATTTTACCCAGTAGAGGTAGTTTTGCTTTATAATCTGTTAGTTTTAAAACAGATGGATTTATGCCTTTATGTTCAGACCCCATAATAATGGCAACAGGTTGCTTAAAATCTATATCATAAATTAAATGGTCTGTTTTTTCAGTAGCAGCTACTAATTTTATAGCTGCGGCTTGTAATTGAAAAATAGCATCTTTTATGTGGTCTACCTTGCAAATAGGCATGTTAAATGCAGCTCCTGCAGAGGTTTTAATGGTTTCTGCATTTACAGGGGCACTACCATTTTTTTGAATAATAATTCCGTTTACACCCGTACATTCTGCCGTTCTAATAATGGCACCAAAGTTTCGAACATCTGAAATTTGATCTAAAACTAAAAATAACGGAACGGTATTTTCAGTAATTGTTTTTTCAATTAAGTTTTCTAAATCATAAAAAGCAATTGGAGAAATTTTAGCAACAGCCCCTTGATGATTGTTATTTTTAGATAACCGATTTAATTTTTCTACAGGCACAAAACTTATAGCAATTTTATTTTTTTTGATAAGTTTATCTAATTGAAAAAATAAATCGCCTCGTAACCCTTTTTGTAAGTATATTTTATTAATAGCTGAATCGCTTTCTATAGCTTCTATAATAGCTCTTAGCCCAAAAATAGTAGTTGTGTCTGTATTCAAATTTTATTTTTTAAAATTGTTATGATGCGGGTATCATCCATTTAAAATTAAACTGTGTATCTGGGATAACCATTCGTTCGGTAATGCGATACATTCTATCAGGTAAATTCATTAAAAAATCACGAGCTTTTTCTGCTTCTGAATTTAAATTAGTTAGAGTATCTATTTGCCAAATGGTATTTAATTTTCTAACAATATCAACATAATCAAAACCTGTGTACACACCTATTCTTTGAGCTACAGTAGAAAAATCATCAAAAAAACTGCCTTTAGCACCAAAAGACTCTCTTAAGTTCATTGCAGGCATTATTATTTTATGTTTCATCATGTATTGGTAGGCTAACATCATTTCATTAGGGTCTATTTTAAAAATTTCTTTTACAAAATCGGAATAGGCTAAGTGATGTCGCATTTCGTCTCCTGCAATAATTCGAGACATTTTGGCTAAGGCTTTATGTCCTTTTTTCTTTGCAATTTTTGCAACGTTATTATGCGAAATATAAGTTGCTAGTTCTTGAAAACTTGTGTATACAAAATTTTTATAGGGGTCAGTTGCTGTACCTATGTCAAATCCATCAGCAATTAAATGCTGAGTAGACATTTCTACTTCACGCATATTTACTCTTCCTGAAAGGTATAGGTATTTGTTTAAAACATCTCCATGTCGGTTTTCTTCAGCAGTCCAAGCACGTATCCATTTAGCCCAACCATTATCAGGGTCTTGAGTAACACCATCTAAATCTAACAACCAAGATTCATAGGTTGGTAAGGCTTCTTCAGTTATGGTATCTCCTATTAAAACCACCCAAAAATCATCGTGTAAATCTTTAGAAATTTCTTGAATTTCTTTTACTTGGTCTAAAAAAGAGTCGTGTTGAGAATTTGGTAAGAAATCGGTAGGTTGCCAAATTTCTTCAATCGGAATTAAATATTTTTCTACAAAGCCATCAATTTTTTTTTCTAGCGTTTGCATTACTTCTTTTCTAATATTTTCTACAGACATATTGTAATATTTTATTTAATAGCTTCTTTAATAGTTGTTTCTACTTTTGTAAATAATTCATCAAAAGGCAAACTATCTATTTTTAGAGGTTTATGTGTTATTATTTCTATTGGGCTTCCTATACCTAGCGGAAATTTGCCGTACTTATACGCTTTCCAAGAATTATTAATTGTTATAGGTACTACGTATGCGTCAGGGTTATACTTAGCTAAGGTTTTTAATCCATTAATAGAAAATGATTTTGGTTTTCCGGTTCTGCTTCTAGTTCCTTCAGGAAAAATAACAGCAGACCACTTATTTTTATTGATGCGTTTTGCAAATTTGCTAAGTGCTACTATGGCTTGTTTAGGGTCTTTTCTATCAATTAAAACAGCTCCTCCATGGCGTAAATTAAAAGAGATACTAGGTATGCCTTTACCCAGCTCTATTTTAGATACAAATTTTGGATGGTGTTTACGAAGATACCATATTATTGGAGAAATATCAAACATACTTTGGTGATTTGACACAAAAATAATGGTTTGATTTTCTGGAATTTTGTATTCACTTTTAAAATGAACTCTAATACCTAGAATAAGTAACGACTTCATTACACACCAATTCATTATATCCACTACTTTTTTATGCCCAGAATAGCCAAAAATTTTTAACGCTAACCATTGTATAGGGTGAAAAATAAGTAGTATTATAAAAAATACTAATCCAAAAATAGGAGTTATGATATAGCTTATGAGCTTCATTTAAAAAAGATATGTGTTATCCTAACCAATTATGCCAAGGAATCATTGCTAAAATAACTAGTAAAGCCAATCCATAAAAAATAGCAAACGATTTAAATTTAGACTCGCTTTTTACTTGTTTTTTATGTTTAGACCAACCAATGGTTATTAAAGTAATTGCAATTATCATTGCTAAAGGATGTTCTACACTTAATAACCTAACCATAGGTTCTTTCATGGCTTGTCCTCCGTTTGCTTTTAACATTTTATACCAAGGACTCATAAAATACCAAGCCAATCCAATTAATAATTGAATGTGTGCGGTTATTAAACTGAATAATCCTAAACGAAAATCTTTATGGGTAAATTCTTTTTTTTGAACTAAGCCTATAATGGCATTAATAACAGTATAAATTAAAATGGCTAAAACAATGTATGCCCAATAAGAGTGTATGTTTTTAATCATTACGTTCGTATTTAGTATGCAAAGGTACAGAATTTTCTGCATAAAAGAGCCACGCCTTTTAAGGTGTTTTTAAGCTCTAAAAACTATGGTTAATAAATTTTTAGGGGTCTATTTTTATTTTTTTTCTAGTAATTTTTTGGCTAATTCTTTACCCAATTCAACACCAAATTGATCATAACTAAAAATATTCCAGATAATGCCTTGAACAAATATTTTATGTTCATACAGGGCAATTAATTTACCTAGTGATTTTGGTGTTAGTTCATTAAATAAAATGGTATTGCTTGGTCTATTTCCTTCAAAAACTTTATAGGGTAATAATTGATTAATTTGCGATTCGTTACCTGAAAATTTTAGTTCTAAGTGTACTTCTTGTTTTGTTTTTCCAAACGCTAAAGCATCCATTTGGGCATAATAATTAGCCATAAGTTTATTGTGGTGGTCAGTTAACCCGTATAATGATTTTTGGTAACCAATAAAATCGGTAGGAATTAACTTAGTACCTTGATGTACCAATTGCATAAAGGCGTGTTGCATATTAGTACCTGTGCTACCCCAAACAATAGTACCTGTTTGATAGTTTACGGGTTTTCCGCCTCGGTCAACACTTTTACCATTACTTTCCATAATGGCTTGTTGTAAATAAGAAGGTAGTTTTGATAAATATTGTGAGTAGGGTAATACCGCTTCGGTTTCGCAAGTAAAGAAATTGTTATACCAAACACTCAGCAATGCTAGTATTACAGGGATATTTTGTTCAAACTTTTCATTTTTAAAATGGAGATCCATTTCTTCGGCACCATCTAATAAGTCTTTAAAATTGTCAAATCCTACAGAGAGCGCAATAGATAAGCCTACAGCAGACCAAAGAGAAAAACGTCCTCCAACCCAATCCCACATAGGGAAAATATTATTTTTATCAATGCCAAAATCAGCAACAGCTTCTAAATTAGTAGATACTGCTACAAAGTGTTTAGAAATATCAAATAGGGTTGCCGATTGTAAAAACCAATCTCTAATAGTATTAGCATTGGTAATGGTTTCTTGGGTGGTAAAAGTTTTAGAAACAATTACAAATAGTGTGGTTTCAGGGTTTATTTTTTTTAGTATTTCTGAAACATGGTCGCCATCTACATTCGAAACAAAATGTGTAGTTAGTTGGTTTTTGTAAAATTGTAAGGCTTCGACTACCATATCTGGCCCTAAATCAGACCCGCCAATACCGATATTAACGATATCGGTAATTGATTTGCCAGTATAACCTTTCCACTTACCTGTAATTATTTTGTTGGTAAAGCTTTTTATTTTTCGTAAGGTTGTTTTAATTTGTGGTTTAATATTTTTGCCATCAACCAAAATAGGGTCTTCTGAATTGCTTCGCAAAGCAGTATGTAAAACGGCTCTGTTTTCGGTAGCATTGATTTTTTCTCCAGCAAAATATTGATTAATTGCATCAGATAAATTTACCTCATTTGCCAAATTAACTAATAAAGGTATTGTTTTTTCTGTAATTCTATTTTTAGAAAAATCAACTAATAAATCATTAAAAGTGATAGAAAATTTCTCTTTTCTGTTTTTATCTTCAGTAAAAAGTTCTTTTAAATGAAGTTTTTTAACATCTTGATAATGTTCCGCTAATTTTTTCCACGTATTAGTGGTAGTTGGGTTAATATTTTGTAACATATGGCTAGTAGTTATTAGCGACAAACTCATCATTTTTAACAATAACCGTATTAGGATTAGGTAGGTTATTTACAGGTATACTATCGAGTTGTTGCTTTAAAGGTTTAATAAATTCTAAATAAATAGGTTTAAGCTCTTTTTTGAGAGGTGCAGCAGAAGGTAATTTTTGTTTAAAAGGATCTACTTGTTTTCCGTTTTTCCAAAAACGATAACAAACGTGAGGGCCAGTAGTGTTTCCTGTCATTCCTACCCATCCAATAATGTCTCCTTGTTTAACATAATCGCCTACGCGAACATTTCTTCGTTTCATGTGTAGGTATTGAGTGGTATAGGTGCTATTGTGTTTAATTTTTACATAATTGCCATTTCCGCCTCTACGTGTAGATTCTATTACGGTTCCGCTAGCAGTAGTCATGATTGGTGTTCCGTATTTAGCGGCAAAATCAGTTCCCTTATGGGGTCGAACACGGTTACCATAAAGGCGGATGCGACGGGTTAAATTGTATCGTGAAGAAATTCTATATTGAAATTTAATAGGCGATTTTAAAAATGCACTTCGAAGCATTTTTCCATCTTCGTCGTAATAATCGTATTCTTTTTTAATAGAGTCGGCCATAAACCGGTATGCATATAGGTTTTTGCCTTTGTGATTAAATACAGCAGCTTTTACTTTGCCATATCCTGCAAAAACGGTATCGTTTATAAATTTTTCTTCATAAATAATTTTAAAAGAATCGCCTTTTTGAAGCCGTTCAAAATCGAGAGTCCAGGCATAAATATCGTCTGCAATGGTATTGGTTAACGATGGCTGTAAATGTAAACTATCCATTGTTACAGATAGGTTATCATTAATAATTCCAGCGACTTTTTTTTCTACTACTTTAATAGGTTTTTGGTATTTGTAAGCAGTAATAATAGAGTCTTTAAAGTTTACTATAGTGGCTGCGATTTTACTGTTTTTATAGATAAAAACTTGTGCTTTTTCTGTAGAATCTTTAGAAACAAGAACGGTATATGGTTTTCCAGTACGTACGTGTCGAACATCAAAAGTGTCTTTAATTTTAGAAACTATCGTATTTATTTTAGGATAGTCTATATGATATCGATCTAAAATAATTCCAAAACTTTCGCCTGATTTAATGGTGTCGTTAACTACTTTGTAGTTGTTTAATTTAAATCCATATTCGTAAACATTTTTCGGAGTTTTAACATCTTGTGTAGATGCTAATTGTCTTTTGTTTTCTTTACAAGAAAAGAAAAGACAAACAAAGATAAAGGCGTAAATAAAAGTTTTCAAAAAAAATGATTTTCGGCTTGCGCGCAAAAATACAAATAATTTTTTTGTGGTTTAGGTTTTTAACAAAACCTAAACACTTAAAATGCTATTAAAAAATAATTTCAAATGGATTTGCTAATCCTTTATACGCTTCTAATTCTGCACGAAGAGAACCTACTGCCAATGATGCTTTTATTTTTATAGGTATTTTATTGCCGTCGGCTGTTATCCAAATCGTTACGCTTTCATTTTCTTTAAAAACTCTACCAGCTTGTACAAAGGGTTTAAAAACCATTGTTTTTATTTTTCCGTAACTTGTTTTAAGTATTTCTGTTTTTAAAAATTTAAGTCTAAAAGGAAAGGTCTTGCCATCAAAAAACATGTTTACTTGTAGCTCATCACCAGCTTTTAATATATCAAGGTTTTGATTTCGTAGATAATAAAATGCCGAAATCATGTCTTGTATATCACCTATAGGTACAATGGTGTCTGTTTTTTTTATAATGTCTTTTATATTGGCTTTGTTTGTTTGGTAATTAAATATAGTTTGGCGGTTTATTTTATACCCTCCTTCGTCAATTTTTCTTTTAAAAAGATAGGGTTTTATGGTTTCTTTATCAAAATATGATTGATAATTGTCATTAACTTTAAAAAACCAACTGATAGGGCCAGATGTCCACCCTTTACCAATGGTATGATAAACTTTTTTACCGTTTAATGTTTCTTCTTTTACCTGTAGAGTTGCTGAGCCAGCTCTTAAAAAACCACTATAACTCATTTTATACCGCAACCACTCACCTTCTTTAAAAGCAGGTTGTTTTTCTTGGCTATATGCTAAGGCAAATAAGAAAAAAACTAGAATTAATGTGGTATATTTTTTCATAAAAAAACAAAATATATAAAACCGTAGGCAATTATTGTTCCAAAAAAGAAAAATGAGGAGCTGTTACTTAAAAGGTTCCCCAATTTTTTAATTCGTCTTCATTCCATAAATAAGGAAAGAAAATTCTTCGTTGATACTTTGGGTGTAAATATTTACGCCAATTACTACCGCCGGTAGCTTTTAAATCACCATCATCACCTCCCAAATATTTGCCTGCAGCATTGTAATGAGCCATTACCCATTTTACATTTACGGTATAGTCGTAATGACGCATTGCTTTGATTAATTCTGAATTTTCTTGAATTTCTTTTGGTAGTTGGTTAAATTTTTTTGACAAGTTACAATCGTTATAATCTTCCATAAAATCAATAAACTCACCCATATATTTTTTTTCAAATAATTTTAAAAGCGTTGTTTTTTGCCCAGTAGTATAGTTTTTCCCTGCGGCTTGCCAGTATAAATGATCATAAGCATTTTTAAATGATGAATTTCTGTCTATAGAATCTCGATAACGAGTATCAATTAAGTTTATAAGATCGGTTGAAGCAAACTCTATTTTACGATATTGTGCACTTTGAAACCCGCTGGCAGGGGTTAAAGTGTTTCTGAATTTTAGATATTGTTTCACATCCATTCCGTCTCCCATTACGTTAAATGAACTGCATAACATATCAAAATACCTGCTGATGCGCATTAAATGTTTCGAAAATTTTTCGGCAGAAATTTCTAAAGATTTGGCTACTTGATCAATTTCCCAAAGTACCATTTTAAAGAGCAATTCGTTTACTTGGTGATACATAATAAACACCATTTCATCAGGCAATGTTGTTCTTGGTATTTGTAAACCCAACAGTGCATCAGTTTGTATGTAATCCCAATAGGTTATGGGTTTGCCCCATAACAAACCTTCTAGCATAACTTCTTCGGATACACCTAATTTTTCGTATTTTTCTGCTATTAATTTTAGTATTTCTTGTTTGCTCATTTTATTGTTTTTTGAGAAAAAAGAGATGTAAAGAAAAGGATAAAAAAAGAAAAAGGCTAAAAAAAGACTTTTTCTTTTTTATCTGTTGTTTTATAAGGTGCCTCTAAGTTGTTGTTCTCTTTCGATTGATTCAAATAGCGCCTTGAAGTTTCCTGCCCCAAATCCGCGAGCCCCCATACGTTGAATAATTTCAAAAAACAAAGTTGGGCGGTCTTCTACAGGTTTGGTAAATATTTGTAATAAGTAGCCTTCTTCATCAGCATCTACCAAAATAGATAGTTCTTGTAGTTTAGAAATATCTTCTTTCATAATTTTCATGTGTTGTCCTAATCGTTCTGGAATCATGTCGTAATACGATTGTGGTGGTGGGGGTAAAAATTCTACTCCGTTCGCTTTTAATTGCGCTACTGTTTTTATAATATCGTCGGTAGCTACTGCTATATGCTGTACTCCTTCGCCTTCATAAAAATCTAAATATTCTTCTATTTGAGAACGTTTTGCTGCTTTTGCAGGTTCGTTAATTGGAAATTTTACACGACCATTGCCATTACTCATTACTTTACTCATTAAAGCAGAATATTCGGTGTGTATTTGAGTGTCGTCAAAAGATAAAAAGTTTTCAAAACCCATGATGTCTTCGTACCATTTTACCCATTTATTCATTTGTCCCCAGCCTACATTGCCTACCATGTGATCTATGTATTTTAATCCTGCATTAGGCGGGATGTAATGAGGCTTCCAAGGAATAAAACCAGGTAAAAACGTTCCTGTATAATTTTTACGTTCTACAAATATGTGTACTGTTTCTCCGTAGGTATAAATTCCTGAGCGTACCACTTGCCCATGTTCATCTGTTTCAACAGTGGGCTCCATATACGATTTGGCTCCTCTTTTGGTAGTTTCTTCCCACGATTTTCGAGCATCATCAACCCACAAAGCAATTACTTTAACACCGTCGCCATGTTTTACTAGGTGTTGGTTAATAGGTGATTTACTGTTTAAAGGAGTGGTTAACACCAATCTAATTTTATCTTGTGCCAATACATAACTTACTTGATCTTTTGATCCTGTTTCGAGCCCTTTGTAAGCTAAAGATTGAAAACCAAAGGCTGTTTTATAATAATGTGCTGCCTGTTTTGCATTGCCGACATAAAATTCGACATAATCTGTTCCTAAAAGGGGTAAAAAGTCTTGCGCTCCTTCAAATATTTTTTCTAAACCGTAGTTTACTGATTTTATTTCTTTACTCATGATGTGATAATTTGTTGGTTAGCGAATTAGCCAATATGTTAAGTAACCCAATTGGTAATAGGTTTTGAGGGGCTAATTATTTTATTTAAAAATTTAATAATTATATTTAATTTTTCTAGACTCGAGTTTGGGTCTAGATTTTCACATAAAAACAACTCCTTTTAGAGCCACGATTTGTAATAGTCTTCATCGGCTATTTTTAGGGCTTCGTCGGTTATTTTTAGAGGTTTAAAAGTATCTACCATAACGGCTAATTCATTAGTTGCTTTTTTGCCAATACTTCTTTCAACGGCTCCTGGGTGTGGTCCGTGCGGAATACCTGCTGGATGTAGCGAAATATGCCCCGAAGCAATATCATTTCTACTCATAAAATCACCGTCTACATAATACAATACTTCATCAGAATCAATATTACTATGATTGTAGGGTGCAGGAATTGCTTGTGGATGATAATCGTATAACCTAGGAACAAAGCTGCAAATTACAAAGGCATCTGTTTCAAAGGTTTGATGAATTGGTGGCGGTAAATGTATGCGTCCAGTTATGGGTTCAAAATCGTGAATTGATAAAGCATATGGGTAGTTATAGCCATCATACCCAACCACATCAAAAGGATGTGTTGCGTATACCATTTCGATAATTTCATTTTGTTTTTTTACATTGATAACAAAATTTCCTTTTTCGTTATGGGTTTCTAATTCTTCGGGTCTACGAATATCACGTTCGCAAAATGGCGAATGTTCTAACAATTGCCCAAACCAGTTTCGATAACGTTTAGGGGTGTATACAGGGTTGTATGATTCGACAATAAATAACCGATTATCTTCGGTGTTAAAATCGAGTTTATAAATAATTCCACGAGGAATTACTAGGTAGTCACCATATTTAAAGTTTAAATTACCCAACATGGTACGTAATTTTCCGGTTCCTTTATGAACAAATATTACCTCGTCGGCATCGGCATTTTTATAAAAATAACTTTTGGTAGATTGCTTAGGCGCGGCTAAAATAATGTTACAATCGGTATTGGTAAGCACTATTTTTCGGCTTTGTAAATAGTCGTTTTCTGGTGAAACTTGAAATCCTCTAAACCGATATGATTGAACATTGTTTTGTTTTACCACTTTTGGTGCAACCGAATATTGTTTTCGAATTTCTTTAACCATTGTGGGTCTGTGCTCGTGGTAGCTGTTGGTTGACATTCCGTCAAAACCAATTGTGCCAAACAACTGCTCATGATATAAACTTCCGTCTTTTTTACGAAATTGAGTGTGTCGTTTATGTGGAATTTTTCCTAACTTATGATAAAAAGGCATTTTAAACGGGTTTAATTTATTAACATAACAATCAATAGCTGTTGATTGTACATTTGTAATTATTTAACGCAAAATGATGCCTTATTCAGGATTCCGTTTTATCATAAATTTTAAATACGATAAAAGGTCTAACCAGTACATTTATAGATTTTTATTTGTTGTTCTACAAATATACAGAAAGTTTTAATGATTTTGAATAGTTGCTGGTTTGTGGTATTTTACTTTTTTGCTAGATTATATGCAGTGAGTTGTTTCTCAAATTTGTCGGAGTCTTTAAAAGCACAGAGGTTTTTGTCTGGGTCAAAAAATTTAGCTACTGTACCCCAAGAGTGTTCTTGATAATCAACTTTAATGCCTTTTGAAACCAGTTTTTGTGCGTATGTTTTTACATCAGAAACATTTATTCTTAAACAGGTTTTAATTCTTTGATGATGATTAACAGTTGCTTCTTTATGATCTTTTTCTACCATTAAATAACTGCCTCCAAACTCAAAACAAGTTAGTGTTTTCGTTGTAAACAGTATTTTTAATTCAAGAATATTACTATAAAAATCGATGCATTTTTTGTAGTTAATGGTATATAGTATAATCCCTGTTCTATCAAATGTCATTTTTAAAAATTACTCAATTTTTTTAATCACTGCTTTAGGAGCTTCTTTACGAGTTCCGTCAAACCCATCAACCCCACCAACAGTTGTATATTTCATCACGTATTTTTTATCAGGATGAATTCGTTTATACGCGCTTTGACACATTAAAGTAGCCTCGTGAAATCCACATAAAATCAACTTTAGTTTTCCAGGATAGGTATTTACATCGCCAATGGCATAAATACCTTCAGTGTTAGTTTGGTAATCTAAAGCATTGTTTACTTTAATGGCATTTTTTTCAATTTCTAATCCCCAATTAGCTATAGGGCCTAATTTAGGCGATAACCCGAAAAGGGGTATAAAATGATCGGTATCAATAATAAAAGGAGTTTCGCCTACTTTTTCTACGGCAACTCCTGTAACTTTATCGCTGCCCAAAATTCCTTTTACTTCGGCAGGGGTAATCAAATTAATTTTTCCTAAATTTTTTAATTCTTGTACTTTATCAACCGAGTCTAAAGCACCTCTAAATTCATTTCTTCGGTGAATTAAGGTAACTGATTTAGCGACATCGGTTAAAAAGATAGACCAATCTAAAGCAGAATCGCCTCCACCAGCAATTACTACATTTTTATTTCGATACATCTCAGGGTCTTTAATCATATATTCAACCCCTTTATTTTCAAAATGGCTAATATTATCAATAGGTGGTTTTCTAGGTTCAAAACTACCTAATCCACCAGCAATTGCTACTACAGGGGCTTGGTGTTTTGTACCTTTATTAGTGGTTACAATAAACGTTCCGTCATCTTGCTTTTCAATGGTATCAGCACGTTCGCCTAGTGTAAAACCGGGTTCAAATTGTTTAATTTGTTCTAGTAATTTATGGGTTAAGTCACCTGCTAAAATTTCTGGATAGGCAGGGATGTCATAGATTGGTTTTTTGGGATAAATTTCTGAACACTGCCCTCCAGGTTGTGGTAAAGCATCAATTAAATGACAACGAAGTTTTAATAACCCTGCTTCAAAAACGGTAAATAGTCCTGTAGGACCTGCGCCAATAATTAGTATATCGGTCTGTATCATTATTTTTATTTTTTAAACCAATCTAGTTTTAAAACTAGAAGAGGTCTTTTTTTTTTAGTAAATTAGTTATGTAAAATGATATAATTGTTTTACTATCATTTTAAAAAAGAAATTAAAAAAAAACGGATTTTTAATTATTCAATATTAATAACTCTTTGTATTTCTGGCGCATATTTTTTAATAGTAGCTTCTACACCATTTTTAAGCGTCATTTGATTTACCGAACAACCTGTACAAGCCCCTTCTAATTGTACTTCTACGGTATTGTCTTTTATTGAGACTAACTTTATGTTGCCTCCGTCGTTTAGTAAAAATGGACGAATTTCATCCAGCGCTTTTTTTACATTAGTTAGTGTTTTTTGTGCTGTCATTTTTTAACTTTTTACAGTGCTACAACCGCTCATTGTTGTAATTCGTACGATTTCTGTTGGGGGTAAATTGGCATTTCTTTTTAATAATTCAGACACCATTTCTTTAGTTATTTCAGAAAATGCTTTTTCTAAAGGAGTATTTTCTTGTAAAGCTACAGGATGCCCTACATCGCTAGCTTCACGAATACTTTCTACTAAAGGTATTTCTCCTAAAAAACGAGTTTCGATGTCTTGAGCTAAATTTTTAGCTCCATTTTTACCAAAAATATAATATTTGTTTTCAGGTAATTCAGCAGGGGTAAAGTAGGCCATGTTTTCTACTATTCCTAGCACAGGCACATTAATACTTTCTTGTTTAAACATAGCTACACCTTTCTTAGCATCAGCAAGGGCAATATTTTGTGGGGTGCTTACTACAACGGCACCGTTAATAGGTAATGCTTGTACGATAGATAAATGTACATCTCCTGTGCCTGGAGGCAAGTCAATCAATAAAAAATCGAGTTCTCCCCAATCAGCATCAAAAATTAATTGGTTTAAAGCTTTTGAGGCCATAGGGCCACGCCAAATTACAGCTTGATTTGGGTTGGTGAAAAAACCTAATGATAGCAGTTTTACGCCATAATTTTCTATGGGCTTCATTTTAGAACGTCCATCTACTTTAACAGCTAATGGTTTTTCGTTTTCTACATCAAACATTAAATGTTGAGAAGGCCCATATACGTCGGCATCTAAAACCCCTACATTAAATCCCATTTTAGTTAAAGAAATTGCCATATTAGCTGTGATAGTTGATTTTCCTACGCCTCCTTTTCCAGAAGCTACAGCAATAATATTTTTAATATTTGGAATTTCTTTTCCTCGAATCTGATTTGGGTTTTCTTTTTCTGAAACTTCTACTTTCACATTTACTTTTACATTAATTTTTTGATCAACGTGTTGGTGAATGGCTTTCATAATTTCAACCTCAACTTTCTTTTTTGCTTGTAACGAAGGGTTTGTAATACTTACATCTACAATTGCCTCATTATCAAAAATTACTACATTGGTTATGTTTTTGTTTTCTACTAAACTTTTACCTTCTCCCGGGGCTGTTATGGTTTCTAAAGCCTTATATATTTGTTGTTTTTTTGTCATTGTAGTTGTTTGCTTTATACGACTAAGTAATAGAAGTTATTTTTAATTAAAATAAACCTTGCAAAGATACACTATAGAATGCAGATAATAAAGAGTTTAAAAGTGAATGTTAATAGCCTTTTGAGGCGGGTTATAAACGTGTTTTAAATTATTTGGGATAACTCTTGACTTGGATTCCAAAAAACATTTTCAAAATCTTGAATTTGATTGTCAATTACTTTAATGCCTTCACTTTCTAGAAGCTGTTGCATTAGGTTGGTTCCGTTAAAATGATGTTTGCCTGTTAATAGCCCTTTTCTATTTACCACACGATGAGCTGGCATATCTTTTTTTGACGAGTTGTTCATTGCCCAGCCAACCATACGTGCTGAACGAGCGGTTCCTAAATAGGTGGCAATAGCCCCGTAACTCGTTACTCTTCCATAGGGAATTAACTGTACTACTTCATATACTTTTTCGTAAAAGTTTTTATTTGTCATAAAAGTGTAAATGTAATATTCTTTTTAAAAAAAGAGAAACAATCGATACTTTATGGTTTTGAAACTGTTTTAAGTACCTTTTACGGTGTAAAGGAGTATAAAAACGGAATTAATAATTCAGTTTAAACTTGATATAGGTAATTGGTTTTCCTTTTTCTAGGTATTGTTTTTCGTAAAAAGTTTGTGTGGCTGTTACTTCTTCAGGGCTGTATACATTTTTATATACATCGTGATTGGCATGTAAAATTTTATGCCCTTCGCCATGTAGTAAACCTAAAGTATAGCCATGCATAAACTCGCTATCTGTTTTTAGATTAACAACGCCATCGGAATTTAAAATGCGGTGGTATTTTTTTAAAAAATCAGTATTGGTTAAGCGGTGTTTGGTTCGCTTATATTTAATCTGTGGGTCGGGGAAAGTTATCCAAATTTCAGAAACTTCATTTTCGCCAAAAATAAAATCAACCAATTCTATTTGAGTTCTAATAAAGGCTACATTTTTTAACTCTTTTTCTATTGCGGTTTTTGCTCCACGCCAAAATCGAGCTCCTTTAATATCAATTCCAATAAAATTTTTGTCTGGATTTTTTTTAGCTAAGGCAATTGTATATTCGCCTTTTCCACAGCCTAGTTCTAAAACTATTGGATGGTTGTTTTTAAAAAAAGTATGCCATTTGCCTTGATGCGAAAAGTTGTTAATAACTTCTTCTCGAGTTGGTTGAATAACATTTGCAAACGTTTCGTTTTCTTTAAAACGTTTTAGCTTGTTTTTACTTCCCAAAATTTATCAAGTAAATTAAGCTTTGTCTTCTTTTCCTTCTCTTTTAAAGCGAGCAGAAGTTTTCATCCAATATGCAAATAGCACGAATAAGATTATTAAAAAAATCCAATTAACTAAATTAGAAATCCACCAACCTTTATCTGCTTTTGCTAAAGTTAAGCGTATCCATTCAAATGGTAAGAATAAAAAATTGGTAAATAAGTCACCAATCCATTTAAAAATATTGCCTGCTATCATAACTTAAGTATATTTACGGTGCAAAAATATAAAAAAGAAACAATGTTAGGTAATTTTTTTAGCAAATCTAAACCAATAACATTTGTAGCCCTTTTGGGGTTGTTTATGGTGTTTTTTACAATTGCCTTAATAAACAAGGTTTCAGTTTCTTTTTTATTTGAAAATACGTGGCTTAATGTTTTTAGTTATGGTGTTCTTTTAGTATTAAATTTTGCCTTTTTTCTTTTTATTGATAAAAAAAATAAACTGTCACCTGACAATGCCTATGCTTTTCTTTTTTTTATTTTATGTATAACTGCTATTCCAGAGAGTTTTTTAAACGAAAAAACGCTTTTAGTTAATGCTTTATTGTTTCTTTTTTTTAGAAAAATATATAGTCTGCAAAATTCAAAACAGAGTATTCAAAAATTATTTGACGGTGTTTTTTGGTTAAGTATTACTTTTATTATAGAACCGAATACTTTGGTTTTTATTATTTTACTATATGCAAGTATTTTTATGTATAAAAAGCCAACCATTCAAATATTAATAGTGCCTCTGGTTACTTTTTTAATTCCTGTTTTTTTATATTTTACATATTGTTTTTGGTATAATGAAACAGAAAATTTTTATAATCTTTTTAATTGGAAAGTTAGTTTAAATTATGATTATTCTCATATAGAAATGTTATTGTTTATAGGCTTTTTTACTCTTATATCGTTGTTTTATAAAACGCCAAAAGCAATAGCGATAAGCAATAGATTCAAAAAAAATTGGATTTTAATTTCAACACACTTTTTAGTCGCTGTTTTTTTTGCTTTATTTCTAAGTCAGGGTAATAAAAGTGAGTGGTTATATGCTTTTTTTTCTATAGCGATTATACTTGCTAACGGATTACAACTCATTAATAAAGAATGGATTAAAGACTTTATAATTGTCTTATTTTTACTTAATGCCCTTTTAGGTAATTTTTTGTAAAACGGTTGTATGTAATAAGTATAGTTGTTTTTTGAAAAAAATAACTCATTTTAAATAGCAGACATTACTAAAAAATGCTTTTACAAAAGGGAGTATTATAAAATGTATTTTTTCGATTGTATTTTACAACTCATAATTTATATTGTAGTATAAAAGTTGTATATTGTGCAGTAAAATATTTTATATTAATCAATAAAAAAACAAGTAAAATGGGATTATTTTCGTTTATTAAAAATGCTGGTGCTAAGGTGTTTGGCATA
Organism: Tenacibaculum sp. UWU-22; assembly: GCF_041021355.1. Taxonomy (NCBI): domain Bacteria; kingdom Pseudomonadati; phylum Bacteroidota; class Flavobacteriia; order Flavobacteriales; family Flavobacteriaceae; genus Tenacibaculum; species Tenacibaculum sp. UWU-22. The sequence continues at coordinate 711,296 of NZ_JBFNGP010000001.1, read as the reverse complement.
GGAAAAACAACAGAAGAAGAAGCTGCAGAAAAAGCTGCAAAATTAGCAGATGCGGTAAAATCATTAGAATTACCAGTTGAAAACTTATCAATAGAGGTAGATGATGATACTGCAACTGTTTATGGTGAAGCGGCTGATTTAGCAACTAAAGAAAAAGTGGTTTTAGTAGTTGGAAATACTGAGGGTATTGCTTCAGTAGATGATAAAATGACGGTTGCTGAAGCTGTAAATGAAGCCGCAATGGCTCAATTTCATACTGTTGAGAAAGGAGACACTTTAGGTAAGATAGCTAAAGAATATTATGGTAATGCAATGAAGTACCCTGTAATTTTTGAGGCAAATAAACCGATGCTTAAAGATCCAGATAAAATTTATCCTGGTCAAGTACTAAGAATACCTCCTTTAGTAGACTAATTAAGCATATTCAAAAGATAGTAAAACTGCCTAAAAAGTATTTTTAGGCAGTTTTGTTTTATCATTTAATTTTATGGGTATGAAAGTAGTGTTAAAAATATTGTTCATCGTTTTTTTAGTTTGGATGGCAACAGGTATTTATTTATTAAAAACGAATCATAAAAATGCACAAATAGTAATTGGTTTAGCGGTATTATATATGACTTTTGTTTTAATGCCATTGTTTATTTATTATCGGTATAAAAACGGGAAGTATAAAAAATATATATTAAATGATACTAAAATTAAAGAGTGGATAAATGACGAAGAAGGTTCTTCTAAAAACTAACGTTTAATGGCTTGTGGCTATTGGCAACTATTTATGCTTTGTTTAGCGTTAAAAAAATAAGTCATTAACAAATTTAAATTTGTTAATGACTTATCAAAATATAGTAGTAGTCTAGTATGCTACTTAAATATTAAGGTTTATGCTTTTGTTTCGGTATTGCAACAAGCTTTTTTGCAATCGCCTTTACATTCTTTTTTGTCTTTCGCTGTGCAATTCATCTTCTTGCAATCGCCATTACATTCTTTCTTGTCTTTTGACGTGCAATTCATCTTCATAGAATCACCTTTACACTCTTTTTTGTCTTTTGATTTGCAGCTAGCGTTTGAGGCTTTATAGTTAGTAGCTTTTGAAGCCTTGTACAATTTACCATCACCAATATTATCAATAAAAGCAATTAAAGAGGCATCGTTAAGTTTTGAGGCATCATATTGTATGGTGGCAATACTGTCGGCAAAAACTACTTTTGCATCAACAACGCCTTCTTTTTTTGATAGTTTAGATTGAATTGTTCTGGCGCAACCAATTTCACAAGTCATTCCAGAAATATTTAAAACTGTTTTTTTGATGTTGTTGGTAGCAACTTCTTTAGTGGTCTCTGTTTTTTTGTCAGTATTTTTACAGGCTGTTAAAGCTAAAAAAGCAAAAACAAAAACAGATATAATTTTGTGTGTTTTCATTTAAATATATTTTATTGTTTAATAATCGAATAAACCTTTGCAAAGGTACTAAATATATGACTTTAATTAATAAAGGTTTCTGATTTTTACTTAGTTAAGCAAAAAAAAAAAGAGACTGTCTAAATAAGACAGTCTCTTTGATTTGATATATAAAATGCCTTACTTATTTTTATAATAAAATTTATAGTGTAAGTATGTGTAAGCATCTCTAGGTAAAATTTTAATCCACTTTTTATATTTTAAAAACCAATTAAATCGAATAGAATTTACTCCTTTAGTTAAATAGGCAGCAATAAAAGGGTGTACATTTAGCGTAATTTCTTTATATTTTTTTGTACCGTTTAAAAGACGGTCTAAATCTGCTTCTATTTTGTCTATTAATACAATAGGAGCTTCTACTTCTCCATTTTTATTAGGGTTCGATTCTGTTGTTTTTATATGCATTTCTGGGCGAACGCGTTGACGAGTAATTTGTACCAATCCAAATTTACTAGGGGGTAAAATTTTATGTTTTGTGCGGTCAAAAGACATTTCGTCTTTTAAAAATTGATATAGTCGTTGTCGGTTTTCTGTAGATTTCATATCAATAAAATCAACCACAATAATACCTCCCATATCACGTAATTGTAATTGGCGAGCAATTTCACTAGCGGCAATTAAATTTACTTCTAAAGCCGTTTCTTCTTGATTATTTGCTTTATTAGATCGATTGCCACTGTTAACATCGATAACATGTAGTGCTTCGGTATGTTCTATTACCAAATAAGCACCTTTGCTCATTGAAACGGTTTTGCCAAACGATGTTTTTATTTGTCGCTCTATTCCATATTTTTCAAAAATAGGTGTTTTAGAGCGGTGTAGTTTTACAATGTTTTCTTTTTCGGGATAAATTTCTTGTAAATACTCTTTAATTTCAACCTTTAAGGTCTCATCATTTGTAATAATACTCGTAAAAGAATCGTTCATCACATCTCTTAAAATAGAAGATGCTCTATTTAACTCACTTAAAATTTTTGTAGGTGTATTTGTGTTTGCAATTCGTTTACACATGGTTTTCCAACGCTCAAGCGAGTTTTGTAAGTCTTTGTCTAATTCGGCTACCTTTTTGCCTTCGGCTACCGTTCGTAAAATTACACCAAACCCTTTAGGTCTAATGCTTTTTGCTAATTTTTTTAAGCGTTCTTTTTCATTTGGGTCTGCTATTTTTTGTGACACCGAAATTCTGTTAGAAAAAGGAACTAAAACTAAAAATCTACCAGCTATAGAGAGCTCTGAACTTATACGTGGCCCCTTGGTAGAAATAGGTTCTTTTACAATTTGTACTAATAAATTTTGCCCAGTTTTTAGTACGTCGTTAATACTTCCGTTTTTATCTATATCTTCTTCGAAACGAAAGTTTTTTAAAGTGAATTCTTTATATTTACCTGTACTTACTTTTTTTATAAATTTACTTAAAGATAGTACTTGTGGCCCTAAATCGTGATAATGTAAAAACCCATCTTTTGGGTATCCTACATTTACAAAAGCGGCATTTAATCCGGTAAGTATTTTTCCAATTTTTGCTAAAAAAATATCACCTACCGAAAATTTGCTGTCGTTTGTTTCTTTATTTAGTTCAATAAGTTTGCCATCTCTTAATAAGGCAAAATCAATATCAGATGAATTGGAACGAATAATTAATTCTGTTTTTTTCATTCTGAAATGTTTTGTGCCAACACGCTAGATTTATAAATCTACAGTGCAGGCGAGATTAATTTTTGTGTACAGATATATTGTTTTTTTAAATTAAAAAAACAATAGTAAATACCAAACGAAGTTTATTAAAATTAATAAAACTTCTATGTCAAAGAACTTTGCAAAATACAAAACTGAAAAAGTAAGCTATTGCTTACTTTTTCTTATGACGGTTTGCTCTTGCTCTTTTTTTACGTTTGTGTGTAGAGATTTTTGCTCTTTTTCGTTTTTTACCACTTGGCATAATTAAAAATGTTGTTTTAAAACCCTTTAAAGGGCAAGTTAATACTTTATTTTACAGCTACCTTTGCTTTAACGCTATTTGTAAATACTTTAGCAGGTTTAAAGGCAGGGATGTTGTGTGCGGGTATTTTAATAGTTGTGTTTTTAGAAATATTTCTACCCTTTTTTTCTGCTCTAGTTTTAATTATAAAACTACCAAAACCTCTTAGGTAAACGTTATTTCCATTTTCTAATGCTCCTTTTACCTCATTCATAAACGCTTCAACGGTTGTTAAAACGTCTGCTTTTTCAATTCCTGATTTTTCCGAAATCTTCGATATGATATCTGCTTTTGTCATTGTGGATATTTCGTTGTGTTAAGTTTTAATTTTTGAGGATGCAAATATATGATAATTAATCTATTCCGAAAAAAATTAATCTTTAAAATTATCTAACTATTTTATAGTAATATTGCGCAACGCTTTTTAATAGTTATGATTTTTTCTAACACATTAATTTTTTGGTATTTGCAAAATCAACGCGATTTACCTTGGCGAAAAACAAAAGAACCTTATTATGTTTGGCTTAGCGAAATTATTTTGCAGCAAACAAGGGTGGCGCAGGGCACACCTTATTTTTTAAAATTTACAGAGGCTTTTCCAACTGTTTTCGATCTTGCTAAGGCAAACGAACACACGGTTTTAAAACTATGGCAAGGTTTAGGTTATTATTCTCGGGCAAGAAATTTGCATTTTTCAGCAAAATATATTGTAGATAAATTAGATGGAAAATTTCCAGATAGTTATAATGATTTGCTACAATTAAAAGGAGTTGGTGATTATACTGCTGCAGCAATAGCTTCGATATGTTTTGATGAACCTACGGCTGTTGTTGATGGAAATGTATATCGCGTATTAGCACGTTATTTTGGAATAAAAACGCCTATAAATTCAACAGCAGGTAAAAAAGAATTTAAAGCATTAGCACAAAAACTTATTAATTTGAAACAACCTGGGTTATATAATCAGGCAATTATGGAGTTTGGTGCGTTGCACTGTAAACCTAAAAACCCTTTTTGTGCCGACTGCGTATTGGCTTCGAGTTGTGTGGCTTTAAATGAAAAGCAAATTCAAAATCTTCCAGTAAAAGAAAAAAAAGCGACAATAAAGCATCGTTATTTTAACTATTTAGTTGTTGTTACAGCTGATAATAAAACAGTGTTTGAAAAGCGAAAAAACAAAGATGTTTGGCAGGGGTTATATCAGTTTCCTTTAATTGAAACTTCAAAATATATTAACGAAGAAGAACTAATTTTCACCAATACATTTTCTGATTTGTTTTCTTCGAAAACAAGCGTTTCGTTATTTAATCAAAATAAAATTGTTCATAAGCTCTCTCATCAACATATTCATACTCGCTTTTGGATTGTAGAAACCAAACAGGGATTAAAAAATGCAATTTCTTGGAAAAACGTTAAAAAATATCCTGTTTCTATTTTAATTGCTAATTTTTTAAAAGAATTCATAAATTAATTTCTATCTTTGGTACGTTTAGTAGACAATTGGTTTTAACGACTGATAAAGAAAAAGAATCTTGTAAATTATGGCAGGAACCGTTAACAAAGTAATATTGATTGGGCATTTAGGTGACGAAGTAAAAATGCATTATTTCGATGGAGGTAACTCTATTGGGCGTTTTCCTTTGGCAACTAATGAAACCTATACAAACCGACAAACAGGTGAACGAGTTACCAATACCGATTGGCACAATATTGTGGTACGTAATAAGTTGGCAGAGATTTGTGAAAAATACCTTACTAAAGGAGATAGAATTTATGTTGAAGGTCGTATAAAAAACCGACAATATGAGGTAGATGGGCAAAAGCGATATACTACTGAAATTCATGTACAAGACATGACAATGCTAGCGACAAAGAAAGATTCTAATGCTGTTATTTCTGCTACACCCAGTCAGCCTAAAATAGACGAGCCGAATAAGAAAAATGACGCTTTTGAAGACGACGATTTGCCTTTTTAGTTTAACCAAAATGTAATTATTGGATCCTGATTCCGACTTTTTTTTATCTATTTTTTTAGCTATTCCTTTTATGGCAATAGTTAATGGTGTTTTATTAATAATATTATTGATTTTGTCGGCTTTAATCTCTGGAGCCGAAGTGTCTTTTTTTTCGCTTTCACAAAGTCAGTTAGATTCGCTTTCAAACAATTCAAAGCAACAAAATTTAGTTGTTAAACTATTAGAAAGACCTAAAAAATTACTAGCAACTATACTTATTACCAATAACTTTATAAATATTTTAATTGTACTGTTATTTGCTACCTTAACCGATAAATTTTTTGGCAATTTTAATTACACCATCAATTTTTATTTTTTTAAAATTTCAGTACGTTTTTTATTAGAAGTGGTGTTGGTTACATTTCTTATTTTATTGTTTGGAGAAGTGTTGCCTAAAGTTTATGCGAGTAGAAAATCGTTGCAATTTTCGGCTATTATGGCGAAACCTATTAATTTTTTAAACACGCTTTTAACCCCCTTAAGTTACCCTTTAATAAACTTAACAAGTGTAATAGAAAATCGATTGGGAGGTAAAAACACTAATTTATCGGTAGAAAAACTTTCGCAGGCTCTTGAGTTAACCGTTTCTGACGAAACCACTAGAGATGAGCAAAAAATTTTAGAAGGCATTGTAAGTTTTGGAAATACCGAAACGGTGCAAATTATGAAGCCGCGAACCGATGTTTTTGCTATTCCAGATAATGAATTGTACGAAAATGTTTTAAAAAAAATATTAAAAAAAGGCTATTCTAGAAATCCTGTTTACCATGAATCTATTGATAATGTTGTCGGTGTTTTATATGCTAAAGATTTGTTAGAGCACTTAAATAAAAAGGGTTTTAAATGGCAAAAATTGTTGCGAGAACCTATTTTTGTGCCAGAAAATAAAAAGTTAGATGATTTGTTAATTGAATTTCAAGAGAAAAAAAATCACTTAGCTATCGTGGTTGATGAGTATGGTGGCACCAGCGGTATTGTAACTTTAGATGATGTTATTAAAGAAATTGTAGGCGATATAAATGATGAGTTTGACGATGATAATTTAATGTATTCTAAATTAGATAATAATACGTATATTTTTGAAGGAAAAACTACGATAAAAGATTTTTGTCGAGTGTTAGATGATGAAGATGAAGAAAAATTTGAACAAGAAAAGGGAGAAAGTGAAACCCTAGCAGGTTTTATTTTAGAAATATCGGGTAAATTTCCGAAAAAAGGAGAAAAAATAAACTTTGCTGACTATACGTTTATTATTGAAGTTGTAGATAGAAAAAGGATAAAACAACTTAAGGTAACTAAAAATGCGTAGTTTAATTATTTTTTTTGCAATTGCTGTTTTGTTTTCTTGTAACGACGAAACTTTACCTAAGCCTAAAGGATATTTAAGTTTACAGTATCCTGAAAATACGTATGTAAAATTACCGATAAAAAGACCGTATACTTTTGAAATACCGAGTGATTCAAAAGTAAAAGATTTACCAAAAAACTGGATAAATATTGAGTATCCAAAATTAAAAGCATCAATTGATATTACTTATCGCCCTGTAAAAAACAATTTAAAAGAACTGTTTATGGAGGCTGAAAAATTGGTGTTTGAACACACAATAAAGGCAGATCAAATTTCTTCAGTTAATTACGCTAACAAAAAAAATAAAGTGTACGGAAAGCTATTTGATATTACAGGAAATTCAGCATCACAAGTGCAATTTCACGTAACTGATAGCACAAAACATTTTTTAAAAGCCTCTCTTTTTTTTAATGCTAAACCTAATTACGATTCTATTTTACCTGCTGTTGCATATATTAAAAAAGATATGGTTAGAATGATGGAAACCTTAAAGTGGCAATAATATAGGTAGTGATTTACAATTCAGAAAATTACTTCGTTATTAAGTTTGCTTTTCGTGATTGTAACCATAAGTAAAACTGTAATCCAAATAAAATAGACCCTGTAAGCAAGTGAACAGCTTGTGTGCCTATTGGAAATTCGGCATAATACATTATAATACCTGTTATTGTTTCTAAAAAAATTAGCCCTACAATCCAGTTTACAAGTTTATAGCCTAGATTTTTAACCTGATTTAAATAAAAAAGTGCAATGTTTACCAGTATAATTGCAATGGTAAATGACCTATGAAAATAAAATTTAAAACTGGGGTTTAATAAGCTATATTGTTTGTTTTCAAAGCCATATAATTTTACTTGTTCGTCAATAAATTGCCTAACCTGTGTTCCAAAAGCAATTTGAATTAACGAAAAAATTACCGAAACAATTAATAGCTTGTTAAATAACGAGTTGTATTTAAACGTCATTTTTTTATTAGATACAATAAATAATAATTTTAATAGTATCATAATAACAACTAACCCAGCTATCATATGAAGAGTAATAATTGTTGGTTTTAAATTAGAATCAACCACTGTTTTACCCAACCACGCTTCAAATAAAATTAAAAAGAAGGCGCTAAAAGCAAGTAAGGGAATAGTTTTGTTTTCTTTTCGAAATTGAATAGAAAAAATAAGTAATAATAAAAACGGAATTCCAGCTAAAGCCGAGGTTAAGCGGTTAACATACTCTGTCCAAGTATGGTATTTATTAAATTTAGCGTAATTATGTTTTGTGTATTTTTTCCAGTTTTCAGAATTAAATTCAGCATTCGTTTTTACCGTATGTTGCGCTACAAAAAGAGATTCGTTTTTAATAATAATCATTCCTTTTTTAAATTCGGTATTGGGTTTCCACATAATTTGCTCTACCGAAGTAGGCGGAATATATTGTCCAAAACATTTAGGCCAATCAGGGCATCCCATGCCTGCCCCTGTCATACGAACCACAGCTCCTGCTAAAAAAATTAAATATATAGCGGCGATAGTAATTTTAATAAGTAGTGGAAACTTTTTTTTCATTTAAGAAAATTATTTTTGATGAGTCGATATTCAGTATTTAGCTTTATTAAAAACTAAAAAAAAGAGATTGATAAATTTTTTACAAAGGTAAGTTTAAAATCATAAAAAACTTTTTATTGAAATAAGTTTTATCGCCATTTAATCTAATGTGTATAAAACATTGTTTCTGTAATTTTTTTATGTTATTCTTGATTTTTTAATTTAGGTTTATATTTGAAAAAATAATTCATCGTTTTAAACGGCATAAAATTTTTAATTACCTGAATATGATTGTTTTAGTGTAAGCCAACAAAATGCCGCATTTGATAAAATGACTACTTTTATAAAACTTTTACTAACGACTTTAGCCGTAATTATATTGGCAAATATTTTACCAGGCATTACAGTTGATAATTATGGTACGGCAGTTATAGTAGCGTTTGTAATTTCGCTACTTAATATGTTTGTACGCCCATTACTAGTGTTTTTTACGTTTCCAGTAACTATAGTAACCCTTGGTCTGTTTTTATTTGTTATTAATGCTGTAATTATTTTATTGGCGGGTAATTTAGTTACAGGGTTTAACGTTAATGGGTTTTTAACTGCTCTTTTATTTAGTATATTATTATCAATTTTTAGGTCAGTTTTGTTTTCGTTTTTAAAAGAAGAATAATGTAGCAAATACCAAACTCAAATAGTTAAAATAGCAGAAGTAACATTAGGGTTAAAACAGAAAAAATCTTTGTATCTTTACTCCTTTAATTTAAAAAACATAAAAGTAACAATGGACTACGGAAAAGAGTTTCAAAAATATGCTGTCAAACATTTAGGAATTAACAGTACACATTTGGGTAAGATAACGAGTAGTTTAACGCCGTATATTATGGAAGAGCGTCAAATGAATATTACTCAAATGGATGTTTTTTCTCGTTTGATGATGGATAGAATTATATTTTTAGGAACTGGAATTGATGATCAAGTGGCTAATATAGTACAAGCACAATTGCTATTTTTAGAAAGCCTAGATGCATCGAAAGACATTTCAATATATATTAATTCACCAGGTGGTGGTGTGTATGCGGGCTTAGGAATTTATGATACCATGCAATTTATTAAGCCAGATATAGCTACTATTTGTACTGGAATGGCAGCTTCTATGGGGGCAGTATTAATGTGTGCAGGAGAGAAAGGAAAACGTTCGGCATTACCCCATTCGCGAATTATGATTCACCAACCTCTTGGGGGTGCGCAAGGGCAAGCTTCAGACATTGAAATAACCGCTCGTGAAATTTTAAAGTTAAAAGACGAATTATACACGATTATTGCAAAACATTCTGGACAAAAGATGGATAAGGTTAGTGCAGATTCTGACCGCGACTATTGGATGACAGCAGCTGAGGCAAAAAAATACGGAATGGTTGATGAAATCTTAACAAGAGGGTAAGATTAAAACCATTACGGGTTTATTATTTTAAAGCGGGAAATTATGTCGAAAGAAGAAAATTTACAATGTTCGTTTTGTGGACGAAAAAAAGCAGAAACAGATTTGTTAATTGCGGGTATCGATGCGCATATTTGTGACAAATGTATTGAGCAAGCATATGGTATCGTTCAAGAAGAAGTTGCCGAAGCAAAAACGAGCAATCTGCCAAAAGATTTAATCTTAAAAAAACCCAAAGAAATTAAGGCTTTTTTAGATGAGTATATTATTGGGCAAGAAGAAACAAAAAAAGCGATGTCAGTAGCGGTATATAATCACTATAAAAGATTATTACAGGCTAAAGACGAATCTGACGAGGTAGAAATTGAAAAATCAAACATTATCTTAGTTGGTGATACTGGCACAGGAAAAACGCTTTTAGCACGTACCATAGCTAAAATGTTAAATGTACCTTTTTCTATTGTTGATGCCACTGTTTTAACACAAGCAGGATATGTTGGTGAAGATGTAGAAAGTATTTTAAGTCGTTTATTACAAGCTGCTGATTACGATGTTTCAAAAGCAGAAAGAGGTATTGTTTTTATTGATGAAATAGATAAAATAGCTCGAAAAGGAGATAACCCTTCTATTACTAGAGATGTTTCGGGTGAAGGGGTACAGCAAGCATTGCTAAAATTATTAGAAGGTACTGTAGTAAATGTTGCTCCTAAAGGAGGTAGAAAACACCCTGAACAAAAATTTATAGAAGTAGACACCAAAGACATTTTATTTATTGCTGGAGGTGCATTTTCTGGAATTGATAGGGTTATTAGTAAACGCTTAAATATGCAAGCTGTTGGTTTTGGTGCTTCAATAGAAGAAGATCAAATAGACGAAGATAATTTATTGCAGTATATCATTCCGTCCGACTTAAAAGAATATGGGTTAATACCTGAAATAATCGGTCGTTTACCTGTATTAAGTTACATGAATCCGTTAGATGCTAAAACCTTACGAGCAATACTAACAGAACCCAAAAACTCTATTATTAAACAATATACAAAGCTGTTTGCTATGGATGGGGTAACATTTTCTATAAAAGAAGAAGCTTTGCAATATATTGTTAATAAAGCTATTGAATACAAGTTAGGAGCTCGTGGATTACGATCGCTTTGCGAAGCTATATTAACTGATGCAATGTTTGAATTACCTGGTACAGATACTAAAGAATTTGTAGTAGATAAGGCTTATGCAGAAAATAAATTAACTAAAACAACCCTTAAAAAATTAAGTGTTGCTTCGTAATACGCTTTAACTGTTACAAAAATAAGTTAAAGTTAGTTTGTAAAGAACAAATTAATGATAACCCAACAAACCATAGAAAAAGTTTTTGAAACTGCTCGAGTAGAAGAGGTTGTTGGAGAATTTGTTCAATTAAAAAAATCAGGAAGTAATTTTAAAGGATTGAGTCCGTTTACAGAAGAACGGACTCCATCTTTTATGGTCTCACCCGTAAAACAAATATGGAAAGATTTTAGTAGCGGTAAAGGAGGAAATGCTATTTCTTTTTTAATGGAACACGAACATTACTCGTACCCTGAGGCTATTCGTTGGTTAGCAAAAAAATATAATATTGAGATTGAAGAAACAGAACAATCCGACGAAGAAAAAGAACAAGTAAGCGAAAGAGAAAGTATGTTTTTAGTTACCAATTTCGCTAAAGAATACTTTTATGATGTGCTGTACAACACTCCAGAAGGTAAAGCCATAGGGTTAACCTACTTTAAAGAAAGAGGTTTTAGAGAACAAACAATTAAAAAATTTGAATTAGGATACGCCATAGATCAATGGGATAATTTCACGAAAACAGCTTTAGAAAAAGGATACAATTTAAAATATCTTGAAAAAACAGGTTTAACCGTTGTTAAAGAAAACAAACAATTTGATCGTTTTAAAGCCCGCGTGTTATTTCCTATTCATTCTATATCGGGTAGAGTATTAGGGTTTGGGGGTAGAATTTTAACAAATAATAAAAAAGTTGCTAAGTATATAAATTCTCCTGAAAGTGAAATTTACCATAAAAGCAAAGTTCTTTATGGTATTTATCAAGCAAAAAAGGAAATTGCAAAACAAGATAATTGCTTTTTAGTAGAAGGATATACCGATGTAATTTCTTTTCATCAGTCGGGAATAGAAAATGTGGTAGCCTCATCAGGAACAGCCTTAACGCCAGACCAAATTAGGTTAATTAATAGACTAACAAAAAATATTACCGTTCTATTTGATGGTGATGACGCAGGTATTAGAGCATCTATTCGAGGTATTGATTTAATTTTAGAGCAAGGCATGAATGTTAAAGTTGTTTCATTTCCAGAAGGAGAAGATCCAGATAGCTTTGCAAAACTTAATTCAAGTGATGAATTAAAAACATATTTAAAAGAAAATGCACTCGATTTTATAGCTTTTAAAGTCTCATTATTGTTAAAAGATGCCGCTGACGACCCTATAAAAAAAGCTAGTTTAATTCGAGATATTGTTGTAAGTATATCTAAAATTCCTGATACCATTAAACGAGAGGTTTATGTGCAAGAATGTGCTCGTGTTATGGGGGTTTCAGAACGTGTGTTGTTTAGTGAATTAGCTCAAATACTAAAAAAAAATAGTAAAGAAGCGATAAAGCATTATCAAAAAGAACAATCTTTAGAAGTAGTAAAACAAGTTACTCAGCCTAAAATAGATAGTTTATATTTATTAGAAAAAGAGATTATTCGTATTTTGTTATTATATGGTAATCAAGAGGTTGATTTTACCGATTGGGTAGAAGTTGAAGATGAAGAAGGAAAAATTACTTTAGAAAAAGAACAACATACAAATATAGTTGCCAAAGAACTTTATTTGCATTTACAAGAAGATGAAATTGAGTTTACAAACGATGTGTTTAAACAAGTATATTATAGTTTAATACACCAATTAAATCAAAATGAAAAAATAGCAATAGAACAACTGGTGCATCATAAAAATAATAATATTGCTCAATTAGTAACGAGTGTTTTAATGGATGAAGAAAGGTATATTTTAAGCGATTGGCAACGAAAAGAAATATTTGTTACAGAAACAAAAAAAGTGCTTCCTAAATTAGTTACCGATGCCATATTAAATATTCGTCGAATTTTAATTGAAAAGAAAATCAATGAAATTTTAAATGATATAAAAACACAAAAAGCATCTGCTGATTTAGAAGAAGTAAACAATTATACTAGTCTAAAAAAACGATTGTTTGAAAAATTAAATAGAGTAGTTTAATAAATTTTAAATTTCTACTGTTGCTTAAGAGTTAATTTGTAATTACAATCTTTATTTTCTACAACATAGGTATTCGTGTTTTTATAGGGTTGTATTTAGTTTTTTTATACCTTTGTGTACTTTGAAAAAGAAAAGCTAGCTATGAAAAAATTATTCGGAATATTAAAACTACTGAAATTAGTTGTCTACCTACCTTTTGAAATTTTAAAAGGATACAAGAAGAGAGCCTATAAAAAAATAAAATTAGCCGCGTTAAATTTATTTTAATTCGCCTCGCGTTTTTTAAAACCAATGCGGGCTATTTTAAGTTACCTTACCTTTGCTTTAAGGTACTTGTTTAGCAATGATTTGGGAGAAAAAAGCGCTGTTAGTATTTTTTAAAAAAGCATTACTCAACAGTAACCGCTTTAGCTAAATTTCTAGGTTGGTCTACATTTTTATTTAGCATTACGGCAATATAATACGATAATAATTGTAACGGAATAGTGGTTAATAGAGGGCTTAATGCTTCTTCCGTTTCAGGAATTTCGATAATATGGTCTGCAATTCTTTTAACCTCTACATCTCCTTGAGTAACAATAGCAATAATTTTACCACTTCGAGCCTTAATTTCTTGAATGTTACTAACTATTTTTTCGTAATGCCCTTTATTTATGGCAATTACAAAAACAGGCATATTTTCGTCTATTAATGCAATAGGACCATGTTTCATTTCTGCAGCAGGATATCCTTCTGCATGGATGTAAGAAATTTCTTTTAATTTTAGGGCACCTTCTAAAGCTACGGGGAAGTTAAATCCTCTACCTAAGTATAAGCAATTGTAGGCGTCTTTATAAATATGCGCAATTTCTTTAATTTGATTATCTATTTTTAATAATTCTTCTACCTTGCTAGGAATCAGTTCCATTCGGCGTAGATAATTTTGAAAATTGGCCTTGGCGTATGTTCCTTTTTCGCTGCCTAATTTTAAGGCAATAAGCGATAATACGGTTATTTGTGTTGTAAAAGCTTTAGTAGAAGCAACACCAATTTCTGGACCAGCATGGGTGTATGCACCCGCATGCGTTTCTCTAGCAATCGAAGAACCTACAACATTACAAACACCAAAAACAAAAGCTCCTTTTGATTTAGCTAGTTTAATGGCGGCTAATGTATCAGCCGTTTCTCCAGATTGAGAAATAGCAATAACCACATCTTTTGGCGTAATAATTGGGTCTCGATATCTAAATTCTGATGCATATTCAACTTCTACAGGAATTCGGGCTAAGTGTTCAAATAAATATTCGCCCACTAAACCAGCGTGCCAAGAAGTACCACAACCAACAATAATAATTCTATTTGCAGTTAAAAATTTTTCAAGATTATTGTCTACTCCAGCCATTTTAATAATTCCCTCATCGGCTAGTATTCTTCCTCTATAGGTATCTGTGATTGCTTTGGGTTGTTCGTGAATTTCTTTAAGCATAAAGTGGTCGTATCCCCCTTTTTCTATTTGCTCTAAATTCATTTGTAATTCTTCAATTTTAGCATCAACTAAAGAATCATCATTAATTTTTCGAACTTTAACCCCTTTATCAAGTTTTATAATAGCAAGCTCATGCTCATCTAAATAAATAACTTCTTTAGTGTATTCTATAAAAGGTGAGGCGTCAGAGGCAATAAAAAATTCAGTAAAATCTTTTCCAACTCCAATAGCAATAGGGCTTCCTAGGCGAGCTACTATAATTTCGTTAGGTTTTGTTTTGTCAAAAACAGCAATTGCATAGGCTCCTATAACTTGGGTTAAAGCTAGTTGAACTGCTTTTCCAAGTTTGCATCCTTCGTTTTTTTTAACTTCGTCAATTAAGTTTACTAAAACTTCGGTGTCGGTATCACTTTTAAAAGAATATCCACGGGCTATTAGTTCTTTTTTAAGGGTGTCGTAATTTTCGATAATACCGTTGTGTACGATTGCTAAGTTACCTGACTGAGAAAAATGGGGGTGCGAATTTACATCATTAGGCACTCCGTGTGTAGCCCAACGTGTGTGTCCTATTCCTATTTTTCCTTTTTTCCTTTTTTCGTTAGTGTTGGTAATTTCCTCTAAATCACAAACTTTTCCTTTGGTTTTCGATAGGTGCATCGTTTCGCCATCGTATAACATAATACCAGCGCTATCATAACCACGATACTCTAATCGTTTTAAACCATTAATAACTATTGGATAGGCATCTCGATAGCCTATGTAGCCTGTAATTCCGCACATAATAATTTAGCTTATTTTTTAATAGAATACGATATTTTTAGTTGAGCTTTTTTAATAGAATTGGTGCTAGTATTACTGTATAAGGTAATAGCCTTAGGATTCCAGTTATACGATTTAACAATGGTGTCAACAGTTGTTGTGCTAGGCGTATCTGTGCTATTGTAAACTTTTAGTCCTAAAGGAGGATTGTAGCTAGATTTTCCAGTTAATAAATCAGAAATATAATCGGTTATTCTAAAATGGTATCTATCAGCTTTGTTATTGTCGTCTCTAACTAGGTAACCGCCAAAAGTACTTTCTCCTTCTACAATTATGTCTTTTATTTGACTTGGATTATTTGTTCCGTTTTTATATAGTAACAAACGTGAAGGTAGGTTGCTTGTGTCTTTGTTTTTATTGATATAAAATATTAATGAGGCATCATTTATTAGCCAATTTTTTGCTTTTAATTGCGCTAATTGTGTTCCTTGTAAAATATCAATATTAGCCATCGTTCCTGCAGTTCCTTGAATAACAAAATCGCCGCTATCAGGTGTGGGACCAGCAGTTGGTTTGTAGATGCTGTTTCGTAAACGCCATAAAGGGAATGAGTCGTTTTTAGTAATGGTATCTATAACCGCCCCCCCTTTCAAAATAGTGTTGGTGTAATAAATTTCGAGTGTTGGTTGGTTGTTGGCAAAATCAAAAGGAATTAAGGCTCCGTTATCACCAGAAGCTTCAATTTTTAATCCTCTAAAATAATTATTAAAAGCTTCTTTTGATTCGAATTCAGAGCTTTCGTATTTGTCTAAAAATAAATTTTTAATTTTCTCTTTATCTAAAGGAATAGTCATGAAAGGCTGTGCGTTTGCTAACTTAACGGTAGTAGGAAAAACTTCATCGGTGCTTAAATGTCTTTCAACAATAAAAATAGTGTCTTGTGAGCTCTCATTTTGAGGAACCGTGTATGTGAAATTAGCGTCTTCGTTTAATAAATCGCCATCAACATAATTATAGTTTGATTCGTATGAGTTTGGCTGTGAAGGATTAGATGGGTCTAGGCTATTTAAATACGTTTCGTTTTGGTATACTTTTATTGATGCAGGAGTTGAAGGGTCTCCAAGTACATCAATATTATATTTTTTTTCAGAAGTAGAGCTTGTATCTGTTGCCGTATAAGGTAACATTATAAAAGCTTTATCCATTTTAGTAACTACTGTTGTGTCTGAGCCGTAGGTTTTGTCTACTACTTTTAAATCAGGTAGGTAGCTTAGTTGCGAAACAACAGAAGCTTCAATTTTTTTATATTGAGGTCTGTTAAATATGCCTAATAAATATTTTCCTAAACTAGCGTTGGTAATTCCACCATCAGCTTTTACCGAAGCAAGGTCAACAGGGGTTATGTTTATATCTAAAAGAGTGTCTTTTGTTTCAAAAGCTCCGTTTTTAATAACAGAGGTTCCAATATCTTTAAAATCTTTTTCACATGAAACTACTAATCCTAAAAGTAATAGGATTACACTGATAAAAGCAGTTTTTTTCATTTAATTTAATAAATTCGTTAGATTATACTAAAACTTTATTTTCGTAAAAATTTAAATATGCCTCAGTTAATTCTTCTTCTGTTTGAAATGCTAAAATAGGAGTTTCAGTAGCTTCAATAAATGCTTTTATTTCGTCAGAAAGTTCTTCACTAGCGATAATAACTGCATCCGAATTTTCAATGGCACTTTTTAAAATATTTGTGTGTGTGGGTGTTGCTAAGGTTTTTAGCTTCTCTTCATTTATGTTATCATATTTTACTTTATCCGTTAATTTGTTATTTAAAGAGTTGCTAAACCCATCGTTATAAAGCGAAGTTACAATTTTGCTTTCGGCAAACAATGGTTCATCATTATAAAATTCTCTTAAATATAACGGAAGTAATGATGCCATCCATCCGTGAACATGAATAATGTCGGGTACCCAATTTAATTTTTTTACCGTTTCTACAACTCCTTTGGTAAAGAAAATCATTCGCTCATCATTATCGCTAAATAGCATATCGTCTTCATCGGTATACATCGCTTTACGCTTAAAGTACTCGTCGTTATCAATAAAATAAACTTGCATTCTTTCTTTTGGTATAGATGCAACTTTAATAATTAAAGGCATATCCATATCATCGATAATTAAATTCATCCCTGATAAACGAATTACTTCGTGCAGCTGATGCCTCCTTTCATTGATTACCCCAAAACGAGGCATAAAAATACGTGTTTGAACTCCTTTAGCATGTGCTTTTTTAGCAACATTAAACGCGGTTGATGACAACTCTGTTTCGGGTAAGTATGGAACTACCTCTGATGAAACATACAATATTCTCTTATCCTTCATTAATCTAATCTCTTAATAGTAAGGGTGCAAAGGTACGAAATTTTATTAAAAATTAGTGTTAAATTGTCATTTTGAGCATATAATTGGTTAAGTTACGAGCCTGAAACGGGTTAAAAATTGAAAAAAAAATGAAAAAAATTTGCATATTAAAATTTTCTAAACATATATTTGCACCAATAAAGTTCAAACACTTATTTAATAATGTTATCAAGAAAGGTGGAGGGATTAGACCCATTGAAGCCTTGGCAACCCTTTGTTCTGTCAAAGAAGGTGCTAAATTCTACCAAAAGCGTTAGCTAAAAGGATAGATAACCAGCGGAATTGCTTATACTGTAATGCCCCTTGAATTCTTATAACATTTTTCTTGTAAGTACATCAATAGTAATTATTTGATGCATTTGGCTTTTGTTTTAATTAATTATTAACTCAAAAAATAGTAGAAAAATGAGTACACAAAAATTAGCAACCCAAGCGTTGCACGCCGGACACGATGTAAAACAAAACGCAGGTACTAGAGCAGTGCCTATTTATCAAACCACATCGTATGTTTTTAATGATGCAGATCATGCAGCCAACCTATTTTCGTTAAAAGAATTAGGTTTTATTTACACACGTTTAAATAACCCTACAAACCAAATTTTACAAGACCGTTTAGCGGCTATAGAAGGTGGGGTTGGTGCCGTAGTTTTTGCTTCAGGAACGGGTGCTATTGCTACAGGGTTATTAACCCTTTTAAAAGCAGGTGATCATATTGTTGCATCTAGTAGTTTATACGGTGGAACCTATAATTTATTAAATGTTACTTTGCCAAGGCTAGGTATAACCACTACTTTTGTTGATGCTGATAATCCTGCTAATTTTGGAGATGCTGTTCAAGAAAATACAAGAGCCTTTTTTGTAGAGTCTTTAGGAAATCCAAAATTAGATGTATTAGATTTAGAAGAAATTTCTAAACATGCTAAAGCAGCAAAAGTGCCTTTTATTGTAGATAATACAGTGGCTACCCCAGCGTTATTAAACCCTATTAAACATGGGGCAAACATTGTAATTCATTCATTAACAAAATATATTGGAGGGCAAGGAACCTCTCTGGGAGGAGCTATTATTGATGCCGGTAATTTTGATTGGTCTAACGGAAAATTTCCTGAATTTACAGAGCCTTCATTAGGTTATCATGGGTTAAAATATTATGAAACCTTAGGAGCTGCTTCATATACTTTTAAATTGATTTTAGAAGGCTTGCGTGATTTTGGAGGAGCATTAAGCCCCACTAATGCATTTCAAATTATACAAGGGTTAGAAACATTATCTGTTCGAATAAAAAAACATTCTGAAAACGCCTTAGCATTGGCAAAATGGTTAGCTGAACAAGATGAAGTAGCTTGGGTAAATTACCCCGGGTTAGAAAATAATAAATATAAACCGTTAGCAGATAAATACTTGCCAAACGGGCAAAGTGGAGTAGTTACTTTTGGGGCTAAAGGGGGCTTTGAAGCGGCTAAAGCAATAGCAAACGAAACCAAAATATTTTCGTTATTAGCCAATATTGGCGATACAAAATCTTTAATTATTCATCCGTCAAGTACTACACACCAACAATTAAATACAGAACAACAAGCTAGTGCAGGAGTTACGGAAGATTTAATACGATTATCAGTTGGTATTGAAGATTTAGATGATTTGAAAAACGATTTAAAAAGTGCTTTTGCTAAAATTAAGAAAACCGTTTTAACATAGTATTTATAGTCTTGAAAAATCCATTATTACATATAAATATAGCAAATTATACTACAGAAAGCGGTGTTAAGTTTGATAACATTCCGTTAAGTTATCAAGTTTTCGGAAAAAAACTAGGTACTGCTCCTGTAGTTTTAGTAAATCATGCATTAACAGGAAATAGTAATGTAGCGGGTGAAAATGGTTGGTGGAAAGAAATTATAGGTGAAAATAATGTTATAAACACTAAGGTGTATACCATTCTTTCTTTTAATATTCCAGGTAATGGTTATGACGGTTTTGTTTTTGACGACTACAAGAGTTTTATTGCAAGAGATATTGCAGCTATTTTTTTGTTGGGGTTAAAGCAACTAAACATAACAAAATTATTTGCCCTAATAGGTGGTTCATTAGGTGGCGGAATTGCTTGGGAAATGGCAGTTTTAAACCCGAATATAACTCAGCATTTAATACCTGTTGCTACGGATTGGAAATCAACAGATTGGTTAATTGCTAATTGTCAAATACAAGAGCAGTTATTAACCAACTCTAGCAACCCTGTACACGATGCTCGTATGCATGCAATGTTATGTTATCGAACGCCCGAATCGTTTAAAAAGCGCTTTCAACGATCTAAAAATGAAGACTTACAAATTTTTAATATCGAAAGTTGGTTATTGCATCATGGAGAAAAATTACAAGAGCGATTTCAATTAGCATCGTATAAGTTAATGAATCAATTATTAAAAACCATTGATGTTACCAAAGGAAAATCGAATGCTGAAATTTTAGAAACTATAAAAGCAGATATTCATATTGTTGGGGTAGATTCTGATTTGTTTTTTACTGCCGAAGAAAATAGAGAAACCCAAAAAGAATTAGCTTTAGTACACGATAATGTAACGTATAATGAGATAAACTCAGTGCATGGGCATGATGCTTTTTTAATTGAATATGAGCAACTTGAAAAAATAATTGAACCTATTTTTAATCCAGATTCAATAAATAAAAAAATGAAAATATTAAAGTTTGGAGGCAAGTCGTTATCAAATGAAGGAATACAGCAGGTAATTAGTATTGTTGAGAATAAAATTCAACAAAAAGAAAAAATTGCGGTAGTGGTTTCGGCAAGAGGTAATGCTACTAATGAGTTAGAATCAATTTTACAAAAAGCTTCTAAAAATGAAACGTATCACGAAGCTTTTGAAGCCTTTAAAAAATACCAAACAAGCGTTACGCCTTCTGTTGATTTTTCTTCTGAATTTTCACGTTTAGAAAATTTGTTTGAAGGGGTGAGTTTATTAAAAGACTATAGTCAAAAAATAAAAGACGAAGTGTTGGCTCAAGGCGAATTATTGGCAGCAAAAACTGTTGCTGAGTTGTTGAGAGAAAAAGGGATTAAAGCCAATGCAACTGATGCTAGAGATTTGTTAAAAACAGATGAAAATTATGGTAATGCGCAACCTATTACGGCACTGTCTAAAGAAAATGTTACAGCCTATTTTAAAAAGCATAACGGAAATTCGGTAAACATTGTAACGGGTTTTATTGCTTCTACTACTAAAAATGAAACAACTACTTTAGGTAGAAATGGCAGTAATTATACTGCTTCTTTATTTGCTAATTATTTAGATGCTGAAGAATTGCAAAATTATACCCATGTAGATGGTATTTATACGGCAAATCCTGATTTGGTTGCTGATGCTAAAAAAATTGAACAATTGTCGTTTTCTGAGGCTAATGAATTGGCTAATTTTGGCGCGACTATTTTGCATGCAAAAACTATTGTTCCGCTATTAGAAAAAAACATTAATCTTAGAATTTTAAATACGTTTAAACCTAACGATAAAGGTACTTTAATCACCTCTAAGTCAAATACAAAAGGTATAAAATCTTTATCTGTTTTAGATGATGTGGCTTTGATTAATTTTGAGGGAAGAGGGTTGTTAGGTAAAGTAGGGGTTGATGCTAGGGTTTTTAGGGCGCTTAGCAGTCGAAATATTAACGTTAGTATTATTTCTCAAGGTTCGTCTGAAAGAGGTCTTGGGTTAGTGGTTAGTGCTAGTAAAGCACAAGAAGCTGTCGTAGCTTTAGAGCAAGAATTTGAAAACGATTTTTACACCAAAGATGTTAATCAAATTTCGATTATCGATGATGTTTCTGTAATTTCTATTGTTGGTCAAGATTTAAGTGAATTTCACCACCCATATAATGCACTGATAAAAAATCAAGTTGTTCCGCTGTTGTTTAACAATGCTGTTTCTGGTAAAAATGTGAGTTTAGTAATTAAAAAAGCACAACTTCACAAAGCACTTAATGTAATTCACGGGCAAGTCTTTGGAGTAGCAAAAAAAGTAAATATTGCTGTTTTTGGTAAGGGGTTAGTTGGAGGAACTTTAATTGACCAAATTTTGCAAAACGCACAATCTATTTTAGAAAGAAAAAAAATACAGCTAAATATTTTTGCAATTACAAGCTCTAAAAAAACAGTTTTAAAGGCAAAAGGCATCACTAAAAATTGGCGCGATTTGTTAACGCAAAATTCTGAAGAAAAAAACCTTGTTCAAACGGTAATAAATTTTGCAAAAAAGCATCACTTAGAAAATTTAATTGCGGTTGATAATACCGCTAGTACAGCATTTGTAGATAATTATATTTCGCTTGTAGAAGCAGGTTTTGATTTGGTTTCATCAAATAAAATTGCCAATACTATATCGTATGCATTTTATAAAAATTTACGAGAGGTTTTAGAAAACAACAATAAATCGTATTTGTATGAAACGAATGTAGGTGCGGGTTTACCGTTAATCGATACCATTAAATTATTGCACGATTCAGGTGAAAATATTACCCGAATTAGAGGCGTTTTTTCGGGTTCGTTAAGTTATATTTTTAATCGATTTTCTTCTAATGATGTGCCGTTTCACAAAGTACTACAAGAAGCTATTAACAAAGGATTTACAGAGCCTGATCCGCGTGAAGATTTATGCGGAAACGATGTGGCACGCAAACTGCTAATTTTAGCTCGCGAGTTAGATTTAGAAAATGAATTTGAAGATATTGAAATTGAAAATTTAATTCCAGAACAATACAGGACAATTTCTTCCAAAGAATTTTTATCGAACTTAACGGTTTTAGACGATTATTTTCAACAGAAAAAAAATGCTCAAAAACAAAACCATGTGTTGCGTTATGTGGGTGATTTGTATGGAGACCTTTCAAAAAACAAAGGAAATTTAGCGGTAAAATTAACCTCAGTGCCTGCAAACGCTACTTTAGGTGGTTTGCAAGGATCGGATGTGATTTTTGAAATTTATACCGAATCGTATGGTGAGCAACCTATTGTAATACAAGGTGCTGGTGCTGGAGCCCAAGTAACTGCAAGAGGCGTTTTTGGTGATATCTTGCGATTGGCAAAAAATAATAATTAGGCTGTTAAAAGAATAAAAAAGGAGAAGTAATTTTTTTATTCTTTTAACTTTTTAATCTTTCAATAAACAATAAAAAATATGA
Organism: Tenacibaculum sp. UWU-22; assembly: GCF_041021355.1. Classification (NCBI taxonomy): domain Bacteria; kingdom Pseudomonadati; phylum Bacteroidota; class Flavobacteriia; order Flavobacteriales; family Flavobacteriaceae; genus Tenacibaculum; species Tenacibaculum sp. UWU-22. The sequence continues at coordinate 688,407 of NZ_JBFNGP010000001.1, read as the reverse complement.
GTAACCATTTTGAAACCCAAGCTATTCGAATGCAAACTGAACGTTCGCAATTTTCAGAACATTCTACACCATTATATTTAACATCAAGTTTTACATTTGATGATGCCGAAGATATGAGAGCTTCTTTTGCAGAAGAGAAAGAAAAAAATTTATATAGCCGGTTTTCAAATCCTAACACGACAGAATTTATTAATAAAGTAGTAGCTATGGAAGGTGCTGAAGCGGGTTATGCATTTGCTACGGGTATGGCAGCAGTGTTTTCTACTTTTGGCGCTCTGTTAAAGGCGGGTGATCATATAGTTTCGTGTCGTTCCATTTTTGGCTCAACACATAGTTTGTTTACTAAATTTTTACCCAAATGGAATATTGAAACTAGTTATTTTAAAGTTAATGAAACGGATAAAATTGAAAGCTTAATACAGCCAAACACTAAAATTTTATATGCAGAAACTCCTACTAACCCAGCAGTAGATATTTTAGATTTAAAAGTTTTAGGTGATTTAGCTAAAAAACATAATTTATTGTTAGTTATTGATAATTGTTTTGCTACACCATATTTACAAAAACCAATAAAATTTGGTGCTGATATTGTAATTCATTCGGCTACTAAATTAATGGATGGTCAAGGTAGAGTTTTAGGAGGTATTGCTGTTGGAAAAACCGATTTAATACGTGAAATTTATTTGTTTTCGCGCAATACAGGGCCTGCTATGTCGCCTTTTAATGCATGGGTGCTGTCAAAGAGTTTAGAAACATTAGCTGTTCGTGTAGAAAAGCATTGCGAAAATGCCTTAGCAGTAGCTGAGTTTTTAGAAAATCATCCAAAAGTAAAATTAGTAAAATATCCATTTTTAACTTCGCATCCACAATATGAAATAGCTAAAAAACAAATGTTATTGGGCGGTAATATTGTAGCTTTTGAAGTTAAAGGGGGTGTAAAAGAGGGGCGTGCTTTTTTAAATGCCATTACCATGTGCTCGTTATCTGCTAACTTGGGAGACACCCGTACCATTGTTACTCATCCAGCTTCTACCACTCATAGTAAATTAAGTGTCGAAGATAGATTAGAGGTGGGTATTACAGATGGCTTAGTACGTTGTTCAGTTGGGCTAGAAAATGTGCAAGATATTATTAGTGATTTAAAACAAGCCTTATCAGTTATATAATGTAGGTGTTTTTTTTAAGCTGAATATGATTAATTTTAATGTATTTTAGCTTAAATTTTATATAATTTTGGCTCGGTTTAATACATTATGCGCATATCTTGTTTTTTTTATAGTACTTTCTAACAATGCTTTTGCTCAAAAATTAACACTTACCATTACGTCAAAAGATAGTTTAGATGCTATTTTTTTGAAAAAAATAAATTTTAAAAAAACACACTGGTCTGAAAAAAGTATCTATAGTGAACTAGATTCTGTTTCTGAAAATTTAAAACACTACGGATATTTTTTAAACGTGGTAGATAGCGTTAAAAAAAAAGATTCGGTATATTATTCTTATTTTACTTTAAATAAGAAAGTAGAAAAAGTAATTCTTTCAATTCCTTTCAATCAAGAAAAAATTATTGATTATCCAGTTAAAAATGGAATAATTGAGCTTGATATTGCAAACCTTAGTAATTTTTTAAAAACCACGTCAAATAAGTTAGAAAATCAAGGAAAATCTTTTTCAGAAGTAAAGTTAAAAAATATTAGGCTGAAACAGAATGTTCTTTTTGCAGACCTTAATATTAAACCGTCAAAAAAAAGAACTATTGATAGAATTATTGTAAAGGGGTATTCAAAGTTTTCTAAGTCGTATTTGTATCATTTTTTAAATATTAAAAAAGGTGTTACTTTTAATAAAGAAAAGTTAATTGAAATTTCGAAAAGTATTGAGTCGTTACCTTTTGTGTCAGAAATAAAATCGCCAGAAATACTTTTTAGTAAAGATTCTACCATATTATATCTTTATATTAAAAAAAAGAGAGCTAGTAGTTTTGATGGACTAATAAATTTTGCTTCAAAAGAAAATAGTAAAGGATTACTTTTTAATGGTTATATAAATCTACAGCTTAATAATAGTATTGATACTGGAGAGCAGTTTGAGTTGTTTTGGAAAGCAAACGGAGAAGAAAGACAGCAATTTAAAGTTTTAACAGATATCCCTTATATTTTTAACACTTCTTTTTCTCCAAATTTTTCCTTTACCATATATAAACAAGATTCTACTTTTTTAAATACAAAATTTCATTCTGCGATTGGCTATAATGTTAACGCTAAAACAACAATCTCATTAACTTACGATGCTGAGTCGTCAAATAGTACATTAAAAAATAATACTAATAATTTAATACAAGATTTTGACAATTCTTTTTTAGGGATTCAATTTAAATACCAATACGCGGCTAATGATACTTTTTTAAATAATAGGTTATATGTTAAAATAAATCCCTCATTTGGTAGTAGAACAGATAATAGTGTTAAAAATAATCAGTTTAAAATTGATTTTGAAGCCTCTTATTTATGGTTGCTTAATCAGAGAAATGCTATTTATGTTAGAAACGAAACGGGCTATTTAAATTCTGACAGTTATTTAACAAATGAATTATATAGAATTGGAGGGGTAAATTCTATACGAGGGTTTAACGAGCAAGCTATTGTTACGCCGCAATTTAGTTATTTAAACTTCGAATATCGTTATTTAACGTCGCAAAACTCATATGTATACTCGATTACTGATGTTGGAAATATAAAAACAATTAATGCTGAAAATAAAACGATTTACGGGTTGGGATTTGGGTATTTATTTTATCTAAAAAAATCCCAAATTAGTTTGGGATATGCGTTAGGTAAGGTGTCAGATTCAGATTTTAATTTAAATCAGTCTAAGCTTTTAATAAAGATTATTAGTTTTTTTTAAGTTAAAGCAAGCTATTTTTTTGTTAAAAAATTGTATATTTAAGATAATTTTAAGATTTTAGCGACTAATTAATTCAAATAATTATACAATGAAGACAAAGTTTAATGGAATTTTAACGCTATTACTGGCGTTGCTAGTGCAAATAACTTTTGCGCAAGAAAAGACGATTTCAGGTACTGTTGCTGACCAATCAGGTCCTCTACCTGGAGTTAATATCTTAAAAAAAGGCACTAACCAAGGGGTTAATACCGATTTTGATGGTAAATATACTATTAAAGCTAAAACGGGCGATGTGTTAGTGTTTAGTTTTGTTGGAATGAAAACCGTTGAAAAAACGGTTGGTGCATCTAATACTATTAATGTTGCTATGGTTAATGATGATGTTCTTGATGAGGTTGTGGTAACAGCGTTTGGGAATAAGCGTCAAGCTAAATCGTTAGGTTATGCAACAACAAAAGTGTCAAGCAAAGAATTAACAGAAGTTGCAAATTCAAACCCTTTAGAGTCTTTGTCTGGTAAAATTGCTGGGGTCGATATCTCATCTCCAGCTCAGCCAGGAGCTTCTACAAAAATTATTTTTAGAGGTTTTAGCTCTATTACTGGATCAAATAGACCTTTGTATGTCGTTGATGGGTCTCCTATTTTAGATCGGTCTTCTAGTAGTGTTGGGAGTACTAGTTCTTTTGATGCAGGAAGCGGTGTGAACGATATTGATCCTAATAGTATTGAGTCTATAAATTTTTTAAAAGGTGCAGCAGCAGCTTCGTTATATGGTTCGAGAGGCTCTAATGGTGTTGTAATAATAACGACTAAGAGGGGGAGGGATAAGTTAAAAGTAAGTATAGATTCTTCTGTTGATTTTTCTCAATTGTCAAGGGTAGTTCATGTTCAAGACTCTTTTGGTACGGGATGGTCAGCTAAATCATACTCTAATGTTGTAGGAGAAGGTTCTATGGCAGCTAGTAATGAAAATGGTTCTTGGGGGCCTAAATTTAATGGTCAAATTAGGCCGTGGAGTAGAATTGTTGATAATCAACAATTGATTAAACCGTATGTTTTTTTAAAAGATAATATCCGTGAATTTTATGATATTGGAAATTCTTTCAATAACTCTATTAACATAAGTGGCGGTAATGATAAGATAGATGCTTCTCTCACTTATTCTAGGTTTGATATTGATGGAATTATCCCAACCGATAGAGATAGTTATTTAAAAAATAATATAGGGGTTAATGCAGGTTTTGGTTCTGATAAATTTAAAATAAGAGTTAGTGGTAATTACTCTAATAAAGAACAAAAAGCTGTTCCAACTGGGCAAGGAGATGATGCAGGTTTTGGTAAATCGCTAGTTCAAGAAATGCTTCAAATACCAAACAATCTTAGTATTGTTGATATGCGGGATAGAAGTTTAGTGTTTAATAAACCTAGTTATTTTTATACACCTTATGCGGCAAATCCCTATGAAACATTAGAAAATAACAATGTTGCAATTGCAAAAGATCGTTTTTTTGGTAATGTTAATTTAAAATATCAATTAATGTCTAATTTGTCTGCGACACTTCAGATGGCGACGGATATCGATAATGAAGCAGTAAAAAGATGGGGGGCAATTGTAGAATACGACCCAGGTTCTCCGCAAGATAATGCGGCTGCTAATGGAGTAGTAGGGGCAGTAAATGAATCAAAATATACTAGTAAAGAATTTGATACATATTTAAATATTAATTATGATACTGAACTTAATGACAATTTAACTTTAGGTGCCCTAGCGGGATTAAATTATAATCAAAGAAAAGGAAATAGTTTGGCTGTAACTGTAAAAGATTTAGACTTGCCTAATTATTATGAGTTGTCTAACTCAGCATCTACTCCTACAGTTGAACAAAGCAATTATTTAAGGAGAGTTATTGGGGTATATGGACAAATTGAATTAGGATATTTAGACAGGTATTTTTTAACTTTGACAGCTAGAAATGATTTTTCTTCTACTTTACCATCTAATAATAATTCTTATTTTTATCCTTCTGCTACTCTTGCAGCAATTGTTTTAGATGATGGCAATCAATTTATAAAATTAAGAGGAAGTTGGGCTAGAATAGGTAATGATACTAATCAATACGAAGTTTTTTCAACGGCAGGGCAAGCAGTAAATGCAGCTTATTTTGGTGAGATATCATACCCTTTTGGGAATGTAAATTCGTATGAGATTTTTGGTAGGATTGAAAATCAAAATTTAAAACCTGAAATAACAGATGAAATTGAATTGGGTTTAGAAGGAAGGTTTTTTATGAATCGTATAGGTGTAGATTTATCACTATATCAAAGAAAAACAAAAGACCTAATAGTGCAATTGCCTGTTGCTAGATCTACGGGGTATTCTAATATTACGGGAAATTTTGTAGATTTAACAAATAAAGGGGTTGAACTAGCTCTTTCATTAACCCCGGTAAAAGTAAATAATTTTACGTGGGACTTGAATTATACATTTACGAAAAATTTAAGTAATGTAGACAAAGTTAAGAATGATGATCATAAGATTTCTATTTATTCAGCATATAATATAAGTTTTTATGCTGAAGAAGGTAAGCCTTTGGGAACTTTTTATGGTCCTGCTCCAGCTAAAACTGACGATGGAAAATATATTGCTAATGCCAATACAGGATATTATACTTATGACGGTGATGAGCAAGAATTAGGAAATTCTCAAAGAGATTTTGTTATGGGGTTAAAAAATACATTTACGTATAAAGATTTTAAGTTAGGAATGAGTTTAGATTGGAAACAGGGAGGAGAAATGTATTCTTATACAAAAAGGTTAAGTTATTTTGTTGGTAATGGGCAAGAAACGACGTATAATGACCGTAATCCTTGGATTATACCAAACTCTGTGGTTTCTGATGGTAAAGGGGGATATGTAGAAAATACGACTCCTGTTGCTTTTGAAGATGTTACAGCATTTTATAATGCTTCTCAAAATGAGGCAATTGAAGGCGACCATATAATTAGTAAAACTTTTGTAAGATTTAGAGATTTGTCTTTATCTTATAAGTTGCCTTCTAGATTTTTTAACGTTAAAAATAGTTTGGAATCTATTACGTTTTCTTTATATGGCAAAAACCTAGCTTTATGGACGCCTGGAGGCAATACATATGTTGATCCTGAAACGACAAGCTATGGTAGAGGAATTAGAAGTGAATTTGGTGAATTTGCGACTAATCCTTCTCAAAGATCCTATGGTGCTAGTGTTAAATTAACATTTTAAAAATTAAAACATGAAATTTTATAAAACAATATTAGGTTTAGTATTCTCAACAGTTTTTATACTTACTGCTTGTGATACAGATTTAGACATTAACAAAGATCCAGATTTATTAAACCCTAATCAAATACCTATGAATTCAGAGTTGCCTACGGCTATAACAGGTATTGCTGCTAGTTCTGGTTCGTATTACGCTTTAGCTGGTGGTTTTTGGAGTCAGTTTTGGTCTCAGAGTGCTGTGGCTAATCAGTATAAGTCGCTTGATGATTATTCCTTAAATGGAAGTAGTTCTATTGTTGAAGGAGGATGGTCGTCTATGTACGATGCTTTAACAGATATTAGAAATATTAAAAAGAATGCTTTGGCAGAAAACAACTGGAATTTTTATTTGGCAGCAACTACTTTAGAAGTTTATGCTTCTCAAATTCTAGTAGATTTTTTTGGAACCATTCCTTACTCAGAGGCTAATAATCCTGAAATATTAAACCCTAAATTTCAGTCTGGTGAAGATGTGTATGATATAATGGTGGCTGATTTAAAAGGAGCGTTAAGTAAAGATTTATCAACATCTGAAGGTAGTTTAATTGGTTCTGGAGATTTACTTTTTAGTGGTGATATGGATAATTGGGTAAAATTTGCTAATACTCTGTTACTAAAATTATATATGAGGCAATCTAAAGCAAGACCTGTTGTTGCTCAAGACGGAATTACTACTTTGATTAATTCTGGAGCAAAGTTTTTAGATGTTGATGTAGCTGTAACTCAATTTGTTGATGAAGATAGTAAGAGTAATCCTCTATATGAAACCGACAGAAGACAGTTAAATGTAGGAACAAATCTAAGGGCTAGTAGAACTTTAGGTAGTTTTTTACAAAATAATAATGACACTAGATTGTCTGATTTTTACGATGGTACTACTTTTCAGAATCAGGGTGATTATGATGATGGTTCTGCTACAGCTTCGGTAGTTATATTATCACCTACATCTCCTGTATATCTTCTGTCGGCTGCTGAGAGTTATTTTTTGCAAGCTGAAGCGGATGTTAGGTATTTTGGAGGTACAAATGCGAAGAGTTTTTATGACATGGGTGTTACAGCAGCTTTTAACCAATGGGGTAAATCTGTTGATGCGACAGGTTTTTTAACTACTGTATACGCATATCCAGGAGGAACAGATGAAGATAATATTAATGCTATTATTACTCAAAAATGGATAGCATCATTCCCGGGTAATGGGTATGAATCTTTCATTGAGCAAAACAGAACAGGGTATCCTAAAATTTCTAGTGTATCTCAAACAGATCCTACTTATGTTCCTGGTGAGTTTGCATATTCAGTTGAAGGAAAAACTGGAGGTAAATTTCCAAAAAGATTTGAGTACCCTCAAACAGAAAGACAAAGAAATACAAACGCTCCTAATGAGATAATTAAGATTACTGAGCCCGTTTGGTATGCTAAGTAAATTTATTAATTTAAAATTAAAGTAAAAATGAAAAAAATATTTGTAATATTGTTATCTGTCATAGGTTTGATTTCTTGTAAAGATAATTCAACAGAAGGTATTTCAACAATAACCAACTATCCAGTGATAACAATTAATGGAGATCAAGAGGTGTTTGTAACTCAGGGCTCAGTATATAATGATGCTGGGGCAGTATCAACGGAAGGAGAAACTGAAATAACTACAAACACATCATTTTCTAGTGGAGTTTATTGGGGTGCTGAAGGAATTGATACTGACAGCCCTGATTCTTACGTTGTAAACTATAGTGCTGAAAATAAAGACGGTTTTTATGGGAATGCTATGAGACACGTTTGGGTAGGCACTACAGGTGATTTGGTTAGTAGTATTGAAGGGATATATCTCTCTAGTATACAACGCGCCCCATCATTTGCATCATTATCACAGTATGATAATAAAAAATATGTAATTATAAAAAAATTGGGAGTAAATAAGTTTGAAATTTCTCATGCTGCAGGAGGGTACTATGATTATGGTCGAGGTTATGGACCAGATTACGCTGCTAGAGGAGCTGTTATTACTGTAAATTCTATGCTTACCAATGATTTTTCTATTAGTCAAGCAAAATTTCCTGTTTGGGGTAATACAGTTGATATTACTGATTTCAAGGTTGATTCTACTAATAAAACCATCACATTTACAGGAAATGCTAATTTTGGCAATGGAACCTTTAAAGTTCAATTAAAACAAGTTAATTTTTAAAAAAGTTATTATGTTATACAAATTAAAATATATAATATTATTTAGTTTATTTCTTTCATTCAGTGCCATGTTTTTTTCTTGTGATAAGACTGGAGATCCTGAAGTTGGAGGAACTGTATTACAAGAATTTTCAGGCGATTGGTGGGTTGTAGCTTTAAAGCCAGATGGGGTTACACCAGCCTATGGAGGGGATTATGTTCATTTTACGACATACAATACAGCTGCAAATGATAACACGTTATGGCTAGACGATAATAATCAATTTATGCAGATAAAATCTAAAGTATCAGTTGATATTAATAAAGAAACTTTTAATGGTCAAACTAATGCAGATGAAATTTATACGAAAGGTAAAGTTACTGTTACAGAGGGTAGTTTTTCTAGAAAGTCATATACAACAGCCAGTAAAACTGTTGTAGATGAAATAACTTTTAAAGCAGAATTTGACTGGGATCCAGGTACGGTTTATGTTTTTAAAGGACATAGAAGAACTGGTTTTGCTGAGGATGAAAACCCTCATTATAGTAATTAAAAATTTTTAAGTTATTTTACTAGTCACATTTAGAAAGCAAAAAGCCCTTGTAAATCAAGGGCTTTTTTGTGTATTTTAGTAGAAAAAAAACAAAATTAGGCAAAATAGTAAAAGTAGATTTAAAGTAAGAAAAGGTTATTTTTTAACGAAATAAGGGCGTAAAAATCTATTCCTTTTCTTTATAAAAATATTGGTAGTTTAAACTTTGTTGTTTTTCTTTTTCTTCAATATTAGGTGTGAAGTTTCCGTTTTCATCAAATAAATCATCGAAATCTGTTTTAACAAATTCAATATCTTTTTTTACAATACCTTCTTTTTTGTATAAAAAAGCAAAAAATAATCCCGTTAAAAAACCTGATAAATGTCCTTCCCAAGATAACTCTTCTTTAATAGGTAAAACATACCAAATCATGCTTCCGTAAAGAAAAATAACAATAAGCGATAAAGCAATTAATCGATAGTGTTTTTTTATAATGCCACTAAAAAAAATAAAGCTAAAAAGCAGGTATATAATTCCGCTTGCCCCTATGTGATAAGATGGTCTTCCTATCAACCAAGTAGTTATACCTGTTAAAAAAGTACCATAAAGTAGCACTTTCCAAGCAACTTTTTTGTAAAATAAAAAAAGACTGATTAATAAAACAATTAAGGGTGCCGAATTGTTAAATAAATGACGTGTGTCGCTATGAATAAATGGGGCAAAAATAACACCTTTTAATCCGCTAAAAGTTCTAGGGTAAATGCCAAACGTATTAAAATTCCATCCAAATTTAATTTCTAGCCAATACACGAACCAGCATATAAAAACTAGTAAAAAAGGAATACTAATAGTTTGATTTGTAAAACGAAGTTGTTTGTTTTCTTCCACTATATAAAAATAGCAAAAATACAACCAAAATAAAATGCCCGAACTTCTGTCAGAAATCTTTATTATTTTTACAAAATGAATGAACCTTTGGCAGAACGTATACGACCCAAAACTCTTGAAGACTATATTAGTCAACAACACTTGGTGGGTAAAAACGGCATTTTAACGAACCATATTAAACAAGGTATTATTCCGTCTTTAATTTTATGGGGGCCTCCGGGTATTGGTAAAACTACTTTGGCAAATATTATTGCGGTTGAATCTAATCGGCCTTTTTATACTTTAAGTGCTATTAACTCTGGGGTAAAAGATATTAGAGAGGTAATTGAAAAAGCCAAAAAAAGCGATGGTTTATTTACCCAAAAAAATCCTATTTTATTTATTGATGAAATTCATCGATTTAGTAAATCGCAACAAGACTCGTTGCTTGGAGCTGTAGAAAAAGGATGGGTTACGTTAATTGGCGCTACAACCGAAAACCCTAGTTTTGAGGTAATACCGGCATTACTTTCTCGTTGTCAAGTATATATTTTAAATGCTTTTGATAAAGATGATTTGATTGCACTTTTATACAGGGCAATGAAAAAAGATGAGGTTATTTCTCAAAAAAAAATTAAATTAAAAGAAACGGATGCGCTGTTGCAAGTTTCTAGTGGTGATGCTCGAAAGCTGTTGAATATTTTTGAGCTATTAGTTGCCTCTGAAGATAAGGTAACGATAACCAACAAAATGGTTTTAGAAAAGGTTCAAAAAAACACGGTGCGATATGATAAAACAGGAGAACAGCATTACGATATTATTTCGGCATTTATAAAATCGATACGAGGAAGTGATCCTAATGCAGCCGTATATTATTTAGCTCGTATGATTGAAGGAGGCGAAGATGTAAAATTTATTGCTCGACGTATGCTTATTTTGGCCTCTGAAGATATTGGTAATGCCAACCCAACCGCATTAATATTGGCTAATAACACTTTTCAAGCAGTGTCGGTAATTGGTTATCCTGAAGCACGTATTATTTTAAGTCAATGCGCTATTTATTTAGCCAATTCAGCAAAAAGTAATGCTTCTTATACAGCAATTGGTAAAGCGCAGCAAATGGTTCGAGAAACAGGAGATTTGTCTATTCCATTACATTTACGAAATGCGCCCACTAAATTGATGAAAGACTTAAATTACGGAGAAAATTACCAATATGCGCACAACTATTCTAATAACTTTGTTACACAAGAATTTTTACCTAAAGAAATTAATAATACTGTTTTTTATGAGCCTGGAGATAATCCGAGAGAAAATCAGTTTAGAGAGCTTTTAAAAAAACGTTGGAAAAATAAATATGGGTACTAAATAGTGTTTGTTATTTTAGTACGCCTGTTTTTATCATACATTCTTTAATTAACATATAAGTGCGCTTAATATCATTGTCTAATCCGATAGAGAAACGAATTAAACCGTCTGTTAATCCCATTTCTTTTTGTTCTTTTTCAGGAATTTCTGAAGATGTTGATGTTCCTGGAGCTGAAAATAATGTTTTATAAAATCCTAAACTTACGGCTAAATACCCAAGGTTTTCATGTTGCATGAGTTCCATTAACGCATTGGCTTTTGTTAACGAACCTACATCAATTGTAAGCATGCCTCCAAAGCCATATTCTTTATTCATCATCATTTTGTAAACCTCATGAGATGGATGCGATGTTAACCCAGGGTATACTGTTTTTAAACCATCAGCTTCAAATTTTTCAGCTAAAAAAGCAGCATTTTTACTATGTTGTTTCATGCGAATGTGTAGGGTTCGCATATTTTTTAAAATAGAAGAAGCACGAAAACTATCCATGGTAGCTCCTAAAAGCATACAAGCTCCGTCATTAACGTTTCGTAACGAATCGATAAACTCTTGAGAGCTGCAAATTACCCCTCCTACAGTATCAGAAGAACCATTAATAAACTTGGTTAAACTATGTATAACTACATCGGCGCCTAATGTTATGGGTGAAATAGATAAAGGTGAAAAAGTGTTGTCAATTACTAGTTTTAAACCGTATTTTTTTGCTAAAGCAGCTAAGCTTTTAATATCTGAAACTTCTAATAGTGGGTTACTAACCGATTCACAATAAATTACTTTTGTGTTTTTGTTGATTGCTTTTTCTACAATGTCAAGTTTGGTAATGTCTACAAAAGAAGTTTCGATATTTATTTTTGGGGTAAAGTTTTTTAAAAAGGCATACGTACCGCCATAAATTGTTCTACTTGATACAATATGGTCACCAGCACCACAAATTTGCAATAAGGTTGAAGTTATTGCTCCCATACCTGAAGCTGAAACATTGGCAGTTTCTGTGCCTTCCATGGCAGCTAATGCTTCGCCTAAATATAAATTTGAGGGAGATGAATGGCGAGAATATAGGTAGCACCCATCGGCATTGCCTTCAAAAGTATCAAACATTGTTTTTGCTGATAAAAAGGTATAGGTAGAAGAGTCAGAAATAGAAGGGTTAACTCCTCCAAATTCTCCAAAATATTGTAAATCTTGTATGTTGTTTGCTGGTTTAAATTCCATAATAGATATTTTTAATGCAAAAAAATTGTTTTTACGATTAAAAATCAATCATATATTATTTAAATAGATTTATTTTTTATAATTTAGTATTTATTTAGAATATAAAACTAATAAATTATTAATTTGTTAGTTTTAATAGAAAAAGAATCAGATGCCTTTATATTTAGATGCAATAGATAAAAAGCTTTTAAATCTGTTACAAAAAAACAGTAAACAAACAACCAAACAGTTGTCTTTAGAGTTAAATCTATCGGTAACAGCGGTATATGAGCGTATAAAAAAATTAGAAAAAAATAAGGTTGTTAAACAGTATGTGGCTTTGTTAGATAAAAATAAAATTAACAAATCGCTGCTGGTTTTTTGTCATATTAAGTTGTTGCAACACTCGAGAGAATATTTGTATGTTTTTGAAAAAGAAGTGCTAGAACTTGAAGAGGTTTCAGAATGCTTTCATGTTAGTGGAGACTATGATTATATTTTAAAAGTATATGTAAATGATATGAAAGCGTATCGAGATTTTATGGTAAATAAAATCACTACCCTAAAACATATTGGTAGCACACACAGTATTTTTACCATAAATGAAATAAAAAATTCTACTGCTATTTCGGTGTAAAAACAAGTTTAACAGTACTGTTAAACTTGTTTTGTGTCGTTAACTTTATTTTTTTGTTTTAACGGTAAAAGAAAGCTCTATTAAATCGTCAATAAACTTATCTTTTAAATTGTCGAAAAACGACTTAGAGCCATATTTAACGTTAAAATCTGCTCTGTTAATAGTAAAAATGTCACTGGCAAAAGTAGTTATACCATTATCTTCGCTTATGGTTGCGGGTATTGTAATACTTTTGGTAATGTTTTTAATAGTTAGGTTTCCAGTAACTTGTAGTTTATTGTTTTTAATTTCAGTAGAAGCAATTACAAATTTAACTGTTGGGTATTTTTCAACATCAAAAAAATCGGCAGATTTTAGGTGATTCACTAGCTTTTGATTGTATTTTTCATCTTCGATATCTAAACATTTAATTGTAGTTAAATCAATTACAAAATCACCCCCTTTTACCATGCCATCTTTTGTTACTAATGCTCCTTCTTTTAAGGCTACAGAGCCGTTATGTGAGCCTGTAGGCTTGGTTCCTTTCCAAGTTATAATAGAGTTTGTTGTGTCTACATTATTTGGTACGGTTACTTCTTTAATTGCCACCTTTTCTTTTGCCGCTATTTTTTCTTTTTTTTCTGTTTTACAAGCGCCAAAAGCTAGTGTTACAATACTTATTAAAAAAAATATTTTTCTCATTTTTTATTTCTATTTTTAGATTTGATAAATGTAAATATATAAAATATTTATTAGGTTTTTATTTTTTGTCTTTGGTGTCTATTATTATGGTTATAGGGCCATCATTAAGTAGTTCAACTTTCATGTCTGCTCCAAATTTTCCTGTTTGTACTTTTTTATTCGTATTTTTTTCTAGGTTAGTTATAAAAGCTTCATATAAAGGAATTGCAACATCAGGTTTAGCGGCTTTAATATAACTAGGTCTGTTGCCTTTTTTGGTAGAGGCGTGTAAAGTAAATTGACTAACCACAATAATTTCTCCGTTAGTATCTAATAATGATTTATTCATTATCTGTTGTTCATCATTAAAAATACGTAGATTAATAATTTTTTTAACTAACCATTGAATATCATCATGAGTATCTTCGTTAACAATACCTAAAAAAATTAATAATCCATTTTTAATATCTGCTATTTTTTTCTTTTCAACGGTAACATTTGCTTTTGATACTCTTTGTAATGCGACTTTCATATTAAATTTCTTTTAATAGTAACAAATACAACAAAAGTAATAAAGAGTTTTGATTTGCGTAACTGTTGGTAAAATCGTAACATTACGCCAAATAAGTATAGTATGCAAGACGATAAAACCCTACTAGAGTCAAATTCAAAAATAAAAATAACTTTTTTTCAAGCCCTTATTCCAATTATTGTTTTGGTCGCTTTTTTAGGCTATAATGTGTTTATTTATGGCGATAGTGCTACATCAGGACCTAATCAATTTGCGTTAATATTGGCTGGTTGTGTGGCTGCTGTAATAGGATTTTCAAAAAGGATACCGTATAACGATTTACTAGAAGCGGTAATAGAAAATGTAAAATCTACGGGGTCGGCAATTTTTATTTTATTAATGGTTGGCGCTTTGGCAGGCACATGGTTAATAAGCGGTATAATTCCTACGATGATATATTATGGATTAGAAATTTTGCATCCTACTTTCTTTTTAGCGGCAGCATTAATTATTTGTTGTGTTATTTCGTTAGCAACAGGTAGTTCTTGGACTACAACCGCAACCATTGGTATTGCATTAATGGGTATAGGAAAAGCTTTAGGGCTACCAGCAGGAATGATTGCTGGAGCCATTTTATCGGGAGCTTATTTTGGTGATAAAATGTCTCCTTTAAGTGATACTACAAACTTAGCACCAGCTATGGCAGGAACTGATATTTTTACCCATATAAAATATATGGCTTATACAACCATTCCTTCAATTATACTAACATTGTTAATTTTTATTGTTTTGGGCTTTCAGTTTAATACCACTAATATTCAAGATTCGATGGTTTTAAAAGATAGTATACAAAATACGTTTAATGTAACCCCAATGCTATTTATTGTTCCAATTATTGTAATTATAATGATTATTAAAAAAGCAAAACCGTTAGTGGCACTTTTTATAGGAACTGTTTTAGCAGGAATTTTTGCAATTATTTTTCAACCTGAAATTATTATGAAAATAACAGGAGCAACCGAGTTTAATGTAAATGTTGCCTATAAAGCAGTAATGAATGCAATGACTGACAGTGTTTATATTCCTTCAGGAAATGAGTTGTTAGATAAAAACGAATTATTTTCTTCGGGTGGAATGGGCGGAATGTTACCCACCATTTGGCTTATTTTATGTGCTATGTTTTTTGGAGGTATTATGCAAGAAATAGGGGCTTTACAAAAAATAAGCGATTCGTTATTAAAAGTTGCTAAAAGTACATTTGGGCTGTTTGCCAGTACTACATTTACCTGTATTTTCTTTAACGGAACCGCAAGTGATCAATATTTAGCTATTGTGGTACCTGGTAAAATGTATCAAAAGGCTTTTAAAGATAGAGGGTTGGCACCAGAAAATTTAAGTAGAACACTTGAAGATTCTGGAACAGTAACTTCTATTTTATTTCCATGGAATACCGGCGGGGCTTATCAATCTAAAACCTTAGGTGTAGGTACTGGAGAATATATTGGATATGCTTTTTTTAATATCATTAGCCCTTTAATGACACTTATTTTTGCCTATTTTAATATTAAAATACGACGATTGGTAAAAAAATAAAGCGGTATTATTTTTCTGCTTGACAAAAGTTAAAATTCACAGGTTAAATAAACCAGTTCCAAACAACACCAAAACGAATGGTGAAATCACGATAAGGATAATTAGGTGCCGAAAAATAATTTTTCTTACTAATATCTGAAGTAACGTTATCAATTTTAAAATAAATACGCGTTCGTCTAACACGAGCATTAAAAAAGGCATCAAAAACGGGGTAGCCAATATTTGTGTCGTTTTGTAGCTGAAATTCGGCTAATAGGGGGTTATAAGCATTTGCTTTATATTTAGTAAAGTATTTAAAGGTAACGCCTATATTTACAAATAGGGGGGCGCCTTTAAACCACGAGTCGTTATAATAAAAAGTATTTCTAGTTACAAATTCAGGAACTCTAAAAACGTTATTCCCGCTAGTTACATTTTGATACATTAACGTATTATCTAAAGCAAATTTGCCAAATCTAAACTCTTTTGAAATTTTAGCTTTTAGGTAATTGATGTTTTTTGAATATTGCTCGGGTTTTCCTTCAGTATTAAAATACACATAATCATCAATATTAGTAACATCTAAAGAGGCGTTTCCCCATTTAGACTCAAATACACCGCCTAAATTTTGTGTATTTACTTTGCTAAAATTATTTTGCCAATTAAAATTGTTATAGTTGCTTTGGTATAATAGGGTGTTAAAATTAGGTGATTTAGAGTTGATAATTAATCTTCCTTTTAACATAAATAAACTATCTTTTTTATAGAAAGCTTCACCACGAAAATCACTGCCCGATAAACGAGCACTTCCTGGGGTAAGCGTAGCACTTGCATTTAGATAAAATTGATTAATCTTTGCATTCCAATTTGCGCCAAAACCAATAGCATTTCCTTTTAATTTATTTTTATCAACATCTGGGTAAGCATTAATATTTATCAATTCATTATACCCGTATGAGTAATTGGTATAATTGGTTTTTACTTTAAATCTACCTAGAATGTATTTTGAATTAAATTCTAAAAAAAATGCATTATTAAATAATTGATAATTTACAGTGTTTTCAATGCCGCTTGATTTATTTGTATCTCCAAAAAAATCGGTAGTAGCAGTGGTTTGTTTAAATTTATAAAATTGATTATCGAGCAAAACGCTTTGACCTAATTTTAGATTAGAAAATTCTTTCTGTTGTAAACTGTCTTTGGTTGAAAATAATTTAAAAGTATGTTCAAAATAGTATCGTTTATCGTCTAATAAATTTTCAGCATTATCTAGATTTACATCTAACCTACCCCTATTTTTTGAAAATACAGGGTCGTTTTCGGTAAAAGCTTTTAAAGAGGTTTCGGTTAATCCGCCATTTTCTTGATTGGTTAAATCTTGCATTACCACTTGCCCTTTTATAGTGTATTGTTTTTTAGGAGTGGTATAATGAAACGAAGACCTAAAATTGCCTTGGCTAGCTAATGAACGACGATACTGCCCCAACGACCGAATACCTTTGTAGGCTAATGATACGTTAAATCGTCGCGAAAAATTTAGCGTGAAAAGGGCATCGAGTACTTGCCCTTGTTGAAGCCCTGTTTTATATAAAATTTCAGTTGTAGGAGTCGGAACTTGATAATAATTTATATCTTCTAGATTGTAATAGTTAAAGCGTTTTGCTCTAAAACCAGCAAGAGGCAATTGTTTGATGTTTGAAAAATCGTACCCTAAATTATTAAACGTTTGTCCTTGGTTATTAAAAGGAATTAACTCAAAATCATCTTTTCTTAAAAAATTAAATTTGTATTCTTTTTGTATTGTAAGAGTGGTATCAACAACAGTTGTATCGCCTTTAAAAGAGATAATTTTATAATCGGTATATTTTGTTTTTCCGCTAAGTTTTACATCAATTTCATTATCGGGTAAAGAATCGGTGTTTCTATTTATAGAGTTATCTAAATTTTGAAAACCATCATCAATTTGTCTTATTTGACTAAATAAAACTTGAGAAATGGTTAAATAAAAAACTATAAAAAGAATTTTCTTCATAACAGCAAATGTAAAATAATTAAACGAAAAAAAAATCAGTCAGTTTTTATTGAAAATTGTTAATTTGTATTATGTTAAAATTAAATTACAGCGGATTTTTTTTAGAGGCGGGTACCGATGAGGCAGGTAGAGGTTGTTTGTCGGGACCTGTTGTTGCGGCAGCGGTTATTTTGCCTAAAAATTTTGAAAACGAGCTACTTAACGATTCTAAACAACTTACCGAAAAAGAACGTGAAAAATTACGTTTGTTTATAGAAAAAACGGCTTTAGCTTATGCTGTTTCGTTTGTGTATCAGCAAGAAGTTGATCAAGTTAATGTTTTACAAGCGTCTATTATGGGAATGCACCGCTCTATAGATGAGCTAAGTATAACTCCAGAATTTATAATTGTTGATGGTAATAAGTTTAAACCGTATAAAAATGTTCCGTATCAAACCATTGTAAAAGGCGATGCTAAATTTATGAGTATTGCGGCAGCATCAATACTAGCGAAAACATATCGAGATGAATATATGAAAAAAATTCATCAAGAATTTCCACAGTATAATTGGCAACAAAATAAAGGTTACCCAACTAAACAACATCGAGAGGCAATTAAACAATTTGGGGTTACACCCCATCACAGAAAAACGTTTAAGCTATTGCCAGATCAGTTAAAATTTAATTTTTAAAATTTATCCAACTACATTTTCTGGATTATATCCTAAATAAGGAACTTTTTTTTCTTTAAAAATTATTCCGTGTTCTTCTAATTCTTTTAAAATGGGTTCGTACACCTCTTTTCGAATGGGCAATTGAACTCCTGGGGTTGTAATTTTACCATTTAAAATACGTAAGGTTGCTATGGCTACAGGTAGCCCTACTGTTTTAGCCATTGCGGTGTATGTTTGGTCTTCACCTAAAATAACCATACTGCTTTCTATCTGGTTTTTTTTGTTGTTATGTAGGTAGCCAAATTTATGATGCATAACAATCATATCTTTATCGTGGGGTTGTAACGACCACTTGTCGGTTAGTATTTTTTGAAGAATTTGTGCAGGCGTAGCATTTTTTATGCCTACTTTTTTATGGCGATTAAAAATATCGAGCTCTAAAAATTTATCCCACATAATATCATCTTGGTCAATTTTTAGGTATAATCTAAATTTTAACTCAACAGAATCTGTAGGGCTGTATGCCAAAAACAAATTGGTAAAATCGCGATAACTCATGTTTTCAGAATTTTCTATAGTATAACTATCATCGGTCATGCCAAGTTGCACAAAAATATTCCATGCTTTAGAAAACCCTACCTTTCTAATGGTACCTCTGTACATAGTAGGTATATTATCTAAACCATACACACTACGGTATTTTAGAGAGTCACGATTTGCATAGGCTTCAAACTTACCGTATTCTTCTATAGTTAAAAATTCGGTTCTTCTAAATAATTTCTGATAGGGTATGTATTTATAAGTACCTTCTTGAATAAACTTGGCGGCGCCTCCATGACCAGCTAAAACTACATTTCTTGGGTTCCAAGTAAATTTGTAATTCCATAAATTGGTGTCACTTTCAGGAGCTACTAATCCGCCAGTAAACGATTCAAATAAAAGCATTTCACCGCCTTTTTTTCTTATATTATCTATAACTTGCATTGCGCTCATGTGGTCAATTCCTGGGTCAAGACCAATTTCGTTCATAAAAACTAAACCTTTAGCAATTACTTGCTTTTGCAAAGCTTCCATTTCTTTAGAAATATAAGAGGCGGTTACCAAGTGTTTATTGTAAGTAACACAATCTTTTGCAACTTCTATATGAAATTGAGCCGGTAGCATTGATACAACAATATCTGCATTTTGTATTTCGGTGTGCCGTTGTTTTTGGTTAAAAACATCAAATAAAATAGCTTTACCGTTTGGGTGATTATTAATTTTTTCTTCTGCGTTTTCTATAGAGATATCACCGAGGGTAATAAATAATTCTTCTTTTTTAGACTTGTTTAATAGATATTGTATTAGAGAAGAACTAGATCTTCCTGCTCCAATTACTAAAATATTTCTCATAATTTAAAAAACACTATTTTTGTTGTCGTTTAATGATTAGCAATATCGGTAAAAAAGTTTATTTTTAAATAAAAACTCAAAAAATGCATAAAAACCTAACAATCACTTCCTTACTAGGGGCTTTAGCTGTTGTTTTAGGGGCTTTTGGAGCTCATGTTTTAAAAGCTAAATTGTCATCAGAGGCATTGCAAAGCTTTGAAACGGGTGTAAGGTATCAAATATATCATGTGTTTGCCTTATTGATTGTAAATATTTATAATGGTTTTAGTCAAAAACAAAAAAATAAAATAAGCTATTTTTTCTTTGCAGGAATAGCGTGTTTTTCGGGGTCGATTTATGCAATTTATTTATTAAATATTCCTGCTAAAAAAATATGGTTTGTAACTCCTTTAGGAGGTGTTTTATTTATAATAGGATGGTTATTATTGGCTTTTAGCTTTTATAAAAACAGTTCTAAAAATAGTAGAATAAACTAAAAATAGATTTTTTTGTTTAAAAATTATACTACTTTTGTACTCTAAACAATTAAATTTATAGGAATGACACATCTAAATACGAAAACGATTTCGTTAAACGATTTAGGTATTAAAAATGCGACTATACGCTACCAATTAACTCCAGATCAATTACAACAAATAACTATTGAAAAAAACCAAGGTGTAACTACTGATTCAGAAGTATTAGCGATTAATACAGGTGAATTTACAGGGCGTTCGCCTAAAGATAGGTTTATTGTAAAAGATAATGTTACAAAAGATAAGGTTTGGTGGAGTGATATTAACATACCATTTGAGCCAGAAAAATTTGATAAACTGTACGATAAGGTTGTTGCTTATTTATCAGATAAAGAAATTTTTGTAAGAGATAGTTATGCTTGTGCAGATGAAAATTATAGATTAACAATTCGGGTGGTAAACGAATATCCTTGGAGCAATATGTTTGCCTATAATATGTTTTTGCGCCCTACAGAAGAAGAGTTAAATAACTTTACGCCAGAATGGACTGTAATTAATGCGCCAGGTTTTATGGCAAATCCAAGTGAAGACGGAACACGCCAACACAATTTTGCTATCTTAAATTTTGAAAAGAAAATTGCCTTAATTGGCGGAACAGGTTATACAGGAGAAATTAAAAAAGGAATTTTTTCTGCGTTAAACTTTATTCTTCCAGTATATAAAAATACGTTACCTATGCATTGCTCAGCTAATGTTGGTAAAGAAGGAGATACCGCTATTTTTTTCGGTTTATCAGGTACAGGAAAAACAACCTTATCTACCGACCCAAATAGAAGTTTAATAGGTGATGATGAACATGGGTGGACTGCCGAAAACACTGTTTTTAACTTTGAAGGCGGGTGTTATGCAAAAGTTATTAATTTATCTCAGGAAAAAGAACCGGAAATTTATAATGCTATAAAAAAAGGAGCTATTCTTGAAAATGTAATTATAGATGCAAATGGGCATGTAGATTATCAAGATACATCAATAACTCAAAATACACGAGTAAGTTATCCTATTTACCATATCGAAAATATTAAAATTCCGTCGATAGGTAAAAACCCTAAAAACATCTTTTTTTTAACTGCTGATGCATTTGGGGTACTGCCTCCAATTTCAAAACTAACGCCTAGTCAAGCGGCTTACCATTTTATATCGGGTTATACTGCAAAAGTTGCAGGAACCGAAGCGGGTATTACAGAGCCAACGCCTAATTTTTCAGCCTGTTTTGGCGCTCCTTTTATGCCGTTGCATCCAACCAAATATGCTGAAATGTTGAGTAAAAAAATGAAAGAAGCTAAAGTAAATGTATGGTTAATAAATACAGGCTGGTCTGGTGGCAAGTATGGTGTAGGTAGAAGAATGCCTTTAAAATATACACGAGCAATGATTTCTGCTGTGCTTGATGGGCATTTGGGTGATTATACCTATGAAGATTACCATATTCATTCTGTTTTTGGTGTAGCACAACCTAGAAGTTGCCCAGGGGTTCCTACAGAGTTATTAAGCCCCAGAGCAACTTGGAATAACGATGAAGCTTATTACGAAACAGCGTTTAAATTATCTAATGCATTTCGAGTTAATTTTAAACAATATGAAGCATATGCTAACGAAGAAATTCGTAGAGGAGGACCACAACGTTACGCATTTTAAAAAAAACGAAAAGCAAAATAATTTTTAACAGATTACAATCTGTTCGTTTTTGAGATTTGTATTATTCTAAAGATAGAATTTAATCTGTATTTTTACAGCTTAAAAATTACAAGATGAGTTTACAAGAAGATTTGCAAAAACGAAGCGGAAATGTATGTGAATTATGTACTTCGAATGCTGATTTATCAATTTATGAAATAAAACCTGTTTCGGCTACAGGTGTAGATAATACTGTTTTAGCTTGTAAAACATGTATAGATCAAATAGAAAATTCGACAGAAACAGATGCCAACCACTGGCGTTGTTTAAATGATGCAATGTGGAGTGAGTTTAGCCCTGTGAAAGTAGTTGCGTGGAGAATGTTGCATCGACTTAAAAATCAGGGCTGGCCACAAGATTTATTAGATATGATGTATTTGAACGATGACGAATTGCGTTTTGCTGAAGCAACAGGAGAGCATTTAGACGATAGTGAAAAAATTATTCATAAAGATTGTAATGGAACCGTTTTACAATCTGGAGATAATGTGGTGTTAATTAAAGACCTAAAGGTTAAAGGCTCTAGTATGGTAGCCAAACAAGGTACTGCGGTTCGTAAAATTTCTCTTGATCATGAAAATGCTAAATATATTGAAGGTAAAGTAGGGGGTACTCAAATAGTAATTATTACCGATTATGTAAAAAAGATGTCAGAAAAAGAGTAGGTGGATAAGAAAATATAGACGATATTAGAAAAAATCTATAGAAAAAAAATGATTTCTGTAAAAGAAGCTAGACATATTATTTTACAAAACATACAAGATTTTGGTACAGAAACCATCCCTTTTGTAGAAGCTACAGGTCGAATTTTAAAAGAAGACGTTGTTGCTGATAGAGATTTTCCACCATTTAACAGAGTGGCTATGGATGGAATAGCTATTAATTACCAGTTTTTTAAACAAGGTATTCGTGATTTTAAAATTGAAGGAATTCAGCCTGCAGGAAGCCAACAAAAAACAATGGTAAATATCGAAAACTGTTATGAAGTGATGACGGGGGCTGTTTTGCCTAATAATTGTGATACAGTTATTCGATACGAAGATGTTGAAATTAGTAATAATAAAGCTACCATATTAATTGATAAAATTACTAAAGGGCAAAACATACACATTCAAGGAAGTGATAAAGCAAAGGGGGCTCTTTTAATACCTAAAAACGCTGTTATTTCTGCTGCTGAAATAGGAGTGATAGCTACCGTTGGCAAATCAAAGATTACAGTAGCAAAACAACCTAAAGTTATCGTTATTTCTACCGGAGACGAGCTAGTTAATGTAGCTAGTGTGCCAGCTGCTCATCAAATTAGAAGAAGTAACGTGCATACTTTGGTTTCGCTTTTAGAACAGTTAAAGATTTCATGTAATAATAGGCATATTGTTGATAATGAAACAATTTTAAAAAACACTATTGAACAATATTTACAACATTACGATGTGTTGCTTTTTAGTGGGGCAGTCAGTAAAGGGAAGTTTGATTTTTTACCCAAAGTATTAGAAGAACTAGGGGTAGAAAAGCAATTTCATAAAGTAGCTCAAAGACCAGGAAAACCATTTTGGTTTGGGCAAACTAAAAATTGTAAAGTATTTGCTTTTCCAGGAAATCCAATTTCTACTTTTGTAAATTGTTTAGCATATTTTTATCCTTGGTACTATCAATCTGTTGGGTTAAAAAGAAGTGAGCAAACAGCAATTTTAAAAGAAGAGGTAACCTTTAAGCCTAACTTAACCTGTTTTTTACAGGTTAAACTCGAAAACGAGAATGGTTCGCTACTAGCAACT
The DNA here is from genome assembly GCF_041021355.1 of Tenacibaculum sp. UWU-22. Lineage (NCBI taxonomy): Bacteria > Pseudomonadati > Bacteroidota > Flavobacteriia > Flavobacteriales > Flavobacteriaceae > Tenacibaculum > Tenacibaculum sp. UWU-22. The sequence continues at coordinate 664,660 of NZ_JBFNGP010000001.1, read as the reverse complement.
CCTATACAAACAAATGGATCGGGCGATTTAGCCAGTTTAGTTAAAGCTGATGGATTTATAGAATTACCTCAAGCCGAAAAAATTAAATTTGAAAAAGGCACTGTATATACGGTTATAACTTATAGATAATGAATACGTTTTCACATATAAACAAAGAAAATCAACCAAAAATGGTTAATGTTTCTGACAAAAAAATAACGAAACGAACCGCAATTGCCAAAGCAACAATGTTTTTAGGTACAGAAATTATTTCTCACTTCACCAACAATGAGCTTATTACAAAAAAAGGGCCTGTTTTTCAAACAGCTATTATAGCAGGTATTCAGGCGGTTAAAAAAACATCCGAAATTATTCCAATGTGTCATCCTTTGTTAATTAATGGGGTAGATATTGCTATAAAAGTTAGTAATTCAGAAGAAATTGAAACTACTTGTAAAGTAACTATTGAGGGTAAAACAGGGGTAGAAATGGAAGCGCTTACAGGGGTGTCTGCAACCTGTTTAACCATTTACGATATGTGTAAGGCAATGAGTCAAAAAATGGTGATAAAAGAAATTAAGTTGGTAGAAAAAACAGGAGGTAAATCGGATATTAAAAATGAATAAGCATCAAAAGCATACTGCTATAGCGAAAAGAGATAATGATAATTTTGCCCCTAATGAGGTAGCGTTTTTAGGTGCTAATTGTAGTGTAATTTCTAATTTAGTACATCAAATATCTCAAAAATTAACCAATTATAAATTGGCTTATATAGATGCTTCACATGCAAAAGATGTTAATCAACATAAATTAACTACGTTTACTTTTCATGTTAACGGTAATTTGCAAACCACTACGGTATTACCTTTAAATAAATATGAACAACGTATACGGTTTTCTGAGTTCGATTATCTGTTTATTAATGGAAATCATTTTGAAGGAGCAAAGCAAATTTTGATTTTAGACCCAGAAAAAGAAGCTTCTGTTTTAAAGAGGTTAAATCAATTAACCAAAATTCAGTTTATAATAAAACTAAAAGAAGACACTGCTTTTTTCCCTTTTTTAGAAGAAAAATATCCACATATTAAAAACATTACAACCTACACGATTGATCAAATAGATAAAATTAGTAGTCATGTTTATAATTTAATTCAAGAAAAAATAGCTCCAGTAAAAGGGTTAGTGTTGGTTGGGGGTAAAAGTACTCGAATGGGAACAAACAAATCAGCCCTTCAATATTATGATAAACCTCAAAAAGAGGTTGTAAAGAAATTGTTAGAAAACAATTTGTTAGACACGTATTTTTCGGTAGCAAATTCTTCTACAGACGAAAAAGATATTAATGATACTTTTTTAAATTTAGGTCCTTTTGGGGGTATTTGTTCTGCATTTCAAAAAGACCCTAATGCCGCTTGGTTGGTTTTGCCAATCGATGTTCCGTTTGTAGATGAAAAACTGATTAAACTTTTATTAGAAAAAAGAAATCCTTCAAAAATAGCTACCGCAATTAAAGCGAAAAACAAAGATTTTCCAGAGCCTTTAATTGCTATTTATGAGCCTAAAGCCTATTCTCGATTATTACAGTATTTAGCACAAGGATATTCTTGTCCTCGTAAGATGCTGATTAACGCTGATGTAGAAATTGTAGAGGTTGCCGATCAATTAGTTAGAAATGTTAATACGTTCGAAGAATATAAAGCGGCTAAAAAAGAAATTAATTTATAAGTATTCGTGTTAATAATCTAAATTGATTTTGTTTTAGAAAAAAACAAATACAGTTACAATTCTGTACAAAAGAGAATTCGAGTTATTTACGGATGTGCATTTACCCAAACTTCGCCGTCTTTGAAATACTCTTTTTTCCAAATAGGAACCGTCTTTTTTAAGGTGTCTATAGCAAATTGGCAAGCTTCAAAAGCGGCTTTTCTGTGTTTTGAGGCAACGGTAATTATTACAGCAATGTCGCCAATTTGTAACATTCCATGAGCATGGTGTATGGCAATTTTTTCGATATCAAATTTTGCTAAAGCGAGATTAGCAATTTTTTCCATTTCTTTAATAGCCATTGATTCATAAGTGGAAAAATCTAGTTGTAGAACTTCTTTTTCTTTAGTGTTATTTCTTACGGTACCAATAAAAGCAGCGATACCGCCACAATTTGGATTGGCAACAAAATTATAACACTTGTTTATATCGAGTTTTTCGGTGGTTATTTTAATAGATAGGTTTGACATAATTTGATAAAAACATAAAAAATTAACCTCCGCTTACGGGGGGTATAATAGCTATTACATCGTTTTCTTGTAATGAAAATTCATTATTTACATATTGTTCGTTTACCGCAATAGCATATTGATCTATATTTTGTAACTGAGGGTATTTTTTTTTAATCACCGATTTAAAAAAGGCGATAGTTGTTTTTTTTTCAACGTCTAGCGCCAAATCAGAACAGCCCATTAAATCGGTTGTAATGCCAAAAAATAATATTTTTATTTTCACGTTAACAAGTTTAAAGTAATCATGTTTGTTATAACAATGTTAGTAATAAATATGCTAATAGTAAGCAAATTTTGTTTTGACTCGAAGGTACACAATCTATTGTATACAATCTTAAATTTTAATCAATATTCATAATCTCTAGAGCAGTATATTTTTGTGCGACAGACTATATTTTTATGAATCGAGTTTTTGAAGCCATTTGCTTAAATTATAAGTTTCTAATAATAAACCTACGATATAGGGGGTAAAAAAAGCGAAAAATTCAGGTCTGCTAATGTTATTGTCTTGGGTGTAAGCAGGATAAAAAAAGATAAAAAATACAGTAAGTTTTAATAAGCTACCGATAAGAAATATAAATCCTAATTGATTTTTAAATTTATTTTTCAAAAGGTATAAAATTGCAAAAATTATAATTACTAAAAGGGTATTTAAAACATAAGATAATATAATTTTGTTTTCAAATAGTGGCAAGTTTAATGCCTTAAGAATAAGTATATGAATGCCAAAAACAATAGTGATTACACTGAGTATTTTAACGGTGAAATTTAAAAAAGGATTTTGCATTTAATTATTAATACGATTTACTTGTTTTATTACTAAATATAATGATATGGCAACCCCCAATAAGGTGGTAATAATAATATAAAGTTTTTTGCCATCATTATAAGTAGTGTCTAACCAATTACCTAGCAGTGAAAACAAATAGATAGTAACACCCATTTGAATTGCTATTCCAGAAAGTACAGCTACTTGTTTAAGAGGTTTTTTCAAATTTTTCTGGTTTTTTAGTGTCATTAATATTGATTTGTTTTCCTGATCCTTTCATGTTACACTCTGCGTTAAAAATAGCACCAGGTTCTACCGATAATTTACCAATTGTTATATTACCAGAAATATTTGCAGTAGATTTTATAGTAAGTACTTCTTCAACAATTAATTCGCCTATAAATTTACCTTCAATATCAGCATTGGTACAAGTTACATTTCCGTTTATCGAGCCATCTACACCAATTACTACACGTCCGTTTATTTTTAAATTTCCTTCAAGACTTCCATCTATTCTAAAATCACCATCTGATTTAATCTCTCCTAGAATACTGGTATTTTTCGCAACATTATTTCTTTCCATTGTTTTTTTTGAATTTTGTATAGCGTTGGTTGTTTCTTTTTTAAACATTTTTACTGTTAATTTTTGTAATATTATTCTAGTTGTTTTGCTATTTCTCGTGCCTTTTCTCCTTCAACAGTATTTGCGTAAGTTAACGCAACAAATTCCATTGCTTTTTTAAACTCTTCTTTGCTTTTATATTTGCCAAGAGCATAAGCTTTTAAAAGTTCAAATTTAGGAATTAATTCTGAACCTTGAATAGAGGGAATAGTTTCGTTAACTTTTAATACAACTTCTTCAAACCTATCCTTTTTATATAAATAATATATTTTTTCATAGGTTTTAGCAATATCATCTTCTAATGTGGCGGTAGTTACATCTTTATTTGGGTTTAAAATAATTTGCGCAAATTTAGACTTGGGATATTTTGTTAGGATTACATTTTTATACTGATTAGCTTTTGGATTGTTGATTTCAGAATAAATTTGATACAAGTGATAATTAATAGGTAAATCAAGATTTTTATCGGTATTAACCTGTGCCAATCGTTCTAAATTTTGGATGGCTAATGAGGTGTTTTTAAATTGCTCTTTATAAATTAACCCTAATTGATATAGGGCTTCATTTCTTTCGGTGGTTAGGCTGTCGATTACTTTTTTACTTTTTGGAACAGCATTTAAATAATTAGCTAATTCATCTTTTTTGTTACCGCTAGCAACTGTATTTGTATTGTTTAACGTTGTGTTGTTTAATATTTTGTCGGACCAACGCCAATTATCCTCTAAAGGGCGATTACCCCATATTTTTGCAAACTTTGCTTGCCCAATAGTTTTGGCTTGGTCATTGTAAAAATACCATTTACCTTGTTTATTGGTGTTTTTTATAGTGTTATTACTAAAAGAATTACCGCTAAAATTTGGGTTCGATTTTAGTTGAGTATCTTGGTTTTTAATTTCAGCAATATACTTTTCAAAATATTGTTTTTGCTCTTCTTTTGATAGGTTTGCTATATGTAAAATACTATCGTTGGTTTTTAATTGTGTTTCGTATTTGCTTAATAAAATTAAGCTTTTATGCTTTCTTTCAATTCGTCTAATTCGTTTTTCATTTTTATATTCATCACTAGTAACTTTCATTACGCTGTCGTAATACGAATTAGCTAAAATAAAGTTCGCTTTTTTAAAATAAGCATTTCCTAATTTTTCGTAGGTATATGTTTTTTGATAGTCGCTACCATTTTTAGCCTGTAATGATTTTTTATAATACGAAATCGCTTTTTTAACGCTATCTCTATTTTCTTCTAAAACACCTATTTGATAGTATAGTTCATCTAAATAAGGGCGGTTATCTCTGTTTTTAATGAGTTTTTCAAATGGTCTTATTAAGGTTGATGAAGAGTCTTTAGGGGTGTTTTTCGCCAATTCAATATTTGCATGAATATGATATTTAGAAGGTGCTCTTCTAAAATCGACTAATTTTTGAAATTCTATTCTTGCCGAATCTTTTAGGTTTAGTTCGCTATATATTTGCCCTAGAATAAACATATTTCGAGCAGTTTGCTCTTTATTATAGTGGGTTTGAGTTGCAAGTTTTAAATAGTCGATTACTTTTTTAATGGTGTCTGTTTTTTCATATGCCATCGCCATGGCTGTATATGCTTCTTCTTTTGTACGGCTATTAATTTTTTCTTTAGCATCTAAAACATCAAGTAATAAGCGTAGGGTTTCGATGGCTCGTTTTTCATTGGCTATTCGAATATTTGTTTTTGCTCTCCAAATTTTTGTTTCGTAAATTAAATCGGCTTGTGGATAGTTGGCAATAACATAGTTAAAGGCCTCTAAAGCAGGCACAAAACGTTGTGTGTAATAGCGCGCTTTACCTAGTAATAAATAAGCATCATCTATTTGTCCATTACGTTCAAAACCACCAATATACATAGAATGCTTTTGAATGGCTTTAACGGCTTTTTCTTCTGCTTTTTCAAAAGGAGTTAAATTTTTACTACTTTCTTCTTCTTTGTTTGTGGTTGGTGTAAATTTTGGAGTTTCAATACTATTTTCATCAAAGGTTATAGGTTCTATTTGAAGGCGTTTCCAAAAATTATCTTCATGTTTATTACGAATTTCTTCTAATCCTTTTTCATAAGCTTGTTCACCATTAAATAACACATTATATTTGGTGGTTACCGAATGAAAACTTCTATTTACAAAAGAATTTTTTTGCGTACTACACGCAAACATTATAGCAATAACAACTATAAAATAAACATAATTTTTTACCTGCTTCAAAATACCTAATATCTAAAATAAAAAAACTCTTATTTTTATAAATTATTGTCGATAAGAGACGTAAAAATAATGAAAGTTTTTATTTATGAAGAAAAATAACTTTCGAATTCTTTAAAGCCCGTAAAATTTGATTATGTTTTTTGGGTTTAATGTCTAATTTGTTAGTAAACACCCAGCATTGCCATAAAATTATAATTAAATACGTACTGTTATTTTTACAACTTAAATTAAGTTGTATTCGGGGTAGGTTTCTTGTAAAAGTTTTTTTGAGTTTTCTGGAATTACTTTGTTTATTATATAAAATGTTATAGTAAATAAAGTTGCTAAAGCAGCTATAAATATAATCCAATGTTCAGGTAATTTATTAAACTCTGTAATAATATTACTAAGATCGTAAGAATATATGAGAAACATAAATGACGAAAAACCATTTGCTCGGTTTATTATGGCTTCTAATAAAAATAATTTTTCTTTTTTTTGCTTTTCTTTCTTGTGTTTTACGAATTTATATAGTTGATATAGAATAGTTAATAATATAAAACCAGGTAAAATTTCTTTTGAAAAAGGCGTGTGTATAACAGTGTAAAAAAACATAAAAATAACAATTGTTAATATTACTTTGGGTAAGGCGAACCATTGTTTAACAAACTGCCAAATAATTTTTATATACTTTTTATTCATTTGGTTTTCTTTTGCGGCGATTATATCCATAAAACCAAAAACACCAAATTTTTTAAACGATTTATCTCTAGCTTGTTCAAACGATAAGTTTGGATTTTTCGCCCATATACTTTCTATGTCATTAGCCAAATGGTCAACTAGCTCAGTTTGCACATCATAATACTCTACAAAATGTTGGTGGGTAAAATGGTATAAATCTTGTATGTTTTGATTAGTGAGTTTCATGGGTTTGTTTTATGTGTTTTTGTCAATTCTATCTTACTCTATACTAAATTTAGGGTTTACCAATTGTTGCATTGTTTTTAAAAATAGTTGCATTTCAGCAAGTCTATTTTTGGTTTCTTTTGCTCCGTTTTCGGTAAGTTTATAATATTTGCGTAATCGGTTACCGATATTAATCACTTCAACATCTAATAGCCCTTGTGATTCTAGTTTGTGCAGGGCAGGGTATAGAGCCCCTTCGGTAATTTTTAATTCGCCTTGGGTTAGCTCTTTAACCTTTTGAGTAATTTCATACCCGTACATTTTATCATTTTGGGCGAGTAATTTTAAGATAATAGTTTGTAGTGAACCTTTATATAATTTTTGATTTGTCATTAAAAATAATGAATTATAGATGCATAACAAATATATGCATAATTTTCTTATGTATTTTGTTTTTGGCTGTTTTTTATGATATTCTGCTCTTTTTTTACATACAATTTAGCTAGTTTTGCAACTCTAAAAAATATTTTTTAAAAAATGAGCTCATTTCATCAACTTACAATTAAAGAAATAATAAAAGAAACAGAAAATGCGGTTTCTATTAGTTTTATTATTCCTGAAAGTTTAAAAGAAACTTTTTCTTATAAACCAGGTCAATATATTACCATAAAAAAAGAACTAGAAGGTAAAAAATTGCGAAGAGCTTACTCTATATGCAGTTCGCCAAAAAGTGGCGAATTAAAAGTAACAGTTAAAAAAGTTGAAAAAGGGTTATTTTCGGTGTTTGCAGCTACTCAGTTGCAAAAAGGTGATGTGTTAGAAGTGCATCCGCCTGAGGGTAAGTTTGTTATGCAGCTAGAACCTAATAAAAATTATATAGCCTTTGCTGCGGGTAGTGGAATTACACCTGTTTTATCTATGGTTAAAACAGTTTTAGAAAGTGAGCCTTCTGCTACTTTTACCTTGGTATATGGTAACAAAAATGCTGAGGATACTATTTTTTATAATGAGTTAAACCAATTAGCAGCAACGTATCCAACCCAATTTAATTTAGATTATGTTTTTAGTAGATCAAACAAAAAACCTAATTTATTTAAAACATTTTTTGGCAAAAAAAGTGATGCCAAAACATTATTTGGACGAATTGATAAAAGCATTGTAAACTTTATTGTAAAAAATAAATATAAAAATATAACTTTTGATAAAGCTTTTTTATGTGGTCCGGAAGGAATGATAAAAACTGTATCAAAAACTTTAGAAGGTAACGGATTTTCATCAGAAGATATTCTTTTTGAACTATTTACTACTGCTACTTCTAAAGAAGCGAACCCTGTTCAAGGCGGTGGAGGTGAAACGCAGGTTACTTTTTTACTAGATGGAGAAACTACTTCAGTAAAAATGCAGCAAACCGATTCTCTTTTAGACGTAGCTTTAAATAATAATTTAGATGCACCATATTCTTGCCAAGGTGGTATATGCAGTTCGTGTATGGCAAAAATTAAAGATGGTGAGGCAGTGATGGCAAAAAATTCTATTTTATCAGATGCAGAAATTAAAAAAGGATATATTTTAACCTGTCAAGCACATCCTACTACGCCTCAGTTAACAGTTGACTATGATGATGTTTAAAAAATAGTATTTTTCAATAATGGATTTTTCTACTTTAAAAAACGCGTTTTTAGTGGGTATATTTATGTCTTTTATGATAGGCCCAGTATTTTTTATGCTTATAAAAACGAGTATTTTAAAGGGGGCAAGAGCCGCTATTGCTTTTGATTTTGGGGTAATTTTAGGCGATATTTCTTTTATGCTTATTGCTTATTTTGGTAGTAGAGATTTGCTAGAAGAAATAAAAGACGATCCACGTTTGTTTTTAATTGGTGGACTTGTACTCATTATATATGGTCTAATTACCTACCTAGATAAAAACATAAAAAAAGAAATAGACCAAGAAGATATTAAAGTGCCCGAAGAAAACAATTACTTTAAATTAATATTAAAAGGATTTTTTTTAAACTTCATAAATATTGGGGTACTTGCTTTTTGGTTGGGGTTAATCGTGGTGGTAGGGCCTACCTTGCACATGAATTCTAATTACATATTTTGGTATTTAGCTACTGTAGTTTTAGCGTATTTTTTAACTGATTTAGGTAAAATAATCTTAGCCAAACAACTTAAAAACAGGTTAACACCATTGGTTATTTATCGTATAAAAAGAGCTATGGGTATAGTGCTAATTGTTTTTGGAGTTTTGTTAATGTTGAAAGGAATTATTCCGAGAGATAAAATAGATAACTTAATAGAAAAGGTTGAAAAGTAAGAATATCAACAAATAAAAAAGACACAAATCTCTTAAAGTAGTTTGTGTCTTTTTGTTTATCTTTAAATGAAGCTTTCTTGCGCCTAATTTCAGTGTATTGAGTGTTTTTAGCGCTTATTCACTTCTTTTATATATTTTTCTAAAGCCATTGTCATTGATGGTGTTTCAGGCGTTGGCGCAGCAATATCTACTCGTAAACCTTTGTTTTCTACGGCTTGAATAGTTGAGTTTCCAAATACTGCAATACGGGTGTTGTTTTGTTTAAAGTTTGGAAAGTTTTTAAATAATGAGTCAATACCTGAAGGGCTAAAAAACACTAAAACATCATAAAAAACATTTTCTAAATCAGATAAATCGCTTACCACAGTTCTGTACAAGTTAGCACGTTTCCAATTAACACCTAGTTTGTCAAGTTCTTCAGGAATTAATGGTTTTAATTTATCAGAACAAGGTAGTAAAAACGCTTCGTCTTTATGTTTTTTTATTTGTGGAATTAATTCAGGAAAAGTTCTTGAACCTACATAAATTTTACGTTTTCTATATACCACATACTTTTGCAAATAATAAGCAACAGCTTCTGATTGACAGAAATATTTCATGTCGTCAGGAACAGTAAATCGCATTTCTTCAGCAATTCTAAAAAAATGGTCTACGGCATTTCTGCTTGTTAAAATAATAGCTGTAAAGTTTTTTAAATCAATTTTTTGAGCTCTAACTTCTTTTACAGGAATACCTTCTACATGAATAAAAGAACGAAAATCTACTTTAACTTTTTGTTTTTCTGCTAAATCAAAATAAGGAGAAGTTTCTGTTTTTGGAGCTGGTTGCGAAACCAGTATAGTTTTCACTTTCATACAAATTTTATTTACTTATAAGCCACTTTATAAATAATTAGTAACGGAGCTATTTCAAGTGCACAAAGGTACAAAATAAAATAAAAAAAGTAATTTAATATCATTTTTTTATTATTACTAAAAACTAAAAAAAACCGTATCAAAAATAAAATAACAAAGGCGCTAGCTAGAAAAATGCGGTTTTTAAACCCATAAACATAAACAATAATAAAAGGGAAAAGTAATAAACTTAAGGTGTATACGTAATTGTATTTTGAAAATAAAAAATAACGAAAGTTGTTAAAAACGCCATATAGCTTTGCAAGTGAAAAATCAATAATTCCTCGTAATAAAAAGTAAGTGAAAAATAATAACGAAAATATTAGAAAAGAAACAAAACTAAGAGATTCATTTATTGGGTTTGTCATTAAAAATAAAAATAAAGACAAGCAAATCGCACTAAAAAGAAGCTGTAAAACAGAAAGAGGCGAAAAAATCGAAGGTTTTTCTTCCATTCTTTTTTCAATAAACCCAGTTAAAAAAAAAGAAAACATATACCTGTAAAATTTCGACGGTTGAAGGGCTTTTGTGTAAGCTAATAATAATAAGGCAAATAGCAACAGTAAAGTAATCCAGTTATTTGAAATAATTTCACGTTCGATAGCTTGCATAAGATGCATTAATAATAATTAAAACAAATTTAGAAAGAAATTAACGTATCTTTGTTAATTATTGTCGAAATATCGAAAAATTAAGTAATGTTTGACACTTTAGTTATTATTCCTACATACAATGAAAAGGAAAATGTAGAGGCTATTATAAGAGCTGTTTTTAGTCAAGAAAAAGAGTTTGATGTTTTAATTGTTGATGATAATTCTCCCGATAAAACAGCCGATATTGTAACACAACTTCAATCAGAATTTGCCAATAGATTATTTTTAGAAAAAAGAAAAGGGAAAAACGGCTTAGGTACTGCTTATATTCACGGATTTAAGTGGGCAATTGAAAAAAAATACGATTATATTATAGAAATGGATGCCGATTTTTCGCATAATCCTAAAGACTTAATACGATTGTATAATGCTTGTACCATAGAGGGTGCCGATGTTTCTATAGGCTCTCGTTATTCGAAAGGAGTTAATGTAGTTAATTGGCCTATGCAACGCGTATTATTATCTTATTTTGCCTCTAAATATGTGCGAATTGTTACAGGAATGCCTTTGCACGATACTACAGCTGGTTTTGTTTGTTGGAAACGACAAGTTTTAGAAGCCATTAACCTTGATAAAATTAAGTTTGTTGGGTATGCTTTTCAAATAGAAATGAAATATAAGGCTTGGAGACTTGGTTTTAATATTAAAGAAGTATCTGTAGTTTTTACAGATAGAACCTTAGGGGAATCTAAAATGAGTGGAGGTATAGTGTATGAAGCACTTTTTGGTGTTATAAAAATGCGATTTAGTAAATTACCAAATAAAAAATGAAAGAAAAAACACTTATAAAGAACGCAAAAATTGTTAATGAAGGAGCTATTTTTGAAGGCGATTTACTAATTGAAGGCGAGTTTATAAAACAGTTAGCAAAAAAAATAGCGCCAACAGAAGATGTAAATATTATCGATGCCAAAGGCAGCTATTTGCTTCCTGGAATGATTGATGATCAAGTTCATTTTAGAGAGCCAGGGCTAACCCATAAAGCGAATATTGCTACTGAGAGTAAAGCGGCTGTTGCAGGAGGCATTACTTCATTTATAGAAATGCCCAATACCGTTCCGCAGGCAACTACCCAAGTATTATTAGAAGAAAAATTTGCTATTGCTAGCAAAACATCGTATGCTAATTATTCGTTTATGTTTGGTGGTACTAATGATAATTTAGAAGAATTATTGAAAACCAATTCTAAAACTGTCGCAGGAATAAAATTATTTTTAGGCTCGTCTACTGGAAATATGTTGGTAGATAATGAAGCGGTTCTTGAAAAAATATTTTCTTCTACCGATATGTTAATTGCCGTGCACTGCGAAGACGAACAAACCATTAAAAAAAACACGCAAATATTCAAAGATAAATACGGAGATGATATTCCAGTAAAATATCACCCTATTATTAGAAGTGAACAAGCGTGTTATTTATCATCATCTAAAGCCGTTGCTTTAGCAAAAAAAACGGGTGCTAGATTGCATATTTTTCATTTATCAACCGAAAAAGAAACACATTTGTTTCGAAATGATATTCCGTTAGAAAAAAAACAAATTACAGCCGAGGTTTGTGTGCATCATTTATGGTTTACGGATGCGGATTATGATGAAAAGAAAACATATATTAAATGGAACCCTGCTGTAAAAACCCTAAAAGATAAAGAAGGGTTGTGGAAAGCCTTACTGGACGATAGAATTGATGTTATCGCTACAGACCATGCACCACATACAATACAAGAAAAAGATAATGTATATACTAAAGCTCCAAGCGGAGGGCCGTTAGTACAACATGCGGTGGTTGCTATATTAGAAAAAGTTAAAGAGGGGGTTATTTCTATTGAAAAAGCCGTGGAGAAAATGAGCCATAATCCTGCAAAAATTTTTAAGATAGATAAACGTGGGTTTATAAAAGAAGGGTATTATGCAGATTTATTTTTGGTTGATACCAATAACCCTTGGAAAGTTTCTAAAGAAAATATTTTATATAAATGCGGTTGGTCTCCGTTTGAAGGAACAACTTTTTCTTCTAAAATCACACATACCTTTGTTAACGGAAAGCTAATGTATAATCAAGGTGAATTTAACGAGAAAGACAAGGGTGAACGATTAATTTTTAACAGATAATTTTATAGGTTCTGAAAAAAATAGCCGATTCAAACAACATGAAACAAATTTCATATATTTTTTTATTCGTTTTTTTAAGTGCATGTACTAGCAATACAATTTATAAAAAACCTAAAAACTTAATTCCGAAAGACACGATGGAATTTCTTTTAGAAGATATGTTTATTGCTTCATCTGCTAAGTACGTAAATAATAAAAATTTTCAAAAAAACATAAATTATATGCCTTTTGTGTACGAAAAATATAAAATTGATAGTACGCGGTTTAATGAAAGTAATGTATACTACACTTCTAAAATTGAAGAATACTACGAAATATTAAAAAAAGTAACAGAAAATTTAGAAAAAAGGTATAAAACAGCAGCTGCAAAACGAGATTCTTTACAAGATAACAAAAACAGGATTAAAGACACAATTAAAAAAGAAAAGAGCGAGTTAATTGAACCTGTAAGCACTAAAAAAATAGATACTGTTTTTAAATAATAAGACTCTAAATTTTACTATTATTTTGTCATTTTCGAAAATAAATCCCACAGAACAATTCCGCAACTTACTGAAATATTTAACGAATGTTTAGTGCCTAACTGCGGAATTTCGATACATTTATCTGAAGCTGAAACTACTTTTTGTTGTACGCCTTTTACTTCATTACCAAATATTATTGCATATTTTTCATTGGGTTTAGGTATAAACGTATTTAACATTGTGCTTTGTTCTACTTGTTCAATGCTGATTACCTTAATTTTTAAGTCTTTCAGTTTTTTAACTAATAAAAAAGTGTCTTCTACATACTCCCAATCAACCGACTCAGTAGCGCCTAAAGCTGTTTTGTGAATATCTTTATTAGGCGGCGTAGCAGTAATACCACACAAATAAATTTTTTCAATCAAAAAAGCATCTGAAGTACGAAAAACAGAACCGATGTTTTGTAAACTTCTAATGTTATCTAATATTACAATTATGGGTGTTTTTTGGGTGTTTTTAAACACATCAACACTAATTCTGCCTAACTCATTATTTTTAAGTTTTCTCATACTTTTACAAATAAATTCACTAACAACTAAAAACCGAAAAACTAAACACTTTTCATATCTTCGCAAAACTAATTTAAAATTTCTGAAAAATTGGCTAAATCTAGCGGCAAAAAAATTACTCCTTTAATGAAGCAGTATAACAGCATCAAGGCAAAATACCCAGATGCAATGTTGTTATTTCGTGTGGGAGATTTTTATGAAACCTTTGGAGAAGATGCTAGAAAAGCTGCTGAAATTTTAGGTATTGTTTTAACTAAAAGAGGTTCTGGTAGTGAAAGCGAAACAGCTTTAGCGGGGTTTCCACACCATTCGTTAAACACATATTTACCCAAATTGGTAAAAGCTGGGTTGCGAGTAGCAATTTGTGATCAACTTGAAGACCCTAAATTAACGAAGCAAATTGTAAAACGAGGAGTTACTGAGTTAGTGACCCCTGGAGTATCGTTAAACGATGAAGTGTTACAAACCAAAACCAATAATTTTTTAGCATCGGTACACTTTGATAAAAAACAAATTGGAGTTTCTTTTTTAGATATTTCTACAGGAGAATTTTTAGTGGCGCAAGGTAATGAAGAATACATTGATAAATTATTGCAAAATTTTTCGCCTAGTGAAGTTTTAGTTCAAAAACAAAACAAACAACGTTTTTTTGAATTATTTACCAATCGATTTCATACTTTTTTTCTTGAAGATTGGGTTTTTCAAAAAGAATATGGAGAAGAAACATTAATCAATCATTTTAACGTTAAAAATCTTAAAGGTTTTGGTGTTCAAGATTTAACATTTGGGTTAATTGCTGCTGGGGCTATCATGTATTACCTGTCTGAAACGCAACACAATAAACTTTCGCATATACAATCGCTTAGTAGAATTGTTGAAGATGCCTATGTGTGGATGGATCGATTTACTGTGCGCAACTTAGAATTGTATAATCCAAATTCGGTAAATGCTGTTACCCTTATAGATATTATTGATAAAACCATTTCACCGATGGGTGGGCGGTTGTTAAAACGTTGGTTAGCTTTACCTTTAAAAAATATAGAGCAAATTCAAAATCGTCAAGAACTAGTTAAGTTTTTTATAAATTCTGACGATTTTTTTAAAACAGTAGCTTATCAATTAAAACAGATTTCTGATATAGAACGATTAATTTCTAAGGTTGCTACAGGTAAAGTTTCTCCAAGAGAAGTAGTGTTGTTAAAAAACTCGCTCAAGGCTATATTACCTATAAAAATAGCAGCTGAAAAAAGCAATAATAAAGCGGTAAATCAGATGGGTAAACGCTTACACGATTGTAATGAGTTAATCGGTAAAATAACAAATACCCTTTTTGAAGATGCTCCTGTACACATTAACAAAGGAAATAGTATTGCGCTTGGGGTTAATCAAGAATTAGATGATTTACGAGTTATGGCAAACTCGGGTAAAGAATATCTTAATAGTTTATTGGCTCGAGAAACCGAACGAACAGGTATTACTAGTTTAAAAATAGCTTTTAATAATGTTTTTGGCTACTATATAGAGGTTAGAAATACGCATAAAGATAAAGTGCCTGAAGAGTGGGTTAGAAAGCAAACTTTAGTGAATGCCGAACGGTATATTACCGAAGAACTTAAAGAGTACGAAACGAAGATTTTAGGAGCAGAAGAAAAAATACAAATTTTAGAAGAAGAAATTTTTCTAAAACTAATTCAATACATTATTCAATTTGTGCAACCTGTACAGCAAAATGCTCAAGGTATAGCTCAAATAGACTGTTTGCTTTCGTATGCTAAATTGGCAATGGAAAATAGTTATGTGTGCCCTAAAATAGATGAAAGCACCGATATTGAAATTAAAAATGGACGACATCCAGTTATTGAAAAACAATTACCTATAGGTGAAGAATATATTGCTAATGATGTAGTTTTAAATCAAAATCAACAGCAAATAATTATGATTACGGGGCCTAATATGTCGGGTAAGTCAGCTATTTTACGTCAAACCGCTTTAATTGTTTTGTTAGCGCAAATGGGAAGCTATGTGCCAGCACAAAATGCTCGTATTGGTGTGGTTGATAAAATTTTTACTCGTGTAGGCGCAAGTGATAATATTTCAATGGGCGAATCTACTTTTATGGTAGAAATGAATGAAACAGCATCTATTTTAAATAATATTTCTCAACGTAGTTTAGTGTTATTAGACGAAATTGGACGAGGCACTTCTACCTATGATGGTATTTCAATTGCTTGGGCAATTGCAGAATATTTACACGAACATTCATCGAAGCCCAAAACTTTGTTTGCTACTCATTATCACGAGTTAAATGAAATGACTACCACTTTTGAACGAATTAAAAATTTTAATGTTTCTGTTAAAGAATTACAAGATTCTATTATTTTTTTAAGAAAATTAGTAGCTGGAGGAAGTAATCATAGTTTCGGAATTCATGTGGCTAAATTAGCAGGGATGCCTAATATGGTAATACATAGGGCTACTAAGATATTAAAACAACTAGAAGAAAACCACTCGCATAACGAAGTAAAAGACACTTTGAAAGAAGTGCAAAACCAAGATATGCAGATGAGTTTTTTTCAGTTAGACGACCCGCTTTTAGAAGAAATTAGAGAAGAAATTTTAACTACAAATATTGATACGTTAACACCTATTGAAGCTTTAATGAAGCTTAATGAAATTAAACGCATGTTAACTAAAAAGTAAAAAGGGATTAATTTTAGCGTTTAATACGTGTCTCTTAACCATTCAAAAGTAGCTTGCATCTGTTTTTTAACGTCTTTTGTTTGGTGTAGAAAATGATTATTCATGTAACTAAAAACTAACACTTTGCCGCTATTGGTAACGAGGTATCCGCTTAAATTGTAATTGTTGCCTAAGGTTCCTGATTTTGCATAGATATAAGGTGAGGGGTTGCCTTTATACCAGCTTTTTAAAGTGCCCGATTTGCCACCAATAGGAAACAAATTAAAAACCCTTTTTTTAGAAAACTGTTTGTACATTTTAGTTAAAACGGTTACGAATGATTTAGGGGTAAATAAGTTATACCTACTTAAACCCGAACCATCAACCCAACGTGGTTTTTGTTCTAAGGTTTTTAATTGATTTGCTAACATAAATTGTATTGCTTTTTTTGAGCTTAATGTGTCAGAAAGCGTAGAAGAGGCTAAAATCAAAATTTGTTCTGCTAAAAAATTATCGCTTAACTCCATCATTCGTTTACATAATGAGTCTCTAGGTATGCTGTAGGCAATTTTAGAAAGAGGTTGTTTGTGATTGTTGATAATTGAAACTTTATTAGGAGCTATATTATTCCATAAATTAGCAATTAAAGCACTGTCAATAAGTATTGGAATCTCAGTTTCTTTTGTGCGATTTTTAGCATAATAAAAGTTGTTTTTATATTCATCTCTACCATAAAAATTATCGGTAAGCGTTACCTTATTTTTAAAATAGGAAGGGTAAATTTTTAACGAATCATTTTTTTTACTTATTGTTATAACGTCTCCGTACATAGGAAAAGCACTTCTTTCGGCACTAAAATAGGCGTCAAAATCTTCCCAAGCCCAACCAGGACCATAACGCTTATCAGAAATATTATTAATAATTAAATGAACATTTTTAAACTTTTTAGTCTTTTTTAAAGCTGTACTATCGTTAAAATAAGGGTGAAGAAAGCTAGGGTCTCCAGTACCTTGAATAGTAATGGTATCTTTATTTACCGCATATTTAAAAGCGGGTATAGAATCGGACAGCATTTCTAAAGCTGTAAAAAGGGTAAAAATTTTAGTGTTACTTGCAGGAGTAAAATATTTGTTACCATTGTAATTATACAGTGTTTTATTTGCAACAATATCATATATGTATAGCCCTGTAAACTGGTTGTTAAAAAAAGAAGTGTTTGTTTTTTGGTTGAGTGCTTTATGTAGTTTTATTGATTTGCAACTAGTAATTATTGCGATGAATAAAAGCATTAAAATTACCTTTTTAAAAAACATTTTTTTAGGCGTTTCATAATTGAATTCTAAAATACAATTATTTTAGAATAAAAAGCATTGTATTTAAAAAATAATTACCTTTGCAGAGGTATGGAAACACATTTTTTATTTATAGGTGGGCCAGAAATTTTCGTAGTATTACTCGTTGTGGTAATGGTGTTTGGCGCAGATAAAATTCCAGAAATTGCTCGAGGATTAGGGCAAGGAATGCGACAAATTAAAGATGCTACAAACGAAATTAAGAAAGAAATTAACGAGAGTGCAGAGATAAAAGATATTGGCTCTGATGTTATTGGCGATATCAACAAGGAAGTTAAAAAAGTAAAAGACAATATTGACGATTTTACGGGGTCTATAAAACGTAATATGTAACGACGTTGTGCTAAATCAACTTCAATATTACGACAATCAAATAATTCTTTTTCTAAACTCTTTAGGCGGTTCTAATTCAGATTCTTTCTGGTTGTTTATAACTCAAGCTCTAAATTGGGTGTGGTTATTATTTTTAGCTATTTATTTGTTGTTAAAACTATATGGTTTTAAGAAGGGGCTTCAGCTTTTTTTAAGTGTGCTATTTGTAGGGTTAGCTGCATTAATCATTGTTCATTTTATAAAAATTGGTATAGGCAGAATAAGACCTAATAATAATTTAGAAATAGTACATTTATTACGATTACCCATAAAACCCCAAACCTATAGTTTTGTGTCGGGTCACGCCACTTTTTCTACGGCAGTAGCTATACAGCTTTATAAAATACTAAAAAATAAAATACGCTATACGTGGTTAATTTTTATTTTTCCAATATTGTTTTCGTATAGTCGATTGCATTTGGGGGTGCATTATTTATCTGATATCTTATTTGGTGTTTTACTAGGATTGCTTATAGGTAATCTAGGGTGGTTAATTACAAAAAAAGTAGTATTTAAAGATTAGTTATTTTACTCGGCTAATTGTTAATCCGTCACGAATAGGTAGTAATACTGTTTCTATTCTTTCATCGGTATTTAATAGCGTGTTATATGCTAAAAGTGTTTGGGTGTCTATATCTTTTACCGCTACTTCTTCAACTACTTTGCCACTCCATAACACATTGTCTGATAAAATAACCCCGCCTTTATTCATTTTGTCAATAATTAAATGAAAGTAGTTAATGTAGTTTGATTTATCAGCGTCGATAAAAACTAAATCAAACTTTTGTTTTATTGTTGGTATAATTTCTATGGCATTACCCACATGTTGTTGTATTTGATTTTTATAAATTGATTGCTCAAAGTATTTCTTCTGTAGCTCTTCAAGTTCTTCATTTTTATCAATGGTGTGTAATTTACCATTTTTTTGTAGTCCTTCGGCTAAGCAGAGGGCTGAATAGCCTGTATATGTGCCAATTTCTAAAATTACTTCAGGGTTAATTAGTTTTGAAATCATAGCGAGTACACGCCCTTGAAAAGCGCCGCTTAACATACGCGGATTTAAGACCTTTTGCCAAGTTTCTCTTGTTAATTCTTTTAACAAATCAGGTTCTGGCTGCGAATGGTTTATAATATAATTATTTATTTTTTCTGGTAAAAAATCCATATAATAGGTGTTAAGGGTAAGTGTAAAGAATAGGAAGCAAAAATAAAAAAATGGAGTCTATATTTTATAATAAACTCCATTCCAATCTATCAAAAAAAATCAAAAAATTTCGAATTTCCGAAACATCAATCACTATTTTTTGTTTTGTTTGCGTTTTATATATGGTTATAAATCTTTTTTATAATTAGATGACTATTTCTGCGTAAGTAACTAAAAAAATAACAATTTTAGGTAATTTAATAACTAAGATTAACAAAAGATTAACGTGTATATAGTCAAATAAAAATGCCTATTTTTACCAGAATTTAAACAAATAAAATGTCAGTAGCAAAAAAAGAATATAAACGAATTACAGTAAAATCGTTAGTAGAAATGAAAGCAAACAACGAAAAAATTTCGATGCTTACTGCGTACGATTTTACCATGGCAAAAATAATAGACCGTGCAGGTGTAGATGTAATATTGGTAGGTGATTCAGCATCTAATGTTATGGCAGGTCATGAAACCACACTACCCATTACGCTAGATCAAATGATTTACCATGCAAGTTCAGTTGTTCGTGGTATTGAGCGTTGTTTGGTTGTTGTTGATTTGCCTTTTGGTAGTTATCAATCTGACCCTAAAGAAGCGCTTCGATCGGCGATTAGAATTATGAAAGAAAGTGGCGGACATTCTATAAAGCTCGAAGGAGGTAAAGAGGTAAAAGAATCTATAAAACGAATTTTAAATGCAGGTATTCCTGTAATGGGACACCTAGGGTTAACACCACAATCTATCTATAAATTTGGTACGTATGCTGTGAGAGCTAAAGAAGAAGAAGAAGCAGAAAAATTAATGGCAGATGCTTTAATGTTAGAAAGAATAGGGTGTTTTGCACTTGTTTTAGAGAAAGTGCCAGCCAAATTAGCTCAAAAAGTTGCTGAAAGCTTAACGATACCTGTAATTGGTATTGGTGCGGGTGGTAAGGTCGACGGGCAAGTTTTAGTAACACACGATATGTTAGGTATGACACACGAATTTAATCCTCGTTTTTTAAGACGTTATCTAGATTTGTATTCAGAGATGACCAATGCTTTTGAGCAATATAATGCAGATATAAAAACGCAAGATTTTCCTAATGAAAAAGAGCAATATTAAGCCAATGAAAATACTGCATTTAGATAGTAACCATCCTCTTTTAATTAATCAATTAAATGATTTGGGGTTTATTAATGATGAAGATTCTACCTCTACTAAAGAAGAGGTAGAAGCTAAAATTCATTTGTATGATGGTGTAATTATTAGAAGTAGATTTACTATTGATAGCTCTTTTTTAGACAAGGCTATTAGGTTAAAATTTATTGGGCGTGTAGGTGCAGGATTAGAGAACATTGATTGTGAATATGCAAAAAAGAAAGGTATTGAATTAATTGCGGCTCCAGAAGGAAATAGAAATGCTGTAGGAGAACATACCTTAGCAATGTTATTATCTTTGTTTAATAAATTAAATAAGGCAGATCAAGAGGTTAGAAATGGAATGTGGCTTAGAGAAGAAAATCGAGGTATTGAACTTGATGGTAAAACGGTAGGGTTAATTGGTTATGGTAATATGGGTAAGTCGTTTGCAAAAAAACTACGTGGTTTTGATGTGACGGTGTTGTGTTATGATATAAAACCTGATGTGGGTAATGAAAATTGCCGGCAAGTTTCGCTTAAAGAGTTACAAGATAAAGCGGATGTGTTAAGCCTACATACACCAGAAACCCCACAAACCATTAACATGGTGGATACTGATTTTATTAATAAATTTTCAAAACCTTTTTGGTTAATAAATACCGCTCGTGGAAAATCAGTTGTTACTAGTGATTTAGTAAAAGCAATGCAAAAAGGTAAAATTTTAGGAGCAGGGTTAGATGTGTTAGAGTACGAAAAAAAGTCGTTTGAAAATTTGTTTTTAAATAACAAAATGCCAGAAGCATTTCAATACCTTGTAAAAGCAGAAAATGTAATTTTATCTCCGCATGTAGCAGGGTGGACTGTTGAAAGTAAGCAAAAGTTAGCGCAAACTATTGTAGATAAAGTTAAGGCTAAATTTTATTAGCTTTCTATATTTAGACTGAAATAAAATAGATTTTTTACAATTAATCTGATAGCAATTTTTTATAGGTTTTTTGTACCTTTGAAAGGAGTTAACTTAAAAAATAACAAAAATGGATGAAAATAAAAAAAACATAGAACAAAGTTTAGAAGAAGGTGTTGATAAGGCTAAAGAAATGGCAAATAATATAGGTGAAGATGCTAAAGAGGCAATCAATAGTGCAAAAGAAAAGATTTCTGAGGTTTTATCAAGCGAAAATGTTGAAAATATAAAAGAAAAAGCTAGTGAAATTGTTGGTGAAGCAAGCGAGCAATTAGCTGATTTAGCAGAAGATGCTAAAGAAGGTGTTGAAGAAGCGGTAAAAAAAGGAAAGAATTTTTTTCAACGATTGTTTGGTAAGTAATTTACAAGAGTTGTTTAAATAAAAAAGCTGTTTAGAATTAATTCTAAACAGCTTTTTTATTGGAAACCAAAATAATCGATTAAGAAACCGCTATTGTTCTTGTAGGCTTTTCTTTAGCTTCTTCTTTTTTAGGTAAAGAAATGTGTAAAATACCATTATCGTAATTTGCATTAATTTTATCGCCATTTACACTTTCAGGTAATGTAAAAGTTCTTTTGAATGACGAATATCCAAATTCGCGGCGCGTGTAATTTTCTTTTTTATCTTCGGTTTCTTCTTTAATTTCTGTTTCGATGGCAAGTATTTTGTTGTCAAGATTTATTTTAAAATCAGATTTTTTTAACCCTGGAACCGCCATTTCTACAATAAAAGCTTCAGGGGTTTCTTTAATGTTTACCTTGGGTAAACTAATGCCTTTATTAAAATTTGATGTAAATACAGATGGTAAATCGGTATTAAAAATATCACCAAACAAATTAGCCCAACTCGATAAACTATCATTTGAATTTTTGTGTGCTAAACTTCCATTTTTAGAGGTGTTAACTATATTACTCATAACTAAATTTTTTTAAATTAAACATTTTTTAGATTAAAGTCTTTATAAACTTCGAGTAGTAATTCGACAATTAAAATGCCAAAATTGTAAAAGCTCTAATTTTACTTTTTTTGTTGTAAAAAATGCATTAAATAACAATAAAAAAGACAAAATGGCGTTTATAAGTGACTTTTTGACTGTTTTTAATGCTGAGGTGAGGGGGTAAAATAAAAAATATAATGGTGGTATTTAAATTTAAAGGAAGATTAATCTTTAACTAAAATATGATATATTTGGGTTTTATTTATTGTTTATGCGGCGGTTTTTTTTGAAGTTTTTATTTTTTGTATACTTATCCTTTTTTGGTTATACAACTGCTATAACTGCTCAAGAAACGTTGCCTATATTTTCTGATTATTTATCGGATAATATTTTTTTAATTCACCCTGCTGCGGCTGGAGTAGGAACTTGTGGTAAATTACGATTAACCGCAGGAAGATATTGGAAAGATAACGAATTACAAACCTTAAGTTTTCATAGTAGTTTGGGAAATGAATCAAAAGCAGCTGCAGGATTAATTGTTTTTAACGATAAAAATGGTTATCATGCTCAAAAAGGCTTTCAAGGTACTTTTGCTTATCATTTAGATTTTTATAATGGAAATAAATTTAATCAATTATCATTTGGTTTATCGTTAGCCGCTGTGCAAAATGAGGTAGATCAGCGCACTTTTGCTGGCGACCCAACTGTACGCCAAATAATAGAAAGTAATTTTTATTACAATGCCGATGTAGGAGTAGCTTATCACTATGGTGGTTTATCATCATATTTTACAGTAAAAAATGTGCTTTTATCAATAAAAGATGGATTAAATAACGACCTTGAATATTTAAATGTACGCAATTTTGTATTGCATCTGAGTTATTTTTTTGGAGATGAAGAAAAAATACAGTACGAGCCTTCTTTGATGCTTCAATATAGAGATGCTACTTCAGAAATGTATGCTGATATTAACTTTAAAGCGTACAAAAAATTTGAAAAAGCACAATTGTGGTTTGCTCTTTCATATAGAACTAATTTAGAACAAAATAACATACAAAATTTACAACAATTTACCCCAATAATTGGTGCAAATATGGGGCGATGGATGGCTTCTTATACTTATGCAAAACAAACAGGAAGCGTTGTTTATTCAAATTCGGCATTTCACCAAATAACCTTAGGGGTAAATCTATTTTGTAAAAGGCCAAGGGCTACAGCTTGTCCAAATATTAATGGTAGTTTTTAAAAATCTAAGTATTTAACGCTTGCTTTTTTGTAATCAGCTAATATATTTTTTAAAACAGTAGTATTTTTATTGCTAAAGAACTGATAGTTAGGGTTGTTGTTTTCGATTTGAATCAAATGGTTCTTTTCTAAAATAGCTTTTGTTTGTCGAGCTACAGCTTCGCCAGAGTCAATGATTTTTACAGTATTACCTACTATTTTTTTTAGTTTAGGTATTAAATAAGGGTAATGTGTACAGCCTAAAACTAAACAATCTATTCCTTTTTTTAGCATAGGGTCGGTATATTTTTTTAAAAGAATATCCATTTTTTTTGAATCGATTTTTCCCTCTTCTATTAGTTCAACTAATCCTTCTCCTACTTGCTCTACAATTTCTATATTACTTCCTATTTTACTCGATGTTTTTTCAAATAAATCACTATTTAAAGTTCCTTTAGTTGCTAAAATTCCGATACAATTAGATTGGGTGGTAAGTGAGGCAGGTTTAATAGCTGGTTCAATTCCTATAAACGGAACAGTATAGTTTTTTCTTAAATAACCAATAGCATTAGTAGTCGCTGTGTTACAGGCTACTACAATAATTTTACAATTTTTTTTTAAAAGAAACTCAGTGTTTTTTATGCATAACTCAATTATTTCACTTTTTGTTTTTTCACCATAAGGAGCATTAATGCTATCTGCTAAATAAATGGTGTTTTCATTAGGTAGAAGTGCGTGTATTTCTTTCCAAATAGAAGTTCCTCCGATACCCGAATCAAAAATACCAATAGCATGTTGAGTTTTTATAGTCATTATAAATAATAAGCAGCGAAACAAAGATAGCTTAAAATCTTATTTTTTAGCGTACTCTTGTTTTAGCAAACTAATATCTTTAATAATTTTTTGCATGTCTTCTTTTTTGGTTCCGTCATACATGCCTCGAATTCGGCGATCTTTATCTACTAAAATAAAGTTTTCGGTATGAATAAAATCGTTTTCATCGCCATTTCCATCATCTAAAACCGCAAAATAACTTTTACGAGCTAAGTTGTAAATTTCTTTTTTATTACCAGTAGTAACATTCCATTTTCCATCAATTACGCCTTTACTTTCTGCATATTTTTTTAATACAGAAACACTATCTATAACTGGGGTAACCGAGTGTGATAAAAACATTATATCATCGTCGTTTTTATAATATTCTTGTAACTCACTCATGTTATAAGCCATAGCAACACAAATAGTTTTACAACGTGTAAAAAAGAAATCGGCGATATAAATTTTACCATCATAATCAGTATTGGTAATGGTATCGCCATTTTGGTTAATTAGTTTAAAATTGGCAATGGTATGATTCTTTTTTTGATTTCTAATCGATACATCAACTAACTGGGGGTTAACATCTGCTGGATTATATATCGGTAATCGTTCATCCGTTTTTTGTAAGTGATATATAACAGGGATACTTATTGCTGAAAAAAGAATAATAAAAAA
The DNA here is from genome assembly GCF_041021355.1 of Tenacibaculum sp. UWU-22. Classification (NCBI taxonomy): domain Bacteria; kingdom Pseudomonadati; phylum Bacteroidota; class Flavobacteriia; order Flavobacteriales; family Flavobacteriaceae; genus Tenacibaculum; species Tenacibaculum sp. UWU-22. The sequence continues at coordinate 639,551 of NZ_JBFNGP010000001.1, read as the reverse complement.
TAAGGTATATTTAGATTTGCTAAAAAAATTAGATTTCATTTAAAAGTATTGTCTTTATATAAAAATAAGTGCAAATTTAATTGATAATAAAATACATTGCACTATGTATTTTGTTTTTTAACGTTTACTTTTTTGTGTAAAATAGACACTTGTTATAGTGTAATTTTAAATCTATGTTAAAAGACCAATAACCTTTGCTTGCTTTCTTTTTCTGCTTTATATAAAAGTGTACATTTGTAGCTTAATTTTTTGATACATAATTAATGGAAATAGTTATTAAGGCATTGCAATTTATTTTAAGTTTATCATTACTTATTGTGTTGCACGAATTGGGGCATTTTATTCCTGCAAAATTATTTAAAACAAGAGTTGAAAAGTTTTATTTATTTTTTGATTATAAATTTTCTTTATTTAAAAAGAAAATAGGAGAAACGGTCTATGGTATTGGTTGGATTCCGTTAGGTGGTTATGTTAAAATTTCGGGAATGGTTGATGAAAGTATGGACACCGAACAATTGAAAGAGCCGGTTAAACCATGGGAATTTCGAGCCAAACCAGCATGGCAACGTTTAATAATTATGTTAGGTGGGGTTATTGTAAATTTTATTTTAGGATGGTTTATCTATGTGATGTTGATGTTTACTTACGGAGAAAAATATTTGCCCAATCAAAGTATTAAAGATGGTGTTTGGGTACAAGACCAGTTAGCTAAAGATTTAGGACTACAAACAGGGGATAAAATTATTACTATAGACGGTAAAAAAATAGAAAAATTTGGTTCGCTTTCGATGGAGTTTATTAACGGGAACAAATACACTATCGAACGTAATGGCGAAATAATTAAAAAAGATATTCCTGTTAATTTTATTTCTAAATTAGTTGATAGAGGTAAAGATGCAGGACCTTTTATAACTCCTCGTTATCCTTTTGTTATTGGAGGAGTAGTGAAAGATTCATTAAATGGTAGTTCAGATATACATCCAAAAGATATTATAACGGCTATTAATGGGCAACCAATTACGTATTTTGATCAGGTAAAACCAGTATTACAAACCTTAAAAGGACAAGACGTTACCTTAACTTTAAAACGGCAAGGTCAAATTAAAAACATACCTGCTAAAGTTTCTAATAGTGGAAACTTAGGTGTTGTTTTAGGGGCGTTGTCGTTAACAGATTTAGAAAAATTAGGATACCTTTCTTTAGCAGAAAAAAAATATTCATTTATAGAAGCAATTCCTGCAGGAACTCATAAAGCGTGGAATACATTGACAGGTTATGTAAAACAATTAAAAAAGATTTTTAATCCGAGTACGGGAGCTTATAAAGGATTAGGTGGTTTTATCTCAATCGGTAGTATATTTCCATCAGAATTTAGCTGGCAATCTTTTTGGAGCATTACGGCATTTTTATCAATCATGTTAGGTTTTATGAATTTATTACCTATTCCGGCTTTAGATGGCGGACACGTAATGTTTACCCTTTGGGAGATGGTTACAGGTAAAAAACCAAGTGATAAATTTTTAGAATATGCACAAATTGTAGGGTTTTTATTGTTGGTTTCTCTGTTGCTTTATGCTAATGGAAACGACATTTTTAAATTGTTTAAGTAAACAATACTATAAAAACGTTTTTATAAAGAGTCATAATTATAATAGGTGATAAAAGTTAATTTTATCAATATATTTATTTGTAAAGCTTTGTATCTGTTTCTTGTACATTTTTTATTTTAATATATTTAGTTTTTCCATTTTCAGTATAGCTTATAACGGCTTCGTTTTTTGCTAATTTAAAGCGAGGTTTTTTCTTTATTTCAGGTAGTTTATTGCCGTATTCTTTTTTGCCATTATTATGCAAAATTAAATTGTTTTTAAAGCTGTTGGTGTTGAAATGACCGCTTACGTAATTTGTACCCTTAATAGTTTGTAATTCTACTTTTGTTTGTTTGTCTCTAAAATAGATACTATCAAATTTTATTTTTTGATTGCTTTGGTATGCTAATCTAATCCAAGTACCACTAGTTCCAGGTATACCACCAACGTAATTACTATACGTTGCTTGATTAATTGTAAACGGAGGTTTTTTTTCAAATAATAAGCTTTTACATTCAAAAAAACTAATCGTAATAATAATCCACCCAATAATTTTTGTTTTGTTCATTTTAAAAGATTTGTTAAAAAAAATCAAGTATGATGCCAAAGTACAAATTTTAGAATTGGTTATGTAATTTTATAAGAATTAAGGTGTGTTGTATTTTATGTAGGCACACAAAATCACGGGATAAGCAAGTGTTAAAAATAAAAAAAAACTATTGAAAATCAATTGATTAACAATAGTTTTTGTACTCGAGGTGGGAATCGAACCCACACTCCCGAAAGAACTGGATTTTGAATCCAGCGCGTCTACCAATTCCGCCACTCGAGCCTAGATGGTAACAGACTGCAAATCTATAAAATAATTTTTTATAGTCTTTACTGAAATTGCATTTTGTTTTATAAAAAAACAAACCCACTCATGGAAAATGAGTGGGAAAATTGCTATGAAAAAGAAAAAGAAAGTGGTTTAAAAAACCACTTCTCAAATATAAAACTTTTTTAGAAAATAAAAATATTTTTTTTTCATTATTTTATATAAAAGCTACTTCGGTTATTTAATCGAAATAATAGGGTTAGATATTACAATTTAAAAACACGATTGTTTTTTAATTGGTATTTTTCGTTGCTTTCAGGGCAGATAGCTATATTTTCATTGTTAAATATTAATCGATGTCCGTATTGGCTGACCCAGCCTATTTGTTTTGAAGGGTTTCCAACAACTAAGGCATAAGGTAAAACTTCTTTTACAACTACAGCACCTGCGCCAACTAAAGCATATTCGCCAATTGTATTACCACAAACTATGGTTGCATTAGCACCTATACTAGCTCCTTTTTTTACAAGAGTGGTTTTGTATTGATTGCGCCTGTTTATTGCACTTCTTGGGTTTGTTATATTGGTAAACACCATTGAAGGTCCTAGAAAAACATCGTCTTCACAAATAACACCTGTATAAATAGAAACGTTATTTTGTATTTTTACATTATTGCCTAAAATAACTTGTGGTGATACCACTACATTTTGACCAATATTGCAATTTTGACCAATTATAGCCTCAGGCATTATATGGCTAAAGTGCCAAATTTTGGTTTGTTTTCCAATGGTGCATCCGTGATCTATTACTGCAGTTTCGTGAGCAAAATATTCCATGATAAAGTAGTTGTTATTTTAAGGTAAAAATACAATATAAATCTTTTAGGGTTTGATTTATTTGTCTTTAATAATAAAAATTCAAAAGTTGCGTTTGTTTAAATGTTTTAGAACTTAGGATGTTAAAATTGTAATATTACCCAATAAAAAATGCAGCCGAATAGCTGCATTTTTTATTGGTTTATTTAGGTTTCTTATTCCACATTAAAAGTAATTGGAAGTGTATAACCAACTCTTACGGGTTTGCCTCTTTGCTTACCAGGTTGCATTTTAGGTAATTTTTTACCAAGCCTTATAGCCTCTTCTTTTAATCTAGGGTGAGGCGCTCTTGCATTGATGTCAGTAATACTACCATCTTTATCAATTTTAAAAATTAAATATATTCGCTTTCTACCTGGTGACAACCCTAACTCATTTGCTAAGTCTGCATTAAAGTTTCTACGAATAAATTTTTGTAACTCTTTATTTAAACACTCTGTTTTTTGCTGTTTCGTACCTTTACATCCAGGGTAAACAGGAACCTCTTCGATAATAGCAAAAGGAACATCTTCTACTATTTCAGGTTCATCATCACCAGCCTCTTGAATTTCTTCTACTTCAACAGCTTCAGATTCGTCAGTTTCGGTAGTTTCTATTACCGTTTCTTCTACTTCTTTATCATCTTCTACCTTTTCTATTTTTACAGGTGGTGGTGGTGGTGGTGCTTTAGCGGGTGGTGGTGGTGGTGCTGTTTTTTGAATAACTAGCGTTTCTTCATCAATGTCATTCGACATATTTGCTGCTCCTAATTGAGCTGCTTTTTTTTGGTATGTTTTATTTTCCATAGCAACATATGTTATAAATAGGGCTAAAACTAACCCGATTAACATAAATAACTTGCTATAGTTTTCTAAATTTGATTTTGGATTTTTTTTAATTTCCATCCTAAAAAGTTTTTATACAGTTCGCTAATTTACTTATTTTTTTTTCACTTATACAAGTATAAATATTAAATACCTTGTTTTTTATTGAAAAAAATTAAAAAAATAGTTAAGGCTATCAAAACTCCAGCCGAATTTGCTATCATATCAAAATAGTCAAAAGTTCGGTAAGAAGTGAGAACACCTTGTAAAATCTCAATAATTATGCCATAAATAATACATGCGAATGCAACTATAAATACGGTCTTTTTACGAGAAAGCTGTTTTTTTAAAGCAATTAACCATGTTAAGGTTAAAACGGAATAGGCAATAGTATGTTCAACTTTATCTATATTAGAAAAGTTTATGGGCAATTTACCTATTCTTATTAAACTTAAAAACAAGATTAATAAGGTAATAAATAAGGCTATGTAAAAGTTTTTATTGGTTAATAAGTTCTTCGTATGCTTTAGCATCTAGTAATTCTTCTAGCTCGTTAGTATCGTTAATTTTTGCTTTAATCATCCAGCCTTCACCATAAGGGTCTTTATTTACTAGTTCGGGTTCGTCTTCTAAAGCTTCGTTAAATTCAATAATTTCTCCTGTTACAGGCATAAATAAGTCTGATACTGTTTTTACCGCTTCTACTGAGCCAAAAACTTCATTTTTTTCAACGGTTTCATCTAAGATGTCAATATCGACATAAACAATATCGCCTAATTCGTTTTGAGCAAAAGCTGTAATACCTATGGTTACGATGTCTCCTTCAATTTTAACCCATTCGTGGTCTTTTGTGTATTTTAATTCAGATGGAATGTTCATTGTAATTGTTTTTATTTATAAATTTATGTTTGTTAATTTCCTAAGTTATATGTTAAATTAATTCCGGCATTAATAGCTTGTCTCGGAAAAGTGGTTGAAATAGCGTAATTAAAGGTTTGATGGTTGTAATAAAAAGAAGCGGTTAAGTTTTTATTTAAATTATAGTCTGCTGAAAATTTAAAACCAAATAACTTTTCACCTCCCGTAATTTGATTGTTTTCAATTTCGATTGAACGAATTTGAGTAATATTATCTCTAAGCGAAATATCACCTCTTAAATTAATGTCTCCTTTAAGAGTTTCTTTTTTTCCTGCAAAACGGGTATTAACTTTTACATCTTTTATTCGGTATCCAAAACCAAAAACGTATTCGGTTCCTTTAATATCGGTTAATGTGTTATTGTTGAAATTAAGTGTTAACGTTCTGTCTTTTCTTATTTCTCCTTTAAAAGATAATGAACTTAGGGTTTTTAAATTTACACTGATTAAAGGAGAAAATTCATCAATTAATGTTGTGCTATTAATTAATAATTTTGGTTGATAATTGCCTGTTGCTGAATTAGTAGCGCTAGGGTTGTTTGCTTCGTATAGTAGATTGTTTGTGTATCCTTCAATTGTGTAGGTTGATTTGTAACCGTGTGATATAGAAAATGATGAAAAATTCTTTTTAAACCATTTGTTACTCATAAAACCACTATAACGGAAGGTCCAATTAGGAAGAGGGAAATTTTTAAAAATACCTGTATTTACAGTATTCGGATTTTTACCAGAATAGGCAGCTATAAAGGCTGGTAGTAAGGTTTGTTGTCCGTTTTTTCTATAACCCGCATCTGTGGTGTTGGGTAATCCTGTTTCAGCAGATAATCTGTTAGATAGGGTAGTTCTATAATCTCTAAATTTTTGAAATAAAGCATCACTATTACTAAAAGCAGTAGTTAGCATAAAATAACTAGTACTAAAATTACCTGTTTCAAAAGATTTAATGTCTGTGTTTAATGTTCTGTTTTCGTATTGGTTTGTAGAGGTATTATAGTCTCCAATAACATCTAACTGTCTATTTACTATGCTATTTTTAATGTTGTTAGCTTGTAAATCGATGTTAAAATTTTTAAAAGGTTTTACAGTAAGGTTGTAATTTAATTTATTACTAAACGATTTGTTATAGTTTTTGTTTGTGTAAGCATCGTTTATATTGTTGGGATCACGAGTAATTAGCCAGTTGTTTTCGATAGCGGTGTTTAAAATTTCGGTTTGGCTACCAAAAACAAATCCTAAAGAAGGGGCTAACCCTCCGTTATAATTGTCTCTGCCTAAAAATCCAACTGTAGGTATATATCCTTGTAACAAGGTTTTGTTGCTTTCGGTATAATTAACTTTAGCACTTTTAACCATGCTAAGTACATCATAGAATCCTTTGGCTATTTTTTGTCCTGTAGAGGCATTTTTTCTTTGTTTATTTTTTACAAATAGTTTTTCTAAGCGAATATTTTTGTAAAACCTATCAAAATTTAACATTCCGCCTAAACTGTGTTCGTTTGAGTTTTGAACCATATTACCTACTTGGTTTACATAGCTTTGCGAAGCTGCTTTCCAATCAAAATCTGCGGTATAGCCGTATTCTGCAGTAATGAAATTTAATATAGGTATTTTATTTATAGGTATTTTATAGGTTCCGTTTAGGGTTTGATGGTAATGGTCTTGGCGTCCGACAGTAAAAAATTTGTCGAAAATATTTAAATCTTCTTCTCTTCCAAAGCTATCGTATATATAATTATTTGAGGTGTTAAAGTTTAATTGTAATGATTTTGTTAGATTAAAACCAATAGCATAATCCCAATTAAACAAAAATCTACGCTGTTTTAAGGTAGGTTGTGCAGATAGCCCAATATCAATTAAATTTCTAGATTGTTGTTCGTTATAATTTCTATTAACATTTGAATTTATCGAAAATAAACTAGGCACAGGATTAATGTTAAAATCTTTAATTAATTGTAACCACTTGCTTGACAGTTTTTTTGATTTTTTAAAAGGTTCAAACGACCAAGGGTTAAAATTAAAATTATAACTAGCACTGGCCATAACGTTTTGATTTAAAGAGTTTTCAATATTATAATCTTTATGAAACTCCTCGTTAAAGCTGTATGAGACAGAGAAATTTTCTACATCGTAAAATTTAGGTTTTTCTTTACTTTCGGTATTTCTGTTTTTCTTTATATTGGTAAAACTAATACTTTTTCTACGGGTATAGTCTTGTGCGTTTTTACTGTTGGGGTTTAGATCTTTTGCATCTTCAAATTTCACATCTTGGTACTGAGGGTCAAATTCGGGATCTCTAAATTCTTCACCGTAACTATAGCTCATTGGTATTTGCATGTTCCATTTAGGAGGCATTACTTTACCTAATTGAAAACTCGTAGATACATTGTATTGTTTTACCTCTTCAATGCTTCTTTGTTGTACTCTGTCTTCTACGTTACCAAAGCCCATAGTAGACATGCTTCCTGATAATGATAAATTAGCTACGTCGGCTAAATTAGCATCGGCATTAATTACGGCTGCCCAACCTCCTTTATTATCAAATCCAGATGAGCGTAGTTCGTTAAACCAAATTTCGGCACTTTGGTTTGTATTTGAATTATTTTTTACCCCTAGCATTACGGTTCGTATTGCAGCAAGGGTTGGGTTTCCCTTTACTCGAATAGTCATTTGGTTAGCATCATCTGTAGACGGGGCAGGGTATATTTGATTTACAGCTAAACCAGCAGCATCGCGTTGTAATTTTAGTTTTCCTAGTTTTTCTAATAATACGTTTAAATTATTTGCTTCGGGCCATACATCGGTTTGAACTAAACTATTTGTAGTAGATAGCTTTAAAGGCATTTCTATTTGATAAAAATTTTCGTTTAAGTCGGTACCTAATCTAATAATGGCAGCCATATCACCATTTTGCACATTGCTTCCATGTATAGGTTCGGCATGGATAAACATTTTTAAATTTTTGTATCTACGTAAATCAATACTAATGTTTTTATATATTGTTCTAACCTTATTGCTTGGTAAATCGGTTACTTTTAAACTTACTGATTGCTCGTTTTGTGCTTGAATTCTATTTGTGCCTTGTAATTGTTCTCGCTCAATACCTGGAGGTAAAACATAACGATTTTCGTTTTGTTCAATATTTACTACACCTACTTCAAAATTATTAACTTCTTCAGGAGTCAGATTTTCTTGAGGTGTAACCGAAGGGTCTAAAGTTTTTGTATATCGTCGCCAATCGCCTCTAACCAATTCTAATTCTCCCATACGCAATACTATAGGCATTTTAAACTTGGTTAAAAATATGCGCATAAAACGAATGCTGTTAAAATCGGTAATTCCTCCTATTTTTTGAGCGTCGGTTACATTACGAATTGGAATTCGAAATTGATACCACGTAGTGCTTCTAGTGGTTCCGTTTTCAAGGGTAACAGTAGTTGTTTTTTTATCTACAATGTTATTGGTTCCTTTTACTAAATTGTTTTTATTTAGTGATATTTTATATTCAAAATAACTATTTACCGAATTCATGGTTTGATCCTTATTAATATCTTCGATATCTGGATAGGTAGTTGAAGAAGTTGGATAGGATTCGGTTGATTGATTTGCTGTAGGTGAATTACCTTGAGTATTGTTGTAATATTTATATCGTGTTATTATTGAGGCATTTTCAGCATCTAGATTTTTACCTCTAAAATATTGAAAGTTATCGCCAGCAGGATCTTTTAAATCAGCAAATGCAGGATATTTTTCGCGCTCTTCATCGTCGGTTAACCCATCTAGCCCTAAATCTTGATGCACCCGAGCCCCTTCATCGGCATCAAAGGCATATAAAACAGATTGGTTAAATGGAACGTCACCCCAATTGGTTTTTATAATATTAGTACCAGTTTTGTTACCATCTGGAGGCAACCCATTTTCATATTGTTTACGTCCATCACGCAAAATATCTTCTGATATATTTCCTAAATCAATATATAGGTCTCCTACCTGGTTGATTGGGTCTGAAGGATTTATACCTGTAGGAACCCCTTCGGCTTGAGTTAACGAATAATGGTCGTAAGGGTCCATTAGCCAAAATTGAATATACTCTACATTGGCTTGCTCAAAATTATTAGTATTTAATGGCCGCATTATACCTGCCCAGCGATCTTCAGGATTTACCGTTGAGCTATTGTAATTGTACGCCCCTCTTTCGGATGGAAAATAGGCTAAATCAAAGGTTCGCACAAAATTTAGTTGGGTAATGTCTAATTGCTCATTTGGAAAAAGTTCTGAGTATCGTACTTGACGAGATTCCTCTCTTGATAGTTCGTTGTTATTAATATTATCAGGTTTGTTGCTTCCTTTGGTGTAAAAAAGTTGGTCAATACTATACCATGCTAATCGACCTCTTTTATCATTATAACTTACATCATCGGTAACCTCACCATTAAATCCTTGAGAAATAGGTGTGCTTGCGGTAAACCATTGTGAAGGAGCGCCTATGTTTATAGGTACTTGCGAGCCTTCAAAATCGTCTATATACGAAGTTGCAGCGCCGTTAATATCAATACCTTTTGGCGACCCTGGTAATAGGTAAGCCATGTCGGTACGAACGGATAGATTAGAAGTTGCATCGGTATCTACAAAAGGAAGTTTATTTGCTAATTTAGTTAAAAAAGGTACTTCTGTTGAATAATTTACATTAACCCCTAACATAATATTGTTAATAGGCTCAGCACCGAAATTTACCTTGGGTGTAATCGGTTTTTCGTTAACATTTAAAAAAGTACCACCAAGAATAAAATTATCTGAAAAACGATGTTCAACATCAATTCCTATAAATGATTTTCGTTGTTGATTAAAAAATGAATTGTTTTCTACAGATGCATTTATAGGGATACCTGACGACTCTAATCCTGGATCCAAAATTTGTACACTTCCGTAATTATAATCAACTACATAATCTATCCCTTCAACAAGGGTTCTTCCACCAGCAGTAACTTTTACCGATCCTCTAGGAATATTATAAGCGCCTAATGAAATACCTCTGCCGCCTTCTGCTTTATAATAACCTTTTAAAAAGAATTTATCTTTGTGTTGGTATTCGTTTTTTGCTTGAGCTTTGGTGGTTAAGTATAATTCGGGGAAAGTATATTTTTCTTGATCAGCATTAGTAGTTAATACTTCTTTTAAATCGTTACCAAAGGGTTCTGTTTCTGGAAAAATAACATATCCTTTCGCTGAGTTTACCGTTACACCTTCTACATAATCGAAAAAACCATCACCATCAGGTACAGCGTATTCGCTCTGATCTAATTTATCTAGATTAAAGAGGTTTAATAATGTTTTATTGGTTGTATTTGGGGTAGTCGCATTTTGTAAGGTGTTTTGTAAAGTACCTGTTTGATCGTCTCGGTACATTAATTCAAAACGAAATCCGTCTCTTTGTAGCGAATAAGCTCCTAGAGCATATACGTTTTTCATCATTAACCGCCAAGTAGGAAAAGATTGCGATTCATCATTAGGTCTGGTAGTGGTTAAAATTTCGCTACGTAATAATTTTACTCCGATATTAGCAGGAGCAACTACAGCATCATTAGAAAATTCACCCACTCTAAAAACAGTTTTATTATTAGAAGCACCAACAACAGTATATTCGTATGCAACAGCTAATACTTCACCGTCGTTTAATCTTCTGTTTAAAGAAATAAACCCTAATTGAGGGTGTAATGTAAACTCATCGGGTTGTAGTTTTCGGGCATTTTGCAAATACGAATAGTCTATACCTTGTTGTACATTGGTAACACCAATACTGCTGTAAGCAGAATTAATGGTAGAAACATCTCTAATTCCGTTAGTCGTTTCTTCTAATAACGTATTTAAATTGTTAGCTTCGTTATAGGGTAAATTGGCAGGTTGTCCGTTTACAAAAACTTGTGCAGGGCTTGCATCTGCTTGTACAGAAGCATTTACTAAATCGGTGTCTTTAGATTCCCCTAAATCGGCCATAGCAACAATGCTTCGGTAATCTTTTACATTGGTATTTTTATTGGTAATCCAAACCTCAATTTTTGTAATCGTTATCGGACTAGCTATTAATGGATAATTTTTTAATGCGTTTTTATAAGTATCTCTAAAATATTGTGATAAAAAAAAGTGCCGATCATTATCGTAATCAGTTGCTCTTAGCTCAAAAGGTTCAATATTAGCACCACCTCTAGCCACAACAGTTTTGCTTTCGGAGTTTTGTTGCGAAAAAGCTGCTGTAATATGAGTTTTACCAAATTGCAATTCAGTTTTCACCCCAAATAAGGCCTGCGCCCCATTTATTAACGAGTTTTTTATAGGCATGCTAATATTACCCGCTTCAATGTTTTGCAAGATGTCATCTTCTGTAGGGGTGTATTCTAATTTTATTAAATTTTGAAAATCGAATGTAGATTGCGTATCGTAATTAGCAGTAACATTAAGTCGAGTACCTACCTTTGCTTGTAAACTGGCGCTAATTTGCTGGTCAAAATCAAATGTAAAACTACGTTGGTTTTCGATTGAAATTTGAGGGTTTTCAGTTTTTTGATAGTTTGTGCCAAGTTTTATATTTACCTGCCCTTTAGGCGTTACTTCAACAGCATTACTACCAAAAATAGATTCGAAAAATTTAGAATTTACATAATATTTAGGAAGTAAGTTTTTTTGATTGTTATTATTCCCTTTTTTCTTGGTGTTTGTAGCGGCAACTTTTTCTTTAAAATAATCTTTAATATCGTTTTTTAAACGGTATTTATCATATTCTTCAGGGCTTAAAAAAATAGGAGAGCTGACATAGTAATCGCCTATTTTTTCAACGATTACAAATTTATTAAGTTGGCTATCGTATTGTATAGTGGTTTTAGAAGGGTTATTTAAAAATAGATTACCTACACTATTGTTTTTAAAGTTGTATTTTAACGGTATAACAGTGTCGCGTTGAATAATTGAAGCACTACTTTTTTTCGTTTTAGTTTGCGAAAAAAGCACGAAACTTAACAGAAGGCTAAGTGTTGTAAATAGTATATCTAAAAATAATTTTCTCAATCTTACTTATAGGTTTTTTAGTGCTTTTTTTATCAATATTTCTACTGAAGCATCAGGTGCTTCTTTTAAAATATTACCAACTACTTTCTCGGCTTGTTTTTTATTAAAACCTAAAACCTCTAAAGCAGATAACGCTTCTTCTTTGTTAGTATTGCTTTTTACTGCCGAAACTTCATCTATAGCAAAAGTTTTTAGTATTTTGTCTTTCAAATCGACTATAACACGCTGTGCTGTTTTAGCCCCAATACCTTTTGCAGATTGAATTACAGCGACATTTTCTGATGCAATTGCCTGTTGTATTTCGTCACCTGTCATTGAAGACAACATGGTTCTAGCCGTTGTGGGGCCTACACCAGAAACAGAAATTAATAATTTAAAAATAGCTCGTTCGGTTTTGTTTATAAAACCAAATAAGGTGTGTGCATCTTCTCTAACGGATAGGTAAGTGTAAAAAGTTACGGCTTCGGTATCAGGGATAGCCGAAAATGTATTGAGCGAAATATGTAATAAATAACCCACGCCATTACAATCTACTACTACATGTGTTGGGTTTTTTTCAATTAATTTACCACTAATTTGTGTTATCATACATTACCGTTTCAAGACTTCTAAAGTAGAAAAAAAAATTCTTTTTTAAAATTTAGATAGCTGCTTCTTTTTTTAATATACGTTCTCTGTTTTGAGCGTCAACTACTGCAACAGCTGCCATATTTACCATTTCATCAACACTAGCACCCAATTGTAAAATATGAACGGGTTTGCTCATGCCTAATAAAATAGGACCGACAGATTCTATTTCGTTAACCTCTTTCATTAGTTTGTAGGTTATGTTTGCTGATTCTAAATTAGGGAATATCAATACGTTAGCTCTTTTGCCATTTAATCTTGAAAATGGAAATTCTTTAGCTAATAAGTCTGGATTTAAAGCAAAATCTGCTTGTAGCTCACCATCGACTACTACATTAGGAAAATGTCTGTGGATATATGAAACGGCTTCTCTAATTTTTGTAGAGCTTTCAGATTTTGATGATCCAAAATTAGAAAATGATAGCATCGCAACATTTGGTTTCATTCCAAACATTTTTGCTAGCGATGAGGTTAGCTGTGTTATTTTTGCTAAATCTTTAGCAGATGGGTTTATATTGATAGTGGTGTCGGCTAAAAATAAAGGTCCTTGTTTAGTAAGCAATAAATTGGTTGCGGCTATACGAGTAACCCCTTTATCTCTTTCTATTAGTTCTAATATGGGTTTTAATACCGACGGGTAAGGTCTAGAATATCCTGTAATTAAGGCATCGGCTTCGCCTAAATTTACCATCATAGCTGCAAAGTAATTGCGTTCTCGCATTAATTTTTTAGCTTCTAATAAGGTAATTCCTTTACGTTGTCTAGATTTCCAAAAAATTTCTCCAAAACGATTTTTACGCTCGTTTTCTTCATCCGTTTTTGGGTCTATAATAGGTACATCTGCTGTAAAGCCTATTTCTTCTTTTAGCTCTAAAATAACTTCTTTTCTACCCAGTAAAATAGGTTTTCCTATTTTTTCTTCTTCTATTCTCTGAGCGGCTTTTAATACATCTAAATGGTCGGCTTCTGCAAAAACTACTCGTTTAGGGTTTTGACGGGCTCTATTGTGTATTAATCTCACTTCTTTGCTTCCTGTGCCAGATCGTTCCATAAGTTCTTCACGATACTCTTTCCAATCGGCAATAGGTTCTTTTGCAATGCCAGAATCCATAGCGGCTTTAGCAACAGCAGGGGGTATTTCGTATATTAATCGAGGGTCAAATGGTTTCGGAATAATATAGTCTTTACCAAACGATAAACTAATTTCATCATATACAATGTTTACTTGCTCGGGTACCGATTTTTTAGCTAGATCTGCTAATGCTAGTACGGCAGCCATTTTCATTTCTTCGTTAATTTTGGTGGCACGTACGTCTAACGCTCCTCTAAAAATAAAAGGAAAACCAAGTACGTTATTTACTTGATTAGGATGGTCAGAGCGTCCAGTTGCCATTATAATATCGTCTCGTGTATCAACGGCTAAATCGTATGCTATTTCTGGTTCAGGGTTTGCCATTGCAAATACAATGGGGTTTTTTGCCATTGCTAATAACATTTTAGGGGTAACCACATTTCCAGTAGATAACCCAATAAAAACATCGGCATTATGCATGGCTTCTTCTAATGAGCTAACGTCTTTGTCAGTAGCAAACTCAGCTTTTTGAGCATTTAAATTTTCACGACTTTTTTTAATAACACCTTTACTGTCGCACATTACTAAGTTTTCTCGTTTAGCACCTAAGGCTAGGTATAAACGTGCACAAGAAATTGCTGCTGCACCAGCACCATTAACTACGATTTGAACTTCATCAATTTTTTTACCGTTTATTTCAAGAGCATTTTTTAGGGCTGCTGCTGAAATAATAGCAGTACCATGTTGGTCGTCGTGCATTACGGGAATGTCTAATTCTTCTTTTAATCGACGTTCAATTTCAAAGGCTTCGGGGGCTTTAATATCTTCTAAATTAATACCTCCAAATGTTGGTGAAATTGCTTTTACAGTTTCAACAAACTTATCTACATCGGTACTGTCTATTTCGATGTCGAAAACATCAATATCTGCAAAAATTTTAAAAAGTAAACCTTTTCCTTCCATAACAGGTTTAGAGGCTTCAGGACCAATATTTCCTAGACCTAAAACAGCGGTTCCGTTAGATATTACGGCAACTAAATTTCCTTTAGAGGTGTATTTATAAACGTTGTTTTTGTCTTTGTCTATTTCTAAACAAGGCTCTGCTACCCCAGGTGAATAGGCTAGTGATAAATCGTGTTGGGTTGCGTATTTTTTTGTAGGAACTACAGCTATTTTACCTGGTTTTGGTTTTGCATGATATAGTAGGGCTTCATGCCTTTTTCTAGAATCACTCATAAGTTTACTATTCTAATATTACAGCTTACAAATATAGGGTTTTAGTAATAAGATAAAACGGATAGTTATTCTTTTTAAAGTGAAAGAAAGTAGTTTGGTATAAGTTTATTAAAAAGTTAAGGTTTTATTTATTCCTGATTTTGTATAAGTAATGGTAAAGCGGTACGTTGTTAAGTTGGCTTTTAACTGGGCAAAACTTTTTTGATTAGACCAAGTAATGTTTAATTCGTTTTCTGCACAGGGGTTTATTTTTATTTTTCCAGAAAAAGCTTTTAAGGTGTTTTTTAACTGCATAATTTTAAGCTGGTTTATAACAATGTTTTGTTTAAGACCCGCTTCGATGTTTTTTTTTGACAGGGTAGTTCTATTTATTTCTTTATGAGCGGCACTGCCACCTTTGTCTGCAGCAAGATAATTGTTTTTGCCAGCAAAAATATCTAAATACCAAACTTGTGCTATGCCCGGAACAAACATTTGAATAGCTCTTGCTAATAATAATTTTTCTTCACTTTCGCCTAGTGCGCTGAAAAAGGTTGCATTTACTTGGTAGTACGAAATTTTTTTCCCTTCGGGGCTGTATAGGTTTTTTACTCTTCCGCCACGTTTAATAATTAGGTTTATTATTGTTTCTATTTCTTCGTCTTTCAATAACCCTTTGTTGTAATTTCCGTTTATTTCTTTACCTTTTAAATCAAGTACAGGAATTCCGTCATGACATCCCAGCATGTTAACGGTTTTATATTTTTGTTCTATAATTTCGTTAATCCAATTTAAAAGTGCTTTATTAGAGGCTGTTTCTAGTGTGTGAATCATGAGCCCTGGCAAGAAAAAATCGTAAACATGATACCCTTTTTCTGCAACTTGATTGTGTAATTTTGCGCCATATTCTGCATGAATTTCAGGCAAAAGCATAAGGTTGTTTTTAGAGGCAATTTTTTTTATTTTTTTTAAATATTGCCAAGTGCCAGGGGTATTAAAAAAATTAGTTTGCCCAACTTCTTTATGTAAATATGCAAAGGCATCTAAACGAAGTATTTTACACCCGTAGTTGTTAATTTTATTGAGGGTTTCGGTATAAAATTTCCAAACTAAGTCAGACTTGGCATTTACATCCATTTGTCCTAATAAGGTAGCATTAGCCTTTACAATTTTTAAAATTTGCGTTTTATATTGGTTGAGTTCGTTAAAATCGATGCTAGCTATATCTTTATTTTGGTCAATAGCGTTATTTATTTTTTTACAGAGGTGTGATTTTTGTGTTCCGTTTAACTGTGATATTACTAGTTTTTCAGGAGTAATTTTTTTATATTCAATTTGTTGGTAAAAGGTGTTCCAGTAAGGTTTTTCAGTTCCGTCTGGAAAAGGAACTTTTAAAATAGGAAGCCCAGACTTTCTCATAAATAATTTATTGAGAAATTCTTTTTTTGGAATCACAATTCCTTCATCATTAATGGTTCCGTTATTTTTCCAAAACTCATTCCAATTAATAAAAAAGTTTTTAAATTCAGAATTTTCGCCATTTTGTAATAAATCTTTAAACTGAGGTGAGGCAACAGATAAGTGATTTAAAACAATATCTAGTTTTAATTCGATGCCGAGGGTTTTTAAGGTTTCTAAATCGGTTTTTGAAACTAAGTTTTTGTTAAGATTGTAATCTATAATAGAAAATCCTCTGTCTAAATCACTATTAAAAAAAGTAGGTAATACATAAAACAAAGAAAATACATTTTTAAATTCTTTTTTTTTAAGCATTGCTATAGTGTCAGAAAGTGTTTTTCCTATACTATCTGGATATGCATTTAGCATTACACCTTGAGTAATCATAATTTTACGTTTCTAGTTTGGGTTAATTTTATAGTAACTCTGATATAATATTGATATTGCTAGGTAACCGACCTATATTTTGTAGTTTTAAAGCAGCTAGTTTTAGAGCTATTTCTAAACATTGTTTTATTGGTTTTTTGTTGATATAAGCATATAAAAAACCAGACCAAAAAGCATCTCCAGCACCAGTTGTATCGATTACCTTTTCTACTTTTATAGCAGGTAATGTTATAATGTCGTCTCCTTTTTTTGATAATTTAACGCCATGGCTACCTAGAGTAAGGCATACGATTTCTACACCTTGGTTATGAAAAAAATCAAAGATTTCTTTATGGGGTAATTTTTTTTCAAAAAGGCGATACATATCATCTTCGCTAATTTTAATTAGGGGGTTAAATTTGCAGTATTCTTTAATTACAGTCAAGGCTTCTTGCTGACTGTTCCACAATTTTTTTGCATAGTTAAGATCAATGCTTAACTGGCAACCCAAATTAAAGGCTTCATTAGCCTTTTTTAAAATAGTGGTTTGTGCAGGTTGTTTGCTTAAGGCAAAACAAGTGGTATGAAATATTTTTGTTTTTAAAAGTAATTCTTTCGGTATTTGATGTTCTAAAATTTCAGAATCAGCTCCTCTGTAAGGAATAAAATCAGGAGTTCCTTTAGATTTAGATATAAAAATTACGCTTGTGTTTTTAAGATTTGTTTTTTTTAAATGTTTTGTGCTGATGTTGATTTCTTCAAATTTTTTAAAAATATAGTCTCCAAAACCATCATTGCCAACAGTAGCAATCATAATTGATTGTAACCCCAGTCTAGAAGTGTTCATGGCTACATTTGCAGGAGAACCGCCTAGATATCGATGGTAATCTTTAGTATTATTGATAAGTACATTTGTTTGATGACCAATAAAATCTACTAAAACTTCACCAACACATAAAATATCTATGTTTTTTATATTCTGTGTCAAAATTATTTATCTTAAGGGTTTATGTTATAATTAAGAATTGGCTTTAATTGAATTATTTTGAATTTCGGTATTTGCTTTTGGTTGTTTAAGCCGTAGGGCTAGTACGCCAGATATTAAAAAAAAGAATCCGCCAAATAAAATAGCATTTACCGCACTGTTTTTTAAAAAAAACTTCATTACAGGGCCAAAAGTTACTGTTTGAATTCCCATCGGAATTACAATCATCATATTTAAAATACCCATATAAACGCCACGTCGTTCTTGTGGTACAATTTTCGAAACCATAGTGTATGGAATGCCCATCATAGCTGCCCAACCAATGCCAAATAAAATCATTGGCAGTAGTACAAACAAAGGGTCGTGTATATAGGGTAGGCTAAGCATGGCGACACCCGTTAAAAAAAGACTTAAAACATATACTTTTTTGCCGCCAAATTTTAATGTTAACGGCACTAAAACTAAAGCAAAAATTATTGTTGAAACATTATAAGTGGTGTTCATTTTGGCAGCTTGACTCAAAGCTTCTGATTTATTAAATCCAATATTTTCTTCAAACATTGGCGCAATAAATTGCCAATAAATAAAAAGGGCGTACCATTGAAATAGATAAACCCCCGAGAGTTTCCACATAAATTTAGGCATATCTTTAATGGCTACAATAATTTCTAAAAAAGGCCTTTTTATTCGGTCTAAAAGAGGTAGCGCTTTCTCTTTTTTAATGTCTTCTAATTCTTTATCAGATGGTGGAATTTCAGGTGTTTTTAAAACAGACCATAAAATAGTAGCTACTGATAATATGGCGCCTATAAAAAATGAATAATAAAGCCATTTGGGTATGCCTGTAGTTGAGTTGTTTTCAACGTCGACGCCGCCAAACCAATCTTGAAAAAGAAATATTGATGCATTTGCCAATACTATACCAGCCCCAACAAATAGGCTTTGCATTTGGTAACCAAAACTTAACTGGTTGTTAGGTAGTTTGTCACCAACAAAAGCACGATAAGGTTCCATTGCCATATTGTTGCCAACATCTAAAATCCATAATAACCCTACTGCAAACCAAAGCGAAGGGCTAAAAGGGAAAGCAAATAAACACAAACTGCCTATTAATGCGCCAATTAAAAAAAACGGTTTTCTTCTTCCCCAACGAGGAGACCAAGTTTTATCGGAAATGGCACCGATTATAGGTTGAATAATTAAACCTGTTACGGGGCCTGCAAGATTTAATAAGGGTAAGTCGCCGTGATTGGCGCCTAAAAATGAAAAAATAGGATTTACTGCGGTTTGTTGTAAGCCAAAACTATATTGAATACCTAAAAAACCAACATTCATATTAAATATTTGCCAGAAACTTAAATTTGGTTTTTTTATCATGATTTATATGCAATTTAGAGAGTGCGTTATTTAAAGAGCCAATGAAAGTAGTGTCATTGGCTCTACTATTTTTCTTTTAATTCAAAATTTATTTATCAAGCATTAATTAAAATGTATATCGTACTCCTAAAGATATAGATTTTCCAGGAACAGGTCTAGCTCTAACATAGTTTACTTGACCTTCTGTTATACTACCTTCTTCTGATTCTGTAATACCTAAGGTGTCAAAAATATTGTTTGCAGATAAATTAGTGCTTAAATTTTGAGTAATTCCAACATTTAAAAACCCATTTATGATAACAAAACCAGGCATTACTAATTTGTTTTCGTCTTGAGCAAATGCTTTACTTTGTCCTATAAAACTTAAACCTAATAGGTTTTGATTTTTGGCTCCAAAACTATACGTAGGTATTACGTTATAAATAAATTTAGGTTGTCTTCTTGGAGTGTTCCCTTCAAGGCTACCCGAATTAATTTTAGCATTAGTATACGTTAAACCACCTCTCATACCAAATTTATCACTGAGTTTATATGAGCCCTCAAGTTCTACCCCCATCGATTTATAGTCGTTTTCTATAATACTGTTAGATGTTGCTTCAAAGCCACCTTGTTCTTGGGTTTTAGCATAAAACAATGTTGCGTACAAAGCTCCGTTTTCAAAGCCTTTTTTATAACCAAGTTCTGCTTGATTAATAAAGTCTAGAGCGTTTATTTTATTGCCATCAAAGTAATCTAATCCAGAAAATAAAATTCTGTCAGCTTTAGCAGAAGCTCCTCTACTATATCTTGCAAATAAGGCTTGTTTGTCGTCTAATTTATAATTTGCGCCAAATGAGTATGAAACATAGTTGTAATCGTAGTTTACTGCTGTAGGATTTGCATTATCAATCGCAGAAACACTTTTTTCTGGGTTTGAAATATTACCGTCGTTATTTACATCAACGGTGGTTTGTACAGTTCCAGCAAAAGAACCATCTACTTTACCTCTGTCAAAACGAATACTTCCGTCTATATTAAGTCTGTCAGAAGCTACAATAGAAACGCTTGCGTATGGAGCAGAAACATTGTATTGAGTGTCGTAATTTCTTGTACAGCAGTTACCCCAAAAAGGTACTCCGTAGGCATATAATCCGTTATCGCTTAATGCATTGTTGCTTGCATCAAAAGCATTTATTAGTCTTGCTTTATCATCACTTACTTCTTGTAAATAAGAGTTCCATAACCAAGACATTGATATGTTTTGCATTGATTTAAAGTACCCTATTGTAACATCAATGTTTTCAAAAGATTTTGTAAGCTTAAAATCATTCATAAAGTTATTGAAGTTGTTTAATTCTACATCAAACATGTGTATTCTAGAAACTAAACTATTTGCAGATACGGTAGAATTATCGTTAGCGAATTTTAATGTTGTTCCTGCGCCAAAAGAATTTCCAATATCTGTGGCTGTAGCTACTTGAGCAGGAAAAGGAGAAACAAAATTTCCATTATTTACAGAAAACCGCCCATTGTTTTTTATTTTCCATCCTTCACCTAGGTCAAAAGAAGCATCTAGTCCTATAGCGGTAGAAACAGGGTTCATTCCGTCTTTTACAAAACCTCTTCTTAGTTGTCCGTCAGCACCTAAACCAATATTTTGTGTTAAATAAGGTGTGTGTGATGTGCCTTTGGTGGCACTAAAATTTGGTGCGTCTTCCCAAGTTGGGTCGCTGTTTGTTCCAGAAACTGCGATAGGCATTGGTAAATATGCGGCTGTTTTGTCATTTAAATATTTTGCGCTTAATCTTACATAACCACCTTCGAACTCTTTAGTAATATTAAATTTAAACTGACCTCCGTTGTTTGCGGTAAATCCAGTTTCACGTATGCCTTCTCCAACTCTATAAAAACCGCCTAGATGAAAATAAAGATTTTCGTCAATAGAGCTGCCATAGTTAAAATCTGTTCTAAGAGAATTGTAGTCTAGCCCAAAAGTTGTTCCTATAGAACCGCCACTAACTTTGCCTGTTTTGCTTATAAGGTTAATAATTCCTCCTGGTGAATTAGAAGATTCTGTTGATGCTGAACCTCCTCTAACTGCTTCGATTCTAGAAATGTTAGAGTCGAAACGTGTAAAGATATCGGCAGTTGCAAAAGAGATGTCGCCAAATAATAAAACGGGTAATCCGTCTTCTTGTAATTGTACGTATTTTGATCCTCCTGATGAAATAGGTACCCCTCTTACAGCAATATTAGAGTTACCTTCGCCACCTGAAGATTCTGACCGTATTCCAGGGATAGTTCTAAAAATTTCAGCGGTTGTTCTTGGAGCCGACTCAGTAATTACATTCGGCTTCATGGTGGTTATAGATACGCTTGATTCTAATTTAGACTTTGGATTTGTTACCCCAGTTACGATAACTTCATCTAATGATTCTGAATTTTCTTTAATAGTAGCATTTACAGTAATGTTACTAGAATTTATGGTTACTTGTTGGGTGAAATTATCAAAGCCAACATACGAAGCAACTAAAGTATATGTTCCGTTACTTACATTTTTAATTTCGTAATTACCATCAATATCAGAATTTGCTCCTAAAGAGGTTCCTTTTAAATATACATTTACTCCAGGAATAGCCTCTCCGTTTAGGTCTTTTACTGTACCAGAAATTGTCGATTGCCCTACTAATGTTACAGAAGTAAGTAAAAATAACATAATCGCTATTTTTTTTATTTGCATTATTTTTTCCATTTTATTATTAATTTAGTAAATAATTGGTTAATGTTTTAAGGCTAATTTAACATTAGATAATAAATAATAGTTTATTTTTTTAATCGAAAACGTTTTCGATTTTACGAAAACGTTTTCGATTTTTTAATTATATTAGCAATTATTATTAAATTTAACTATGGCGGTAGTAACCTTAAAGCTTATTGCAGAGAAATTAGGAATTTCTGTAACTACAGTTTCTAAAGCACTAAAAGATTATCCTGATGTAAGTAAGAAAACAAAAAAAATGGTTAAAGAAACCGCAGCAATGTTAAATTATAAGCCTAATTCGTTTGCGGTTAATTTAAGAACTAAAGAATCGAAAACTATTGGGCTAATTATTCCAGAGATTGTACATCATTTTTTTTCTAGTGTAATAAAAGGAATTCTTTCACAGGCTGAAAAAAAAGGATATTTGGTAATTATACTTCAGTCAGGAGAATTATATGATTTAGAAAAAAAACAAATAGATTTATTGTTAAGTAAACGTGTTGATGGGATATTGATTTCTTTAGCCAATGGTACTGCCGATTATAGTCATATTAATTCAGTTCTTGAGCAAGAAACGCCTCTTGTTATGTTTGATAAAATAGCAAAAATTGTAAAATGCTCTAAAGTGATTATAGATGATAGAAAAGCGGCTTATCAAGCTACTCAACATTTGATTGATATTGGTTGTAAAAGAATAGCTCATTTTAGAGGGCCTTTATTGCCTCAGAATTCTATTGATAGATTTTTGGGCTACAAACAAGCAATAGTTGATAATGGGTTAACTTACGATGCTTCTTTAGTGTATGTTTTAGATAAGATGAGTTTTGAAGAAGGTGGGTTTTACGCTAGACAACTTTTAAAAGACCATAAAAATGTAGATGGTATTTTTATAAATACTGATTTGGTGGCTATTGGTGCTATAGCAGAGTTTAATAAATTGGGAATAAAAATTCCTGAACAAATAAGTATTGTAGGGTTTAGCAATTGGTTTATGTCTTCGGTAATATCGCCATCTTTAACTACAATAGATCAACCAGGGTATGCTATGGGAAAAAAAGCATTTAAATTGCTTTTAAAAGAAATTAATAATAAAAAGAAAAATAAATCGATACAATTTAAAGAGCTTGTTTTAGATACAGATTTAGTAATAAGAAAATCTACAAAAAGCTAATCTTGTAAAAATTGAATATTTCTTTGTAAACCTAAAAATTTTGCTCGCTTAACGGCTGATTTTTTAAATACTTTTTTAAAAGTTTCTTCGGTAATTTCTTGCCAGTCTTTTTTTGTAAACGCTAGCATGTTTTCTTTAGCATTAAATAAAGGTTCGTTGTGGGGTTTTGAAAAACGATTCCAAGGACAAACATCTTGACAAATGTCGCAACCAAAAATCCAATTTTCCATTTTATTTTTAAATGTTGTGGGAATATTTTCTTTCAGTTCAATAGTTGCATAAGAAATACATTTGCTGGCATCTAATGTGTTGTTGGGTAAAATGGCTTGGGTAGGGCAGGCGTCAATACATTTGGTGCAAGAGCCACAATGGTTGGTGGTAAAAGGGGTGTCGTATTCGAGTTCTAAGTCAATAATTAAGTGAGCTAAAAAAAAGAATGAACCTTGTTTTTTTTGAATAAGTAAGGTGTGTTTTCCTGTCCATCCTAACCCCGACTTTTTTGCCCAAGCACGCTCTAAAACGGGGGCGGAGTCTACAAATGCACGTCCATTAACGTTGCCAATTTTATCGCGAATAGTACTTAATAATTCAAATAATTTTTTTTTAATGATTGTGTGATAATCTTCTCCGTATGCATATTTTGCAATTTTATAGCTGTCTTTTTTTTGAGCGTTTTTAGGAAAATAATTATAACTTAATGAAATTACCGATTTTGCGCCGTCGACCAATAATCGGGGGTCAAGACGTTTGTCGAAATAATTTTCCATGTAGCTCATTTTTCCGTGAAACCCATTGGTAAGCCATTTTTCTAGTCGTGGAGCTTCGTCTTCTAAAAAATCAGCTTTTGCAATGCCGCAATCTAAAAAACCCAAACGTTTTGCTTCGGTTTTAATAAGGTTTGAATAGGTTTGCTTTTTTATCAAGATATACGGTTTTATCGATGCAAAATTACCAAAACAAAATTTATAATTATCTTCACTTTTTATTTGTAAATAATTATTGAACTTTGTTCGTTAATTATATGTGTGGTAAATTTTAGTCATTATGAAAAAGATATATAAAATAATACTAGGGGTTGTTGTTGCTTTTCTAATTATTCTTATCAGTGTTCCGTTTTTGTTTCAAGATAAAATAATGGATTTGATAAAAACAACTATTAATAATAATGTAAATGCACAAGTTGATTTTAGCAACTCAAACCTGAGTTTACTTAGAAATTTTCCTAATGCATCGGTACAACTTTCTAATATAACGGTAATTAATAATGCTCCTTTTAAAGGCGATACTTTAGTTTACGCCAAAGAAGTAAATTTAAAATTTAAACTTACCGAGCTTTTTAAAAAAACGTCAGAGCAATTACATATTCAATCTTTTTCGGTTGATAATGCTTTAGTAAATGTATTAATTAACGAAAAAGGAGAGGCTAATTATAATATAGAAAAAGTAGCTGAAGCAGAAGATACTAAGCCAGAAAGTCAAACTCCTTTTACGTTTTCTCTCAACTCGTATGCAATTACAAATTCAATAATTAACTATAACGATAAACAAAGTAAATTAAATTTTAAATTAGCTGATTTTAACCATAGTGGTAGCGGTGATTTTTCTCAGTCAAATTCAGAATTAAACACAAAAAGTACGGCTTTGGTTTCTTTTGCAATGGATGGAAACGCGTATGCTAAAAATCAAAAAATAGAACTAGATGCGGTTTTAGGAGTAGATTTAAATAACAAGAAGTTTTCGTTTTTAAAAAATGAAGCAAAAATTAATAACCTTCCGTTAGTTTTTGATGGGTATGTTCAAATAAACGACAACAATCAAGAAGTTAATGTTAATTTTAAAACACCTTCATCAGACTTTAAAAATTTTTTAGGGTTAATTCCTGAAACATACACAAAAAATATTGCTAATGTAGCTACCTCTGGAAACTTTAGTGTAAATGGAAAAATAAATGGAATTATTGATGATAATCACATTCCGAAACTAACAATTTCAATGAAATCTGATAATGCATCATTTAAATATCCTGATTTACCTAAAAGAGTTGAAAACATACGTATAGATGCAGAGCTAAAAAACACAACGGGTAAAACCGAAAATACTTTTATGGCGGTTAATAATTTGTCGTTTAAAATAGATGAAGATGTTTTTTCTGGAAATGGAAAGGTGTATAATTTAACAACCAATCCTAAAATAGATGCTGACTTAAAAGGCACATTAAATCTTGCTAATATTAATAAAGCATATCCTATCGATTTTAAAAATGAGTTAAGCGGAATTTTAAAAGCAGATTTACATACACAATTTGATGTTAAGGCGATTGAGAATAATACCTTAGAGCGTATTAAAAATAACGGTAAAATGGAGGTTCATAATTTTGTTTTTTCTTCAAAAGACATGGTAAACCCGATACATATTAAAAATACAGAGGTTAATTTTACTCCAGGTCGTGTTTTATTGTCAAAGTTTAATGCTACTACAGGTAAAAGTGATTTAAATGCAACGGGAACCCTAAAAAATTTATTAGGTTTTTTACTTTCCGATAACAAGCTGCAAGGTAATTTTACGGTAAACTCTAATAATTTTTATGTGAGTGATTTTATGGAAGAAAATACTGATGCTGTTGATAATAAAAAAGAATCCACTCAAAATAATGAGCCCACAGAATCATTAAAAATTCCTGCTTTTTTAGACTGCTCTATAATTGCAAATGCCCAAACGGTACATTATGATAATTTAACTTTAGAAAAGGTAAAAGGAGAATTGATTTTAAAAGATGAAAAAGCTCTTCTAAAAGATGTAGATGCTAATATTTTTAACGGTCAAATAGGATTAAATGGAGAGGTGAATACCCAGCAAAAACAACCTACCTTTAATATGAAGTTAGGTGTTAAGTCGTTTGATATAGCACAATCGTTTACAGGGCTAGAATTACTACAGGTGTTGAGCCCTATTGCAGGGGCAATGAAAGGAAAATTAAATTCAGATATTACTTTGTCGGGAAGTTTAAATAGCGATTTTACGCCAAATCTTGCTTCAATTTCTGGAAATGCCCTAGCAGAATTGTTAACCACGAGTATTCGTACAGATAAAACAAAAGTATTGAGTTTGTTGAGCGATAAATTATCGTTTATAGATTTAACTAAACTTGATTTATCGGATGTTAAAACTTATGTGTCATTTAAAAATGGACAAGTAGCGGTAAAACCTTTCAATTTAAAATATAAAGATATAGGGATTACTGTTGATGGTAGTCATGGGTTTGATAAAACCATAAACTATAATGTAACACTTAATGTGCCTGCGAAATACTTGGGTAATCAAGTGCAAGCATTACTTTCAAAATTAAGTGCTAAAGACCAGCAAAATATAACCGTGCCAGTTACTGCTGTTATTACAGGAGATATGACAAATCCTTCTGTAACAACAGATTTATCTTCGTCAATTACTAAGTTAACTCAAAAATTAATTGAGCAACAGAAAAAGAACTTAATAAATAATACTTTAGATGGATTATTAGGAAATAAAAAGAAAGATAGTTCAACCACTAATACTACAGACATAAAAACACAAACGGTTAAAAAAGTGACTGATGTAATTGGTGGTTTATTTGGCAAAAAGAAACAAAAAAAAGATACGGTTAAGTGATGTTGTATGGTGTGCTCTTTTAATAAATAATTATATATAATTTAATATTTCTTAGATATTTAGCATAAAGTTTTTTAGCTATGTTTGTTATTGCTAACTTATGTCTATGAAAAATATAACCGTATTATTTTTAGTATACTCTTCATGTGTTTTTTGTCAACTTAAAGGAAAAGTTACTGATGTCAAAAACCATCCACTTTCTTTTGTAAGCATATATTTAGAAAACTCCATTACGGGTACAACAACGAATACGAGTGGAGATTACGAATTAACACTTTCAAAAAAAGGCACATATACCTTAGTTTTTCAAATGTTAGGATATAAAACCATTAAAAAAACAGTTGAAATTAATTCATTTCCTTACATATTAAATGTTGTGTTAAACGAACAAGAAGTTGTGTTAAATGAAGTGTTAGTTTCGTCGAAAGAAAATACTGCAAATAAAATTATTAGGAAAGCGATTGCTAATAAAGATAAAAATACAGATAAATTTGCTGCATATACCGCCGATTTTTATTCTCGCGGATTGTTTAGGGTAAAGAACTTTCCTGAAAAATTTTTAGGGAAGGATGTTGGTGATGTGGGAGGGGGGCTAGATTCTACTAGAAGTGGTGTGGTATATTTATCTGAAACAGTTTCAAAAATTGCTTTTCAAAAAAAGCCTCATCATTTTAAAGAACATATTATTGCCTCGAAAGTTAGCGGAAAAGATAACGGAATTTCTTTTAATCAGGCAGAAAGTGTAAATTTTAACTTTTATCAAAATTCTTTTACGTTAGCAAATGTTAAAGTAATTTCACCAATAGCCAACGGAGCTTTTGGGTATTATAATTATAAATTAGCAGGTGTTTTTTACGATAAAAATCAAAGGTTAATTAATAAAATTCAGCTGTTACCTAAACGAAAAAACGATCGTGTTTTTAGTGGGTTTATTTATATTGTTGAAGGCGATTGGGCTGTTTATGGAGCTGATGTTATTATTACAGGTGCTCAAATAAGTACACCTATGGTTGATTCGTTACATATTAAACAGAATTATAATTTTTCGATAAAAAATAAGGCATGGGTGCCTATAACTCAAACTATTGATTTTAAAGCAGGTATGTTTGGGTTTAATTTTAATGGGCGTTTTTCGGCAGTGTATTCTAATTACAATTTTAATACTAAGTTTACTAAAAATACTTTTAATAGAGAAATACTTTCGTTTGCTAAAAATGCTACAAAAAAAGACACAGCGTATTGGAATAAAATACGACCTGTTGCTCTAACGGCAGAGGAACTATCAGATTATAAATTAAAAGACAGTATTAAAACGTTTAGAGAGTCTAAAAAGTATTTAGATTCTATCGATGTGAAAAACAATAAGTTTAAACCGTTTGATATTCTTTCGGGTTATACCTATAAAGATTCTTATAACAAGTGGTCGATAAAATTTTTATCACCTATTGAAAAACTAAATTTTAATACGGTACAAGGTTGGAATTCATCTGTAGGAATTAAGTATCTAAAATCATTTAATAAGAAAGAGAACCATATTGCTTTTGGTGCCGATATTAATTATGGTTTTTCAGAAAAAAAAGTGCGTTCTACAGCTTATTTTAATTACCAATGGAATAATATAACAAAACCCTTTTTAACTATTTCAGGAGGAGTTGCTACGCCGCAATTTAACTCAAAAAAACCAATTTCTAAGTTTTGGAATACGATAAGTTCTATAGCATTTGAGCGAAATTATTTAAAAATTTATGAAAAAACCTTTGTTAAAGCTTCTTTTTCAGAAGAGGTTACTAATGGAATACAGATGTTTTCTTCTTTAGAATTTGCTAATAGAAAACCTTTGTATAATACTACCGATTATGTTATGTTTCCTCAAGCTAATGTAGATTATACATCTAACAACCCACAAGAGCCAAATAATTTTACTTCGGCATTTACGCCACATCATATGTGGATTTTTTCTTTGGGAGCAAACATTAATTTTGGGCAAAAATACTTGTCTTATCCTGATGGAAAATATAATCTTATTAATCGCAAATACCCATCGTTGTATATTGGTTATAAAAAGAATTTTGGCTCAGGTAATACTCAATGGAATTCTGATGTTGTTTTTTCGCAACTATATCAACAGGTTAGCTTGGGTAATTGGGGTGAGTTTACATATAAAACAAAAGCAGGGTTGTTTTTTGAAAAAAAAGATATTCCGTTTATAGATTATGCTCATTTTAATGGTAACCGTTTGTTAGTTACTTCTAAAAATAATTATGTAAATAGTTTTTATATGCTTCCGTATTATAAATTAAGTAGTAATGATAAGTTTTCAGAATTGCATGGAGAGTATAATTTTAAAGGAGCATTGTTAAGTAAAATGCCGTTGTTAAATAGGTTGAATTTTTATTTGGTTGCTAGTGCTAAAGGATTGTTTACTGCAAAAAATAAACCATATACTGAATTTGCCATTGGTTTAGATAATATAGGTATTGGTAAATGGCGTTTTTTACGGCTAGATTTTGCTCGTTCTTGTTTTAATGCGAGGTATGAAAATCGAATACTTTTTGGGGTTAAATTTTAATATATACTTACTAAATAACTGTAAAAATGCATTTTTAGAAAGCTGTGTTAAAGTTTTTATTTCGTAACAATTAAATAAAGCTTGGTTTTGCAGGCGTTCTAATTTTTATCAGTACTTACTCAGGAAACCCGTTTAGATTTAGTGTTTTTAATGTTTTGTTATTGTCTTCAAAAATAAAATAGACTTGTAGCTCAGGGTGTGTTTTTAAAAACTCCGTTACTTTTTTTATACCCATTGCTTGAAAAGCCGTTGCATACCCATCTGCTACCATGCAGTTTTTTGCGATTACGGATACACTTAAAACATTGGTTTTGCTTGGGCTGCCTGTTAGAGCATTTATAATATGTGCATAGCGATTTCCGTTTTCATCAACTTTAAATTTTCTATAGGTGCCAGAGGTTGCCATTGCGCAATTTGTTAAACTAATAATTTTAGAATAGCTTTCGGTACCATCAAATTTGGGGTCGTCGATACCAATTTTCCAAGAAGATTTTTTTTTGTTGTTTCGTCCTTTAACTCGAATTTCGCCGCCAATTTCAACCACATAATTATTGCATTGCTGTTGTTCTAAAAAATTAGCAATTACATCTACCGCATATCCTTTTGCTATAGCATTAAAATCGATAAATGTTCCTTTAGGTTTTGTTATTTTATTATTTATAAGCTGTGTTTTATTAAGCCCTACAAATTGTAGTAAGCTGTCGCGCTTTAAGCTATCGATGTGCTTAATTTTTTTTCCAGAACCAAATCCGTATGCATTAACTAATGTGCCTATTGTTGGGTCGAAAACACCTTTCGTTTCAGTATATATTTTTTGAGAAGCCTTGTATACATTTTTAAAATAAGTATCTACCGAGTCAATTTCATTTCTATTAACTTTTGAAATAATAGAGTTGGTTTGATAATTAGACATTGACTTGTTTAGTTGGTCAAATAAATGGTCTATTTGTTTTTGATAGTTAATGTTTGAATCGTAAATAAGGGAGTAACTTGTACCAAAAACACCTCCTGTTAATCGTGTTTGTTTAACTTCATTTTTTTTACAAGAAGTAGTTATAATAGTGATAGCTAGAAAAAATAGAATATTAATTTTTTTCATGGTTATGATAGTGTAAGTTTGCAAAAGTAATACATAAAATTATCATAAAATATTAATAAATACGGTATTTATAAACTCATTTTATTACTTTTGAAAACTAAAATCTAATAACTACAAAATGAAAAAAATAATCTTTTTATCAGTTTTTGCAATAATTGCGACTTCGTGTGCTTCTAAAAAAGAGTTTGAAGCGTTGCAAGCAAAATATAATAGAGCGGCAAAAGAATTGGTAAATACTAAGGCGTCTTTACAAAAGTGTTTAATTGATAAGACTACAGGAGCAACCAATGTTTCAGGTTTAGAAGGAAAAGTAGAATTGCTTGAAAATCAAGTAAAAGATTTAAAAGCAGATAAAGCTCAGGCAGTTAAGCAAGTTGAAAATCTTACGGTTTTAACCCAATCGGCAAGTGATAATATTAAAAATGTAGTATCGCAATTAAGTGAAAAAGATAAATATATTAATGGGGTTAGAGATGCAATGTCTAGAAAAGATTCTATTAATTTAGCACTTGCTTTTCACTTAAAGAAAGAATTAGATGCAGGTATTCAAGATCATGATATTCAAATTAATGTAGAAAAAACAGTAGTGTATATTTCTATTGCTGATAAATTATTATTTAATAGTGGTAGTGCTGTTGTTTCACAACGCGCAAAAGAAGTGTTAGGTAAAGTGGCAAAAGTGGTAGCTACTAAACCTGAGATGGAAGTGCAAGTAGAAGGCTATACTGATAACGTGCCAATTTCTAACAGTTGTATTAAAGATAACTGGGATTTAAGTGTAAAACGAGCTACAGCTGTTGTTAGAGTATTGCAAAATGATTTTTCTATTGACCCAGGTCGTTTAATTGCGGCTGGACGTTCAGAATATGTTCCTATAGAGTCTAATGACACTGTTGATGGTAGAGCAACAAATAGAAGAACAAGAATTGTTATTTTGCCTAAGCTAGAACAATTCTTTGAAATTTTAGAGCAAAAACCAGAATAATATATTTAAAAATATAACAAAAAAAGACCGTCATAATTGATGGTCTTTTTTTGTTTAATATTATTGTGCTTGATGTAGGTAATAATTAATCTAAAAAATAAACAAAATTGCCTTTAATTTTTCAAATTAATTTGATTCATTCAAAACAATATTGGTTTAGGGTTAATTTGCTTTTAATGAGGTAGTTATATTTGTTCTTAGTGTTTCTAAAAATCTAAAAAAAATATTTTTTACGTTCAATAAATAAATAAGAATAACAACGATTTGTTAATCAAATAAATAGTTGTACATTTGCAGACCTTTTTTAAGGGTAATAAAAATAATTAATAAACAAAAACTAAGCGTGTAATTATGAACACATTAAGTTACAAAACAGTATCAGCTAATAGCGCCACAGTAAATAAAGAGTGGGTTTTAGTTGATGCGGACGGGCAAACGTTGGGTCGTCTAGCTTCTAAGGTAGCAAAGCTAATTAGAGGTAAATATAAACCAAATTATACTCCTCATGTAGATTGTGGAGATAATGTGGTAATTATCAACGCAGAAAAAATTAACCTAACAGGTAAAAAGTGGACTGATAAATCATACATCCGTCACACAGGTTATCCAGGAGGTCAAAGATCGTTAACTGCAACAGAGATGTTCGAAAAAGATCCTACGAGATTAGTAGAAAAAGCAGTAAAAGGGATGTTACCTAAAAACAGATTAGGTAACGCATTATTCAAAAACTTATATGTATATGTTGGTGCTGAGCACGCACAAGAAGCTCAAAAACCAAAAACAATTAACCTTAACGATCTTAAATAATGGAAACAGTACACAAAATAGGTAGAAGAAAAACAGCAGTTGCTCGTGTTTATGTTTCAGAAGGTAAAGGAAACATTACAGTAAACAAGAGAGAGTTTAAAAGTTATTTTACAACTCCTACTTTACAATATAAAGTTCAACAACCATTAATGTTAACTGAAAACTTAACTAGTTACGATGTAAAAGTAAATGTATATGGTGGTGGTGTTACTGGGCAAGCAGAAGCTGTTCGTTTAGCAATTACTAGAGCTTTAGTAGAAATTAACGAAGAAAATAAAGCTGTCTTAAAACCAGAAGGTTTATTAACACGTGATCCAAGAATGGTAGAGCGTAAAAAATTCGGTCAAAAGAAAGCACGTAAGAAATTCCAGTTCTCTAAACGTTAAAATAAACGTTATAGAACGGATAATAATAAATCAATTTTTAACCGTTTAGCATCTAAATGGATAAGACTCGAAAGACTACTTAACCATTGCTATAAACAGAAAGTAAACACATTTTAAAAATGGCAAACATTAACATTCAAGAATTATTAGAAAGTGGCGTGCACTTTGGTCACTTAACCAGAAAATGGAACCCTAACATGGCTCCGTATATTTATACAGAGCGTAATGGTGTACACATTATCGATTTATATAAAACGGCAGCTAAAATAGAAGAAGCTTCTGCTGCACTACAGAAAATTGCAAATTCTGGACGTAAAATTTTATTTGTTGCTACAAAAAAACAAGCAAAAGATATTGTTGCAGAAAAAGCAAAATCTGTAAGCATGCCTTATATTACAGAAAGATGGCCAGGAGGTATGTTAACAAACTTTGTTACTATTCGTAAAGCCGTAAAAAAAATGGCTTCTATTGATAGAATGAAGCAAGATGGATCTTTTGATGCCTTATCTAAAAGAGAAAAATTACAAATTAACCGTCAACGCGAAAAATTAGAAAAAAACTTAGGTTCAATTTCTGATATGACTCGTTTACCAGGAGCTTTATTTGTAATTGATGTGAAAAAAGAACACATTGCTATTGCTGAAGCACAAAAATTAAATATTCCAATTTTTGCTATGGTTGATACCAATTCTGATCCAAGACCTATTGATTTTGTAATTCCATCAAACGACGATGCTTCAAAATCAATTAACAAAGTATTAGAGTATGTAGCAGCATCAATTTCTGAAGGTTTATCTGAAAGAAAAGCAGATAAAGAAAAAGCTAAAACAGAAAAAGAAACTGCAAAAAAAGCAGCTAAAGAAACTGAGGGTAATACCGAAAAAGTAGCGGCTCAAACATCTGCAGAAAAAGAATAAATTATAAATGTATAACTGTTGTAATGTTGTGCTCAACATTACAACACCATAACTATAATAATTATGAACATGGTTAAAATAACCGCTTCAGACGTAAAAAAATTAAGAGAAATTACTGGTGCTGGCATGATGGATTGCAAAAAGGCATTAGTAGAAGCAGAAGGCGATTTTGATAAAGCAATCGAAATTTTACGCAAAAAAGGACAAAAAGTAGCAGCAAAAAGAGCTGATAGAGAATCAACAGAAGGAGCTGCTATTGCAAAAGTAAACAAAGACCACACCGTTGGTGTTTCTATAGTATTAGGTTGCGAAACTGATTTTGTAGGGAAAAATGAAAGCTTTGTAAGCTTAGCAAATCAATTAGCTGAATTAGCGTTAAACTATGCTTCAAAACAAGATTTTTTAGCAGCTGATTTTGAAGGAATGACCGTTGCTGATAAATTAGTTGAACAAACAGGTGTTATAGGTGAGAAGTTAGACATCAATGCTTTTGAAAAAATAGAAGCTCCTTATGTGGGGTCATATATTCATGCAGGTAATAAAATAGCTACATTAGTAGGTTTGTCTGCAGCAGTAGAAGGTGCTGATGTTGTTGCTAAAGATGTAGCAATGCAAGCTGCAGCTATGAATCCGATTGCCTTAAATGAAGACGGAGTAGATGCGGCTACTATAGAAAAAGAAATAGAAATTGCAAAAGAGCAATTACGTTCAGAAGGAAAACCTGAAGCAATGCTAGATAATATAGCAAAAGGAAAAATTAAACGTTTCTTTAAAGATAATACTTTAGTAAATCAAGCATTTATTAAAGATAGTAAAATTAGTGTTGCAGATTATGTAAAATCTATAGGAAATGTTTCTGTAACTGATTTTAAACGAGTTGCTTTAGGGTAATTTATAAAAGAATATGACTAGTTCTAAAAAACCATCCATTTTTTGGATGGTTTTTTTATTTTACTCCCAAAGGTCGGTACGATAATGTGTCTGCTCTTCTTCCATAATTTGAAGATAGCTTTTATACCTTGACCAAGATACTTCTTCATTTTCTAAGGCGTCTTTTACGGCACATTGAGGTTCGTTTGTGTGAATACAATTGTTAAATTTACACTGGGGTTTTAAAGCCAAAAATTCCGGAAAATAATCACCTAATTCGTTTTTTTCGATATCTACTACTCCAAAGCCTTTAATACCAGGGGTGTCAATAATTTGCGCGCCAAAAGGCAAATCAAACATTTCGGCAAAAGTGGTGGTATGTTGTCCTAATTTGTGTTGTTCAGAAATTGCTTTGGTTTTTAAATCTAAGCTAGGCTCAATAGCATTTAATAAAGTAGTTTTTCCGACTCCCGAATGTCCTGCAAACATGCTTACTTTGCCTTTCATTTTTTCTTTAATGAGCGATATGTTTTTATGTTCAAGAGCCGATATTTCTATACACTCATAACCAATAGGCTCGTATATGTCTTTTAAGTATAGCACTTCGGCACGTTGCTCAATTTCATAAGTGTCCATTTTATTAAAAACTAAAATAGTTTTTATAGAGTACGCTTCTGCAGTAACTAAAAAACGATCAATAAAAGTAGTAAAAGTGGTAGGGTTGTTTATGGTAATTAGTAAAAATACTTGGTCTATATTTGCAGCAATAATATGTGTTTGTTTTGATAAGTTTACCGATTTACGTACAATAAAATTTTTTCTATCATAAATATTCGTAATTACTCCTGTTTCTTCATCGTTGTTCGTTTCAAGCAAAAAATCTACTTTATCACCTACCGCAATAGGGTTAGTTGTTTTAATGCCTTTAATTCTAAATTTGCCTTTAATTCGGCATTTATATAAGGTATTGTTGCTTTTAATCCAATACCAACTTCCTGTAGATTTATATACAATTCCTATCATATTTTTTACGGGTTTTTTTGGTGTAAAAAATGCATGTCCCAATCAATTAACGTATTAGAATAGGAATATAGTTTTTGTTTGTTTGCAACAAGCTTGTCAATAACTTTAATGGCTGTTTTTAAACGCGTTTTTTTATTTCCTTTTAGTAAAACATAAGGCCGTTTATGCTTTATTAAAGCATTTTCGAATGCTGTAAACATCTCTATACGTTGTTCGGGTTTATCTCTTAAATCATCGGCTTCCCAAGGGGTGTCAATATAAGTTAAAAAATACATATTGTAAGTGTTGTTAAGAGCTGCTTCATTTAGTTTTGGGTCTACAAACCCATCATAATATTCTTCAGAATATACTTTAGTTTCTAACAAGTCGGTATCGCAAATAAGTACTTTGTTTGCTTTTCTTGCAAGGTTATTTTCTAACGTTATTTGTCCACTACCAATAGGTATAATGTCTTTTTTTTCACATATTTTACCTTCGTTATTCCATTTGTTTTGTAAATATTCTCGGGCATATTCAGGAACCCAAACAGTATGGTAATGACGTGCTAATTCAATAGAAAGTGTTGTTTTTCCAGTGCTTTCAGGACCAAACAAAACTACTTTTATAAGGTTTATAGGGCGTTGCTTAAGCTTTTTTTCCATGCGAGATATCCTGCAATTGCCATAAAGGTAAAAATTAAATATTGAAAACTGGTAAATGTAAGTCCTTTATAAAAATAAAGTGGAACCGATATAATATCACCAATAATCCAATATACCCAATTTTCTATTTTTCGTTTTGCCATAAGCCACATTCCTACAAAGAAAATAGCGGTAGTAATGGTATCTACATAAGCAGTCCAATAAGACCATTTACCAAAAATGGTATACACAGCAAATACAAAAATAAGGGTTGCTATAAAAATAAAAATACTTTGTTTTTTTTCTTTAGGGGTTGTTCTAGATATTGGGGTAACATGTGTTGCGTCTACTTTTCGGGTCCAAATGTACCATCCATACAGGCTCATAATAAAATAGTAAGCATTAATCATCATATCGCCTAGCAAACCCCATTTTAATAAAAGATATACAAAAATTAAGGTGCTAATAATTCCGGCAGGAAATACCCAAATGTTATTTTTTTTTGAATACCAAACAGATAAAAATCCAAAGATAACCGCTGTAATTTCTAATCCAATATCAATAGGATTATAGGAGGCGTATTGACCAAAAAAAAAATTAAAAAGTTGGCTCATAATCGCTGCGGTCGCTTTTTACGATTTTCATATATAAAAGACCTTTATCGATTAACTCAAAAGTGTTTTTTATTTCGGCAGTTAAGAGCTTCATTACGGTGTCGTAATTGCCATAAACTTGTGTGCTTAGCGGATTTTCTAAAACGGTTAACCCTGAGGCTCTGAGCTTTTTTATAAAATCAATAATAGGTTGCTCAAATTCGTCTTGAAGAGGGCTTAAAGTAAGTTCTACTGAAATTTCCATTGTTTATATATAGGTATATAATTTAAAACGGCAAAGGTAGAAAAGTTTTTGGAGAGCAAAAGCTTAGTTATAAAACTTTAAAAATAGTTTTGTTTAATTTAAAAAGCATATACGCAGGTAAAGCCTTCGAACTCTAAAAAACAAATGTTGTATAAAAATGTTTCGCCTTTATATCGAATTTCTCCAGTAGTTTTTTTGTCTTCAAATTTAAAATCTTCAATATATATATGGTCTCTAAAGAGTAAGCTTTTTTTACCATATATTTTATACAAACTTTCTTTGGCACCCCAAACAATAGTTAACTTACTAATTAAAGCATCGGTGTTGGCTATGGTTCTGTATTCTTGAATAGGGGTAAATTTATGGGCTATTTTTAAAATTTTATCTCGTTGTTTTTCAATATCAATTCCAACAGGTTGTTTTTCAGAAAAAATAATTGCACAAAATGTAAATGAATGTGTAATAGAAATATATTTACCATCTTTTAAATGAGGTTTTCCGTATTCATCATATTCTAAATCATTATCAGTATAGCCAATTTCTTTTAAT
This sequence comes from Tenacibaculum sp. UWU-22, assembly GCF_041021355.1. Classification (NCBI taxonomy): domain Bacteria; kingdom Pseudomonadati; phylum Bacteroidota; class Flavobacteriia; order Flavobacteriales; family Flavobacteriaceae; genus Tenacibaculum; species Tenacibaculum sp. UWU-22. Next base: position 602,155 of record NZ_JBFNGP010000001.1, on the reverse strand, counting down.
AAATGCCGAATACTTAAAAAACCTTTTTGATGTAAATCAGACTTCATTTGATTTACTCTTTGTTGACTTTGTTTTGTCATAAAAATTCCTTCAGAAAGCTCTTTTAAAGACTCTTCAATTTTCCAAATAAGAACTTTAGTGTATTCGTTTACCGTTAATGTTTTGTAGATGGGCATGTTTTAGAAAGTTATTTTGTAATTTTGCAAACTTAAATATAGATATAAATATACAAAAATATGGGTACAAAAACTGCGGCATATGTTCCTTTTAAGGTTAAAGATATTTCTTTAGCTGATTGGGGAAGAAAAGAAATTGAATTAGCAGAGGCAGAAATGCCAGGATTAATGAGCTTACGTGAAGAGTATAAAGATAAGCAACCTTTAAAAGGTGCAAGAATTGCAGGATGTTTACACATGACTATTCAAACAGCGGTTTTAATAGAAACTTTACAGGCTTTAGGAGCCGAGGTTACGTGGAGTTCTTGTAATATTTTTTCTACACAAGACCAAGCGGCAGCAGCAATTGCGGCAGCAGGTACAGCAGTATATGCTTGGAAAGGAATGAATGAAGAAGAATTTAACTGGTGTATTGAGCAAACCTTATTTTTTGGTGAAGATCGTAAGCCTTTAAATATGATTTTAGATGACGGTGGTGATTTAACCAATATGGTATTGGATAAATATCCTGAATTAACAGAAGATATAAAAGGTTTATCAGAAGAAACCACTACAGGAGTTCACCGTTTGTATGAGCGTGTTAAAAATGGAACATTATCTATTCCTGCAATTAATGTAAATGATTCGGTTACTAAATCTAAATTTGATAATAAATACGGTTGTAAAGAATCGGCGGTAGATGCTATTCGTCGTGCTACCGATTTAATGTTAGCGGGTAAACGTGTGGTTGTTTGTGGTTATGGCGATGTAGGTAAGGGTACTGCCGCGTCTTTTCGTGGAGCAGGCTCAATAGTTACGGTTACTGAAATTGACCCCATTTGTGCTTTGCAGGCAGCTATGGATGGTTTTGAAGTAAAGCGTTTAGAAACGGTTGTTGGTAATGCTGATATTGTAATTACTACTACAGGAAATAAAGATATTGTTCGAGCAGAACACTTTAAAGCGATGAAAGATAAAACAGTAGTATGTAATATTGGTCATTTTGATAATGAAATTGATATGGCTTGGTTAAATACAAATTACGGTGATTCTAAAATTGAAATAAAACCACAAGTTGATAAATATACTATTGATGGTAATGATATTATTGTGTTGGCAGAAGGGCGTTTAGTAAATTTAGGTTGTGCTACAGGGCACCCAAGTTTTGTAATGTCTAACTCATTTACCAACCAAACTTTAGCTCAAATTGAACTTTGGAATAATGCTGATGCGTATAAAAATGAAGTGTATATGTTACCCAAGCATTTAGATGAAAAAGTAGCTCGATTACATTTGGCAAAAATTGGTGTTGAGTTAACTAAATTAAACCAAGACCAAGCAAAATATATTGGAGTTTCTGTTGAAGGGCCTTTTAAACCTGAACATTACCGATATTAAAATAAAACCTTAATTAATAGGTTGAATCTCTAACAACCAAATCAGTTTTAATTACTTTCGTAATTGACTGGTGAGGTTGTTTTTTGTTTTCGATTCTTTCAATTAGCATTTCTGTAGCCGTTTCACCCATTGTTTCTCCATGTTGGCTTACCGTAGTAAGTTTAGGGCTAGAATGACGTGCTAAAATTCCGTTAGAAAAAGCGATAACTGAAACGTCTTTAGGTATTTCGTATCCGTTTTTTTTCGCAGCTTTCATTGCTGCGATAGCAGCAGACTCTCCCGTAGCTATAACCCCATCAACTTTATTGTTTTTAAAAAGCGGGATTAAAACTTTTTCATATTCTTTATAATCTTTTTCTAAAATATTGACTACTAATTTTTCGTTATAAGGTAAACGGGCTATTTCTAATCCTTTTTTATATCCTAAAAAGCGTTGTTTACCAATATTTAAAGTACTCATAGTAGACACAAAAGCGATGTTTTTAAGTCCTTTGTTAGCTAAAAAATTAATGGTGCTTAATGCTCCATTATAATCGTCAGTGATTACTTTATCACAATCTACTTCTTCGGCAACTCGATCAAACATAACAATAGGCGTTCCATGTTTAATGGTGTTTTTTATATGTGTAAAGTTTTTTTGTAATTCGGTTTCTTTAGATAATGATAAAATAAATCCATCAATACTACCATTAGAAAGCATTTCTATAATTTCTACTTCTTTATCAGCAGATTGATTAGATATACAGGTAATAACTTTATATCCTTTTTTATTAGCTACATTTTCAATTCCTTTAAAAACTTGTGCAAAAAAATAGTTCAACATATTAGGTATAATAATTCCTATGGTTTTGGTTCTTCTATTTTTTAGGCTTAAAGCATTAATATTGGGTCTATAATTATGTTCCTTGGCGTATTTTATTATTTTTTCTTTTGTAGACACACTAATTTCATAGCTATCGTTTAGTGCTTTAGAAACGGTAGAGATAGACACATTAAAGTGTTTAGCGATATCTTTTATTGTAATTTTTTTCATCAGAAGCGAAGATAAAAAAAATAATCTTAGTTTGCTTTTAAGATTTTTAATTCGTATAGCAAAAAAACATAAACAATACCGTATTCTATGCCAACTAACCAAAGATTTTCTTTCCAAGGTATATTTGCGTAGGCTTGATAACTTAAAACAACCACCATGCTCCATAAAAAAGGAAATCTATAGTTGGTAAAGATTGCTAAAACAAGTAATGAGGCAAGATACCAAGGATGTATTGTTGTGCTGATAAAATAATAAAATGACAATGTAAACAGCATAGCTGTTATTAAGTTTTTTAACGGAATGTTTTTTCGAAAAACAGATATGGCTAACACCAATAAAACAGTTACTATAAAAATAATTTTTCCAATAATAGCAATTTGGTTATAGCCCGTAAATGCATAGCCAATTTTTCTAGCTATGTAATAAAAGCTGGCATTAAATTCAAAATTTCGAAACCATAACCCTACACTATTTAAATAGTTGGGTATTACTTTGGGTGAGTAAAAAGGTGAAAACAGTAGTACGCATATAAGTATTATAAGAGCATAAAACACTAATAATTTAAAAAAGCCTTTCTTTTTTAATTGATTGGTATGAGGCATTTTTATAAACCACTGGTAAAACAAAGGTAAAAACAGAAGCGGTATAAGTTTAATAGCTATAGAACAAGCAAATAAAATGGCAGCCCAAATCCATTTTTGTTGCTGTAGCTTATACAAAGCAAAAATTAAAAAGAAAAGCATTACCGATTCGAAATGTAAATTGCCTGTAAGTTCTATAATTACAAATGGATTTAAAGCATATAAAAAAATGTTTGAAGTAGACAGTTTTAGTTGTTTTAACAACTTTACTCCAAAATAAAATATTCCTATATCGGCAAAAATTATTATAGTTCGCATAACTATTACTGACCCCAAAATACTTTTATTGGCAAAAATGGCGGCTATAAAAAAACAGAATTGGTTTAATGGTGGGTAATTGGTATAATGGCTTCCGTTAAACTCACCCATGCCTTGATAGAGCTGTAAGGCTTGGTTTATAGGATAATGGTTTTGCTGAATAATTATTTTAGGTAAAGATATATATGGATTTAAGCCTTCTAAAATTAGCCTGCCATCCCAAATAAACCGATAAAAATCTTGTGATAAATTGGGGATTGCTAAAAAAAAAATTAACCGAAATAAAATGGCAAATGCCATTAAATAGGTAAAAGATATTTGTTTAGTTTTAAGTAAAAAATAATAGCATATAAAAAGTGTAATCCAAATAAAAATTAGTGTGTTAAACTGTGTTCTTTTTAAAAAATAGCCTAAAAAAAAGTAGAAAACAACACTTATTGTAACTAGTAAAAAGGGTTTGTATTTTGAAAGTAAAAACATTAGGCTCTTGAAAATAGCGAATTAAAAAACACAAAACTAAACCCTATAAAAAGCATTAAGTGAAATGGAAATAAAGCAAAGTCGCCACCTTGATTACCTACAATAAAAGCACTATACATACCAAAGGCAAAATAAACGGCTAAAAGCCCCTCTAAAATTACGTTTAGCGATATTTTTTTTTGAATATATTTATTATTTCGCCAACTGTCTTTTAAATTTCTAATATTAAATTTTGGGGTACGTATAAATTCACTTTTTTTACCGACATGCCCCTCTATAACAGCAATAGTATTGTGTAAAGAAAACCCCATTACAATCGAAAAAAAAGTAAAAAAAGCACCAATGTATTGTATAAAGTTTTTAAAGCTTTTACCATAAATGGCTTTATACATAAACCAATAGCAAATAAAAAAAATAACAGAACTACTAACAAACAAACTTAGTGCATAAAAATATCCTTTTAAATGGGTATATTCATTTTTAATATACAGCATAGGGATACTTAGTACGGCTACTATAAATACACATACAAACATAGAGCTATTTAGTAGGTGCATTATTCCCTGAATTTTTGTTTTTGTAGCAATGTGTTTGTTGGTAATAATCTGTATAGCTATTTTTTGAAAATTTTCTGCCCCTCCTTTATTCCATCGAAATTGTTGTGAGCGAGCAGCACTTATTACTACAGGTAATTCGGCAGGTGTTTCTACCTGTTCTAAATATTTAAATTCCCAATTTTTTAGTTGTGCTCGATAACTTAAGTCAAGGTCTTCGGTAAGCGTATCACTTTGCCAATTACCAGCGTCTAAAATGCATTTTTTACGCCAAACACCAGCGGTACCATTAAAATTGATAAAATAGCCTTTAGCATTTCTGCCTTTTTGTTCGAGTATAAAATGAGCATCTAAAGCAAATGCTTGAACCCTTGTAAGGGTAGAGTAATTTTTGTTTATATGCCCCCATCGGGTTTGAACCACACCAATCTTAGGATTTTTAAAATAGGGAATGGTTTGATGTAGCCAATCGGGTTGAGGTAAAAAATCGGCATCGAAAATAGCGATAAACTCTCCTTTAGCAATTTTTAAACCTTCTTTTAGAGCACCTGCTTTAAACCCTATTCTATTTTTTCTAGTGATGTGTTGAATATTTACTCCTTTTTTCTGTAGTTGTAAAATTAAATTTGCTGTGCTTTGTAATGATTCGTCTGTTGAATCATCTAATACCTGAATTTCTAATTTAGATGAGGGATAGTTTATTTTTGCTATATTTTTTAGTAGGCGTTCTACTACATATAATTCGTTATAAATAGGTAACTGAATTGTTACATACGGAATTTGATCTGGATTATTTAAATTGAATTTAGGAGCAGTATCATTTTTTTTTTGAACGGTTAAATAGTTGAAAAGCAAGTTAAGTTGACCAAGAGCATATATAAAAATAAGCACAATAGAAATTGTGTAAATAGCTATAATTAAGTAGGTTAAAATCATTTTTTAAAGCTGTATTTAAAAATCCAACCTAGTATTTTTATACCCGCTAGTACGCTGCCTTTTATAGTGCCTGAAACTTTAGATACTCCTATTCGATTTCTATAGTTTATAGGAACTTCGGTATAGGTTATTTTTTGTTTTAGTGCTTTTAATTGCATTTCTACTGTCCAACCGTAGGTTTTATCTTCCATATTTAGTGCTAGCAAGGTGTCGTATTTTATTGCTCTAAAAGGACCTAAATCAGTAAAATTTGCGTTAAAAAAAAGCGTCATTAAAAAAGTGGCTAATTTATTGCCAAAAATTTGTTGAGGTGTCATAGCTCCTTTTTCTCTTAGTGCTTTTACGCGTGTACCAATTACAAAATCAAAATGATGATGTATAATAGGATTTATTATTTTAATAAGTTGTTCGGGATAGTCAGAATAATCACCATCTAAAAAAACAACGATATCAGGTTTGTTTTTTTGTTGTGCTAAATAGTGCATTCCTTTTAAACAAGCATATCCATATCCCTTTTTAACTTCGAGTAAAACGGTTGCTCCAGCCTGCGAGGCATTTTCTTTGGTTTTGTCGGTAGAATTGTTGTTAACTACAATAATTTCATCTACTAGTTTAGGAATATCGTGTATTACCTTAGCAATAGAATTTTGTTCGTTATAAGCGGGTATAATTACTTTTATTATGAGTTTCATTAACTAATTTTATCAAATCAACATTGTTACCTAACAAAATTTCGGTAGCGTTTATACGTCCTTTTTCAAAGCCATTTTCTAATTTTAAAACACCTCTAGGGCAAACATCTGAACAAATACCACAACCTACACAACTTGCTCGCACAATATTTTTTCCTTTTTGAGCATAGGCACGTACATCAATACCTTGTTCGCAATAGGTAGAGCAATTACCACAAGAAATGCATTGGCCGCCGTTAGTAGTAATTCTAAATCGAGACTTAAAACGTTGAATAATACCCATATACCCAGCTAATGGACAGCCAAACCGACACCAAACACGACTGCCTAATAAAGGGTAAAAACCAACCCCAATAACTCCTGAAAACATGGCGCCAATTAAAAATCCGTAAGGCTTACTAAAATAGGTATATATATCTAGCCCAAAAACTTCTCCTTTTCCTGTAAAATAACCATATAATACTACTGAAGTAACTATAAAAATAAATAGCATTACGCTGTGTATTGACCAACGTTCAAGTTTCCATGCACTTATTTTTTTTGATGATAACTGCCGAAAAGAGTCGCCCGCAGTTTCGGCTAAGCCACCACACCCACAAACCCATGAACAATACCATCTTTTACCCGTAAAATAGGTAATAATAGGTGTAAAAATAGCAAACATAAATATGCCCGTAACTAAATAAAACATACCTAGCGAGCCACTGTGCATCATGTTATTAAGGTGCCACGATTCAAAAAAATAGTAGTTTAGTGGCCACATATTTTTAATATCTTTTGAAAAGTAAGGCAGTTCAGCATGTAATCCTTCTAAAATTTCAGGAATTAAATAAGCTAAAAAAAGTTGAGAGGCAATAACCACACTAGTTCTAATGAGTTGATGTTTATTGTCTCTATATTTATACATGAATTTAACTCCTAAGGTTAAAATAGCAAGTGTATAAAGCGTTCCGTAAACAAACCATTGATTAGCAGGTTTGTTTTTAAAAAATTCACTTAGCGGGTCAAATAAGGCTATTAAACCTGTATTAGGGCTTTCGTCTAGGCTTAATCCTAGATATTTTGGATACCAATATAATAATACATAAAAAAGGGTTAGTAAAACGGCTAGTGCCCAGCCTATAACACCTCTATTTGACAATGTATTAAACCAAACGCCATTGTTTTTGCTTTTGCTAGGATGTTTTAAATAGGTTGCTCGTGTGTAAACTATAGAGCCTACAAAAATTAATAAAAATGAGAGCGATAAAAACAAAGTTTTGTTTTTAAAGGTTATTCCAAACCAAGCCACTAACAAGATAAAAACACCTAATAAAGCCGATCCTAAACTTAATTTTTGAACGGTATTTAAAGGGGTTTTATGAGGATTAGAAAAAGCTAAACTATTCCACTTGTTCATGTTATTATATTTTTAAAAATAGTTTTTAGATTTTTCTTTTTCAATTGAATATGGGTGTCGTTTTCATGATTATATTTTGCTATAATTTCAGGTTCGTATTTTTTATAAAATTCAGGATCAAAATTAGCACTTGCTAAGTGTTCTAAAACATAAGTTATTGTTTTTTTTTGAGTAAGCCACCGATCAAAAATTTCATGACGCATTCGAATACCAAAGGTATTAATACCTAAAAACAGTTTTGATTTTTTATGATATGCAAGGGTAATACATTTGGTGTTATTTGGGTGTTTCCATTGAAAATGTAATTCATATTCTTTTTTGTTTTTTTCGTTAGAAACAGAGCCGTAAGTTTGGTATTCGATATCTAAAAACTTAGCCGAATTAAACCAATGCCCTGGTTTATATTCTGTTTTATTGCTGCAAATGGTTTGCGCTACGGTTTCTCCCATCATGCGCCCAGTATACCAAAGTGCTTGAATATTGGGGCGATTGTTAATAGAATTTCTTTGTTCGGCACAATCGCCAATAGCATATATATTTTTTATATTGGTTTCTAAAAAATGATTAACTAAAACACCTTGATTGGTTTCAATAGAACTATTTTTAATAAAGTCGATATTAGGTGAAACACCTGTAGTTAATCCTACAAAATCACAAGGTATTTCTTCACCTGTTTCGTTTATAATTATTGATTTTACGTACCCATTATTATTTGCTTTTATTGCTTGTAAATTGGTTTCTAATCTTAAATCAATTCCTTGTTTTTTAATATAGTTGGTAATTATTTGTGATTCTTGATTGGGTAAAACACTATTCCAAAAGCTTTGTTCTCGAACTAAAAAGGTAACGGGTATATTTCTGCTACGTAACATTTCTACTAATTCTATCCCAATTAATCCCCCTCCAACAACAATTGCTTTTTTGCAAATTTTATTGTTGGGGGTGTATTGTTCTATTTTTTCAAGATTTTGTTTAGAATACATACCTGTAACTCCTTTTAAATCTTCTCCTGGACAACCTAATTTATTGGGTTTAGAACCTGTTGCAATAATTAATTTATCATAGCTTAATGTTTCATGGTTGGCAAATTTTAACAGCTTGTTTTCAGTATCAATTTTAGTAACCCATGCTTTTTTTAAATTGATTCGATTTTTTTTCCAAAACCAATTTTCGTAGGGTTGTGTGTGCTGAAATTTTAGATGTCCCATATATACGTACATAAGAGCTGTACGCGAAAAAAAGTAATCTGTTTCGCCAGAAATTAGTGTTATTTTTTTATTAGAAAATTTACGAATAAAACGAGCTGCAGTAACACCTGAAATTCCATTTCCAATAATAGCAATATGCTCCATAATACGAGTTGTTGTTAAGTAGTCGAAATTAAGAGGTGCTTTTAGTATTAAGCTAGAATAAATATAAATATTTTTTTTGACCTAAGAGTCAATAGCGTAATACGAAAACCGATTAATAACAAAACACCAACTATTTTTAACCCTATTAAGTTAAAATATTAAAATGGTAATTTAGTTAAAAATTAGAATTCTTCAATAAATATTTAAGAAGCGTATACGTTATGGTGAAACAAATTATTTTTTTACAATTTCGTGTTTAGGGTTCATTTTTAGCTCGCTTAACACATTTAATGCTTCGTTTACGTAGATATCTTTACTTAGATTTTTATGCCAAACCTTACGTTTAGTTTCTAAAACGGTATCTTTTTTAAATAAAGGGAGTTCGTATTTTGGAGATGTAAAAGTTAAATCGGATTGGTATTTAAATACATCTTTAAATTTTTTAATCTCATTTTCTTTTGCTTCATTTCCTTTTTTAAAAGACTCATAATTTAAAGAGTAGGTGGTGTCATCTTGATTTTTTTTCAACCATTTAGCATACTCGTTTATTGCTTGAAATTTTGCGCTATTATTAATTCTGTTTTTACTTTTGTATACTACATCTGCAAAATTTGAATATGAGTTTGTTTTTTGGTATTTGGCTTGAGGCACTTTATCCCAAGGTAATGCTTCATCTAAGTCACGTTCGCCAAATTCCATATAGCTATATCTATCGGGCATGGCTATATCTGAATAAACACCTTCTATTTGAGTAGACCCTCCGTTAATTCTATAAAATTTTTGGATAGTCATTTTTATAACTCCTAAATCTTCAGGATAATTTTGTGCAAATTTATTTAATGGTAAAATATTTTGAACAGTGCCTTTACCATAGGTTTGTTTGCCTCCTATAATAATAGCTCTTTTATAGTCTTGCATGGCAGCAGCAAAAATTTCAGATGCAGAGGCAGATAGTTCGTTTACCATTATTACTAGAGGACCATTCCACTGTATTTTAGGGTCTGTATCGTCTCTGATTATAGGATTTTCTCCTCTGTATTTCACTTGTACAATTGGGCCTTTATCAATAAATAAACCGGCTATTTCAATAGCGGTTTTTAGAGAGCCTCCACCATTATTTCGCAAGTCTACAATAAGACCTTCAACCCCTTGTTCTTTTAATCGATTTATTTCTATTGCCATGTCTTTGGCAGAGTCTCGATTATTTTGATCTTTAAAATCAATGTAAAATTTGGGAAGGTTAATAACGCCGTATTTTTTACCGTTTTTTTCTACAATACTCGATTTTACAAACGTTTCTTCTAATTCTACAACATCTCTAATAATCGAAATTACTTTAATAGAACCGTCTATTTTTTTCTTAACGGTTAGCCTAACTTCGGTTCCTTTAGGGCCTTTAATAAATTTGATAGCATCATCTAAACGCATACCTACTATGTCTATAGGTTCTTTGTCGCCTTGAGCTACTTTTAAAATAATATCTCCAGTTTCTAACTCGCCTTGTTTCCACGCAGGTCCGCCAGAAATTAACTCATCAATTTCTGTATAAATTCCTTTTTTAAATAATCGAGCACCAATGCCTTCTAATTTACCAGACATATCTTGGTCGAAACGTGTTTTAATGTCGGGCGACATATATGAGGTGTGTGGGTCAAAACCACTTACTACACTGTTTAAAAAGGTAGAATACCAGTCTGAATTTTCTAATTCATCTATACGGATGTATAAATCATCCATGTCTTTTTTTACTTTACTTCGCGCCTCAGCTTCTATTGTTGAAAATGTCGGTTTTTTAAAGTTTTTGTCGGTTTTTAGTTTTTCTTTATTTGCTTCTTCAGTAGCTTCAATATTTCCTAAAACTTGTAATTTTAGTTGTTTTCGCCAATAGTCTACAAGTTCTTTTTCGTTTTTTGCAAAAGGAATTTTTTCGTAATCTATATCAATAGATTCATTTTTTTTGTAATTAAATGGGTGTGATAATAAAACGCTATAATAGGTTTTTGCCGATTGTATTTTTTCTAAGAAACGATGGTATACTAAATTATAAAAAGTTAAATCACTATCTTTTAACTGATCGTCTATTTCGTATTTGTATTGCGAAAATTCTTTCAAATCTTCTTGGGTAAAATAGCGTTTACTTGGGTCTAGGTTATTAATAAACTCATTGTAAATATATTCAGAAAAAGTATCGTCTAGTTCTTTTTGCACATAATGTCCTCGTGTTAAGATATTTCTTAGTACATAAATAATTACTTTATCTTTTTCAGGGTCTTTAGTAGTGTTAGCACTTATAGTGTTACAGGTAAGTGCAACTAGTGTAATAAAAGCGACAATAGTTTTAAAGTTCGTCTTCATAAAACTTTTATTAGTGAATTAATGTGTTTTGACGTGCAAACTACTAAAATAATGCCAATGTTTTTATTTCTTACGCTAAGATTAAGAAAAACTTTAACACTTGATTTTGTGTTAAGAAATTTACACGGTCATAATTTCTTTTTCTTTGGTTGTGTACTTTGCGTCAATTTCGCGTACAAAGGTGTCGGTTAAATTTTGAATATCGTTTTCTGCATTTTTTTTCATATCGTCAGAAACATCTACCTTTTTTATCTCGTTATTAGCATCTTTTCGTGCGTTGCGAACACCTACTTTAGCGTGTTCTGCTTCTGCTTTTGCTTGTTTTGCTAAATCACGACGACGTTCTTCGGTTAAAGGAGGTACATTTATAATAATGTTTTCGCCATTATTCATGGGGTTAAAACCTAAATTCGCAATCATAATTGCTTTTTCTATTTCTTGCAACATGTTTTTTTCCCAAGGTTGAATAGAAATTGTACGCGCGTCAGGGGTATTTATATTAGCTACTTGACTTAGAGGGGTAGCAGAACCATAATAATCTACTTGAACGTTTGCCAACATTGATGGTGATGCTTTACCCGCTCTAATTGCGCGTAATTCTTTTACCAAATGTTCAACAGCGTTAGTCATTGCTTCTTTAGCAGTATCTAAAATAAATTCGATTTCTTCGTTCATGTTTTATGATGTTTTTTGTAACGATTTAGCTATTATTATCAACTATTGTTCCAATTTGTTCTCCGGAAATAAGTTTAAGTAGGTTTCCTTTGGTATTCATGTCAAAAACAATAATGGGTAGTTGATTTTCTTCGCTTAAAGTAAAGGCGGTCATATCCATTACTTTTAGTCCTTTTTCAATAACATCTTTAAAGGTTATACTTTGAAATTTTACGGCATTTTTATCTTTTTCGGGGTCGGTATTATAAATACCATCAACCCGAGTACCTTTTAATATAGCATCGGCATCAATTTCAATAGCTCGTAAAACAGCTGCGGTATCGGTTGTAAAGTAAGGGTTTCCAGTACCTGCGCCAAAAATAACAACACGTCCTTTTTCTAAATGGCGAATGGCTTTTCTTTTGATATACGGTTCTGCCACTTCTTTTATTTCTAAAGCGGTTTGTAAACGAGTGTGCACACCAATGTCTTCTAAAGCACTTTGTAAGGCAAGCCCGTTTATACAAGTGGCCAACATACCCATATGGTCTCCTTGTACTCTATCCATTCCATTTGCAGCTCCTGATACACCTCTAAAAATATTACCACCGCCAATAACAATAGCAACTTCAATATTTTTATCAACTACATCTTTTATTTCTAAGGCGTACTCTTTAAGTCTTTCTGGATCTATGCCATATTGGCGATTACCCATTAGGGCTTCACCACTTAATTTTAAAAGGATTCTTTTATACTGCATTTGTTTTACCATTAAAAAGTCTCGCCTTTACGGTAAAGGCAAAGCTGTGCAAAGCTACATATTTTTTTTGAGAGTTTAGAGAGCAAAAATTAGCTAGTAAAAGTGTTTTTGTAAAATTTTAAATAAAACTCAGTATATGAAAAACATGGTGTAACGATAATTATAAGGGGATGCCTTTAGTTTTATTAAAAGTTAATGTACTGTATCTTTAGAATTATTATTTTGAATTGTGTTTTTCCATGCGCTAAAACCACCTTCTACATTAACGGTTTTAAAGCCTTTTTTACTTAACATTTCAGATGCTTTTAGGCTTCTTCCTCCAGAATGGCAATAGATATAAACAGGTTTCGATTTATCTATATTTTTAATGGCATCAGTTAAAAAATTTGGAGAATAGAAATCAATTTGTTTTGCATTTTCAATATGCCCTCGATTATATTCTTCTGGGGTTCTAACATCTAATAACTGAATAGATTGTTTGGTTAATAAAGTTTTTAATTCTGATGTAGAAATTGATTTAACTTCTTGGGCTTGATTACAAGCGGTTAACATTATAGCAGTAAATAAACTAATAACAATATTTTTCATTTTAATAAATTTAAGATTTAATTATTTTTCGATGTTAACGAACAAGTCTTTGTTTCAGATTTTTTAATGTTTGTTTTGGCAATTGCTTTATAACCACCATCAATGTTAACCACATTGTGGTATCCTCTAGCTTTTAAAATAGATATTGCTATTACAGAGCGATATCCGCCTTCACAATGTAGATAAGAGGTGCTATTTTTTTTGAACTCATCAATGTAATCGTTTAAATAATCTAACGGAGTATTTACAGCGCCTATCATATGTTCTTTATCATATTCGCCAGGTTTTCTTACATCAAACACCGCAATGTTTTTTGAGGCTTTTTGCTCAAGTTCTTCAGCAGATATAGAGTTAACATGGTCTATTTCCTTATTTGCGTTTTTCCAAGCACCAAAACTTCCGTCTAAATATCCTAAAACATTATCAAATCCAATTCGTGAAAGGCGTGTAATGGTTTCTTCTTCTTTTCCTTCAGGAGTTATTAATAAAATAGGTTGTGTAACATCTTTTATTAATGCACCTACCCATGGGGCAAATGTTCCTTCTAAACCAATAAAAATCGATTGGGGTATAAATCCTTTTTTAAACTCTGCTTGTGAACGAACATCTAAAATTAAAGCATCTGTTTCGTTAGCAATAAGTTCAAAATCATCAACAGATAAGGCTTTTGCAGCTGTTTTTATAACTTCGTCTATTGATTTATAACCTTCTTTATTTAATTTTACATTTAAGGGAAAATAGGCTGGTGGTGGTAATAACCCTTCGGTAACTTCTTTTATAAACTCTTCTTTAGACATGTTTTCTCTTAGCGCATAATTGGTTTTTTTTTCGCTACCAATAGTGCCTACAGTTTCTTTACTTAGATTTTTACCACATGCTGAACCCGCACCATGCGCAGGATATACAATTACATCGTCTGCTAAAGGCATAATTTTAGTTCGTAAACTATCGTATAAATAACCTGCTAAGTCGTTTTGAGTTAAAGAGCCTTTTTGGGCTAAATCAGGGCGACCTACATCGCCTAAAAACAAGGTGTCGCCACTAAAAATAGCGTAATCTTTACCATTTTTATCTTTTAATAAAAAGGTTGTACTTTCCATTGTATGACCAGGAGTGTGTAAGGCTGTTAGTGTTACCTCGCCAAGGGTAAAAACCTCACCATCAGTAGCAATATGTGCTTTAAAATTTGGGTTTGCATTGGGGCCATAAACTATAGTAGCACCAGTTTTTTCTGCTAGGGTAACATGGCCACTAACAAAATCAGCATGAAAATGAGTTTCAAAAATATATTTAATTTTTGCATTATCTTTTTCGGCTCGGTCTATATAATCTTGAACTTCTCGCAAAGGGTCTATTATTGCTGCTTCGCCATTACTTTCTATATAATAAGCGCCTTGTGCTAAACATCCTGTATAAATTTGTTCTATTTTCATGAGTTTGTAAATTGGGTCTTAATTTAATATTATTTTTTAGAGTAGTTAATTTAACTAGGTTGTTATTTATTTTGGTTCTTGATTTTTCTACATTTTATGCAAACAAATATTAAGAATATGCTTGGTGTATGTATTGGGCGTATTTTTTTTGATGCTCTCGGTCTCCTGTTTTATAAAAGTTTACGGCTCCGTTGGCTCGCATAAAAAAGTGATTAATACTTATAACATCTAGCATATCACTTCTAAACATCACATCTCTTACAGGTCCCTTTATACCTGCAAAGTAAAATGTTATACCTTTATTTTTGTAATATTTTACCCGTTCTTTAAGCATTTCTATTCCTGTACTGTCTACTCTATTAATGCTTTCTCCATCTAAAACAATCAATTTCAGTACCACTCCTTTTTTTTCTGCCATTTCGTCTAATTTGTCTCTAAAATAATTAGCATTGGCATAAAATAGTTGTGCATCGAATCTGAAAACTAAAATTTCATTATCAATAATAACATCTGCAAAACGCTCTTTATTTTTATAGAAATTAGAATTGGGTACTTTTCCTAATTCAGCCACATAAGGTCTTGAAGTTCTATAAATTAATACAATAAGCGACAAGCCTACACCTGTGATAATACCATATTTGACACCTAAAAATAGTGTTGCTAAAAATGTCGCCATTAATAGCCAAAAATCTAAATTATTTGCTTTCCATAAATAACGAGCTTCCTTTAAATTTATTAGATTAAAAACCGACACAATTATAATGGCAGCTAATACTGTTTTAGGTAAATAGTAAAATACGGGGGTGAAAAATAATAGTGTAATTATAATTATAACAACCGAAATAACAGATGCTATTCCGCTAGTTGCTCCAGACTCGGCATTAATAGCTGAGCGAGAAAAGCCTGCGGTTGTTGGATATGCTTTAAACAATGAACCTACGAGGTTTCCAATACCTAAAGCAATAAGCTCTTGATTTGGACGAATTCGGTATTCTTCTTGTTTAGATTCTAAGGTTTTTCCTATTGAAATTGTTTCTAGATAGCCAACCATTACTAAAGTTAAGGCTATGGGCAAAAGTTGTTTAACTTGCCCGAGACTAATTTCAGGAATTGAAAATTTAGGAAAACCAGAAGGAATATCTTTTACAATGGCTACGTCACTTAAAGTTTTACCAAAATAACGAACAATTACAATACCTAAAATAACAACAACTAAAGCACTGGGTAATTTTTTATTGATTTTTCGAAATATAATTATAATTACTACTGAAATTAATCCAATTATAGCGATGTGTTTATTGTAGTTGGTTATATTTTTAACAATATCTTCTAGTAAGATGTGGATTTGATCAGATTGCATAAAATCTACCCCTAATAGGTTTCGAAATTGGTTTAGACCAATAATTAAGGCTATGGCAGAAGTAAACCCTGTTATAACTGGTTTTGATAAAAAATTAGCGATAAAACCTAACCGAAAAACACCCATTAAAAGTTGAATGGAACCAACCATAAAAGCTAATAAAATAGCAATGGCTATATAACTTTCTGATCCTGCGAGAGCAAAAGAAGAAACTCCAGTAGCAACAATTAAAGAATCCATAGCAACGGGGCCTACTGATACTTGACGAGACGAGCCAAAAATAGTATACATTAAGGGAGGGGCTAATGCACAATACAATCCATAAATAGGGGGTAGCCCAGCAATAAGGGCATATGCAATACCTTGCGGAATAAGAACAATGGCTGTGGTTATTCCTGCAACAAAATCGCCTTTAAAATATGAAGCTTTATAATTTGGTAGCCACTCTAAAATTGGTACAATTTTTTTAAATTTTTGTATCATAAGCTTTTATCCAAATTAAAAAAGTTCTCCTTGGCTAGTTCCTTTTATTCTGCCTAAATGTTTATAGGCTAAATCGGTAACCTCTCTTCCTCGAGGTGTGCGCATTATAAAACCTTGCTGAATTAAGAAGGGTTCATAAACTTCTTCTATAGTTTCAGCATTTTCACTAACGGCAGTTGCTAATGTGCTTATACCTACAGGGCCACCTTTAAATTTATCGATAATAGTAGCAAGTATTTTATTATCCATTTCGTCTAAACCATGAGCATCTACGTTTAATGCTTTTAGCGCAAATTTTGCAATTTCTATGGTAATGTTACCATTTCCTTTTATTTGTGCAAAATCGCGTACTCTACGTAATAAAGCATTTGCAATTCTAGGCGTTCCTCTACTTCTACCTGCTATTTCTATGGCGGCTTCCATAGATATAGGAACGTTTAAAATTTTAGAGCTTCGTTGTATAATGGTGGTTAACAATTCGGTATCATAATAATGTAACCTACTGCTAATACCAAAACGGGCTCGCATAGGAGCGGTTAATAATCCTGATCGAGTTGTGGCACCAACGAGTGTAAAAGGTTCTAAATTTATTTGAACGGTACGAGCATTGGGGCCTGATTCAATCATAATGTCAATCTTATAATCTTCCATAGCAGAGTATAAATACTCTTCTACTATGGGGCTTAACCTGTGAATTTCATCAATAAAAAGCACATCTCGTTCATCAAGATTGGTTAATAAGCCTGCCAAATCTCCAGGCTTATCTAATACGGGACCTGAGGTAACTTTAATGCCCACGTTTAATTCGTTGGCTAAAATATGGGCTAAAGTGGTTTTTCCTAATCCTGGAGGGCCGTGAAATAAGGTATGGTCTAATGCCTCTTGTCGTTGATTTGCGGCAGCAACAAAAATTTTCAAGTTTTCAATAGCTTGATTTTGTCCTGTAAAATCTTCAAACGAAAGTGGACGTAGCTTTTTTTCTAGGTCTAGTTCGTCACTAGAAAAATGACTGCTTTCAGGATTTAGGTTCTCATTCATTGTATTACAAAGATAAGAGATTTGCCTAAAGCAAAATACCTTTTCAAAAAATGATTTGAAAAGGTATTTTTATTTTTAAGTAAGATTGTAGTTTTTAACTAAGAGGGTTCTTCGCCTTCTAGTAACAAGGTTGTTTGTGGAACAAAGTCTTGCCCATGTATATAATTACCATCTTCATCTGTTTTACTATAATCATATGCCCAACGGTGTACTTCAGGTATTTTACCTGGCCAGTTACCGTGTATATGTTCTACAGGAGTGGTCCATTCTATAGTATTTGCATTCCAAGGGTTTTGAGGAGCTTTTTTACCTCTGTAAATAGAAATAAAGAAGTTTGCTAAGAAAAATAATTGACCTAAACCTCCTATAATGGCAAACACAGTCATTACCACGTTAATATTTGCTAAATCGTCGAATAGAGGGAAATTAGTATTGGTGTAATATCTACGAGGTAACCCTGCTAAACCAAGGAAGTGCATAGGGAAAAATACGCCATAAGCAGCAATAAGGGTAACCCAAAAGTGCCAATAACCTAATTTTTTATTCATCATTCTACCGTACATCTTAGGAAACCAGTGGTAAATTCCAGCAAACATTCCTAAAATTGCCGATACTCCCATTACTAAGTGGAAGTGAGCTACTACGAAATAAGTATCGTGTACATTAATATCTAAAGCAGAATCACCTAAAACTAATCCTGTTAATCCACCTGTTACAAAGGTAGAAACAAATCCGATTGAAAACAGCATTGCGGGGTTCATCTGCAAGTTTCCTTTCCACAAAGTTGTTATCCAGTTAAAGGCTTTTACAGCAGAAGGAATAGCAATTAAAACGGTGGTAAAGGTAAATACAGAACCTAATAGCGGGTTCATACCTGAAACAAACATGTGGTGCCCCCATACAATGGTAGATAAAAATGCAATAGCAAGTATAGAACCAATCATTGCTCGGTATCCAAAAATAGGTTTTCGTGAATTTACAGCAATTATTTCAGACACAATTCCCATTGCGGGTAATATTACAATATATACTTCAGGGTGCCCTAAGAACCAAAATAAGTGTTCGAAGAGTACCGGAGATCCGCCTTGGTAATGCAATACTTCTCCAGAAATAAAGATGTCTGATAAGTAGAATGAGGTGCCAAAACTACGATCAAAAATTAATAATAAGGCCGCAGATAATAAAACTGGAAACGAAACTACTCCAATAATTGCAGTGATAAAAAATGCCCACATAGTTAAAGGTAAACGGGTCATTTTCATTCCTTTAGTTCTTAGGTTAAGTATGGTTACAATATAATTTAACGACCCCATTAATGAAGAAGCGATAAATATAGCCATAGATATTAACCAAAGTGTCATTCCAGTTCCTGATCCAGGTATAGCTTGCGGTAGTGCCGAAAGAGGGGGGTAAATTGTCCATCCAGCAGAGGCAGGACCTGCTTCTATAAATAACGAAGATAACATAACGATGGTTGATATAAAGAACAACCAATATGAAAGCATATTTAAAAATCCAGATGCCATATCACGGGCACCAATTTGTAACGGAATTAATAAGTTTGAAAAGGTACCACTTAAACCAGCTGTTAGCACAAAAAATACCATAATGGTACCGTGAATGGTAACTAAAGCTAAGTATATATCTGGGCTCATTACACCACCAGATTGATGGGATCCTAAAAATGCTTCGATTATTGAAAATGATTTTTCTGGCCACGCAATTTGTAAACGAAATAGCATAGACATGAACACTCCGATAATTCCCATAAATATACCAGTTACTAAAAACTGTTTAGAAATCATTTTATGATCTGTGCTAAAGATGTATTTGGTTACAAATGTTTCTTTGTGATGATGATCTGACATAATTTATATCTCTTTATATACTTTTAAAATATCTTATTTAATAACTTGTGCTAATGTTTTTTGTTCTGACAACCATTTGTCAAATTCGGCTGGTTCAACTACCGTAATTTTCATTTGCATATTGTAGTGCGAAGCACCGCAAATTTTATTACATAATAATAAATAATCAAACTGATAAGGGTCTTCTCCTTTAGCTTTTCTTATTTTGTTTATTTCGTTTACCTTGGCTATTACCTCTGGTTTTTGACGCATTTCTTCTGTGGTGTATTTTGGCGTAAAGCCAAATTGAGTTACCATACCAGGAACACAGTTCATTTGCGCTCTAAAGTGAGGCATGTAAGCTGAATGGATTACATCTTGTGATCGAAATTTAAATAATACTTTTCTACCTTTTGGCAGGTATAATTCGGTTACTTGTTTGTCGTCTTGCGCATTTTTGTCAGACATGTCAACTCCCATGGTGTTGATTCCTTTGATGAAGTTTACATTGTCTAAACCTAAGGTGTTGTCTTCTCCAGCATAACGAGCTTCCCATTGAAATTGTTTTCCATAAACCTCAATAGTTATTTCGTTATCGTTTATAAACATCATATTATGCCATTGCCATAAACCGTACATTATTAATAATACGATGGTTACTGCAGGTATTACGGTCCAAATTAATTCTAATTTATGACTGTCGGCAAAAAATAGTGCCTTTTTACCTTTTTTACCTCTATATTTATAAGAGAAGTAGAATAATAAAAATTGAACAGCAAACTGTACAATTCCTATTAAAACAAAGGTGATGTCAAATAGCAAATCGTCGTGTTGTCCTTCAATAGATGCTGATTCGGGTAAAAGAACAACATTAAGTGCAATTAAACAGTAAATCATCATAGCATATAAACCTGCTAAGAAAATAAGGAAATAGGTTCCTTGTCTGTTGTTGTCTTTGTCGGTAGCAATTACCTCTCTAAAATTCATAATACGAGTAATTTGCCAAAAACTAACTCCTATTGCAATTGCTATAAAAATGTAAAATAAAGCGAGCATATTATCTAAACTATTATTTGTATATTATTTTTATTAATGATGATTGTTTTCTTGTCCTCTGTCTTCTACGTTGTTGTAGTGAAATTCTTCACTTTCTCGTATATAGGGGTTTCCTTTAGCAATTGGATTAACTCTGGCAAAGGCACTAAATGTTGCATAAATAAATATGCCTATAAAAAATAATAGTGCACTAATTTCAGGAATACCAAAACTCCAATGTGCTCCAACCGTTGCAGGCATAATCATTACAAATAAATCGGTGTAATGACCAGCCAAAATTACTAATCCAGCTAAAGTAACAAACCATGGAACACTTTTAAAATCACTATTCATTAGTAATAACACAGGGAAAACAAAATTTGCTACTACCATTCCTAAAAATGGTAATTTATATTCGTTAAATCGCATTGCAAAGTAAGTAGTTTCTTCTGGCATGTTGGCATACCAAATTAACAAGAACTGAGCAAACCATAAATAGGTCCAAAATATTGAAAAGCCAAACATAAATTTTGCTAAGTCATGTATATGGCTATTGTTAACAAAAGGTAAAGCTCCTTTATTTCGTAAATATATAGTTACTAAAGCAGTTACTGTTAAAGCACTTACTAAAAGCGATGCTAATACATACCATCCAAATAGGGTTGAAAACCAGTGAGGGTCTAATCCCATAATCCAATCCCAAGAAGCCATTGATTCAGATAACATAAAAAACACTAAAAAAATAACAGATGCGTTATAATTTTTTTTGTGCAATTTTAAGTCGCCATTATCTTGTTTGATAGAATTTTTTCTGATAAAGTATCTGTAGAAATTCCAACCTGCTAAATATACAAATCCTCGTATTAACCATCCAGGTGTGTTTAACCACCATTTTTTACCATATATAATGGGGTCAAATTTATCACTTGTAGGGTCAACTGTACCTTCGGCCATCCAAGGGAATAAGTGGTTAATATGCATATACGAGCATATTAAAATTACAATCATAATAATACTCGCAGGTACAAGGTTTGCTGTAATTGCTTCCATTACACGAAATAGCACAACAGACCACCCTGCTTGTGCAACTCTTTGAGCAGCATAAAAGGCAAGCATTAATAACGAAATTCCTAAAGAAAATATTAAAGCAACATAAAATGCCGACCAAGGACGGTTTTGCATTTGGTGTAATATGTGTTCGTAATGCGCAGTACCTTCATTTTCTTCATGGGCAACTTTTTCTCCATGACCTTCTGTAGCTGCTGCTGTGTGTTCGCCGTTATGTGCATCGTGTTGAGCAATAATTTCTTTTGCTTCATCAACGGTTTTGGGTGCACTCATAAAACTAATTGCTGTACCCAAAGCTCCTAAAATTATAAGAGCAATAGCAAATATTTTTAATTTTCCTGAAAATTGGTACATATCTTAATTATCTATTATAGATTATTTTAATAAATCACTTCTTAATTTTTCTACATATTGTACAACTTGCCAACGCTCTTTTGGCGTTAATTGCGAAGCATGTGAACCCATTAAGTTTCTACCGTGCATAATTACGAAGTAAATACTACCTTCGGTAATTTCTCTATCTTTATAGTTGGGTACACCGTTGAACTTATCTCTTTGTGGTAAAACACCATTTCCATCACCTTTTTGACCATGACAAATAGCACAATAAATATCGAACATTTTTTTACCATTGTCTAAGTTTGCTTGATTAACAGGTAAAGGTGATTTTAAATTAGCTTTAGCCGCCTCATAGCCTTCATTGTTATTTGGATATTCAAAAGCAGGAACACCACCTCTTTTAATTGTGCCAGCAACAGGTTTTTTATCTACCATTTCGCCGTTTATACCATTGGCTCCATTAGCTTCGTAGGGTACAGCTACATACATATCTGGCATATACTGTACTTGACGGTTCGATTTATCTTTACAAGAAATAACACTTGTAAAAGCAAGTAAAGCTACTATAAGTTTTATAAATTTTTTCATCTCTATATTAGTGCTTATCAACTACGTTAATTTCTACAGCTCCTGTTTCTGTTAACAGGGTCTTAATTTCTTCTTCGTTACCTTTTTCTACAGGTATTTCCATTAAAAAATGGTCGTCGGTTGTTCTAGGGTCAGGGTTTTCAGCTTCTTTAAAAGGCCACAATCTACTACGTAAGTAAAAGGTGATAACCATTAAATGCGCAGCAAAAAATACGGTTAGCTCAAACAATATAGGTACAAATGCGGGCATGTTTTCCCACCAAGTAAAGCTAGGTTTACCTCCAATATCTTGAGGCCAATCGGCAATCATGGTATACCAAGTTAACCAAATAGCAACGGATAAACCGGTTAAACCAAATAGAAAAGAACAGATAGCTATTCTAGTAGGTGCTAAGCCCATTGCTTTATCTAATCCGTGTACTGGAAATGGAGTATACACTTCTTCGATGTGATGATTTGCTTTTCTTACTTTCTTAACGGCATCCATTAAGATATCATCATCATTATATAATGCGTGAATTATTTTAGTGCTGCTCATTGTTTTCGTCTCTTAATTTTTTATACTTATCGCCTGAAGACTTTAAAATGGTTTTTACTTCTGCTTGTGCTATTACAGGGAATGTTCTTGCGTACAATAAAAATAACACAAAGAAAAAGCCAATGGTTCCAACAAAGATTCCCACATCTACAAAAGTAGGCTCAAAACGCCACCAAGTAGATGGTAAGTGACCTTTACTTAATACAATAGCAATAATATCAAAACGCTCAAACCACATACCAATATTAATTACGATTGAAATAATAAATGACCATATAAAACTTCTTCTAATTTTCTTAATCCATAATAATTGTGGTGTAAAAATATTACATATTAAAAGCGACCAAAATGCCCATCCATAAGGACCTGCTTCTGCACCAAACGATAAATAGGTGTAATTTTCATAAGGTGATCCAGTATACCATGCTATAAAGAATTCGGTTGAATAAGCTACAGCAACAATACCACCTGTTAGAATAATTACAATATTCATATATTCTACATGTAATCGAGTAATATAATCTTCTAGGTGTGTTACTTTACGCATAATACCTAGTAAGGTTTGTACCATGGCAAAACCTGAGAAAATTGCTCCTGCAACGAAATAAGGAGGGAATATAGTTGAGTGCCATCCTGGGTTAATAGAAGTGGCAAAGTCCATCGATACAATTGTGTGTACCGATAATACTAATGGTGTTGCTAAACCAGCTAATACTAAAGAAACTTCTTCAAAACGTTGCCAGTCTTTTGCTCGACCACTCCATCCAAAAGATAATAATGAATAGATTTTCTTTTGAAAAGGCTTTATGGCTCTATCACGAATCATGGCAAAATCAGGTAATAAACCAGTCCACCAAAATACTAATGATACCGATAAATAGGTAGATATTGCAAACACATCCCACAATAAAGGAGAGTTAAAGTTTACCCATAATGAACCAAATTGATTAGGAATTGGTAATACCCAATAACCGTTCCAAGGACGCCCCATGTGGATTATAGGGAATAACCCCGCTTGAAAAACAGCAAAGATAGTCATTGCTTCGGCAGAACGGTTAATTGCCATTCTCCATTTTTGGCGGAAAAGTAATAATACTGCTGAGATAAGTGTACCGGCATGACCAATACCTACCCACCATACAAAGTTGGTAATATCCCAAGCCCAACCAATGTTTTTACTTAATCCCCAAACACCTATACCGGTTCCGATAGTGTAAAAAATACACCCAAAACCCCAAAGCATTGCTGCTAGTGCGATATAGAATGCGATATACCAATTTTTATTGGCTTTCCCTTCAATGGGTCTTGCAATATCTTCAGTAACATCGTGGTAAGTTTTGTTACCGAGTACTAAAGGTTGTCTATAAGATGATTCGTAATGAGACGACATTATTTATTGTTTAAATTTTAATGGTTATAAAGTATAGACTTTTAACTTTTTATTATTTAACTTTATTTATACTTCGTTAGTGTTTTTAACTTTTACTTGGTATACTACATTAGGTTTTATACCCAAATAATCTAACACGTGAAATGCTCTTCGGTCTTCTTTTAATGAAGCAACGGTGTCTTCTTCGTTATTAACATCACCAAATACCATTGCACCAGTTGTACATGCCGATGAACAAGCTGTTTGAAATTCGTCTTTATTTACAGGACGTTTTTCGCGTTTTGCTTTTAATATGGTAGCTTGAGTCATTTGAATACACATTGAACATTTTTCCATAACCCCTCTTGATCGAACTACTACATCTGGGTTTAAAACCATTCTACCGTATTCGTTATTCATATTAAAGTCAAACTCTTTATTTTCGGCGTATTTAAACCAGTTAAAACGACGAACTCTATACGGACAGTTATTTGCGCAATAACGAGTACCTACACATCGGTTATAAGCCATTTGGTTTTGACCTTGACGACCGTGAGAGGTAGCAGCTACTGGACATACTGTTTCGCAAGGAGCATGGTTACAGTGTTGACACATCATAGGTTGAAAGGTTACTGTTGGGTTTTCAGCAGAGTTTTCTAAGGCATCAAATAAATCACCTCTTTCTAAGCCCATTTTAACCGCTTCTTCTCTGGTTTCTACTTTTGAAGAGTAGTAACGATCTATACGTAACCAGTGCATATCTCTACCCACTCTTACTTCGTGTTTACCTACAACAGGTACATTGTTTTCGGCATGACATGCTATTACACAAGCACCACATCCTGTACAAGATGTTAAATCTATAGATAGGTTAAAGTGATGTCCTAAGTCTCGATTATGAGGATCCCATAAGTCAACGCTTTTTGCTTCAACTTCTTTATGGTCGTAAGACACTTCAGCTTCTTTATTCCAAGTATGTTTTGGATCTAAGTTTTTATCGTTTACCTCTTTTAAAGAGGCAACTTTTAAAATATCGTGACGACCTGCAATGGTTTTTTGAACTTGAGGACAAGCAAATTGATGCCATCCACTAGCTTTTTCAATACTTACATTGTATTGAACGTTATTACCATCAATTAAAAAAGGATAAGCATTTACACCTACCTGCATTTCTTTTTTTAGTCCTTGTTTTCTTCCATAGCCTAAAGCTAATCCAACAGAACCTTTTGCTTGACCAGGTTGAACAATTACAGGGATATTATTAATCGTTACGCCATTTACGGTTACGTTAGCATAATTACCATCAATAGCACCATTATCTTGAACAGGATTGTCGAAACCTAGTTCTTTAGAGTCAGCCATGGAAACACTTAGGTAATTGTCCCAAGATACTCGTGTAATAGGGTCAGGAAACTCTTGTAACCATGGATTATTTGCTTGTTTTCCATCGCCTAAACCTGTTGAAACGTATAAGTTTAATTCGTATTTTGAAGGTTTTGTTGAGCTTACAAGTTTTTGAGCAGCTGTATTTACATCGATACTATTTGCAGTAACATCTTTAGCGGCATTTTCTTTTTTAAAGAACCCGTTTTCTAATGCGGTATTCCATGATTTGCCTTCTAATACATTTGTAGACCAAAAACTTTTTAGTACTTTATAATAATTTTGCTCTTCTGCATTAGACCAGTTTAACAATACTTCTTGAAATGGAAGGGTGTTAAACAGTGGAGAAATAGTAGGCTGCATTAAGCCATAATTTCCTTCAGAAGTTAGTACATCACCCCAAGACTCTAAATAGTGAGGAGTAGGTAATGCATATTGAGCTAATACAGCGGTTTCATCTTTTTGAGTAGATAAGGCTACTGATAATTTAGTTTTTTTAAGACCTTCAATAAAATCTTTTGTATTTGCTACAGTATAAGCTGGGTTAACGTTGTAAGTAATAACGCCTGAAATTTTACCAGCATTTAAATCGCTTACAAATTGTGACATTGCAGCGTCGTTTCCTTGTCTTTTATATATAGGATTTGCTGCATTAATAATTTCAGAGTTTAAAGCTTTATTAATTGCTAATGCAATTAATTGTGCATTTTTATCATTTAAACCAGTTACCACTACCCCTTTGCTACCTGCTTTTTGTAAAGTAACAGCTAGTTCTTTTACCTCTTTATCTATTGAGGTTTCTTTAGAAGGTAAATTAGCACCTGTTATAGCATTGTATAAATTAATTAATGCAAATACTTGTTCAGATGGTTTTGCATTAATTCGTTTATCTGAATTAGCACCAGTTAAAGACATGTTAGCCTCTAGTTGTACATGGTAAGACATTTTACCTGTTTCTGGTTTTCTACCTTGTACATACGATTTTTCAAATCCACCATGCCAATCACCTAAGAAGTCTGCACCAATAGAAGCAATTACTTCGGCTTTACTAAAGTCATAATTAGGTAAAGCTCGTTTGCCATATACTGTTTCAAAAGCATCTGCAGCACCACTTTCTGAAACAGCATCGTATACAATGTGTTTTGTATTTGGATAAGCAGTAATAAAATCAGAAATAATTTTTTCGGTAGAAGGGCTAGCTAAAGTACCTGTTAACAATACGACAGGTTCGTTATTGTCTTTTAATTGAGTAAGCTTTGCTTTAATTTGACTATGTGCCTCTTTCCAGCTTAATACCGATTCTTTATTTTGTGGTTCTTGTAAACGTAAAGCAACATCATATAAAGATAAAACAGACGCATGTATACGAGCATTAGTGCTTGCATTAGCCTCTTTATTAGGCATCACTAAAATAGGACGGCCTTCTCTTGTTTTCACCAATACATTTGCAAAATCAAATCCATCACCAATTGAAGAAGCGTACCAATCAGGAACTCCTACGATAGTATCATCAGGTTTTACAACATAAGGTATTGATTTACGCACAGGCCCTTCACAGGCAGCTAATGAAGCTGCTGCAGTAGTGAAGCCAACGTACTTTAAAAAATCTCTACGAGAGGTAGAAGATGATTCTAAGGTTTTTTTATCTCCTAAAAATTCATCTATAGGAATTTCTTCTATAAATTCATTTTTACTTAGCGTTTCAACAATAGAACCTTCTTTTAGTTCTTCAACACTTTGCCAGTATTTTTTGTTTACAGCCATTTATATTTAATTATTTTGATATTAGTTTGAATAACTAACGATATTTTTTAAATTAATAGTGACATTTACCACACTCTTTACCTCCTAACTCGGCAATGGTAACTTGTTTAACGCCGTATTTTTTCGCTAATTCGTCATGAATTTTAGCATAATAGGCATTTCCTTTTAAATCAACATTGGTTGTTTTGTGACAATTAATACACCAACCCATTGTTAAAGGAGAAAACTGATAAACTTCGTCCATTTCCTCTACAGGCCCATGACATTTTTGACATTTAATACCTGCTACGGTTACGTGTTGAGAGTGATTGTAATACACAAAATCTTGTAAGTTGTGTACGCGTATCCATTTAATAGGTTTTGTTTTACCAGTATAGGTTAGGTTTTCAGCATCCCACCCAACAGCATCATATACTTTAGCAATTTCTTTATCTAATTCAGGTTTGCCTAGTACTTTTCCGTTAATTTCAACCTTAGTATCTTCCGCAACTTCTGAGATATTTTTATGACAGTTCATACAAATATTTGTTGGTGGTATACCTGAGGTTTTACTATGTTTAGCCGATGAGTGACAGTATTGACAATCTATTTTGTTGTCTCCAGCATGAATTTTATGTGAAAAAGCTATAGGCTGAATAGGTTGGTATTTTTGGTCTACACCAACTTTAAACAAAGTACCAAAACCTACGTAAGCAGCAATTAGCAATAAAAATATGGTGCATAAAACCTTTAAAAAAGTGTTTTGTTTAATACCTGTCCATAGCTCTTGTAAATTACCTTTTAAGCCAGGTGATTTAGGAGCTCCTTTTAGTTCGCTAATTGTTTTTAGTAAACTAGCAATAATTAAAAATGCAACGATAATAGCTGCTGCCAAAATGTATATTAACCATCCAGGTGCTTGTGCCGTTGCAACTTTTGCTGCACTTGCATTATTATCTGCGGCTGCAGCTGTTTTTACATCTCCAACGCTGGTGTAATATAAAATATCCTCAATATTTTTATCTGTTAATTGAGGAAAAGTACTCATTGGAGCACCGTTGAACTCTTCAAATATCGCATTTGCATCAGCATCTCCTGAAGCTCTTAATGCTGCGTTATCTTTGATCCAAAGTTTTAACCATGATAATTCTTTGGTGTCTTGAATTTTACCTAAAGCAGGTCCTACTAGTTTTTTATCTAACTTATGGCACGAAGAACATAAAGATTTAAATAATTTTTTACCTTCTTTTTGGCGAGTCATATCTACAGCATCTTGTGCTTGTGTAGAAAAACTAAGAAGTAGAATTAAAAGAAAAGTAAGACTTTTAAAGAATAATTTGGTTAATCGATTGTGTTGTTCCACACTTTTCATACTATAAAATATAAATTTTGTATCTATTTGGTACGATTTTTATTGATATAAGGTGAGAGTACCTATGTCAAATAATTCGACAAAAGTACCATTTATCTCCAAATCTAAAAAAGCTAAAATAATGTTAAACTCAATTTATATCGATTCTAAATAAACCAGGTTTACAATCTATCCGGATAGAAGTCGTTATTTTTGCAGTAAAAATATTTTTATGTTGAGAAATAAAGGTTTTATACTCATTTTTTTTGTGCTATTTTTTTCAGGGATAGGCACAGTAAGCGCTCAATACAGTTATAGTACTGACAGGGGTGTTGATTCATTATTGATTAAAAAAAGAATTTTTAATAAAAATAATGGGTTGGGTTATCGAATCCAACTGTACAATGGCCTAGAAAAAAAAGCAAGAAGTGTAAAAGCAGATTTTGAAACTCAATTTCCTGGCGTTTATACCAAGTTAATATACGATTCACCTGAATGGAAAATTCAGGTTGGAAACTATAAAAACCGACTAGAAGCAGATAGAGCTTTGAATAAAATTAAAGAGAAATTTTATGGTGCAATTGTAATTCCGCTTTAAAGATTTTATTGTTTTTTTTACGCAATGTTTCTGCAAATTATCCTTCTGCTTTTATTTTTTCTTTGTATTTCGACGGGAGGCATCCAAATTGTTTAATAAAAGAAACCCTAAAGTACTTATAGTCATTAAAACCTGTTGCTGTTGATATTTCAGACAGACTAATATCTTCTGTAAGAATCATTTCAGCTGCTTTTTTAAGTTTTATAGAACGAATAAAACCAGTTAAAGAAAGCCCTGTTAAAGATTTAATTTTTCTGTATAAGGTAGATTGGCTCATAAAACAAATATCAGTTAAACTGTCTATGCCAAAATCATCATTTAACAAATTATCTTCGATAGCATTAATTACTTTTTGTAAAAATATACTTTCAGTATCATTTTGTTCGTCTTCAATTACAGTAGGTTCAAACCTAATTTTATTTAAAAAATAATCTCTAAGCTTAGCTCTGTTTTTTAGGGCGCTTGCAATTCTCGCTTTTACAACATATGGATCAAATGGCTTAGAAATAAAATCGTCGGCACCAATATTTAAGCCTTTTATTTCATATACATTAGCTGAACGTGCAGTGAGTAAGATTATAGGTATGTGAGAGGTGCCGATATTTGATTTTAATTCTTTACAAGCTGTTAGCCCGTCCATTTTAGGCATCATAACATCACATAAAATTAAGTCGCATTTTTTATTTTTGGCTACAGATAATGCTTCAAGACCGTTTTCGGCTTCTAAAATATTGTAATCAACATTTAATAGTTTTTTTAGATAATCTCTTATTTCGTCATTATCATCAACTACAAGAACGGTATTTTCTTTATTGTTTATTTTTAAGCTGCCTGGTTCTGGAAGTTTTTCATAATTTTCTATTTTGTCACTGTTTTTATATTTATTATCTTTTTCTTCACTTTTATATAGATTAGTTTCTAAGGGTAATTTTATAGTAAATACACTGCCTTTGTTTGGTTTGCTTTCTACTTCAATTAATCCGTGATGTAACTCAATTATCTTTTTTGAAAAGGTTAACCCAATGCCGGTTCCCATATTATCATAAGATTTTAAATCTTCAATTTGAAAATAGTGATCAAATATTTTGTTAATAGAGTCTTTAGACATGCCGATGCCTGAATCGGTTAATTTAATAGTGCAATATTCATCATCAGCATTTATTTTTAAAGTTATTTTACCTCCTTTATTGGTATATTTAAAGGCATTTGATAATAGGTTGCTAAGCACAATTTCCATTTTATGTCTGTCAAATAATAGTGAAATGTGTTCTTTTTTTTCAATAAACGTATAGGTTATATTTTTTAATTCAGCTTGTTCTTTAAAATATAAATAGACTTCATTGGTAAATCTAACTATATTGCCTTTGCTAACCCTTAATTTTAATAATCCGTGACCAGCTTTTCTAAAATCCAACAATTGATTAATAAGTCTTAATAAGCGCGTTGCATTTTTATCGATTGATATTAATTTTTCATAAGCCTCAGGGGTATTATTTTCGTAAGCCATAAGGTCTTTAAGAGGAGCTAATATAAGGGTTAATGGGGTTTTGAACTCGTGAGATATGTTGGTGAAAAAAGTAAATTTAGCTTCACTTAACTCTTGGTCTCTTTTTAGTTGAGTTTTTAATTTAGATTGTTTTAAGATTATATGAAAAATCCAGCTAATAAGTGTTAGTAATATAATGGCATATATAATATAGGCAAGGGGGTTAAGTAGTGCAGCATATTGTATTTGTATGTCAATTTTTTTAGGATTAGTCCAATGTTTAGAATCGTTAGAAGAGCTTAAAAGTAATTCGTACTTTCCAGGAGATAGTCCAACAAAGTTAACTTCGTTTTGTGATTTAGTATATACCCATTCATTATGATATCCTACTAATTTGTATTTGTATAAAGGAGATACTCCTTTGCCAAAATCATTATTAATAAACCCTATAGAAAAAGACTTTACCTTCGATGGGAGTTTTAATTTTTTTACATAACTAAAGTCTTTATCAATAATTTGTTTGCCATAAATAGTGTCGTTAGGGGTAACAGTGGTATTATCGATTCTTAAATGTGTTAGTACAATTTCTCTATTTAGGGGTTTTTCATCGCTAATATTATGAGGGTTAAAATAGATTAGATTATCCGTTCCTCCAACATAAATTATATTTTTAGTATCTTTAAAAATACTTCTGATGTTAAATTGCGATATATAAACACCTTCGCTTGATCCATATTCAGAGAATGAATTATTTTTGAAATCATATTTAACAAGGTTTGTAAGCGTGGTAAACCACAAGTGATTTTCAGACGAAGTTGCCGCACATATAAAATCGTTAGTTAAGCCGTCTTTTGCAGAAATTTTTTGATCAATTTTTAAAACGTTATTATCAGTATGTAATTTGTATAATCCGCCAGGGGTACATAACCAAATGTGTTTTTGGTATATAAGAATAGCGTTTACAATAGCGGGGAGGTTTTCTTTGGTAAGTTGGTTTTGTCGGATAAAATTATCTGAATCAGGGTTGTAGAGTTGAATGCCGCTATAGGAACCTATCCAAATATTTTTATTAGTGTCTTGTACAATACCTGTAATTCTATTACTTCCAATATTATTTGAGCTACCATATACATATTGTTTTACAATAGTAGGTTGTGTTATTGAGCTAATGTTTAATCTTACTAATCCTTTTTGCTGAGTACCTACCCATATTTCATTATCATTTTTTAAAAAATAACAAGTGGCTTTAGGTATTTCTGGGAGTGAGGCAATAATTTTTCCACTTCGATTAAGAATATATAAGCTAGACATAGCGCCTATAAAAAAATAATCTTTGTATTTAAATATGGATGATATTTTTCCGATTTTAATTTTATCGCTTTGCTTTAAATTCTTAAAATTTTTACCTAAAAACAATCCATTTCTTAAGGTTCCCAACAAAGCTATATCTTGATCTTTATAAATAGCTTCTGTTATTAAATTTTGTTCAAGTGCATTATCATTAATTTCTTTGCTAAGATTCATGAATCCTTTTCCCTTTGTGAGTTTTACAATGCCCCCAAAATCACACGATATCCAAAGTACCTTATTTTGATCTTCATGAATATCTAGAATAATATTATAATTATCCGTTTTTTTACTATTATTGGCGTATACTAATTTTACTTGTTTAAAAGCAGATAGGTTTTTGTTGCTTCTGTATAGCCCTTGCCCCCATGTACCTATCCATAACCTATTTGATTCATCTAAATAAAAACTTGAGAAAAAATAGGTAGATATGTTTGTTTTTATAGATTGAATAGTTTGTGTTTTAAAGTCAAACTTTTTTAAGAGCATATTATTATGAAATTTTTTAGTAGCTGTGGCAATCCAAAGACAATTTCGCGAAGTGTCTTCAACTAAATCTCTTATGCTAATTATATTCTCACCGACGTTGTAATTGGTAAAAGTGTTTTCAGAAGGGTTATATTTTTTTAATATGTTTTCATTAGCAACCCAAATATTATTGTGGCTATCCCTGTAAAGGCTAAGTACACTTTTAAACGGGAAATATTTTACTAATTCTCTAGTTTTTGGGTTTATTATAAAAAGTCCGCTATCGTTAGTGCCTACCCAGATATATCCTTTACTGTCTTCTATTATTGCACGTACTTTTAGTGTTTGGTTTTTTAAGAGTATATCATTGAAATTCTCAAGTTTATTATGTTTTATGTCTAAACGAGAAAGCCCTCCGCTTTTAGTGCCAATCCACAAATTGTTCTTTTTGTCAAGAAATAAAGTTTCAATATTTTCATTTTTAATGCCAGGGTATTTAGCACTTGGCTTAATTACAGTAAAATCATTACCGTCATATTTTATTAACCCATTTTCTGAGGCAATCCATTTCATGTTTAACGAATCACTTACAACTTGACTTACGTAGTTGTGAGGAAGTCCTTCTTTGGTTGAAATATAATTGATTAAATATTTAGAATTATTATTTTGACCAAGACCTATGTAGTAGATTAATAGAAAAAAAATGTATAATCTATTTTTTGATGCCCTCATAAATTTTAACATTGTTAAGTAACAAAAATAAGTAAGATAAACAAAATAAGTAACATAAGTTATAGACCAACTTTTGTTTTTTATAGATTTTGATGTATATATCCTGATTTTTGAACTAAATGACCCTATTTTCACCTAAACATTATTGTGATATTTACAACATGAAAAAACAATTATCTTGGTTATTACTGCTTTTTATAGCGGTCATGACAACTCAGTGTAAACGAAATAAATCTAATACAGAAATATATAGCGTAGCTAAGGCAAAAAAAAATGTAGTATTTACACCGCAATCAGTTCTTAGATATTCTAAAAACCTTCCTCCTCTTGTTAGTTCGCATCGAGGTGGAGCAACTAAATTTTTTCCAGAAAATTGCTTAGAAACTTTTCAAAACACCTTAAAACACACCTTTTCGTTGCTTGAAATAGATCCTCATTATACCAAAGATAGTGTTATCGTTTTAATGCATGATGCATCATTAAATAGAACAACTACTGGAAGCGGAAAAGTATTAGAACATACTTACAAAGAAATAACCCAATATAAATTAAAAGACCTTGAAGGAAACGTTACAGAGTTTAAAGTGCCAAAATTGGCTGATATTATTAATTGGGCTAAAGGAAAAACATTTTTGATTTTGGATATGAAAGATGTGCCAACAGAACAACGGGTTAAAGAAATTCAGAGAAATAAAGGGCAATCGAGTACCATATTAATGGTATATAATTATAAAGATGCAAAATTGTGTTATGATTTAGATCCTACCATTATGATGGAAGTGTTTATTCCTACATTAGAAAAGGCTAAAGAGTTTGAAAAAACAGGTGTTCCGTGGAAAAATGTAATAGCATTTATAACACATCAAAAACCTGAAGATGATAGTGTAATTAATTACTTACACACAAAAGATGTGTTGTGTATTGTTGGTAGCTCTAGAACTGTTGATGTACAATATACAAAAGACAATGATATTGATAAATTAAATCAAGGATATGAAAGTATTTTGCAGACTGGAGCAGATATAATAGAAGCTAATTTAGGAATTTTAGCAGGAAAGTATATGAATCAAAGAAACAAGAAAGAGTATCAAGAATTTATTAACTCATTAAAAAATAAGTAACACTAAATTTTATACGGAAATTAATGAAGCGATTATTAGCAGTGATAATTTTAAGTGTATTTTCATCGATTGGATTTTGTCAGCAAATAGAAAAAGACACGATAAGGGTTTTCTTTTTAGGGGGGGCAGTCAAATATGGATGGACATGGGTATAATTCTGATTTGCCTAATTCTTTAAAAAAGAAGTTCAAAAATGTATGGATATATCACGGAAATCCTGCTCCAGACGAAAAAGAAAATGGTGGATTGAGGGTTTGGAGTGTTTTGCAACCAGGTCATGGAGATGGCTTTTCTTCGGATGGAAAAAGCAACAAGCTCTCTAATGAATTTGGGGTCGAATTATCGTTTGCAAAAACGCTAGAAGAATTTTATCCAAATGAAAAAATTGCAATAATAAAGTATTCGCGAGGAGGAACCTCAATTGATAGTCTTGCTGCTAGTCGATTTGGTTCATGGGAACCAGACTATAAAGGGGTAAATGGTCTTAATCAATACGACCATTTCTTAAATACAATTAAAGGAGCTTTTAGTGTTAATGATATTAACGGTGATGGAAAAGAGGATTGTTTGATTCCTTATGGAATTGTATGGATGCAAGGAGAAAGCGATGCCGCTTACACCGAAGAAATTGCTAAACGTTATTACTTTAGCTTAAAAAGAATGATGGATTTGATAAGAGCTAGTTTCCGTAGAGATGATTTGCCTGTTGTTATAGGTAAAATTTCAGATTCGTGGAATGATAAGAAGCAAAAAGATGGGAAAGTATGGAATTATGGTGAATTAGTGCAGTATGCACAAGAAAAATATGTGAAAACAGATAAGAATGCGGCAATTATAAGAGATATGAGATATTACAAATATTCTGATCCATGGCATTACGATAGTAATGGCTATATTGATTTGGGAGAAAAGTTTGCAAAAGCTCTTTATATATTGGATAAGAAAAAAGGGTATAATTAATTTAGATATAAGATTTATAGTAGTGTTCTGACGAATGAGTCTAGTTTTTTAAATATCGAGGGGATAGCCTCGATATTTTTTTTATTAATGTTACAGAAGAGCGGGGGGTATAAGAGGTCTTTTGTATATATTTAATGACTTAAACAAATATTTAAAAACCCTTTACAAAAGCCGTAAACACTAATGTTTTTCATGTGTTTGCTTGGTTTGACCTATTTGACCTCAAATTTGATTATTACCCCCTTAAATTTTTAACATAAAATTATGAGTTTTGTAAACCAACAAAAGCTGTTGGAGTTTTCTTTATAAAATAACGGATATTAAATTTTCAATTAAGAAGCTTAAGGGAAGCACAAAACAAAACTCAAATCAATTATTATTTATGGAACTTTTTATTAAAAAAACAAACTTAGAGTTATTTACTCATAGTTATTTACGAAAAAAGGTAGTGTATGTTATATCACTGTTTTTTTTGATTTGGTCTATTTCTGTTAAAGGATTCAATGATCCTTCTACTACAGGAGAGGGGACTATTAGTAACCAAAGTTTTCAGGTTACAGGTAACGTAACGGATTCGAAAGGAGAGCCTTTACCGGGGGTTAATGTATTAGAAGTAGGCACGAATAATGGAGTTGTGACCGATTTTGACGGGAACTATTCGATTAAGGTTAGTTCACGGCAAGCCGTTTTAGAATTTTCATTTATGGGCTTTAAAAAGGTTCGTCAATCAGTAAGTGGAAAATCTAGTCTTAATGTTGTTATGGAAGAAGAGGCGACCTCATTAGATGAAGTAGTAGTGGTAGGCTATGGTTCGGTAAAGAAAGCGAATCTTACAGGTGCGACTTCTTCGATTAGTTTTCAGAAGTTAGAGTCAAGTCCAGCCTCTAATACGGCAACGTTGTTACAGGGTCAAATGACAGGGGTAACTGTTAGTAATTTCAACACACAACCAGGTAATGACAATCCACAGATTAGAATTCGAGGAGAGGGTACTTTTAACTCAGGAAAAAATCCGTTAGTATTAGTAGATGGGGTACCAAGTTCATTATCACAAATACCCGCGGCAGATATAAAGAGTGTAAGTGTATTAAAAGATGCAGCATCAGCGGCTATTTATGGTGTAAGAGCGGCCAATGGAGTAATTTTAGTTACGACAAAGCGCGGAACCACAAAAAAGCCAACGCTTACCTTAAAGCAAAACTATGCTGTTCAAAAAGCAGTTTCATTACCAGATATGGTAGATAGTTGGGATTATGCGAAGATAATAAATGAAAGTCGTTTAGTTAAAGGTCAAGATGTTCTTTATACAGATGATATGATTCAAAAAATGAAGGACGGTTCCGACCCAGATCATTTTGCAAATACAGATTGGGTAGAAGAAATGTTTAGAGTAGCCCCAATGAGTACGACCTATTTATCTATAGATGGAGGATCAAAAAACACAAGATATTTAGTTTCAGGAGAATACTTTGATCAATCAGGGGTATTATTAAATACAGCAACCAAGCGCTATAGTTTTCGGTCAAATATAGACACCGATATTTCAAACAGTGTTAAAATAGGATTAGATTTATCGGGATATGCCCGTAGAATAGATGAGCCTTTAGCTTCAGCCAATGAATCAGGCGGGAATAGTTCTATTTTTTATGTAATGCGTAGAAGTACAAGTCCGTTAGTACCTGTAAAATATACCAATGGATATTGGGGTACAATTGATGGTGTTTTTGATCAAACTAAGATAGGATATCCTAATCCAGTTTATATGGCACAATTAGGAGAGAATTATACGAACAAATATTTCTTTCAAGGAAAACTATTTTCAGACATTAAATTTTTCAAAAATTTTAACTACCGCATGAATCTTTCAGGCGTTTACAATTCAAGTAATAAGTTAAAATTCACGCCCACAGAGAAGTTCTACTATCCAGATGGGAACATTTTATCAGAGAACTCACAAAATGCTTTAGCACAAAACAGTTCAACAGGTACACAATATCAAATAGAAAACATATTTACGTATAAATTTGATTTAGGCAAGCACGCTTTTTCAGCGTTATTAGGTCAATCTGCTCAATTTTATCGATACGATTATATGTGGGCATCAGTAAAAGATCTTCCTAATGATGAGATACATGTTTTAGGAGCAGGAGTAAATGAGAAAGATGTTTCAGGAAATGCCAATGAAGTATCCTTACAATCGTTTTTTGGACGATTAAACTATAATTTTTCAGAGAAATATCTTTTTGAGTTTAATTTACGATACGATGGTTCATCACGTATGCCAAAATCTAGCCGATATGGATTGTTTCCATCCTTTTCAGGAGCTTGGATTATAAGTGATGAAAATTTCTTAAAAGACTCAGACTTTTTATCTTTTCTTAAGTTAAGAGGAAGTTGGGGTCAATTAGGAAACCAAGAGATCGGTAATTATGCCTATGTTCAAAACATTAACCTAGGTCAAAACTATATAATTGGCGATGATCTTGCAGCCGGAGCTGCTTTAACAAGTTTAGCAAACGACAAGATAAAATGGGAAACCACCACTATTACCGATTTTGGATTAGATTTTAACCTATTTAACAACAAGTTACAATTTGTAGTTGATTGGTTCGACAAAACCTCAAGCGATGTATTAGTAAAATTACCAATACCAAATACCTTAGGAGGATTAAATCCACCATATCAAAATATAGCTGAGGTAAATAACCGAGGATTTGAAGTAGATGCTAAGTATAGAAACAACATAAATGACTTTAACTATTTCATAGGCGGAAACTTTTCAACAGTAAAGAACAAGATTGTAGATATCTCAGGGATTTCATCATGGATATCTAACGGTGGAAGAAATATTAACTTAGAAGGGCATCCTATAAACGCTTATTATGGATTAGTAGCTGAGGGGTATTTTCAATCACAAGAAGAGATTGATAATTCACCAACACAATTTAACGCCGTAGCTCCAGGAGATGTAAAATATAAAGATATCAGTGGTCCAGATGGCGTTCCAGATGGAAAGATTGATGAGAACTATGACCGTACAATTATAGGTAATCCATATCCAAAATTCACCTATTCATTTAACTTTGGTGGTAACTATAAAGGTTTTGATGCTTACTGTTTTTTCCAGGGCGTTCAAGGTGTAGATCGATATTTTTGGTACAATAATGAGGCAGCAGGAAACTTTACTACGGCTGTTTTAAATTATTGGACTCCAGATAATCCTAATGCCGATTACCCAAGATTTGGAAATGAGAACAACAATAATAAGAACTCTACTTTATGGGTAAAAGATGCCTCATACTTAAGACTTAAAAATGTTGAGTTAGGGTATACTTTACCACAAGAAGTTACCACAAGAATGTCTATAAGTAAACTTCGCCTTTATTTATCAGGCACCAATCTTTTATCGTTTACCGACCTTGTAGATTATGACCCAGAGAAGATAGTTTCAGATGAGCGAAACCGGGTTTATCCACAAGCAAAAACGATTGCATTAGGCGTAAACATTACATTTTAAACAACAAATCTTAACAAGATGAAAAAACTACAATATTTAATAATAGTAACAGCACTGGTATTATCTATATCAGGTTGTTCAGATGAATTTTTGAACACTGTTTCCCCCAATTCGGTTTCAGACGCGACTTTTTGGAAAACAGATAAAGATATAAAATTAGCATTAACAGGATGTTATGCTGTTTTAGAGAGTCGTAATTTATATAACAGTAAGCATGCAGGTCCAAGTGGTTTTCCAGGTCTTGACTATGCTTGTGATAACGGCTATATGACTTGGGACTATAAACCAGGCGCAGCGATAGCTCGAGGCGATTATACTCCTTCAGATGCGATGGTTAATGGCGTTTGGGATGATAGTTATAAAGGGATTACACGCTGTAATCGTTTAATAGACAATATAGGCAATGTAGAAGAGAGTGAAGTTTCTTCTTCAGCAAAAGCACGTTATGTAGCAGAGGCTAAATTTTTAAGAGCATTGTATTATAACAAGTTAGCTATTTTGTTTAGAGATGTGCCTTTAATAACCAAGAGTCTTACATTATCAGAGGCGGAGGTTCCGGTAACAAACCATAGCGAAATAATTTCTTTTATAACTGAAGACTTAAAGTCGGCAGTAGAAAATTTACCATTACCACAAGATTTATCATCATCAGAGTGGGGTAGAGCAACACGTGGAGCAGGTTATGCATTATTAGCCGACATTTATTTAAACGATAAACAATATACAGACGCAGCTATTTATGCGAAAAAAGTTTTGGATTTAAATTATTATCAATTATTTCCAGACTATGCAACCTTATTTTCAGTGGCAAATGAGCAATGTAGTGAGGTTATTTTTTCAGTTTGTTTCAAACGTGGAATGGGCGGTCACGGATCAGGTTTTGGGTGGTTTAAAAAATCTAGAGTACCTGATAACTGTCATCCATTGAAAAACTTAGCTGATGATTTTTATTTAAATGATGGATTATCACCATCAGAATCACTAGAGTTTAATGCTAGTTTAGAGACCGAGAATAGAGACCCACGTTTTGATGCTACCTTAATAAGTAAAGGCTCACAATGGCAAGGATCGACAGTTCCCAACTCACAATTACGCTTAACAGGTTATGCGTTACGTAAATGGGTAGACACCTCAAATCCAACGTTAGATCAAAACGATGCCGACCAAGACTTTTATGTTTTCCGCTTAGCACATGTAATATTAGATAGAGCAGAGGCCTTGGTTCAGTCGGGTAATTATAGTGAGTCAGAAGTATTAGGTTTAATCGATAAAATACGAGAGCGAGTAAATATGCCAAAAGTAGAAGATGTAGAAGGTACAGGCTTATCACAAACGGATTTAATGGATATAATAAAACATGAAAGAAGAGTAGAAACTGCTTTTGAAGGAAGAAGATATATTGATTTAAAAAGATGGGGTATGTTAAAAGAGCGTTCAGATTGGTTTAATGAGCATGAGTGGGCCAACAATAGCGCCTTACAGAAACGTAATTTTATAGAGCCCAAACACAATGTTTGGCCAATACCTCAGTCTGAGCTAGATGTTAACAAAGCATTAGTTCAGCACCCAGAATGGTAAACAATTAATTATTAACTAAATTTTATGATTATGAAACATGGTAAAAATAACTCTTACACAAAAAGAATTTTGTATTTCTTGACTCTTATGAGTGTGTTTTTACTTGTCTTTGTTGCTTGTATAGACAATGTAGTGGTACAACAACCTGAAAATGGCGGAGGATCTGAATCTGGAACAACAGATAGTATACCTAGTAGCGGAAGCGAAACAACCACTACCCCTACACCTGATTATAATAGTTCTTACCAATGGGGTAACCTTGCTGTTGGTGGTGGAGGCTATGTTACGGGTATTGTTATACACCCAACAGCCCCTGATGTAAAGTATATTCGTACAGATGTTGGTGGGGCTTACCGATGGGATGCTTCAAAATCGGAATGGATTCCGATGCTTAGAAACATAGGCGATAATAAAGGAGCGGCTGGTTTAGCATTGGATAAAAACAATCCGAATAGAGTGTATGCAGCTCTTAATGGAGGAATCTATCGTTCAAATGATAAAGGGGTTACTTGGCAGTTGTTAAAATCTGTAGCCTATAACTCAAACGCTTCACTTAGATGGTTTGGAGAGCCTATAGCCGTTGATCCAAACAACAGTGATGTTATTTATGCAGGAACTGTAAATAGTGGGGTGCTTCGATCTCTTAATGGAGGTAACACATGGAGTGCTATGCTAGGTGTGCCAACTAAAGAAATACGATCAGTTGTTATAAACCCAAACGTTCAAGCTAATGGACGATCTAAAAAAGTATATGTAGCTGTTACTGGTAAGGGATTATACCGTAGTTCAAATGGCGGTGATACCTTTGCTTTAATGGCAGGAGCTCCTGAAGCGCCAAATTGTTTAGCTTTTCAAGATAAACTTTATGTAACTCATTCACAAGGTATTGCTAAATACGGCGATGGCGCTTGGACAGATCTTACCCCTAATGGCGTAAAATTAAATTATGGAGACATTGCTATTGAGCCAGGTAATACGTCACATATGGTTACAACCCAATTTATTAAAAAAATGGGTCAAAAAATTTATCGTTCTTCTAATGGTGGAAGCTCTTGGGAGACTATAGATACAGGAGCTGTACCTGTTGTACAACATAGAGAAGTTCCATGGTGGCCAAACAATTGGTTCTCAGCAGCAACAGCGGCTTTTGCATTTGATCCACAAAAACCAGGAAATTTATATTTTACTGATTGGTTTGGTATTTGGAATGCTCCTAATTTTTGGGCTAACCCAATTGATTTTTATACAAAAGAAAAAGGACACGAAGAGGTTGTTA
The DNA here is from genome assembly GCF_041021355.1 of Tenacibaculum sp. UWU-22. Taxonomy (NCBI): domain Bacteria; kingdom Pseudomonadati; phylum Bacteroidota; class Flavobacteriia; order Flavobacteriales; family Flavobacteriaceae; genus Tenacibaculum; species Tenacibaculum sp. UWU-22. Next base: position 560,242 of record NZ_JBFNGP010000001.1, on the reverse strand, counting down.
CCTTAACTGTTAAATGTCCGCCTTCAGGAGCAAAAGTATATAGTGGTGTAGCTGATGTTTTTGGTTTTAAACATACTTCAGTAACCGATTATCCAGAAAAACAATTATATAATATGCATGAAGGTTTTGATATTGCGTATTGTGAGTCACAACCTAATAATATCGCTTATCTAGGTGCTGATAGTAATAATGGTGCAGGTACAACTAAGTTGTTAGTGTCGGCTGATTCTGGTGATACATGGACTGTACGTTCTGTTCCTGGTTCAACCTTAGGACGTGTGGCTATATCTTCAACTGATGCCAATAAAATGGTATATATAGCAGGTGGCGCTACAGGAAGTGTATACTATTCAACAAATAAAGGCGCTTCTTGGTCACAAGCTAGTGGAGCACCAACAGGATCTACTACACGTAAAACCAGTAATGATGTGTGGAATAAAGCATTTCTTCTTACTGCAGATACCGTTGATGGTGACACCTTTTTCTTATTTGATCAAGGTTATCTTTATGCTTCTTTTGATGGAGGGGCTACTTGGGCTAAAAGAAATACGACAGCTATACCTACTCAAACTAAATTTTTAAACGTAGCGGCAGCTCCTGGTTTAAAAAATGAGGTATGGGTAAGCCTTTATGGTGAAGGTCTTTACAAAACATCTGATGGTGGTAAAAACTTTACAAAAGTTGATGCCTTTACGAAAGCAATTTCTTTTTCATGGGGTAAACCTGTTGATGGTTCTACTACTCCTACTGCATATTGTTTTGGTGATAAATCGGGAGTACAAGGGTTATACCTTTCTACGGATTTAGGAGCTACTTGGACTCGAGCAGATAAAGGTGAAAAGTATCTTAATAAAGTAAGAATGATTGCAGCAGACAGACAAACTTTTGGTCGTGTATATCTTGGGTCAAGTGGAGAAGGGATATTTACTGCAGGACTATAAACGATATAACAATATTTAAGAATTATATATATGTATTTATATATAAATGTGAGTTTTTTGTGAGTTAGTTTGAATTGGAAGAATCGCCTAAGAGTAATTTTAGGCGGTTTTTTTAACTTTAGTATTTAAACTGATAAGTGCAAAAAAAGGATAGGCGGGTATTAGACCCGCCTATCCTTTTTTAGTGGACTAATTAAGGGTAAGAAAATTGTAAAGTAATTTTTAAAAAGAGTTCTATTTATGTAATAAGTATCTCTTTTCAATTGATATAATAATTTATTAGAAAAAAATCTATTTACATTGAGATGGAACATAAAGAATAAAATTGTAAAATAACTTTGAATAGGTTTTAGATAAGAAGTAAGTATTACGTAATAAAAGTAGATTAATTAATTTGGAACTTTTAAATAAACTTTTTTACAATTAACTATCCTGAAAAAATAGTTTTTTTAGTTTAGAGCAGGTAAATGTTAAGTTTGGCGTTATATATTATAGCTATGGAAACAATTACGATGCGTTAAATTAATAATCTAGTTTTTGTAAGGAACTGGAAAACCTTATTAATTAATTGTTAGACTTTGGATTTAACATATTTTAATTAAGGTTATTAGAAAAAGAATATTCTTATAGTATAATTAATTACAAAGGCACGAATCAAATTATAATTATAAAGGGTTTTACTTAATTAAGTAAAACCCTTTATCGTTTTTAGTAGTATATAGCTTTTAAAATTTTAATAAAAGCGAAATCAAAAGAACAAAATTCGTTAATTTTAGGGAGGGTAAGGTTAATGTTTAACTTCTTAAACAAGAGAAGTAATAACCTTAAAACGTCGTTGGTTTTATTTGTAATTTCTTTTCCCAGTAATTTAAAAAATCAGCATCACTAATAGATGGGTTAAGACCAACTTTTTCCATCCATTTTTTATATTCGTTAGCCATCATTTTTTTTGCGTATTCTATTTCTTTTTCACTTTCAGGATATTTACCAAAATCATTTTCTTTTACCCATTCAAGTAACTTTGTTTTAAGCTCTTGTTTAATTTCGGTATATTTCGTGTTGCTTGCTAAATTGTTTATTTCAAAAGGATCGTTAACAAGGTCATAAAGTTCTTCACTGGGTTTAGATTGTGCCATAAATTGGGCTTGAACGCCATTTAATAACCCTTTTTTATTCATTATAGTCATAAGTGTTAAAACAGGGTAGTTAAATTTTTTATAAGCATTAAATTGAGTGTATGGCCTCTCAGGATAGTAATTTTTGATGTATTTAAACCGATCGCTTCGTATCATTCTCATTCTATCTACGGTTTCATCCATTCTATCTCTTGTAGCATAAATATATTTTCTTTTTTCTTTTAAAAAATTTATGCCTTTCATATTGCTAGGAGGGGTTATTCCAGCTAGCATTAAAGTTGTTTTAGCAATATCAATATTGCTTAAAAGATTGTTGTTAATAGTACCCGATTTTAATCTGTCTGGAAATGAAATAATCATAGGTGTATGTAGGCCAGCATCGTATAAATATTGTTTAGCTCGTAACATGGGCCTACCTTGATCGCCAAAAAAGAAAACAATAGTATTTTTATCTAAACCATCTTTTTTCAACTCTTTTAATACATCACCTACTTGCTTATCCATTATTTGAATGGTTTCTAAATACATAGCCCAATCTTTTCTTGTTATAGCTTGATTAGGATAATATGGAGGAGGAGTTACTAAGTCTGGATTTATAGGGTGTTCACTATCTTTTAAAAAAGGACGATGTGGTAATTTAATTTGTACTTGAGCAAAGAAAGGTTGAGAACCTTTTCGTTCTTTCCAATGTTCACCGTCATAAAGCGTGTTTTTATCATGAATAAAATTATAGTCGGTTTTTCCAAAATTAGAAACAAAATAACCAGCCTTTTTAAATAGTTCGGGAAGTGTTTTAACATTTTTAGGTAAACTATCTTTAAATCGAGTTCTATGTTGATGGGCATTTATAGAAACAGGATATGTGCCTGTTATTAATGTTGTTCTACTAACTGAACACACCGATGCCGTTGTATACATATTTGTATATTTTATTCCTGTTGAAGCTAGTGAATCAAGGTTAGGGGTATGTATTAATTTATTACCATAACAGTGCAAATCGGTTCCTACATCATCAGCAACAATCCAAAGAATATTAGGCTTTGTAATAGTATCTAAATTATTACTTGAGGTGTCTTTTTTAATATTGTTGGTGTTACATGCTGTTGCTAATGTTAAAACAAATAACATTTTTGTAACAGCTAATACACCTTTTGATCTTTTGCTTATTCGTATCATTTTTTTAGTTGTATATATTTGGTATAATAGTAAAGCTGTATTGATAAGATTTCGCTGGAATACGATATTTTGGATGTGGTTTTGCGTTCATTGACCATGAATCGTCACCACCGACACCCATTTGTATTAAGTCAATATTTAATGTATTGTATTTGTCGGCTACTAATTCATTTGTATGCATGGCTTTTCCTATATTTTCCATAGTATATGGCCACGCACTTATGCTTAGGTTTTGTTTGCCTAAAATGGTAAGACCATAATTCGAATTTCCTTTTAAGGTAAACCAAACAACCCCGGTTCTGTTAGAGCTTTCTTGTGGATTAACGTAGTAGGTATAATCGTTTTTTATTGAATAGTTAAATAGCCCCATACGTTCTCCTTTACGTCTGTCTATATAATTTTCATTAGGCCCTAATCCAAAATAATTTAAACTGTCTAGCGATTTATTTATACGGGTTTGAATTCCAAATCTTGGAAGCTCTGGTAAATCAGCATTTTTACCTGGAATAAAAGATGCTTCTACTGTAATTTTTCCGCCATCACTTATTAGGTATTTAAGCGTATACTTTGATGAAATTTTTGGCAGGTTGTAAGCAGAAGTTATTTCAAAAATATGATTTGATTTTTCTTTTACCTTACATTTGGTTAATTTAAAATCATCAAAGGCATATTGCCAAACTTGTTGGTGATCTTGAACTTTAGCACCTCTAAAGTCATTATCGGTTAAAGGTCTCCAAAAGTTAGGTTTTAGAGCAGCTGTAATAAGCTTATTACCATCAATGTCGTATTGCTCTATAAACCCATTTTCTTTATTAAATACAATTTTTACCTTATCGTTATGAAAAATAATATGAGTATTATTTTCTGTTTTTTCTAACTCGGGTAATTTAGTTGTTAATAGTTTTTTTGGAATGTTTTTGTAACTCTGGTTTAATTCAAATTGATTAAAAGCAATTTCTAAATCTTTTGGCGCCCACGGGGTGTCATTTTTTAATCGGTAGCTTACCGTTAAATAAACATTATCATACCCGTTTATATCACCATAAGGGATGTTAATATTAGCTGATTTTTTTGCAGGGATATTTAACTGTTCAATTTTTCCTGAATTAATAACGGTTCCGTTACTTTCTAGTTTCCATTGTAAGTAATACTCGTCAAGATTAATAAAGTTATGCTTATTAGAAACCTTAAATGTTTTAGAGGTTAAGTCAACAACTGTTGTTTCAATAGGTTGAAAAATCTTTTTACATTCGTATGCCGCTGGTTGTGGTGTTCGGTCAGAATTTATAATTCCGTTTATACAAAAATCACCAGAGTTTATCACATCACCAAAGTCGCCTCCGTATGCATAATAGCTATTGTTTGCCTTGTCTTTTTTTAAGATTCCTTGATCTATCCAATCCCATATAAAACCACCTATTATACTTTTACTAGATCTTATGGCTTCCCAAAACTCATTAAGGTTACCCGTAGAATTTCCCATAGAATGGGCATATTCGCACCATAACATTGGGCGGTCATCTTTTTTTGTTTGGTCTATTTTAACAACCTTTTCAATAGGAGTGTACATTCTACTGTATACATCTACAAAACTTGGGTCAGGATTGTCTTTTATTTGTGCTCCTTCGTAGTGAATAAATCTTGTTGGGTCGTAATATTTAACCCATCCAGACATAGCACTATGAGCAGCTCCCATACCAGATTCGTTACCTAAAGACCAGCCTATAATTGAAGGATGATTTTTGTCTCGTTCAACCATACCTACCATTCTCTGCATATAAGTATTTAGCCAACGAGCCTCACTAGCTAGCTTGCTTCCTATACCGTGAGTTTCTATATTAGCTTCGTCTAGCACATAGATACCAAACTTGTCGCAAAGGTCGTACCATCTCGGGTCGTTAGGGTAATGCGAAGTTCTAACAGCATTAAAATTAAGTTGTTTTAACAGCTGTATGTCTTTCATCATTTTTTCTTCGCTTATTGTTTTTCCAGTAATAGGATCATGTTCATGACGGTTTACCCCGTAAAGTTTTATAGAAGTTCCGTTAACAAGAAGTTTGCCTTTTTTTAATTCAATTTTTCTAAAACCAACTTTTGCACTTCTTACTTCAACAGTGTTATTATTAGCATCTTTTAAAACTAATAATAGGGTGTATAAGTTAGGTGTTTCAGCACTCCATAATTTTGGAGAAGCTACTTTGATATCAAAAATAGGAAAGGCCACATCGCCGAAAGGAGGAAATTTTTCGTTAACTATTGCAGTAACATCTTTTGTTTGTTTTTCTTTGAAAACTTGATTGCCTTGATCGTCATATAGTTCGGCACTAAGGATCCAACTTTGTAAGTCACTAATATTGTTTGTGGCTAATTTTGGTCTAATTTGCAAATCAGCATCTTTATATAATGAGTCTAACTCTGTGCGTACAAAAAAATCTTGAATATGGGTTTGGGGTACAGCTTCTAAATACACCTCTCGGTAAATTCCGCTTAAACGCCAATGGTCTTGGTCTTCCATATAACTACCATCACACCATCGTAATACCGCTACAGATATTTTATTTGTACCTAGTTTTAAGAATTTAGTAATATCATATTCGGAGGGGAGTCTGCTTCCTTGGTTATACCCTACTTTTTTACCATTTACCCATAGATAAAAAGCAGAACTTACCCCTCCAAAATGAAGTATAATAGATTTCTCTTTCCAGTTGTCAGGAATATTAATTTCTCTTTCATAAAACCCCATAGGGTTAGGAATATTGATATATGGGGGTATTGCTGGTTGAAAAGGATATTTAATATTTGTATAAATAGGTATTCCATATCCTTTTAACTCCCAATTTGAAGGCACATCTATTGTTTTCCATGTGTCAAAATCAAAAGTTTTTTGGTAGTCATCTTCATTTAATTTAGAAGTGTCATCAGCAAAATTAAAATTCCATTTACCATTTAACGTCAAGTATCTTGATGAATATTTTTTATCTACATGTAATGCATTATTTTTATTAGAAAAAGATATACTTGTTGCTCTTGGAGGTAAATTATTAATTTTAATTATTGAAGGGTTTTCCCAATTTTGTGATTGCGAAATAAGTACTGCGGGAAAAAGTAATGTTAACAGTAAATAGAATATATTTTTTTTCATGGTAAAATAAAAGTTTTTTACGACTGTAACTTATTTATAATGGGCAACTCAAATTTTTCATTAGCAGGCTTTTTGTGCTCTTGCTTTATAATTTGAATAGCTTTATCAACTATTTCAGGATGTTGACTTGCCACGTTTTTTGTTTCTGATGGGTCGTTATCAAGGTTATAGAGTTGGTAAACTAGAGGTTTTTCAGATAGTATGTCTGCAATGATAAATTTCCAAGCACCCATTCGTAATGCCACTTGACCGCCTTTTCCAGGAAATTCCCAATAAATAAATTCATGGGTGTCTTGTTTTCCTTTAGATAGTAGTGTTGGTAAAAAGCTAATGCCATCGGTGTAAATTTTATCTTTATAGTCTACCAATTGACCTAAAGTAGCCATTACATCGTATTGTACAGAGATATGGTCAGAACTGCTTCCTGGTTTTATTTTGTTTTTCCAAGTAGCAATCATTGGGGTTCTTATACCTCCTTCGTGTAAAGAGCCTTTTCCTTTTCCTTCAGCATTAGGAAAAGGTTTAGTGTCGTTAAAAAATTCGGTATCAGTACCTCCAGCTTCTGCAGGGCCGTTGTCGCTAGTAAAAATAATTAATGTGTTATCATAAATTCCTTTTCTTTTTAACAAATCAATAAGTTTACCTATATTTTCATCAAAATAAGATACCATAGCTGCATAAGCAGCATGTGGATATGCTTGAGGGAAATATTTTTTTCCATAATATGGTTTTTCATCGCCAAATTTATTATGGTAATAGTCAAGCCATTTTTTAGGAGCTTGTAGGGCAGTATGAGGTATTGGTGTAGCCCAATAAATGAAAAAAGGATTTTTTTGATTTTTTTCAACAAAGCTTTCTAATTTATTATAAATTAAATCAGGGGCATATTCTTTTTGAGTGTATTTTTTGTAATTGTCTATGTTATTAGGTTCTAACCCTTTAGGCCACCCTTTATGAGGGTAAATCGTATCATTATTTAAAGCTACTCTTTTTTCGTTTTCAAATAAATGTAATGGGTAATAGTTATGAGCTTGTCTTTGACAGTTGTAGCCATAAAAGTAATCGAATCCCATTTTGTTAGGAGTTGATGTTGAGCCAGGACCTCCTAAGCCCCATTTGCCAAAAATAGCCGTTTTATAATTTATGTTTTTTAACATTTTAGCAATAGTAAATGTACTATCTGGCATAGGACGTTGTCCTTCTAAATTTATGTCTTTTTCTACCGCTTCGTAGTTCCAAACATCACCTCTTTCAGCCCATTCATCATTTCCTCGAATAGAGGCTTTTCCGGCATTAAGCCCGGTTAAAAGCATACATCTGTCAGGTGCACATACAGGTGCGCTTGTATAATGGTTAGAAAACACCATTCCATCTTTAGCCATTTGGTCTAAATTTGGAGTTTCTATTTTTGTTGAACCATATGCTCCAATTTGATTGTAGCCTAAATCATCAGCTAGTATGTAGATAATATTTGGGGTGGTAGTTGTTTGTTCAACAGGTTGTTTTACTTCTTTTTTACATGAAAATAACACAAAAGGTGCTATAAGTAGAAATAATTTAAAGTTCATAATATTTTTTATTTAATTGAATATGTTATATCGATACATTTTAACTCTTGAGAAGAGCTTCCAACCATAATTCTATATTTTCCTTGGTCAATTTTCCATTGATCTTCTTTTTCGCTCCAATAAGAAAAATCTTGAGGGTTAAGCGTAAAGGAAACTTCTTTTGAGGTGCCTTTTTTAAGATTAATCTTTTTAAATCTTTTTAATTCTTTAATAGCTCTGTTTCCTTTATTATTAAGCGGTTGTATGTATAATTGAATGGTTTCTTTACCTTCAACTTTTCCAGTGTTAGACACATTTGCTACTATTTTTAAATTAGTGTTACCATTCCACTTTTTAGAATTAAGATTAGCTTTGGGCTTTGAAATTTTGAAATTTGTATAAGACAATCCATAGCCAAAAGGATAACGTACTTTGATGTTATTTTTATCATACCATCTGTAACCAATATAAATACCTTCTTTGTATGGAATTTTTATTCTTCCAAACTTCTCATAAATTTCAGCAGAATTTGGTTTATTACCTTCCCAGTAAATTGTGCCATCAGGTAAAACATTATAGTTGTATGCCGGACTATCTTTAAAGTCTTTTTCAATAGTAAAGGGCAGTTTTCCAGAAGGGTTTACTTTTCCACTTAAAACATTTGCTATTGCATGACCACCTTCTTGACCTAGAAAATAGGTAAACAAAAGACCTTTCACATTTTTAATCCAAGGCATCGGTATTCCATTACCGCCTGAATAGAGGACAACAATGTTCGGATTAATTTTTGAGATTTTTAAGAGCTTATCGGCTATATTGAGGCTGTTGTATTTAATATCAAACCCTTCGCCAGCAGGTTTATTAGCAAAATAAAGTATTATAGAAGCATTTTTAATGTCATCTTCTGTTGGCTTAATTACTCTTTTAACTCTGTTTTCTCCAAAAGTTTCTTTTAAACCTTGTAAAGGTGTTACAACGTCGTAACCTAAAACTTTTCCACTTCCGTTTCCAGTATAGGAGGTTAGTGCTTCATCAGTACCTAAAACAAGAATTTGTTTTACATCTTTATTAATGGGCAGTATATTTTTATTTTTTAATAAGGTTATACTTTCTTCAGCAGCTGTTAATGCTGTTTTTTTATGATTTTTTAATAATGATGCATAATCTATTGATTTTAAATCTCTGTCATAGACCCCCGATTTAAAAAAAGAATTAAGGTTATGAAACACCATTGTGTCAAGCTGTTTTTCTATATACGCTTTTGACGCTGGATTGGCCTTGTTAAACTTTTCTTTAATATATGCGGCAAATTGTTTGTTGTTAGCCATAAGTAAACTTTGTCCTGAACCTAAAACTAAGTCTAAGCTATCTGGCCAAAATCGTGTTGACGCCCAATCACTCATTATAACACCTTTAAAGCCATATTCTTTTCTTAATATATCATTTGTAAGCGGTTTGTTTGAAGCACCAGGGTATCCGTTCACAAAATTATTACCTGTCATTATTGCTAGTGCATGACCTTCTTTAATAGCCGCTTTAAAAGGAGGTAAATAAATTTCTCTTAATGCTTTTTCAGAAACTTTTACATCTGCCACATGTCTAACAAACTCTTGGTCGTTAGCAATAAAATGTTTTGGGCAAGTAATAACGCCTTTGCCTTCCATACCTTTTATGTATGAAACGGTAATGCGAGAAGTTAAATAAGGGTCTTCTCCATAATACTCATAACTTCTACCTCCTTCAGAATTTCTATACATATTTATACCAGGACCTAATAATATACCAACACCCCAAGCAATACATTCATCAGCAATATTTTTAGCATATTTATTGGCTAAATCGGTATTCCAAGTTGCTGCTAAAGCAATAGAAGCAGGGAAAGCTGTTGTTTTTTCGACTATATTACAAGTGTCTTCAGGTCTTATTCTTACCCCTTGTGATGCGTCGGCAAAGAAAACAGGAGGTAACCCTAATCGTTTAACTGCAGGAAATAGAAAGTCATTCCACCCTCCAGTAAGGTTAATTTTTTCGTCGATGTTTAATCGTTTAATAACATCCCATGATCTAGCTTCTGATGTTAAGGTCGTATCTGCATATGAATTGTTTGCAATAGAATCGTTGTGTAGATGTATAGGGCTAAAATCAGTATTACACTTGTTGTAGTTACTTACTTTTTGTCCATATATAACGTTACTAAAAGTTACTAAAAACAGTGCTTTAACTGTAAATGTCTGTATTTGTTTTTTACTAATCATAATTTATAAGCTAGGTTTATAAGTGAATAAATGGAATATGCAAATTTAGCTCCACAGGTTAAATTTTAAGAGGTTAAATAATTCATTTAACAGGTCTCATTCTTTATTGTTGTGAGTCTAACCCCTCTATATTATTGAGATTGTGAAGTGAATGCAAATCGATTTAAAAGGGGTAGGATGAGTTACTTAACTTGACTCATTTGACCTCAAATTTGATTATTACCCCCTTAAATTTTTAACATAAAATTATGAGTTTTGTAAACCAACAAAAGCTGTTGGAGTTTTCTTTATAAAATAACGGATATTAAATTTTCAATTAAGAAGCTTAAGGGAAGCACAAAACAAAACTCAAATCAATTATTATTTATGGAACTTTTTATTAAAAAAACAAACTTAGAGTTATTTACTCATAGTTATTTACGAAAAAAGGTAGTGTATGTTATATCACTGTTTTTTTTGATTTGGTCTATTTCTGTTAAAGGATTCAATGATCCTTCTACTACAGGAGAGGGGACTATTAGTAACCAAAGTTTTCAGGTTACAGGTAACGTAACGGATTCGAAAGGAGAGCCTTTACCGGGGGTTAATGTATTAGAAGTAGGCACGAATAATGGAGTTGTGACCGATTTTGACGGGAACTATTCGATTAAGGTTAGTTCACGGCAAGCCGTTTTAGAATTTTCATTTATGGGCTTTAAAAAGGTTCGTCAATCAGTAAGTGGAAAATCTAGTCTTAATGTTGTTATGGAAGAAGAGGCGACCTCATTAGATGAAGTAGTAGTGGTAGGCTATGGTTCGGTAAAGAAAGCGAATCTTACAGGTGCGACTTCTTCGATTAGTTTTCAGAAGTTAGAGTCAAGTCCAGCCTCTAATACGGCAACGTTGTTACAGGGTCAAATGACAGGGGTAACTGTTAGTAATTTCAACACACAACCAGGTAATGACAATCCACAGATTAGAATTCGAGGAGAGGGTACTTTTAACTCAGGAAAAAATCCGTTAGTATTAGTAGATGGGGTACCAAGTTCATTATCACAAATACCCGCGGCAGATATAAAGAGTGTAAGTGTATTAAAAGATGCAGCATCAGCGGCTATTTATGGTGTAAGAGCGGCCAATGGAGTAATTTTAGTTACGACAAAGCGCGGAACCACAAAAAAGCCAACGCTTACCTTAAAGCAAAACTATGCTGTTCAAAAAGCAGTTTCATTACCAGATATGGTAGATAGTTGGGATTATGCGAAGATAATAAATGAAAGTCGTTTAGTTAAAGGTCAAGATGTTCTTTATACAGATGATATGATTCAAAAAATGAAGGACGGTTCCGACCCAGATCATTTTGCAAATACAGATTGGGTAGAAGAAATGTTTAGAGTAGCCCCAATGAGTACGACCTATTTATCTATAGATGGAGGATCAAAAAACACAAGATATTTAGTTTCAGGAGAATACTTTGATCAATCAGGGGTATTATTAAATACAGCAACCAAGCGCTATAGTTTTCGGTCAAATATAGACACCGATATTTCAAACAGTGTTAAAATAGGATTAGATTTATCGGGATATGCCCGTAGAATAGATGAGCCTTTAGCTTCAGCCAATGAATCAGGCGGGAATAGTTCTATTTTTTATGTAATGCGTAGAAGTACAAGTCCGTTAGTACCTGTAAAATATACCAATGGATATTGGGGTACAATTGATGGTGTTTTTGATCAAACTAAGATAGGATATCCTAATCCAGTTTATATGGCACAATTAGGAGAGAATTATACGAACAAATATTTCTTTCAAGGAAAACTATTTTCAGACATTAAATTTTTCAAAAATTTTAACTACCGCATGAATCTTTCAGGCGTTTACAATTCAAGTAATAAGTTAAAATTCACGCCCACAGAGAAGTTCTACTATCCAGATGGGAACATTTTATCAGAGAACTCACAAAATGCTTTAGCACAAAACAGTTCAACAGGTACACAATATCAAATAGAAAACATATTTACGTATAAATTTGATTTAGGCAAGCACGCTTTTTCAGCGTTATTAGGTCAATCTGCTCAATTTTATCGATACGATTATATGTGGGCATCAGTAAAAGATCTTCCTAATGATGAGATACATGTTTTAGGAGCAGGAGTAAATGAGAAAGATGTTTCAGGAAATGCCAATGAAGTATCCTTACAATCGTTTTTTGGACGATTAAACTATAATTTTTCAGAGAAATATCTTTTTGAGTTTAATTTACGATACGATGGTTCATCACGTATGCCAAAATCTAGCCGATATGGATTGTTTCCATCCTTTTCAGGAGCTTGGATTATAAGTGATGAAAATTTCTTAAAAGACTCAGACTTTTTATCTTTTCTTAAGTTAAGAGGAAGTTGGGGTCAATTAGGAAACCAAGAGATCGGTAATTATGCCTATGTTCAAAACATTAACCTAGGTCAAAACTATATAATTGGCGATGATCTTGCAGCCGGAGCTGCTTTAACAAGTTTAGCAAACGACAAGATAAAATGGGAAACCACCACTATTACCGATTTTGGATTAGATTTTAACCTATTTAACAACAAGTTACAATTTGTAGTTGATTGGTTCGACAAAACCTCAAGCGATGTATTAGTAAAATTACCAATACCAAATACCTTAGGAGGATTAAATCCACCATATCAAAATATAGCTGAGGTAAATAACCGAGGATTTGAAGTAGATGCTAAGTATAGAAACAACATAAATGACTTTAACTATTTCATAGGCGGAAACTTTTCAACAGTAAAGAACAAGATTGTAGATATCTCAGGGATTTCATCATGGATATCTAACGGTGGAAGAAATATTAACTTAGAAGGGCATCCTATAAACGCTTATTATGGATTAGTAGCTGAGGGGTATTTTCAATCACAAGAAGAGATTGATAATTCACCAACACAATTTAACGCCGTAGCTCCAGGAGATGTAAAATATAAAGATATCAGTGGTCCAGATGGCGTTCCAGATGGAAAGATTGATGAGAACTATGACCGTACAATTATAGGTAATCCATATCCAAAATTCACCTATTCATTTAACTTTGGTGGTAACTATAAAGGTTTTGATGCTTACTGTTTTTTCCAGGGCGTTCAAGGTGTAGATCGATATTTTTGGTACAATAATGAGGCAGCAGGAAACTTTACTACGGCTGTTTTAAATTATTGGACTCCAGATAATCCTAATGCCGATTACCCAAGATTTGGAAATGAGAACAACAATAATAAGAACTCTACTTTATGGGTAAAAGATGCCTCATACTTAAGACTTAAAAATGTTGAGTTAGGGTATACTTTACCACAAGAAGTTACCACAAGAATGTCTATAAGTAAACTTCGCCTTTATTTATCAGGCACCAATCTTTTATCGTTTACCGACCTTGTAGATTATGACCCAGAGAAGATAGTTTCAGATGAGCGAAACCGGGTTTATCCACAAGCAAAAACGATTGCATTAGGCGTAAACATTACATTTTAAACAACAAATCTTAACAAGATGAAAAAACTACAATATTTAATAATAGTAACAGCACTGGTATTATCTATATCAGGTTGTTCAGATGAATTTTTGAACACTGTTTCCCCCAATTCGGTTTCAGACGCGACTTTTTGGAAAACAGATAAAGATATAAAATTAGCATTAACAGGATGTTATGCTGTTTTAGAGAGTCGTAATTTATATAACAGTAAGCATGCAGGTCCAAGTGGTTTTCCAGGTCTTGACTATGCTTGTGATAACGGCTATATGACTTGGGACTATAAACCAGGCGCAGCGATAGCTCGAGGCGATTATACTCCTTCAGATGCGATGGTTAATGGCGTTTGGGATGATAGTTATAAAGGGATTACACGCTGTAATCGTTTAATAGACAATATAGGCAATGTAGAAGAGAGTGAAGTTTCTTCTTCAGCAAAAGCACGTTATGTAGCAGAGGCTAAATTTTTAAGAGCATTGTATTATAACAAGTTAGCTATTTTGTTTAGAGATGTGCCTTTAATAACCAAGAGTCTTACATTATCAGAGGCGGAGGTTCCGGTAACAAACCATAGCGAAATAATTTCTTTTATAACTGAAGACTTAAAGTCGGCAGTAGAAAATTTACCATTACCACAAGATTTATCATCATCAGAGTGGGGTAGAGCAACACGTGGAGCAGGTTATGCATTATTAGCCGACATTTATTTAAACGATAAACAATATACAGACGCAGCTATTTATGCGAAAAAAGTTTTGGATTTAAATTATTATCAATTATTTCCAGACTATGCAACCTTATTTTCAGTGGCAAATGAGCAATGTAGTGAGGTTATTTTTTCAGTTTGTTTCAAACGTGGAATGGGCGGTCACGGATCAGGTTTTGGGTGGTTTAAAAAATCTAGAGTACCTGATAACTGTCATCCATTGAAAAACTTAGCTGATGATTTTTATTTAAATGATGGATTATCACCATCAGAATCACTAGAGTTTAATGCTAGTTTAGAGACCGAGAATAGAGACCCACGTTTTGATGCTACCTTAATAAGTAAAGGCTCACAATGGCAAGGATCGACAGTTCCCAACTCACAATTACGCTTAACAGGTTATGCGTTACGTAAATGGGTAGACACCTCAAATCCAACGTTAGATCAAAACGATGCCGACCAAGACTTTTATGTTTTCCGCTTAGCACATGTAATATTAGATAGAGCAGAGGCCTTGGTTCAGTCGGGTAATTATAGTGAGTCAGAAGTATTAGGTTTAATCGATAAAATACGAGAGCGAGTAAATATGCCAAAAGTAGAAGATGTAGAAGGTACAGGCTTATCACAAACGGATTTAATGGATATAATAAAACATGAAAGAAGAGTAGAAACTGCTTTTGAAGGAAGAAGATATATTGATTTAAAAAGATGGGGCATGTTAAAAGAGCGTTCAGATTGGTTTAATGAGCATGAGTGGGCCAACAATAGCGCCTTACAGAAACGTAATTTTATAGAGCCAAAACACAATGTTTGGCCAATACCTCAGTCTGAGCTAGATGTTAACAAAGCATTAGTTCAGCACCCAGAATGGTAAACAATTAATTATTAACTAAATTTTATGATTATGAAACATGGTAAAAATGATTCTTACACGAAAAGAATTTCGTGTATCCTGACCTTTATGAGTGTATTTTTATTTGCTCTTGTTGGCTGTAAAGACAACGCAGTAGACGATTTACAACCTCAATCACAACAACCGGAAGTACAATCAAATTCAATTGCCGCAAGAGGTGTTTCTACCCCCAATTATAATAGTTCTTACCAATGGGGTAACCTTGCTATTGGAGGTGGTGGTTATGTTACGGGTCTTGTTATACACCCAACAGCGCCTAATGTTATGTATATTCGTACAGATGTTGGTGGGGCTTACCGATGGGATGCTTCAAAATCGGAATGGATTCCGATGCTTAGAAATGTTGGTGAAAAAGGTTATAAAGGAGCAGCGGGGATAGCATTAGATAAAAATAATCCGAATAGAGTGTATGCAGCTCTTATTGGAGGAATCTATCGGTCAAATGATAAAGGGGCTACTTGGAATAAGATAAAGTCATTAACGTACGATCCAAATGCTGAAAAGAGATGGTTTGGAGAGCCTATAGCCGTTGACCCAAACAACAGCGATGTTATTTATGTAGGTACTGTAGGTGGTGATGTACTTCGATCGCTTAACGGGGGTAATACATGGGCTACTGTTTATGATGGTGATTCAGAAATACGATCAATTGTTGTAAATCCTAATATGGTAAGTAACGGGCGATCTAAAAAAGTATATGTAGCTGTTAGAGGTAGTGATAAAGGGGTGTTTCGTAGCTCAAATGGAGGAAATTCTTTTTATAAGATGGACGGTACTCCAATAAATCCAAATAGTTTAACTTTTCAAGGAAGGCTTTATGTAACGTATGATACTGGGGTATCTAAATACGGTAATGGTACTTGGACAGACCTTACCCCTAACGGAAACCATGTAAAATATGGAGATATCGCTGTTGATCCAAACAATACCTCAAATTTGGTTACAAACAAGTGGATAAAAAAGAATGAATATGCGATTTATCGTTCTTCTAATGGGGGAAGCTCTTGGCAAAAAATAAATACAACATCATTGCCTGTTGTACAACATCAAAAACCTCAATGGTGGCAAAACAATTGGTTTGCAGCAGCAGCAGCAGCTTTTGCATTTGACCCACATAACTCAGGCAGCTTATATCTTACCTGTTGGTATGGTGTTTGGCGTACACCTAATGTTTGGGCTAACCCAATTGATTTTTATGCAGAAGAAAAAGGGCATGAAGAAGTTGTTACCATAGCGCTGAAATGCCCACCTTCAGGGGCAAAGGTATATAGTGGTGCAGCTGATGTTTTTGGTTTCAGAAATACTTCATTAACCAATTACCCAACCAAACGATTGTATTATAAGAATAATACTATTGATTTAAAACAAGGTTTTGATATCGCATATTGCGAATCGCAACCCAATAACATTGCTTATCTTGGTGCTGTTGGTAAATACCCAAAGGCTGGCAACTCAAAGGTAATAGTGTCGTCTGACTATGGTAATACATGGGCTGTACGGGCGCTTCCTAATTCTGGTTCAAGATTGGGTAATATAGCAATAGCTTCAAATAATCCTGATAAAATGGTGTATGTAGAGGGGGGTAGTACAGGAAAAGTTTACTATTCAAAAGATAACGGTCGTTCTTGGAAACAAGCTGGTGGAACTGGAGTGCCAACAGGAGCTTCTTTAGGTAAAGGCGGTAGTAATGATGTGTGGAATAAAGTATTTTGTATTACTGCAGATGCCGTTTATGCTAACACTTTTTATTTGTTTTATGACGGATACCTTCGTGCCTCTTATGATGGTGGAGCTACTTGGGCTATAAAAAATACGTCAAATCGAACAAATATTGAACACGGTTTTGTAAATGTGGCAGCAGCCCCGGGTGTAGGTGGTGCCGTTTGGGTAAGTCTTGATAGTCAAGGTCTTTACAAATCGTCTAATGGGGGTAAAAACCTTACAAAAGTTACAGCCTTTACAAAAGCAATTTCTTTTTCATGGGGGGCTCCTATACAAGGGTCTACTTTTCCAACGGCATATTGTTTCGGTGTTAAATCTGGAGTATTAGGGTTATACCTTTCTACTGATGAAGGAGCTACTTGGACCCGAGCGGACCATGGCGGAGAATACCTTAACAGAGTAAAAATAATTGCAGCAGATAGACAAACTTTTGGTCGTGTATATCTTGGAACTGGAGGGGAAGGAGTGCTTACTGCACAACTATAACCGATATAACAATATTTAAGAATTATATATATGTATTTATATATAAATGTGAGTTTTTTGTGAGTTAGTTTGAATTGGAAGAATCGCCTAAGAGTAATTTTAGGCGGTTTTTTTAAACTTTAGTATTTAAACTGATAAGTACAAAAAAAGGATAGGCGGGTATTAGACCCGCCTATCTTTTTTTTGCTTAGTTTTAAAACAGATTTATTTGTAAATTTTACTTTATTTTTAGATAAAAAATTTTCATTAATTCATTAACTCTTCAATTTCATCTGCCTCGATAGGAATGTTACGCATTAAATTAAATGGTTGACTGTTTTCTTGAATTACAACGTCATCTTCTATTCGAATGCCAAATCCTTCATTTGGAATATAAATACCAGGTTCTACGGTAAATACCATATTGGCTTGCATGGGTTCGTGTAGTAAGCCATAGTCGTGGGTATCTAAGCCCATATGGTGACTGGTTCCATGCATAAAATATTTTTTATAAGCAGGCCAGTTTGGGTCTTGATTTTGAACGTCTACTTTATTTAACAAACCTAAATTAATTAACTCAGCAGTCATTATTTTACCAACTTCGGTATGGTATTCATTCCACTTAGTGCCTGGAACAAGCATTTTTGTTGCTTCGTTTTTTACGCGTAATACAGCGTTATATACATCTTTTTGACGGGCAGAAAACCGACCAGAGACAGGAATTGTACGTGTCATGTCGCTAGCGTAATTAGCATATTCGGCAGCTACATCCATCAAAATTAAATCGCCAGCCTTGCATTGTTGGTTGTTTTCTATATAATGTAACACATTTGCATTTTTACCACTGGCTATAATAGGGGTATATGCAAATTTTTTTGATCGGTTTCTAATAAACTCGTATATAAATTCGGCTTCTATTTCGTATTCCCAAACATTAGGTTTTACAAAATTTAATACGCGTCTAAAACCTTTTTCGGTAATGTTACAGGCTGTTTGAATTAAGTCAATTTCTATCGCATCTTTAACCGACCGTAAGCGTTGTAAAATAGGATTGCTTTTGGCTACTGAATGTGCGGGATATTTATTTAATAACCATTTTGTAAAACGTGCTTCACGAGTTTCTGTTTCTACAGTGGCTCGATAGTGTTCGTTGGTATTTATGTATACGGTGTTAGCAAGAGCCATTATTTCTGCTAATACGTTTTTAAATTCTTGTAGCCAAAAAACAGTTTTTATTCCGCTTGTTTCTAGGGCTTTTTCTTTAGTTAATTTTTCGCCTTCCCAAATGGCAATATGCTCATTGGTTTCGCGTAAAAATAATACCTCTCTGTATTTTTCTTTTGGGCAGTTTGGAAATAAAACCAAAATACTTTCTTCTTGGTCAACTCCACTTAGGTAAAAAATATCTCTATGTTGTTCAAAAGGCAAAGTGCTGTCTGCGCTTACCGGATAAATATCATTAGAGTTAAATATGGCTACACTGTTAGGTTTCATTTGAGCCATAAAATTTTCACGGTTTTTTATAAAGAGTTGGTTGTTTATTGGAAGGTATTTCATGAGACCGTATAATTTAAATTAAAAACATTCAAAAGTACATAATCCTATTTTTTTAAGTACATTAAATATGTTTTTATTTTGGTTTTAGTAGGGTTAAGCTTAAAAACAGGTGAGTGTTTTTAAAATAGCAAAAATTGTAAGAATGCTAACTGAAATAAGTTAGCAGGTTAATTTCCTAAATGAAATAAGGCATCACCCATATTAATAATAGGAAAATTGTTTACCGCAATAATGTATCCGTTTTTAGGCGATTTTACCGCAAATTTTGTTTCTCCGTAAGTATCCATAATATAACCTAAAACTTCCCCTTTTTTAACTTGAGAACCATTTTCTATTTTCACACTAAATAATCCGGCAACTTTAGCACGAATCCAACGGCTATTCGTAATTACAATCGTTGGGTCTTCTTTTGGAATTTTTACCGTTTTACTAATCATGTTAAAATAACGGAGTATTCGAAGCGTACCATAAATACCGTGTTGGGTAGCATTTTCATCTAACCTAAGCGATTCGCCACCTTCGTATACAATAATAGGAATTGCATTTTTAAAGCACTCGTTTCTAAAAGATTTTGGTATAAGTTTAGACCCAAACATTACAGGAGCGTTAAATATTTCTGCTAATTGCTTTGCGGTATGATCTTGCGGGGTGTATCGTATTTGAGGGTAATTGCTTCGTTGTGCACCACCTGTATGAAAATCGATGCCAAAATCTACGTTTTTGATGAGCTCTTGCATTAAATAAAAAGCCATTCTACTGGCTAAAGAACCTGTTTTTGACCCTGGGAAACTACGGTTAACATCTTTGCCATGCATGTCTCTAGACAAGTTTAAAAAACCAAAAATATTTAACAGGGGTACCACAATTACACAGCCTTTGTATATTTTATACGATTTGTCTATTAACATTCTACGAATAAGTTCTATGCTATTAACTTCATCGCCATGTAAGCCGCCTTGTAATAAAATAGTAGGGCCTGCCTGTTTACCATTAAAAACATAAACAGGAATTTCTATTAGGGTGCCTGTAGGCAATCGATCTATGGCAATTTTAATTAGCTTAGATTCGCCTAAACCTATTTTTTGCCCTCGAATTTCTACTACTTCGTTTTTAAATTCTTTTTTAAACATTTGTTTTCTACGTACTTAATAATTCCTTCGGCAACATTTATTTTAGTATAAGCTTCTATACCTTGTAACCCTGGGGTTGAGTTTATTTCGATAAGTAAAGCCCCTCTTTTAGATCGAATTAAATCTACCCCAGCAATAGGCAGCCCTAAATATTTTGCAGATTGAATTGCCATTTTCTTTTCTTGATTAGATAGGTTTGCAACAGACCCACTACCGCCTCTATGAATGTTAGATCGAAAATCATCGTCTAATCCTTTTCGTTTCATCGATGATAAAATTTTGTTTCCTGCAACAAAAACACGAATATCTTCACTATTACTCTCTTTAATAAATTCTTGTAACAAAATACTAGTATTCATACTATACATTGCATCGATAATTGATTTGGCAGATTTTTTACTTTCGGCTAACATAACCCCCATACCCTGTGTACCTTCTTGTAGTTTTATAATTACAGGAGCACCGCCTAATAATTCTATTTGTTCAGATATGTTTTCGGGGTTTACCGAAAAAACAGTATCAGGAATAGGAATGTTTTTTCGATTCATAATTTGCAAGGTACGTACTTTGTTTTGAGCTCGTATAATACCAAGAGATCGCGCAGTGCTAAATACGCCATTCATTTCAAATTCTTTTACTACTGCAGCTCCGTGACGGGTTACAGAAGCACCGATTCGCGGAATAATTACGTCGGCTTTATCAATAATATTTTCACCTTTATATATAATTTTTCGTTTACCCCTACTTAGTTTAATTGAACATTTGGTGTGATTAATAATGCGAACCGTATGCCCGCGTTTTTTTGCTTCTACATAAATTCGTTTAGTAGAATAAATATTTTCGCTTACCGATAAAATAAAAATATTCATAATACACAAATCTAATTAATTTTATGGTACGGTAAAACTACTTCTGTTAACATAAAAAATGATTTTATGTTTGTACTTTTGAAATTTTAAAACAACAATAACTAAAACTGTAATTAGGTACTGCAATTTTTTAAAATAAAGTATTTAAATATTACAAAAGTAAAAGGTTTAACTTAAAATTTATATACGTGAAAAGTATCATTAAATTAGCACTCTTTTTTTTACCTATAATTGTTTTTTCACAACAACTACCTACCTCTTCAAAGGCGGTTCAAGAAGCAGTAGCTAAAAAAGCAGTAATGTCTAAAAATTCGTTAGTTAAAAACGTTGCTCTTACAAATATTGGGCCAACGGTAATGAGTGGTCGGGTAGTAGATGTAGCTGTAAACCCTAATAATACAATCGAATTTTATGTTGCGTATGCTTCAGGAGGACTTTGGTATACCAATAATAATGGAACAACTTTTACCCCTGTTTTAGATAATGCCGCTACACAAAATATTGGTGATATTGCGGTTGATTGGAAAACAGGTACATTATGGGTTGGTACAGGTGAAAATAATTCTTCACGTTCTTCATATGCAGGAATAGGAATATTAAAATCAACAGATAAAGGTAAAACATGGTTGTCTGTTGGTTTGTTTGATTCACATCATATCGGTAGAATTTTAATAAATCCAGATAATCCAGAAGAGGTAATTGTAGGGGTGTTAGGACATTTGTATTCGCCTAATGCAGAACGTGGAATTTATAAAACAACCGATGGTGGTAAAACATGGAAAAAAACGTTGTATATAGATGAAAATACAGGAATTATTGATGTACAACCTGCTCCTAATAATTTTAATGTGCTTTATGCTGCTTCTTGGCAGCGCATTAGAAAAGCATGGAATTTTGATGGAAGTGGAAGTAATTCGGCTATTTATAAAAGTATTGATGGCGGAGACTCTTGGGTTAAAATATCTGATAATAATGGTTTTGTAAACGGAAAAGGTGTTGGTAGAATTGGATTAGCTGTTTTTGATGAAAATACCGTGTATGCTTTACTTGACAATCAATTTAAAAGAAAACAACAAAAGAGAAAGAAAAGAAAAAAGATAAAAAAAACGTCAAAAAAACAACAAAAAGAAGATGAAGAAAAAGAGACAGATGCATCAGTTATAGGGGCAGAAGTATATAGAACAGATGATGGTGGGAAGTTATGGCATAAAACAAATTTATCATACTTAAATTTATATTCTTCATACGGGTATTATTTTGGTGAAATACGAGTTGATCCACAAAATAAAAATGCGATATATATACTTGGGGTTTCTATTATGAAATCAAAAGATGGAGGAAAAACGTTTACTTCAATTAGCCGAGAAAATGTACACGCAGATCATCATGCCTTATGGATAGACCCCAAAAAACAAGGACATTTAATTAATGGTAACGATGGAGGTTTAAATCTTTCATATGATGATGGAGAAAGTTGGTTTTTATTAAATCAGCCCCCTGTTGGTCAATTTTATTCGGTTTTTGTTGATAATCAAGAGCCGTATAATGTATATGGTGGTCTACAAGATAATGGTGTTTGGGTGGCTAAAAATAATGCGAAAATTAATAAACAATGGCAACAGAGTGGTAAAAACCCCTATCAAAAACTTTTAGGAGCCGATGGAATGCAAGTTGTGGTTGATAGCAGAGACCCAACTATTGTGTATGCAGGATATCAATATGGTAGTTATTATCGTATTGACAGAAAGTCTGAAGAAAAAAAGAGTATTCGCCCAAAATCTACTTCAAAAAAAAGCTCTTATCGGTTTAACTGGCAAACACCTATTCAATTATCAAAACACAACCAAGACATTGTTTATTTAGGAAGTAATAAATTGCACCGCTCTTTAAATCGAGGCGATGATTGGGAAACTATTTCTGATGATTTAACTCAAGGAGCTAAAAAAGGGAATGTAGTTTACGGAACGTTAACAACGATAAGTGAAAGCCCATTTCAATCAGGGCTAATTTATGTAGGTAGTGACGACGGGTTAGTACATGTAACCAAAAATACAGGAGGTAGTTGGGAAACCATTTCAAATACACTTCCTCAAAATTTGTGGGTTACTCGTGTTATTGCCTCGGCTCATAAAAAAGAACGGGTTTATGTAACTTTAAACGGTTATCGATACGATGATTTTACCCCGTATATATACCTGTCTGATAATTATGGTGTAACGTGGAAAAATATTGGAAGCACCTTGCCAATGGGAGCTGTTAATGTAATAAAAGAAGATCCAGAAAACGAAAATGTTTTATACGTAGGTACCGATAATGGTTTGTATGTAACTTTTGACAAAGGTAATAGTTGGCAGGTGTTTAATAAAAATTTTCCACAAGTTGCTGTACATGATTTAGCTATTCAACCAACAGAAAAAGAATTGGTTGTGGCTACTCATGGGCGAAGTTTATACAAAGTTAATATCGCCCCATTACAAAAATTAACAGCTGATTTAACCCAACAAGCAGTTCATATTTTTGAAATAAAATCAATTAAAAAAAGAGATTCTTGGGGGCAATCAGCAAAATCTGATGAACCAAAAATTTCTATTCCTTTTTATAGTGATTCAGCAACAGAAGTAACCGCAGCTATTTTTTCGGGGTCAATAAAGGTAAATACGTTTACAATTAAGGCAGATAAAGGTTTTAATGAAGCAGTTTATGATGCAACTTTTTCTGAAGAAGGAAAAAAAACATACGAACAGAAAAATAAACCTGTAAAAAAAGCAAATAATAATCGGTATTACTTGCCAAAAGGAGAGTATACGGTAAAAATAAATGGAGCAAAACAGAATTTTAAAATAAAATAATTTTTAGAGTTTTAAATAGAGTTGTCATATGGGTATTATACAAATTAATAATATTAGGCTTAATGCATTTCATGGGTGTTTAGACGAAGAGGGTAAAATTGGTAGTGAATACAGGGTTGATGTAGAAATAAAAACCGATTTAAAAAAAGCTTCTGAAACCGATAATTTAATAGATACTGTTGATTATGTACATTTAAATTATATTGTAAAACAAGAAATGGCAATTCGAGCTAAATTATTAGAACATGTTGCAAAACGTATTTTAGATAGAATTTTTGAGGAAATTTCTATGGTTAAAAAAGCCACAATAAAGGTAGCTAAAATTAACCCACCTATAGGCGGAAATGTAGAAGACGTTACTATTGTTATATCAAAAAAGCGGAAAAAGTGATTTTTTCTTGTTGTAAAGTATAAAATATGTATTTTTGTCGTCCGTAAAAGGTACCGTGGCCGAGTGGCTAGGCAGTGGTCTGCAACACCATCTACAGCGGTTCGAATCCGCTCGGTACCTCAAGTATTAAGGTTCTTCGTAAATGAAGAACCTTTTTTAATTTTTCTCTAAAAATAAATACACAGGAAAATGGTCTGAAAATCCACCTTGATACCAAGGTCCAATGTACGTTCTAAAAGGGCTTCCTTTTAATTTTCCTTTATAAACTTTCAACCATTTTTTATTAAAAACTTCTGCGTATAAAAAAGAGTGTGTTCCAGCATTTTTTTGAAAGAAATTTTTTGAAAAAATAATTTGATCAAATAAATCCCATTTACCATTATAAGTTAATGATCCATATCCTTTGTCGAACAAGCTTTCCATAGGATTGTAAAAATTATCGGTTACCAACGTTTTTTTTATACTTTCGCTTGTAGGCTCATCATTAAAATCGCCCATAATAATAATTTTTGCATTGCTATCCGTTTGGTAAATATCTGCGATAATAGATTGTACTAATTTAGCTGCTTTTATCCGTTTATGCCTAGTTTTTTCTTCACCATCTCTACGCGAGGGCCAATGGTTTACAAAAATGTACATTAATTCGCCATTTAATTTTCCTTTTACCAGTAAAATATCTCTAGTGTAATCTCTTTTGCCTTCATCTGTTTTTAATAATAATGGAAAGGTTTTGTTTTCTATAACTTCAAAATACGTTTTGTTATAAAGTAAAGCAACATCAATACCTCTTTCGTCTGACGATTCGTGGTGTATATAGCTGTAGTCGTATTTGCTTAGGTTTTTATGTTGTACTAAATCGCGAACTACTTTACTGTTTTCTATTTCTACTAGACCAACAATAACAGGAGGCATCTGTGTTTTTTTTGCCCCTAATTGTGCTATTACAGCGGTTATTTTTTTAATTTTATTTTTATACCGTTTTTTGTTCCAGTGTTTGCGACCCTTAGGTGTAAAATCATCATCTAATGTTAGTGGGTCATCTTCTGTGTCAAACAAGTTTTCGGTATTGTAAAAAGCAATAGTGAACAGATTGTTTTGAGCTGTCATTTTTTTAAATTGAATTGACAATGTACAAAAAAATATTGCGGATATAAACACTTTATGAGCCTATTGTTTTTTGTTTTGCAAAGTGCTGAAGTTAAATAATATTTACATTTAAATTCTTTGTATTTTTGCCTTTAGAATGATAGAAGCAGAAAAAATTACGTTAGAAGAAGCTGTTTTAATTGGTGTAATTACACAACATCAAGACGAAAAAAAAGCTGAAGAATATTTAAATGAGTTGGCGTTTTTAACCGCTACCTCAGGCGGTAAGGCTATAAAACGGTTTGTACAAAAATTAGAAAAACCACACCCTAAAACATTTTTAGGAGCGGGTAAACTCGAAGAGGTAAAGGCGTATATAGACGCACGTAATGTTGGTACCGTTATTTTTGACGATGAGTTGTCGCCAGCTCAGTTGCGTAATATAGAAAAGATACTAGAATGTAAAGTTCTTGATAGAACCAATTTAATACTTGATATTTTTGCTAAAAGGGCGCAAACAAGTTCGGCAAAAACACAGGTAGAATTAGCGCAATACGAATATTTATTACCTCGTTTAACACGCCTTTGGACCCACCTAGACAAACAAAAGGGAGGTATTGGTATGCGTGGACCTGGAGAAACAGAAATTGAAACCGACCGACGTATTATTCGCGATAAAATTTCGTTACTCAAAAAGAAGCTACAAACCATAGACAAACAGATGGGAGTACAGCGAAAAAATAGAGGTAAAATGGTGCGTGTTGCATTAGTGGGGTATACCAATGTGGGCAAATCTACTTTGATGAATGTAATTAGTAAAAGTGAAGTATTTGCCGAAAATAAACTGTTTGCTACGTTAGATACAACGGTTAGAAAAGTGGTGATTAAGAATATTCCGTTTTTAATGACTGATACGGTTGGTTTTATAAGAAAATTACCCACCCAATTAGTAGAGTCGTTTAAATCTACTTTAGATGAGGTTCGTGAAGCAGATTTGTTATTACATGTGGTTGATATTTCGCATCCGAATTTTGAAGATCATATTGAATCGGTAAATCAAATTTTAGATGAAATTGACAGTGCCGATAAACCCATGGTAATGGTGTTTAATAAAATTGATGCTTATACACATAAAACCATTGATAAAGACGATTTAATGACCGAGAAAACTAAAGATTATTACAGTTTAGATGACTGGAAAAAATCATGGATGAATGATCTTGAAAATGAATCTATTTTTATATCGGCTCAAAACAAAGAAAACATAGAAGAGTTTAAAGAAAAAGTTTACGAAGCGGTAAAAAATATACATATTCAACGTTTTCCATATAACGACTTTTTATATTACGAGTATAAAGAAGAAGAATAAGTTTTTCGATTTTATAATAAAAAAAGCAACTACTTATTTATTGATAAAAGAATAAATAATGAGTCTTTCGGTTTGGGTTGTAAGAAACAGAAAGACTCATTATTATTGTTCGTGCTTAAAAAAGCACTAATAACTTTTCGGGATTAACTGTTTTATTTTTTACAGTTATAAAAATTGACTATTTTAACCATATTATTGGCAACACTAACAGTTATACTTCCAGAGGCAGAAGATGAAGAAACCCATCCTGTATGAGGTATTATTTCAACCGTATATGTGCCGTCTGACAAACCTGAGAAGAAAATATTTCCGTTTATATCTGTAGTTGCTGTTTTAATAATACTATTAGTAGAATCTTTTAAATTAAATACCCATCCATTTCCTAAAACATCTGCACCATTATATGCTCCATCACAATTTTCTTCGAGTATATTTAAAATACTTATTACATTATTTTGACAACAACCCTCTGTGTTATTTGAAATAGACTTATCTCCTTTAGTTGTAGTTATGTTTCCAACCAAAGAAAATCCCAATACGACAGCGTTTGTGTTTACCAAATAAGCTCTTAAACTATAACTCCCTGCATTTAAACACACATTAGAATCTTGCCATGCTTGTATAGGGGTTGAAGCCCATGTATAAACAGAGCTAGTAGCTATAACGGTATTGTTATTATCAAGATCTATTAATTCAAAGTATACTTGGTCGTCAGCTTTAAAGGTAAAACTATAATTTATACAGGTGTTGTCTAAAACACAGAAAGGTCTTTCGAAAACATAAGGTACTGTTTCTCCTTTTTTGTTTTTTGCATTATTACAACCAAAACCATCAGTTGTTCCTAAATCTACAGGAGCTAATGTTTTAGAATTTGGTTGGTTTACCCAAGCGTTATCTCCAGAATTAGAATAATTAATTACGTATGCACTACCATTAATAGTGTTTTTTAAAGAATTGTAACATGAGGTTAGGGGAGGGTTATTTATTACCCTCCAAAACGGATCTACTACGCCTTTTCCTGGAGATATTGTATCGCCTTTAGTATCTATGCCTGTAGATAGGTTTAATGAGTCTTTCGGGTTACAGCCTGCCGTAATATATTTTTTATTTATACACTCATTTTCATCTTTATTACAAGAAAAAAGTAAATAAGATAAAGCGGCAAAGCTTATTAGTAAACTTAGAATGTTATAGGTTTGTTTTTTTATATATAGCGTTTTCATAACTTTTTTTTTTAGAAAAAGTCAAAGCAGTAAAAACCGCCTTGACTTTGGTTATTTATACTTTTATTCTGGACAAAGAACTTTGAATTCGGTTCTTCTGTTTACTTCGTGTTCTGCATCACTACATTTTACACCGTTAGCACAGTGATTTAATAGCCTATACTCACCATAGCCTTTTGCAACAATTCTATTAGGATTTATTCCTTGTGAGATAATATACGCAGCAGAGTTATTTGCTCTTCTTTGAGAGAGGTCTTCGTTATAAGCATCACTACCTTGGCTGTCGGTATGAGAGCTCAGTTCTACTTTTATTAAAGGATAGGTTTTCATAAAATCTACCAGCTTGTTTAATTCAATTTTTGCATTTTCTCTTACAATATCTTTATCTAAAGCAAAATGAATATTTTTTAAAGGTATTGTGGTGTTACATTCTACATAAGTTAAACACACTTCTAGTTTTACAAATAAGGTAGTGTTTCTGTTATAATTTGAAGTAGATACGGTTTCTATTTGAGAAAAATAATTGTCTTTTTTACCACGAATCGTATAAGTAGCATTTTCATTTATATGAAAAATATATTCCCCTTTATTATCAGTCACCGTTCTTTTTTCTTCGGCTTTAGAACTATGTTTTAGAAAAACAGAAACACCAGATAGCGGTTTATTGGTATTACAAACTACGGCCTGCCCTTGTAGAATAAAGTTTCTGTCGGCATATTCAATAACTTTTTGAATACCTTCGGTGTTTTGTTTACAATTTTTAAATTCTTCTTTAGTAATACTTCCTTCTTCTAATGTAACTCCGTATAATTTTCCTCTAATTAAGTAATTATCTTCTTTTACTTCTTTAAAAACAACTACACCATAAGAATTTGTAGTAGCACTTTGAACAATATTTCCGTTTATATCTGCTAAAACTACATCGGTATTGGGTAAGGTTTCTCCAGTATATTTATCTTTAGCGGTAATAGTTACGCTACACCCACAAGTTGAACAACAAAAAGGGGTGTGTTCTTTACCACAAACAGGGCAAACTTTAGTTTTATTAAATTTAATAGTAACACCTGCAAATAATCCTATCGAAGAAATACCGCAATTACAAGGTTCGGCCCTAACTTTTGGGTTGCCCTCTTTAATTGTTATATGGCCTTCATCATCATTAAAAGGTTGATATCCTGCAGAAATACCTAATGAAGGGTCTAATAATTCTTTAGTGTTAAAATGTTTTAAATAATATGTGCCCACATTAAATCCGAAGTTTTTAGAAAGAAAATAGGTTAATTTTACTTGTCCTTTAAAAGAAAATACGTTAGAAAGGTTATAACCTGCATGAAAGTTTAGCATTTTGGGTGGGCTAGAAGTAATGTTAGTTAATAATGTTCTTCCTCCTTTAATTGAAGCTAATCCAAAACGGGTATTAAATTCAGTTTTAAATTTGCCAGAACTACTTCTAATTTGTGCATTGGGACCAATACCATAAAATAATCGAGTAATACCATTTTCTATTAAGGTAGTATTAATGGTTCCTAAATTTGTAGGGTAGGTGCTTTTGGGTTTATTCTTTATAAAATCAAAATCAGCACCTAAACCAAACCAATTAAAATAATAGTCGAAAGATATACCTAAGTCTATCCCTCCTTTGTAGTCTATGTAAGGTGTGTCGTTGTTGTAAGAAGGAAAATCATAACCAATTCTAGGGGATAATTGAAAATAATTTCGTTCTAATGGTACGTTTTGTGCATTTGAAATTGTTACAAAAGTAAAAATTAACACAGTTGATAAAATTTTTAAAACAGTTTTCATAATAATAGTGTTTAGATTTCTTAGCAAAGATGGTTTAAAGTGACACTAATACTATCAGGGTAAAAACTGACTTTTAAAAATATAACCTTGTATTTTTGATAGGGTAATTACCCTTTACTAAAAAGTGTAATTACCCTATTTAAATTATATGAATAAAAAAAACCGACTCTTTCGAAATCGGTTTTTGTGTTTGTTTTAGATGTTAAGTGGGTTATCCACCAAAGTCGTCGAAACGGATATTTTCATCTGGAATACCAAAGTCTTGTCCCATTTTTTCAACAGCTTTGTTCATTAATGGAGGGCCACAGAAGTATAGCTCGATATCTTCAGGAGAATCGTGTTTACTTAAATAATTATCGATTACACAGTTGTGAATAAATCCTACAAAACCATCACCTTCTTCATCATTAATATCTTTTTTCACTTTCCAGTTATCTTCTTCTAAAGGTTCTGATAAGGCTAAATAAAATTTAAAGTTAGGAAACTCTCTTTCGAGTTCTCTAAAATGTTCAACATAAAACAGTTCGCGTTTAGAACGACCACCATACCAGTACGATACTTTTCGTTTAGTTTTTAAGGTTTTAAATAAATGGTATATATGCGAACGCATTGGAGCCATACCTGCACCACCACCTACGTATAACATTTCAGCATCTGAATCGTTGATGAAAAATTCGCCATAAGGTCCTGAAATAATTACTTTATCTCCAGGTTTTTGGTTAAAAATGTACGAAGAAGCAATTCCTGGATTTACATCCATCCATTGGTTTTTGTTTCTATCCCAAGGTGGTGTTGCTATACGAACGTTTAACATAATTTCGCGCCCTTCTGCTGGGTAAGAAGCCATAGAGTAAGCACGCTCTACCGTATCGTCGTTTTTCATTACCAAAGGCCATAAACCAAATTTATCCCATTCGGCTTGAAATTTGTCTGGGGTTTCATGTTCTTCAGGGTGAGCAGTAATGTCAATATTGTTGTAATTTATAGAACACGATGGAATTTCAATTTGAATATATCCTCCAGCCTTGTAATCCATATCTTCAGGTAATTCAACAACAAATTCTTTAATAAAAGAGGCAACATTGTAATTTCGTACTACTGTTGCTTCCCATTTTTTAATTCCAAAAACTTCTTCTGGAATAGAAATGTCCATATCTTGTTTTACCTTTACTTGACACGCTAATCGTGCTCCTTCAGCTAATTCTTTACGGGTAAAATGAGGGGTTTCTGTAGGTAATGCTTCGCCACCACCAGATTTTACGTGACACTCACATTGTGTACAAGTTCCACCGCCACCACAAGCTGAGGGTAAAAATATTTTTTCGTTTCCTAAGGTGGTTAGTAATGACCCACCAGAGGGTACTTCTATTGTTTTTTCTCCGTTTATGGTAATTTTAACAGGCCCAGATGGAGCTAATTTTTGTTTTACAAATAATAACAAAGCTACCAATAACAATGTTATCACCATAAATGCACTTACGGTTGCAATAATTATTCCTGACGTACTTGTTGCTAATAATATCATTATTTTATAATTTCTTTATTAGAGGTTTCTACACTTTTGTTGTCGGTAGTTTTTAATTTATCTGTTGTTTCTTTTTTTGCTAGCGTATTAGGTTTTGTTGTAGCGATAGCAACCGAAGCTGTTTTTTCAGCAGGCTTTTTTTCTTTATCGCCACCAGTTAACATACCTCCAAAACTCATAAAACCAATTGCCATTAACCCTGTGGTAATAAAGGTAATACCTAAGCCTCTTAATGGGGCAGGTACATTAGAATATCTAATTTTTTCGCGTATTGCTGCAATAGCTAAAATTGCTAAAAACCATCCTATTCCAGAACCGATACCATAAACTGTTGCTAAGCTTAAAGTTGGTATTTCACGCGATTGCATAAATAAAGAGCCTCCTAAAATAGCACAGTTTACAGCTATTAGCGGTAAGAAAATTCCTAAAGAATTGTATAGTGATGGAGAAAATTTTTCTACAATAATTTCTACCAATTGTACCATCGTTGCAATAGTTGCAATAAATAGGATAAAAGATAAAAAGCCTAAATCGTAATCGGCATATTCTGGCCCTAACCATTTTAAGGCACCAGGTTGCAATAAATATTGATCTAACAACCAGTTTACAGGTACGGTTACAGCTAATACAAAAATTACTGCAGCACCTAACCCTATTGCGGTACTTACTTTTTTAGATACAGCAAGGTAAGAACACATTCCTAAGAATGTTGCAAACACCATGTTATCTATAAATATTGATTTGAAAAATAATTCTATATATTCCATATTTTTTAGTATTGATTATTAAGTTGTTAAGTATTGAGTATTTATATAATTAATAAACTCTCGTGATTAACAGCTGTATACTATTTCTTAGTCTTCTATTAAATCTTTATTTCTACTACGTTGTACCCAAATAATAATACCAACTACAATTAATGCCATTGGTGCTAATAGCATAAATCCGTTGTTTTCGTATCCTAATTTGTATAGTCCTGTTTTTTCTCCAGCGATAGGATTTCCTAATACTTTGAATCCTAATAAGGTTCCAGAACCTAAAAGTTCTCTAAAAAAGGCTACAATTACTAAAATAATTCCGTAACCTGCGGCGTTACCTATTCCGTCTAAAAACGATCTCCAAGGGCTGTTTCCTAAGGCAAAAGCTTCAAAGCGCCCCATAATAATACAGTTGGTAATAATTAACCCTACAAAAACAGATAGTTGTTTAGATAAGCCATATGCAAAAGCTTTTAATACTTGATCTACAATAATTACCAATGCGGCAGCAATAATTAGCTGTACAATAATTCTAATTTTTGATGGAATAATATTTCTCATTAAAGAGATAACCACGTTTCCCATAGCTACTACAAACATTACAGAAATAGCCATAACAATAGCTGCTTTTAGCTCTGCTGTAACCGCTAAAGCAGAACAAATACCTAATACTTGAACGGTAATTGGGTTATTGTCTGCAAGTGGATCTTTAACAAGTTTTGCGTCTTTTTTTGATAAAAGTCCCATATTAATTTGTTTTTAATGTTTTAAAATAAGGCACATATAATTTTAAGTCATGCTTAATCATAGCCGTAACACCATTTCCAGTAATTGTTGCTCCAGCAATGGCATCTACCTTATTGTCTGTTTTATTATTGTTTTTAGGGTCGTTATTTCCTTTTGCTACGGTTATTCCTACAAAATTATCTTGTGCGTCAAACACATGTTCACCCGTAAAATCATCCATAAAGAAACGTTGTTTAATATTTGCTCCTAAACCAGGTGTTTCTCCTTTATGATCAAAATATACACCTTGTACTACCATATCTTTATCCATGGCTACAAAGCCCCAAATAGCATCCCAAAGACCTTTACCTCTAATAGGTACGATGTAATAGGTTTTGCCATCTTTTTCACCAATAAATACAGGAAGTTTTTGTGTTTCGCCTCTTTTCGCTTTTTCTTGTTCTTTTTTAATATCAATTAAGTATGCTTCTGGATTTTCAGTTATTTTGTCTCCTTCGATTACTAATTGTTTTTTTATGTATTTAGAAAAAACCTCACCAACTTTTTTACTAGGAATAAAAATAGCACTGCTTTCATCGTTTTCATTTACGCCCATTGCGTACAAAATATTTTGTTGCTTTTCTATTCGTTTATTTTCTGCTATTTTTCCTTTTAATGATCCTGATACGTAGGCTAATAAAGTTCCTACCACGATAACCATTACTATAGAAAATAGTATTGTATATAAATTACTGTCTGTTTTTTTACCCATGACTAAGCCGTTTTTGCTTTTAAACGTTTTTTTCTTTTTTTGATGTTTGCTTGTATCACAAAATGATCAATAGTTGGCGCAAAGACATTCATTAATAAAATGGCTAACATTACACCTTCTGGATAAGCTGGGTTAAATACACGAATCATTATTGAAATAAAGCCAACAAAAAATCCGTAATACCATTTACCTTTATTTGTTTGTGATGCTGTTACAGGGTCTGTAGCCATAAATGCCACACCAAAAGCAAAACCTCCGATTAATAAATGATGCCAAAAAGGGGTGCTCATTAATCCGTAAAACTTACTTCCTTCTGTAATAATACCGGCATCTACAACTTGGTTAAAAATTAACCCCATTGTTAAGGCACCAATTACAGCACTTAACATAATGCGCCAACTTCCTATTTTTGTAAAAATTAAAAAGAGGGCTCCTAATAAGATAAGTAAGGTTGATGTTTCACCTACAGAACCAGGAATAAAACCAAAAAACATATCTTGTGTAGAATAGGTTAGGTGATGTCCTTGGGCTAAACTTCCTAAGATTGTTTCGCCAGAAATGGCATCTGCCGACCCAGCTAATTCTTTAGCTCCAGTAACCCAAACTTTGTCACCAGACATCCATGTTGGGTAGGCAAAGAATAAAAAGGCACGAATGGTTAAAGCAGGATTTAAGATGTTCATTCCTGTACCACCAAAAACTTCTTTTCCAATAACTACTCCAAAAATAACAGCAACAGCTAACATCCAAAGAGGAATGTCTACAGGTACAATTAATGGAACTAACATACCCGTTACTAAATACCCTTCTTCTACTTCGTGTTTTTTAATTACGGCAAAAATAAATTCTACCGCTAAACCAATCGCATAAGAAACAATGACTAACGGAATTATTTTTTTAGCCCCAATAATAAAGTTGTCTAAATTCCAAAACTCACCACTAAAAAATGACATATCCGAAGTAAAGTTGTGATTTACGGCTAC
This sequence comes from Tenacibaculum sp. UWU-22, assembly GCF_041021355.1. Lineage (NCBI taxonomy): Bacteria > Pseudomonadati > Bacteroidota > Flavobacteriia > Flavobacteriales > Flavobacteriaceae > Tenacibaculum > Tenacibaculum sp. UWU-22. Next base: position 525,699 of record NZ_JBFNGP010000001.1, on the reverse strand, counting down.
ATTATGTTGAAACCCAGCATTAAACATACCAAAAACTAAACAGGGTAACAATGCCATAATAACAATGTTCATGGTTCGTTTTAAATCGTCAGCCGCCTTAATGTGTGTGCCATTATGTGTGGTTTCATTTGGCATGTATAAAAAGGTATGGATTGCATTAAATGCAGGTTCCATTTTTGTTCCTTTATACTTTTCTTTTAAATTATGTAAATTTTGTTTTAAACCCATAATATTATTCTAATTCATTTTTCATTAAATCTAACCCCGCTCGAATAATTTGTTGATGCGGTTGTTTAGATACACAAATAAATTCTGTTAATGCAAAATCTTCAGGAGCTATTTCATATGCGCCTAAAGCTTCCATTTCTTCTAAATCTTGATATAAACAAGATTTTAAAAGTTGCATTGGGTAGATGTCTAATGGAAAAACTTCTTCGTAGGCACCAGTTACTACAAAGGCTCTCTGTTCTCCATTAGTATTGGTGTCTAAATTGTATTTTTTATCGGGGTGTAACCACGAAAACGTCAATGCTCTAGAAGTCGATATTTTGTCAAAAACGGGTTTGTTCCATCCAAAAAATTCGTAGTCATTTCCTTCTGGAATTGCAGTAATTTGATTATCGTAATATCCTAAAAAGCCGTCTTCGAAAACCTGTGTACCGCTAAGTACATTACCACTAATAATTCTAGTGTTATCGGTTATTAAATTTTCTTTGGTTATCTCTTTAATAGCAGCTCCAGAATAAACAGTAATGTAGTGGGGTTTTTTAAATTCAGAACCTGTTAAAGCAATGGTTTTTTTAGCATTAAACTTACCAGTTAAAAATAACTCGCCAATAATAACCAAATCTTGTGGATTTACTATCCAAACTACTTCACCTTTATTTATAGGGTCAACTTGAGCTATTTGAGTGCTTACATTTCCTACTGGGTGAGGCCCTAATAAACCGTGTAATTCGATATTGTTTACATTTAAAAACGGAGATTGTTTTCCGTATTTTTCTACTGAAACATGTATTTTACCTTTGGTTAATTTACTTAGAGCATCAATAGCAGTTTGTATCTCTGCTTCTTTACCTTTTAAAATGTAATCGTAATCAGGTGCTAATGGCGTAGTTGCATAGGCAGAAATAAAAATTGCTTTTGGTGCTTTGTCAGGATTTGCAATAACATCGTATGGACGTTGTTTAATAAACGGCCAACACCCTGAAGCTAATAAGTAGCTTTTTATTTCTTCGGCAGTCATTTCATTAGCATCTTTTTTGCCGAAATCGCTATATTCTTGTTTGTTGTTAGAAGAAATTTTTATTTCTAACACTTTTCTTCTTTCTCCACGAGTTATTTCTGTAACTTTTCCGCTAATTGGGCTTGGAAATAAAATGCGATCATCACTTTTATCATAAAAAAGTGCGTCACCAGCTTTTACTTCTGTACCTTCTTTTGCTAAAATTTTAGGAACAACTCCGTGAAAATCATTTGGCTTAATTGCATATGTACTACCTATAGAAAGTTCAGTAGTTGTTTGTACTGCTTCGCCAACCAGCTTAATATCTAAGCCTTTTTTAATACGGATGTCTTTTGACATAGTAGGTATGACTTTTAATTATCTTAAAAAAACGCACAAATTTACGCTTTTTGAATAGGTTTATTAAAATATTTTCTTCCATATATTTCTTAAAACTCTTATTTATATTCGTTTTAAATAATAAGTTTGTCTTTGGCTTGTATTTTGATACTTTTGTAATATGAAGCTAAAGTTATTTTTATTTATAAATATGTTTTTATGTTCGCTGTTATTAAATGCGCAGCAGATAAAAACAATTCAATTGCGCCCTTTAAACAGTGGTGAGTTTTCGGCGATTGTTCCGCTAGGGAGTGTTTTAAAGTTGTCGTTTGATGATTTAGATGGCGATAGTAAAGAGTATCAGTATAAAATTGAGCATATGACTCACGATTGGAAACCAAGTAATTTAATCACCAGTCAATACGTTCGCGGATTTAACCAAAATGTTATTAATAATATTTCTAATTCGTTTAATACCTTACAAAGTTATACGCATTATTCGGTAGAAATACCTAATAAAAACACAGTAATAACAAAAAGTGGTAATTATTTAATTTCTGTTTTAACTCAAGATGACGAGGTGGTGTTTACTAGACGCTGTGTGTTTTACGAAAAAGCTGTTGATGTTGGGGTTTCGGTGTATCGAAGTAGAGATTTAGTAACCATAGATCAACAACAGATGGTTCAATTTTTAATCAATTATCCCAATTTGCGAATTAATAATCCTTCGCAAGAAATATATGTTACCTTACTTCAAAATTACAATTGGGATACTCAAATAAAAGGTATTAAACCACAATACTATAGTTCACATCAATTACTTTATAAGTATACTAGAGAAACCAATTTTTGGGGCGGAAATGAATATTTAAATTTTGATAATAAATATATTCGTAACACGAGTGTTAATATTTCTCATACGCGACGTAAAGATGTATACCATAATTATTTATATACAGATGAGTCTCGAAGTTTAAAGCCTTATACATACTATCCAGATATTAATGGGTTTTTTATAGTTAGAACTTTAGATGCAAACGATAATAATACTGAAAGTGATTATGCAATGATTCATTTTTCTTTAGCAGCTTCTAAACCTTTTAAAAACAAAACGGTATATGTGTATGGCGCGTTTAATAATTTTGAATTAACCAACGAAAATAAAATGAGTTATAATGTAGAAAAAGGAATATATGAAACTCATTTTTTATTAAAACAGGGTTTTTATAATTATAGTTATGTTACGGTTGATGAAAATGGAATAATTGACCTAACAGAAATTGATGGGTCTTTTTACCAAACAGAAAATAAATATACCGTACTGGTTTATTACAAGCCTTTTGGCGGATTATATGAAAGAGTAATAGGTGTAGGGGAAGGCTTTTTTAATCAAGATAAATAACTTGCTTGCTTGGTGGTTGAGGTGTAAGATAACTAAGTAATTGCTTACGGATAAATTAAAAGAAATAGTTGCTTTTCTTTTGGTCGTGTATTTTATCAGGAATTATGGTAAGGGGGTGTTTTTTACCATCCTCCAGTGGCACCGCCACCACCGAAGCCACCACCACCGAAGCCGCCGCCAAATCCACCACCAAAACCGCCTGAAGAGCCGCCGCCAAAAATTCCACCACCACCAAAGCCACCTCTGCCAGCATTACTTAATATAATGGTGTCTAAAATATCTCTTGCTGTATTTTGACGATAATTTCCGCCACCGCCTCGATTACCTCTGTTTCCTCTACTTAATAAGATAAAGAAAACAATTAAAATAATAATAAAGATAATAAAGCCAATGTTTTCTCCGTCAGAACTTTCTTTTTGCGTTGCTTTGTATTCGCCATTCATTACTTTAAAAATGGCATTTACCCCGCTATCTAAGCCTTCGTAAAAGTTACCTGTTTTAAAATAAGGTAAAATATCGTTTTCAATAATTTTTCGTGAAACAAAATCGGTTAATAAATGTTCGGTTCCGTAACCTGTAGAAATGGTTATTTTTCTATCGTCTTTTGCTAATAAAATAAAAATACCATTGTCTTTGTTTTTTTGACCAATACCCCATTTTTGCGCCCAATTGGCAGCTAAATAATTAATATATTCGCCTTTAGTAGATGGGATAATAGCTATTACTATTTGTGTTGAAGTACTATCAGAATAACGAATTAGTTTGTTTTCTAAAGTTGATTTTTCTGTACCCGAAAGTAAACCGATATAATCGTATATACTGGTTTCAATATTTGGTTTTGGGGGTATTTTAAAGCCTTGCGAAAATATGTTTTGCACAAGTAATAGTCCAGCAAAAAAAAGAATTTTTTTTAGGTTTAGTATGGTGGGGGTTAATGTTTTTTTATGTTGAACTGTATTTGTCATTTATAAAAATTCCTTTATATAAAAGGTTATTTTATCCTTTAGAAATTTCGTTAGGTAGCTCATTTTGATCATTACTACTCCAAGGAAAATAAGATTTTAATTGTTCACCAATTTTTAATACGCCTGCAACAATACCATCTTTAAAATCTTGTTTTTTAAAGTGGTCTTGTATTATGTTTTTAGTGGTGTCCCAAAAATTATCAGGCACAATAGTATTAATTCCTTTATCGCCGTAGATTACAAATTTACAATCATCTACAGCAACGTATATTAATACGGCATTTTGTTGCTTGGTGTTATCCATTTTAAGCATGTAAAACACTTCTATGGCGCGATTATAATGAGAAATTGAACTTGATTTTTCAATGTGTACTCGTATCTCGCCAGAAGTGTTTTGTTCTGCTTGTCGAATAGCTTCAACGATTTCTTGTTCTTGTTTTGCAGAAAGAAAATTTTCTACTGTTGACATTTATTTTTTATTAAAGTCAAAGTTTACATTGGGTGCTTTTTCTGCTCCTGGATCAGCTTTGTAGCGTGCCATATCGCTAAAATTAAAGATGCCTGCTAAAACAGAGTTTGGAAACTTTTTAATGTGTTTGTTATAGATGTTTACCTCGCTATTAAAACGATCACGTGCTACGTTAATTCTATTTTCGGTACCCTCTAATTGGCTTTGTAATTCTAAAAAGTTTTTATTTGCTTTAATATCAGGGTAGCGTTCAACAGAAACTAATAATTTAGATAAGGCTCCGCTTAACCCTGTTTGTGCTTGTTGAAATTGAGCCATTTTTTCAGGTGTTAAATCACCAGCATTAATGTTTACCGATGTTGCTTTAGCACGTGCCTCAATAACTTCTTTTAACGTGCTTTTTTCAAAATCAGCGGCGCCTTGTACGGTTTTTACTAAATTACCAATAAGGTCGTTTCTACGTTGGTATGAACTTTCTACATTAGACCATGCTGTTTTTGCGTTTTCTTGATATTCAACCGCAGTGTTATTAAAACCAACTGCCCAGTTGTATATTCCAAAAACTATAGCAACAATAATAATTAAAGGGATTAACCATTTTTTCATAATTTTTGATTTTTATAATTGATTTTTAATTTTTATTAATTCAGCTTTTACAGCTTCCAATTTACTAATAATTTCGTGATTAGTAATTATGCCATCAAAATTTTTCTTTAATTTTTGTTTTGCCCCGTCAAGGGTAAAGCCTCTTTCTTTAACAAGGGTATAAATTATTTTAAAATTTTCAATGTCATCGGTAGTGAATAGTCGATTTCCTTTTGCGTTTTTTTTGGGTTTTATAATTTCAAATTCTTTTTCCCAAAAACGAATAAGTGAGGGGTTTACATTAAAAGCCTTCGCAACTTCTCCTATTTTATAGTACCTTTTTTCGGGCAATTCGATATGCATACTTTCTTTTTCGGTTATCCTAAAAATTAATCGTAAGATTGTCCTTCTTCTTGCGAGGCTTTTTGCATAGCTATAAACTCTTCAGGACTTAAATCTCCATAATAATAATAAATGGGGTTTAGGGCTTTACCATTTTTGTGTACTTCGTAATGTAAATGTGCTCCAACAGATCGCCCAGTATTACCTACAAGACCAATTAAATCACCTCTTTTTACCCTTTGTCCTTTTTTTGTTATTATTTTACTCATGTGCCCGTAAATAGTTTCATAGCCATAACCATGGTCAATATATACAACATTTCCAAATGTTGCGCTACGTTCTGCTCTAATTACCGTTCCGTTACCTGATGCGTAAATTGGCGTACCAACAGGCGCGGTAAAATCCATTCCTTTATGAAATTTCATTATTTTTAAAATGGGGTGCATACGCATGCCAAAACCTGATGCCATACGAGTTAGGTCTTCTTTTTTTACGGGTTGAATAGCTGGTATTGAAGCTAACATTTCTTCTTTTTCTTTGCCTAAGTTTACAATTTCGTCTAACGATTTAGATTGTACTACCAATTGTTTCGATAAGATATCTAACTCTTTAGTTGTGTTTTTAATCATTTCACTATTGTTAAAACCGTCTAAATATTTATAGCGATTTATTCCGCCAAAACCTGCTTTTCTTTGTTCGTCAGGTATGGGGTTTACCTCAAAATAGGCGCGGTAAATATTGTTGTCTCGAGCTTGTAAATCGGCAAGAACTTTTGAGCTTTCTTGCATACGTTTATTTAAGAGTTCGTAGTGTAGTTTTAAATTTTCTAGTTCTCTTTTTTGAGCTCTTTCTTTAGGAGAGGTTAAAAACTGACTAAAACCAATAAATCCAAAAAAAGCAATTAGCAATATCGCTAAAAACCCAAATAGGCTTTTTTTATAGGCATCACTCTTCTTTGTCTTTATTTTTCTGTACGACAGCGTATCTGCATCATAATAATATTTTACTTTTGCCATATAACTAAATGTAGTATTTTTGTGCTCTTTAGATTATTTTTTATAAAAAAATCATTTTACAAAACTCACAAATTTACAAAATGTTTTGGAACTGCTTTTTTTAAGTAATTTTTTAAAAAATTTTTAACAATTTTTCTACCTTAAACTGTATGGAATCTCAACAAATAAGAGCCAAATTTTTAGACTTTTTTAAATCGAAACATCATCATATTGTTCCTTCGGCCCCGATGGTGTTAAAAAATGATCCAACCTTGATGTTTACAAATTCGGGTATGGCGCCTTTTAAAGAGTTTTTTTTAGGAAACTCAACACCTAAAAGTACTAGAATTGCCGATACTCAAAAATGTTTACGTGTTTCGGGTAAACATAACGATTTAGAAGAGGTTGGTTATGATACCTATCATCACACCATGTTTGAAATGCTTGGAAATTGGTCGTTTGGAGATTATTTTAAAAAAGAGGCAATTACTTGGGCATGGGAGCTGTTAACCAAAGTGTATAAAATAGATAAAGATATTTTATACGTTACTGTTTTTGAAGGGAGTAAAGAAGACGGAACAGCAATGGATCAAGAAGCCTACGATATTTGGAAACAAATTATTCCTGAAAATCGTATTTTGATGGGGAATAAAAAAGATAATTTTTGGGAAATGGGTGAGCAAGGACCTTGTGGTCCGTGCTCAGAAATACATGTTGATATTCGTTCAGAAAAAGAAAAAGCTAAAATTGACGGGAAAACATTAATAAATAAAGACCATCCACAAGTAGTTGAAATTTGGAATTTGGTGTTTATGCAATACAATCGAAAAGCAAATGGTTCTTTAGAAGATTTACCTGCAAAACACATTGATACAGGAATGGGTTTTGAAAGGTTGTGTATGGTGTTGCAAAATGTAACCTCAAATTACGATACCGATGTTTTTACACCACTTATTCGAGAAATAGAAACCATAACCGACACAACGTATGGTAGTGATAAAAAAACAGATATAGCTATACGAGTTATTTCAGACCATATCCGAGCGGTAGCTTTTTCAATTGCAGATGGGCAGTTACCTAGTAATAACGGAGCGGGTTATGTAATTAGAAGAATTTTACGAAGAGCTATTCGGTACGGGTTTACTTTTTTAAATAAAAAAGAACCATTTATTTATCGCTTAGTTGATGTTTTAAGTAAAAAAATGAGTGCTGCTTTTCCTGAAATAAAAGCTCAAAAGCAATTAATTGAAAATGTAGTTAAAGAAGAAGAAGCTTCTTTTTTAAGAACCTTAGATCAAGGGTTAGTGTTGTTAGATAGAATTATTAGTGAAACTAAAAATAAAGAAGTGTCAGGCGATAAGGCTTTTGAATTATATGACACTTATGGCTTTCCAATAGATTTAACTGCTCTTATTTTATCAGAAAGAGGATTAACTTTAGATGAAAAAGGATTTCAAACCGAACTCGAAAAGCAAAAAAATCGTTCTCGGGCAGCAAGCGAAACAATTACAGATGATTGGATTGTTTTAAAACATGATGCACATGAAGAATTTGTAGGCTATGATATTTTAGAGGCTAATGTAAAATTAACCAGATACCGAAAAGTAACGTCTAAAAAAGAAGGAACGCTTTATCAGTTGGTTTTTAACATGACTCCTTTTTATGCTGAAGGAGGAGGGCAAGTCGGTGATAAAGGGTATTTAGAAGCACCTAATGGAGATGTAATTTATATCATAGATACCAAAAAAATAAATAATGTTATCATTCATTTTGCAAAAAATCTACCTAAAGAGTTAAACGAAACCTTTAAAGTGGTAGTAGATAAAAAACAGCGATATAGAACGGCTTGTAACCATACAGCAACCCATTTATTACATCAGGCTTTACGAGAAATTTTAGGTAGTCATATAGAGCAAAAAGGTTCTGCAGTGCACTCTAAATATTTACGTTTCGATTTTTCTCACTTTTCAAAAATGAAAGAAGAAGAGTTGCGCGACGTAGAAAACTTTGTAAATGCTCGTATTGCTGGTAAGTTGCCTTTACAAGAGCAAAGAAACATACCTATGCAACAGGCAATAAACGAAGGGGCAATAGCTTTGTTTGGTGAAAAATATGGTGATTCGGTTAGAACAATTCGTTTTGGGCAATCTATGGAGTTGTGTGGAGGTACTCATGTGCAAAACACAGGCGATATTTGGTATTTTAAAATTATATCTGAAAGCGCTATTGCTGCAGGAATTAGAAGAATAGAGGCAATTACTAACGATGCGGTAAAAGATTTTTATACCGAAAATAATACGGCAATGTTGAAAATTAAAAGCCTATTAAACAACACGAAAGAGCCTATAAAAGCTTTGCAAAATTTGCAAGATGAAAATGCTGCTTTAAAAAAGCAAATAGAAGGGTTGTTGAAAGATAAAGCAAAAAATGTAAAGCAAGAATTAAAAGCTCAGCTCGAAGAAATAAATGGTGTTCAATTTTTAGCTACGAAGGTTGATTTAGATCAAAATAGTATTAAAAATATATTGTTTGAATTGGGTTCAGAAATGGATAATTTGTTTGCTGTAGTAGCTGCAAGTCCAGCTCCTGAAAAAGCAATATTAACGTGTTATATATCAAAAAATACAGCAAACGAAAAAGGATATAATGCGGGTAAAGTAGTTCGTGAATTAGGCACTTATATTCATGGTGGCGGAGGTGGACAAAATTTCTTTGCAACTGCAGGAGGTAAAAATCCTGAAGGTATATCAAAAGCATTAGAGCAAGCGAAAACCTATGTTGTTTAAAAAAACAGAATTATGCTGTTATGCAATTACAAACCAATATACCTATAAAAAAACAGTCGTGTAACCTAATAAATTATAATGCTAAATTATTGTTGTTAGGTTCTTGTTTTTCAACCAATATTGGTAATAAGTTGGCTTATTATAAATTTCGAACCATTGAAAATCCGTTCGGAATTTTATTTCACGTAAAAGCTATTGAAAAATTAATTGTAAATGCACTTAATAAAAAGGTTTATACACAAGAAGATATTTTTTTTCACAATGAACGGTGGAATTGTTTTGACGCACATTCTAGTTTAAGTGCTACAGATAAAAACCAACTACTCTCTACTTTAAATAATGCACTTGAACTTACCAACAAACAAGTAACGAATGCCTCTCATTTGGTGATAACCTTAGGAACTTCGTGGGTGTATAAAGAAGTAGCTTCAGATAATACCGTAGCCAATTGTCACAAATTACCACAGAAGCATTTTACGAAAGAAATTTTAAGCGTAGATGAAATTTTAAAGAGTTTAAAAAATATGATTACTCTTGTTAAATCGGTAAACAAAGATATAACGGTGTTGTTTACGGTTTCACCTGTACGTCATTTAAAAGATGGTTTTATTGCGAATCAACAAAGTAAAGCACATTTAATTACAGCCATTCATCAGGTGGTAAATCAAAAAGAGGTGTGTTATTTTCCTGCCTATGAAATTATGATGGACGAATTGCGTAATTATCGTTTTTACACTCAAGATATGTTACATCCTAACTCAACGGCTATTGATTATATATGGGATAAATTTTTAATAGCTTGGGTGGCAGATGAAACAAATCAAACTATGCAAGAAATAGCAAGTTTACAAAAAGGATTAGCACATCGACCTTTTAATCCAAATACAGAACAGCATATGTTGTTTGTTAAAAAACTAGAACAGCAAAAAACTGAGCTTCAAAAAAAATTTCCGTTTATGAAATTTGAATAAAAAGTTATTTTTTTATCAACGCTACAATTTGGCTTAAAAAAGTATCTGTATCGATTTTTTTAGAAAGTGCCATTCGAACCACAACTAAATTTTGCTCAGGTAAAATAAATACGTTTTGCCCCTGATAGCCGTTAAATGAAAACATTGTTTTTGGTACATTCGGATAACGTTTGCCTGCATTTAACCATATTTGTGCTCCATACCAGCCGTTAGAAGTAGGTGTGGGTGTAGTAGCGTATGTTACCCAGTTTTGATCGAAAATTTGTTGCCCATTCCAATTTCCTTTTTTCAGGTATAATAATCCCAATTTAGCCCAATCTCTTGGGGTTGCCCAAGCATAAGAAGAGCCCACATAATTACCGCTTAAATCGGTTTCAACAACCATTGAATTCATTCCAATTTTGTCAATTAATTCGGCATACCAAAAATCTAAGTAGTTTTGATAGCTACCCAGTTTGTTTCGTAAAATACCAGAAAGTAAATTTGTGCATCCTGAAGAGTAATTCCACGTTTGGTTTGGTTTGCCCACTAAAGGTTTATTAAGTTGTGAGGCAGTCATATCTTTTTCTAAAAACAGCATTTTAGTAGCGTCTGAAATAGACTCATAATCTTCATTCCACGCTAAGCCACTATTCATTTGAAGTAAGTTGTTGAGAGTTATGTTTTTACGGTTGTCGTTTTTCCAAGCTGCAAAATTAGGCTTTTCATTTACGTTTAATTTTCCTTGAAATTGCATAATACCAAATAAAGAGCCTACAATGCTTTTTGTCATTGACCAGCCTAATATTACGGAGTTTTTAGTGAATCCTTTGTCGTATTTTTCAGCTATAATATGGTCTTTATAAATTACTAAAACAGCTCTGGTTTTAGAAGAATCGTTAAAAACACTAGTAATTGTTTGGTTTAGTTTTTTATAATTAATATTGGTAAAAATAGAATCTTTTTGGTCTGCATTTCCGTATGGGTAAGGGCTTTTGTTGTCGGCAGGTAAACGTTTTGGCGTTGGTGTTTTTTTTAAAGTTTTTACGCTATTAATAGTTAATACACTACCTAATCCTTTTCTATATATTGCCTTTCGGTTAAGTAAGCCAAAGACGCTAGAAATAACCGATTTGTCTTTAAGATTAACTTGTTCAGATGCAAACTTTATAGGTAAAAAATTTAAATCGGTAGCTTGGGTAAAAGATAAACTTCTATTTGCTAAAAAAACCGAAGAGCTAGCGTATTTAGCGGTGTACCCTGCAATAATATTAAATTTAGGGTAGTTGTAAAATATTGTTGCGATAATTAATATAGCGATAACTAGCAATGTTTTTTTTACGCTCGTCATAAGTCGTTTTCTGTAAAAATAATAAATTAATTTATTAAAAAAACAAAGCATGTAAAATACAAGATGTATTTTTGCTCGATGTAAAAAAGTAAAGATTTATGTTTTCAGTTGATAAAATTCGAGACGATTTTCCTATTTTAAAAAGAAAAGTAAACGGTAACCCTTTGGTGTACTTTGATAATGCGGCAACATCGCAAACACCACAGGTTGTTATTGATGCAATTGTTGATTATTACACTAATTATAATGCTAATATTCATCGAGGGGTACATACGTTAAGTCAAGAAGCAACTGATAAATATGAGGAATCACGTAGTATTATACAGAAGCATTTTAATGCAAAGTATGCTCATGAAATAATTTTTACTTCGGGTACAACGCACGGTATCAATTTAGTTGCATCAGGTTTCTCGGCTCTTTTAAAAAAAGGAGACGAATTAATTATATCTGCTTTAGAACATCATTCTAACATTGTGCCTTGGCAAATGTTGTGCGATAAAACAGGGGCTATTTTAAAGGTAATACCAATGGATAACGATGGCTCGTTACGAATGGATATATACCACGAATTATTAAATGTTAAAACCAAGTTAGTATTTTGCAATCATGTTTCGAATGCTTTAGGAACTATAAATGATATTCAAGAAATTATTCATGCAGCGCATAAATTTGGAGCTTACGTATTGATAGATGGCGCTCAAGCTAGTCCGCATATAAAAGTAGATGTACAAGATATTGATGTTGATTTTTATGTAACCTCAGCTCATAAAATGTGTGGGCCAACTGGGGTAGGAATGCTCTACGGAAAAGAATCTCTTTTAAAAAAACTGCCACCGTATCAAGGAGGAGGTGAAATGATAGAAATGGTAACCTTTGAAAAAACAACTTATGCAGGATTGCCTCATAAGTTTGAAGCGGGGACTCCAAATATTTGTGGAGGTATTGTTTTTGGTACAGCTATAGATTATTTAAATGAAATTGGTTTTGAAGCTATTGCTAAGCAAGAAACAGAATTGTTGAATTACGCAACTGATAAGTTACAAGAAATAGAAGGGTTAAAAATTTATGGAACCGCTAAAAAAACAGCGGTAATATCGTTTAATATTGAAAATATTCATCCTTATGATATGGGGGTTATTCTTGATAAATTAGGTATTGCCGTACGAACAGGCCACCATTGTGCGCAGCCTATAATGGATTTTTATTCGATTCCAGGAACGGTACGTGCTTCTTTTGCTTTTTATAATACCCAACAAGAAATAGATCAACTAGTTAAAGCTATTCATAGAGCAAAGGCAATGTTGTTATAGCTTTTTAATATTGATAGCTTTAGAGTTTTAAGATTTTAAAGTGTTTTCAGCTTGAATAATGTGTCTTACATTATGATACACTAAAACTCTAAAAGTATCGCCTAATTTCAATTTTATCCATTTTGTTATAGAAATTGGAGTTTTTATATTTGTTAAGTCAGTATTTGTTGATTTTTCGAGGAGTTCTAAAATTTCTTCTTGTTGATGTATAAATTTGTCCAAAACAGTTTTGTCTAAGAAGCTGTTTATTGGGTTCATAGTTTTAAAAGTTTTCATTTTATTTAACTTTTCTTTAGGGAGCATGCTTTTAGCAAAATAGCTGCCTAAAAAATTACTTATAAAAACGTTAGATTTCTTATAGTTAGATTTTTCAATGCCTTTTTTGATTTCTGGAATATAAAAGTCTCCATACCTGTTCAAATGTTCAATACACTCTAAAGCACTCCAACTTTTAGCATGTTGTCTTTGGTTTAATTTTTTAATTGAGAGCTCTTTGAGAGCTTCAACTTTCTTTAGATTTTTAAGCGTCAAATCAAGTAGTTCGTTGATTAAATTTTGTGCTTCCATAAATTTTATTTATCTGCAAATGTCAGTATTTTAGAAATTGAAAATATTGATTGAAGTCAAGATTTTTTTAGCCTGGAAAGTGTTTCGGGTGACATTCTTAGATAAGAAGCAATATGTTTATTTGGAATTTCTTGAAATAATTGAGGACTTCTCTGTAAAACTCGATTGTATCGTTTTTTTGGTGAAGTGATTAAAATGTCTTTTTCTCGTTCAATTTGCTGTAAAATAAGTTGTTGTAAGGTAGTTTCCCAAAGTTTTTTATACTTGTTGTTTTGATTTATAAAATAAAGGTATTTTTGTTTTGAAATAACTTTAAGTTCAGTTTTTTTAAGGGCTTGAATATAAAAATCAGAGGGTTTTTCAGTAATAAAACTATCCAAGGATGTAATAAAATTATTTTTGTATCCAAAACGAATAATATGTTCTTCGCAATCGTCAATAATTGAGATTTTTAAACTTCCAGAGATGATGTAGAAAAGATTGGTTTCAATGGTTCCTGCATCTTTTAAATATTCGTTTCTTTTTAATAGAATATTGTTATCCCAAAGATTTTGTTTTTCAAGTTGTTGGTATAATTCGTCAACAATGTTCATACATGTTTATACCTAAACTATTTTTCAACGTTTAAAACATCTTTTATTATTTGTTCTAACTGGGCTTTAGGTAGTGCTCCATTTGCCATTTGAGGGTCTTCATTTACAGGGCAAAATAACATAGAAGGAATACTTCTTATGTCAAAAGCAGCCGCTAATTCGGTTTCAACTTCGGTATTAATTTTATAAATAGCAATCTTATCACCGTACTCTTCGCTTAATTGTGCTAATATAGGAGCTAACATTTTACATGGAGCGCACCAATCGGCATAAAAATCAATTATAGCAGGCTTGGTTCCTTCAAATGTCCATTCTTTATTTTTTTCGTAGTTAAATACTTTTTCTAAAAAGGTTGCTTTTGTTAAATTTTGTACCATCGATAATTATTTATACCTGTAAAATTACGAGTTTTTTAATCATAAAGGGTAGTTTTAAAAACCTAAATAAACGTTAAATGTTGTTAAAAACACTTACTAAATTAGTGTGAGCGTTTTTTTTTCTTCTAACTTTGAAAGCTTACTAAATCTGTGTTTGAAGAAAATTATAGATAAGGTTAAATAACCTGAAAAAATTTTGTTATAAAAATCAAAAAATAAGCGTTTAATTTAAATTTATTTTTGTGAAAAAAATACATCTTCTTACTCTTTGCCTAATAGTTATAGTGTCGTGTAAAGAATCAAAACAACTCAAAAGAAATATTATAGTGAATTATCCAGAAACACCTCAAAAACCTGTTGTCGATGAATATTTTGGTACAAAGGTAACCGATAATTATCGTTGGTTAGAGGATGATAGAAGCCCAGAAACAGAACAATGGGTAAAACAAGAAAATAAAGTTACATTCGATTATTTAAGTAAAATTCCGTACAGAGAACAGCTAAAAAAAAGATTGTCTGAATTATGGAATTATGCAAAAGTAGGCACTCCTTTTATTGAGGGAGATTACACTTATTTTTATAAAAATAATGGCTTACAAAATCAATATGTTTTATATAGAAAAGATAAAAATGGTAAAGATGAAGTTTTTTTAGATCCTAACACCTTTTCTAAAGATGGTACAATTTCATTAGGCGCTGTTCGTTTTTCAAAAGATGGAAATTTGGTCGCCTATTCTATTTCTGAAGGAGGAAGTGACTGGAGAAAAATTATTATTATGGATGTTAAAAGTAAAGAAAGAGTTGGCGATACATTAACCGATGTAAAGTTTTCAGGTATTTCTTGGAAAGGTAATAGTGGTTTTTATTATTCTAGTTACGACAAACCTAAAGGAAGTCAGCTTTCGGCAAAAACCGATCAACATAAATTATACTATCATAAACTAGGAACAAAACAAAAAGAAGACGCTGTAATCTTTGGAGCAACACCCGAAGAAAAAAACAGATATGTAGGGGGGCATGTAACCGAAGATGATCGGTATTTAGTTATTTCTGCATCTACTTCAACATCAGGAAATAAATTGTTTATAAAAGACTTAACCCAGCCTAATAGTAAATTGGTAACTATT
This sequence comes from Tenacibaculum sp. UWU-22, assembly GCF_041021355.1. Taxonomy (NCBI): domain Bacteria; kingdom Pseudomonadati; phylum Bacteroidota; class Flavobacteriia; order Flavobacteriales; family Flavobacteriaceae; genus Tenacibaculum; species Tenacibaculum sp. UWU-22. The sequence goes on along the minus strand of NZ_JBFNGP010000001.1, from coordinate 510,316 downwards.
ATAGATAATTATGACAGTGATACTTATGTTGTTGATAATAAAAATGAGCAATTATATTTAGTAACTAACTTAGGCGCACCCAATAAAAAAGTAGTAACAGTTAATGCTTCAAACCCTGTGCCTCAAAATTGGAAAGATTTTATTCCAGAAACTAAAAACGTATTAAATGTATCGAAAGGAGCAGGTTATTTTTTTGCAAAATATATGATTGATGCCGTTTCAAAAGTATTACAATATAATAGTGATGGAAAATTTATTAGAGAAATAAAACTTCCAGGGATAGGAACCGCAAATGGTTTTGGAGGTAAAAAAGATGCAAAAGAATTGTATTTTTCGTTCACCAATTATAATACCCCTAGTTCATCATATAAATTAAATCCAAAAGACGGTACCTATCAAGAGTATTGGAAACCTGCTATTTCTTTTAATAGTTCTAATTATGAAAGTAAGCAAATATTTTATACGTCAAAAGACGGAACCAAAGTTCCAATGATTATTACCTACAAAAAAGGATTGCAATTAAACGGTAAAAACCCAACTATTTTATACGGTTATGGCGGGTTTAATATTTCGCTAACTCCATCGTTTAGTATTGGAAATGCTGTTTGGATGGAACAAGGAGGGGTTTACGCAGTGCCTAATATACGAGGAGGTGGTGAGTATGGTAGAAAATGGCACGATGCAGGAACAAAAATGAAAAAGCAAAATGTTTTTGATGATTTTATTGCTGCAGCCCAATATTTAATAGATAAAAAATATACCTCATCAGATTATTTAGCTATTCGAGGAGGGTCTAATGGAGGACTTTTAGTGGGGGCTACAATGACTCAACGACCCGATTTAATGAAAGTTGCGCTACCCGCTGTAGGTGTTTTAGACATGTTGCGCTATCATACTTTTACTGCAGGAGCAGGCTGGAAATACGATTATGGCACAGCAGAAGACAGCAAAGAAATGTTTGAGTATTTAAAAAAATATTCGCCTGTACATAACGTGAAAAAAATAGCTTATCCAGCAACATTAATTACAACGGCAGACCATGATGATAGGGTGGTGCCAGCTCACAGTTTTAAGTTTGCTGCCGAATTACAAAGTAAACAACAAGGTGCAAACCCTGTATTAATTAGAATTGAATCAAATGCGGGGCATGGTGCAGGAACACCTGTGGCAAAAACCATACAACAATATGCAGATATGTTTGGATTTACGCTCTATAATATGGGATATGATGAGTTACCCAATTCACTTAATAAAAAATAAATATTAATAAATGAGAACTATAAAAAAAGTAATAATAGTGCCTGCAATTATTTTGTTGGCAATAAGTGCGTGTAAAAACGAGAAAAAAGAAGAATCTGTTGCAGGGATTATGTTAAAAAACATGGATTTATCGGTTAAACCTACCGACGATTTTTATAAATATGTAAATGGTTCATGGTTAAAAAGAGTCAAAATTCCTGAAGATCGAACGTCTTGGGGGGCTTTTACTGAACTTGCTACAAAAACAGATAACGATGTGTTAGCTATTTTAAATAAGGCTATAAAAGAGGGTGATTTTGCTAAGGTAAAAGATGCTAATGGAAACACCATAGATTCTGATCAAGAAAAAGCAGTACATTATTATGAAACGATAATGGATACTGTTGCAAGAAATAAAGCAGATAAAAAACCAGTAGTTCCATTTTTGAAAAAAATAGAGAAGATAAATAACTTAGATGACGTTCAAGCATTTATTGCAAATATGGCGCCATACGGAGGGGCAGGGTTTTATCATTTTTATGTTTATAATGATTTTAAAAACAGTAGCATTAATGTAGGTTATATGGCACCTGACGGATTGAGTTTGTCTAGAGATTACTATGTAGATGAAAAGGTAAAAGACAAACTAGAAAAGTATCAAGAATTTGTAGCAAAAATATTACAAGAGTTTGGCGATAGTGAAACGGTGGCTAAAAAAAATGCGGAAACAATTGTTGCTTTCGAAAAAAGTTTAGCCGTACAAATGATGTCTAAAGAAGATAGAAGAGATACCCGTAAAAAATACAACCCAATGACGGTTGAAGAACTTTCTAAGTTAGCTCCAACTATTGACTGGAAAACGTATTTAGATAAAATTGGCGTTAAAAATATTGAAAAAATTATTGTTACCGACCCTCGGTATTTTAAAGCAATGAACGAAATTCTTAAAAATCGTTCAATTGAAGATATAAAACTACTTTTACGTTGGAGGGTAATTGACGGCTCATTAAATATCTTATCAACTAGTTTAGAAAAAGAAAATTGGGAGTTTTATAGTAAAGAAATGCAGGGTGCTAAAAAGCAACGCCCGAGAGATTTGCGTGCATTGAGTAAACTAAACAGAGCAATAGGTGAAGCCGTAGGTAAATTGTATGTTGCTGAAAAATTTCCGCCAGAGGCAAAAGAAAAGGCAAAAAAAATGATTCAAAACGTTCGGTTAGGGTTTGAAAATCGTATTGCCAAATTATCTTGGATGAGTGAAGAAACCAAGAAAAAAGCCTTAGAAAAATTACATAAACTATCCGTTAAAATAGCATATCCTGATAAGTGGAAAGATTATTCTGCTTTACAAGTAAAAGGCTTAAATCAAGGAGGTACTTATTTTGAAAATGCAATTAATGTTGAGAAATGGAATTTTGATAGAAATATTGCTAAACTAGGTAAAGCGGTCGATAGAACTGAGTGGAATATGTCGCCACAAACAGTAAACGCTTATTTTAATCCAGTAAATAACGAAATTGTTTTTCCTGCAGCTATTTTACAACCTCCTTTTTATAATTACAAAGCAGATGAGGCGGTAAATTATGGAGGTATTGGGGCAGTTATTGGTCATGAAATATCACATAGTTTTGACGATTCAGGAGCGCGTTTTGATGGAGATGGAAATCTTAAAAATTGGTGGACAGATGAAGATTCTAAAAAGTTTAAACAAGCGAGTGAAAAATTAGAAAATCAGTTTACCAATGTGGTAGCTATCGATAGTATGCATTTAAACGGAAAATATACCCTAGGTGAAAATATTGGTGATTTAGGCGGTTTGCAAGCAGCATATGAGGGATTAGAAATTTTCTTAAATAAAAATGGTCGTCCAGCAGATATTGATGGCTATACTCCAGAACAACGATTTTTTATGTCTTGGGCAACTATTTGGAGAACAAAAATGCGAGACGAAGCATTAAAAAATTTAATTATGACTAATCCACATGCGCCAGGAATGTATAGAGCCTATATGCCGCTTAAAAACATAGAAGCTTTTTACCAAGCATTTAATGTAAAAGAGGGTGATAATATGTATTTAAAACCAGAGGATAGAGTTCGAATTTGGTAGTTTGTGTAAAAAAAATGTTATAATTTTTAAGTAATATGTGTATTAACTGTAACTTGGTAACAAGCACAATTAAGTTATTTTTTGTAATAAAAGTTGTAACTTTGCACCTCAAATTAACAAACCACACATTAAATAAATAATCATGGGAAAAGGATTTTTTCAGGTGCCAACGGCGGTTAATGAACCTGTAAAAGAGTATACTTCAGGGTCTTTAGAAAGAGAAGCTGTTGCAAAACAATATAAAACGTATTTTAACGGTTCTGTTGATGTGCCAATGTACATTAATGGAGAAGAAATTAGAACAGGAAATACTAAAAATATTACACCACCACATGACCATCAACACATTGTAGGAGCCTATCATATAGGTAATAAAAGTCATGTAGAAAAAGCTATTGAAACAGCTTTAGAAGCTCGTTCGGCTTGGGCAAAAACACCTTGGGAGCAACGTGCAGCTATATTTTTACGAGCAGCAGAGTTAATTGCGGGTCCTTATCGAGCTAAAATTAATGCGGCTACTATGATTGCCCAATCTAAAACGATTCATCAAGCAGAAATTGATGCGGCATGTGAGTTGATTGATTTTTTACGTTTTAATGTAGAATACATGTCTCAAATTTACGATGAGCAACCGTATTCTGGAGAGGGTATTTGGAATCGTGTGGAATATAGACCTCTAGAAGGTTTTGTATATGCAATTACGCCATTTAATTTTACAGCCATTGCGGCAAATTTGCCGGCAAGTGCTGCTATGATGGGTAATGTTGTTGTTTGGAAACCTTCGGATAGTCAAATATTTTCAGCTAAGGTTATTGTAGATGTTTTTAAAGAAGCAGGTGTGCCAGATGGTGTTATTAATGTGATTTATGGAGATCCAGTAATGATTACGGATACTTTACTTGCATCGCCTGATTTTTCGGGTATTCATTTCACAGGTTCTACAACGGTATTTAAAGATATATGGAAAAAAATAGGCGAAAATATTCACAAGTATAAAACCTATCCAAGAATTGTAGGCGAAACAGGGGGTAAAGATTTTATTATTGCGCATCCTTCGGCAAAAGCAAAACAAGTAGCTACAGGTATTTCGCGTGGTGCTTTTGAGTTTCAAGGACAAAAATGTTCAGCGGCATCAAGAGTATATTTACCAAAATCTATTGCTAAACAAACGTTAGATTTTGTAAAAGAAGATATCGCTTCTTTTAAAATGGGTTCACCTGAAGATATGAGTAATTTTATTACTGCAGTAATTCATGAAGGTTCGTTTAATAAATTGGTAAAATATATTGAGCAGGCAAAAAAAGATACTGATGCTGAAATTATAGCTGGTGGAAATTACGATAAATCGAAAGGTTATTTTATTGAGCCAACGGTTATTTTAACCACCAATCCAAAATATGCAACTATGGAAACAGAATTGTTTGGTCCTATTGTTACCATATATATTTATGAAGATAAAGAATGGGCAAAAACATTAAAATTAGTAGATCAAACTTCTGAATATGCTTTAACAGGAGCGGTCTTTTCAACTGATAGATATGCGATTGCTGAAGCTACACAAGCACTTGAAAATTGTGCAGGTAATTTTTATGTTAATGATAAGCCTACAGGAGCTGTTGTAGGACAGCAACCATTTGGTGGCGCTAGAGCTTCTGGAACAAACGATAAAGCAGGTTCTGCTCAAAATTTATTACGTTGGGTGTCTCCTCGATTAATTAAGGAAACATTTGTTTCGCCAATAGATTATCGTTATCCGTTTTTAGGTGAGTAGTTTGTAAAAAAACATAACTTATATAAAAAAATAAGAGGTTTAGGATAAATTGATGTTCTAGACCTCTTATTTTTTATTAAACTTTTTTCTACTTCAGTAGTGTAAGTTTAATTAAAATTATAATAGGGATTATACCGTATTGGCTCTGTTTTTTTACCAAACACAGTTAAAATTGATAACGAATACCTAAGCCTAAGTCAGAATTTAATCCATCATAAAAACCGTTAAAGCCAATTTCGGGTTTAAAATCTAATGAAATTAGTAAAGGAATATCAAAACTATATTCAATACCAACTACTCCAGATACAAATATTCCTGTAGAAGATGTGTTTGTTTTTTTAACATTCCACGAACCTAGACCACCACCAGCACCTGCGTACCAATTAAATCGATCTTGTAATTGCCAAACCCATTGGTATAAAGCAGAAGCTTTAAAGCCACTATATTCGCTATTACCTCTAACTCCTAAGCCAAGCTCTATACGATTAGAGTTGCTTAGTTTATTTTGGTAGTTAATTTCTGCGCCAAAACCACTATTGTTGCCAAATCGAATTCCTATGGCATTATTAGCAATTTCTTGGGCATTTGCAGTGAAAATAGATAGTGTTAAAAAACTGATTAGCAAAAATAATTTTTTCATAAAAAAGTGAATATTTCAGGTTACTAATATAATAAAAACAGTTTGTCAATTCGGTTATTGAATACTTAATCTTTGACCTTTAGAATGACTGCTAAACTCTGGGGCATACATGCTTTGTATGGTTGTAATTCCGTTGCTAAAATTACCAACATTATTTACTCTTACGTCGTATTCAAAAACATATATTCCTTTAGGTAAACGACCAAAAAAGAAATTTGTTGCCGTATCTGTGGTGTTTTCGTAATAACCTAAACCATCTTGCCATTTATATTGTGATAGTACATTTATAGGCTCTACACCACTAGCACGAGTGTCTTTCATGTGTATAAAATCCATTTCTCTATCTGAACGTAATTCTATTCTTACTGTAATTAAATCGCCTACTTTTAAAGGGGTAGTGTTTGTAATTTGTATTAGTTTTTTTCCGGTATCAGAATTTACCTTTTTAAATAGATGTTTTGTTAACTGTAAAGGTGTTTTTGCAGGGGTAATTTTATCAATGTTTTCAAAATATTGCCAATATAAACTTCCCCAAGCAGTACCTTTTCCTTTTTTAGAAATGCTAATGGTGCTCATTTTTGGGGTAATTTCGGTGCTGTTCCAAGAGGTTTTAAAATAACCTGTGCCAGCTTCAATTTTAGTGTTTTCTAATTTTGATGGTTTTATCGGTTGCCCACCAATTTTTACAGTTAGGTTATCGGTTACTGAAACCCAATCGCTTCCTTGTAACAATAGTGCATATACAGCTTCGGTTGTTGCTTTGGTTGTTTTCCACTGGGTGGTTTGCTTGTTTTTTAAAAGCCATATTTTAAGATTATCAACGATTTGTGTATCATTTTCAATTTCAGAAAAAGCTTCAATTAATAGAGCTTGTGTTTCAATGGGTGCCTGATACCAATACCAACTAGGTTGATTTTCTTTCCAGTACATGCCCAATTCTTCTGAAGTAATGCTGTTTTCTTTTAGCGATTTTAAAATTTTAGCTGCTATGGTATTGTTATTACTTCTATGTTGAAGTAGTGCTATTTGCCCTTTTGCATAAAGATTAAAATGAGACCAATAGGTTGCTGTTTGGTTTTTGTAATAGGCAATGGCTGTTTTTACCTTATCGTCAATATTTATTTGTTTGTAAAAACTTCGCATATACAAGTACTGAATAATAAAATAATTTATATGATTTTTTTCAAGGTAGTCTGTATATGCTTTTACGCCTTTATCAGCTTTAATAAGCGTAGCCTTTTCAATTAATTTTTGGTAGTTTTTTTCTATTTCTTGATCTAAAAAATGTACAGCTTTTTTAATGATGGCAGTAGTGTTTTGGTTAAAATTTGTTACGCCTAATTTTTTTAGATGTCCAAACCCTGTAGCAATGTGATTGGTAATGTATATATTTGGATAACGACCGCCTTTAAACCAAGGAAATCCGCCGTTGTTAAATTGCATTTTGGCAAGTTTGTTAATTGCATTTTGTTCTTCATTTTTCATTTTATTGAGGTCGAACAATAAAGCTATTCGTTTTTTTTGTTCAGTTTCTGATTGTGCTTCACGCAACCAAGGTGTTTCTTGAATAATTAACGATTTTAATTCTTGATTTTTCTCCAAGTTGCTCAACAAAGCACCCGAAGATTTCCAAGCATTAAAAACTTCTTGAATTCGTGGGTTTGAATTAGCAATAAAACTCGCCAAGGTATTGGCATAATATCGCGCAAAAGTTTGCTCGCTACATTCATATGGATATTCCATTAAATAAGGTAATGCCTGTACTGCATACCAAGCTGGGTTTGAAGTAATTTCTAAAGTTAATTTATGATGATTAAGCGTGGTAGAGGTGTTGTTTTTTAGCTTATTTAATACAAATGTTTTGGTTTGATTGCTACGAACCCACATAGGTAGCGTTTCAGTAACTAACATTCGGTTTGATAAAACAGGAAGTATGTTTTGTTCTCCGTCAGAAAAATCACCTGCTTTGGCTACCACTTTGTATTGAATGGCTTGATAGGTGTTAGGAATTGATAAATTCCACGAAACTTCGCTGTTGCCATTGGCATTTACTTGAAAAGATTGATTTTTAACAGCCCCTTCAAGTAGATTAATATTTTTACCTGTAATGGCATCGGTTAATAAAAGTTGTGCTGTGCCGCTTAAGTTTTTGTTAGATATGTTGGCAATTTTAGCACTCAAGGTTATAGTGTCTCCTTCTCTTAAAAATCGAGGAGCATTAGGTGTTACCATTAGTTCTTTTTGTGTAACTGCGGTCAGTGTTTTAATGGTAGATTGTAATGTTTTGGTATGAGCTAATAATTGTAATTTCCATTTGGTTAACGATTCGGGGGTGGTAAAGCTAAATGTTACGTTGCCCTTTTTATCGGTGATTAAGTGTGGATAAAAAAATGCTGTTTCTTGTAGATTTTTACGAATTTGAATGTTTTTTAATGAAGCTTTTTCGTCTGCTATTTTTTTCTGATCAAGAGTAGTTATAGCTACATTATCTAATTCGCCTTTATCGCTTTCGGTTGCAGGTATTGCTGTTCCATAAACTTCGTTATTTGCTTCTATAGCGGGTGATCTTTTATATTTTACAGATTCGCTTAAAAAAATGGGTCTATTTCTTGCAAATTCAAATCCAAACCAGTTTAATTGGTCGTATTGTTGTTGTGCAAAACCAGTGTATGTATTGCGGTTGTTATATAACCTAAAAGCCTTAATGCCAAAACTATGGTTGGCACTTGCATGGTTTTGATAAGAATTGTAAGAAGTAATTGTAATAGGATTAAATTGCCAATTATTTGGTTTAAATTGATCTAACGATGCATCGTACATACTAGCTAATATTTCTGCAGTAACTTTATTTTTTTTGTCGTTTTTAATGGTAAAACTCCAAGTTTCATTTGTTCCTGGTTGTAGCTTGTCTCTAAAAGTATTTGTTTCAATGCTAATCGTTTCTTGTGTGTTTGGTACTAAAATAGGTATGCTGCCACTAACAAAGCTGTTGTAGTTTACAAAGTAATATTTAATAGCAAATCCGCCAAGGTCTTCTTTAGTTACAGGAATGGTAATTGTTTTAAGATTGTTGTTTAAATGGGTAAATATTGTTTTTACAATTTTTTGCTTTTTTTCAATTTGAAGCATTACTGTTACATCTTTTGAGGCCGAACCAATTTGTAAGTGTATATGATCGCCAATTTTATACATTTTTTTGTCGGTGGTATACACGAATAATTGATTGTCTGGAATAATTTTTTCGCGAGTATTTACCACACTAAAAATAGCTTTGTCTGTAACCTTTTGACCAAATTTATCTTTTGAACTTAGAACAATTATGTATTTTCCAATGGCCCATTTTTTATAATTAGTAAGAGTTATTTTTTTTGCTTTTTTAGTATTAAAAGCTTGCTCAAAAACCAATTTTTCTTGTTTCCAAGCACTTGCATTTTCTTCTTCTTTAGTATAAGCGTCATGAGGAAACAATTTTCGAAATTCAGTTTCTGAAATGTCTTGATAATCAGGGGTGCCCCAAGGTCGTTTACGTACGGGGTTTTGTGGGGCTTGTAGCTTATAAATTTTAATATTTCCTTTGGCGGACACAAAAGTTCCGTTTAAATTTTTGCTAGTTATTTCAATATTCGTTTTGTTGTCTGAGGTATAAATTTTTTCAGGTATTTGAACTGTAGCAAGTAAGGTGTGGTAGCCAATTTTTATGGTTGAAGTAGCTGAGTGTGTTTCTCCGTTTATATCGGTTACATCTACAGTAACTTGATAATTAAAAACAGGTAAACTTTCTTTTTTTAGGCTTTCGTCAGGTAAGGCTTTAAAAGAAAAGGTAAAGTTTCCTTGGTCATCAGTAGTTGATTTACCATGTGTAATTTCTTGTTCGTTAGCGATGAAATAAGGTCTTTTCCAGTACCACCAATTAGGAAATTTTACTTTTCGATGTACTCGATATACTACTTTAGCATTAGTGATAGTTGACCCCGAAAAGGCTTTGGCAAAACCAGTTACGGTAATAGTGTCGTTTAATTTATAAGTATTTGTAATCGGATTAAATTCTGTTTCAAATTTGGGGCGCTTGTATTCTTCAACCGATATTGTGTGATAATTTTTAATTCCGTCAATTTGAGCTTCTATGTTAAATTGACCTGTTAAACCCGTAGTTGGTAATACAAATTCACCCGAAAACGAGCCAAATTCATTAGTAGTTAAGCTTTTACTTTTAATTAATTGATTATTAACGTCTTTAATGTTGATGCTAACTGTTTCGCCAACTTTTAATGTAGATTTATTTTTAAAAGTTTCTATAGAAATTCCTTTAAAATAAACGGTTTGTCCAGGGCGATAAATACTTCTGTCTGTAAATAAAAATGTTTTTACATTTACCTTCGGAAGCCTTTCTTTAGGTTTGTAATATTTATTGATATAATAATTGTCAAAATAGGTAGTATCGCCTTTAAAATTTACCGTAATAACAATTTGGTTGTGTGAGGTGTTGCTTTTGTAGGAGAAAAAACCATTTTTATTGGTTATGAAATTTTTATCAATTGGTTTGTTGTATTTATCTGTGTTGTAATTTTTAAGGGTTACAGTAGCATTTGGTATGGGCGCACCATTGTTTCTATTTACTACTTGGTAAGTATACACCCCATTTTCATTTAATTCTACTAAAGCAATATTTGTAATTTTTAGGTGAGAGATACCATACAAGTTTCCTGTTTGTAAAGCATTTTTTTCAGTAGCAACAATTAAATAATCTCCCTGTGTCATTTTAGGGGTAATTACTTCGGTTGTATGTTGTAAATAATCGTATTCGTTTCGTAAAGAAGCCTCCCAAGAATAGGCTTTTTTTAAAGAGTTAATAAGCTTTATTTTTTCTGATTCGTTATGGGTAGTTTGTAGTTTGTTAAAGAAATTTCTATTTGCTCTAAATGCTGTAAAGTGTACTTTGTTTATGTTTTTGTAATTGATAAGTAGACGAGAGTTGGTGTTAATCGGCACAAAATTTTCAGCAATAATTTGAATGGTTTTCTCTTCAATTTGTGATTTTAAATAAGCGCATTTTTTTGCACTCTCACTATCTGGAAATTGTTTAATAACAGTTTTACAAATTGCCAAAGCATCTGTTTTTTTAAAACGAAAAATGCTGTTTTTATTGGCTTGTTGATTGTAAATTTGGGCAATTTCGTATTTATATAATCCAGAAACCTCGTTTTTTGAGTATTGTTTAGCAGAGGTTTCTAAAGTTTTTAAAAACAAGTCTTGTTTGTTATTAAAAGTTGCGTGTTGATATACAAAACCTAGACGTTCAAGATCCACTTTTGTTAGTGCTTTAAAATTGTTGTTTACTAAATGAAAGCCAATTAAGTCTTGATATATTTTAAGTGCTTTTAATTCTAAAGAAAGTGTATCTTTAGTAGTAATATGTAGTCTTGAAAAAGTAGAGGCATCACTTAAAAATGCGGGGTCGTCAATTTTAAATTGATAGGTTGGTTTGGTAATACTGTTTTCAGATGTTTTATAAAATGTTAAAGCATTATGAGCTAAAAAATCGAAAAGAGTAGGTCTAAATTCTTCAGAATTTTTCGCTTTTTGTAAAATTACCGAAAAAGCATCAATATTAATTTTTTGTAAGAATAACTTATCGCTTAAAGAAGCGCTGTAGTAATGGTTAATTTCTGCAAAAAGGGTGTTTAAATCCCATGTTCTAAAATCATTTTCATCTACTTTTTGAGCAGTTTGTGTTCGGTTGTAAAATCGCCATCGATTTTGATTAAAATATTGCCAATATAAATTAGCTAATATATTTTCTAATACGTTTTTAACAGGAAAATTACTGTTGCTTATTTGTTGTTTAAAAGAATTAATAATGTTTAACTGTGCATTTTCTTCTAGCGTTAAGGCAAATTTACTTTTATAAAAAAGAGCTTTAATTAGTTGAGGCGAATTGTTTTCTTTTACCGCTTTTTCGTGTATTTCATCAACTATTTTTAAAGCTGATTTAGGCAAGTTGTCCATTTCTAAACGTTGTACTTTTTTCCATAAGCCATCAAAGTTTTCTTGAGCGGTTATAATATTTGAAAATAGAAACGAAAGTAATATTACCGTTATTATTCTTTTCATTTTTTTAAATTTTATATAGTAAAAAAAACCGTCTTTTTTAGAGGTATATCGTAATTTTGACGATTAATTTTGTTAAAGATAGTTATTTGAATTTTGTATTTTTGATTTTATAAATATTAAGAATGAACATACACTTTATTGCGATAGGGGGAAGCGCTATGCACAACCTTGCTATTGCATTATACCAAAAAGGATACCAAATTACAGGAAGCGATGATACTATTCATAACCCATCAAAATCTCGATTAGAAAAATATGGGTTGTTACCTAAGGAGTTTGGTTGGTTTCCTGAAAAAATCACAACAGATTTAGATGGGGTAATTTTAGGGATGCACGCTAAAATAGATAACCCAGAATTATTAAAAGCACAGCAGTTAGGATTAAAAATATATTCGTATCCAGAGTTTTTATACCAACAATCGAAAGATAAAACTCGTGTGGTAATTGGTGGTTCGCATGGAAAAACAACCATAACCGCTATGATTTTGCATGTGTTGAAATATCATAACATAGCGGTAGATTACATGGTTGGTGGTCAGATAGAAGGTTTTGATACCATGGTGCATCTTACAAAAGAAAACGAGTTTATCGTGTTAGAAGGTGATGAGTATTTATCTTCACCTATTGATAGACGCCCCAAATTTCATCTATATAAACCCAATATTGCCTTGTTAAGCGGTATTGCATGGGATCATATTAACGTGTTTCCAACGTTTGAAAATTATGTAGAACAGTTTGCTATTTTTACAGATTCGTTAACTAATGGTGGTATTATGGTATATAATCAAGAAGATGAAATTTTAAAAGGAGTGGTTGAAAGTTCGAAGCACCCTATTAAAAAATATCCATACACCACTCCAGATTATTTTATTGATAACGGAATAACCTACCTTTCTACTGCTGAGGGAGATTTGCCTTTAGAAATTTTTGGCAAACATAATTTACAGAATTTAGCAGGAGCGAAATGGGTTTGCCAACACATGGGGGTTGATGAAGATTATTTTTATGAAGCTATTGCCAGTTTTAAAGGGGTAGATAAACGATTAGAAAAAATAGCTGAAAATGATTCGACTGTTGTTTTTAAAGATTTTGCACATTCACCTTCTAAAGTGGCTGCTACTACAGCAGCCGTTAAAAATCAATATTCTGACAGAACCTTGTTAGCTTGTTTAGAACTACATACTTACTCAAGTTTAAATACCGAATTTTTGTCGCAATATAAAGGAGCTTTAGACAAAGCCGATAAAGCGGTGGTTTATTATTCACCTCATGCGGTAGCGATTAAACAATTAGAAACGGTTTCTAAAGAACAAATAGCAAAGGCTTTTCAACGAGACGATTTACTTATTTATACTAACCCAGAAGCGTTTAAAGCGTTTTTGTTTAGTCAAAATTTACAGAATACTGCGTTATTATTAATGAGTTCAGGTGATTATGGTGGTTTAGATTTTGAGGAAATCAAAAAATTGATTTAATTTTTTCTCCAGAAAAAAGGAGTAAATAAAATTAGCACTGTAAAAAGTTCTAAACGACCAATTAGCATTAAAAACGAACAAAACCACTTGGCTCCAACAGTTAGATGATTAAAGTTATCTACAGGACTTACCGATCCAATTGCGGGTCCAATATTGCCTAACGAAGATGCCGTTGCGCCTAATGCAGAAATAACATCTAAGCCTAAAAAAGTTAAAATAACAGAACCAATAATAAAGATAAACATATATAAAACAAAGAAAGATAGTATGTTAAATATAATGTTTTGGTTTACGGCTTTTCCGTCGTAGCGAACGGGGATAATAGCATTAGGGTGTAATGATTTTTTAAATTCTAAAAAACTATTTTTAAGCAGTATAATATGTCGAACAATTTTAACACCTCCAGCAGTTGACCCTGCCGACCCTCCTAAAAAAAATAACGAAAAAATAATGGCGGTTGCAAAAGAATTCCATTTAGTAAAATCGCCTGCTACAAACCCTGTTGTTGTTACCACACTTATTACTGAAAATAAAGCATGCCTAATTGCACTTTCTGTTTTTCCGTAGGGCTGAGGGTGTGCTATGGTAGTTTTTAAATTGGGGTCTTGATCAAATAAAATAATTAAAGCAATAATGGCAGAGATACCGATTACTCCAAAAAGGTAGTATCTAAATTCTTCGCTTTTAAACACTCGTTGTACTTTACCTTTTAGTGCAAAATAGGTTAATACAAAATTGGTACCTGCAATAAACATAAAGAATATAATAATATATTGCACCATTGGTTCGCCATTCCAGTAAGCAATGCTATTGTTTTTAGTTGAAAACCCTCCTGTACTCATTGTTGCCATGGCATGGTTAATAGCGTCAAACCAAGACATACCTGCAATTTTAAGTAAAAAGAATTCTGAAAAAGTTAAAATAACATAGATAAGATATAGTCGTTTGGCGGTATCGGTAATTCGAGGATGTAATTTGTCTGCTGAGGGTCCAGGTGCTTCTGCCATAAAAAGTTGCATGCCACCAATACCTAACAAAGGCAAAATAGCAATAGTTAGAACAATAATTCCCATTCCGCCAATCCAATGGGTTGCTGAACGCCAAAATAAAATTCCTTTAGGTAAGGCTTCTATGTTAGTTAAAATAGAAGAACCTGTAGTTGAATAGCCCGAAATAGTTTCGAAAAAAGCATTGGTAACATTAGGTATTGCACCTGAAAATAAATAAGGTAACATGCCTGTAATAGATAAGGTTAGCCAACCTAAAGTAACAATTAAGTATCCTTCTTTTTTTTGAATAGAGGTGTCTTTAGGTTTATTTAAAAAATACAACAGCGCACCTGAAAAAACCGTAATAATTCCAGCATTTAGTATGCCCCATTTAGCATTTTCTTGGTGGTAAATGCTAAAAGGAACGGCTATAAACATAAATAGCCCATTTAAAATAGCAGTAATGCCTAAAAACCGATAAATAATTTTTAAGTTAAGCAAATTCATTTGTTAATTAAAAAGTTCTTCAACCGTTGCAATTGCTTCAGGTAAACAAAATACAATTACTTTGTCGCCACTTTGAATTTGCATGTCGCCAAAAGACATTAAAGCTTTTCCGTTTCTAATAACGCCGCCAAAAACTGCTTCGCGAGGAAATTTTAAATCTTTAATTAACTGTTTGGTTACTTTGGCATTAGGTTGCACTTCAAATTCAAAGACTTCGGCATCAATATTATGTAAATTAGCTAGGGCTAAAATTTCTCCTTTTCTAATGTGGCGAAAAATATTACTAGCGGCAATTAGTTTTTTATTAATAAGTGTGTCGAT
Organism: Tenacibaculum sp. UWU-22; assembly: GCF_041021355.1. Taxonomy (NCBI): domain Bacteria; kingdom Pseudomonadati; phylum Bacteroidota; class Flavobacteriia; order Flavobacteriales; family Flavobacteriaceae; genus Tenacibaculum; species Tenacibaculum sp. UWU-22. Next base: position 495,156 of record NZ_JBFNGP010000001.1, on the reverse strand, counting down.
ACCAATAGTTTGAGAAATATTAATATAGTCCATATTTTCTACTAAAGCTATCGTTTTTTTTACGCCTTTAGATTTTGCTACTAAGCACGACATAATGTTGGTTTCAGAATCGCCAGTTACAGCAATAAAAGCATCCATTTCTCGAATACTCTCTTCTTCTAGTAATTCAATATCTCGTCCGTCACCATTAATAACGAGAGTGTTGGGCAGCTCTTCGGCAATGAAAAGGGCTTTGTTTTTATCTTTTTCAATTAATTTTACATTAAAATTGTCTAGACAAAGATTTCGAGCTGTTTTTATGCCAATACTACTGCCTCCTAAAACCATAACGTTTTTAATAGCGATATGTTTTTTGCCAATAATGGCGTATAATTTGTCAATGCTATAATTTGGTATTGAAAAGTAAACTTGATCTTTGATTTTATATACGGTATCTCCGCGAGGAATAATAGTTTGAGCAATGTTTTCACGCTTAATAGCAATGGTAATAAAATCAATCATATTAAATTTTTCTTTTGATTCTTTTACCGTTAAATTTATAATAGGCGATTTGTGGGTAAGCGAGGTTCCCATTACGTTAAAAAGCCCATTTTCAAAAGCTACAGTATCATTAAACGAAGATTGTTTTAATAGCATTTTAATTTCATCTGCAGCTAGTTCTTCAGGTGAAATCATAAAATCAACACCGTAATCTTTAAAATTAATTTCGTCGTTTTTTAAAAATTCGGGGTTATTAATTCGGGCAATTGTTTTTTTTGCCCCTAGTGCTTTACCAATAACCGATATGGTGAAATTAGTGTTTTGACTTTCGGTTACAGCTAACAATAAATCGGCATTGCCAATACCAACTTCTTTTAGTAATGATATAGAAGTAGCGTCTCCTTTTGTGGTAATTACATCAAGATGATTGTTAATATAATCTAACTTTTCGCCATCGAAATCTATAATAAAAATATCTTGAGATTCGTACGAAAGCAGTTTCGCCAAATGAAATCCAACATCACCAGCCCCAGCAATAACTATTTTCATCCGAATAAATTTAGGTTAAACATTTATTTTTTAAATGAAAGTTAAATTAATAACCGTTTTTAATTGTTGTATGTTAATCGGTATTTATCGCAGGTTAATTAACTATTTCTGCTATAATGGTAAAAACCGAATACCTTATTTTACTAGTGTAAATAAGTATACTATGAAGTGTAAATATACATTTTTCGTTCAATATACTAATTTATTAAGTAAAATCTATTTATAAATAAGATGCGTGTAGAAGGCTGTTTTACGTATTGTAAATATGCTTAGGGGGTAAAAAAATATTTGTGGTTTTAATAAAAAAATAATGGGTAATTTTAAACCATGTTACAAGTTTATTAGCATAAGATAGTTAAATTAAATTTATTTAGGTGAAAAAATTAACAATAAAATCGTGGGCATTAGATGATAGACCTCGTGAAAAATTACTAGCTAAAGGTAAAAAATCGCTTTCTGATGCTGAGTTAATTGCTATTTTGATTGGTTCAGGAAATAGAGAAGAAAGTGCCGTAGCATTATCGAAACGAATTTTACAAAGTGTTGATAATAATTTAAATAAAGTAGCTCGTCTTTCAGTGGTAGAGTTAATGGCTTTTAAAGGTATTGGAGAAGCTAAAGCTATTAGCATTATTACAGCCTTAGAATTGGGTAAAAGACGCCAGTTTGAAGAAGTTTTAACCTTGCCAAAAATAACAAATTCGGTTGATGCATATAAATTAATGCAGGCAGTTATTGGCGATTTATTACATGAAGAGTTTTGGGTGTTATATTTAAATAACGCAAACAAAGTGCTGGCAAAAGACCAAATAAGTAAAGGCGGTATAACGGCTACTTCTGTAGATATTCGCCTATTATATAAACGCGCTTTAGAATTAGGATGTGTGGGTATTATAATTTGTCATAATCATCCTTCAGGAAAAATAGAGCCTAGTGTTGCTGATAAACAACTTACCCAAAAAATACAACAGGCAGGTGTAATGTTAGATATTAAATTATTAGATCACCTAATAATTACAGAAAAAGCGTATTTTAGCTTTGCAGATAAAAATTTACTATAAATTTTACGTATTTGATATTAATTTACACACATAAAATTAAACCAAGGGTACGGTATATTTTTAAACATATTTTCACTAGAATATTACAAATTCCGGTTGATTTTACAGTTACTGTAGAAGAATTTGTGGCGCATAATGGCCCTAAAATGTCTTATACTAAAGTTCCGTTAGGAGCAGAGTTTTTTGTAAAAAGTCATGACTTATTATTTGAGCAAGGGGTTAATAATTTAGAAATTATCATGAACCAATGGGATGAGGTTTCTTGCTTCTTTTCAACAGGCGCAAAGTCGGCAATTCCGTTTGATATTTTTGCAGCAAGTTTTTACCTAATAACTCGTTATGAAGAGTATTTACCTCAAGTAAAAGATCAGCACAATCGTTTTACGGCAGCCGAAAGCTTAGCGTATAAACATAATTTTTTAGAAAAACCAGTTATTGATATTTGGGCATATAAATTATTGGATGCATTAAAAGAAAAATTTCCTGATTACCCTTATAAATCGCGAAAATATAGTTTTATTTCTACGATAGATGTAGATAATGCATATGCTTATAAGTATAAAAATTTTGTACGTACCGTTGGTGGGTTTTTAAACGATCTTTACCAACTGCAAATTGTGAATATATGGAATCGTTTTTCAATTGTTTTTAGAATAAAAAAAGATCCGTATTATACATTTGATAAAATAATAGACCTAAAAAAAAAATATAATGTTAAAACTATATTTTTCTTTTTAGTAGGCGATTATACTACGTACGACACCAATATTTCTACAGCAAAAAATAAAATAAAATTATTGATTAAAGATATGGTAGATTATGCTCGGGTGGGGTTACATCCATCATATTTCACCATGAATGACGCACAGCTTTTAAAAAAAGAAAAACAACGTTTAGAAGCCATTGTTAATATGCCCGTTACCCAGTCGCGTCAGCATTATTTACGCTTTACTTTGCCAGAAACGTATCAAAATTTAATTGACCTAGAAATAATGGAAGATTATTCTATGGGATATGCGGGACAGGTTGGTTTTAGAGCAAGTACGTGTACTCCGTTTTATTTTTACAATTTAGATTTTGAAATTCAAACTCCGCTAAAAATATTTCCGTTTGCTTTAATGGATACCACATTAAATGATTATTTAAATTTAACCCCAAAACAATCGTTAGGTAAAATACGTGATTTAAAAAACCAAGTAAAGCAAGTAAATGGCACTTTTATTACCTTGTTTCACAACGAAAGTTTAAGTAATTATCAGCGTTGGAAAGGGTGGCAGCGTTTGTATGAATCAATGTTAAAAATTGCTTCTGCAGAATGATAAATTACGTAAAACGTAAACATATTGATGAACAAAAATACAACACTTGTATAGAAAAGTCGTTGCAAAGTAGGGTGTATGCTTATACTTGGTATTTAGATGTTGTTGCTGATAATTGGGATGCTTTGGTACTCGATGATTATCAAGCGGTAATGCCTATGCCGTGGAAAAGAAAATGTTTTATAAAATATATTTGTCAGCCTTATTTTACTCAGCAATTAGGGGTGTTTTCTTTAAAAAAGATGTCACTTAATACAATAGATGATTTTATAAAAAAAATACCTAAAACCTTTATAAAGGTTCGACTTCAATTAAATTCTGAAAACACGTGTAATAGTGCAAATGTAGAGTCTAGAAATAATTATATACTGCCTTTAAACAATGAGTATGGTGAGTTGTTAAAAGGGTTTAGTTCGATTAGAAAAAGAACGTTAAAAAAAAATAGAAGTTTTAATTTAATATTAAATCAAAAGGTAGCACCCGATGTGTTTTTAGATTTTATATTAAAAGTGCCTTTACATTATAAGCTAAATCGAGATCAAATAACAGTGTTAAAAAAAATAGTTTTATCAGGTAAAATTGATTATAAAATCTGGGGGGCAGAATATGATAAAAAAATGGTTGCGTTAGTACTTTGGGTATTTGATAATAAAAGAATTACTTATTTGTTTCCTATTAATACTAATATTGCTAAAAAAATAGGCGCATCCTCTTTTTTAATTAACGCCTTAATAAAGCAATATGCAAATTCAAATTATATTCTAGATTTTGAAGGCTCTATGATTTCTAGTATTGCTTACTTCTTCAAAAGTTTTGGGTCAGAAAAAGAAACATACCTATATTTAAAGCAATAAAAATGTTGCATTAACTATAATTATATTATTAGTAAATAATTTGGAAGAAAAACTAAACATATTGTTTTTAAATTCATGGTATCCTAATATCGTGCAACCATTTAATGGTAATTTTATTCAACAACACGCTAGGGCTTTATCGTTATGTTGTAATGTAGCATGTTTAAATGTAGAGTATAAAGAGCAAAAATCAGCTTTCGAAATTTCTAGTGTACAAAATAAAGGGGTTTTCGAAGTTATTGTTTATATAAAAAAACCGATGGGTGTTTTGGCTTGGGTAAAAAAAATAAGAAGAAGACATGTGGCATACAAAAAAGGCTTAGAGGTAATTAAAAAACAATTTTCTCAAATTCATTTAACACATTTAAATGTTATTTATCCTGCTGGTTTTTTTGCTTTGTATTTAAAAAAGAACTTTAATATTCCGTATATAATTACAGAGCATAGTACGGTATATTTAAATAGTAATCATAATTCATTTAGCGGGGTTAAAAATATTTTTATTAAAAATGTAGTTAAAAAGGCTTCTAAAATATGTACTGTTTCTAATGATTTAAAAGAAGCTATGATGGCTAAAGGATATAAAGGTAGTTATGCAGTTGTTCCAAATGTAGTTAATACACAGTATTTTAAATTTTTAGACAAAGAAGTAATAAAACCGCTAAAAATTTTACATGTTTCGTCTTTAAAAGAAGAACATAAAAATGTGAAAGCAATTTTACGGGTAGTTAAAAAATTACATAAAAAAAGAACGGATTTTACAATTACGATTATTAGTGATGGCAATTTAGAATCGATAAAAAAATATGCTGAAAATATTGAGTTGTCAAAAGCTGTTTTAAAAACAGAAGGGGCAAAAACCATAGAAAACATTGCTCTTGAAATGCAAAAACACGATTTGTTTTTGTTATTTAGTAACTACGAAAATTCACCTTGTGTAATATCAGAATCTTTAGTTAGCGGTATACCAGTTATTTCTTCGAATGTTGGAGGTATTAAAGAAATGATTTCTGACACAAATGGGGTGTTAGTTGAAGCGGCAAATGAAACAGAATTGCTAAACAAACTTGACGATATGTTAAATAGAATAACTACCTATGATAGAAAAAAAATTGCTAAAGAAGCAAAAGAAAAATATAGCTATCAAGTTGTTTCAAATCAATTTTTGTCTATCTATAAAGAAGTGTTAACGCAATAAAGGTGTACGGGTTTACCATAATAAAGGGCGCAAATATTGATAAGGAAAAACTTCCTTTGTATAAACAGTCTATTGAGTTAAAATTACAAGATAAAGACCAACTTTTTTTTGGTTATAATAGTTTTTCAAAGTTTAATGAAGATAAAATATTTAAAGAAAATACGAAGTATGTTATTGGGTTAGATGGAGTTGTTTTAAACTTACAAAAGCTTAAAAACACATACGGAATATCTAATTACTTTGATCTTATTACAACGCTATATTTTAAATTTAACATCAATTTTGTAGCTGAATTAAAAGGCGATTTTAACGGATTTCTTTTTAATAAAGAAACGCAACAGTTATATTTTTTTAATAATAAAACAGGCACTAAGCAAGCATTTTATACTACTTTTCATGGTTTTACTATGATTTCTTATTCGATAGAGCAGATTGTTTTATTTAAAGAGTCTATAGGCTTATCTAATAGGTTGGCTATACAATCGGTTTACGATATGTTAACCTTTGGCACTGTGATGGCTAACAAAACATTGGTTAAAGATATTTTTTGTTTAAGAGCAGGAAAATATTTAGAACTTACAAAATCATCTTTTATAGAAAAAGAATACTTTTCTTATAACACTATTGATTATACAATACATTCAAAAAAGGAAGCAATAAACAAAATAGACAAAACAATTATTGAGGCTGTTAAAATGCAGTACGAAAAAGATATTGCTTATCACTACCCACATTTAGCATTGTTAAGTGGTGGTTTAGATTCAAGAGTTAATGTTATGTTGGCTGATAAATTAGGATATAAAAATAGCATCCTTTGTTTTTCTAACCCAAATTATTTAGATGAAATTATTTCGAGAAAAATAGCAAAACGCCTCAATTTAGACTACCAATTTATATCGTTAAAAGATGGGGGGTATATGAAAAATTTACAACAAAATGTTTTTATTAATAATGGCATGAGGGTTTTTACAAGCTCGGCTCATTATAATTATGCATTGCAAAAAAAAGATATTTCTTTATATGGTTTAGTGCATTCAGGTCAAATAGGTGATGGTGTTTTTGGAGGGCTATTGTCAAAAACAAATAAAGAAAATTTTTTGTCTAAAGTAGTGTCAACAAAATTTTTAAATAAAACAAGTATTACTCAAGCATATCAAAAAAAATATAAAAATGAAGAAATTTTTAAATTATACAACTACGTTTTTAATCTAACACATTCAGGTTCTTATACTACCGAATTTTATAAAAGTTATTTGGTGTCTCCTTTTTTAGATGATGATGTAATGGCTGTAGCTTTTTCTATTGATCCAAAACTTAGATATAACCAAAATATTTATATAGATTGGATTTTAAATAAGCATCCAGAAATTTCAAAATTTGTTTGGGAAAGAACAGGTTTTAAACCTAATAAAAAATGGAAAACAATAGTAGGCAGGTATACCAATAAAATTAAAAAAGAATATTTTTATGTATTAAATAAAAAAGAAAAGCTGTCTATGACTCCTGAAGATTTTTGGTTAGAAACAAATAACGAACTGCAAACATTTTATAACCACTTTTTTGAAAAGCACATACTCCTTTTACAGAAAAATAAAGAGGTTTTTACGGATTTAAAAAATTACTATACGTATGGTGATTCAACAGAAAAATCAATAGTATTAACTATACTTCAAATTATTTTAAATTTTAAATTAAAAATATGAAGTTTAGCGTTTTTGTAAATAATTTTATTAAAAGAAAAGGGATATTAGTTGGTGTTTCTTCAATGGTAGAAAAAATTGGAGGTTTTTGTGTTGTGTTTATCGCAACTCATTTTTTAACCCAAAATAATTTTGGGTTAATTACTTATGCGAATACGATATTAATGTTTATCGCACCATTTATTGGTTTTGGAATTCATCAAGGCTTAATAAGATATGGTTCTATAGCTAAATCACAAATAGAAAAAAAAAACTTGTTTATTTTCACCTTAAAAAAGGGAATAAAATTTTCTTTTGTATTAATAGGTATTGTAATACTACTTTCTCCATTACTTACTTCAAATTTAAAACAAGCAAATACCTATTTAATAATTTTAAGTTTTCAGTTACTAAGTCTTTTTTTATACGAAATGTTACGAGTTTATTCTCGGATTATAAATCTTAATAAACTATACGCATACATAACTATTTTTAAAACGTTACTTTTAGTAATTTCTACATACTTACTTACCCTGAAATTTAAAAATATAGGTTATGTTATAGCCATTACACTAACCCCTTTTTTGACGGCTATTTTTTATTTCAAAAAGATAAAATTAAAGACATTTAAAAGTACAACACTTTCAAAAATTCAATTTAAAAATATTTTGTTTTATGGGTTTAATACTTCGGTTGGCGGTGTGCTATCTCAGTTGTTATATGCGGTAGATATTTTGTTAATTGCAAATATAATTAAAAAAGAAGCAGCGGTAGCTTTATATAAAGTTTCTAGTGTTGTTCCGTTTAGCTTATTAATATTACCTTTAATTTTTATGAAAACCGATTTTGTATTGTTAGCAAATAAATCGGTAGTTGATAAACAATACATAAAAAAGTACTATTTTAATTATTTAAAAATTTTTACAGTTATTAGTTTTTTAATAGTGTTGTTTTTTTATTTTTTTTCGGGCTCTATAATGTCTTTGTTTAGTGAAAGTTATACAGATAGTTCGTTGGTAATTATTTTTGCAGTAGGTGTAGTGGGGGCATTGTTATTAAGAATTCCTTTAGGAAACATACTTTCTGCAGTAGGTTTAACAAAAATAAATGCTATTAATTCTTTTATAATAGTACTATTAAACATAGTATTAGGCTATATTTTTATTTTAAAATACGGATTGGTAGGGGCAGCCTTAACAACCGCTTTTTTAATGTGGTTTTCAGGCGTATTGTCTTTGTTGTTTTTTATCCGATTTTTAAAGCAATAAAAAATTTATCTTATTAACAAGTAATTTTAAAATTAGTATAATTTTCCGATATTGCAGGTTTAAACACGTTTTTATATACTCGTTGTTAATTTAATTTTAAATAAAAATAATGAAAAAAATATTTTTTGTAACACTGTTTTTAACCAGTTTTTTAGGCTATGCGCAACAAAGCAATGTTAACAATTATAAATACGTTATTATACCTAAGCAGTTTAATTTTTTAAGTTCCCCAGATCAATACCAGCTTAATTCATTAACTAAATTTTTGTTTGAAAAATATGGTTTTACAGCTTTTTTTGAAGATGAAAAACTACCTGAAGATGCTATGGCTAATAGATGTTTATCGTTAACGGCTAATGTAAAAAATAATTCAGGATTTTTGAAAACTAAAAATGTTATAGAATTAAAAGATTGTTATAATAAAGTAATTTACACCTCAAAAGAAGGGAGCAGTAAAGAAAAAGAATATAAAAAAGCATTTCATGAAGCTGTACGAGATGCTTTTACTTCGATAAAGGCATTACATTATAAGTATAACGGACAAGTAGTAGCTAATACCCAACCCCCTGTAGAAACTCAAGTACCAGTAAAAACAGAAGCTCCTGTAAAGCAAACAACTTCTGAGCCAACAAAACCTATAGCTACAACTGCTCAGGGTACATTATATGCGCAACCCATTACAAACGGTTATCAATTAATAAATACAAAACCCGAAGTGGTTTTTCAAATTTTAAAGTCAAGTAAAGAAAATTATTATTTTTTAAAAGATAAAGATGGTGTGTTATTTAAAAAAGGAGATAGCTGGATTGCCGAATATTACCAAAATAACGTATTAATTCAAAAACAATATCAAATAAAGTTTTAATTTAATTGTAATTTTTTTCCTAGTGAATAATAATAGTTGAAACGGCAGTTTTTTTGTTGTTTGAATTGTTTAATAGTTAGGTAAAATTATTCCTTTTTTTCGTGAGCTTCTAAGTCTTCAGTAAGGTCTAATTTTCGTAAAGTAGGATTTATAATTCCTGTAGTAATAACGGTAATTAAAGTCATTGTTCCGCCAAAAACAACAGCGGTTACCGTACCCATTAATTTAGCAGTTACACCGCTTTCAAAAGCACCTAGTTCGTTAGAAGAACCTACAAACATAGCATTTACTGATGCTACTCTACCCCGCATTTCGTCGGGTGTTTTTAGCTGTAAAATGGTTTGACGTATTACCATTGAAACCCCATCGGTAACCCCACTAAAAAAGAGTGCTATAAGAGAAATTAAAAAAGTTGATGAAAGTCCAAAAACAATAATACAAATTCCAAAACCAAAAATGGCAATTAATAATTTTATTCCTGCATTTTTGCTAATAGGTATGTAGGCGGTAACAAGCATTGTTAAAAAAGCACCAATGGCAGGTGCTGCTCGAAGTGCACCAAACCCTTCTGAACCAACTTTTAAAATATCTTGAGCATAAATAGGCAATAGCGCAATGGCGCCGCCAAAAAGCACAGAAATCATATCTAAGGTAAGAGCCCCTAAAATAGCTTTGGTGTTGTATACAAACCTAATGCCTTCTTTTAAACTTTGCATTACGGGTTCTCCAATTTTAGGATTTAAAACGGGTTTTCTTTTAATAAAAAAGATAAAAAATAAAGAAAGTAATACTAGTGTAAAAACAATGCATAATGACCAGTGTACGCCTATCCAAGCAATTGAAAAACCTGCAAAAGCAGGGCCTAAAACACCTGCTATTTGCCAAGTAGAACTGCTCCAAGTTGCGGCGTTAGGATATAGTTTTTTAGGTACTATTAAGGCGATTAATGAAAAAATAGTAGGTCCAAAAAATGAGCGTAAAAAACCGCCAAAAAATACTAAAGTATAAATGGCATATAAAATGGTGTTTTTAGACCAATTGCCAACAAAATTTGACCAGGTTAAAAAAAATAACCCTATGCTAATTAAAGAAAAAGCAGCTGTTATAAGCGCAAATAAATTTCGTTTTTCTTTTTGATCTACAATATGCCCTGCAAATAAAGCCATAGAAACCGCAGGAATAACTTCCATCAAACCTATAATGCCTAATGATAGCGGGTTTTTGGTAATGCTATAAATTTCCCATTCGATAATAATAAATTGCATAGACCAAGCAAAAACTAATAAAAATCGTATGAGTAAAAAAATATTAAACTCTTTAATTCGTAAAGAAGCGTATGGGTCTTTTTTTTGCATCGGGTGAATTTTTTGGTTTTGTTTACTAATTTAGTTTTAAATCCATTAAAATTGCAAAAGTTTGGTTAACATCTTCTTCTTTTACCACAATTGTCATTTCGTGTGTAGTAGAGATAATTTCTTGAACAGCGATATTTGCCCAAGCTAATTGTTTTAAAATAAAATAATACACGCCAGGCTGCTCTAGGTTTTCTTTTGGTAACTTTAGTGTTATAGAGGCTAAGTCTAAAACACTATTTATTAAATTTTCTTTTTCAAAAATAGCTTCAATATCGGGTTGTAAATTTTTACTGGTAACGATATTGGTTTCAAAAATTCCTTGCGAAATGGTTAAAAAATAATCTTTATTGTCGGCAGATTTACTTAAAATTTTAGCAATTTCTTTATGTAATGAAGGGGTGTTTTTAAAAGTAAAATCACATAAGTCAGAGCGTACAATTACGTCGCCTAAATCTAATGCTAATTTTTTGATATTACGTCGAATACGCAGTTCGTTTGCAGGCGATAACCTGTTTATCGCCATCATTACAGCACCAATTTTTATTTCTTTTTTTAATAATTGAGAAACTTCAGGTAAAATTATTCTGGCTAAAGACGAAACGTTTATTAATTTTTCATTTAGAGCCTCTTCAATAAAAGGTGTTTTTCTAATGGTTGTTTCTACCGCTTCTTGAATAGTTTTCATTTGGTTTAAATTTTAGACAAAGTGTTCAAAATTAAACATTTTTTTACATATTTTTGTTTCTGTATAAAAGATTTTTTAAGATGAAAGTACAAATTATAAATAATTCAAGACATCAAATACCAACTTACGAAACTGAAGGTTCTGCAGGAATGGATTTGCGAGCAAATATAAACGAACCTATTGTGTTAAAACCATTAGAAAGAACTATTGTAAAAACAGGTTTATTTATAGCTTTACCTGTTGGCTTTGAGGCGCAAGTACGCCCGCGAAGTGGGTTGGCAGCTAAGAGTGGAATAACTGTTTTGAATGCTCCTGGAACTGTTGATGCGGATTATCGAGGAGAGATAGGGGTGATTTTGATAAATCTTTCTAATAAAGATTTTACAATTAACGATGGTGAACGAATTGCTCAATTAGTAGTAGCTAAACACGAACGGGTAAATTGGCAAGAAGTTCGTGTTTTGGACGAAACACAACGTGGGGCAGGAGGTTTTGGAAGTACGGGGGTGTAATTTGTAAGGATAAAAATAAAAAAAAGGCTATTTTTAATAGCCTTTTTTTTGATTATCATTTTTTTTATTCTTGATTATCAATAGCTTCTTTGATTTTTACTTCAAGTTCTTCCATTAATTCAGGGTTGTCTTTTATTAATGCCTTTACCGCATCTCTACCTTGCCCTAATTTAGTATCGCCATAGCTGAACCAAGAACCACTTTTTTTAACAATTCCTAACTCAACACCAATATCTAAAATTTCACCAACTTTAGAAATTCCTTCGCCATACATAATATCGAACTCTGCTGTTTGAAAAGGAGGTGCAACTTTGTTTTTTACAACTTTTACTTTAGTGCTGTTACCAATAACTCGGTCACCATCTTTTATTTGTGTTCTACGACGAATGTCTAATCGAACCGATGCATAAAATTTTAAGGCATTACCTCCTGTTGTAGTTTCTGGATTGCCAAATAGTACTCCAATTTTTTCTCGTAATTGATTAATAAAAATTACGGTACAATTTGTTTTTGATATAGTGGCGGTTAATTTACGTAGCGCTTGCGACATTAAACGAGCGTGTAATCCCATTTTAGAATCACCCATTTCTCCTTCAATTTCCGATTTAGGTGTTAAGGCTGCAACCGAGTCAATTACAACAATATCAATGGCTCCAGAGCGGATTAAATTATCGGCAATTTCAAGTGCTTGCTCTCCGTGGTCGGGTTGCGATATAATTAAATTATTAACATCAACCCCTAAACTTTCAGCATAAAAACGGTCAAATGCGTGTTCAGCATCAATAAATGCAGCTATTCCTCCTGCTTTTTGAGCCTCAGCTATCGCATGGATAGTTAAGGTAGTTTTACCAGAAGATTCTGGACCATAAATTTCTATAATTCGTCCTCTTGGGTAACCTCCAACCCCTAGGGCTAAATCTAACCCTAATGAGCCTGATGAAATGGCGTCTACATCTTCGGTAACGACATCGCCTAATTTCATGACAGCTCCTTTTCCATAGGTTTTGTCTAATTTATCTAAAGTAAGCTGTAATGCTTTTAATTTTGCTTGTTTTTCTTTATCTGATGACATAAAAAAGTTGAATATTAATTAGCTATAAATAGGTCGAACAAGGTACAAAAACATTTTTTCTTAAAAAAAAGAAAAACCGCCCTTTCGAGCGGTTTTTCTCTCAATTGGTTATTCGTAAATAACCAATCAAAAATCAACTAACCAAACTTTATTTCAAATTTCTTTCAGAGACTGTTTGTCTTTTAATTTTAGTTCGCTTTCTATTTGTATTTCTAGTAGCGGTTTTGTTTTCTTGTTCTTCGTTTTTTAAACTTCTATAATATTGAACAAAACCTTTGCCCGTATACTCATAGGTGGTTTTAGAACGTACATGATATAATCTTATTTTTTCATCATTAATAACGGTTAAGTCAAACTCTTCAGTATCGCCGTTGTTGTAAAATAATGTTAAATATTTTAAGTCGTCAATGCCTTGAACATTTTTCACAACATAGCTTCCGACAAAATCCCAATTAATACTATCAATATACGTGCCATTTGTGTCTTGAGACGAATAAAAAGTTGTATTGTTCTCGGGAGTGAATTGTAAAAAGTTTTCATAATCAAAGGCATTACTTGTTCCGCCGCTAACATCTGTTTTTTCCCAGGCTACATATTCTTGTAAAAAATATTCTATATTGTCGTAAAATAATTTGTTGTAATCAAAATTATCTCTTTGATAACCAATTAAATAGTATCTAGTGTCGCTATATCGGTCGTATAGGGTAATTTCATTAACTCCGATTTGCTCTACTTCAAAATCAAACGTACCGTCTAAATCGTGATTGGTTGTTAGAATGTTAGAGTAAGCTCTATACTTTCCGATAGAGATACCTAGTCCGTTTCCTGTTCTACCTACATCTACAATATTGTTATTTGCATATAATGTGCCATTTAAAAACGACAGGGTAAATGCTTTTGCTACAAAAGGAACATCTACATTCCCTGTAGTTCTATGGTAATCTACATACCATAAATCGTATTGAGAAATTAATTCGTTTAACGAAATGGCTTCGTTATCTGAATAATCGGTGCAAGCAGTAAAAAAAGTTGTGGTTAGCACAAGTGTAAAAAGTAATTTTATAAGTTTCATAGGCATGTGTTTATTATTCATATGTTAGTTAAGATTTCAAATTACGTGCCAAATCAAAAAAAAGTAAGCCGATACAACAAAACGAAAACCTCTTTTTTCGTAGAAAATTACTATGTTTACACAGATATAAAAACTTTTTAAATGATGAATTGGGAACAGCTCCTTTCGTTAAAGCGTTTTGGAGACACCGAAAAACGATTGCGGATAAATCAAGACGAAACCCGTTTGGGCTTTGAAGTAGATTTTGATAGGATAATTTTTTCTTCAGCATTTAGAAGTTTGCAAGATAAAACTCAGGTAATTCCGCTTTCTAAAACTGATTTTGTACACACTCGTTTAACGCATAGTTTAGAAGTGTCGGTAGTAGGTAGAACATTAGGCAGAAAAGTTGGTAAAGTGTTGTTGCAGCGTCATTCTAATTTAGCCAAACTAGGTTATACGTTTAATGATTTTGGAGCTATTGTGGCGGCGGCTTCTGTAACCCATGACATTGGAAATCCGCCTTTTGGGCATTCAGGAGAGAAAGCTATTGGCGAATATTTTAAAACAGGGAAAGGCTTACAGTATAAAACAAACCTTACAACAAAAGAATATCAAGATTTAATTGATTTTGAGGGGAATGCAAATGGATTTAAAATTTTAACGGAGTCTAAACAAGGTATCGAAGGAGGGTTGCGGTTATCGTATGCAACTTTAGGAGCCTTTATAAAATATCCAAAAGAATCGCTTCCGAAAAAGAATAGCACCCATGTTGTAGATAAAAAATATGGCTTTTTTCAATCAGAAAAAGAAGCTTTCTTAGATATCGCAACTAGCTTAAGGTTAAAACAAAAAACTGAAAATGAAATTTCATTTTATAGACACCCGTTAGCGTATTTAGTAGAAGCTGCAGATGATATTTGTTATACAATTATCGATTTTGAAGATGGTATTAATTTAGGGTTAATCGATGAAAGTTATGCCCTAGAATATTTAGCTAAATTGGTTAAAAAAATTAATAGAGAAAAATACTATGCTTTACAAACTACAAAAGATAGAACCGCTTATTTAAGAGCAATAGCTATTAATTCATTAATCGATGAAGCGGTTAATATATTTTTAGCTAATGAACAAGCTATTTTAGAGGGTACATTTGATAAATCGTTATTAGATAAATGTGTTTACGAAGCTCAAATTAATGATATTATAAAAATATGTTCTGAAAAAATTTATCGTAGTAAAGAAGTTGTTGAAAAAGAAATAGTGGGATATAAAATTATAGCGGATTTATTAGATGTTTTTGTAAACGCTTTAAATAATAAATTTAATCATACAGCATCTAATTACGATAAGTTGGTATTAAAAATATTGCCAGCTACGTATCAAATAGAAAAAGAAAGCTTATATGATAGAATCATGTTAATTTGTAGTTATATATCGGGCATGAGTGATGGGTTTGCTATTAGGCTTCACAAGAAATTAATAGCCAATAGTATGTAAAAAATGGATTAACTTTAGAAGCTATCAGACTATCTTTCAA
Organism: Tenacibaculum sp. UWU-22; assembly: GCF_041021355.1. Lineage (NCBI taxonomy): Bacteria > Pseudomonadati > Bacteroidota > Flavobacteriia > Flavobacteriales > Flavobacteriaceae > Tenacibaculum > Tenacibaculum sp. UWU-22. Next base: position 479,668 of record NZ_JBFNGP010000001.1, on the reverse strand, counting down.
TTTTAAATAGTACAGATGAAGAAAAAAATAATATATGTTTCTGTTTTAATTTTTTCGGCTTTAATGTTATTTAAAGTATTGTTTAAGCAAAACGAGATTGCCAAAATTCGTGAAAAACATATTGCGTTTTTAAAGAATCATCGATATCAAAAAACAAGTTTATTATCACCTAAACAAAGAAAATCACAAGGTTTACCACCTAACGCATATTTTGAACAAGAATATTTAAATGAAATGAACCCTTATACGGGTAAAACAGATAAAGAAAAATTATATGCATTACAGCAAGAGCTGATTTCTAAAAAGCCATTGCGTAGAGTTCCAGGTGATGGCTCAGATAATAGTTGGATTGAGCGGGGGCCAACTAATGTTGGCGGTAGAACTAGAGCAGTGCTTTTTGATCCCAACGATGCCACACACGAAACGGTTTTTGCAGGAGGTGTTAGTGGAGGATTATGGAAAAACACCAATATTTCAAACCGTAATTCGAGATGGGTACAGGTTGGAATACCTGAAAATTTAGCAGTATCTTGTATTGCTGTCGACCCTAATAACACACAAATATTTTATGTAGGTACGGGAGAGTCTTATGTGAATGGAGATGTTAATGGTAATGGCTTATGGCGTTCAATAGATGGGGGTAATTCTTGGGAAAAAGTATTAGGCGGTATTACAGGAAATATTATTTTTGAATCTAATGCTAAAATTACGGTTAATAGTCCTACAAATATTGCAGGCGATTATAATGCTGTTTTAACAACTTCTTTTGGTGGAGATTTGTCTTCTCCAATTACAGGTGATTTAACGTTGGTTAATGATGGTACTTCTCCTACAGACGATGCTTGCGAAACAATAACAAATTTTGCGGCTGTTAATGGTAAAATTGCGGTAATTAAAAGAGGAACTTGTTTCTTTGCAGAGAAAGTAAAGAGAGCACAAGAGGCAGGGGCAATTGCTGTTATTATGGTTAATAATGTAGGTGGATACCCAATTGTAATGGGGGGTAGCGATGCTTCTATTACAATTCCTTCTTTAATGATTTCTAAAACAGATGGAGAAACTATAATAAATCAATTAACCAATGGTGTTACTGCAACCCTAACACTTGTTGATGAAAATGCATTAAATATGGCAAATGTTCCAGGAATACAGCATATTAACGATGTGGTAGTAAGAAATAATGGAGGAACATCAGAAGTGTATGTTGCCGTTAGTGAATCTATTTATTTAGAATATTCTCCGTCTAGTTTACTAGGAAGTGATGCGGTAGGATTATATAAATCAACAGACGGTATTAATTATGCAAAGCTGAATATGCCTAAAATGTCACAAGGAAATGAGTATGAGCCAAATAATATAAAAATTGCGATTGATAATTCGATATATGTGTCTACGAATTATAGACTTTTACATGGAGGAGGGGGAGGAACCATTTTTAAATCAACAGATGGTAATACGTTCAATTTATTATATACCATACCCAATGGTTTACGAACAGAAATAGCACTTTCACCCTTTAATAAACGAGGGGTATATGTTTTAGCGCAAGTAAATAGTAGTTCTAATCCTGTAAAAATATTTAAAACGGCAAATGATTTTAGTTCTATTACTGATTTGCCATTGCCTAAAGATGCGGATTCAAGTATACCCACTTCTGATTTTACTAGAGGACAGTCGGGGTATGATTTACTTATCTCGGTAGACCCAAACAACGAAAGTATATTATATGTTGGCGGTATAGATTTATTTAAATCAACAACCAGTGGTAATAATTGGAATCAAATTTCTATTTGGCATTCTGGCATTACAGGTAGTTACCCTGAAGTACATTCAGACCAACATGGAATTGCTTTTGCTCCAGGTTCTTCAACAAAAATAGTTTTTAGTAATGATGGGGGAGTATATTTTTCGAGCGATGGAGGAGGAGATATTACAGCAAGAAACAGAAATTACAATACCGTTCAATTTTATAGCGTTGGAGTAGCCCCAACAACAGCATTTGGTGGGAAAGAATATTTTATTGCGGGAGCTCAAGATAATGGTTCGCAGTTGTTTGAAGATGCATCAGCAGGTCTTAATACATCTGTTGAAGCACAAGGAGGTGATGGTGGATATAGCTTTTTTGATCAAGATGGAACGGATAAATATTATATAACCAACTATGTTTTTAATAGTAATATTGATTTGTATAATTACCAAACAAATACAACCAGAACCATTAATTATGAAAGTGGTCAAAATGGTAGCTTTATTAATCCACAGGCATTAGACTCTAATTTAGATATTTTGTATTCAAATTACTCTAATAGTAGCAGTGGAAGTTATATCATAAAAAGATATTCAAATATTAAAAGCGGAACGGTGACTAAAACTGATTTAACAAACGGCTTGTTAAATAGTAGCCCTTCTGCTTTAACAGTGTCTCCATTTACAACTACTGCAACCAATTTATATGCGGGTTTAATAAATGGTGAATTATTAAAAATAACCAATGCAAATAGTGCTAATCCTAGTTGGCAAGATATTACAGGTTCTGAATTTGTTGGTTCTGTTTCTGATGTAGCATTTGGCACAAACGAAAATCAAATATTACTTACACTCCATAATTATGGAGTGGTAAGTATATGGTATTCAGATGATGGAGGCGCTACTTGGCAAAATAAAGAAGGTGATTTGCCTGATTTACCAGTAAAGGCCATATTACAAAATCCGTTAAATGCAGATGAGGTAATTATTGGCACTGATTTAGGAGTATGGCGTACAGCTAATTTTTTAGCAGCATCGCCCAATTGGGAGCACTCATATAATGGTATGAGTAATGTAAAAGTTACTGATTTAGATTTAAGAGATGATAATACTGTTTTTGCTTCAACCTATGGGCGAGGTGTTTTTTCTGGAAAATTCACTTCAGAAACGGCGTCGGTAAACGATGTTTTGGCAAACAAACAACAACTTACAATTTATCCGTCAATTTCTGATGGAAACTTTACCATACAAGCAGAAAGTATATTTGGAAAATCTACCTTGTATATTTTTGATGTAAACGGAAAAAAAGTATATACTCAAAAATTAGATTTTTCTATGTTACAAAAACAAGCCCTCTCTGTTAACTTAAAATCGGGCATATATATTGTTAATATTACTGATGCAAAAAATAGAAAAGCATCTAAAAAAATTATAATCAAGTAATACGCGTTTTAACACAGATTACTTTTTAAGTAACTTTTGGGCAATTTTTTCTAGTTCGGCATACCAGTTTTCGCCAAATTTTCGAATTAAAGCTTGTTTAACAAATTTATAAATAGGTACTTGTAGTTCTTTTCCTAATGAACACGCATCGTCGCAAATTTCCCATTTATGGTAATTTACGGCAGAAAACTCATTATAATCTTGTACACGAATAGGATATAAATGGCAAGAAATAGGTTTTTTCCAGTCAATCTCACCTTGATTGTAGGCTTCTTCAATTGCGCACATTGCCGTATTTTTTTCATCAAAAATTACATAAGCACAATCTTTACCCTCAATTAAAGGGGTTTCTAACTCTCCAAAATCACTTGTAACCCAAGTGTCCTGTTGTTCAATAGCTTTTATGCCTTTTTTGCGTAAAAAAGGTTTTACTTTTGGATATATTTTTTCAAGAATTTGAGTTTCTTGTTTTTCAAGTGGTGCCCCTGCTTCACCATCAACACAACAAACGCCTTTACATGCTGAAAGATTGCATACAAATTCTTTTTCTATAATATCTTCTGAAACTATGGTTTTTCCTAATTGAAACATTGCGCAAAAATACAATTTTAATAACTATTTGTTAACTTAAGTTTTCTAATATTGCATTTTTAAACAATAGAAGAATATGGGTTTTAATTTAAAAGAAATATTTACATCTTTTATGGTATTGTTTGCTGTAATTGATATTGTTGGAAGTGTTCCTATTATTATTGATTTGCGTAAAAAAGTTGGGCATATTCAGTCTGAAAAAGCATCGGTAATTGCTGGGGTTATTATGATTTTATTTTTATTTTTAGGTCAAAGTTTGTTAACCATAATTGGCATTGATGTAAATTCTTTTGCGGTGGCTGGGTCTTTTGTGTTATTTTTTATTGCTTTAGAAATGATTTTAGGTATTACACTATATAAAGACAATGGGGGTGAAGAGGGTACAACCTCTGTGTTTCCACTAGCATTTCCTTTAATTGCAGGGCCAGGAAGTTTAACAACCTTACTTTCGTTGCGTTCAGAGTTTCGTATAGAAAATATAATTGTAGGGGTGTTATTAAATGTTATTCTTATTTATGTAGTATTAAAAACATCTTCTAAAATAGAACGGTTAATTGGTGCTGGAGGTATTAATGTTGTTCGAAAAGTATTTGGGGTAATATTACTGGCTATTTCTGTAAAATTATTTACAGCCAATATTAAAGCATTATTTTAAAAAATGTTTGATATACTAATCATTGGAGGAGGAGTATCAGGAATGCAATGTGCATTAATTTTAGGGTCGGCTAAGCATAAAGAATATGCTAAAGATAAGCGAATAGGTATTATTGCGCATCAAAAAGCCTCTCATTTGCAAGAGGCTTTGTTTAATAATGTTTTAGGATTACCACCTGAAACATCAGGAAAAAAAATTTTAGAAGAGGGAAAAAAGCAGTTACAAGAACTATATCCGCATATTGTTCAAATTGCTAACGAAAAAGTAATTTCGGTTACAGCTAATCAGCAATATTATACAGTAACAACAACTAAAAAAAAGTATACAAGCAAAGTGGTAGTGGTGGCATTAAATTATGCAAAACCTTTTACTGTTGCTGGGTTAGAAGAGTATGTTGAGCCACATCAACGAGCAAACCCTGTTAAAGATAGAATTCAGTTACGTAATCAAAATCATTTAATTAAAAAAGGCTTGTATGTTTGTGGAACCATTTCTGGTTGTAGAAGTCAGTATGCTATTGCTGCAGGAAGTGGTGCTAGTGTGGCAACCGATATTTTAACTATGTGGAATAATGCGATACCTACTAAAATTCACGATAAGATTAAAAATACTTGATTTCACAAATTATTTGTAACATCAAAAATTATATAGACAACTTGTTAAAGCAACAATAATTCATCAATTTTATTTTTAATAGAAGCGGCGTCTAACTGACAAATTTTTTGTAATTCTTCAACAGTTCCTTGCTCAATAAACGTATCGCGAATTCCCATTAATTCAATCTTATTTTTATAATTGTTTTTAGCAGCAAACTCTAAAATGGCACTGCCAAATCCGCCTTTTGTTACACCATCTTCAATAGTAATAAGGGTGCTGTAATTTTTGAAAATATGTGTTAGTAATTTTGTGTCTAAAGGTTTAACAAACTGCATGTCGTAATGACCAATTTCTACACTTTTATTACTTTGTTCAATAGCTTCGGTTACATTATTTGCAATAGTGCCTATCGATAGTATGGCAAGTTTTTTTCCTTTTTGTAAACAAATACCTTTGCCTATTTCTATTTTATTAAAGGGTAGCTGCCAATTAGAAAGCACTCCTTTGCCTCTTGGGTATCGAATAGCAATAGGTTGCTGTAAACCTAGCTGTGCAGTATATAAAATATTACGTAAAGCTATTTCATTTCTTGGAGCAAAAACAATTAAATTGGGTATGCATCGTAAAAAAGCTAAATCAAAAACGCCGTGATGGGTTGCGCCATCTTGTCCTACTAAACCAGCCCTATCTAGGCAAAAAACAACAGGTAAGTTTTGTAGTGCTACATCGTGAATAATTTGGTCGTAAGCACGTTGTATAAAAGTAGAGTAGATAGTGCAAAACGGAATAAGTCCTTGTGTTGCCATTCCAGCAGCTAAGGTAACAGCATGTTGTTCGGCAATTCCTACATCAAAGGTTCGGTTAGGGAAAGCATCCATCATATAAGTTAAAGAACTTCCTGAAAGCATTGCGGGTGTTATGGCCGTAATTTTATCGTTTTGCTTTGCTAATTCAACCAACGTTTTGCCAAAAACATCTTGATATTTTGTATAATTACTAATGGTTTTAGGAATAATATCTCCTGTTTTAGGATTAAATTTTCCAGGAGCATGGTAAACTACCTGATTTTCTTCTGCTTGACGTAATCCTTTTCCTTTAGTTGTAATTATATGCAAAAATTTAGGTCCCGTAATGTTTTTGAGTCTGTTTAATTCTGATAATAATTTATCAATGTCGTGGCCGTCAATTGGGCCAGAATAATCAAAATTTAAAGCGCTAATAATGTTGTTGTTAACGCTTTTTTTATCTTTTTTTACTTTAGTTAAATATTGTTTTAATGCACCAACAGACGGGTCTATTCCAATAGCATTATCGTTTAATATAATTAGTAAGTTAGCTTTGCTAACTCCAGCATGGTTTAAGGCTTCAAAAGCCATTCCGCTTGCTATTGAGGCATCGCCAATAATTGCAATATGTTGTTTTTTAGTATCTCCTTTTAAGTTAGAGGCAATTGCCATACCTAAAGCCGCTGAAATAGAAGTTGAAGAATGGCCAACCCCAAAAGCATCGTAAATACTTTCGCTTCTTTTTGGAAAGCCAGATATACCTCCCAGTTGTCGGTTAGTATAAAACTGGTTTTTACGTTCGGTTAAAATTTTATGAGCATAAGCTTGATGCCCTACATCCCAAACTAATAAATCGTTTGGCGTATCAAAAATATAATGTAAAGCAATGGTTAATTCTACAACTCCTAAGCTGGCTCCTAAATGCCCTTCTTTTGTGGCAATAACGGTAATAATATATTTACGTAATTCTTTTGCTAACACCTTTAATTGCTGAGGTGTTAGTTTTCGTAAATCTGTCGGATTGTTAATGTTTTCTAATAACGAGTTAACCATAGTACAAAAGTACATATTTACATCATCTGTTTTTTATAGACGCACAAAATAAAATAAAAGAAATTATAAATAAATTATACAAATGAACTTATATTTGAAAAATGATACAGCCGTTTGATGATATTTATTTTATGAAACGAGCCTTGCAAGAGGCAGAAGTTGCTTTTGGTAAAGGTGAAGTTCCGGTTGGGGCAGTAGTTGTTTTTAAAAATCAAATTATTGCTCGTGCTCATAATTTAACCGAAACGTTAAACGATGTAACAGCCCATGCTGAAATGCAAGCGTTTACTGCAGCTGCAGATTTTTTGGGCGGAAAATATTTAATTGATTGCACACTTTATGTAACATTAGAACCTTGTCAAATGTGTGCAGGGGCTAGTTATTGGACACAAATAGGTAAAATTGTTTTTGGTGCTTTTGATGCTAATCGGGGGTTTACAAATTTAAAAACAACACTGCATCCCAAAACTACGGTTGTTTCAGGAGTTTTAGAAAACGAATGTGCATTGCTTTTAAAGCGTTTTTTTATAGAAAAACGAAATTTAAACTAAGAAATTATACTTCGTTATGCCGAAAACAATCGGTAGTGTGGTCGTTTACCATCCCTGTGGCTTGCATGTGAGCATAAATAACCGTTGAACCAACAAATTTAAATCCACGTTTTTTTAAGTCTTTCGAAATACAATCTGAAAGAGGCGTTTTTGCGGGGACGTCTTGTATTTTATCAAAGCTGTTTTTAATAGGCTGGTTAGCTGCAAAATTCCATATATATTTTGAGAACGAACCAAATTCGTTTTGAATTTTTATAAATGCTTGTGCATTGGTAATGGTGGCTTTTATTTTTAATTTGTTTCTAACAATTCCTGAGTCTTGTAATAAGGCTTCATATTTTTTTTCTGAATAAGCAGCAATTTTTTTGTAATCAAAATTATCGAAGGCTTTTCTAAAATTTTCGCGTTTTTTTAAAATCGTTATCCAACTTAATCCAGCTTGAAAAGTTTCTAAAATCAAAAATTCAAAAATTTTAGCATCATCGTAAACAGGTACGCCCCATTCTTCATCGTGATATTGAATATATAGCGGGTTATTACCTACCCATGAGCATCTTGACTTCATGTATTTTTATATTTAATAAGCGGAAAATACTGTTAAAAAGCGTAATAATCAATAAAAAATAAAATAATTTTTGCAAATTTATAACGTGTTATTTTTTTAATAATGAAATCTTTTACAAGAGAGAATAAAACATTTAAGGCAAAAGCTTAACAAAAAAAGCAAATGGTTTTTGTGGCTAGTAACGTAACAGTTAAGTTGTATAAAAATGTAAAATGTTTAATTTAAAATTTAAGCCAATGAAGTTAGTAAAACAAGTAGCCCTTCTTTGTTCTTTTGGATTATTTATTTGGGCTTGTGGGTCTTCTAAAGTTAAAAATACTACAGAAAAAAAAGAAGAGCCTGTGGTTATCGCTAATGATAGCTTAGAATATGAAATAACGATAATAGATGTTGGGTTTGAAAGGTATTTAAATTCAGTAGCCAAGCCTAGAGGATATTACTCTCAAGCGTATTTAGAAAACAGAAATGCAATATATGTCTCTAATTGGAATTATAGAGCCAGAAACCCAAGCTCGTTTAATCCTAATATTTATGAAAACGAAATAGATTATAACCCAAATACCGATTATGGTTACGAAGTAAACTATAAGCTTTTTAATTATTTTGAATTTGCACAACATAAATATAGAATGAGTTTAAATGGTGCTTTAAGCCCGAGGTATTAATGGTAAAAAATAAATGTTGGTGTACTTTATTAAGTGTATATTTGTTGTTTAATTTTTTAACTCATAAAAAAAATGGCTTTTTTACGTAATTTACTAGCAGTTATATTAGGGTTTTTTATCGCACTTTTTTTATTGTTTCTTCTTTTTGCAGGGATAGGCTCTGTAATGAGCTCTCAAGAAGAAGTGGTTGTAAAACCTAATTCGGTTTTAGAAATGGATTTATCAACACCAGTAAAAGATTATGCGCCTAAAGATTCAAATCCGTTTGTTCAGGCTCTAGATTTAGTTGATGAAAAATTAGCTTTAAATAATATAATTATAGCTATTGATAATGCTAAAACCGACCCAAACATAAAAGGCATTAGTATTAAAAACACTACTATTAATGCGGGTATAGCTCAAACGCAAGCCATTAGAAATGAATTAGAAGATTTTAAAAAAAGCGGAAAATTTATTTATGCATATGCCGATGTATATGATCAAAAAAACTACTACCTGAGTTCGGTGGCAGATAGCTTATTTATAAATCCTGTTGGGCAAATTGATTTTAAAGGATTATCAACTGAAATTTTATACTATAAAGATTTTGAAGACAAATATGGTGTAAAAATGGAAGTGGTTCGACACGGAAAGTATAAAAGTGCAGTTGAGCCTTTTTTAACCAATAAAATGAGCGAAGCAAATAGAGAGCAAACCACCTCATTTTTACAATCAATTTGGTCTGAAATTATAGACGATGTTAGCCAAAGTAGAAATATAACTACTGATAAGTTAAATGCTATAGCTGATGGTTCTTTAGCAAGAAATGCTACTCTTGCAAAACAAAATAACTTAATAGATGAAGCTATTTATGAAGACCAATATGTTGCAAAAATGGAAAAGGCTACAGATAGTGATAAATTAGAAACAATAAGCATTAAAGATTATATTGCTTCAGGAAAAGGAAGAACGTCTTCGGTAGCTAAAAATAAAATCGCTGTAATTTATGCCCAAGGAGAAATTATGTATGGAAAAGGGAGTGAAGAAATAATAGGGCAAGAAATTATTAATAAAGCGCTAAAAAAAGTACGTAAAGATAAAACGGTGAAGGCTGTTGTGTTACGTGTAAACTCTCCTGGAGGGTCAGCATTAGCCTCTGAATTAATTTGGAGAGAATTAGAACTTACCAAAAAAGAAAAACCATTAGTGGTTTCTATGGGTAATTTGGCAGCTTCAGGCGGATATTATATTTCGTGTAATGCTAATAAAATTATAGCAGAACCTACTACTATTACGGGTTCTATTGGTGTTTTTGGGGCAATACCTAATGCGCATAAATTGGCAGACCAAATAGGTATTAATGCAGAGCAGGTTTCTACTAATAATGCTGCTAGTTATAGTATTTTTGAGCCAATGAATCAGAAATATTACGATGTTACTAAACAAGGTGTAGAACAAATTTATAACACTTTTGTTACTCACGTTGCTGCTGGCAGAAATATGACTTTTGAACAAGTTGATAAAATTGCCCAAGGACGAGTGTGGACAGGTAAAGAAGCCAAAGAAATTGGATTAGTTGACGAGTTAGGAGGGTTGCAAGATGCTATTGAAGAAGCAGCTAAATTAGCAGATATTGATACTTACAGAGTGCGCAACTACCCAAGTTATAAAAAAGATTTTAAAGATGTTTTTAAATTCTCTCCATTTGCAAAAGCTTCGAAACAGGAAATTATAAAAGAAGCCTTAGGCGATAAAAATTATCATTTATACAACACAATAAATAAAATGAAAACCTTAAAAGGTATTCAAGCTAGAATGCCTTTTGTATTTGAAATACAATAATTTTTTAAATATGTAACAAACTTTTAGTTTAGTTAGGTGTAACTATTATTAATTGCTTTTTACATAAGTAACAAAGCTATAATTGTAAGGGTTTTCGTTGTCGGCTTTACAATCTATTCGATTAATTTCTTTCCAGATTTTTTTATCAATTTCAGGAAAAAAAACATCTGCTTCAAAGTTTTGATGTACAATGGTAATATGTAGTTTGTCAACCAAGTTTTTTTCTAAAGCCTGTTTGTAAATTTGTGACCCGCCGATAATAAAAATTTCATCATTATTTTCTGCCATATCTATGGCTTGTTCAATAGAATTAGCAATTAAACAACCATCAATAAAATAATGGTCATTATTTGTAATAATTATGTTTGTTCTTTTAGGTAATGGTTTTCCAATACTTTCAAAAGTTCTTCGCCCCATTAAAATAGCATGCCCTGATGTTGTTTTTTTAAAATGCTTTAAATCGGCAGGCAAGTGCCAAATTAAATCGTTGTTTTTACCCAATTCGTTATCTTTTCCAATAGCGGCTATAATAGAAACCATAAATTTGTACGTTTTTTTAAACAAATGTATAAACCTGTGTATAGATTTACAAATCTATTTTTAGTTTTAAAATACCTGTTTAGATTACGGCTAAACCAAAAAACTATTATTTTTGTGTAATGCAACACACCATTGATTTTAAAGGGGCTAAAGTTAATTTTTTCGTAAAAGGAAAAGGGAGTGCTATTGTGTTATTACATGGTTTTTTAGAAAACCAAACAATGTGGAAATCTATTTCTGAAACGTTAACTAAAACCCATAAAGTTATTACTATTGATTTATTAGGGCACGGAAATACGGATTGTTTGGGCTATATACATACTATGGAGTTAATGGCAGATGCGGTTAGTGCTGTTTTAAAACATTTACGCATTAGACGTTTTATTGTTGTGGGTCACTCAATGGGAGGCTACGTTGCTTTAGCTCTTGCCGAAAAAAATATCGAGAAAATAAAAGGCTTTTGTTTGTTAAACTCTACTTCGTATGCCGATGATGAAGAACGAAAAAAATTAAGAGCTAAAGCCAATAAATTGATACCTAAAAATTTTGAAAACATGGTTCGTATTTCTTTTCTTAATTTATTTACACAACAAAGTCGAAAAGTGTATAAAGAAACTATTTCACGAGTTTTAAAAGAGGCTTTAAAAACGCCGTTACAAGGCTATATGGCATGTCAAGAAGGAATGCGAGAAAGACCTAGTAGAAATGATGTGCTTAAACAATTATCTTGTGAAAAGTTATTAATTATAGGTAAAAAAGACCCAGTATTAAATTTTGAGACTTCGTTACAAGAAGCAATAGATGCCAATGCAAATAGTGTTGTTTTGTCAAACGGACATATGAGTCATATTGAAGATGAAAATGAGTTGATACTAGCCTTACAAACATTTGTAAAAAAGTGCTAAAAAACATACTCCATACCCAAAACAATACCGCCAATAGGTTGGTTTCCTAGTTGATAATTATGATATCCTGTATAAATTGCAGTGTTTTTTAAATGGTATTTTAACTGTGATTTAAAAACATCAATGGTATTATGGTTAATAAAACTTTGTTTCCACGAAACGTGTAAACTTATCGGTTTTATAGGGTATATCTCTGTTCCTAAGGCATAACTAAAGCCAATGGTGTTTACTTGATTACCTGCATAAGTGGCTCCTAATCCCCACCAAAAACTAATATAGTTTTCTCTAATTCGATAATAATTTGCCATAACAGAAACAATATTAAAATTTTCGTTATGGTTAAATGTTGCCTCAGAAAAATAGAGGTAAGATACATCTATTCCAACAAGTGGAATGGGTTTAAAAAGTGCAGTTGTTTCAATTCCTTTTACAGTATTAAACAAATAATTACTCCCTAGTTTAAAACTACTTCGTTTTGTTTTGTCAGAAAAATGAGTAGTATATTCTCCATAATCGTTGTAATATGGATATGGATTTAATTCTCGCCATTCTGCTCTACCACTAACCAAACCAACGGTACTGTAAAAAATAACATTACCAAAAATTTTAACAAAAGGATTGGCAGCCTCATCAGTGTTATTGATAGATGAGTTGTTAGATTTACGATAGGTAACTTTTGTGTTTTTTGTAAAAGAGCGCTCCGTTTTTTGTTTTGATAAACTTTTTTTTGCGTTTTTTAATTTTTCTTGAGAAAAAGCCAAAGAAGAAAGTAGTAGTAAAGAAAAAAGAAGTTGTTTCAATATTAATAAGGTTTAGTCTTTCAAGGCATTCCAACCTTGAGCTTTTAATTCAATTTCTTGATTAGCACGGGTAACTAAATTCATGCCTTGGTTTTTTTCGGTAATGTGCCCAATTACGGTTAGGTTTGGATTTCCTTTTATTTTTTCATAATCGTTAATAGATACCGTAAATAGCAATTCATAATCTTCACCTCCGCTTAATGCTACCATGGTAGAATCGATATTAAACTCTTCGCAAGTAGAAATTACTTGAGGGTCGAGAGGTAACTTATCTTCGTAAATTTTACAACCCACATTACTTTGCGAACAAATATGCATGATTTCAGATGATAAGCCGTCTGATATATCAATCATTGAAGTAGGTTTTACCGTCAATTCTTTTAAAATTTTAATAACATCTTTACGAGCTTCGGGTTTTAATTGTCGTTCAATAATATAACTGTAAGCATCTAAATCAGGTTGATTGTTAGGGTTTACTTTAAACACTTGTTTTTCGCGTTCTAAAACTTGCAACCCTAAATAAGCACCGCCTAAATCGCCTGAAACCACAATTAAATCGGTTGGCTTTGCTCCGTCGCGGTATACAATATCTTTTGGGTTAGCAGTTCCGATAGCAGTAATAGATAGCAACATTCCTTTAGTAGACGAAGTGGTGTCGCCCCCAACTAAATCTACCTTATAGGTTTCGCATGCTAATTGAATACCAGCATATAATTGCTCTAAAGCCTCTAAACTAAAACGATTAGAAACGGCAATAGAAACCGTAATTTGCTCGGCAATACCATTCATAGCATATACATCTGATAAATTTACTATTACAGCCTTATACCCTAGGTGTTTTAATGGCATATAACTTAAGTCGAAATGAACCCCTTCAACTAATAAATCAGTAGTAATTAGCGTTTCTTTTTCTTTTGATGAAATTACGGCACAATCATCACCAATAGCTTTTTTTGTAGTGCTATTAATTGTAGTAAAGTATTTGGTTAAATGCCTAATTAATCCAAATTCTCCTAATTCAGATAATGAGGTTTTTTCTTGGTTTTTATCTTCTAACATCTTGCAAAGATAGATACTCGAAAGTAAAAACCTATTAGGCTATAAAGTTTATTAATACTAAAAGTAAAAAAAAATCAAAATTTGTCATTATCTTTGCAAATAATTTAGATTTAATCTATTTAAACGATGATAAAAGTTTCGAACACAGCGAAAAAGAAAGTTATTGAGTTGATGACAGATGAAGGTTTTGATGTTACAACTGATTTTGTTCGTGTAGGGGTAAAAAGTGGCGGTTGTTCAGGCTTATCATATGACTTAAGTTTTGATAAGACACAACAAGATAACGATAAAATTTTTGAAGATAACAACATAAAGATAGTTATTGATAAAAAGAGTTTTTTGTATTTGGCAGGTACTACTCTAGAATATTCTGGCGGGTTAAATGGTAAAGGTTTTGTGTTTAATAACCCTAATGCCAATAGAACTTGCGGGTGTGGTGAGAGTTTTTCGCTTTAGTTTAAAAGTAGAAAAGAGTATTACGGATGTATGAAAAAATTAAATAGTAGAACAATACCCAAAGAATACAAAAATAGTAATTGCTATTAAAATAATTTAATGGTATTCTAAATTTGTTTATGAGTAAAAAAACAAGCAAGATTGATAACATTTTTTAAATTTTCAATCTTTTAATAATTATGGCTAAATATACTGAAGACGATTTAAGAGAAGAGTTAAAAACCAAAGAATACGAATATGGTTTTTATACCGATATTGAAAGTGAAACATTTCCTAACGGGTTAAATGAAGATATCGTACGCGCTATTTCTAAAAAGAAAAATGAGCCTGAATGGATGACCAAATGGCGTTTAGAGGCTTTTAGAATTTGGGAGAAAATGGAAGAACCTGAATGGGCAAATATTACGTATCAAAAGCCTAAATTTCAAGAAATATCGTATTATTCGGCTCCCAAAAAGAAACCTAAATTAAATAGCCTAGATGAGGTAGACCCAGAATTATTGGCAACCTTTAAAAAGTTAGGAATTTCGTTAGAAGAGCAAAAACGATTAGCTAATGTAGCCGTTGATATTGTAATGGATTCTGTTTCAGTAGCCACTACTTTTAAAGAAACGTTGGCAGAAAAAGGAATTATTTTTATGCCCATTTCTGAAGCTATTCAAAAACACCCAGAACTAATTAAAAAATATATAGGTTCAGTAGTGCCTCCAACAGACAATTTTTATGCGGCTTTAAATTCGGCAGTGTTTTCAGATGGATCGTTTTGCTACATTCCTAAAGGGGTTCGTTGCCCAATGGAATTATCAACGTATTTTAGAATTAATGAAGGAGGAACGGGGCAGTTCGAAAGAACGTTGGTTATTGCCGATAAAGAGAGTTATGTTTCGTATCTTGAAGGGTGTACAGCACCACAACGAGATGAAAATCAATTACACGCGGCCGTTGTTGAATTGATTGCTTTAGATGATGCTGAAATAAAATATTCAACGGTACAAAACTGGTTTCCAGGCGATAGTGAAGGTAAAGGAGGGGTTTTTAATTTTGTAACCAAAAGAGGATTGTGCGAAACCAATGCTAAAATTTCTTGGACACAAGTAGAAACAGGGTCGGCAATTACATGGAAATACCCAAGTTGTGTGTTAAAAGGAAATAATTCAGTAGGTGAGTTTTATTCAATTGCAGTAACCAATAATCATCAACAGGCAGATACAGGAACTAAGATGATTCATTTAGGTAAAAACACCAAGTCAACAATTATTTCAAAAGGCATTTCAGCAGGTAAATCGCAAAATAGCTATCGAGGATTAGTACAAATTAATTCTAGGGCAGAAAATGCACGTAATTTTTCTCAATGCGACTCATTGTTAATGGGTAATGAATGCGGTGCACATACTTTTCCGTATATCGAAGCAAAAAATAAATCGGCTCAAATAGAGCACGAAGCAACAACTAGTAAAATTGGGGAAGATCAATTATTTTACTGTAATCAACGTGGTATTGATACCGAAAAAGCGATTGCTTTAATTGTTAACGGATTTAGCAAAGAAGTGCTTAATAAATTACCAATGGAATTTGCTGTTGAAGCCCAAAAACTATTAGAAATCTCGTTAGAAGGATCTGTAGGATAAGTAAAAAGGTTAAAGAATTATCGATAGAGCTTAGTCATATAATCTTTTATTTTCAGTTTTTTTTGACTTTCCTCTTTAAATAAAATTACAATTATAAAAATGCTTATAGCGAAAGCTAAAGCCAATAACATCAGAAAAATGTTAAAAATAGAAAATTTACACGCGTCAGTAGAAGAAAAATCAATTTTAAAAGGATTAGATTTAGAAGTAAAAGCAGGTGAAATTCATGCAATAATGGGGCCTAATGGTGCTGGTAAAAGTACCTTAGCCAATGTTATTGCGGGTAAAGAAGATTATGAAGTAACGCAAGGAAATATAGAACTTGAAGGAGAAAATATTGGCGAGTTAGCCCCTGAAGAAAGAGCGCATAAAGGCGTGTTTTTATCGTTTCAATACCCAGTAGAAATTCCTGGGGTTACGGTTACTAACTTTATAAAAACAGCCATTAACGAATCTCGTAAGGCAAAAGGTTTAGAAGAAATGCCTGCGAAAGATATGTTGAAAAAAATTCGTGAAAAATCAGAATTATTAGAAATTAATCGAAAGTTTTTATCTCGTTCGTTAAATGTAGGCTTTTCTGGTGGAGAAAAGAAGCGAAATGAAATTTTTCAAATGGCAATGTTAGAACCTAAATTAGCCATTTTAGACGAAACCGATTCTGGTTTAGATATTGATGCCTTACGTATTGTTGCAAATGGTGTAAACAAACTAAAATCTAAAGAAAATGCAGTAATTGTAATTACCCATTACCAACGGTTGTTAGATTATATTGTTCCAGATTTTGTACATGTTTTACACGATGGAAAAATTGTTAAAACTGGCGATGCTTCTTTAGCATTAGAGTTAGAGAAAAAAGGATACGATTGGATTAAAGAAGAGGTAAATAGTTAAAATCTAAATCTTGAAAATAGAAAGTTAAAAGCGTTTTTTTACCGCATAAAGCTTTCTAAACTACAGAATAATGGAATTAAAAGAAAAAATAGTATCATCATACGTAGCTTTTGAAAACCGAATGAATATTAATAATGATATTCATGAAATAAGAACCAAAGCCCTCCAAAATTTTGAAGAATTAGGTTTTCCTACTAAAAAACTAGAAGATTGGAAATACACTTCATTGGCTTCAATTTTGAAACACGATTATAGTATTTTTCCTAAAGCCGAAGAAGTTGTTGAATTGGCTGATGTAAAACAATATTTTATAGATGATATAGATACGTATAAAATTGTGTTTGTTGATGGTAAATACAATTCGTTTTTATCAGATACCACACATGACGGAAAAGATATATGTTTGTTATCGGCTGCTTTTACTAAAGCTAAATATAAACCAGTAATAGAAAACTATTTTAACAAAATAGCTAAACAAGATAATTTAACTTCGTTAAACACAGCTTTTGTTACAGAAGGGGCGTATATTTATATACCTAAAAATGTTGAGGTAGAAAAACCAATACAAATTATTCATCTTGCTACTGGTAAAGAAAATGCAACTTTGTTACAACCTCGAAATTTAATTGTATTAGAGCAAAATGCTCATGTGCAAATTATTGAACGTTACCAAAGTTTACACGATCATGCTGTATTAACTAATTCGGTTACCGAAATATTTCTTAATAACCATGCAACGGTAGATTATTACAAAATACAGAACGATACCTATAATGCCTCATTAGTTGATAATACCTATGTAGAACAGCAAAAAGAGAGTACTTGTGCAGTACATACTTTTTCATTTGGAGGAAATATAACACGTAATAATCTTAATTTTTACCAAAAAGGAACTCACGTAAATTCTATTTTAAAAGGAATTACAATTACTGAAGGCAAACAACATATTGATCATCATACTTTAGTACATCATACAGAGCCAAATTGTGAAAGCCATCAAGATTATAAAGGAATTTTTGATGCGCGTTCTACAGGTGTTTTTAACGGAAAAGTAATTGTTGAAAAAGAAGCGCAAAAAACAAATGCGTATCAACAAAATAATAATGTTTTAGTTAGCGATAAAGCAACAATTAATGCTAAACCACAATTAGAAATTTTTGCAGATGATGTAAAGTGTTCGCATGGTTGTACTATTGGTCAATTAGATGAACAAGCCCTTTTTTATATGCAACAACGCGGTATACCTAAAAAAGAAGCGAAAGCCTTGTTAATGTATGCTTTTGCCAATACAGTTTTAGAAAGTGTAAAAATACCGCAAGTAAAATCTAGAATTACGAAGTTAATTGCTAAAAAACTAAATGTTAATATTGGGTTTGATTTATAAACTCAAGTGGTATTTCAGATAGTTTTAATTGGCTAGTTTGTTAGTTCTCTAAAAAGGTTTTCTAAGTTTTTGTTTTCGGTATTTAACCCAAGAATTTTTAACCCATTTTCTTGAGCAAAGTCAAAAATTATTGGACGCATATCATCTACAGTATTAAAAGTAAGTACCCAATTGTTTTCGATTGTGTTTTTTAATTCGACAATGTTAGGTAGTTGTTGTAAAAATTGTTCTTCAATTTTATAATCAAAAGTTACTTTTAGTATTTGTTCGTTATGTTGTTTCAGTTGGTTTATAGGTTTGTCTAAAACAATTTTTCCCTGATTTAAAATAATTACTCGATCACACATGGCTTCTACTTCTTGCATAATGTGTGTTGACAATAAAACGGTTTTGTTTTTTCCTAGTTGTTTAATTAATTGACGAATTTCTACTAATTGATTTGGGTCTAAACCTGTAGTGGGTTCGTCTAAAATTAATACATCGGGGTCGTGTAAAATAGCAGCTGCTAAACCTACTCTTTGTCGGTATCCTTTAGATAATTGTTCTATTTTTTTATGAGCTTCAATAGCTAATCCTACTTGCTCTATAACTTGATTAACCTTGGCTTTTTCAACCTGATATAATGCCGCCTGAAACTGTAAATATTCACGAACGTACATTTCTTTATATAGTGGATTGTGTTCGGGTAAATAACCTATTTTTTGTTGTGCTTTTATAGGATTACTTGAAACGGGTATTTTATTTACATAAGCACTACCTTCAGAGGGTTTAATATAACCCGTAATAATTTTTATAGTGGTAGATTTACCAGCTCCATTAGGGCCTAAAAAACCAACAATTTCTCCTTTTTTTATAGTAAAAGAAATAATGTCTATTGCTTTTTGATTTTGATAGTACTTAGAAAGAGCGGTTACTTTTATAGACATGTTTTTTAAGTTGTTTAATATTTAGCTAACGTAGTTTATTGTAAATATATATAATTGTAGTATTAATTTTTATTTAATACTATAAATTAAATAATTTGAAGTAGTCTTTTTAATTTTAATAGACTGATTATAAAAATAAAAAAAACCTGCTGTTTTTTGGTAACAGCAGGTTTTTTCATGTATTAAGTGTAATTTTTTTAGAACCCTAATTTTGTTTTTACAGCACTGTATAAGTCTTCTCCTTTGTCAAAAACTAACAAGCCTTTTCCTGGGCTAGCATCTAATACATAAACAACACCTTTTTCTGCAGCAACAGCTTTAATCGCATCTTCTGCTTTTTTTAGAATAGGACCTAATTTAGATTGGTATTTTTTCTGCATTTCTTGAGAGGCAGATTGTTGAGCTTGATATACTCTGTTTCTGTCTTGTTGTACTTCTGCAGATCTTTTTTGGTTTTCTTCTAAAGTTTGTGTTTTTCCTTCGGCTTCGTATTTTTTTATTTTAGCTTCTAGTTTTGTAACCATTGCATCAATATCGTCTTTATAGGTTTTGTTTAACCTTTCTAACTCTGCTTTTAACGATTTTGTTTCAGGCATTTCAGCTAGTAATTTATCAGTATCAATATGAGCAATTTTTTGCGCATATGATACACTAGCGATACCTAAAATTGCAATTAATAATAGAATTTTAAAATGTTTCATTTCTTTTGTTTTAATTATAATTTATTTGTTTTACTCTCCGTCTTTTTTTTCTTTTTCTGCTGCTTTTTTCTTTATAGCTTCCTCTCTAGCTTTTTTTAGTGCTGCTTTTTTTTCTTCTAGTAATTTTCTTTTTTCTTCACGTTTTTTTAAACGGTCTTGCTTTATTTTTTCAATTTGCTGTTTTTTTGCTTCTTGTTCAGCTAGTTTTTTGTCTTTTAAAGCTTGTTTAGCTTCAATTTGTTTTTTTTGCTGTTCACTTAATTGGTTCGTGGCTGCAGCAGCCTTTTTTTCTTCTAATTGATCTTTTTTGTCTTGCCTTTTTCTATCAACATTTATTGTTTTTAAAACCAAGTCGCTAATATCGTATTTTTTATTAGAATATAGCATAACTAAATCACTCGATTTATCAAAAACAAAATCATACTTCTTACGTGCGGCAATGTCTTGAATTGCATTATAAACTTGATCTTGCACAGGTTGTACTAATTGCTTTCTTAAGTTGTACATATTGCCTTGAGGACCAAAATATTGCATTTCTAACTTTCTTAATTCTTGTTGTTTAATATCAATATCTTCTTCGCGCTCGTCTATTAAATTTTTGGTTAAAATTGCTTTGTCATTTGCTAAATCAGTTTTTAGCACTTCAATATCACGTGCCTTTTTATCTAATTCGTTACGCCATTTTTCAACTTTTGAATTTAACGAGTTTTGTGCGTCAAGATATTCAGGAACATTTTCTAAAATATAGTCCATATCTATATAAGCAACTTGTTGTGCCTTTTGTGCACTAATAAGTGTAACAGTAAGTATAAGAACGATTGATAAAATTTGTTTTTTCATCTTTATATTTAGTATTAAGAAAAAACCGTGCCAAAAAAACGGTTTGCTTACAAATATACTGTTTTCTTAGAACTGTCTTCCAATTATAAAATGTGTTTGCCAACCAGATTTTTCTGTTTTTCCTGGTAATGGATCAAAGCCGTAACCAAAATCAATACCTAATAAACCAAATGCTGGCATAAAAACACGAACGCCGAAACCAGCAGATCGTTTTAATATAAACGGATTAAAAGTGCTAAAATTGCGATACGAATTACCTGCTTCTAAAAAGCCTAATGTGTAAATAGAAGCCGCAGGTTTATCGGTAATAGAATATCGTAATTCTAGCTGAAATTTATTGTATATAGAACCACCATCTATTGATGAAAGCCGATTGTTTTCGTATCCTCTTAAACCAATGGTTTCTCTTCCGTCTAATTGCCCTTGAGCAATTCCATCACCCCCAACAAAATAACGTTCTACAGGAGGTAACCCTAATGTTTTGTTATATGAACCTAAATATCCTAATTCAAAATTAGACATTAATGCTAATTTTTTTGCTAGAGCGGTGTACCATTTTCCTTTGGCTGAAATTTTATAATATTCTAACCATTTGTATTGTTGTGCTAACCAGTTTCTTCTAGCTTCTGGAGTTAAATTAGCTGGTTCGCTATAGTTTTTTCCATTTACTGCAGAGTAAGGAAAGGTAGCTTTACCCGTAATTGAAAACTGAGACCCATAGGTAGGAAATATTAAACTGGGACCTGCAGAATTTCGACTAAACGTAATATTATAGGCTAGGTTATTTAGATTTCCTTTATTTAAAACATTATTAGACGAACCTACGGTGTATGGATAGTCATGCAAATCTATTCTTTGATAGGTAATGCTTTGTGATAATTGAAAATAATCATCAGGCCATTGTAAACGTTTACCTAGCCCAAGAGAAGCTCCGAGAATATTTATGTATTGGCTTTTATTTACATCGTACGAATAATAATCGTATCGGTATTGTTTTGAAGAGTAAATGGCTGCAGAAAAAGATTGAGGTGTTCTACCGCCTAACCAAGGCTCTGTAAATGAAAAACTATAGGTTTCGTATGATCTACTGGCTTGTAAACGGAGCGATAATTTTTGACCATCACCCATTGGTAAAGGTGTGTAGGCTTCTTTTTTAAAGATATTTCGCATTGAAAAATTATTAAAAGATAAGCCTAAAGTACCAATAAAAGAGCCTCCACCGTAACCGCCTTGTAATTCTACTTGACTAGCTCCTTTTTCGACTACTGAAAAATCAATGTCGGTAGTTTTATCGTTGTAATTGGGTTTTACATCAGGGGTTACATTAGAGTCAAAAAAACCAAGTTGTCCTATTTCTCGGATAGAGCGGATAATATTTTCACGCGAAAATAAATCGCCAGGTTTTACTCTGAGCTCTCTATATATTACATGGTCGTTAGTTTTGTCGTTGCCTAAAACAGTTACTTTTCTAATAGTTGCTGGGTCGTCTTCTCTAATGCGGACTTCAACGGTTATAGAATCATTTTGTACTTTAGTTTCAACTGCATTTACTTGTGAAAATAAATATCCACTATTGTGATATAAGGTTTGAATATCTTGTGAGTCTGGGGAGCCATCGCCAGAAATACGTTCTTTTAGTACTTTTCCGTTATAGATATCTCCTTTATCAATTCTTAAAAAGCTGTTTAATTGCTCGTCGGTATATTTTTTATTTCCAATAAATAAGATATCGCCAAAGCGGTATTGACGCCCTTCTTCTAAATCAATTTCTAGGTTGATTGTATTATCGTTGTTCCAAGTAAGTTTGTCATTTAAAATACGCGCATCGCGGTAGCCTTTTTCGCTATATTTTTCTAAGATGCTTTCTAAGTCTTTTTTATAATTTTCTTGAATGTATTTTGATGATTTCCAAAAGCGTCCAAAAAATTTACGTTTGGTGTTTTTCATGGCTCCACGTAGTTTTTTATCGCTTAAGGCTTTGTTGCCTATAAAGGTTATTTTTTTCACTTTAATACGACTGCCTTTGTCGATATGAATGTTCATGTCAACAGCATTTGTATTGGTTGTGTCTTTTTGAGTGTTTAGAGAAACTTTGGTTTTTAAAAAGCCTTTGTCGGTATATTTTTTTTTCAGGTAGTTTTTAGAGGTAACAATAAGGTTTTCGGTAACCATAGCTCCTTTTTTTAAGTCAGTTTCTTTAAGTAAGTCTTTTGTTTTAGAACTGCTAATGCCGGTTACTTTTATGTTGTTTAGTTGAGGGAGTTCAACAACTTTAAACTCTAGATAAACGGTATCTCCATCAATTTTAGAAAGGTATACTTCTACCTCGCTAAATTGTTTGCTGTCATACAATTTTTTAATAGCACTAGTTAATTTGTCGCCAGGTAATTTTATCGTCTGTCCGTTTTGTAATCCTGTAAAAACTTTTACGGTTGCTTCGCTAAATTTTTGTAATCCAGTTACGGTAATTCCGCCTAAAATATATTCTTTTCCTTTATCGAAAGAAGAATTGTTTTTTGAGATAGAGTCTTTAGAAACGATGAGCTCTTGGTTATTTTTTGTCGAAACACTATCTTTAGGAGTATCTTGAGCTTGTAGTTTTGCGCTTAAGGCAATAAAAAGTAATACTATTAAAAATGATTTTTTATTCATCATTGTCTGTAATCTGTTCGCTTGTTTTTCCAAATCTTCGTTCTCTGTTCTGATAATCAATTATTGCATTAAATAGGTTTTCTTCTCTAAAATCAGGCCATAACACATCTGTAAAATAGAGTTCTGCGTATGCTATTTGCCATAATAAAAAATTACTTATTCTTTGTTCGCCGCTGGTTCTGATTAACAAATCAACGTCGGGCAAATTAAACGTATATAAATGATTATTTATAATTTTTTCGTCTATTTTTTTTATATCTAGTTTGTTATTAACAACTTTTTTAGATATGTTTTTGATTGCGTTAACAATTTCTTCACGAGAACCGTAACTTAAAGCAAAGGTTAGTGTAATTTTTTTATTGTTTTTTGTTTCATTGATTACTTTTTCTAAAATATTTTGTGCTTTTGTAGGTAAACTACTAAGGTTACCAATAGCATTTACTTTAACGCTTTTTCGCTGAAATTCAGGTAATTCTTTTACTAAAGAAGTAACTAATAAATTCATTAGTGCATCTACCTCTAATTTAGGCCTGTTCCAATTTTCGGTAGAAAAAGCGTAAAGCGTTAAAAATTTAACACCAATTTTAGAAGCGGCAGTAGTAGATTGCCGAACAGCAGTTAGGGCATTTCGATGACCAAAAATACGCTGCATTCCTTTTTTTTTGGCCCAACGACCGTTACCATCCATAATAATGGCAATATGATTAGGAATTTTATGTTGTAGAATTTGTAGTTTTTTATCCATATAAAATTATTAGGGGGCATCGGTATAACATGGTGGTCTGCCAAAGGTATAAATTAAAGAGATGCCTGTAAACATATACCAATCATTTCCTTGCCCACCAAAATGTAATATTGGGTTTTCTGGAAATCTGGCAGTGCTATAGTCTAAATCGTCAACAAAGGTATAGCGAACTTTTGTTTCAAAGGCAAAGGCTAAATTACTGCTTCCTAATCGTCCTTTAATACCTAGCCCAAAAGGGATGGCATAAGAATATTTTTGTTGTAAAGTAATTGTGTTATTGCTCGAAATGGCAACAGGAGATTTGTAATTAAATGTTGCAGCTTCAATTAAAATATACGGTGTAAACGATTTACTGTGTTTTGAAATGTTGTATTCAAAAAAGTTATATTCCATTCCTAAAGCAAACTCATTTATCGTATTCTTAAAGCTTCTGCCTTGTTGTTTTCTATATGGGTTTGAAGCGTTAGCATCGTCTGCTTTAATGGGCAAGTATGTATAAGTGGCTCTAAAACCTATTCTAGGGGTGTAGTTGTATTTATACATAAAGGCTCCTGAAAAATTTTCAGGATATATGTAATTTGTTCGTCCTATATCACCCACATAGTTACAGCCCCCTATAAATAAGCCTATTTCATGGATTTGAGAAAAAGTGCTGTTTGTTACTAAAATAAACAATATGTAAAAAAAAACGTTTTTCATTACTATGATAGCGTGCAAATATAGTTAATTTGAAATTGCTTAAAAACGGTTATAAATCAATTTTTTAAAAACTAGATTATAACTAATGGTTGATACGTAATTGATTGATACATTTAAAAAATGTTATCAGTTGAATAACTAATATTTTGCCGTTTTATTGTTGAATAAAACACTATAAGGGTTCATTTCGGGTATCTTCGCCCCATAACAATTTACCTCGTATAGTTTTTAAAAATGATTGGTTTTTAAGTAAAATGCTTTTAATGGTAAACGGTGTTTTTTTAATATGTATTTTAGTTTTTTGTTTAACTGTTGTAATTCGAGAGTCTAAAGAAACTAAAAAATCTTTTTCTCGTGCGCTTACTTCTAATTGTATGGTAATATCGTCGCTAATTACTAATGGGCGAGCATTTAAATTGTGTGGTGCAATAGGTGTGATAATCAGGTTTTTAGAGTTGGGTAATACAACAGGGCCATCACAACTAAGCGAGTATCCTGTAGAACCTGTTGGGGTTGCAATAATTAGCCCGTCAGCCCAATAATTGGTTAAGTATTCATTATTTAAATAGGTTTTTATACCAATCATAGCGGTCGTATTTCTACGGGCAATAGTAATTTCGTTTAAAGCAAAATTAAGTTCTGCAAATTCTGGGGTACTCGGGGTTGTTTTTATTTCAAGTAATGAGCGTTCTTGAATACTATATTCTTTTCGAATTAAAAGGTCAATAGCTTGTTTTATTTCATTTTTTTGTACGGTTGCTAAAAAACCTAAACGCCCAGTATTAATACCTAAAACAGGGATATTTAAATCTCGAATAAAAGTTATCGCTCGTAAAATAGTACCATCTCCGCCAATACTAAACAGAATGTCAAATGAATTGTTTAAATCGCTAAAATGAGCGTAGGTAGGGTATTTTTTTTGTATAGTATTGTTTTTTTGTAATAAGTCGTAAAAATTTTTTTCAAAAAAAACGACAATATTATGCGTTTCTAGAACCGTTAATAAAATTTCGATTTCTTTTTCTGCAGAAACTGTATATGCTTGTCCGTAAATGGCTGCTTTTTTCACTGTTTTATCGTTTTTATACGAGAATACTTGGTAAAGAGGTGTTACAAATTACATATCTAAGTATTTTTTTAGATATTCTGATCGGTTTTTTAAGTCTTCTAAATATACATCATCTTCGTGCTGGGTTACAACGTTGTAATTATACCTTCGAAAAGTTTGTATAATTTCATTTATTTGTTTTGCAATGACTTTAAGGGTAACTCGAGTAATATCATTTTCTTGTGAAGAGATATACATACCTAAAAGTTTGCCATTATTGGTTTCTACAATTTGAGAAATTTCACTCATCGAATAATCATCTTTGTTTTTTTCTACAATAATTGTATTACTTTCATTATGTAAAAAAGGGCTATCGGCAAAAGCATCTAAAATGTCACTTAGTTCGTAGTATCCAATGTAATTCTGGTCATTGTCTAAAACGGGAATTAGATTGGTATCATTGTCGGCAAACAACGTAATTAAGTCCAGTAAAGTTGCTTTTACATTTGTATGAAAATGGTCAAATAGGTAGGTGTATTCTTTTAACTCTCTATTTTTATTTTCTATTGTTTGCACATCGCTTTCGGGTAAACATCCTATAAGTTTATTATTTTCTACTACTGGAATGTGAGTAATAGGTAATTCTTTACAAATGTTTTGGGCGCTTTTAATAGTGCTCTGCAGGGTAAGCGCCTTTATTTCTTTTAAAATGTATTCATTAATATTCATTGCTACGAATATAGTTTAAAATGTTTTAATAATTTACCTTTGTGGCTTATTCTAAATATAATGACAAAGTTAAGTGTAAATATTAATAAAATTGCAACATTGCGTAATTCTCGTGGTGGCGATGTTCCTAATTTATTAAAAGTTGCAGCCGATATTCAAGAATTTGGTGCGCAAGGCATTACAATACACCCTAGACCTGATGAACGGCATATTCGATATCAAGATGCTTACAATTTAAAACCGATAGTTACTACCGAGTATAATATAGAGGGTAACCCAATTGATAAATTTATACAATTGGTGTTAGATGTAAAACCTACTCAGGTTACATTAGTGCCAGATGGCGATGATGTTTTAACCTCAAATGCAGGTTGGAATACTGTTGCAAATCAATTATATTTACAAGAAGTGATTGCGGTATTTAAAGAAGCAGGGATAAGAACTTCTATTTTTGTTGACCCTGATTTAAAAATGGTAGAGGCTGCGGCAAAAACCGGAACTGATAGGATAGAATTATATACTGAGCATTTTGCTAGCGAATTTGAAAAAGGAAATAAAGACGCTATAAAACCGTATGCCGAAGCAGCCGTTTTGGCTCATCAGCTAAAATTAGGAATTAATGCTGGGCATGATTTAAGTTTAAACAATATACAGTTTTTTAAACAACATATTTCTAATTTGGCAGAGGTTTCTATAGGGCATGCATTAATTTCAGAAAGCTTATATTTAGGATTAGAAAACGTAGTAAGCATGTATCTTAATAAGTTAAAATAGTATCTAAAATTATTATGCAAATTCTTCATTCTCGTATTGTAGGGTCGGGTAAGCCATTGTTAATCTTACATGGTTATTTTGGTATGGGAGATAATTGGAAAAGTTACGCCAATAAATTTGCGTTAGATGGTTTTGAAGTTCACTTGATAGACCAGCGCAATCATGGGCGAAGTTTTCATTCCGATGCTTTTAATTATGAATTAATGGTTGCTGATTTATATGCCTATATTAAACACCATAATTTAGAAAAAGTTGATTTGTTAGGGCACTCAATGGGCGGAAAAACAGTTATGTTGTTTGCTGTAGAATATCCTGAAATGGTAAACAAATTAGTTGTTGTTGATATTTCTCCAAAAATGTATTTGCCTCATCATCAAAATATTATAAAAGCGTTAAATTCCGTTGATTTTGTGACACAAAACACTCGAAAATTAGTAGAAGAACAATTAGCAAAATACATTCCTGAAATATCTGTACGACAATTTTTATTAAAAAACACCTATCGTAAAGATAAAGAAAACTTAGCTTTTCGATTCAATTTACCGTCATTAACAGCAAACAATAACGAGGTAGGGGAGCCTCTTCCGTCATTTACGGTTTTTAAAGGAGAAACATTATTTGTGAAAGGAGAAAATTCAGGTTATATAACAACTGAAGACGCCGCTTTAATTAACGCTCATTTTCCAAATTCAAAAATTATTACCATTTCTAAAGCAGGTCATTGGGTACATGCTGAAAATCCAACCGATTTTTATGATGCCGTTGGTACATTTTTAACAAAAATGATATAAAAAGCAATAATTAAGTAAGTTTTAAACAAAAAACAGTTAATTGTTAATTACTTACCAATATTGTTATTCTTTTTTGTTGTACTAAATTTAGAGTTTTAGTAGTTTTGTTCGCTTAATAATACTACACTAAATGAGTAACTTAAAAACAATTAAATCTGCATTAATTTCGGTATTTAGCAAAGAGGGTTTAGAGCCGATAGTACAAAAATTGAACGAACAAAATGTAACTATTTATTCTACTGGAGGAACAGAAAAGTTTATTAAAAATCTTGGTATAGATGTTATTCCTGTAGAAAACATAACTTCGTATCCATCAATATTAGGAGGGCGTGTAAAAACATTACACCCAAAAGTTTTTGGAGGTATTTTAAATAGACAAGAAAACGAACAAGATATTGCTGAATTGGCTACCTACAAAATACCTCAAATCGATTTAGTAATCGTTGATTTGTATCCGTTTGAAAAAACGGTTGCTTCAGGAGCATCTGAACAAGATATAGTAGAAAAAATTGATATAGGAGGTATATCGCTTATTAGAGCTGCAGCAAAAAACTTTAAAGATGTTTTTACGGTTTCTTCAGTAGAACAATACAGTGAGTTTTTAGATTTGATTACAAGAAATAATGGCGAAACTAGCCTTGAAGATAGAAAACGATTTGCAGCCAAGTCGTTTAATGTTTCATCGCACTACGATACAGCTATTTTTAATTATTTTAATACAGATGAGGTTGTTTTTAAAGCGAGTGAAACCAAATCAAAAGTTCTACGTTATGGAGAAAATCCGCATCAAAAAGGCTATTTTTTCGGTGATTTAGAGGCTATGTTTGATAAGTTACATGGTAAAGAACTAAGTTACAATAATCTGTTAGATATAGATGCAGCTGTAAATTTAATAAATGAGTTTGCAGGAGAATTACCTACGTTTGCCATTTTAAAACATAACAATGCTTGTGGTGTAGCACAACGAAAAACAATTCGTCAAGCTTATGTAGATGCTTTGGCTGGTGACCCAGTTTCTGCTTTTGGAGGTATTTTAATTTCTAATACAAAAATTGATAAACCTACTGCAGATGAAATTCATAAGTTATTTTGTGAGGTAGTAATTGCACCAAGTTATGACGCAGATGCTTTAAACGTTTTAAAAGGAAAAAAGAACCGAATTATTTTAGTTCAAAAAACAACAGAGTTACCTAAACAAACTGTTCGAACCACTTTAAACGGGTTATTAGTACAAGATAAAGATGATAAAACAGACACGGTTAAAGATTTATCGTATGTTACTAACAATAAACCAACACTAAATGAGTTAGAAGACTTGTTGTTTGCATCAAAAATATGTAAACATACCAAATCAAATACTATTGTATTGGCAAAAGACAAGCAACTGTGTGCTAGTGGTACAGGTCAAACCAGTAGGGTAGACGCATTAAAACAAGCAATTGAAAAAGCGGTTAATTTTGATTTTGATTTAAATGGAGCGGTAATGGCAAGTGATGCATTTTTTCCGTTTCCAGATTGTGTCGAAATTGCAGATAAGGCAGGGATAAAAAGTGTTATACAACCTGGAGGATCTATTAAAGACGAATTAAGTATTGCGTATTGTAACGAGCATAATATGTCAATGGTTTTTACAGGGGTAAGACATTTTAAACATTAATAAATTCTATTGTAAAATCAACACATAATTTATTAAATTTGTGAGAATTTTTTAGTAGAAGAAAAACAAGAACAAGTATTTATGGGTTTTTTTGATTTCATGACTGAGGATATTGCTATCGATTTAGGTACGGCAAACACCCTAATTATTCATAATGGAAAAGTAGTTATAGACAGTCCGTCTATTGTAGCAAGAAATAGAATTACGGGTAAAATCATAGCAATTGGTAAAGAGGCGAATTTAATGCAGGGGAAAACCCATGAGAATATAAAAACTATTCGACCTTTAAAAGATGGGGTAATTGCTGATTTTCAGGCTTCTGAAGAAATGATTAAAGAATTTGTAAAACAAATTCCTGCAATTAAAAAGAAAATATTTCCTCCATCATTACGTATGGTAATTTGTATCCCTTCAGGTATTACTGAGGTAGAAAAACGAGCTGTAATTGATTCAGCCCGTCATATGAATGCAAAAGAAATATATTTAATATACGAACCTATGGCAGCGGCTATTGGGGTAGGTATTGATATTATGGAGCCTAAGGGCAATATGATTATTGATATAGGTGGTGGTACTACTGAAATAGCAGTAATTGCTTTAGCTGGTATTGTATGCGACCAATCGGTAAAAGTTGCTGGCGATTTATTTACAAGTGATATTATGTATTATACCCGTGCTCAGCACAATTTATATGTTGGAGAAACTACAGCAGAAAAAATAAAAATTGAAATTGGGGCGGCAACAGAAGATTTAGAAACTCCACCAGAAGATATGATGGTGCAAGGGCGTGATTTATTGAGTGGAAAACCTAAACAAGTACAAATATCATATCGCGAAATAGCAAAAGCCTTAGATAAATCTATTTTACGAATAGAGGATGCTGTAATGGAAACACTATCAAAAACGCCACCAGAGTTGGCTGCTGATATTTACAATACAGGAATTTATTTAGCAGGCGGTGGTTCGATGCTTCGAGGTTTAGATAAACGATTATCTAGAAAAACAGATTTACCAGTTTATGTGGCTGAAGACCCTTTACGAGCTGTAGTTAGAGGTACTGGAATGGCACTTAAAGATTTAAATAAATATAAGAATATTTTAATTAGATAATAAAAAAAGCTTTATACTTCTATGCAGCAGCTTATATATTTTTTTCAGAAGTATAAAGTTTTTTTATTTTTTCTGTTACTAGAGTTTATTGCCATCGCATTAACTATTAATAACTATAACTTTCATAAAAGTAAAATAGTAGGTTCTGCTAATTTTGTTACTGGCGGAATGCTAAAAACCTATTCTGATTTTTCTGATTATTTACATTTAAAATCACAAAATAAAGACTTAGTTCAAGAAAATGTGTACCTTAAGAATTTAGTAGAAAAAATTCGATTTTCTAATGATAGTATTATAGAAAACACAGTTGTTGATAGTTTATACAGACAAAAGTTTAAGTACCTAAAAGCTAAAATAATTAATAACAATTATAGCAACCAATTTAACTTTATAACAATAGATAAAGGAGAAGGTAATGGGGTAGCTAAAGAAATGGGGGTGGTTAATGGTAAAGGAATTATAGGTATTGTAGATTATGCAACAAATAAATATGCAAGAGTGCAATCTATTTTAAATAAAAATAGTAAAATAAACGCTCGATTTAAAAATAGCTCTCATTTTGGTACACTCACTTGGGACGGAAAAGATTATAATATTGTGCAGTTAACAGATATACCTAGACAAGCGGTTTATAAAAAAGGAGATACAATTATTACAGGGGGTAAGTCTACTATTTTTCCAGAAGGTATAAATATTGGAACCATTGTTAAAGTGCCAGCCCAAAACACAGCTTCTAACACACTCGATATAAAATTATTTAACGATATGAGTAACATAAATTATGTGTACGTTATAAATAATTTAGAAAAAGAAGAAATTAAATCTGTAGAAAATATAACCAATGAATAAGACCGCAGAAATAATATTCTTATTCTTTTTTCTCTTGTTTTTACAAGTGTTTATATTAAATAAAATTTTGTTTTTAGGGTATATTAATCCCTATTTATACATTGCTTTTGTGTTTTTATATCCACTTAAAGAAAATAAAACTTCATTGTTAATTTCAGCTTTTTTGTTAGGTTTATGTGTCGATTTTTTTTCTAATTCAGGTGGAATTCATGCATTTGCAACTGTGTTTATTGCTTACATTAGATCGTATTTAATTCATCCTATTTTTAGAAAATCACCAGCCGACTATCCCTTTTTTAATCTAAGATTAGAACCCTTTGGAAAAGTTTTTAACTATGTTTCAATTTTAACCATAATACATCATTTTCTTTTATTTAGTCTTGCTAATTTTAGTTTTCAAAATTATGTTAATGTGTTGATTAACACCCTTTTTTCAAGTATTTTTACATTAATATTATTCTTTTTAGGAGATTATATTTTTAGACCTAAGAAAGTATCATAAATGAAACGAAGTTACTTATTAATCTTTTTAATTATTTTTTTTGGAATTATTTTTATAGGAAGATTATTTCAACTTCAAATTATAGAGGGGTCAACATATAACCCTGTAAAAAATGTTGCTGTAAAAGTAGTTTATGATTTTCCAGAACGAGGATATATCTATGATAGAAACAATAAATTGCTGGTAGCTAACCAATTGTCGTATGATGTAATGGTGGTGCCAAATGAAGTAGAACCTTTAGATACATTAGAGTTTTGTTCGTTTTTAAAAATAGATAAAGATGATTTTAAAAAGCGATTAGATAAAGCAGTAAAATATGCAGGATGGCTTCCATCGGTATTTTTAAAGCAATTAGCAAAACAAGATTTTGCGTATTTACAAGAAAAACTAAATAAATTTAAGGGGTTTTATATTCAAAAAAGAATTATTAGAAATTACCCTATAAAATCTGCGGCAAATGTTTTAGGTTATATTAGTGAGGTAAATGAAAGTATTGCAAAAAATAGTAGCGAATATGAACAAGGTGAGTTAATTGGTGCTTGGGGGGTAGAAAAACAGTACGAGAAAGTATTGAGAGGCGTAAAAGGGAAAAAATATTTACAACGTAATAATCGTAACAAAATTATAGGATCGTACAAAGATGGACAGTACGATACAGTTGCAATTCCAGGAAAGGATTTAACCTTAACCATTGATAGTGATTTACAAGTTTATGGTGAAAAATTAATGAAAGGTAAACGAGGAGGTATTGTTGCTATAGAACCTAGTTCTGGAGAAATTTTAGCTTTAATTACGTCACCTAGTTATGATCCTAATTTAATGGTAGGGCGAAAACGCAAAAAAAATTCGTTTATTTTATTTAACGACACTATTAATAAACCTATGATTGATAGAGGGTTGCAAGCTCAATATTCACCAGGGTCTCCATTTAAAATTATAAATGGGTTAATAGGTTTGCAAGAGGGGGTTATTGATGAAAATTTTTACGTGTATTGTAATCACGGCTATCGTTATGGAAGAAGAAAAAATGCTTTTATGCGTTGTCACTGTGGTATTGTTGGTCGCCCTATTCGATTTAAAACGGCAATAGCTAAATCATGTAACACTTATTTTGCAACTACTTACAGAAAAATTATTGATAAATTCGAAAACCCCTCAATAGGGATGGATGCATGGAGTAATCATGCAAAAAGTTTTGGTTTAGGTAATTACTTAGGGTACGATTTGCCTTCTGGGCAAAAAGGGCGAATACCAGATGGTCAATTTTATGATAATAATTATAAATTTAGATGGGGTGCCACAACAACTATTTCTAATGCTATTGGGCAAGGAGAGGTAGAAACAACGCCTATTCAGTTAGCAAATATGACGGCAGCCATAGCTAATAGAGGTTTTTTTTACACTCCGCATATTGTTAAAAAAATAGCCAATCAATTTATAAAAGATAGTACCTATACTGTTGCCAAGAAAACAACAATTCAAGAAAAGTATTTTCCGCCAGTTATTGATGCTATGCAAGAGGTTTTTAAAACGGGTACAGGAAGGTGGAGTCAGGTTAAAGGAATAGAAATGTGTGGTAAAACGGGTACGGTAGAAAATTTTATTCGAGCAAATGGAGTAAAAAAACAACTTCCAGATCACTCTATTTTTGTTGCTTTTGCACCAAAAGAAAATCCTAAAATAGCATTAGCCATTTTTGTCGAAAACGGGGGATTTGGGTCTGTTGTTGCCGCTCCAATAGCCAGTTTGTTAATCGAAAAATACATTAATAAAAAAATATCGAAAGCTTCAAAATATAGAGAAGCTAAAGTGCTTAAAACAAATTTGCAAAGCGTGTATAATTTGCAAATACAAAAACCTGATAGTATTGCGACAAGAACGAAATAACATATTTTTAGGCGTAGATTGGTTACTTGTTATACTCTATGTTGTCTTGGTTGGTTTTGGCTGGATGAATATTTATGCAGCATCTATATCTAACGAGAGCTTACCATTGATAAACCTTTCCACTAAATACGGTAAACAGCTTCTTTTTATTTGTTTGAGTATTCCGCTTATAATTTTCGCTCTTTTTTTTAATTCAAAATTTTATGAGCGTTTTGCGAGTATTTTATACCTTATTTCACTTGTTTTTTTAATTGGGTTGTTTTTCTTTGGAAAGAAAATAAATGGAGCAACTTCATGGTATGATTTTGGAGGAATAGGTTTACAACCTTCAGAATTTGTAAAGGCATTTACAGCTTTGGCTGTTGCTAAATTATTGAGTGATAGAAACTATAATTTTAAACTCGTAAAAAATCAGATAAAAGCTTTTTTAATTATACTTTTTCCTGCTTTTTTAATAGCCTTACAGCCTGATATGGGGTCGGTTTTAATTTATATGGCTTTCTTTTTTGTTTTTAATCGAGAAGGCTTAACAGTTTATTACATTTTACTTGGGTTTATTACGGTAGTTTTATTTATATGTGTTATTTATTTTGGTAAGTTTTGGGTGTTAGGGGTTTCGTATGGTTTAATAAGTGCATACTTTATATATGTAATTTATAGGAACCCACAATTTTTGCGGTTTAATTGGCAAAAAATTATAGGGGTTTTTCTTATTGTTGGATTATTTATTTTTAGTGCAAATTATGCTTATAATCATGTTTTATCAGTACATCAAAAAGATAGATTTGATATTTTATTAGGATTAAAAACCGATAATAAAGGGATAGGGTATAATTCACATCAATCAGAACTTACCATTAGTTCTGGAGGTTTTTTTGGTAAAGGATTTTTGCAAGGAGATAGAACACAAGGGCATTTTGTGCCTGAACAACATACCGATTATATTTTTAGCACAGTAGGTGAAGAATGGGGTTTTCTAGGTTCTAGTCTTGTTATTATATTGTTTATTGTAATGCTTCTTAGAATTATTTACTTGTCAGAAACACATACTAATAAATTTGGTCGAATTTATGGCTACGGGGTTGCTTCAATTTTGTTTTTTCATATATTGGTAAATATAGGAATGGTTATTGGCTTGTTTCCAACAGTAGGGGTTCCATTACCCTTTTTTAGTTATGGCGGTTCTTCGCTTTGGGGATTTACCATTTTACTTTTTATTTTTATTCGGCTAGATGCGCATAAAAAGTATGATTTGTAGGTTTTAAAATCTAGGGTGTTGAGGTAACGATACTAAGGTAATTTTTCAATTTCTTTTGTAACTTCAGAAAGTATTTCAAAAGCCGTTTCGGCCATTTTATTTCCTTTATAGTCTAGTAAAGGGTTTATTTCTACAAACTCTAAGCAAACAACTTTGTTACTAGATAGTAAATTTTTTATAATATTAATTACTTCATACTGGTCAAATCCTTTAGGAACAGGAGTTCCTGTGCCAGATGAAATCATATCACAATCTAGAGAGTCTACATCGAAAGATATATAAATAACTTCGCAATTATCTAATTTTTTTAGAGCATCGTTTACACAGGTTTTTAATCCACGATAACGAACTTCTTCAACAGTATAATTTTTTATTTGGTTTTTTTCAATGAGTTTGTCTTCAGGTTCTTCAGTGTCTCTTACGCCAAAAAAAACAATATTTTCAGGGGCTACCTTTTGTCCAGGAATACCCAAGTTTTTCATGCGTTCCCAATATTCGGCAGTTTCTCTGTCAATATCATTTTCTTGATAATCTAAATTATCATCGGCAATGGCAGCAGCTAAGGGCATACCATGAATATTACCCGAAGGTGAGGTGTAAGGAGAGTGTAAATCTGCATGCGCATCAATCCACACTACTCCTATATTTTTTGTTAGGTTTGCGGCTTTAACACCACTAATGGTTCCTAGCGCCGAAGAGTGGTCGCCTGATAATATGATTGGAAATCGACCTTCTTGAAGATTTACCTTTACATGATTACTTAACCGTTTACACTGGTTAAAAACACTTTCAATACGTTTTGCAAATGAGTTGTTTTTTTTGTTGTAAATAGATTCGTTTTCGGTAATTACATCTTCGAAGTCGAATAAATCAAAATAATTACTTCCTTGATTAATAGCGGCAATTTCAATAGCGTCTACCCCCATATCGGAGCCTCGCGTACCTGCTCCAATATCAGATCTATTTTTAATAATTCTTATCGCACTCATTTTTACAAAATAAAATGAAATAAAGCGTTGTACTTTTTATTAAGCTTTTTGTATTTTATCGTTTGTTAATTTCTACAAAAGGACGATAGTTTTTTCCTATATAAATTTGTCTTGGGCGACCAATAGGTTCTTTATTTAAACGCATTTCTCTCCATTGCGCAATCCATCCAGGTAAGCGCCCTAAAGCAAACATAACAGTAAACATTTCAACAGGTATACCCATAGCACGATAAATAATGCCTGAATAAAAATCTACATTTGGGTATAACTTTCTTTTTACAAAGTATTCGTCGTTTAAAGCTTCTTGTTCTAAGCCTTTAGCAATAGTTAAAATAGGGTCTTCAATTCCTAAGTCGTTTAATACTTGGTCGGCAGCAACTTTTATAATTTTTGCTCTAGGATCAAAGTTTTTATATACTCTATGCCCAAAGCCCATTAATCTAAAAGGGTCGTTTTTGTCTTTTGCTTTTGCCATATATTTTTTGGTGTCTCCACCATCTTGTCTAATAGCTTCGAGCATTTCTAATACAGCTTGGTTAGCGCCACCATGTAAGGGACCCCAAAGAGCCGAAATACCAGCAGAAAGTGAAGCAAAAAGACCCGCATGCGATGAGCCTACAATTCGTACTGTAGAAGTAGAACAGTTTTGTTCGTGATCGGCATGTAAAATTAATAATTTATCTAAGGCGTCTTTTATAATTGGATTAATTTTGTAGTCTTCATCAGGTGTAGCAAACATCATACGCAATACATTTTCTACATATCCTAAACTTTTTGACCCGTAGTTTAAAGGTAATCCTTGTTTTTTACGTAAGGTCCAAGCTACTAAAACAGGAAATTTAGCTAGTATTTTCACAATAGCTCTGTACATTTCTTGTTCAGAATCAACATTAACAGAAGATGGATTAAAGGCAATCAGCGCACTTGTTAACGAAGATAATACGCCCATAGGGTGCGCATTTTTTGGAAAAGCATCAATGATTTTTTTTACATCTTCATCTACAATGGCTTTTTCTTTAATATCAGCATCAAATTTTTCTAGTTGCTCTTTTGTTGGTAATTCTCCAAAAATTAATAAAAAGGCAACTTCTAAAAAATCGGCTTTTTCGGCTAGCTCTTCAATTGAATAGCCTCTATATCGTAAAATACCTTCTTCACCATTTAAAAAAGTAATAGCACTTTCGCAAGAACCTGTATTTTTAAAACCAGGGTCAAGAGTAATAACTCCTCCAGAAACTCCTCGTAGCGTTTTTATGTCTATTCCAATTTCATTTTCAGTTCCTTTTACTAATGGAAATTCATAAGTGTTTTGATCAATTACTAGTTTTGCTGTGTCTGCCATTTTTTAATTTGATTTTGAATTGAAAAGGGTACGAAGATACCAAATTTATAGCATTTTAAAAACAACTAGATATAAAAAAAAGACCTAATAGATTTTAAAATCTATTAGGTCTGATAAAAAAGTTAGGTTTTAGCTATTGTTGAATTTTAAATGCTTTTTTCTGAGGATAAAAAGCTATGCCGTTTAATTCTTCTTCAATACGTAACAATTGGTTGTATTTTGCCATTCTATCAGATCGAGAAGCAGAGCCTGTTTTGATTTGCCCGGTATTTAACGCTACGGCTAAATCGGCAATAGTGTTATCTTCGGTTTCGCCTGAGCGGTGACTTATTACAGAGGTATATCCTGCTTTGTGTGCCATATTTACGGCACTAATAGTTTCGGTTAAAGTACCTATTTGGTTTACTTTAATTAAAATTGAGTTTGCAATTCCGTTAGCGATACCTTTTGATAGTCTTTCTACATTGGTAACAAATAAATCATCACCAACTAATTGTACTTTAGTACCAATTTTGTCAGTTAAATATTTCCATCCGTCCCAATCGTTTTCATCCATTCCGTCTTCAATAGAAATAATAGGGTATTTATCAGCTAATTCGGCTAAGTAATCGGCTTGTTCTTTACTTGTACGTATTTTTCCTTTATCACCTTCGAACTTTGTGTAATCATATTTTCCGTCAACATAAAATTCTGCAGAGGCACAGTCTAGGGCAATCATTACTTCGTCGCCAAATTTATAACCTGCATTTTTAGTAGCTAAGGCAATGGTTTCAATAGCATCTTCTGTTCCGTCAAGGGTAGGGGCAAAACCACCTTCGTCACCAACAGCAGTAGAAAGGTTACGGTTGTGTAATACCTTTTTTAGGTTGTGAAAAATTTCAGATCCTATTTGCATTGCATTGGCAAAGTTTTTTGCTTTTACAGGCATAATCATAAATTCTTGAAAAGCAATAGGAGCATCTGAATGTGAACCACCGTTAATAATATTCATCATAGGAACAGGTAAGGTGTTGGCCGAAACTCCTCCAATGTATCGATATAAAGGTATTGCTAACTCATTGGCAGCCGCTTTTGCTACAGCTAAAGAAACGCCTAAGATAGCATTTGCACCCAATTTAGATTTATTTGCTGTACCATCTAAATCTATCATGGTTAAATCAATGGCATTTTGTTCAAAAACAGACATGCCTAATAATTCTTGAGCAATGATGTTGTTTACGTTATTTACAGCATTTGATACACCTTTACCCATATATTCTTTGCCACCATCACGTAATTCAACCGCTTCGTGTTCTCCAGTTGAAGCTCCAGAAGGAACGGCTGCTCTACCTAAAATTCCATTTTCGGTAATAACATCTACTTCTACGGTAGGGTTTCCTCTAGAATCAAAAATTTGACGTGCATGAATGTTGGTTATAATGCTCATAATATTTGGGTTTTTAAGTTTTTTTAATAATAAGTTATTCTATTATTTTAATGAGCGCTAAATTACAAAATGTCTTTTATTGTTTTAAAGTTTAAGGAGGTTTTATTACGAAAACGATTGCTAAAAAAACCCACTCTTAATAATAAGAGTGGGAAAATTGCTATGAAAAAGAAAAGTGATTATTTAATCACACTGTAAATTAAACTAAAATTGAAATACTTTTTTTGTTAAAAACTTTATATGGGACGTTTCTATAGACGAAATGCAATTAAATTTCGTTAAACGGTTGCTTAAACAATTATATAGGCTAATAAAATAGTTAGTCATATTATAAAAAAAACAGCTAAATACATAAAAATGTAAATAGCTGTTTTGAGTATTGTTTGTTTTATTTTTGTTTAGATAAATAAGAAAATAAGCGTTAATATAATACCACCAATGGTAAAGTAAAGCCCTTTTTTTAGTATAGGTTTACTCGGTAAAAACATATAAAATGCAGAAACTACAAAGAAAATTAGCGATATACCAAAGAAAAGATTAAAAATAAATATAGGGCTACTAGTTGAAGATTTATGTAAATCTTCCATCTTTCCAAGTATATACGGTGATCTCATTTTTTTTATAATTGCAACGCCTGTTGCTTGATTATAAGTTCCATTTTTAAAATATAAAGTATCACCTTCTTGTTTATTGATATCTTCTTTTAACCGTAGCTTTGATTTAAGTTGATTGTTTGCTAGGTTTTTATCTAGTTGTTGCGTAACTATTGTTTCTACTTTAAAAAAGTTTGTTTTTCTAAAAATTAGTGCAATACCACTAATTGAGTAAACGGCAATAATACCTACTAAAAAGAACCCTAAATAACGGTGTATTAGACGAAATTTTAAGCTTAAGTTTCTGTTATCCATAAAAATTGAATTAATTGTTTGAGTTATATGTTTAAATAAGGGTTTAAATTTAAATATTAATTCTGTTTATTTTTTTTGATGTTTTCTATAAAAACATCAAATAAATATGCTGAATCATGAGGTCCAGGGCTAGCCTCTGGATGGTATTGTACTGAAAATACATTTTTATTTTTCATTCGTATACCTGCAACAGTATTGTCGTTTAAGTGTACATGTGTAATTTCAACCTCAGGGTTTGCTTCAGTTTCTTCTCGATTGATAGCAAATCCGTGATTTTGAGAGGTAATTTCTCCTTTACCAGTTAGTAAATTTTTTACAGGGTGGTTAATGCCTCGATGTCCATTATGCATTTTGTATGTAGAAATTCCGTTAGCTAAAGCAATTACTTGATGACCTAAACAAATACCAAATAAGGGTAAATTTCTTTTAATTATTTCTTTAGCAGTATTTTGGGCCTCTGTTAAAGGTTCTGGGTCTCCAGGTCCGTTAGAAATAAAATATCCGTCAGGATTAAAAGCTTTCATTTCTTCAAAACTTGTATTGTATGGAAATACTTTAATATAGGCGTCTCTTTTAGCTAAGTTTCTTAAAATATTTTTTTTAATACCAATATCTAATGCAGCAATTTTAATAGCGGCATTTTCATTGCCTACAAAATAAGGTTCTTTAGTAGATACTTTTGAGGCAAGCTCTAGCCCCTCCATATTAGGTGTTGTAGCGAGTTGTTTTTTTAACTCATCAAGTTTATCAACTTCGGTAGAAATAATGGCATTCATAGCTCCATTGTCTCTTATGTATGCTACTAATGCGCGAGTGTCTACATCTGATATAGCTACTAAGTTGTGTTTTTTAAACCAATCAAACAGACTGCCATCGGCATTTTCACGCGAATAAGTAAAGCTAAAATTACGACAAATTAATCCTGAAATTTTAATTCCGTCAGATTCTACCTCGTCGTTATTTACACCGTAATTACCAATATGGGCATTGGTTGCAACCATTAACTGACCATAGTAAGATGGGTCTGTAAATATTTCTTGATAGCCAGTCATACCTGTATTAAAACAGATTTCGC
Source organism: Tenacibaculum sp. UWU-22 (assembly GCF_041021355.1). Taxonomy (NCBI): domain Bacteria; kingdom Pseudomonadati; phylum Bacteroidota; class Flavobacteriia; order Flavobacteriales; family Flavobacteriaceae; genus Tenacibaculum; species Tenacibaculum sp. UWU-22. The sequence goes on along the minus strand of NZ_JBFNGP010000001.1, from coordinate 438,625 downwards.
CAGTAGCAGTACCTTCTATTCCTATAGATTTACCATAAAAAATGGTGCCGTCTGCTAATAAAACAAGTGCTTTTTTTTGTTGTTTGTATTTCATATGAATGAGCTTATATTATCTATTTTTAGCTTTTGGTTTTGTTTGTTGGGTTATGTTGCTGTTAAGGTATTTATTCTTTATACAGCTGCCTCTTTTTCGCCTAATTTTAATTATCGTAATGAGGTTAAAATAATTTGGCGCAAAAATATAAAAAAAGCAGTAAACTTTACGTTTACTGCTTTTTTTATACGGTATATAAATTCATATACTATTCTTCTGCTGTCGTTTCTGTTGTTTCAGTAGTAGTTGCTTCTGCTTTTTTACCACCTCTACGGCTACGACGCGTAGTTTTCTTAGCTTTTTTACCTTTAGGGTTGTATAGTTCGTTATAATCTACTAACTCAACCATTGCCATTGGAGCGTTATCGCCTTGACGGTTTCCTAATTTAATAATACGAACATAACCACCAGGACGTTCAGCTACTTTTACCGATACTTCTTTAAATAACTCAGTAACTGCATATTTGTTTCGTAAGTAACTAAATACTACACGACGATTATGAGTGGTATCTGCTTTAGATTTTGTTATTAACGGTTCAACAAATTGGCGTAATGCTTTGGCTTTCGCAACAGTAGTGTTAATGCGCTTGTGCTCTATTAAAGAACATGCCATGTTTGATAACATTGCCTTTCTGTGTGCTGTTTTTCTTCCTAAATGGTTAATTTTTTTTCCGTGTCTCATGACCTTTGTTATTTGCTTTCATCTTGCTCAACTCTCTTTGAGGAGCAAATTATGAAAGATTAATCTTTATCTAATTTGTATTTGCTTAAATCCATTCCAAAACTTAGGTTTTTGTTAATCACTAACTCTTCTAATTCGGTTAATGATTTTTTACCAAAGTTTCTAAATTTCATTAAATCACTTTTGTTAAATGATACTAAATCACCTAATGTATCTACTTCTGCGGCTTTTAAACAGTTTAATGCACGTACCGATAAGTCCATGTCAACTAAACGTGTTTTTAACAATTGACGCATATGTAACGATTCTTCATCGTAAGTTTCTGTTTGTGCAATTTCATCAGCTTCTAACGTAATGCGCTCATCTGAGAACAACATAAAGTGGTGAATTAAAATCTTTGCAGCTTCTGTTAAGGCATCTTTTGGATTGATAGATCCATCTGTGTCAATATCAAAAACTAATTTTTCGTAATCGGTTTTTTGCTCAACACGAAAGTTTTCTACAGCGTATTTTACGTTTTTAATAGGAGTAAAAATTGAATCTGTAAAAATGGTTCCTAAAACAGCACCTGCACGTTTGTTTTCTTCTGCAGGCACAAATCCTCTTCCTTTTTCAATGGTAATTTCACCATTTAATTTTACAGAAGAATCCATGTTGCAAATAACTAATTCTGGGTTTAATACTTGAAAACCAGAAATAAATTTTTGTAAATCGCCAGCGGTTAATTGTTCTTGTCCAGATACTGAAATAGATACGGTTTCTCTATCAGAGTCGTCTATTTGTTTTTTAAAACGTACTTGTTTTAAATTTAAAATAATTTCGGTTACATCTTCTACAACACCTTTGATGGTAGAAAACTCGTGCTCAACACCATCAAAACGTAATGATGTAATTGCAAAGCCTTCTAAAGATGAAAGCAATACGCGACGTAAAGCATTACCAACGGTTAAACCAAAACCAGGTTCTAGCGGTCTAAATTCAAATCTACCTGAAAAATCGGTAGATTCTATCATAATTACTTTGTCGGGCTTTTGAAAATTTAAAATTGCCATATTTTTTTCTTCGTTTTAATTGTTATTTGGTTGCGCGGTTTATAAGTTTGAAGAGGTACGAATAAACCCTTTGGCCAAATACCAATAGGATTAATTTATTATTTAGAATATAATTCTACAATTAATTGTTCTTTTATGTTTTCAGGAATTTGTTCTCTTTCAGGGGCTTTTACAAAAGTTCCTGATTTTTGTTCTGTATTCCAAGTCAACCATTCGTAAACACTATTATTTGCTGCTAAGGCATTTTCGATAGCGTCTAACGATTTTGATTTTTCTCTTACCGCTACTACATCGCCGTCTTTTAATCGGTATGATGGAATGTTTACTATATCACCATTTACGGTAATATGACGGTGCGATACTAATTGACGTGCAGCTCTTCGAGAAGTTGCAACTCCTAAGCGATATACTACGTTATCTAAACGTGATTCGCATAATTGTAATAACACTTCACCTGTAATACCACCAGCAGCTTGTGCTTTTTTAAACAAGTTGCTAAATTGACGTTCCAAAATACCATAAGTGTATTTTGCTTTTTGTTTTTCCATCAATTGCGTAGCATATTCTGATTTTTTCCCGCGACGACGGTTGTTACCGTGTTGTCCTGGAGGGTAATTTCTTTTTTCGAAATTTTTGTCATCTCCGAAAATTGCTTCACCAAATTTACGGGCGATTTTAGTTTTTGGTCCTGTGTATCTTGCCATTTTGTTTTTTTGTTGTATTAGGGATTATGAATTAAGGCTAATATCCTTCGATAATCATTTTTCCTAATGGGTTAAAATATTAATTAATATCGGATTCTAATTTTTCGATTAAAATCTAAAAATAGTTTTTGCAAAGTTTAATTTTATTAAACTCTTCTTCTTTTTGGAGGACGACATCCATTATGAGGAATAGGAGTAACATCGATAATTTCGGTTACTTCAATACCTGCATTATGAATTGATCGAATAGCAGATTCTCTACCATTACCTGGTCCTTTTACATATACCTTTACTTTTCGTAATCCGGCTTCTTTTGCAACTGAAGCACAATCTTCTGCTGCTAATTGCGCTGCGTAAGGTGTATTTTTTTTAGAGCCTCTAAAGCCCATTTTACCTGCAGATGACCAAGAAATTACGTCTCCTTTTTTGTTGGTTAAAGAGATGATAATATTGTTAAAAGAGGCTGCAATGTGTGCTTCACCTACCGACTCTATTATAACTTTACGTTTTTTTGAACTTGCTTTTGCCATAATCTTTAGTATTTAGTTATCAGTAAATAGCAATTAATTTTTTTAACTAAAAAATTAATGGGTTTTTACTTAATACTATTTCTTATTTTTTCTTGTTAGCTACTGTTTTACGTTTTCCTTTTCTAGTACGAGAATTGTTTTTGGTTCGTTGTCCTCTTAGTGGTAAACCAAGTCTGTGACGAATACCTCTTTGACACCCGATGTCCATTAAACGTTTAATGTTTAATTGTACTTCTGAGCGTAATTCGCCTTCAATAGTGTACTTTCCTACTTGCTCACGAATTGCAGCAATTTGGTCATCTGTCCAATCTTGAACTTTAATGCTTTCGTCAATTTTTGCATTTGCTAAAATTTCTTGCGCTCTACTTTTTCCGATACCAAAAATGTAGGTTAACGAAATAACGCCTCTTTTATTCTTTGGTATATCAATACCTGCTATTCTTGCCATACTTTTTTTAGGTTTAGTTGTTAGTTTTTAGTTGTTAGAATCCTAAACATTTCTATTTCGAGCAGATTCATCTAACGACTAATTGCTAATTGACTTTATTTATTTTTTACCCTTGTCTTTGTTTAAATCTTGGGTTTTGTTTGTTAATTACGTATAATCTGCCTTTTCTGCGTACTATTTTACAGTTGGCACTTCTTTTTTTTATGGATGCTCTTACTTTCATCTTTATTAGTTTTACAACTTAATGTATTAATATCTATATGTTATACGAGCCTTTGTTAAATCGTAAGGACTCATTTCTAATTTAACCTTATCTCCAGGTAATAATTTTATATAGTGCATACGCATTTTACCTGAAATATGCGCTGTAACAATATGTCCGTTTTCTAACTCTACACGAAACATAGCATTTGATAATGCTTCTGTTATTGTTCCGTCTTGTTGTATTGCTGCTTGTTTAGCCATATTATTTTAGTGATTTTCTATTACTGCTTCCTGTTTTCATTAAACCATCGTAATGACTATTTAATAAATACGAGTTAATTTGCTGAATGGTATCAATAGCAACTCCTACCATAATAATTAATGATGTACCGCCATAAAATAAAGCCCAGCTTTGTTGTACGCCAAACTTAGTTACCACAGATGGTAAAATAGATAAAGCGGCTAAAAATAAAGAACCAGGAAAAGTTATTCTAGATAAAATAGCATCTAAACGATTAGCTGTATCTTTTCCAGGTCTAATTCCAGGAATAAAACCACCGCTTCTTTTTAACCCTTGTGCCATTTCATCTGTACGAACAGTTATAGCAGTATAAAAATAACTAAAGATGATAATTAGTAATGCAAAAATTACATTATACCATAAACCATGTATGTCTTGTAAGCTGCTTAAAGCAGGGTATTTTTTAGCTAAAGCTAAAGGTAAAAACATAATAGCTTGTGCAAATATAATTGGCATTACACCTGCTGCATTTAGTTTTAATGGAATATACTGTCTTGCACCAGCAACATCTTTGATGTTTCCAGCAACGCCACGTCTTGCATATTGTATGGTTACTTTGCGTACAGCTGTAACAAGTAATACGGTTAATAATATGACAACCAACCATACAATCATTTCGATTAAAATCATCATAATTCCACCACCACCAGCATTGGTTGTTTTAGAAACAAGCTCTTGAACAAAAGCTGCTGGAAATCTAGCTACAATACCTACGGTAATTAATAATGAAATACCATTACCAACACCTTTATCGGTAATACGTTCACCTAACCACATTGCAAAAATGGTTCCTGCGGTTAACAATATCATCGACGAAACCCAAAAGGTTGCCCCACCAACTAGAAAAGCTGATTCAGGTAAACCGAATTGCGTTTTAATTGCGGTAATATATGCTGGACCTTGAAACATGGTAATTAGAATGGTTAACCAACGGGTAATTTGGGTTATCTTTTTTTGCCCACTTTCGCCATCTTTTTGTAGTTTTTGTAAATAGGGTATAGCAATACCCATTAATTGAACAACAATAGATGCCGAGATGTAAGGCATAATACCCAAAGCCATTACCGATGCTCTTGCAAAAGCTCCTCCTGTAAATGCGTTTAAAATTCCTAAAAGACCACTAGAAGTGCTATTTTTTAAAGCCGATAACTGCGTTGGGTCTATTCCGGGTAAGGGAACGGTTGACATAAAACGATAAACAGCAATTAAACCTAGTGTTAATAGAAGTTTTTCTCTTAATTCTTCTACTTTCCAAATATCTTTTAAGGTATTTATAAAATTCTTCATTTACGGATGGTTCTTATAAAGTTACTGCTTCGCCTCCTACAGCTTCAATAGCTTCTTTAGCGCTAGTAGTAAATTTATGTACAGTAATATTTAACTTTGCTTTTAACTCTCCACGACCTAATATTTTTACTAAATCGTTTTTACCAGCTAATCTATTTTCTATTAAAATATCTAAATTAACGGTATCTTTAATTCTTCCATTATCTACTAAAGATTGTAGTTTGTCTAAATTAATACCAACATATTCTTTACGATTAATATTGGTAAAACCAAATTTAGGCACACGTCTTTGAAGAGGCATTTGCCCACCTTCAAAACCAATCTTACGAGAATAACCAGAACGAGATTTTGCTCCTTTATGACCTCTGGTAGAGGTGCCTCCGTGACCTGAACCTTCTCCACGAGCAATACGTTTGGTTTTTTTCGTAGATCCAGTAGCCGGTTTTAAGTTATGTAAACTCATTTGTATATTGTCTTATTTAACTTCTTGTACAGAAACTAAGTGTGAAACTTTATTTATCATTCCTAAAATTGTAGGGGTTGCGTCGTGTTCAACAGTTTGGTTGATTTTTCGCAATCCTAACGCCTCTAAAGTTCTTTTTTGATTTTTAAGGCGACCAATTTTACTTTTTACTTGTGTAACTCTAACTTTACTCATCGTCTTAAAATTTATCCGTTAAAAACTTTTTCTAAAGAAACACCTCTTTGTTTTGCAATTGTTGCAGCACTACGTAACTGTAATAAAGCATCAAAAGTTGCTTTTACTACGTTATGTGGGTTTGATGATCCTTGTGATTTTGATAATACATCGTGTATTCCAACCGATTCTAATACTGCACGTACAGCACCACCAGCAATAACTCCGGTACCGTGTGAAGCAGGCTTAATAAATACTTTAGCTCCGCCAAATTTACCTTTTTGTTCGTGAGGTAAAGTACTATCGATAATAGGAATTCGTACTAAATTTTTCTTAGCATCTTCTACTGCTTTTGCAATAGCTGATGAAACATCTTTTGATTTTCCTAGACCATGACCAACAACTCCGTCACCGTTACCTACAACTACAATTGCAGAGAAACCAAAAGCTCTACCACCTTTAGTAACTTTGGTAACACGTTGTACGCCTACTAGTCTATCAACAAGCTCTAATCCGCTTGGTTTTACTCTTTCTACGTTTTTATATCCTTGCATAATATAATGTGTCTTAAAATTTTAAACCAGCTTCTCTAGCGGCGTCAGCTAATACTTTAACTCTGCCGTGATATAAATATCCGTTTCTATCAAAAGCTACCGTTTCAACACCTGCTTTAGATGCTTTTTCAGCAATTGTTTTACCAACTGCCGCTGCGGTATCTGCCTTAGAACCTGCTGTAATTTCTTTATCTCTTGATGATGCTGATGCTATAGTAACACCTTCTACATCATTTATTAATTGCGCATAAATTTCTTTGTTACTTCTAAAAACTGATAATCTAGGTTTGTCAGCTGTACCGGTAACAATTTTTCTAATTCTATGCTTAATACGTTGTCTTCTTTCAAGCTTTGATAATGCCATAATTTTATAATTGGTTTTGAATTTTGAATTTTGAATGGTCTTTTTACAGACTTTTTCAATTTTCTAACTTCAAATAATTATGCAGATTTACCTGCTTTTCTTCTTAATACTTCTCCTACAAACTTAATTCCTTTTCCTTTGTAAGGCTCAGGCTTACGGAACGAACGAATTTTAGCGGCTACTTGACCTACTAATTGTTTGTCATAAGAAGTTAATTTAACGATTGGGTTTTTTCCTTTTTCTGATATTGTTTCAACCTTAACCTCAGGAGCTAAGTCTAAAATAATATTGTGCGAAAAACCTAAAGCTAAATCTAATTTTTGACCTTGATTTGAAGCTCTGTAACCAACCCCTACTAATTCTAGTTCTTTAGTAAAGCCTTTGCTTACACCTTCAATCATATTATTTACCAAAGCTCTCATAAGCCCGTGTTGTGCTTTCTGAGTTTTGCTTTCTGATGCTCTTTCTAAACTAATTTGAGCATCTTCGATCGTTAAGGTAATTCCTTCAGAGATAGTTTGTGATAATTCTCCTAATTTACCTTTTACCGTAACCACGTTATCGTTTACTTTAACTTCAACACCTTGTGGTAATGCGATTGGATTTTTTCCTATTCTACTCATTGTACAAAGTGATTAATAAACGTAACATAATACTTCGCCTCCAACATTTTCTTGGCGTGCTTTTTTGTTTGTCATAACACCTTTTGATGTAGAAACAATAGCAATACCTAATCCGTTTAATACTCTTGGCATTTCTTTAGCGCCAACGTATTTACGTAAACCTGGAGTTGAAATTCTTTGAATTTTTCTAATAACAGACTCTTTTGTGTCTCGGTCATATTTTAAAGCTATCTTTATAGTTCCTTGAACTTTATCGTCTTTGAACTGATAGCTTAAAATGTATCCTTGATCAAACAAAATTTTTGTCATTTCCTTCTTCAATTTTGAAGCGGGAACTTCTACTACTCGGTGATTTGCAGCGATTGCATTTCGAACACGAGTTAAAAAATCCGCGATTGGATCTGTGTACATATAATTAAATTTGCGGTTTTGGTATTTAGTAATTTCTATTGTACCTACGGTTAAAACCGTAATTACTAAACCTGAAACCTGTTAATACTTATTTTACTCAAAAAAAATAGAGCGTGCAAATATACACATTCTATTTTATTTTTTTGAGTTTTATTTTAAAGTGCTTACCAGCTTGCTTTTTTAACACCAGGAATTAATCCTTGGTTAGCCATTTCACGAAAAGTTACACGTGAAATTCCAAACTGACGCATATAACCCTTTGGTCGTCCAGTTAATTTACAACGGTTGTGTGTTCTAACAGGAGAGGCGTTTTTTGGTAGTTTTTGTAATGCTTCATAGTCGCCAGCTTCTTTTAAAGCTTTACGTTTTTCTGCATATTTTGCTACCGTTTTTGCTCTTTTACGCTCACGGGCTTTCATTGATTCTTTAGCCATCTTATTAATTCTTTTTAAAAGGTAAACCTAATTCTGCTAATAAAGATTTTGCTTCTTTGTCGGTAGTAGCAGATGTTACAAAAGTAATATCCATACCGTTAATCTTTTTAACTTGATCTATGTTAATTTCTGGAAAGATAATTTGCTCAGTAATACCTAATGTGTAATTACCTCTACCGTCAAAACCACTTGTTTTAATACCGCCAAAGTCTCTTACACGAGGTAAAGAAGCTGTAATTAATCGATCTAAAAATTCATACATTTTTTCTCCACGTAGTGTAACTTTAGCTCCGATAGGCATGCCTTTACGTAGTTTAAAGTTAGCAACGTCTTTTTTAGAGATAGTAGCTACTGCTTTTTGACCAGTAATAGTTGTTAATTCTTCAACAGCATATTCGATTAATTTTTTATCGGCTATTGCAGAACCTACACCTTTACTTACAACTATTTTTTGTAATTTAGGTACTTGCATTACGTTTGAGTAGCTAAACTCGTCAGTAAGAGCTTTAATTACTCTTTCTTTATATTCGGCTTTTAATCTTGGTACGTAACTCATAATTAAATTGCTTTTTCTGATTTTTTTGAAAATCTTACTTTTTTATCATCTTCTATTTTATATCCTACTCTCACAGCTTTGCCATTTTCTACTAAAGCTACGTTTGAAATATGTATAGAAGCTTCTTTTTTTACAATACCACCTTGAGGATTTGAAGCGCTTGGTTTAACATGCTTAGATATCATATTTACCCCTTCTACTACAACTCTGTTTTTATCTTTGATGATTTGTAAAACTTTACCTTCTGAACCTTTATGGTCTCCAGCGATTACTTTTACAGTATCTCCTGATTTAATTTTGAACTTTTGCATCTTATTTTGATATTAAAGCACTTCAGGTGCTAATGATACTATTTTCATAAATTGTTTTTCACGTAATTCGCGTGCAACTGGACCAAATACACGTGTACCTCTCATTTCTTCTGTAGGATTTAAAAGTACACAAGCGTTATCGTCAAATCGTATATACGAACCGTCTTTACGTCTTACTTCTTTTTTAGTACGAACAACAACGGCACGAGAAACTTGTCCTTTTTTAACAGTTCCGTTTGGAGTAGCTGCTTTTACTGTAACAACTATTTTATCTCCAACACTAGCGTATCGTTTTTTTGTTCCTCCTAAAACTCTAATTACTAAAACTTCTTTAGCTCCAGTATTATCAGCTACTTTTAATCTTGATTCTGTCTGTAACATATTATTTCGCTCTTTCTAGGATTTCTACTAATCTCCAACGTTTAGATTTACTCATAGGACGTGTTTCCATAATCCTAACGGTATCGCCTTCGTTGCAATCATTCTTTTCGTCGTGTGCAACGTACTTTTTCGTTTTTAACACGAATTTACCGTACATTGGGTGTTTTACTCTTTTTACTTCTGAAACAACAATAGATTTTTCCATTTTGTTACTAGAAACAACACCGATTCTTTCTTTTCTAAGATTTCTTTTTTCCATCTTTAAAACTGACTATAGAATTATTGTAATTCTCTTTTGGTTAATTCTGTGGCAACTCTTGCAACAGATCTTCTTAAGCTACGTAACTCCAAAGGATTTTCTATTGGAGTAATGGCATGTGCCATTTTAAGGTCTGTATAACTTTTTTTCAACGCTTCTAGCTTTTCTTGTAAGTCAGCTGTTGATAATTCTTTAATTTCTGATTGTTTCATCTTTTTTTAGTTTTTAGTTGTTTGTTAGTAAATTTTATTTTTTAAAACCACTAACTTTTCAACTGTATAACTTCTGTTTAAGCGTTGTAATCAAAATCTCTTGCTATTACAAACTTTGTTTTTACGGGAAGCTTTTGTGCGGCTAAGCGTAAAGCTTCTTTGGCGATAGGCATTGGCACACCACCAACTTCAAACAAAATTCTTCCTGGCTTAACAACGGCAACAAAATGATCAGGAGCACCTTTACCTTTACCCATACGTACCTCTAATGGTTTTTTAGTAATTGGTTTGTCTGGGAAAATTTTAATCCAAAGTTGTCCTTCTCTTTTCATATAACGAGTTGCCGCGATACGAGCTGCCTCTATTTGACGAGAAGTAAGTAAGTTCTGGTCTAGTGATTTGATACCAAACATTCCGTTAGAAAGTTGGTTACCTCTACCAGCATTACCATTCATGTTTCCTTTCGCCTTCTGTACCTTACGGTATTTTACTCTTTTTGGCTGTAACATTTTTAATTTTTTTTAAAAATTATTTTCTTTTACGAGGTTGACGTTTACCTCCACCTTTGTTTCCGCTACCTTTTTGTTTTGATAGCCCTACTAATGGAGATAACTCTCGTTTTCCATAAACCTCACCTTTCATAATCCATACTTTTACACCTATTCTTCCGTAGGTAGTATGAGCTTCAACAAGTGAATAGTCGATGTCTGCTCTAAAAGTAGAAAGAGGAATTCTTCCTTCTTTATAGTGTTCAGAACGAGCCATTTCAGCACCGTTTAAACGTCCAGAAAGTTGTACTTTAATACCTTCTGCATTCATACGCATTGCTGCAGCAATAGCCATTTTAGTAGCACGCTTATACGAAATTCTATTTTCAATTTGACGAGCAACACTGCCAGCTACTAATTTAGCGTCTAATTCTGGTCGTTTAATTTCAAAAATATTAATTTGAACTTCTTTGCCTGTGATTTTCTTAAGCTCTTCTTTTAACTTGTCTACCTCTTGCCCGCCTTTACCGATAATAATACCTGGACGTGCTGTAGTGATAGTAACGGTTACAAGTTTTAAAGTGCGTTCTACAATTATACGTGAAACACTCGCTTTTGCTAATCGAGCATCTACATATTTTCTAATCTTATCGTCTTCAGCAATTTTATCTCCGTAGTCATTTCCACCATACCAGTTAGATTCCCATCCTCTGATAATTCCTAAACGATTTCCTATTGGATTTGTTTTTTGTCCCATTTCTACTGTTGATTAATTACTGTTATTTTTAGTTCCTAACTCTAAGGTTACATGATTAGAACGCTTACGAATTCTATGTGCACGCCCCTGTGGAGCAGGTCTTAACCTTTTTAACATACCTGCGCTATCTACACAAATTGATTTTACAAATAATCCAGCTTCTTCAATGTTAGCTTCTTCGTTTTTAGCTTGCCAGTTTGCAATGGCAGATAATAATAATTTTTCTAAATTACGTGATGCTTCTTTTGGACTGAATTTTAAGATTTGTAAAGCTTTTTCAACTTCAACACCTCTTACTTGATCTGCTACCAAGCGCATTTTTCTTGGTGATGTAGGACAATTAGTTAATTTAGCAAAAGCTTTTGCTTTTCTTGCTTCTTTTAACTGTGTTGCCATGTTATGTTTACGACTTCCCATAATTTCCTACTATTTTTTTCCTTTATTTTTAGCACCAGCGTGTCCACGGAATGAACGTGTTGGTGAAAATTCGCCTAATTTATGACCTACCATGTTCTCTGTAATATATACAGGAACAAATTGACGTCCGTTATGAACGGCTATTGTTTGCCCAACAAAATCAGGAGTAATCATACTAGCTCTAGACCAAGTTTTAATTACTGATTTTTTTCCTGCTTCTACGTTAGCCAATACTTTTTTCTCTAATTTATAATGAACGTACGGTCCTTTTTTTAATGATCTTGCCATGGTTTATTATTTCTTTCTACGTTCTATAATATACTTATTACTAGCTTTGGTTTTTGATCTAGTTTTGTATCCTTTTGCAGGAATACCGTTACGAGATCTTGGATGTCCTCCAGAAGAACGTCCTTCACCACCACCCATTGGGTGATCAACTGGGTTCATACGAACAGCATTTGTTCTTGGTCGTCTACCTAACCATCTGCTTCTACCTGCTTTACCAGATACTAACAATTGGTGGTCTGAGTTTGATACAACACCAACAGTTGCCAAACAGGTTAATAAGATTAATCTTGTTTCTCCTGATGGTAATTTTACAGTTGCATATTTACCTTCTCTTGCCATTAATTGTGCAAACGAACCTGCTGAACGAGCCATAACAGCTCCTTGACCAGGGTGTAATTCTATACAAGAAATAGTAGTACCTAACGGAATATCGCTTAAGTACATAGCGTTACCAATTTCTGGTGAAGCTTCTTTTCCTGAAACGATAGTTTGACCTACTTTTAAACCGTTTTGTGCAATTACATAACGTTTTTCTCCATCAGCATAATTAACTAATGCAATAAATGCAGTACGATTTGGATCGTATTCAATAGTTTTTACTGTTGCAGGCACACCGTGTTTATCTCTTTTAAAGTCGATAATACGGTATTTTTGTTTATGACCACCACCTATATTGCGGGTTGTCATACGCCCTTGGCTGTTTCGACCTCCAGATCTTTTTTTCGGAGCTAATAACGATTTCTCCGGCTTGTCAGTAGTAATGGTGTCGAACCCATTTACTACTCTAAAACGCTGACCTGGTGTTATTGGTTTTAATTTTCTAACTGACATGGTTGTCTTTTGTTAAAGATTGTTATAAAAATCAATGCTTTCTCCTTCAGCTAACTGAATAACTGCTTTTTTGTAGCCACCTGTAGATCCTGTAGTTAACCCTTTTTTTGTGTATTTGGTTTTTCTATGGATTGGGTAATTCATGGTCTTTACAGACTCAATAGTTACGCCATAAGTAGCTTCTAAAGCTTCTCTTATTTCTAATTTGTTAGCTTTTTTATTTACAACAAATGTATAACGGTTGTGTAACTCGCTATCGTTTGTAGCTTTTTCTGTAATAATAGGTTTAATTAAAATGCTCATTTTCTTCCCTATTTACTTAAATTAGATTCAATTCCTTCTAAACAGCTTTCGGTAATAATTACTTTGTTAGCATTTAAAACGCTATAAGTATTAATACCTGAAGCTCCTACAACTTTAGATTTCTTTAGGTTACGAGAAGATAAGTATACATTTTTACTTTCTTCACCTAATACGAATAAAGACTTTTTAGTGTCTAATTCTAAAGCTTTTAATACGTTGATAAACTCTTTGGTTTTTGGCGCTTCAAAATTAAAATCTTCAATAACAACTAGGTTGTTGTCTTTTGCTTGAATACTTAAAGCTGATTTACGTGCTAATCGTTTTAAGTTTTTATTTAATTTGAAAGAATAATTTCTTGGTCTTGGACCAAAAACACGCCCACCGCCTCTAAAAACAGGAGATTTGATACTACCTGCACGAGCAGTACCTGTTCCTTTTTGTTTTTTGATTTTTCTAGTACTACCAGCAATATCAGCTCTTTCTTTAGCTTTGTGGGTACCTTGACGTTGGTTTGCCAAATATTGTTTTACGTCTAAATAAATAGCGTGATCGTTTGGTTCTATACCAAATACTTCGTTAGAAAGTTCAACTTTTCTACCAGTATCTTTTCCTGTGATATTTAATACTGCTACTTCCATTATTTCTCGATAGTTACATAAGCGTTTTTGTGGCCAGGAATAGCTCCTTTTACAACGATAAGATTTTTATCGGCTACCACTTTTAAAACTCTTAAATTTTGAACTTTTACTTTGTCTCCACCCATACGACCTGCCATGCGCATTCCTTTAAATACTCTTGCAGGATATGATGCAGCACCAACTGAACCAGGCGCTCTTAAACGGTTGTGTTGACCGTGAGTCGCTTGTCCAACCCCGCCAAAACCATGACGTTTAACAACTCCTTGAAAACCTTTACCTTTAGAAATTCCTGATACATCAACAAATTCTCCTTCGGTAAAGTATTCAACAGTAATTGAGTCACCTAATTTGTACTCATCTTTAAATCCTTGGAACTCAACAACTTTTCTTTTAGCAGATGTGCCAGCTTTTTTAAAGTGACCATCTAAAGCTTTATTAGAGCTTTTTGCTTTTTTGTCATCGAAACCAAGTTGTAACGCGTTATAACCGTCAACCTCTTCGGTTCTGACTTGGGTAACAACGCAAGGACCCGCTTCGATTACTGTACAAGGAATATTTTTCCCGTTTTCATCAAATAAGCTGGTCATTCCTACTTTTTTTCCTATTAACCCAGACATTTTTAATTTTTGATTTACATTTTTGAGATTTATTTCCTCGAAAAATGCTTCAATTAATACTTGTTTTTTGAAACAAATGTTTCGTTTTTTTGCCCTTTTTAAATTTCGTTCTAAAAAAATAGAGCGTAAAACACCCCGCTTTAAGCTCTACTGTGTTTTACCATTTTTCCTTCGCGAAACCCTCTGGACATGTTGTTTTTATTGAGTTTTTAACTACAATAAAAAGCTAAACCCCAACTTAATGGGTGTGCAAAAGTATAAAAAACTTTCGGTTTAGCAAAACTAAACCGAAAGTTATTAATTACTTATACTTTAATTTCAACTTCAACGCCGCTTGGTAACTCTAATTTCATTAAAGCATCAATAGTTTTTGATGAAGAACTATAAATGTCTAATAAGCGTTTGTAAGCAGATAATTGAAATTGCTCTCTAGATTTTTTGTTTACGTGTGGAGAACGTAATACTGTAAAAATCTTTTTATTAGTTGGTAAAGGTATTGGACCGTTTACTACAGCTCCAGTACTCTTTACAGTCTTTACAATTTTTTCAGCAGATTTATCTACTAAATTGTAATCGTAAGACTTTAATTTAATTCTAATTTTTTGACTCATCGTATTATTATTTAGTAAATTATCCTTTTGCTTTTGCGATTACTTCTTCAGATATGTTTGAAGGTGTTTCTGCGTAGTGAGAAAACTCCATAGTAGAAGTTGCTCTACCAGAAGATAACGTACGTAATGACGTTACATAACCAAACATTTCAGATAAAGGAACTAAGGCTTTTACTACTTTAGAACCTGCTCTGTCAGACATGTCAGAAACTTGCCCTCTTCTTCGGTTTAAATCACCTACAATGTCACCCATGTTTTCTTCAGGGGTAAGTACCTCTAATTTCATGATAGGTTCCATAATTACCGCTCTAGCACTTTTAGCTGCTGCTTTATAGCCCATTTTTGCAGCTAATTCAAATGATAATTGGTCAGAATCTACAGGGTGGAATGAACCATCTTTTAAAGTAATCTTCATCGCATCCATTTCATAACCTGCTAAAGGACCATTTTTCATGGCTTCTTTAAATCCTTTTTCTACTGAAGGAATAAATTCTTTTGGAATATTACCACCTTTAATTTCAGAAACAAATTCTAATCCGTGTTTACCTTCTTCGGCTGGTTCCATAGTAAATACGATATCAGCAAACTTACCACGACCACCAGATTGTTTTTTGTAAACTTCTCTATGGTCTGCTTTAGCAGTTAAAGCTTCTTTGTATTCTACTTGAGGTTGTCCTTCGTTTACTTCTACTTTAAATTCTCTTTTTAAACGATCTACAATAATATCTAAGTGTAACTCGCCCATACCAGAGATAATGGTTTGACCTGAAGCCTCATCAGTACGTACCGTAAAAGTAGGGTCTTCTTCAGCTAGTTTTGCTAAAGCTAAACCTAATTTATCTACGTCTGCTTTTGTTTTAGGCTCAACAGCTATACCGATTACTGGATCAGGGAAATCCATAGATTCTAAAACAATAGGGTGTTTTTCGTCTGATAAAGTATCTCCTGTTTTTATATCTTTAAATCCAACTGCTGCTCCAATATCACCCGCTTCAATATATTCGATGGCATTTTGTTTGTTAGAGTGCATTTGGTAAATACGAGAAATACGTTCTTTTTTACCAGAACGATTGTTTAAAACGTATGAACCTGCATCTAAACGGCCAGAATAAGCACGGAAAAAAGCTAAACGACCTACGAAAGGATCGGTAGCAATTTTAAAAGCTAAAGCAGAAAAAGGTTCTTTTGCATCTGGTTTACGAGAAACTTCTTCACCAGTATTTGGGTCGGTACCTATGATGGCATCTTTATCGGTTGGTGAAGGTAAATAACGGCAAACAGCATCTAATAAAAATTGTACACCTTTGTTTTTAAAGGCAGAACCACAAATCATAGGAATAATAGACATGTCCATTACTGCTGCTCTCAATGCTGCATGCACCTCGTCTTCAGTAATAGAACTTTCATCTTCCATAAATTTTTCTAGTAAATTTTCATCGTAAGCAGCAACCTCTTCTATTAATTTAGCTCTATATTCAGCAGCTTCTTCTTTTAAGTCTTCTGGAATTTCGATGATATCGAATGTAGAACCCTTAGTTTCGTCATGCCAAACAATAGCACGGTTTTTTACTAAATCAACTACACCTTTAAAGTCAGCTTCATCACCAATTGGTAATACAATAGGCACTGCGTTAGAACCTAGCATATCTTTTACTTGTTGGCAAACAGCTAAGAAGTTCGATCCTTGACGGTCCATTTTGTTTACAAATCCCATACGAGGAACTTTGTAGTTGTCGGCTAATCTCCAGTTAGTTTCTGATTGAGGCTCTACACCATCAACAGCTGAAAATAAAAATACTAACCCATCTAATACACGTAATGAACGGTTTACTTCTACTGTAAAATCTACGTGACCTGGAGTATCAATAATGTTAAAATGATATCCTTTAGTGTCTGGAGTTTTTTCGCCGTTTTCTGTTGGAAAATCCCAAGTACAAGTAGTTGCGGCAGATGTAATGGTAATACCTCTCTCTTGCTCTTGCTCCATCCAGTCCATAGTTGCAGCACCATCGTGTACTTCACCAATTTTGTGCGAAACACCTGTGTAATAAAGAATACGCTCTGTAGTGGTGGTTTTACCTGCATCAATATGTGCAGCAATACCTATGTTTCTTGTATATTTTAAATCTCTACTCATCGTTATTAAAATCTAAAGTGCGAGAATGCTTTATTAGCTTCTGCCATTTTGTGAGTGTCTACTTTTTTCTTAACAGCGGCTCCTTCTTCTTTAGAGGCAGCTAATACTTCTGCAGCTAAACGTTGTGCCATTGTTTTTTCATTACGCTTACGCGCATAAGAAATCATCCATTTAATTGCCATAGATATTTTTCTATCTGGGCGAATTTGCATAGGGATTTGGAATGTTGCTCCACCAACACGACGAGAACGTACCTCTACGTGTGGCATAACATTAGATAAACCATCTTTCCAAATTTCTAAAGACGATTTTTCTTCGTCTGTTTTCTTTTGTTCTACAATATCCATTGCATCGTAAAACACTTTGAACGCTACTGACTTTTTACCGTCCCACATTAAGTTGTTTACAAAACGTGTTACCAATTGGTCATTAAACCTTGGATCTGGTAAAAGTTCTCTTTTTTTCGCTCTCCTTTTTCTCATGTTTCTACATTAAAAAAGTTAATAAATTAATTTAGTTATTCGTTAATAGTTACTGTTGGTTAATTTATTGTTTTTACAATTCTTAACTTTATTAGTTAACTAGTAACTCTTAACTCCTTGTTACTTTTTAGGGCGTTTAGCACCGTATTTTGATCTACGTTGCGTTCTTCCTTCAACTCCTGCAGTATCTAAAGCTCCACGTACTACATGGTACTTTACACCTGGTAAGTCTTTTACCCTTCCACCTCTAACTAATACTATCGAGTGCTCTTGTAAGTTGTGGCCTTCACCAGGGATGTACGCGTTTATTTCGTTACCATTAGTTAACCTAACACGCGCAACTTTACGCATTGCTGAATTAGGTTTTTTTGGTGTAGTGGTATACACACGCGTACAAACGCCTCGTCTTTGTGGACAACTAGTTAAAGCAGCCGATTTACTCTTCTTAGTTATTTTGGTTCTTCCTTTACGAACTAATTGTTGAATAGTTGGCATACTAAATTGTTGCTATTTTTCGTTTGTACTAAAATTTTACTCTTTATTTAAGAGTGCGCAAATGTACGACTATTTTCTAATTATTCAAATATCAGTGACTTATTTTTAATTTGAGTTCAAAATAGTTATAAAATATATGTTACAGGCACCTTATATTTAAGATAATTTGTAACTTCGTATTTATGGAATTATTTTTTGTAGGTCTTATCATCGGTTCGATTGTTTCGTATTTTATTTTACTTCGTTTTTCAGTTAAGTCTAAGCGAAGTTTAACCGAAAAGCAGTCGGTAATATTATTGGATAAGGTAAAAAAGGTGTCTAAATTAATTACTGTTCAAGGCGAATTTTCAGAAATCTATCATCATGAAAACAAGCAAGAAAAGTGGTTGGGGATGTTTACTAGTAAAAAGAAAGCTCTTATTTTAATTAATGCAAAAGCTCATATAGGGTTTGATTTCAGAAAGATAAAAATGGAGGCAGATAGTAAAAAAAAGAAAATTATTTTGTCAGAGTTTCCTCAGCCCGAAGTGCTTTCGCTTGAACCTGATTTGCGTTTTTATGATTTACAAAATGGGTTGTTAAATAAATTTGATTCTGCCGACCTAACAGCATTAAATAAAGAGGCAAAAGAGTATATTTTGCAAAAAATACCAGATAGTAATTTAATGCAAACTGCCCGTAAAGAAGCTGTTGAGGCAATAGTTTTAATGCAGAATTTGGTAGAAACTATTGGTTGGACACTTGACTATTCGGCTTTAGAGTTACCTGATGCGTCGAATAAATTACTGGAAAAATAACGGTATGCATATTGATGAACTTAGAGAGTATTGCATTCAAAAGAAAGGTGTTACAGAGCATTTTCCGTTTGATCAGGTTACTTTAGTTTTTAAAGTTATGGGAAAAATGTTTGTATTGGTTGGGTTAGAAAAATGGGAGCAAGGAGAAACAACGGTAAATTTAAAGTGTAATCCAGATTGGGCAATAGAACTACGAGAAAACTATCAAAGTATAAAACCAGGATACCATATGAATAAGAAGCATTGGAATACGATTGTTTTAAATTCAAATGACATAAATGATGCTTTCGCATTTGAATTAATAGATCATTCATACGATTTAGTGGTAAGCGGGTTAACTCAAAAAGACAAAGAAGCTTTTAAAAAACTTTAAATGAATAAAGAAATACTTAGAGAGCTGTATAAGCAAAAACGAAAAGAATTGTCTGACGTAGAAATTGAAGTTTTTCAAGAACAAATTTACAAACAGGTTTTTGAGCTCGATTTTTCTGCAATTAAGACGGTGCATATTTTTTTATCTATGAAAAAGTATAAAGAGGTAGATACAAATCCAATAATTGATTTTTTATTACAACAAAATATAAATATTGTTACTAGTAGGTGTAATTTTGATACGGATACTTTGTCGCATTTTTTATTTGATCGAAATACGCAATTACAATTAAATAAATTTGGGGTTCCAGAACCTATAAATACTCCTCAGGTTGATGAAAAAGAGATTGATTTAGTTTTTGTTCCGTTACTGATTTCTGACAAAGAAAAGTATCGAGTAGGGTATGGAAAAGGTTTTTACGATCGATTTTTAAGTGCGTGTAGAGATGATGTAAAAAAAATAGGCTTAAATTTTTTTAAGCCTATTGTAAAAATTGATGGTATTCATCAGTATGATGTTGCTTTAGATAAAGTGCTTTATCCAAAGTAAAACATGTTAAGCATTTAAAGGTTTTCCGTCCCAAGCTGATTTTGCAGCTTCTTTTACGGCTTCAGAATAGGTGGGGTGTCCGTGACAGATTCGAGCTAAATCTTCAGCAGAAGCTCTATACTCCATAGCTACGGCAGTTTCCATAATTAAGTCAGCAACACGTGCGCCAACCATGTGAACTCCGAGTATTTCATCGGTATTTTTATCGGCTAATATTTTTACAAAACCGTCTAAATCGCCACTGGCACGCGAACGTCCTAATGCACGCATTGAAAATTTACCAACTTTATAATCTATTTTAGTGTCTTTTAATTCGTCTTCTGTTTTTCCAACAGCAGCAACCTCTGGCCAAGTATAAATAATACCAGGAATTAAATTATAATCAATATGTGGTTTTTGTCCTGCTAAATATTCGGCAACCACAACACCTTCTTCTTCAGCTTTATGAGCTAACATAGCTCCTCTAACCACATCGCCAATTGCATAAATGTTAGTAATATTGGTTTGTAAATGGTTGTTTACTTCTACCATACCTCTTTCAGTAACTTTTACGCCTGCTTTTTCTAAAGCTAGTCCTTCGGTGTATGGGTGTCGACCTACAGCAACTAAACAGTAGTCTCCTGTAAAAACAACTTCTTCACCTTTTTTATTGTTAGCTTTTACAATTACTTCGTTTTCAATTCTTTCAACAGAGGTAACACCGTGGCTTGTATTAATTTTCATGCCTTGTTTCTTTAAAACTTTTGTTAGTTCTTTAGAAACATCTTTATCCATAGTAGGTGTAATTGTTGGAGCATATTCAATAACGGTTACCTCTGCGCCTAAACGCTTGTAAACAGAACCTAATTCTAAACCAATAACACCACCGCCAATTACTAGTAAATGTTTGGGTACTTCAGAAAGTTTTAAAGCCTCGGTTGAAGTTATAACGCGCTCTTTGTCGATTTTAATAAAAGGTAAACTTGAAGGTTTAGAGCCTGTAGCAATAATAATGTTGGTGCCTTCGATAATTTCAGAGGTATTATTACTTTTAGTGATTTTTATATGAGTAGTATCTTCAAAAGAACCTAAGCCTTCATATACGTCAATTTTGTTTTTGTCCATTAAAAATTTAACGCCTCCTGTAGTTGCTTCTACAACGCTAGCTTTACGGGCTATCATTTTTTTAAAGTCAAACGAAGGTTTCGAAACTGAAATTCCGTGTTCATCAAAATGATGTACAGCATCGTAATAATGGTGTGATGAATCTAATAAAGCTTTAGAAGGGATGCATCCTACATTTAAGCAAGTTCCGCCTAAGGTTTTATATTTTTCAATAATAGCAACTTTAGAACCTAATTGAGCAGCTCTAATAGCAGCAATATATCCTCCAGGACCAGAACCAATGACGATTAAATCGTATTTCATAAGTTTTGTTTTTTCATAAATAACGCTCACAAAAGTACAATTATTTGTTGATAAAATTAATTTTCATATCTTTAAATCTAAGATGTATATTTGTAAGCATGGTGCAAATAAAGTAGTTTTGTTTTAGTGTCATTAAAAAAATACTTACCTTAAATTATTTATATGAAAAATTTTAAAAGAGTTACTGGGATTTTAATATTAGTATTGATAATTGCGCAGTTTTTTCATCCTAAAAAAAATGAAGGAGATATGTCTTCAATTGAATCGTTTATTACAGAAACAAACGCTCCTGATGCAGTGCATACAATTTTAAAAAAAGCTTGTTTTGATTGCCATAGCAATAAAACGAGGTATCCGTGGTATAATAACATAACGCCTGTTAATTTTGTTATAGCAAATCATGTAAACGAAGGAAAAGAAGAATTAAATTTTTCTGATTGGGTTACTTATTCTTCGAAAAGAAAAGCACATAAAATAGAAAAAATTAGAGAAGAAGTAGAAAAAAGAAAAATGCCTTTAAGTTCATATACACTAATACATACAGATGCTCGCTTAACTGAGCAAGAAGTACAGCAAATTGTTGATTGGACAAAAAGTGTGGAAAATAATTACAAAAATTAGACAGAAAATTAATGCAGAAGTTATTAGTTATTGGCTGTGTTTGGTTAGAAAAAACGACTGGAGCTGGTAACCGAATGTTGCAATTAATCGATGTTTTTAAGCAGTATAATTATACTGTTACTTTTGTAACAACAGCTCAAAAAACCGAAAACTCATTAAACTTGATTGAGTTAGAAATTCAGGAGAGGTTAATTGAGTTGAATTCGGCTTCTTTTGACTCTTTTGTTAAAGAGTTGCAACCTAACATCGTGTTGTTTGATCGTTTTATAACTGAAGAACAATTTGGTTGGCGTGTTGCTGAAAATTGCCCAAACTCTTTACGGATTTTAGATACAGAAGACCTCCATTTTTTACGTAAAATACGTCACCAGCAACTTAAAAAACAAGAATCATTATCTAATAAAGTTTTGCTAAAATCAAATGAGGCAAAGCGAGAAATAGCTGCTATTTTACGTTGTGATATGAGTTTAATTATCTCAACTTATGAAATGCAATTGTTAAACAGTGTTTTTAAGATTGACAGTGCTTTGCTGTATCAAATGCCTTTTTTACTTGATAAAATCAACAAAAAAGTAATTGAAAGCTGGAAGCCATTTGAAGAACGCCAACATTTTGTGTTTGTGGGTAATTTTTTACATAAGCCAAATGTAGATGCTGTTCTGCAATTAAAATTAATTTGGAAGCAAATTAAAAAGCAGTTGCCTAAAGTTAAACTTTATGTTTACGGAGCGTATGCTACACAATCGATAAAACAATTACACAATTCTAAAGAAGGGTTTATTATAAAAGGTTTTGTTAATGATGCTTTAGAAGTGGTTGAAAATGCTAGAGTTGTATTAGCACCAATACGTTTTGGAGCGGGAATTAAAGGTAAGTTAACCGAAGCAATGGTTTGTGGTACGCCTAGTGTTGTAACTTCTATAGGAGCAGAAGGTATGTGTGAAAATTTACCTTGGAATGGGTTTGTTGAAGATGATTTTACTGTATTTGCAAATAAGGCTGTTGAGCTGTATTCTTATAAAACCATATGGAAAGAAGCTCAACAAAAAGGCGTGCAACTTGTTAATCAGTTATATGATAGGGAAAAATTAATACCTGCTTTTATGAGTAGAGTTGATGAGATTCAAAAAAGCATAGAGAAGCACCGTATTCAAAATTTTTTAGGAGGTTTGCTACAATATCAAACTTTACAGGCTACTAAGTATATGAGTAAGTGGATTGAGGCTAAAAATAGCGTGTCTAAATAGTTTAATAATAATTAGGTAGAATGTGTGTTTCTTTTTATGTTACTTAAACTGTACACCTGCTTTTACATACGGTTTTAGTAGGGGGTCGGTAGGCTCTAAGTTAGTAATAGCTAAGTCGATATCTTTTAAATTACAAACTTCAAAATTAAGTCGAATATTTAACTTGTTAGCGGTAGACATATATATGGTGTGTTCAGCGGTGTTTATCATGGCTTTTTTAACTAAAGAAACCTCATAGCCTTCGTCGGTTATTCCTTGTTCTAAGCTAAAGCCACTAACCCCAATAAAACATAAATTAGCGGTTATGTTTGATAAAAATTGAACTACGTCGATGCCTGTAGTAACCATAGAATTTCGATGAATTCTTCCGCCAATAAAAATAGTTTCTACCAAGGGGTGTTCAGTTAATTGCATAGCAATTGGTAGACTATAAGTATAAACTGTAATTTTAATATTTTTTGGTAATAATTTGGCTAGTATTAAGTTAGTTGTACCACCACTCATAATAATAACCATTCCTTCTTTAATAAACGAAATCGCTTTTTTAGCAATTTGTATTTTTTCTTCTCTATAATAGATGATGTCTTCGTTGTAGTGGTATAGTTTCTGAATAGTAGAAATTGCACCACCATGTACTTTGGTTAAAAGTCCTTGTTTGTCTAGCTCTTTAATGTCTCTTCGTATGGTATCTTCAGATACGTCTAGTTTTTTCGATAAGTAGCTAGAACTAACTTTTCTGTTGATGCTAACTTCGTCTATAATTTTTTTTTGTCTTTCCTTTTTTTTCATCTAAAAAAATTTGCTCAAAGGTACTGCTTTTTAATAAACCTTAAAGCTTGTTTTATGGTTATAGTGTACATGGGGTTCTTGAAATAAAAATATTGAAAAAAAATTAAAACAGCAAAAAAAATGCAAAATTCTGCATTTATTTTTTATATATTAGCCTTTACTAATTTAAATTTTACACGTATGAAAAAAAATAATAAAATACACTGTAGGCTTTGGTCTAGAGAATTTAAAATTATTATTGGTTTGTTTAGCATGTTAATAAGTTTACATTCTCAAGCGCAAAGTAATTATGTGTTACGAGGTAATGTTCTAGACAATCTTCATGAACCTGCTGTTGGTGTAGCTGTTCAAATAAAAAACACTTCAATTGGGGTTGCAACTGATTTTCAGGGTAATTATGAGTTAAAAGCTAGTTTAAAACCAGGTAATTATACTCTCGTTTTTAGGTCACTTGGTTTGGCAAATAAAGAGGTTAGTGTGGTTTTAGGTAATCAGTTAGAGGTTAAGAATGATGTTCAGATGACTGCAGATATTTTAGGGTTAGATGAAGTTGTGGTTACAGGAACAGGAGCATTAACGGCAAAAAAACAACTAGGAAATACCATTGCAAGTATTACTGGTTCAGAAGTTGCAGAGTCTGGATCGGTAGATGTTACAGGAGGTCTTTCTGGAAAGTTAGCCGGTATTCAAGTGTCTCAAAATTCTGGAGATCCTGCTGCAGGTATTAGTGTTCGATTAAGAAGTGCTAGTACGGTTAATGGTAGTTCAGATCCTTTATATATAATAGATGGAGTAATTGTTAATAACAATTCTACGGATGTTTTAAATTCGGTAAGTGTTGTACAAAATCGTTTGTCAGACATTAGTCCTCAAGATATTGATAGAATAGAGGTGATAAAAGGAGCAGCGGCGGCAGCAATATATGGGTCTAGAGCTAGTAATGGAGTTGTTCAGATTTTCACAAAAAAAGGGCAATCAGGAGAGCCTGTGATAACGATTTCTACGAGTACAAATTTTAATAGTTTACGTAAAAAACGCGCATTCAACCAAGAACCGTATGATTGGGCGTCAACTGATGTAACGGTGTTAGATAAAGTGCCAGCCAAGCGATATGACTATCAAGATATGGTTTTTCAACAGTCAACAGGAACAGATAGTTATATTTCTATGTCAGGAGGAAAAGAAGGATCTGATTACTTTACTTCAGTTTCGTATTTAAAAAACAATGGAATACTAAAAAGTACAAATTACGAAAGGTTAGGAGGTAGAATTAGATTAAATCAAAAAATTAATAATTGGTTGTCAGCCTCATTTGGAGCGTATTTTTCTACGAGTGATAGTAAAGATCAGCCAAATGGAGGTTATGAGGCGGGGGTGTTACCAACTATTTTATTTACTAATAACACTATAGATCCTAATCCTGATAGTGATGGTAACTATCCGAAAATGACATTTTATCCTAATATTCTTGAGTACATTAATACATTTGATTTCCGTCAAAAAAATAACAGAACGATTAGTGATTTACAATTAAAGATAAATCCTTTAGAGGGTTTAAAGGTAAATTATGTTTTAGGATATGATAACTCAGAATCTAATGGTACTTCTTATATTCCTATAGGAACTACAACAATAACACAAGGAAAAGCAAGTACTAAAACTATTAGTACAAAACTGTTTAATAGTGATTTAAATGCGTCGTATAATGCAGCTATAAATCAAAATATAAAATCAACAACAACAACAGGTTTTACTTGGCAATTTGACACTACTATGTTGCAGGCTATTTCGGCTTCTGGGTTGGCGTTAGGAGTGAAAACTACTGATGGTGCAGCTTCAATTTCAACTGATGAAAGTAGAAGTAAAAGAGCTTTTTGGGGTGGTTTTTTACAGCAAACTTTTGGTTTTAGCGATAAGCTTTTTTTAACAGGGGCGATTCGATTAGATGGAGCTTCGGTATTTGGAGAAAATGAAAGAAATCAGTTTTATCCAAAGGCTAGTATGTCGTACCTTATTTCAGAAGAAAACTTTTGGCAAAAAACTTTTGGGTCTGCGGTTAATAGTTTTAAAGTTAGAGCTGCTTGGGGGCAAGCAGGAAATTTAACAGCAATTGGTCCGTTTGACAGATTGTCTAATTATGCCGCTACAAGTATAGATGGAAACTCGGGTTTAATTGCGCCAACTAGACTAGGAAATGCAGATTTGAAACCCGAAAGACAAACCGAGATAGAGTTGGGTGTTGATATAGGGTTAATTAACAACAGAGTTGGTTTAGAGTTAACCTATTATAAACAAGATATTCAAGATTTATTATTAGCAAGAACCTTGTCACCTTCAACAGGCTTTGGTTCAAGAGTTGAAAATATAGGAACAATGACCAATAGAGGTTTTGAGGCGACAATTAATGCGGCTGCAATACAACAAAACGATTTTAAATGGACTATAGTAGGTACTTTTTCTACCAACAAAAATGAAGTAAATAATATTGAAGGAGAACAATTTGGTATTGGAAATTTTGGTTTTTCAGTTGCTAAAAACGGACAGCCGTTAGGAGTGTTTTATCAAGGCTTTTATGCTAGAAATTCAGATGGTAGTTTGTTGCTAACCCCTGCGGGATTACCACAAAGAGAAAAAGGAACTTATGATGCTAATGGTAATCCTGTGCCGCAAAGAGATAGTTCGGGGCAGCCTACGGGTTCAAACTTAAGTAAGGTTATTGGAGATCCTAACCCTGATTTTATAGCTTCATTAACAAACGAATTTGAATATAAAAATTTTTCGTTTAAAATACAGTTTGATGCTGTTGAGGGTTCAGATATTTTGAGTTGGGATACCAGAATGTTTTATCGCTTTGGAGGTGGTCCGCAAACTGCAAGTGAATTGAGAGGTGATGCTGTTAGAGGAACAGGGGCTGCTAAATTTGGTATTGCTGAATCGTATATTGAAGACGGTTCGTATGTTAAACTTCGTGAAGTATCTGCAGGTTATTTGTTAAGAAGCCCTCTTAAAGGAGTTGATAAAATAAAATTTACATTGTCAGGACGTAATTTATTGTCGATTGATAACTACTCGGGTTATGACCCAGAAGTAAATATGGACGGGCAAAGTAATGGTGCTAGAGGTGGTGTTATGGGATTAGTGCCTATACCAAGAGTAATTAAATTTGGTGTCACTGCTACTTTTTAAATGTTTAACATAAAAATATTACATGATGAAAAATATAAAAAATTATATAATAATTGCTAGTGTTTTATTTATTACAAATGGCTTATTTACCGCTTGTGAAACTGATTTTGAAAATCCAAATAACCCAACAGAAGATGTTGTATTAGGAACAAAAGAAGGGCTTTATGCATTAGCTACAGGGATTCGCCAATACTATTCGGTATATGCTTTAAGACAAGTAATAGAAGCACCTGGTATAACTACTCGTGAGTTAGGGGTAACTAATACGTTTTTAAATATTAATGAGTTGGCTAAAGGTGGGGCTGAATTACCAGCAGAAAGTGGAGGAATTACAAATCCTTGGGTAAATATTTTACGAGCAAAAGGAATGGCAGAATCACTAATAGAAGGAGCAAATGGTATTGAATTGTCTGCAGGAACCAAAAGTGGTTTAGTAGCGTATGGCAACTTATTTAAAGCGATGTGTTTGGGTTCATTAATTGAAATGTTTGAGCAAGCCCCTATTGATAATTCGGCTGATGGAGCAGCGCAATTTAGTGATAAGGCTACTGTGTTGGCAAAATGTATAGAGTTATTAGAAAATGCACGTGATATGTTGTCGGCTACACCTGTATCTAATGATTTTAAATCTGCTGTTCTTTGGTCAGATTTTAGTTTAGAAAAAACAGTTAACGCATTTTTAGCTAGATATCAATTAATGGCAACTAACTATACTGAAGCAGTTACGGCGGCTGATGCCGTATTAAATAGTACTGATACTACTAACTCTATGTGGGTGTACGATGCTAATAACCAAAACCCTATTTGGAATAGAACTGTAAATTCATCAGATTTAAATCCGCAAAAAAACTTTGGATTATTAGGTGCATACCTGCCTGAAACAGGTGATCAACGTATTGATTTTTACCTAGGCGCTGATGCTGGTAATGCTAATGCTGATGCTGGTGGACAAGCACTTAGTGAAATGTTAGGTTTTTTTGCTACAAGTACTACATCTATTCCGATTTATCTTCCAGGAGAAATGATGTTGATAAAAGCAGAAGCTTATGCCAGACAAGATGATTTTGTAAATGCAGTAATTCAAATTAACAAAGTAAGACAAAAAAATGATGATCCTCTTGGGGTAAATGCTAACCTTCCTGCGTGGACAGGAGATGTAACCAGCAAAGAAGATATTTTAGAAGAAATCTATAAAAATAGATGTATAGAATTATTTTTAACAGGTTTAAGATTTGAAGATAGTAAACGATTTCATCCTAATTTTGTCGTACCTTCTGCTGCAAATACTACAAATGAACGAAATAGAAACTATTATCCTTATCCATCAATAGAAAGAGAAAATAATCCTAATACGCCTGCAGATCCATCTATTTAAAAAAAATAATAAAAATAAAAGAGGTGTCTAAAAGTTGTTGTTGCAAAAAATAAGAATAAGGCAATTTGTATTTTTAGACACCTTTTATAATTTATAATATTGTAATTATGAAAGTACTAACAGGGTTAGATGTTTTAGTAAATGATAAAGCACTCCAAAAATCATTTAAAGGAAATGTGGCATTGTTGTGTCATAATGCTTCTGTGGATGCTAAATTTACGCATGCGGCACTTAAATTTAAAGAAATATTTGGTAATCGATTTATAAAATTATTTGGGCCACAACATGGTTTTGCTACCGATGTACAAGATAATATGATTGAAACAGATCATAGTATTCATCCGTATTTTAAAATTCCAGTATATTCTTTGTATTCTGAAACTCGGATTCCAACTGATGAAATGTTGGAGGGTATTGATCATTTATTTGTTGATTTGCAAGATGTGGGTTGTAGAATTTATACCTATATATACACGCTTACATTAATGTTAGAGAAATGTAGTAATAAAGAAATTGAAGTTTGCGTGCTTGATCGTCCCAACCCTATAAACGGAATTGATGTAGAAGGAAATGTTCTAGACCTCAAATATAGGTCGTTTGTTGGGCGACACCCAATGCCTTTTCGGCATGCAATGACGATGGGAGAGGTTGGTTTAATGCATCAAAAATTTTGGGCAAAAGAACAGGCTAATTATAGGGTAATAAAGATGGAGCATTGGAGCCGAAATATGTATTTTAGTGATACAAAATTACCTTGGTTATTACCGTCTCCAAATTTACCTCGTGCTGAAAGCACATTAACTTTTCCGGCAACAGTGTTATTTGAGGGTACTTTGTTGAGTGAAGGTAGAGGAACAACTCAGTCGTTAGAAATAGTTGGTCATTCTAAAATAGAGCCTTTTTCGTTTTATGAAAATCATTTAAAATCAGTTGTGCAAAAATCAAAACTAAAAGGGTTTGTTCTAAGGCCTGTAACTTTTCTTCCAACTTTTCAAAAACAAGCAAATAAAGTGTGTGGTGGTGTTCAGGTGCATATCACTAATAGAGCTGAGTATAGACCATGGCGATTAGGACAATTATTATTGCGTGAGTTTTACCATTATTTAGGAAAAGATTTTGAATGGAAAAAACCGCCTTATGAATACAATTACACTCAACATCCTATAGATATTATTAACGGTACAGATAAATTGAGGTTTTGGGTAGAAAATAATGACGCTCTTGATGTGTTAGATTCTTTTGAAGATTTAAAGAATTATAATTTGCAGCTCAGAGAAATAAAAATATATTAGTTTTTTTAAGTTAACCAGATATTAATAATTAACCTGCTGAAAAAAATAAATTAAAGTTTAACAAGTAAATTTGCTGATTTAAATGAATGCAACACTAGTTTTAATAATAATAGCATCTTATTTTGCGATATTACTTTTAATATCTCATTTTGTTTCTAAAAACACAAGTGAAAACTCTTTTTATACTGGCGATAGAAAATCACCTTGGCAAGTGGTTGCTTTTGGAATGATTGGAGCAGTATTGTCGGGAGTTACTTTTGTATCTATTCCAGGAATGGTTAGTAACAACTATTTCTATTATTTGCAATTTGTTTTTGGAAACATAGTTGGGTATGTATTTATAACTTATGTGCTTTTACCCATTTACTACGATTTAAAATTAGTTTCAATTTACACCTATTTAAAATCTCGTTTTGGAGTAAAAACCTATAAAACAGGGTCGCTGTTTTTTTTAATATCGCAATCATTTGGAGCTTCTTTAAGGCTTTTGTTAGCAGCAAAAATTTTGCAATATGCTGTTTTTGATGCTTTTGGTATTCCATTTTTTATAACGGTAATTATTATTTTGGTATTAATATGGCTTTATACCCATAAATCAGGTATTAAAACGATTGTATGGACAGATACTTTACAAACGTTTTTTTTGTTATTGGCGGTAATAGTATCCATTTATGTAGTTAAGAGTTCGCTAAATTTAAATTTTTCAGAAACAATAACTTCGATAACCCATCATAAATATTTTAAAATTTTTAATTGGGATTTTAATTCTGGTAGCAACTTTTTTAAACAATTCATTTCAGGGGTTTTAATTGCTATAGCCATGGTAGGTTTAGATCAAAACATGATGCAAAAAACACTAACATGTAAAAATAAAAAAGAAGCCCAACGTAATGTGTTAACTTTTAGTTTAGTATTAGCATTGGTTCAATTTTTATTTTTAGGATTAGGCGTTATGCTCTATATGTATGCTGAAGAATTTAATATACCATTGCAAGTAGAAAATGGTAGATTTATTAATACAGATAATTTATTTCCAATGTTGTCATTAAATTACTTTGGTATTGTTGCAGCAATAAGTTTTATTTTAGGTATTACGGCAGCTTCATTTTCTAGTGCAGACTCTGCTTTAACAGCATTAACCACTTCGTTTACACACGATTTTTTAGATATACAACACAAAAATTCAAAACAAAAAAAGCAATTAAAAAACGCTGTTTTATTTGGTTTTTCAGTAGTCGTTTTTTCTATTATTATGTTATTTTCTAGTAGTAAAGGCGATGTAATTTCGACTATTTTTAAAGTAGCTGGATATACTTATGGACCTCTATTAGGATTGTATATGCTAGGAATTTTCACAAAAATAAAAATAAAAGATGCAGCAGTACCCATTATTTGTGTAGCAATGCCTATAGTAACCTATTTATTAAACTATTATTTTATTCGTTGGTTTCAATTCGATTTTGGGTTTATGAATATATTTGTTAATGCACTTTTAACGATTTTGTGCTTACTTATTTTTAAAGATAGAAAATGAAAAATAATTTAACAACTGAACAATCATCAGATTATAATGATTTAGAAAAAATGAGTACCAATGAGTTACTCACCCATATTAATACAGAAGATAAAACGGTTCCTTATGTAATAGAAAAAGTAATACCTGATTTAGAGAAATTAATTGATGAGATTTATCAAAAAATGAAAAAAGGTGGTAGGTTGTTTTACATTGGTGCAGGTACAAGTGGAAGACTTGGCGTGTTAGATGCTTCAGAATGTCCTCCAACTTATGGGGTTCCTGATAATTGGGTAATAGGCTTAATTGCAGGGGGTGATATAGCTTTAAGAAAAGCAGTTGAAAATGCTGAAGACGATACAACACTGGCATGGAAAAATTTACAACAATACAATATTAATGACAAAGATGTTTTAATAGGTTTAGCAGCTTCTGGTACTACGCCTTATGTAATAGGAGGAGTTAAAAAAGCAAAAGAAAATAATATAGTAACTGGCTGTATTACTTGTAATAAAAACTCACCATTATCAAAAGAAGTGGATTATCCTATAGAGCTAATTGTAGGTCCAGAATTTGTTACGGGTAGCACTAGAATGAAAGCAGGAACAGCTCAAAAATTAGCATTAAATATGATTTCTACTACAGTAATGATAAAGTTAGGTAGGGTAAAAGGAAACAAAATGGTAGATATGCAACTGTCTAATAAAAAATTAGTTTCTAGAGGAATTCGTATGGTTATGGATGAGTTAGATATTAATGAGCAAAAAGCTAATGAACTATTACAGAAGTATAAGAATGTGAGAAAAATTTTAGAAGTGTATAAAAATAACGGTACAGAATAATTAGTTGAATTGAAAATCATGCTTTCATGGATGTTAACTTTGTAACACAGTATTTGGTGTAAAAAAGCAATGTTTAAAATTTTAAAATATTAATACTTTAAGATTATGAAAAAACAGATAACATTTTTGTTTGTGCTAGTTTTATTAAGCTGTAGTGCTAAAAAAAATAAAGAAAAACAATCTGATAAAAAAACAGAAATGCATACTTCTTCAGTTGTTAAAATTATAGAAGCAGCTAATATAACTAATGACTATTTACCGTTGTTAAAAGGAAAAAAAGTAGGGGTTGTAGCCAATCAAACAAGTGTTATTTTTAAAGCACATAATAAGCCTATTCATTTGGTAGACTCTTTAATGTCTTTAAAAATAAATATCGTTAAGGCATTTGCTCCAGAGCATGGTTTTAGAGGAGTTGCAGATGCAGGAGAGCATGTTAGCGATGGTGTTGATAAAGCTACTGGGCTGCCTGTAATTTCTTTGTATGGGAAAAATAGAAAACCTGCCAAAGCACAATTGCAAAACATAGATGTTATGTTGTTTGACATACAAGATGTGGGAGTGCGTTTTTACACCTATATTTCGACCTTACACTATGTTATGGAGGCTTGTGCAGAGCAAAATATTCCAGTAGTTGTTTTAGATCGTCCAAATCCGAACGGACATTATGTTGATGGCCCCATATTAGAAAAAGAATTTAAAAGTTTTGTAGGAATGCATTCAGTACCGATTGTTTATGGAATGACAATAGGAGAATATGCTAAAATGATAAACGGTGAGGGGTGGTTAAAAAATAAGATAAAATGTAACCTTACAGTAGTTCCGTTAAAAAATTACACCCATGCTTCAACGTATAATTTACCTATAAAACCCTCGCCAAATTTACCCAATGCCACTTCAATTAATTTATATCCTAGCTTATGTTTTTTTGAAGGAACAAATGTAAGTTGTGGTCGTGGTACTGAAATGCAATTTCAAATATTTGGGTCACCTTATTTGTCAAAAAAATATTTTCCTTTTCAATTTATACCACAACCTAATTTTGGAGCTAAAAACCCAAAAAATAAAGGTGAAATAAATTATGGTCGTGATTTAAGAGCTGCCCAAAAATTAGGCTATATTAATTTAAATTGGCTTATAGAGGCGTATAACCATACAACAGATAAAAAAGTGTTTTTTAATGCATTTTTTTCAAAGTTAGCTGGGACTGAAACGTTACAAAAACAAATAATTCAAGGTATGTCTGTTAAAGAAATCAAGGCTGGTTGGCAAAACGATTTAGAAAAATTTAAAAACACTAGAAGTAAATACCTTTTGTATCCGTAATAGATGTACGTTATTTTTTGTTATGCTGTTGTAGAAATAAAGATACAAGATTTAAAAATTTGTATGTTTGCAGTAACAAACAAAAAATAAACAGAAAAAAATACATGAAAGCATATATTTTTCCAGGTCAAGGGGCTCAATATACGGGTATGGGGTTAGATTTATATGAAAAATCACCGTTAGCTCAAGAACATTTTGAAAAAGCAAATAAGATTTTAGGTTTCTCTATTACTGATGTGATGTTTGAAGGTACAGCCGAAGAGCTCAAACAAACTAAAGTAACGCAGCCTGCAATTTTTTTACATTCGGTAATTTTAGCCAAAGTGTTGGGTGATGATTTTAAACCCGAAATGGTTGCAGGACATTCTTTAGGTGAGTTGTCAGCATTGGTGGCTAATCAAGTTTTATCTTTTGAAGATGGGTTGCAATTAGTTTCTAAACGTGCTTTAGCTATGCAAAAAGCTTGTGAAATAACACCTTCAACTATGGCGGCTGTTTTAGGCTTAGAAGATAAAGTAGTTGAAGACACTTGTGCTGAAGTTGACGGAGTTGTTGTTGCTGCAAACTATAATTGCCCAGGGCAATTGGTAATTTCTGGTGAGGTGAAAGCTGTTGAAAAAGCCTGTAAATTATTAACTGAAAAAGGGGCTAAAAGAGCATTGGTTTTACCTGTTGGAGGGGCTTTTCATTCTCCTTTAATGGAGCCTGCTCGTGAAGAGTTAGCGGCTGCAATTGAAGCAACAAATTTTAATCAGCCTATTTGTGCGATTTATCAAAATGTAGTAGCAAAAGCGGTAAATGATCCAGTAAAAATTAAAGAAAATTTAATTGCACAATTAACGGCTCCTGTAAAATGGACACAATCTATCCAACAGATGATTGCTGATGGGGGAACAGAATTTATCGAGGTAGGTCCAGGAAAAGTGCTACAAGGCTTAATGCGTAAAATTGACAGAAATGTTACGGCTAGTGGAGCAAGTTTTGAGTAAATTATAATTTTAAAGTAAAAAATAAATGAGACTGTCTTTTGACGGTCTTTTTTGTTTTATGACAGTAATAAAAAAAGTACATTTTTTAGTAATAATAAAGGGAGGTTGAATTAAAGAGGAAAAATCACTTCTAAAAAAAGGGTTTTACCTTATGATAAATTTTCTGGTTATACGAATCTTTGTAAGAAATAAATATAAAGCTTTTATCTAGAAAGAGAATGAAGGCCTAAAAGAATTGAGTCTGTTAAAAGACAAATTAAAAATGAGAATTAAAAAGTTACCGTATTAAAAAAAATAAGAGTTTAATTTAAAATTATTTGTATGAAAATTTTCAAACGTATTATGGTTTTTTTAGTTATTTGTTCATGTCAAAACAATGCTATTGTGATGTCTGAAAAAATAGAAATGAAAATCGATAGTAATATTGTTTATTTTAACAATAATATAGATGCTATATATTACAATATACCAGCAACTACAGGAGTACAGAGTTATTTTAAACTAACAGCTACTGATAATGTATCCAATTCGTTTATGATTTTCAAATTATTTTCATTTTCAAATCCTGTTTCTGCTCAAACATTGCCGAGTTCTGGTACTGTGCCAATACCAGAAAGCAATTATTTAAAAGCATTTGGTTTAGATATAGATGATGGTAATCCTGCTAATAATTTGGTGTATAATTTAACTGATTTTGGTTTGGTTGGCGAGCAAATAAAAGCAACTATAAGTGGCACGTATTATGATAGTTCTAATATGCAACATGCCTTGCGTATAACTATTGATGTAACAAGAGATCAATAAATGGTTTGTAGTTAAAAAAGCCCTCTAAAAAATATTTTTAGAGGGCTTTTATTTATTGTTTTTCTTGCCATTTCCATGCAGAAAGTAAGGCTTCTTCAAGTGTTTTTTCTGTTTTCCAATGAAGTTCTTTGTTGGCTAAAGTAGTGTCGGCATATGCAGCGGTAATATCTCCTGCACGGCGATCTACAATTTTGTAGTTTAGTTTTTTGCCAGTAACCGTTTCAAAAGCTTTAATTACTTCTAAAACAGAGCTTCCTTTTCCTGTTCCAACATTAAAAAATTCGAAATGTTGTTTGTTGTTTTTATTAATAAGTCTTTGTAAAGCGGCAATATGAGCTTTAGCTAAATCAACAACATGAATATAATCACGAACAGCAGTGCCATCAGGTGTAGGATAATCGTCTCCAAAAACCGAAAGTTGTTCTCTAATTCCAGCAGCAGTTTGTGTTACAAATGGAATTAAATTTTGAGGAACACCAATTGGTAATTCGCCAATTTTTACACTATCGTGTGCGCCAATTGGATTAAAATAACGTAAGGCAATAGCGTTTAATTCGTAAGCATTACAGCTATCTTTTATAATTTCTTCACCAATTTGTTTGGTGTTTCCATAAGGTGATTCGGCGGGTTTAGTGGGGGCGTTTTCGGTGATAGGTAATTCATCTGCTTGCCCATAAACAGTACATGAAGAACTGAAAATAAAATTATCCAATTTTCGTTCTTTCATTTCTTGTAATAAATATACTAGTGTAGTTATGTTATTTTCATAATACAATAGGGGCTTTTCTACGCTTTCACCAACCGCTTTAGAAGCAGCGAAATGGATAATACCATCAACAGTGTTATTGTTAAAGAAATTTTTAACATCATTTTTAATTCGTAAATCTAATTGGTAAAAATCAGGTTGTATGCCCGTAATTGAGGTAATTTGATTTAAAACTTCAATTTTTGAGTTTGATAAATTATCAATAATTACTACTTCAAAACCTGCGTTTTGTAATTCTACAACGGTATGAGACCCGATGAAACCTAAACCTCCAGTAACTAATATTTTTTTCATTTCAAGTTAGTTTATAAAATCTAAAATTGTTTTGGTAATAAATTGTAATTGTTCTTCGTCTAATTCTGTATGCATAGGTAACGAAATTACTTGGTCAATTAATTCATTGGTAATGCTAAAATCAGCTTCATTATACCTGCTATCTTGATATGCTTTTTGTGCATGTAATGGAATAGGGTAATAGATGGCGTTTGGAATATTGTTGTTTAACAAATGCTGATGTAATGCATTACGTTTTCCATTAGTAATTTTTAATGTATATTGATGAAAAACATGCGTGGTAAAACTACTAATAGTAGGGGTAATAATATTTGGATTATTTGCAAATGCCGCCGAATAATATTCAGCCGCTTTTCTACGAGCATCACAATAGCTATCTAATAAAGGTAATTTAGCTTTTAATATAGCCGCCTGAATAGAATCTAAACGAGAGTTTACCCCAACTACATCGTGGTGGTAACGTTTGTACATGCCGTGGTTTACCATTCCGCGAAGTGTGTGGGCTAATGCATCGTCATTAGTAAAAATAGCGCCGCCATCACCATAGCACCCCAAATTTTTAGAAGGGAAAAACGAAGTTGTACCTACATTTCCAATAGTACCTGCTTTCTTTTTTGTTCCATCAGAAAAAGTATAATTAGCGCCAATAGCTTGGGCATTATCTTCAATTACAAATAAATTGTGTTCTTTAGCAATTTTTAAAATGGCTTCCATATTGGCACATTGTCCAAATAAATGTACAGGAACAATTGCTTTTGTTTTAGGTGTAATAGCTTTTTTTAAGGCTTCGATGTCAATGTTAAATGTGTCCGGTTCAACATCAACTAATATAGGGGTTAATTTTAGTAGAGCAATTACTTCTACAGTAGCGGCAAAGGTAAAATCAGCAGTAATTACTTCGTCACCTTGTTCTAAGCCTAATCCCATTATGGCAATTTGCAGGGCGTCAGTACCATTAGCACACGGAATTACGTGTTTAACATTTAAATACGTTTCTAAATCTGTCTGAAATTCACGAACATAAGGTCCGTTAATGTATGCAGAAGAGTTTAACACTTCTTGAATAGAAGAATCCACCGTATTTTTAATTTTTTGGTATTGACTTTGCAGGTCAACCATTTGAATTTTTTTCATTAGGCGTAATAAATTTTTTGAGCATCAAAAATACAAACAATCTTTGGATTGATAGAGCAGAATTTTTTAAAATAAGTTTTACGGTTGTGGTATTTGTAGTTTGTTAATGGTGAATTCGTATAATTATTACCCGTTTAATAAGGTTTTAGAGCTTGAAATTAGTTTAAGTTGACTTTTTGGTAATTTATTAACAAGCTAAAAAAAACTAAAATAGGATGTAATAATTTTATAATCAGGCAGTAGAAGCAATACTAAAACTTAGTATATTTGGGTAAAATCAAATTATATGAGGTGGTTAAAAAAAGGGGTGAAAATTGTTTTGGTGCTTTTACTTTTGTTAAGTATAGCAGCATGGTTGTTTGTAAAAACATTATATCCTATTTATAACGGAGAGTTAAAATTAGCCGATATTTCTAGCAAGGTAACGGTGTATTATGATGAGGTGGGGGTGCCTCATATTTATGCACAGAACCAAAAAGATGCTTATACGGCTTTAGGGTATGTGCATGCGCAAGATAGGTTGTGGCAAATGGAATTAATTAGAAGAATTGCAGCGGGACGTTTGTCGGAAATTTTCGGGAAAGACCTTGTAAGGGTAGATGCGTTTTTTTCAGGATTAGGAATTGAAGAAGCTGCCGAAAAAACAATTAACACCTTAGATAAAAACTCACCAGCATATCAATTAACAGTCGCGTATTTAGATGGTGTAAATCAATTTATAAAAAAAGGAGCAACTCCGCTTGAGTTTTATTTAGTGGGAGTAAAAAAAGAAAAATATACCATAAAAGATATTTATAATGTTTTTGGCTATATGGCTTTTAGCTTTGCTGTTGCGCATAAAACAGATCCGTTATTAACCGAAATAAAAGAAAAATTAGGAACGCCTTATGTTAATGAGTTATTAAGTACTTTCAGTAAAAATTTGACCATTAATAAAACAAACTCAAATTCTGAAATTGAAGCTAATTTTTCTAAAGCAGTGAGTGCTATAATGGATAAATTACCTGTTTCTTCTTTTATAGGGAGTAATTCATGGGTTTTGGCTCCTCAAAAAACAAAAAATGGAAAAGTAATTTTTGCTAATGACCCTCATATAGGTTTTTCACAGCCTTCGGTTTGGTATCAAAATCATATTAAGACCCCTGATTTTGAAATTTACGGATTTAATTTGGCTTTAATGCCTTTTCCTCTTTTAGGTCATAATGCAAATTACGCTTATGGTTTAACCATGTTACAGAACGATGATTTAAATTTTTATGTAGAGCAAAACAATCCGAAAAATTCGATGGAGTACAAAACTCCTGAGGGTTATCAAATCTATACTTTAATAAATAAACAGATTAAAGTAAAAGGGGCAAAAGACACTATATACCAAGTAAAAGTAAGTAAGCATGGTCCAATAATAAATGGATTAATTGAGCAGGTAAAAGATAAACGACCAATTGCTATGAATTGGATTTACACGCAATTACCTAATCATTTATTAGATGTGTCTTACGAAATGTCGCATGCACATTCGCTGTTAGCATTTGAAATTGCAACTTCAAAAATACATGCACCAGGATTAAATGTGATGTACGGCGATGTTAAAAATAATATTGCTTGGTTTGGTTCGGCTAAATTATATCGACTTAGAGATAGTTTGTCTTCTAAAATGTATTTAGATGGGGCATCGGGTAAAGATGAAATACTCGAGTTTTTAGATTATAAATATAACCCTAAGGCGATTAATCCAGATTGGCATTATGTGTATTCTGCTAACAATCAACCAGATTCGGTAAAAGGCAAGTTGTATACAGGGTATTATCAACCTGAAGATAGAGCTAAAAGAATAGTACAACTGCTGCAGTCTAAAAACAATTTTACGGCAAAAGACGTGGCTAAAATGACTTATGATGTTACTTCGGCTACAGCCCCAGACATTGTAAAGGCTTTATTGAGTAGTGTTAAAAAAGAAACTCTTTCTGCTTCAGCGAAAAAAGCTTTTTCTATTTTGCAGAACTGGCAAGGAGTGTATGAAAAAACTAGTGTTGCGCCTACTATTTATAATCGATTTATATATGAATTTTTGAAAGCAACGTATAAAGATGAATTAAAAAGTTCATTTAATTTATTTATTAACACGCAGTTGCAAGATAAAGTTTTAGAAGAGCAGGTAAAAAGAGAACAATCGGTTTGGTGGGATGATATTTCTACTAAAGATAAAATAGAAACAAAAGAAGAAATATGTACAGCTGCCTATAAAAAAGCAATTGAGTTTTTGCAAAATCAATTAGGGGAGAATGTTGATGATTGGACGTGGAATCGCGTACTCTCTGTAGAATACGAGCATGCTATTGGTAAAGCAGGCGGATTGTTACGTAAAATTTTCAATGTAGGACCTTTAGAAACGGTTGGAGGTAATGAGGTAATAAATAATCAAATTTTTAAATTAGATAGCACAGGTTATTATAAAGTAAATGCAGGGCCGTCAACCCGTAGGGTTATTGACTTTTCTGATGTAGAAAATAGTTATGCTATTTTGCCAACAGGTCAGTCGGGCAATGTATTTAGTCCGTTTTATAAAGATCAAGTGCAAAAGTATTTAAAGGGCGATTTTGTAAAGATGAAACTTAACAGGCAAGAAATAGAACAATCTAAAAATAAGTTAATTTTTCTGCCAGCTAAATAATACAACGTTTATAGGCAAGCATTCCAAATAGGGTCATCTGGTGTAGGAGCAATTATTTTTAGAGGTAGTTTGCTTACGGGGTGTGTAAATTCTATTTTTCGTGCATGTAAATGAATACTACCGTCTTTATTGCTTCTTTTGGCGCCATATTTTAAATCGCCTTTAATAATGCTATTAATATTAGAAAGTTGCGCTCGAATTTGATGATGGCGTCCAGTTTTTAAATCAATTTCTAGTAGCCAATAATGGTTTAATTGTTTAAGTGTTTTATATTCAAGAATAGCTTTTTTACTACCTTCGATTTCTTTATTAAATACGCTAGATTTATTGTTTTTAGGATTCTTTTTTAAGTAGTTGATTAAAGTGTCTGTTGGTTTTTCTGGTTGGTTTTGTACAATTGCCCAATAGGTCTTTTTAATAGATTTATCGCGTAGCATTTTATTTAAACGTT
This sequence comes from Tenacibaculum sp. UWU-22, assembly GCF_041021355.1. NCBI lineage: Bacteria > Pseudomonadati > Bacteroidota > Flavobacteriia > Flavobacteriales > Flavobacteriaceae > Tenacibaculum > Tenacibaculum sp. UWU-22. The sequence goes on along the minus strand of NZ_JBFNGP010000001.1, from coordinate 398,094 downwards.
CCAAGGCTTTTGAGGTGCGAGCATAAATAACAATGCCAGTAGTAGGACGGTCTAACCGATGTACGGTGCCTAAAAAAACATTGCTAGGTTTGTTGTATTTTTCTTTAATGTATTCTTTAACTGCATCAGATAGTGTTTTGTCGCCAGTTTTGTCGCCTTGTGTAAGGTCGCCAGCACGTTTGTTAACAACTATAATATGGTTGTCTTCGTGTAAAACCTGTAGATTTTTTTTGGTGGAATGCATTTAATTAATAAAGTTAATGTTTTAATGCAGGAGGCTGAAATTAGGGTTTTTATTTAAAATTATTGGCAATGTCTTGATTTACTTGCTCAATAAACTTTAGAAACTCATCTCTGCCCATTCCTGTAGATGAAGAGGTTATAAAACTTAAGGGTAGCGCTTCCCAATATTTAAGCAATTCTTTTTTGTATGCGGTAATTTGTTTGTTTAGGCTTGCTCCTCCTAATTTATCAGCTTTGGTAAAAACAATACAAAACGGAATGTTGTTTTCGCCCAAAAATTGCATGAATTCTAAATCTATTTTTTGGGGGTCGTGGCGAGAATCAATTAAAACAAAAGTACAGGCAAGTTGTTCACGTTCTTTAAAATAATTTTTTATAAAGTGTTGAAATATAGTTCGCTTTTTTTTTGAAACCTGAGCATAGCCATATCCAGGTAAATCAACTAAAAACCATTCGTTATTAATTTTAAAATGATTAATAAGTTGTGTTTTGCCAGGTTTTCCAGAGGTTTTGGCTAGGTCTTTTCGGTTCATTAACATATTAATTAACGAAGATTTACCTACGTTAGAACGACCGATAAAAGCATACTCGGGTATAGCTTCTTTAGGAGCCTTATTAACATTGCTATTACTCATTATAAACTCTGCCGATTTTATTTTCATTCGGGTAAATTTAAGCTAATCGTTTTAGTTTTTATACTTGTGGCTTTTGAAGCGTATAAGTTTTTTTGTTTTTAAAAGTACTGTAGTTTCGAAAACACGATACGTTTATTTAGGGGTTATAAATTTTTACTGTTAAGCCAGTTTTCGAGTATTTGGTTAAATTGGTCAGGAGTTTCCATCATGGCGGCATGACCACATTTGTCAATCCAAAATAAATCAGCGTTAGGTAAAAATTTATTAAACTCTTCAGCAACCTCAGGAGGAGTAACCGTGTCTTGTTTGCCCCAAATTAAACAGGTAGGCTGTTTCATTTTTGGTAAATCTTTTGCCATATTGTGTCGCACAGCACTTTTAGCTATTGCTAATGTTTTAATAAGAGTGTTTCTGTTGTTAACAACTTCATATACTTGTTCTATAAGTTCGTCGGTTGCTATTGCAGGGTCGTAAAAAACCTCACGAGCTTTTTTTCTAACAAATTCTTTGTCGCCACGTCGAGGGTAATTATTACCCATAGAGTTTTCGTATAGTCCAGAGCTTCCAGTTAATACGAGTCCAGATACGTATTGAGGGTAGTGTTTTAAATAATATAGAGCAATGTGTCCGCCTAAAGAATTTCCTAATAAAATAACATCCTTTAAATTTTTAAACTCAATAAAATCGTGCAAAAATTTTGCTAAATTCTTCACATTGGTTTTAAGTAATGGTAACGTGTATAAAGGTAATTCTGGTATAAGAACGTGATATCCTTTTTTTGAAAAGTAATTAAATGTTTCATCAAAATTACTTAAAGCCCCCATTAAGCCGTGTAGTATTATAATAGCTTTTCCTTCACCAGCTTCTGCATAGGTGAATTTCCCTTCTTTCTTTAAAAATTCAGTCATGTACTGTTTGATTTACATCATCACAAAGATAGCCTTTTTTGCTAATAAGGGTAGTGTTTTTTTATTTGGTTTTTTTAGCTAAAAAAAACACCAGAATGGGTAAAATATTAAAACTTATCAACAAAGTGGTAAAAAGTGGTAAAAAGTGGTAAAAATTTTATAAATTTGAATAAATTAAAGTAAGTGCAGGCTTGGTAAACTTAATAGGAACATACGAATGTAAGGCAGATGCAAAAGGAAGGTTGATGGTGTCATCGGCTTTTAAAAAGCAATTATTGCCTTTACTACAAGAGGGTTTTGTTCTTAAGCGAGCTGTTTTTCAACCTTGTTTAGAGTTGTATCCAATGCAAGAGTGGAATTTAGTAATGCAAAAAATAAACAAGCTAAATAGGTTTGTAAAAAAGAATAATGATTTTATTCGTCGGTTTACTGCAGGAGTGAAAATTGTAGAAATGGATGCTTCGGGTAGAATTTTGATACCAAAAGATTTGTGTCAGTTTGCAAATATTAAAAAACAAGTAGTATTGTCTTCGGCGATTAATATTATTGAAATATGGGATAAAGATCAGTATGAAAAAGTGATTGATGAAGCGACGGTAGATTTTGCTGATTTAGCCGAAGAAGTAATGGGAAATTCTGATATAGATGAGTTATCATAAGTCTGTTTTGTTGGAGCAAAGTGTGGCGGCGCTTAATATAAAGCGTGATGGTGTTTATATAGATGTAACTTTTGGTGGTGGTGGGCATTCGCAAGAAATATTAAAACACTTAGGGGAGAAAGGAAGGTTGTTTGCGTTTGATCAAGACCCAGATGCGTTACAAAATAAAATTAATGATGAGCGATTTGTGTTGATTGATCAAAATTTTAGGTTTATTACTCGGTTTTTACGCTTTTATGGTGTTCAAAAAGTAGATGGAATTTTGGCAGATTTGGGTGTTTCGTCTCATCAATTTGATGTGGTTGAACGAGGTTTTTCGACTAGGTTTGATGTTGATTTAGATATGCGAATGAATCCGAAGTCTGAGTTATCTGCAAAAAAAGTGATTAATCGATATAGTGAAGAGAAATTAGCGGATATATTGTTTTTGTATGGGGAGTTGAGAAATGCTAGGGTGCTGGCAAGAACAATAGTGTTGGCAAGAGAAAAACAGGAAATAAAAACTAGTTTTCAATTAAAAGAAGTGTTACAGCAATTTCTTATAAAGTCAAAAGAGCATAAAATATTAGCTCAAATATTTCAGGCTATACGTATTGAGGTAAATCAAGAATTGGAGGCTTTAAAAGAATTGTTAATGCAAATGCCTGGGTTGTTGAATCCAGCAGGGAGAATAAGTGTTATTTCGTATCATTCGTTAGAAGATCGTTTGGTTAAAAGGTTTATACAAACAGGGGTGTTTGGTAAAAGCGAGCCAGAGAAAGATTTTTATGGTAATACAAATGAGCCATTAAAGAAAGTAGGTAAGTTAATTGTTCCATCATCAATAGAAATTAAACAAAACAATCGAGCTCGTAGTGCTAAGCTTAGGGTTGCTGAATTAAAAGAGGGGTATGTCGAAAGTTAAAAAAAATATATACGGCATTTTGCGGGGTAATTTTCTTACGAATGAGTCGTCTTTTAAAAACTGGCGCATTTTTATTTTCGTGGTGACTTTGTTTTTATTTATGATTTCTAGTGCGCATAGTGCTGATGAAAAAGTGGTTAAGATAGCTAAGCTTAATAAAATTAAACGAAAATTACATGCTCAGTATATAGATATAGGAACCATTTTAACGCGTATGAAGATGGAGAGTAGTATTAGAAAAAAAGTGCAATCAGTTGGTTTGGTACCTGCAACAACACCTCCTGAAAGAATAAAAGTAGAGATAAATAAACAGTAAGGTTAATTGGTAACACATAAAAAAAATATAGTAAGTAAACTTTATGCGGTAGCAATATTGATAACGCTTTTTTTGTTTGTTATTATTGGTAAAATAGTTGATTTACAGTATGTTCAAGGTGATAAGTATAAAAAACTATCAAAACAAACAACTATAAAAAACGATACTATTTATGCGAATAGAGGTAATGTGTATGCTTCTGATGGAAATTTATTAGCAACCTCTATGTTTAGGTACACTATTAGAATGGATGTGATGGCTGTAGAAGATGAGGTTTTTGAAAAAAATATAGAGGCTTTGTCGCAATCGCTTTCAAATATGTTAGGTGAGCCAGCGCGGTATTATCAACATAAATTACGTGAAGCAAAAAAACGTAAAAATCGGTATTTGTTGCTGGCGCGTAATGTTGGGTATAATGATTATGTAAAAATGCAAAGTTTTCCAATTTTTAAATTGGGAGTTTATAGAGGGGGTTTTATTGCTGAACAAAAAACGGTACGTGTTCACCCTATTGGTAAAATTGCTGAACGTACCATTGGTTATGACGACCGTCGTGGAGGTGCGGGTATAGAAGGGGCTTTTGCTGATTATATGGAAGGAAAAAACGGGTGGCGTCTTAAACAGAAAATAGCAAAAGGACAATGGAAACCTATTAACGATGTAAATGAGCAAGAACCTGTAGATGGTAAAGATGTTATAACTACGATTGATGTAAATATTCAAGATATTACACACCATTCATTACTAAAACAGCTAGAAAAATTTAATGCAGATCATGGGTGTGCGGTAGTCATGGAAACGAAAACAGGAGAAATTAAAGCGATTTCTAACTTAGGAAGAACTTCAAAAGGAACCTATTACGAGAAAAGAAATTATGCTGTTTGGGAAAGTCAAGAACCAGGGTCTACCTTTAAGTTGGCGAGTTTAATGACGGTGTTAGAAGATAAAGTGGTTGATACCTCTACTGTTGTCGATACTGAAAAAGGAAGAATTTTTGTTAATGGTAAAAAAGTTCAAGATTCTCATCATGGGGGGTATGGTAAAATATCACTTGCTCGTGTTTTTGAAGTATCGTCAAATGTGGGTTTTGTAAAAACGGTTAAAAAATATTACGACCATCAACCAGAAAAGTTTGTTAATAGAATAAAATCTTTTGGTTTAGATAAACAAACGGGGGTTAAAATTAAGGGCGAAGGTCAACCTTATATTCCTTCTCCAGAAAATAAAGATAGATGGAGCAAAATATCTCTTGAATGGATGGCTTGGGGCTATGGCGTAATGTTGACCCCATTGCAAATATTAACTTTTTATAATGCTGTAGCTAATAACGGGGAAGAGGTAAAGCCGCGTTTTATAAAAGAAATACGCGTGGGGCATAAAGTAAAAAAACGATTTGAAAAAGTGGTGTTAAATAAAAAAATTGCTTCACAAGTTACAATTGATAAGGTGAAAAAAGTAATGGAAAATGTGGTTAAAAAAGGAACTGCAGCAAATATTTATTCTCCTAATTTTTCAATGGCTGGTAAAACAGGTACTGCAAAAAAAGTGGTAAACGGGGCTTATTCGAACGATCATTATGTAGCGTCGTTTGTAGGATTTTTTCCTGTTGAAAACCCTAAATATTCTTGTATTGTTGTTGTTCATGATCCTGAAAAAGACAAGGGATACTATGGTGCTACAGTGGCAGCGCCAGTATTTAAAGAAATAGCTCAAAAAATTTATACAACAACTCCAATAAAAGATCAAGTAGTTTCTGATACAGTTGCTATTCCGGGTGTAGATAAAAGCTATAATAGTTATTATGCTAAATTAAGAAGTCTTAAAAAAACAATACCTGATGTAGAAGGAATGAGTGGAATGGATGCGGTGTCACTATTAGAAAATTTAGGATTAAAAGTTCAGTTTTTTGGTGTTGGAAAAGTAAAGCATCAATCTATTAAAAAAGGACAAATAATAAAAAAAGGAACAACTATCGTTTTAGAATTATCGTAATTGAAAAATTTACAACACATATTGTATAAAGTTGCTGTTGAGGCTGTTTTTGGAAATACCAATATAGATATTTCTGAAATCGTTTTTGATAGTAGAAAAGTGCAAAAAAACGATGTGTTTGTTGCTCAAAAAGGAACCGCTTTTGATGGACATAAATTTATAAATAAAGCTATTGATTTAGGGGCTGTTGCTATAATTTGCGAAAATATTCCAGCTCAAAAAAATCAAGAAGTAACCTATATTCAAGTTCAAGATTCGAATGCGGCATTAGCAATTTTAGCGGCTAATTTTTTTGATAACCCATCGTCAAAACTAAAGTTGGTGGGGGTTACAGGCACTAATGGTAAAACTACGGTGGCTACGTTATTGTATAATTTATTCACTAAAGCAGGGTATGCAACAGGGTTGCTTTCTACAGTAAATATTAAAGTAAATAAAACCGAATATAAGGCAACGCATACAACGCCTGATTCAATAACAATTAATCGGTTTTTAAATAAGATGGTAAATGAGCAAGTTACGTATTGTTTTATGGAGGTTAGTTCTCATGGAATTCATCAAAAACGTACGGCAGGCTTGTTTTTCACAGGTGGAATTTTTACCAATTTATCGCACGATCATTTAGATTATCATAAAACTTTTGCCGAGTATCGTGATGTTAAAAAATCATTTTTTGATGCCTTGCCTAAATCGGCATTTGCATTGGTAAATAGTGATGATAAAAATGCATCTGTTATGCTGCAAAATACGCGTGCCCAAAAATATACTTATGCGTTAAAGACGGGAGCAGATTTTAAAGCTAAAATTTTAGAAAAACGATTTTCAGGCACCCTTGTTTTAATTGATGGGGTAGAGGTGTGGACAAAATTGATAGGCGAATTTAACATATATAATTTACTGGCAATTTTTGGGGCAGCAAATCTATTGGAAATAGAAAAATTAGAAATTTTACGAATTATTAGTGAGTTAGATAGTGTTAGTGGTCGTTTTCAATATGTTGTTTCAAATAATCAAATTACGGCTATTGTAGATTATGCACATACGCCAGATGCATTAAAAAATATTTTAGAAACAATTAATGATATACGGTCGGGTAATGAAAAAGTGATTACTGTTGTAGGATGTGGTGGCGATAGAGATAAAACGAAGCGTCCTTTAATGGCGCGTATTGCTTCTCAATTAAGCAATCAGGCTATTTTTACGTCTGATAATCCCAGAACAGAAGACCCTCAAGTAATATTAGATCAAATGGAAGAAGGGGTTTCTTCTGAAAATTATAAAAAAACCCTTACTATTATTGACAGAAGACAGGCAATACGAACGGCTTATAAGCTGTCAAATCCTGGCGATATAATTCTTATTGCAGGCAAAGGACATGAAACATATCAAGAAATTAATGGAGAAAGAAAACACTTTGATGATATGGAAGAGGTAACAAAATGTTTTAATCAATTAAAAAGCACATAGTAAATGTTATATTATCTATTTCAATATCTGCAAGAAAACTTCCATTTAATGGGGGCAGGAGTGTTTAAGTTTATCACATTTCGTGCTTCTGCGGCATTTATATTATCCTTATTAATTTCAACAATATACGGTAGAAAAATAATTGATTTTTTACGTAAAAAACAAGTTGGTGAAACGGTTAGAGAATTAGGTTTAGAAGGGCAAGTTCAAAAAGCAGGTACCCCTACAATGGGAGGGCTTATTATTATTATAGCAACGCTAATACCTGTGCTATTGTTTGCTAAACTTGAAAACATCTACATTATTATACTGATAATTACCACTATTTGGATGGGTTTTATAGGGTTTTCAGATGATTACATTAAAGTTTTTAAAAAAGATAAAGAAGGGTTAAAAGGAAAATTTAAAGTTTTAGGTCAAGTAGGTTTAGGGGTAATTGTGGGTTCTATATTATATTTTAACCCTCAAGTAACTATAAAAGAACAAATACCTATTTCTCAGCAAGTGGTAAGTCAAGATGGTACTGTTAAAGTTTTTGATGAAGCACATAAATCGACAAAAACTACCATTCCTTTTTTAAAAAATAATGAGTTAGATTATTCTAAAGCACTTCGTTTTTTAGGAGATGGGTATGAAAAATATAGTTGGATAGTATTTATTTTTATTACGGTTTTTATTATCACCGCAGTTTCTAATGGAGCTAATTTAACTGATGGAATTGACGGATTGGCAGCAGGTTCTTCAGCAATAATCGTAATAGCTTTGGCTATTTTTTCATGGGTCTCAGGTAATATTATTTTTGCTAATTATTTAGATGTTATGTATATACCTAATTCAGGTGAAATGGTGGTATTTACACTTGCGTTTGCAGGGGCTTTAATAGGGTTTCTTTGGTATAATACCTATCCTGCTCAAATATTTATGGGTGATACAGGGAGTTTAACCATTGGGGGTATAATAGCGGTAATAGCTATTGCCGTTCGTAAAGAATTGATGTTGCCAATATTGGCAGGTATTTTTCTAGTTGAAAACCTGTCGGTAATATTACAAGTGTCTTGGTTTAAGTATACTAAAAAGAAATATGGGGTAGGACAAAGAATATTTAAAATGTCACCCATTCATCATCACTATCAAAAATTAGGTTTTCATGAAAGTAAAATTGTTGTTCGGTTTTGGATTGTAGGTATTCTTTTAGCAGTTCTTACCATTGTAACCTTGAAACTGAGATAACATGAAACGATTGGTAATTCTTGGCGGAGGAGAAAGTGGTGTAGGTACGGCTATTTTAGCAAAACAAAAAAAGTATGATGTTTTTGTGACGGATAATGGAGCAATTGCAGAAAAATATAAAAAAGTTCTTATACATAAAAATATTGATTTTGAAGAAAATACACATACGTATGCTAAAATTTTAAATGCCGATGTGGTTATGAAAAGCCCAGGAATTCCTGATAAAGTAGCGTTGGTTCAAAAATTACATTTAAAAGGTATTCCTGTTATTTCTGAAATAGAATTTGCAGCGCAGTATACCAATGCAATAATTATTGGTATTACGGGTTCTAACGGAAAAACAACAACAACTATGTTGGTGCATCACATATTAAAATACAACCAATACAATGTGGGTGTTGCGGGCAATATCGGTGATAGTTTTGCACAGCAAGTAGCCGAAAAAAATTATGATTATTACGTGTTAGAGTTAAGTAGTTTTCAATTAGATGGTATTAGAAATTTTAATTCGCATATCGCTATTTTAACAAACATAACACCTGACCATCTCGACAGATATAACTATGATTTTAACCAATATGTAGCTTCAAAATTTAAAATTATAAAAAACCAAACCGACACCGATTTTTTAATATATGATGCAGATGATGTAGCAATACATAATTGGTTAAAAAACAATAAAACAACATCGCAGTTAGTACCATTTTCGATAACAAAAGAATTGAAATATGGTGCGTTTTTAAAAGATAATAAAATAATAATGAAACTAAACACAGAAGAATTTACCATGGATGTTTCTAAACTACCATTAAAAGGAAAACATAATGTAAAAAATGTAATGGCTGCGTCTATGGCTGCGCAATTACTAGAAGTCAGAAAACAAAATATTGCTGAAAGTTTATCAACTTTTGAAGGCGCAGAACATCGATTAGAAAAAGTTCAAAAAGTAAACGGAGTTGAGTTTATAAACGATAGTAAAGCAACCAATGTAAATGCAACATTTTATGCTTTAGAATGTATGGATAAGCCTACAGTTTGGATTGTGGGAGGGGTTGATAAAGGTAATGATTATAACGATTTAATGGCTCTAGTTCGAGAAAAAGTAAAAGCTATTGTTTGTTTAGGCTTAGATAATCAAAAAATTATACAAACCTTTAAAGATGTTGTAGAGGTTATTGTCGAAACTGCTGGGGCTGAAGAGGCGGTAAAAGTAGCTAATAAACTTGCCGATAGAGGTGATGTGGTATTGTTGTCTCCAGCTTGTGCTAGTTTTGATTTATTTGAAAATTATCAAGATAGAGGTAAAAAATTTAAACAAGCAGTACGAAATTTATAAACTGCTTTTTAATTGTAACTAATAAAATAAGGTGAAAACTATTTTCCAACATATAAAAGGAGATAAAACTATATGGGCAATTGTAGCTTTATTGGCAATTTTTTCATTTATGCCAGTATATAGTGCTAGTACAAATTTAGTTTATGTTGTGGGTAGCGGTTCTGCTTTTGGGTATTTAATAAAGCATGCGGTATTATTAACCTTAGGTTTTGCTATTATTTATCTCGTACATAAAATTCCTTATAGGTATTTTAGTGGAGGGTCTGTATTAATGTTACCTGTAGTTATTATACTGTTAGTGTTTACTATTATACAAGGTAAAACTATTGGGGGGGCTAATGCAAGTCGTTGGATACGTATTCCGTTTGTTGGTATTGGTTTTCAAACATCAACTTTAGCAGGATTGGTTTTGTTGGCTTATACGGCTCGATATTTAGCTAAAAACAAAGAAAAAAAGATTGTTTTTAAAGAGAGTTTATGGCAGTTGTGGTTTCCTGTAGCAATAACATTGCTGTTAATTTTACCTGCAAACTTTTCAACAACTGCTATCTTTTTTGCTATGGTTGTTTTACTGATGTTTATTGGGGGGTATCCATTAAAATACCTAATTTATATATTCGGTATGGCTGTTTTGGTTTTTGGTATATTTATTTTGACGGCCAAGGCGTTTCCTAATATAATGCATAACCGTATTCATACTTGGGAAAACAGAATTGAAAATTTTTATTCAGGCAACACAAAAGAAGAATATCAAATAGAAAAAGCAAAAATAGCAATTGCTACGGGTGGTTTAACTGGTAAAGGACCAGGAAAAAGTGTACAAAAAAACTTTTTACCGCAATCTTCATCTGATTTTATCTATGCAATTATAGTTGAAGAATATGGTCTCATAGGAGGCTTAACCGTAATTTTTGTCTATTTTTTATTGCTTTTTAGAATTGTAATAGTAACTCGAAAAGCAACTACTGTTTTTGCAAGTCTTTTAGTAATTGGTGTAGGTTTGCCTATTATTTTTCAAGCCATTATTAATATGGCGGTTGCTATTAATTTATTTCCAGTAACAGGGCAAACCCTACCGTTAATTAGTAGTGGTGGAACTTCTATTTGGATGACTTGTTTTGCCTTAGGTATGATTTTAAGCGTAAGTGCTTCTAAAAATGAAACCGAAGAAACCATATTAGACGATAACCCTTTAGATATTTTACATGAAACAATCGATTAATATATTAATTTCAGGCGGAGGTACTGGAGGGCATATTTACCCTGCAATAGCTATTGCAAATGAGTTAAAATTACGTTATCCAGAAGCGAAGTTTTTATTTGTTGGAGCAAAAGATAAGATGGAGATGCAAAAGGTACCTCAGGCAGGGTATCAAATAAAAGGTTTATGGATTTCTGGTATACAGCGAAAACTCACTTTAAAAAATGCATTATTCCCTTTTAAATTAATAAGTAGTTTATACAAGTCGAATGCTATCATTAATAAATTTAAACCAACGGTTGTAATCGGTACAGGAGGGTTTGCGAGTGGGCCAACTTTACTTATGGCAAGTTTACGACGAATACCTACATTAATACAAGAACAAAATTCGTACCCAGGTATTACCAATAAATTACTCGGTAAAAAAGTTGAAAAAATTTGTGTAGCCTATGATAATTTAGAGCGATTTTTTCCTGAAGATAAAATTGTAAAAACCGGTAATCCTGTAAGACAAGATTTGTTAGTTATTCATACTAAAGTTGCTGAAGCTAAAACTTTTTTTAAGTTAAAGAAAAACAAAACAACGGTTTTGGTTCTCGGGGGTAGTTTAGGGGCAAGAAGAGTAAACCAATTAATTGAAGAGCAGTTGCCTTTTTTTAAAAATCAAGAGGTACAGCTTATATGGCAGTGTGGTAAGTTGTATGTCGATGAGTATAAAAAATATAATGCGGCAGATGATGTTCAGGTGCATTCGTTTTTAAATCGTATGGATTTAGCGTATGCAGCGGCAGATATTATAATTTCAAGAGCAGGAGCGGGTTCTGTTTCAGAACTTTGTATTGTGGGTAAACCCACTATTTTTATTCCTTCTCCCAATGTAGCAGAAGACCATCAAACAAAAAATGCAAAAGCAATAGCTGATAAACATGGGGCAATTGTAGTTAAAGAAAGTGAATTAGATACTTTTTCTATTGTTTTTGAAGCGCTATTAAAAGATAAAGGGAGGCAGCAAAGTTTAAGTCAAAACATAAAAGCCTTAGCCTTACCTAATGCAACAAGTTATATTGTAAATGAAGTAGAAAAGTTACTTGAAAAGTAATTATATGAATTTAAAAACCATACATAATATTTATTTTATAGGCATTGGAGGTATTGGTATGAGTGCTATTGCTCGTTATTTTGCTATTAATGGAAAAAGAGTGGCAGGATACGATAAAACACCTACTCCAATTACCACAGGTTTACAAGAAATTGGTATTGAAATTCATTTTAACGAATCGGTAAAAAATATTCCTGTTTTGTTTTTAGAAAAACAAAATACAATAGTTGTGTATACGCCTGCTATTTCAAAAAATCATGAAGAATTAAGTTATTTTATTGCAAATAAATTTCGTGTTTTAAAGCGTGCAGAAATTTTAGGAAAAATCACTCAAAATACTTTTTGTTTAGCGGTTGCGGGTACTCATGGAAAAACTACCACAACGGCTATTTTGGGGCATATTATGCAGCCGTTGAAGGCTACTTCTTTTTTAGGTGGAATTTCAGAAAATTACCATTCAAACCTAATACTTGGAGAAGATAAAATATCGGTGGTTGAAGCAGATGAGTTTGACCGTTCGTTTTTGCAGTTGTCACCAAATATTGCCTGTATAACATCTATAGATGCAGATCATCTTGATATTTATAACAAAGCAGATGCTTTACAAGAAGCCTTTATAGAATTTGCTTCAAAGGTTTTACAAACACTAATTGTAGCGAAAGGAATACCTGTAGAAGGGTTAACATATGCGGTAGATGAACCAGCAGATTATTATGCTACGAATATAAAAGTTGTAAACGGAACTTATTTTTTTGATGTTGTTACTCCGTCGAAAAAAATAGAAGATGTAGTATTTCACTTGCCTGGGCGGCATAATTTAATGAATGCGTTGGCAGCAACAGCTATGGCAGATGTTTATGGGGTTGATGTGGTTGCGATTAAAAAACAATTAAGTTCGTTTAAAGGGGTGCAACGTCGATTTTCCTATAAAATAAAGACAGATAATTTAGTGTTGATTGATGATTATGCTCATCATCCAACAGAAATAAGTGCGGTAGAAAATTCGATACGAGAAATGTATCCAAATCAAAAGGCATTGGCTGTTTTTCAGCCCCATTTATTTAGTAGAACTCAAGATTTTGTAGATGATTTTGCAAAGGTGTTGTCAAGGTTTGATCAAGTAATTTTATTAGAGATTTACCCTGCAAGAGAAATGCCTATTAAAGGGGTGGATTCAACTTGGCTACTAGATAAAATAACATTAAAAAATAAGCAATTATCGTCTAAAGAAGAATTAATTAAAAATATTCAAAAATCTGATGCAAAAATTGTAACAGTTTTAGGTGCTGGCGACATAGGTTTATTGGTAAACGATATACAAACACAATTAAAAAAACAACATAATTTGCCGATATGAAAAAAAAGTTAAAATATTTAGCGTTTGTGGTGCTGCTAGGTTTTATAAGCTTTTTGTATGGTTTTTCAATTCATAGAAATAGAGCTGAAAAAATTAAAAATGTTGTGGTAGAGTTTGATTCGGGTGACAATATTTTTTTAACTCATAGTATGGTTAATAAATTGTTAATACAAAATAACGATAGTATTAAAAACCAGCCAAAAAGTGTGTTAGATTTACACAGGCTAGAACAAAAAGTCTTATCAAATCCCTATGTAGAAAAAGCAGCTGTTTTTGTTACGATAGACGGGGAGTTAAAAACAATAATAAAACAACGAGAACCTATTGCTCGAATCGAAAACAAATCGACATCGTATTATATTGATATGTACGGAGTAAAGGTGCCTTTGTCAAAAAACTTTTCTGCTAGAGTTGTTTTGGTAACAGGAGTAAATACTCCAGCAGAAATTAAAGAAGTAACGAAATTAGTTAACATAATTTTAGCTGATGATTTTTTAAAAAAAGAAATTATTGGTATTCAAAAATTGAAGACAAACGAGTATGTGTTTAATGTTCGTAGCGGAAATTATAAAATAGATTTTGGTAAATTTATAAATACAGGTGTAAAGTTTAAAAAATTAAAAGCATTTTATAACAAGGCACTTGCAGATAAAACAATACAAAACTATCAAACGATTAATTTAAAATATCACAATCAGGTTGTGTGTGCAAAATAAATAACCACCATGAAAAACAATAAAATAGCTGTTGGTTTGGATATAGGAACAACTAAAATTGTTGCTATGATTGGTCAAAAAAACGAGTACGGCAAGTTAGAAATTCTTGGTATTGGAAGAGCGAAAAGTTTAGGCGTAAAACGTGGAGTAGTAAGCAATATTACCCAAACTATACAATCTATTCAACAAGCAGTAGATGAGGCTGAAAGTGTTTCAGGTCAAAAAATTGAAGATGTTGTGGTGGGTATTGCTGGGCAGCATATTCGTAGCCTACACCATAGCGATTACATTACTCGGTCAAACCCTGAAGAGGTAATTGATGAAAATGATATTGAAAAATTAATAAATCAGGTACATAAATTGGTAATGTTACCTGGTGAAGAAATTATACATGTACTTCCTCAAGAATATAAAGTTGACTCACAACCCGACATAAAAGAACCTATTGGTATGTATGGCGGAAGGTTAGAAGCTAATTTTCATGTAGTGGTTGGGCAAGTTTCGTCTATTAGGAATATTGGCCGTTGTGTAAAGAGTGCTGGATTAAATTTGTCTGATATTACTTTAGAACCCTTAGCTTCAGCAAATGCGGTGTTGAGTCAAGAAGAAAAAGAAGCTGGTGTTGCTTTAATTGATATAGGAGGAGGTACTACTGATTTGGCGATTTTTAAAGACGGAATTATACGTCATACTGCCGTTATTCCGTTTGGTGGAAATGTAATTACAGAAGATATTAAAGAGGGTTGTTCAATTATTGAAAAACAAGCCGAATTGTTGAAGATTAAATTTGGTTCGGCATGGCCTGGAGAAAATAAAGAAACCGAAATAGTTTCTATACCAGGGCTTCGAGGTAGAGAACCAAAAGAAATTACCTTAAAAAACCTGTCAAAAATTATTCATGCACGAGTGCAAGAAATTATTGAGCATGTGTATTTAGAAATTAAAAACTATGGGCACGAAACTCAAAAAGGAAAATTAATTGCAGGAATAGTGCTAACAGGCGGGGGAGCTCAATTAAAACATTTACGTCAATTAGTAGAGTATATTACAGGTATGGATGCTCGTATTGGATATCCAAACGAACATCTTGCAGGCGATTCTGATGAAGGAATTTCTAGCCCTGTTTATGCAACAGCAGTTGGTTTGTTAATGGAAGGCTTAAAAAAGCAAGTTAAAGATGTTGAAGATACTGCAAAGCCAGTAGAAGCACCATCGCCATCTACAGACACTCTAAAAGGAGACACTCAAGTAACCAAAGAAGTTACATCGAAAGAGAAAAAAGTAAAAGAAAAACGAAAATCTTTTTTAGAAAGATTTAAAGAAGGGTTTAAAGAATTTTTAGATAACGCAGAATAAAAAATAAATTAATATTAAATAGAAAAGTTATTATGAGCGCAGAATTTGATGACATTTCGTTCGATATGCCTAAAACACAGTCAAATACAATTAAAGTGATTGGTGTTGGCGGCGGCGGCAGTAATGCTGTAAATCACATGTTTAAACAAAACATTATTGGGGTTGATTTTGTTATTTGTAACACAGATGCACAAGCCCTAGAAAACAGTCCTATTTCTAATAAAATTCAATTAGGAGCCAATTTAACATTAGGTTTAGGAGCTGGAGCAAACCCTGAGGTAGGAGCACAAGCAGCTAATGAAAGTATGCAAGAAATACAGCAAATGTTAAATACCCAAACCAAAATGGTGTTTATTACTGCTGGTATGGGTGGTGGAACAGGTACAGGAGCTGCTCCAATTATTGCTAAAATAGCTAAAGGAATGGATATTCTTACAGTAGGTATTATAACCATGCCTTTTCAGTTTGAAGGAAAAATGCGCTCAAAACAAGCTCAAAAAGGAATTGATGAACTACGTAAACATGTAGACTCGTTAATTGTAATAAATAATAATAAACTGCGCGAAGTGTATGGTAATCTCGGGTTTAAAGCTGGTTTTTCTAAGGCAGATGAAGTGTTATCTACTGCAGCAAAAGGTATTGCAGAGGTAATTACCCACCATTACAAACAAAATATAGATTTACACGATGCTAAAACTGTTTTGTCTAACAGTGGTACAGCTATTATGGGGTCTGCTAAAGAGTCTGGAACTAACCGAGCTAAAAATGCCATTGTAAAAGCATTAGACTCTCCTTTATTAAACGATAATAAAATTACAGGAGCTAAAAATGTTTTATTATTAATTGTTTCAGGAACTACAGAGGTTACTTTAGATGAAATAGGCGAAATAAACGACTATATACAAACCGAAGCAGGTTTTGATGCTAATATTATTATGGGTATTGGTGAAGATGAAACTCTAGAAGATGGTATATCGTTAACTGTTGTAGCTACTGGTTTTGCTGCTGATCAGCAAAATACAATTATCAATACTGAAGAAAAGAAAATTGTACATAGCTTAGAAGATGAACAAAAAGTAACTTACGATTTTTCAGAAAAAAATATTACCAAAACGTCTTCGTTAGATCAGCCTCTATTTGAAGCAACTACTGAAAAAACTAAGATAGTACATGTTTTAGACGATAGCAGTGAAGCAAATTCTGTTCCAGAAATAGAACTGATTCCTACTTCAGAATTTATAAAAAACATCAATGTTGTTTATGATGAAGTTATTACTAAAAAAACACTTGAAGATGATTTTATAATTACAAATGTTACTTCTAAGTTAGATGAAAATGAGGCGCAACCACAGCAAAACTTATTATTTGATTTGCCCGTAAATGATTATCAAGAAATAAAGCCTGAAGTACAAAGTAGTGCGAAAAATGTTAATGATATTGAGGTAAATGATGCGGTAGAAATTATTTCGACAAATGATAACGTAATTGAAAAACGCTATGTTCTTGAAGATTTTGATGTGCAACCAACTATAGGGAAAGCCTCAAACATTACACCTAAAAAAGAAATAGTAGAAGAAGAAACGTTACAATTTGAATTAAAAACAACCAAATCACAATCAGAAATTAATGAAATTGAAACTGAGTGTGAAGAAATATCACCACTAAGTTTAACAATATCAGAATTGCAAAAACGATCAGAATCTAGAAGACAACAGATGAAAAAATTTAATTATAAATTTACTGATCAACTAAATAAAAATATAGAAGAAATAGAAAGCCAACCAGCATATAAACGTATGGGGGTAGATATTGAAAAAACAGATGCAGAAATTAGTAAGTCTAAAACAATTTTAACGAATGATGAAAACGATGATATTCAGCTTCGTTCTAATAATTCGTTTTTGCACGACAATGTAGATTAATCTTTAATAAATTTAGCATTTACAGTAAAGATAATGACAATGTAGTTTGTAATTAGGGTGGATTTGATTAGATTCAAATCCACCCTAATTGTTCGTTTTTTAGGAACTTTTTTATTGTATATTTGCATTCTTTAAGAAGATATATAATGAGTTTGGAAAAACAGGTAATAGATCAAATAAAAACGGCCATGAAAGCTAAAGACACCATTTCTTTAACAGCTTTACGGGCGTTAAAATCAGCTTTTATGTTGGCAAAAACAGAAGCTGGGGCTACCAATACGTTATCTTTAGAACAAGAGTTAAAAATTGTTCAAAAGCAAGTAAAGCAACGTAAAGATAGTGCTGATATATTTATAAAGCAGGGCAGACAAGATTTAGCAGAACCTGAATTAAAAGAAGCGGCTGTTTTAGAACAATTTTTACCAGAGGCATTATCGGAAGAAAAAATAGAAGAGGTTGTAAAATCAGCCATAGCTAAAATTGGAGCAAGCAGAGTAAGCGATATGGGAAAAGTAATGGGGGTTGTTTCTAAAGAATTAGCAGGTAAAGCAGACGGAAAAACTATTGCAACTATAGTAAGAAAAAACTTACTTTAGTATTTTATAATGGCTCCTTAGCTCAACTGAATAGAGCACTGGATTTCGGCTCCAGCGGTTCGGGGTTTGAATCCCTGAGGAGTCACAAAAAAAACCTTTCAAAATCAATAGATTAAGAAAGGTTTTTTTATTTTGATTAACTATTTTATTTCTATTTATTAGAAAGGTAAATCATCAGGTTCGTCTGCATTTAAATCTGGTGCAGGTTCAAAAGCTTCTACTGGCGGAATGTTTTCAGGGCTAGCATTGTTTTGTGATAAATTTTCTATTCTCCATCCAACAATCGAATTAAAATATTTGGCTACTCCTTCAGGGTTTATCCATTCACGGCCTCGTAAATTAATCGATACTTTTACATCTTGTCCTACTTGGTAGGCATCTAATAAATCTACTTTGTCTTGTAAAAACTCTACACAAATCATTTGTGGGTATTGCTCATCGGTGGTAACTACCATTTCACGTTTTCTAAATCCACTAGCGCCAAAGGTTTGTGTTTCGTTTATTAACTTAATTTTTCCTATTATTTCCATTTTTATCAGTCTTAATTATGCCTTGTTGGCTATAAATTACATATTGCGTTGTCAGCTAACAAAGTTAGTAAAAAAGCATAAAGTACAATACAAAACAAATTTTTGTTACCAACAGATTAAATGTTGATAACTCTTAGCTTAAAAGTACTTTCCAAGCGGTTTCTATATGGTTATTATGTAAATAATCTTGTGCTAAAAAATGTTTTTCGTCGGCTGAAAGCCTTGTAATTTCAGGATGTTTTTTTGTAAAATCAATTAAAGCTTGTTGAGTGGGTAGTTGAGCTACGTTTGCTAACCTTCCTAAATTATTGCCAGTTAAAATAGTGCTGTTACGAATGGGTAACGGAATTTGGTCGACTCCAATGCCCAAGGCGGTTAATGGTTTCGATATTTCAAAAAAGCCATCACGGGCACGTGAATAATAATTGCCTCCAGCTCTTGCAACTAAATCTATTTTATGCTGATCAATATGTCCGTTTTCATCTAAAACGGTTTCACCAATATGTAGTTTTACCACTTCGCAAATAATTAAATTTCCAGCGCCGCCGTCATTTCCAGTAAAAACAACGTCATTTACTTTACATTCAAATTGAACGGGCGATTCTGCCACTCGAAAAGGTTTTACAATATCAGAAGCAAGCATGGTAAATCCAGCTTTTATAAACTCATTCACTCCTTTTGGGTATTCGGTGCTACTTAGCGACATTTGTTGTACAATGTTGTAGTTTACTACATTTATTACAACTTCTTTAGTATCTAAAACATTTGTTAAAGTATGCTTGGTGGTATTGTCTTTTACACGACGAGCTGGGGAAAATATTAGAATGGGCGGATTGGCACCAAATACATTAAAAAAGCTAAATGGTGATAAATTTGGGTTTCCATCCGAATCAATAGTACTGGCAAAAGCAATAGGTCTTGGAGCTATGGCACTTAATAAGTAACCATGAAGTTTCTGAGTAGGTATTTCTTTCGGATTAATTGAAAGCATTGATAATAAATTTTTATAATGGTAAATATACTATCAATTTATAAAACAAGTTATCTCTTTATAATAACTTATATTTGGCTAATGAGTTTATTTAAAAATACTTGGTGGATTAAACGAATAGCTATTTTTATTTCGTTTTTAATAGTCTCTTTAATTTTATGGAATACCTATGTGTTTTTTCAAAAGTTTAAGGTAGAAGAACATGCAAAAATGGAGGTGTATGCGGCTGCATTAAAAGAATTAAACGACAATGTAAATTTAGATGCTAGTGTAGAATTACCGTATAAAATTTTAAAAAACAACACCACTATTCCGTCTATATTGGTTAATGAAGATGGAAGTATTTATTCGTATTATAATTTAGATTCTACTAAAGCTAAAAACCCCAAATATGTAGCACTTCAATTAGCAAAAATGAAAAAGGAAAACAGTCCTATTGAAGTTAGCTATAGGGGTAAAAATAAGGTGTATGTATATTATAAAAATTCTGATTTACTGCATAAGCTCACTTATTATCCGTTAGCGTTAATTTTAATTTTAGTGTTGTTTTTAACGGTTGTTTACACGATGTTTCACTCTACTAAAATTGCCGAACAAAATAAACTTTGGGTGGGTATGGCAAAAGAAACGGCTCATCAAATAGGTACACCGTTGTCGTCATTATTAGGTTGGATAGCTATTTTACGTACCAAAAGAGTTGACGATAAGTATATCGATGAAATAGAAAAAGATGTATATCGGTTGAATACCATTGCTAACCGATTTTCTAAAATAGGATCATTGCCTCAACTTAAAAAAGAAAATGTAGTTGAGGTTGCTAAACAAACCTTTGATTATTTGCAATTGCGAAGTTCTGAACAAGTTACTTTTTTATTTACGAGCTCGCCAGAGGTTATTTATGGTAATATTAATATTGAATTATTTAGCTGGGTAATAGAAAATTTAATTAAAAATGCTATTGATGCTATGCAAGGAAAAGGTAAAGTAACTTTACAAATTGGTGAAATTGGTAATAAAATAAAAATTACAATTTCTGATACAGGTAAAGGAATTACCAAGTCGCAGGTGCGTCAAATTTTTAAACCAGGCTTCACTACCAAAAAAAGAGGTTGGGGCTTAGGTTTATCGCTCTCTAAACGAATTATCAATGACTATCATAAAGGTAAAATTTATGTAAAAAAAACAGAGTTGGGTAAAGGAACTACTTTTGAAATTTTATTAAATAAATTGTAACATAGTATTTAAACAGTTTAATAACTATTTAAAATTACGTGCAATTTTTTCGGCTAGAGCGATAAACTCATCATGAGTTAGTTTTTCTTTTTTTATAAACTGCATATCTTTCATGTTTGTTATCGGAATTAAATGTACATGTACATGAGGTACTTCTAAACCAATAACGCTCATGCCAATTCGATTACAAGTAATGGTGTTTTTTAGAGCTTCGGCAACACGATACGAAAAATCCATTAACCCTAGGTAAGCTTGTTTTTCCATATCAAAAATTTTATCTTCTTCTTTTTTAGGAACCACTAAAGTATGCCCTTTTGCATTAGGGTCAATATCTAAAAAAGCAAAATAATTATCATCTTCTGCAATTTTATATGACGGAATTTCGCCGTTTATTATTTTAGTAAAAATACTAGCCATAGATTGTTTTAAATTTTGAGTTATTTTTTTACCTTGTTTACTGTTTCAAAAGTATATTCTTTTTTTATACTTTAATAATTTTTCTTTTACAATAACACAAAAAAAACGTTACACACCGTTGAAAAAAATAATAGTTTCTGTTACTAACGATTTAACTACTGATCAACGAGTAGACAAAGTTTGTACTACCTTACAAAAAAACGGATTTGACGTGTTGTTAGTTGGCAGGCATTTAAAAAATTCGATTTTTATTAATAGAACGTATAAAACCAAACGATTGCATTTGTGGTTTGCTAAAGGTTTTTTGTTTTATGCCGAATATAATATTCGATTATTTTTTTTTCTGCTTTTTTCTAAAAAAGATAGTTTGCTTTCTAACGATTTAGATACGCTTCTTGCTAATTTTTTGGTTAGTAAAATTCAGCAAAAAAAATTGATATATGACAGTCACGAATTATTTTCTGAAATACCAGAATTAATACATAAACCCTTTGTAAAATCGGTATGGCAAAAACTGGAAAACTATCTATTACCTAAACTAAAAAACACGTACACTGTAAGTCAAGGTATTGCCAATTATTATAACAAAAAATACGTTACAAATTTTAAAGTTGTTAGAAACCTACCTTTAAAAAAAGAGGTAGAACCGCATGATTTTTCTCTTTTTAATCAAGAAAAAAAAATAATACTTTATCAAGGAGCTGTTAATATTGGTCGAGGCTTAGAGTTAATGATTGATACAATGCCTTTTTTAGATAATTGTATTTTTGTAATTATTGGTGAAGGAGATGTTTTACTTTATTTAAAACAAAAAATAATAAAACAATACCTTGAAAAACAAGTGCTTTTTTTGGGAAAAATGACTCCTGAAAAATTGCAAAAAATAACACCCTTAGCAGATATAGGAATTAGTTTTGAAGAAGATTTAGGGTTAAATTATCATTTTGCTTTACCTAATAAAATATTTGATTACATTCAAGCTGAAATACCTGTTTTAGTTTCTGATTTGCCCGAAATGAAACAAATAGTTCTTACTTATCAGGTTGGTGAAATAATTGAAAATAGAACGCCAGAAGAATTGGCTGCTCAAATAAAAAAAATGCTTAAAAAAGACTTTTCAAAGACCTTAAAAACAGCGAAAAAAGAGTTGGTTTGGGAAAACGAAGAACAGTTGTTAATGAGTATTTTTTAAAATACGGTTTAAATAACCAAGCTTAAAAAGCTGATAATAAAAAAAAGAGGATTTTGTTATCGTTAATTTTTCTAATGAAGAGTTTATTTTTGCTAAAAAAAAAGGTAATCCTAAACGGTTTAGCACGCAATAGGTTTTAAAAATACCAGTATCTTTTTTTGAAATTTGATTTGATTTTACCAAGAATACAAGGTTTTTTAAAGCTTGTTTAGTTTTGTTTAAAAAAACAGTATTGTTGTCAATACCAATGTGGTATACAGTATTGTTGATGTGTTGTATTGTTGTTTTTTGTTGTTCTAGCTTTTTTGCAAATAACAAATCTTCATAACCGTATTGTGTTAGTGTTTCATTAAATTTTATTGGGTTAAACACTGTTTTTTTTATGGCAAAATTACTAGTAAATAGATATTTATAGGGTTTTTTGTTTCTGACTTTTATAGGTTGTTCTTCATTTTTTTTACCAAGTTTCCAGCGGATTAAATTTTTATCGTCAAGTTCACGGTACATAACACCGCCTACATAGACACTAGATTTGTTTTTTTGAAAATAGGTTAAATAATTTTTAATAAAATGAGGGGTTGTAGGTAATACATCTGCATCTAAAAACAACAACCATTCGTGTTTAGCTTTTGAGGCTAATAAATTTCGCAAAGCACTTCGCCCTACATTTTTAGGAAGGGTTTTGAAATAACAATTTGTAAGTTTATTTATTTCTTGGTTTGAGGTGTTTAAGTTTGAATTGGAGGCATCGTCAATACAAATAATTTCAAACGGTATAGCTGCCGTATTTAATTGCTGATGTAAATTTTCTACTAAATGAATAACATCCCAATTATATGTGGCAATCAGTACAGAAAGCATTACGCAGAAACTTGTTGTACAACTTCAAACAATTCGCCGCCTTCACATTTTACTGTTTTTTGTTTAAACTTAACAATTAATTGGTAATCGTGTGTTGCCATTAATATTGTTTTTCCACTTTTGTGAATTTCGTTAAGTATTTCCATTACCTCTAATGAAGTTTTTGGGTCTAAATTTCCAGTTGGTTCATCAGCCAAAATTAGTTCTGGGTTGTTTAGCAAGGCTCTTGCAATTGCAACACGTTGTTGCTCTCCGCCAGAAAGTTCAAACGGTTTTTTATAATACTTTTCTTTTATGCCAACTTTATCGAGTACTTCGTGAATTTTTTCTTTTATTTTTGTCTTGTCTTTCCAGCCTGTAGCTCTTAGCACAAACTCAAGATTAGAAAAAACATCCCTGTCGTTTAATAATTTAAAGTCTTGAAAAACAATTCCTATTTTTCGTCGTAAAAACGGAATATCTTTTTCTTTTAACTGTTTTAAATCAAAGCCTACAATGTTGCCTAAACCTCGTTGTAGCGATAAATCGCCATACAAAGTTTTGAGTAAACTACTTTTTCCGCTACCTGTTTTACCTATTAAATAATAAAAATCACCTGAATGTAAAGTAAAGTTTACTTTCGATAACACTAAGTTGTCTCTTTGATAAATATCGGCATTTTCTAAATGTAAAACGGGTTTTTTCACGCGGATAAGTTTAAAGTTAAATAGTTGTTTTTTTGAAACCTATTTTTTGAGAATTTAAAATTATAGTTTTAATTTTTAAAACTAGCTTCGGCTTATTTAAATTTCGATTGTCTAGGTAAAAGCAACGCTTACAAAACTATGTTTTTATTATTAATTTTTACGCTCCTTTTTTTATTTTTGAAAAATAATATCCAACAAAAATAAAAAAAGTACGTTATACATCTAGATAACGAAAAAAACATGAAGTCTATTTTCTCTAAAAAAAATCATTCCTTTTTTTTCTCTTTCTTTTTCTTATTTATTTTAGCTATAAATGCTCAAGAAACCGAAATACAAACAAACTTAGTTGCGCAATATCATCATGCCGTTCAATTATACAATAATAAAGCTTATGCTGCTGCTCAAACTGTATTTTCTGATGTATCTAAAAATATAATTGAAAAGGAAAATTTACAAACAAATGCCGACTATTACGATGCGATGTGTGCGGTAAAATTGAATCAGCCCGATGCTGATGCAAAAGTAATAGCTTTTGTAAAAAAACACCCCAATAGTACAAAGAAAGAATTGGCTTATTTACAGGTAGGTAATTACTATTTTGCTAATAAAAAAGTGGCGCAAGCCCTAAAATGGTATGCTAAAGTTGATGAAAATTTATTAAATATCGAAGACCGAAATACGTTAAACTTTAAAATGGGATATGCTTTATTGGTTTCTGGGCACGAAAATGATGCTCAAAATAAATTTAAGCAATTGTTAAACGATGCTCGTTATGGAAACGATGCTCGTTACTACTATGGATATATTGCCTATAAAAAAGAAGATTATAATCTAGCTCAAAAAACATTAACCGAAATAGCAGATGTAGCAGCATATAAAACAAAAGCTACCTATTATTTGTTAGATATTAGCTTTAAAGCGGGGCATTTCGATAAATGTATAGAATTAGGAAAAAAACTATTACCGAAAGCAAACCTAAAAGAAAGGTCTGAAATATCTAAAATTATTGGAGAAAGCTATTTTAACTTACAAAAATATGCTGAGGCAATACCGTATTTAAAAGCTTATAAGGGTAAAAATAGACGATGGAATAATACTGATTATTATCAATTAGGGTATGCGCTTTTTAAACAAAATGATTTTGCAAATGCCGTAGCCTATTTTAATAAAATTATTGATCAAAAAGATGTTGTTTCGCAAAATGCATATTATCAATTAGGCGATTGTTATTTGAAGTTAAATAAAAAACCAGAGGCATTAAACGCTTTTAAAAGTGCTAGCGAAATGGGCTTTGATGAAAAGGTAAAACAAGATGCGGCACTAAATTATGCTAAATTAAGTTATGAAGAAGGTAACCCTTACAAAAGCATTCCAGAAGTGTTGCAGACTTATTTAAAAAACTATCCTAATTCGTCGCATACAACCGAAATTAAAGAACTACTAATTACTTCTTATTTATACCAACAAGATTATCAGGGAGCATTAGATTATTTAAATAAAGTAGCAAAAAATAAAGAAAATATTAGTTTAAAAAATGAGGTGGCTTTATATCGAGGTATTCAATTATTTAATAAAAAACAGTTATCTAAAGCACTTCTGTTTTTTGAAACAGCAACACAATCTAGCGATTCAGCAATAAAAAATAAAGCTGTTTTTTGGTTGGCAGAAACGCAGTATAGATTAAACAATTATAATAAGGCATTAACTGAATTTTTGTTGGTAAATAGTAATGAATTTGATCAAAGTGATTTATTAAATTATCACATTGCATATTGTTATTTTAAATTAAAAAATTATTCAAAAGCGATTCAATATTTTAAGCAATATACCCAACAAAAAAATATAGAAGCAAATAGGTTTAATGATGCTTTTTTACGTTTGGGAGATTCGTATTATGCTTCTAAAAATTATGCGAGTGCTATTGATGCTTATACTAAAGTAATTGCAACTAATGCGGCAGGAGCTGATTATGCATTGTATCAAAAAGCAATGAGCAATGGGCTTACGAGTGATTATGAAAAGAAAATAAGCAATTTGCTAACGGTGGTAAATGAGTATCCAAATTCATCTTTAAAAGATGACGCCTTATTTCAAATAGGATTAGCCTATACTACTTTAAAAAACCATGCAAAGGCAGACCAAGCCTACAATAGGTTAATATTAAATCATCCTAAAAGTGGGTATATCCCCAATGTGTTATTGCGTCAAGGGTTATTGTTTTATACAGATAATGATAACAACAATGCATTGAAAAAATTTAAAGAAATTGTAGCAAAATATCCAAATTCTAGTGAGGCAAAACAAGCTGTTACAAATGCACGTAATGTGTATATTGATATGGGAAAAGTAGATCAATATGCACTTTGGGTAAAATCAATTCCGTTTATTAATGTTTCTGATGCCGATTTAGATAATGCTACTTATGAGTCAGCTGAAAATAAATTTTTAGAAGACAATACTGAAAAAGCAATTGAAGGGTTTCGTAATTATTTGCAAAAATTTTCTAATGGATTACACGCCTTACAAGCCCATTTTTATTTAGCTCAATCGTACAATAAAAGTGCTCAAGCAGAAAATTCTATACCTCATTACACCTATGTTGTTGAACAGAATCAGAATGAATTTACAGAAGAAGCATTAACTAAATTGTCAGAAATTTATCTAAAAAAAGAAGATTGGAATAAGGCTAAACCATTATTGCAACGTTTAGAACAAGAAGCTAATTACGAGCAAAATAAGGTGTATGCACAAAGTAATTTAATGACTGTTTTTTACACCCAAAAAAACTATAAAAAAGCGGTTACGTATGCTCAAAAAGTAATTGCTTCGTCAGCGGTAGAAAAAAGGGTAAAAGCCGATGCAAAAATTGTTATTGCTCGGTCGGCTTTTAAAACGAAAGATTTTTCTACTGCACAAACTTTTTTTAGTAAAGTAGAACAAACAGCTATAGGAGAGTTAAAAGCTGAAACGTTGTATTATAATGCATTTTTTAAACACGTAAATAAAGAGTATGAGGCGTCTAACAAAGTAGTTCAGCAATTAATTTCTGATTATTCAGCTTATAAATATTGGGGTGTAAAAAGCTATATTATTATGGCTAAAAATTACTATGAGTTGAAAGATGTGTATCAGGCTACCTATATATTAGAAAATATTATAAAAAACTTTGCTCAATATCAAGATGTGGTAGAAGAAGCGCAAACTGAATTACAAAAAATAAAGGTTAACGAGGCAAAAACTAACGAATCGGTAAATCCCGAGAAATAATATTAATAAAATCAATCTCATAAAATAGTTAAGTGTTGTGCTGTTAGCACTTTTTATAAAATTTATGAGGAAGTAAAAAACTAAAGTAAATGTTTAATTTAAATTTATTCGTGTGAAAAACCATATACCATTCTTGCTATTACTATGTGTCACCAAGTTTGTGTTTGGTCAAGTAACCCCTTCAGTAAAAAAACAAAACGACACCATAAAAACAGAAGTTATAAACGTGATAACTTCGTATACACCTAAAGTTACCGATGCGTTTAAAATAAAAAGTAATCCTGTTATAAAACTTTCTGATAAAGTAAAAAAACGAAAGTTAAACTATACTATTATTTCTGCACCAGTAGCTTCTACATTTATTCCGCAAAAGGGTACTTTTAAAAGTTTTAACTCAGGTGATAAAGAACGTATTTATAGAAATTATATCGCAGCTGGTTTTGGTAATAATACAACACCTTATATAGAGGCTTTTTTGGGGCAAAAAGTACCGTTTGAAAATGAATATGGACTTTATACAAAATATACTTCGGCGAAAGACCCTGTAAAAAACACACCACTTAATAGTAGTTTTTTAGACCTGTCTGCTAATCTGTTTTATAAACAAGAAACGCGATATTATGATTGGAAAATAGGAGCCGATTTTCAACATAAAAAGCGAAATTGGTATGGAATACCCAATACAATTAATTTTGCTGAAAATGTGCTAGATTCAATAAATGAAAAACAGCATTATAACTATATTAAAACATTTGGTAAGATACATTTTGTCGATTCAAATATCGATTTAGCTAAACTTTCTATTTCGTATTTTAATGATCGATGGAATAGCAACGAAATTGAAGCTGCTTTTGACTCTAGGTTTGTTTTTCCATTTCAAAAAAACGATACAGATTTTAATGATATTACAATTAATTTTTCTTTAGAATATTTAGATGGGCAATTCTCTAAATCGTATGAACAGGCTACTAAGCTAGAACATCGTTTTTTTACAGCTAATATAAACCCTAAGTATCGATTTAATTTTGAAGATTTTGATGTTAAATTAGGTGCTAAAATATATTTTAGTGCTGATATAAAACATAATGTCAATCAATTTTTTGGGTATCCAGATGTTGAAATTTCATACCCCGTTGTTAAAAATTACACAACATTATATGTTGGTTCTGGAGGCGATTTGCATACAAATTCGTATAAAAAATTTACAGAAGAAAATCCTTTTGTTTCTCCAACCTTATACCTAACTCAAACTAATGAAATGTATAATTTTTTCGGCGGATTAAAAGGTAAATTATCTTCCGATATAAGTTATGATGCACATATAAAATATAAAAAAGAAGAAGATAAACCTTTGTTTTTTATTAATAATTCAAAGTCTAATGGTACGACTACAGAAGCAAATGGAACTAGTTTTTTAGGTTATGAATATGGTAATTCGTTTAATGTGCTGTACGATGATGTAAAAACCTTTTCGTTTTTTGGTGAAGTAGAGTATTATGATAATAAAAACATGACACTTGGTATTAACGCTTCGGTTAATTCATATACTTTAACTCAGCAATTATATGCATGGAATTTACCGCAATTTAAAAGCGAATTATATGCTAAATATAAAAACAATAAATGGTATGCTGGCGCAACTATTTTTTATGTAGGTAGTAGAAAAGATGTTACTTATACAGGCGTTTACCCATCTACTAGTAGTGCTGTTGATTTAAAAGGTTATTTAGATGCAAACTTAAGTGTCGAATATTTATTTAATAATTATTTTTCGGTATTTGTTAACGCAAATAATATACTTGACAATAATTATCAACGCTTTTTAAATTATAATGTACAAGGATTTCAAATTTTAGGAGGTTTAACCTATAAATTTGATTTTTAATACAGTATAAATATTCTTTTTAAGGATTAAATAATTTCTTGGATAGACTCTGGGGGTCTTCCAATAACAGCTTTATTACCATTAATAACAATAGGCCGTTCTATTAATTTTGGGTTTTCAGCCATGGCTTTTATTATATCAGTGTCTGATAAGTTTTTCCCTTTAAAATTATCTTTCCAAATTTGTTCGTTTTTACGAACCAATTCAATCGGTTTAATATGTAACAACGCAATAATTTCTGTCAGCTCTTTTTCAGAAAGGGTATTGTCTAAATATTTTACTACTTCAAATTCTTTTCCAGACTGTTCAAGTATAGCTAAGCCTTGACGTGATTTAGAACAGCGAGGGTTGTGGTATATTTTTATCATTATATTTAGTTTATAGGTTCAAAAATTAGAGATTGTAAAATTATAAATTTCTTTGTTTTATATAAGCAATAAACCTTTTTAGCTTGCTCTAAATTTAAAAATACATTAATTGTTTTATTTTGTTAAGAATGTTAAATTAAACTTAATTTAATGATAAAAACGTTGTAAAATTATTTATAAGTGTATTTTAAACGTTTATTTTTATATATTTACGGGCACAAAATTCAAAACTCAAAAATTAAAACTCAAAAATTAAATTAAGATGAAACGCTTAACAAAATTAAAATTACTATACTCACTTGTTATTATTCTTGTTGGGTTTTCTTGTTCTGGAACAAAATCAGAAGCAAAATCTACAGCAAAATCAGTTGCTGTAAATACGAGTAATAGAGCACAACAACCGCCTAATGTTATTATTATTTTAACAGACGATCAAGGTTATAATGATGTTAGCTTTAACGGGAGTCCAGACATAAAAACACCAAATATTGATAGAATAGCCAATAATGGTGTAAGATTTTCAAATGGCTATGTTAGTTATGCTGTTTGTGGACCAAGTAGAGCAGGGTTGCTTACAGGGCGTTATCAAGATCGCTTTGGTTTTAGTCGTAATCCGCTTTTTGCCCCTAAAGATTCGTTACAAGGCTTACCTACATCAGAAATAACGTTAGCAAAAACTTTACAAAGTGGCGGATACCGTACTATGGCTCTAGGTAAATGGCATTTAGGAGCCTATAAATCACAACGCCCACTTAAAAGAGGGTTTGACGAATTTTATGGTTTTTTAACAGGTGGACATCAATATTTTCCGGATAGATTAAAAATTAATGATATTTCAGGAGTAAAAAGTCAAGGAGGAGCTTATGCTACAAAAATTTTAAGAAACGATAAGCGTGTTGAAGAAAAAGAATATTTAACAGATGGACTTTCAAGAGAAGCTGTTAGTTTTGTAGAGCGAAATACAAAAAATCCATTTTTCATGTATTTGGCGTACAATGCTCCACACGCGCCATTACAAGCTACCGAAAAATATTTGTCGCGTTATAAAAATATAAAAGATAAAAAAAGAAGAACTTATGCAGCTATGATTAGCGCTGTAGATGATGGTGTAGGAAAATTATTAGACAAATTAGATGAGTTACATTTAACCGAAAATACCATTGTTTTCTTTTTATCAGATAATGGAGGTCCTAAGCATACTACAGCTAATAACACACCATTTAGAGGTTACAAAGGTTCTATGTTTGAAGGTGGTATTCATGTACCTTTTGCTGTTCAATGGCCAGGAACGTTACCTAAAGGTGTTGTTTATGATAAGCCAATAATTTCTTTAGATATTTTTGCTACAGCAGTAGCACAGGCAAATATAACCCCTAAACATAGTATAGATGGTGTTAACCTAATTCCTTATTTAACAGGTAAAAATGATGGGTATCCACACGAATATCTTTATTGGAGAATGTATGATAAAAAATCATTTGCTATACGAAATAGAGATATGAAATTAATGGATGAAAAAGATTCGGGTATGATGCTTTTTAATTTAGATAAAGATTTAAGTGAGCAACACCCTATAACAGATAAAGCAACAGAAAAACGTTTGAAAGACTTACATACTCAATGGAACAGTAAAAATAAAAAACCAGTTTTTTTAGGTCTGTTTGATAATAAAGAGTATAATGAGCTTCATCCAGATCGTTTTAAAGATGGAGAAAAGTATTAATAACGTATTAAGTGTTAATGTTTCAGAAGCAACAGAAGTCTACGGCGAGCAAAAGAAGATTTTGGTCGCTGTAGACTGTATTGTTTTTGGATTTGACGGTAAAGAATTAAAGTTATTATTATTTAAAAGAAAAGTAGAGCCTTTAAAAGGAGCATGGTCGTTAATAGGTGCTTTTATTAAAGAAGATATGAATTTAGAGGAGTCTGCTGAAAAAATATTATTTGAATCAACAGGTTTAGACCAAGTATATTTACAAGAATTAAAAACATTTAGCAATGTAAATAGAGATTCTGGCGGTAGAGTAATTTCTGTAGCTTTTTATAGTTTAATACAACTAAAAAAATCGAAAACAGATAAGCTTCCGCATTATGAAGCGAGATGGTTTAGTTTAAATAAAATACCTGATTTAATTTTAGACCATCAGCAAATGGTAGAGGAGGCTATAAAAGAGCTGAGAAAAAAAGGAAATCAACCTATTGGATTTAATTTGCTTCCTGAAAAATTTACGTTACCTCAAATACAAGTTTTATACGAAAGTATTTATCAGAAAGAATTTGATAATCGTAATTTTAGAAAGAAATTATTGTCTTTAGGTATTTTAATAAAGACAGATAAAAAAGATAAATCTTCTTCAAAAAAAGGAGCTTATCTATATGAGTTTAATAAAGAAAAGATAGAAAAAATGGCTGTTGAAAAGTATGATTTTGGTTTGTAACCTAACCAATATTTACTTTTAAAACCTACTATTAATATAAATTTTTAAAATACTAACTATTATGCAACTTTTATCATTTATTGGCTTTACTTTACTAGTAGCTGTAATTTCGTATTACAAAAGTAGAAAAACAAACGAATCTACCTCAGATGGATATTTTTTAGGCGGAAGAAGTTTAACGGGTGTTGTCGTAGCGGGTTCTTTGTTACTTACCAATTTGTCTACTGAACAAATCGTAGGACTTAATGGAGCTGCTTTTAAAGAAGGAATTTTAGTTATGGCTTGGGAAACTATTGCGGCTATAGCTATGGTTATTACAGCTTTATACCTATTACCGCGCTATTTAATGGGAGGTATTACTACGATTCCTCAATTTTTAGAAAGACGATATGATAAATTTACCAAAACACTAACCTCGGTTTTATTTTTAAGTGGTTATGTAGTTGTATTGTTACCCATAGTACTATATTCTGGGGCATTAGCTATTAATACGATGTTTGACGTTCCAACCTTGTTAGGTGTTAGCCACACCGCAGCCTTATGGATTACTGTTTTTGGTATTGGTATAATAGGGTCGATTTATGCAATTTTTGGAGGGTTAAAAGCGGTTGCAGTTTCAGATACCGTTAATGCGGTTGGATTAATTATAGGTGGATTAATGATTCCTATTTTTGGTTTATTGGCTGTAGGTCATGGAAATGTATTTGATGGATTATCTACGATTGTTTCTAGTCATCCAGAGAAGTTTCACTCTTTAGGTGGCCCAAAAGCTTCTGTACCTTTTGGTACAATTTTTACGGGAATGCTTTTGGTTAATTTATTTTATTGGGGAACCAATCAAGCTATTATTCAACGTGCTTTAGGAGCTAAAAACTTAAAAGAAGGGCAAAAAGGATTATTACTAGCAGCGTTTATAAAAATTTTAGGCCCCTTAATTGTTGTATTACCAGGTATTATTGCTTTTCATATGTTTGGTGATACACTACAAAATCCTGACCAAGCATATCCTACTTTAATAACAAAAGTATTACCTGCATCATTAGTTGGTTTTTTCGCTGCTGTGTTATTTGGGGCTATTTTAAGTTCGTTTAATTCAGCATTAAACAGTTCGGTAACCTTATTTGGAGTAGATATATATAAATCGCATTTTAAAAAGGATGCTACTGAACTTGAAACGGTAAAGGCAGGAAAAACATTTGGTATTATTTTAGCTATTTTATCAATGATGATTGCTCCTTTAATTGCTAATGCACCAGATGGTTTATTTGGTTACTTACAAAAAGTTAACGGATGTTATAGTATACCGATACTTACCATTATTGTAGTAGGGTATTTAACCAAATATGTTCCTGCTTTAGCAGCCAAAGTGGCGATGGGCTTAGGGGTGTTTTTATATTTAGCATATATATTAATAGACCAATTTGTTTTACCTGAAACATTCCCTCATTACTTACACGTTATGGCCATTCTTTTTGTATTTAATGCATTGGTAATGTTAATAATAGGTAAGTTAAAGCCTAGAGAAACCCCTTACGTACCTTATAAGTCTAATGCAGTAGACATTACTCCTTGGCGATATGTTGGTATTGTAGGAACAGTAATATGCTTAATTGTAATAGGTATATATATCTATTTTGCATAGGCTATAACAATAAAAATAGATAATTTTAGAGATGTAGTGTTTTAAACACTATTAATAAATATAGCTAGGCTTTAAAACTTAGCTATATTTTTTTTAATTTATTTAAGATGTGTTTTAAAAGGCGAGGTCTTTTTTCTTGCCATCATCATTTACCGTAAAAAATTGATTGTTCTCTATTAACAACCCTTGTGATTTACCAGTAAACTTATTACTTGGGTGTTTTATATCTACTCGAATAACTTTTCCATTAAAATCGCTTGTAACTTTTTCATCAACAATAGTATGCCCAATAACAATGTGTTTTATAGTATAAAATTTTAATATTTTGTCTAAATCAGATTCTGTAACTTTTTTATAATATTGCTTATAATCTTTAACTAAACCTCGATACCAAAAAGGTCCCGTTCGGCTATAGACTAAATTGTCAATTTTATTGTCACCAGGATTTTGAGTAAGGTTGTTTCGAATGTTTTTTCTAACAATTTCATTAATTTGATCAATAGTTAAATTTGCATTAACCATATCAATGCTAATGCCGCCATGGGTATATAGTACATCGCCTATTTTTTCAATCGTGTTTTTGGTGGCAATCCATTTAGCAATTTCGTTCGTGTTTGATAAAAGGTAAGCGTAGGCTTCTTTTTCATTTTCTTTTCCTGAAATTATTTTAGCCAATTCAATATAGCGTTTTTTAACATACTTTGTGTTATAATGCATATTCATTATATCGTGGTTGCCTAAAATATAGTGTACTTTTCCGCCAACTTTTTCAGCTTCTTGTTCTAGTTTATATAATAACCATAAGCAAGGCCATGCGTTATTGCCTCTATCAACCATATCGCCTGCAATAACTAAGTGTCCATTGCCAAAAATCCAATTGTAATTTTTATCTATTATATTATTGCCTATTAGCATACTGTAAAAGGCATTAAAATTACCTTCAATGTCTGAAGTGACAAATATTTTTTCTGCTGCTGGATAAATAGCTTTAGAAATTTTATATTCTTTTTGAATTTGAAAAGTAAAAGTATCGTTGTCAGAATTATTTACCTTACAGGTAAAGGTATTGGTGTTTTCTTTTTTTACGAGTATGTTATGAATATAAAAAGAAGCGTTTTTATCTTTTTCTACGGTAACAACTCCCCAGTTATCTTTTTTATCATAAATATAAGGTCCATCTATTTCGTTTAACTTGGTTGTAAAATACATTTCATTTTCTGAATTGTATTTTTTTATTTCTGTTTTCTTACAACCATATATTATGATAGTTAAAAATAAGAGTGAAATTATTTTTATACTATAATATTTCATTGTAAAGAATTTAAGTTGTTTTTATACGGATAATAATTAGTAATAAAATAAGGAGGTGAGGGAGTGAATTTGAATAAGGCTGCTTAATGAGGGCTATTTTGAGTAATCTATCTCAGAATTAACTCTGAGATAGATTTATATAAAAAAACTTTAATTCATTAATCAGCCCACATAATTCAAATAACTTTCTTTTTCAATAATAGGATAATTAATAGCTTATTTTTTATATGAATAAGAGCTATTATCTATAGTTTATTTTAAGAGAAACTTGTGTTTGTTATTATTTTTAAGTTTCTCTATGATAGTTACAGTATTTAGGATGTAACTAGCTTTGTGTTTAAGGTTAATTTGTATACTCTAAAATAAGTTCAGCACTATCACTTCCTACTCCAGCCTCAGCTTCTCTTCCACCTCTAGAACTTGTTACATTAAGAGTGTCTCCTGTAGGTTTAATTATAATACTAATGCTATTACCAGGTACCCAATCGTCGCGGTTAACAATTTCTTGTATTATGCTAGATAAATCAACTGTTTTTTGAGCTTCACCTCTATCACCTTTATTAACCCATTCAGGTACAGACCAAGCAACATTGGCGCTAGTAAGACTTCTTTTAGAAAGGTTATTTAAAACTTTTTCGAAAGGTTCAGAATTACCTGTATTTTCACCATAAATAATTAATTCTACTGGGTTAGAGCCTATGTCGTCTGTTTGAAATTGAATTTTAGCAGAGGTAATATTAGCTCCTTTAGGTAAACCAATAAAGTTAAATCGTAACCCGATATTCATAAGCCCTTGACCGCTACTTTTTTCTCCTAATTCTAAATCGCTACTGGTTAAATCCATTGTGCCTACAGGGTCGCCCATGTCAACAGCAACTTCTTCAACATCATCTTCTTCATATTGTATAAAAAATGATTTTTCTTCATTAGGTTTTATAAGTTGAAACATAACCATGTTAAACTTCATGGCTTGCCTTTTAATATTAGCAATACCATCGTAATAGGTATCTCCACCTAGGTTTGTATTTGAATCGGTATCAAAATTAGGGGGTAAACCAGATACGATGATACCTTTGTCTGTAGTTACAGTTCCTACAAAGGTTACGTTTTTAGGTAGTTCTTCTGCTGAACTTAACCCTAGCGCATTAATTACGTCTTGTCTTTTTATAATTAAATTACCAGGAAAAGAAGTTACAGTACCCACAACGTCTGTTAAAGTATTGTCGTCTTTTTCGATAGCAACTTCATATTTTACGGCGTTATTATCAGGGTCAACAATATTGATGTTAACAACGGTTTCGTCTTCTCCTGTGATATCGTGTAGTGGGTCTAAATCGGTTTCAAATAAGGCAAAGCCTCCCCGATTTGTTAAATCGTCAAATATATTATTAGATTCTTGCTTACAAGAAAGCCCAATAATTAAAAACAGAAATAATATTACTTTTTTCATGATGTTGTTTTTTATTTTATAAATCCTGCAGGGTTTTTATCCCAGAAGACTTGTGTGGTTTTAGGTCTTTGATCAATTGATGAATTATTCGTAACTACATCTCTTGGAATAGCAAAGGTTCTTGGAAAAGGAATGTTTTCATCTTTAATAGGCGCTTGTATATTTGATGGATATCCTGTTCTTCTATATCCGTTATATGATTCGATAGAATTACCAAAACTCGCTATATAGTATTCTCGTAAAACAATATCTAATTTTCCATCGTCATCTGCTGAATTATATTCGTCTAAAACAGCGGTTACATAATCATCTATGTTATCACTAGTAGCCGCAAAGCTAGAGCTGGTTGTAGCGGGGTTAAAATTTACGACTTTGTCTATCGAAGCGCGTATTCCTTTTTCTAATAAAGTAGCAGCATCTCCGTTAGCCCCTAAAGATAATACTGCTTCTGCCTTTAAAAAATCGACAAACGATGAGGTTATTATTGGTAAAATTCCTGCTCCACCAAGGTTGGTTGTTTTATTGGCAGGCTCAAAGTTGTCTTCATCAAAAGCACCTCCAATTGGGTAAACGCCATACGTGGTTTTTTTATACCCGTCAGCAGGTCGGCTATCATCGTCTCCGTGGTCTCTTCCCCAATAAAAATCACCTACATAACAATAATCGTAATTAGGTTTTCCTTCACATCTTAAATAATCACCCGTACTGTCGTCTTGAGGGTTAACACCAATTTGTCGATATAGGTAATATCGAAGTCTAGGGTCTGTTGTAGTTTTAGAATCTTTTAATAACCATATAAAATAATTCCCGATATACGATGAAAAATCATTATTAGTGTATGAAACAGAGTTAAAAAGGGGATGTCTACTATCAAGACCAGTATTAGCACTGGTAGAATATTTAAAAACAAAGTCTTCACTTGCATCAGAAATTAAGTTGTCTTCTGAAATAAGAGTATTAATAGCATCAACATCTCCCATATTTAAATACATTTTTAATTTTATGGTGTTTGCCAACTTAATCCAAAGTTTATTATCTCCACCAAAATATAAATCGGTTGAAGGAACAGTAACTGTATTATTTAAATCAGTAATAGCTAAATCGAGTTCTGCTAAAAGGTTGTTGTAAATTTCTTCGTCATCGTCAGCCTTAGGGTGAAAATTGTTGGGGTCGTTAGCTTCTGAATAGGGTACATCACCTAAGTAATCAACAAGGGTTGCCATAGCATACGCTTTTAATATTTTTGCTGCCCCCCTGTGAAACTTAAACTTTGGATTTTCAGCCACATATTGTTCGAGTATTTTTACATTTTCATTTAGTTCATAAACATCGCTCCACGCAGAGTTTAATGCTGCTGGGTCTGCTATTTGGTTATAATTACCATTCATTGAAATATATCGCATGATTTTATTAGTTTCATCAATAAATTCAAAGGTGGCTTCACTAAGTAACACCTGTACTTCATTTAAAACGAAATCAGGGTCTGCCGAACTAGGGGTTAATTTGTTCGGATTGTCTTGAAGGTCGAAATCAAAAACTTCACAAGAAGTAAACAGTGAGGTTAATGCTAGACAGAATATTATTATTTTTTTCATAATGATATGACTTTATTTTTTTTGTTAAAATGTAAATGCTAATGATAAAGAATATCTAGAGGTTGTTGGGGTTCTTGTTTCGTCATCACTAGTGTCTAATTCAGGATCGATATTGGTGTATTTAGGAAATCCTGGTGCTTTATAGAAAATATTTCTACCACTAAGGGTGAGTGCTAAGGTTTCAAAAGGTAATTTTTTGAAACGTTTTTTGGTTAAATTGTAACCAAAAGCTATTTCTCTTATTCTAAATAAAGAAGTGTCAAAAGTTGCCAAATCGTCTGCATTGTAAAAGTGATTAAAAGCAATATCGCCACCATTTAATTGTATCGTGTTTTGAATGGTGTTTCCGTTAGCATCAAGATAAGGCTCTCCTGTTGAAGGGTCGCCATATACCCCAGGTATTACAAAAGTTCCTTCTCTATTTTCAGTGTCTTTAGTAACCCCTCTTCGTATTAAATCATCGGCTAAATCAGAATATGATTCGCCACCATGTGTATATTCAATTTGGGCAGAAAGTGTAAAATCTTTGTAGGTAAATGTGTTGATGTTTGTTAATTGCCAATCTGGGTTAGGGTCGCCTATAACTTTGTCATTTAAGCCTACTTCATCACTTGTTATTATATGACCGTTATTAGGGTTAATTAAGTAGTTTCCTTGCTCGTCTCTCATAACATAATCGCCTAGTATAACGCCAAAAGGTTGCCCTTCAATAGCCCTTTTTCTACCGCCAAGACTTACATCTCCTGTAGGTAAGCTTATAACCTCAGATTCATAGGCGTTAAATAAATTTCTAAAATTCCAGTTAAAACCTTCTTTTTTAATAATGTCAATACCTAAATCTACTTCAACACCTCTAGTGTCAATTCTACCTGCATTTATAAGAGTTTCTTTAAAACCAACATCTCTTGATAAATCAGTTAGTAGTATTTGATTGTTAGAAATTCTTTTATAAACAGAGGCATCTAAAGAAACTCTGTTGTTAAATAATTTGCTTTCAATACCAATTTCTACCTCTTTATGTAATTCAGGTTTTAAATTAGGGTTAGCTAAAAATCGGTCGCTACTGTTTGTTATAATGCTTCCATAATCAGGGCTTACAAAACGTATAGGGTTAGTTGTAAGTATGGTTCTTGTACTATAAGCATCAGGGTAGCCTGAAGAAGTTGCATATGCTCCTCTTAATTTTAAATATCGAATAGCTTTTGTGTCGAAATTAAATGCTGATGTAGGGATAAAAGATACAGAAACACCAGGGTAAAATAATTGTCTGTTTTCTGGTTCTACTGTTGAGCCCCAATCGTTTCTTCCTGAAAGGTTTAAGTATAAAAAATTATCGTAAGAAAAACCTAATTGGGCAAATGCACCTGCTAGATTTTCTTCTATTTCTTTATATTTATTTTGTTGAAAAGAGAAGTTACTAGGTCTTAAAAATCCATATACAATTTGGTTACTATTAAGCGAATTACTTTCGCTAATGTTTGTTAATTTTCCATTAACCCCTGCTTGAGCGTCTAAACCAATTTTTTCTGAAAGCTTATAGTTGGCATTAATCATAGCTGTTTGGTCAACTACTACCTTTTTGGTATTGCCAATATTTAAGAAACCAAATTCAAAATCATCTATGCCCCCTTTATTAGAATAGTCGAACTCAGCGTTGTTTTCATTAACATAACCAATACGATAGGTTGCATTTATATTATCGTTAAAGGTGTAAGTACCATTAAAAGTGCCGTATACTCTGGTAACATTATCGTTTTTATTAGTATTGTTGATTAACCAATTTGGGTTTAAACTACTACGGTAGTATACATTGCGACCTTGCGAATCTTGGTAAGGTAAGTTAAATACATCAATATTTCTAGGGATATAAAATAGCAAATCAAACAACTCTTTTTCGTCATAAGAGTTTCTTTTTCTAGTAGAATAGTTTAATGTAGTGCTTATTTTTAATTTTTCTGATATTTGACTAGCCCCACCTACACCGATATTTAATCGTTTAAAATCATTGTTACCAATAATTCCTTCTTCATCAGTATATCCTACAGAGAAATTTAGTCTTGTAGACTTTTGTGAAGTTGTTATGTTTAAAGAAGTTGTAGAACCAACACCATCTCTAAAAAAATTTCTCACATTATTTTTTGCAGCTTTATAAGGTATCATTAATCCGTTATATTCAGGAAATTCTGTTTTTCCAGAATAAGGGTGTAAAACAAAGTCGAGTGAGTCAAATCTTGGACCCCAAGTACCAAGGTTACCTCCTACAAAGTTAAAATCTGAACCTTGCCCGTATTTGTTTTGATAATCGGGTAAGCCAGAAACTGTATTTACATAAGTTGTTTGAGAAGCGCTTATGCTAAGTTTTTGTTCCTCAAGTTTACTCGATCCATTTTTTGTTTGAATTAAAATAACCCCATTTCTTCCTTCACTACCATAAAGTACAGAAGCATTTAACCCTTTTAAAACATTAATGCTTTCAATGTTGTTTGGGTCGATATCTAATAAGTTGCCAGAAAAAGGAACATTGTTTACCACAATTAACGGGCTGTTTTCTCCATTAATAGATAAACTACCCCTGATGGTTATATTGGTAGGTTCTCCTGAGCTTCCACTAGCTGCATTAATTTGAACCCCTGCAACTTTACCTTGTAAAGCTCTAGAAACATCTGCTTCAGGTTTGTTTTCTATTTCTTTACTTTTTAATGTAGAAATAGCATATCCTAAGGCTTTTTTCTCTTTTTTAATACCTTGAGCTGTTACAACTACTTCATCTAAAACAGCAGAGTCTTCTTTTAATGTAACGTTAATTGTTGATTTTTCAGAAACGGTAATTTCTTGAGTGCTCATTCCAACAAAACTAAAAACAAGAATGTCTCCACTTTTAGCTTCTATGCTGTACTGACCATCAAAATCTGTTTCAGTACCTGTTGTAGTGTTTTTAATAATAATGGCTACGCCAGGTAAAGGACCAGCACTGTCTGATACCACACCTTTTATTGTTTTAGTTTGGGCAAGTGTAATATGCACCAAAATAAAACAAACGAGAGTTGTAAATAATTTTTGTGTTTTCATTGTAGATGTAAAATTTTAAATGATTTGATTTTGAGCTAATTCTTTCGGTTGCAAGATTGTTTTTTTTAACGCAGCAATAAAAAAACAACATCCTATTAACCTACTACAAATGAATTTTTAAGCTATATTAACCTACTATAACACTTAAATTGATTTATTTTTTTATTTTTAATTTTTTAAAATCATAGAATGAAGTACTTTTTTTACACCTACCTATTTATAACTATTTTTTTTACAGCTAATATTTCTGGACAAGAAAAAATTATAAAACAAGGAGATGTTTGGAAGTATTATGACACTGGAATTCCTGCTTCAAATTGGACAAGTTTAGTTTTTTCTGATAAAGAATGGAAAGAAGGGATATCTCCTTTGGGTTATGGAGATAAATTAATTAAAACGGAATTAAACTATGGTTTAGATCCAGATCATAAAGATTTGGTTAAGTTTTTTAGAAAAAAGATTGTACTAAAAAGTCCTTTTGATTATTTAATGTATGAATTAAAAGTGCAAAGAGATGATGGTATTGTTATTTATGTTAATGGAAGGGAGATTGAAAGAGATAATATGCCTGAAGGTAAAATAGATTATCAAAAAACTACGGCTATTAGTTTAATACATAATACTAAAAACGAGTCTTTTTTTCATAGCTTTTTTTTAACTCCTGATGTTTTTGCTGAAGGAACCAATGTTATTGCTGTTTCTGTACATCAAGCTACTAGGGCATCTTCTGACTGTATTTTTAATTTAGAACTGATAGGTCATAATGAAGCTAGTGTGCTGCCTTTAGTGTTAAGAGAAAAATCTATTAAAAACTTAAAAATAGAATCGAATTTAAAAGAGTTAAACGCAAAGTTACTTGTTGAAAAGAAAGACTTAGAAATAAATTTTTTAAAAAACTTGTTATATACTCTTTTGTTGATTGCATTGGTTGGCTTAGGTATTTTAATTTATAGAATTTATGTTTTGAAAAAGCAAAAGCAAAAGTCGAAACATAAAATAAAAAAATTAAAAAAAGTAAATGAGATAAAAGACAAAGAATTGATGAATAATTCGTTAAAACTGGTGCATAATCAAAATTTATTTGAGGATATAAAAAATAATTTAGAAGAAAGCTTAACACTTGATGAAGGTTTGTTAAAAAAGAGTGTCAAGAAAAGAATTCAAAACATCGATCACAATATTGATCAAAATGAAGAATGGATACGATTGTTGGGATATTTTAACTCTGTACATAAAGGTTTTGTAGAGTTTTTAAAAAGAGAATATAATACCTTAACTGATCTTGAATTACGGCATTGTGTATTTATTAAATTACAAATGCAAACAAAAGAAATTGCAAATATTTTACATGTAAATCCTCGGTCTGTACAAGCAACTCGTTATAGAATAAAAAAGAAAATGGATTTACCTGAAGAAGTTGATTTACGAGATTATTTATTAAGCATTAATACAAACGCATAGGTTAATATACATTTGTTTAACGTGAAAAAAATAAATTTTTAGCTGTAAAAATAAACCCCGATGTTGTTTATCGGGGTTTGTTTTTGTTAAGACGTTTGTAGAATGTATTATTCTGTTATATAATCTTCAATAGGATTACAAGAACAAATTAAGTTTCTATCACCAAAAGCATCATCAACCCTGCGAACCGAAGGCCAAAATTTGTTGTCAGCAATATAGGCTAACGGAAAAGCGGCTTGTTTACGAGTATAAGGTAAGTTCCACTCGTCAGCGGTTAACATTTCTTGGGTGTGGGGTGCATTTTTTAGCGGGTTGTTAATGTTGTCTTTCGTGGTGTTTTCAATTTCTTCTTTAATACTAATTAAAGCATCACAAAAACGATTTAATTCTTCAATACTTTCAGACTCGGTAGGTTCTACCATAAGAGTTCCTGCTACAGGGAATGATACCGTAGGTGCATGAAATCCATAGTCCATTAAACGTTTAGCAATGTCGACTACTTCTATTCCATTTTGTTTAAATTCACGACAGTCTAAAATCATTTCGTGTGCAGCACGTCCTTTTTCACCAGTATATAAGGTTTGGTAATAACCCTGTAAGCGTTCTTTAATATAATTTGCATTTAATATGGCTGTTTTAGTAGAATTGGTTAAACCATTTTCGCCTAACATGGTAATGTATCCATACGATATTAAACAAACTAAAGCAGAACCCCAAGGGGCAGCAGAAATAGCAGAAATAGCTTTTTCACCTCCAGTAGCAACCACTGGATTTGAGGGTAAAAAGGGTGCTAATTTTTCATTTACACAGATTGGACCAACTCCTGGGCCACCGCCACCGTGAGGAATAGCAAATGTTTTGTGTAAATTTAAGTGACAAACATCGGCTCCAATAGAGGCTGGATTAGTTAAGCCTACTTGGGCATTCATGTTTGCGCCGTCCATATACACCAATCCGCCATTATCATGAATAATTTGAGTAATTTCTTTAATGGCTCTTTCAAATACTCCATGAGTAGAAGGGTAGGTAACCATTAAAGCGGCTAAGTTATCTTTATGTAAAGTCGCTTTTGCGCGTAAGTCTTCTACATCTATATTACCTCGTTCATCAGTTTTGGTAACTACTACTTTCATACCTGCCATAACTGCTGAAGCAGGGTTTGTACCATGTGCTGAAGCAGGAATTAAACAGATGTTTCTATGTAAATCGCCTTTAGCTTCGTGATAAGCTCTAATAGTCATTAATCCAGCAAATTCACCTTGGGCACCAGAGTTGGGTTGTAATGAAGTGCTCGCAAAACCAGTAATTACATTTAATTGTTTTTCTAAATTTTTTAGTACAATTTGATAACCTTCTGCTTGGTTTATAGGTGCAAAAGGATGAATATTGCCCCATTGTGGATTACTTAAAGGTAACATCTCTGAGGCTGCATTTAATTTCATAGTACAAGAACCTAACGAAATCATAGAATGATTTAAGGCTAAATCTTTTCGTTCAAGTTTTTTAATATAACGCATCATTTCGGTCTCTGATTGATATGTATTAAAAATTACATTATCTAAAAATGATGTGTTTCTTTTTACACTGTCAGCAATGGCATCAGAAAGTGCTAATTCGCTAACGGTTATGTCTTTTATATTAAAAGCTTGTTCAAAACAATCGACTATTGCGTTAATTTCGTTAATTCCAACCGTTTCATTTAACGAAATAGAAATATGATTGTCGTCTATATAATTAAAATTAATAGCATTTTTTTCGGCTATTGGGCGTAAAATTTTTGATTCTACTTCTAAGTATATAGTGTCGAAATATGAGGTGTTTAATTGTTTAAATCCTAAATTGGTTAAAGCCTTTTCTAAGGTAGTGGTTGCTTTATGAACCGTGTTGGCAATGTATTCGATACCACTTTTTCCATGATATACAGCATACATGCCTGCCATAACCGCTAATAATACTTGTGCGGTACAAATATTAGAGGTTGCTTTTTCTCGTTTAATATGTTGTTCTCGGGTTTGTAGTGCCATTCGTAAGGCGTTGCCTCCATCAGCATCTTTTGTAACACCAATAATACGACCTGGAATATTTCGTTTATAAGTTTCTTTGGTGGCAAAATACCCTGCATGAGGGCCTCCATACCCTAGTGGTATGCCAAAACGTTGTGTTGACCCCACAACCACATCAGCACCAAATTCTCCAGGGGCTTTTAATTTTGCTAATGATAAAATATCGGCAGCTACCGCTACTTTAATATTTTTTGCATTACAGTTTGCTGCAAAATCGGTATAGTCATAAACCTGACCATATTTACCAGGGTATTGTACGATAGCTCCGAAGAATTCTTCAGAAAAATCAAAATTTTGATGATTTCCAACGACTAATTCAATACCGATAGGGGTTGATCGAGTTTTTAATA
Organism: Tenacibaculum sp. UWU-22; assembly: GCF_041021355.1. Taxonomy (NCBI): domain Bacteria; kingdom Pseudomonadati; phylum Bacteroidota; class Flavobacteriia; order Flavobacteriales; family Flavobacteriaceae; genus Tenacibaculum; species Tenacibaculum sp. UWU-22. The sequence goes on along the minus strand of NZ_JBFNGP010000001.1, from coordinate 353,348 downwards.
CAGATAAAGTTTGTGGTAAAATTTCTTCTGAAACGAAAAATTTATGCACACCTGCTTTTTTTTGAGCTCGGTCACGTACATCAAATAATAAAGCCATAGCTTCTGCTGCAGCTGTTGCTTCATCTAATAAAGAAGCATTGGCTAGCTCCATACCTGTTAAATCACAAACCATGGTTTGGTAATTTAATAGTGCTTCGAGTCTACCTTGTGCAATTTCTGCTTGATAAGGAGTATATGCGGTATACCATCCTGGATTTTCAAAAATGTTTCGTTGTATTACACTTGGAGTAATACTTTCATTGTAACCTAAACCAATATAACTTTTAAAAACTTTATTTTTTAATCCTAATTTGTTAATATGATTTAAATATTCATATTCACTCATTGCTGGTGCTAAGCTTAAAGGATTTTTTAAACGGATATCATCAGGTATTGTTTCGTAAATTAATTGTTCTAAATTGTCTACACCGATAGTTTTTAACATTAATTCTTGGTCTTTTTTACGAGGACCTATATGTCTTGCTTGAAACAAATTTGTATTCATTTATAGGGAATTATGTGGTTTAGTTTTTGTCAAAAAAATAATGCCCCCAAAAGTAATTAAAATTAACCAAATTTTAAGCTGTTGTAAATGGTGAAATAAATATTTTTTTCACTAAAAAATAAAGGTTAACCTTAGAAAGGTTACTTTTGTGTTATTATGTTTTTTAAAAAAGGGTTCAATTTTTATATCAATGCAAGTGTTCATGTGGCATTTTCGAGCTATGTGTTTATGAGAATTACCGAATTGTACTTTGGTTTACCTTATAATAAAGCATTAGATTATTTTGTTTTTTTTGGTACTATTACGGGATATAATTTTGTTAAATATGCAGGTGTGGCTAAACTACACCATCGTAGTTTAACAAAAAACTTAAAAATAATACAGATTTTTTCTTTCATCTGTTTTGGGTTAATGTGTTATTATGCAATTAAGTTAAGTTTAAGAACGATAGTGTTTATAGGCTTTTTTTGTTTATTAACGTTTCTTTATGCAATTCCTTTTTTAAGTGGGTTTCAAAAAAATTTACGGTCTGTAGGGTATTTAAAAATTATAATTGTAGCACTGGTATGGGCGGGGGTTACCGTATTAGTTCCTGTTTATGACGCTCATAAAGCACTTAATTTAACAGTCTATTTAACCGCATTACAACGCTTTTTATTAATTCTAGTTTTAATTTTGCCTTTTGAAATTAGAGATATGCAATACGATGCTATTTCGTTAGACACGATTCCGAGAAGAATAGGTATAGCAAATACTAAAAAATTAGGATATGTTTTATTAATTTTTTGTTTGGTTCTCGAATTTATTATTACTTCAAATACTCATTTTAAAACTATTTTTTTAATCGTTTTTTTTAGTATTTTGTCCTTATTGATGCGGGCAACTACAAAGCAATCAAAATATTATAGTTCGTTTTGGGTAGAGGCAATTCCTATTTTTTGGTATATTTCACTAGTTGTTTTTTAAGTAGGAATATATTTATTGTTTTTTTGCAAAAAAAAGAATAATCTGTTATTATTTAAGATTAAATTTTCTGATTTTCTTAAAAATCAGAATCAAACGGTTTTAAAACTATATTTTTTAATAAAACATTTGTAAATTCGTCCTCTTAAAAAAATGCTACGAGGGTAAAATTTAAAGGGTATGAAAGTAGTAAAACGGAATTTTGTTTTCGATTTCGATAGCACACTTACAAGTGTTGAGGCGTTAGATGTTTTGGCTGATATTAGCTTGGCAGAAAACCCTAAGAAAGAACAAATTACTCAAGAGATAGTCGAAATTACTAACCGTGGTATTGATGGTCTAATTTCATTTACCGAGTCGTTAGAAACACGAATAAAATTATTAAAAGCAAAAAAAACAGACTTACCCTTATTAATAGAAAAGCTAAAGCAAAAAGTATCTCCCTCAATTGAAAGAAATAAAGAGTTTTTTGAAAATTTTTCACAAGATATTTATGTCATATCTTGTGGTTTTAAAGAATTTATAGACCCTATTGTAGCCGAATACAATATACCGTCAGAAAGAGTGTTTGCTAATACCTTTGAATTTGATAAAGAAGGGGTAATTACGGGTTTTGACAGGTGTAATGTTTTATCGGTTCATAACGGAAAAATTCAATGTTTAAGAGACTTGAATTTAAACGGAGAAGTTCAGGTAATTGGTGATGGTTATAGTGATTATGTAACTAGAGAAGCAGGTGTTGCTGATACATTTTTTGCATATACCGAAAATATATCGAGAGAAAAAACCATTGCAAATGCCGATTATATTACCCCAAATTTAGATGAATTTTTATACATAAATAAGTTGCCTAGAAACATATCATATCCCAAAAACAGAATTAAAATCTTATTGTTAGAAAATGTGCATTCTGATGCCTTTACAAAATTAACAAACGACGGATTTTCAGTAGAAATAATAACTCGAAGTTTATCTGAGGAAGAACTGATAGAAAAACTTAAAGACGTACACGTTATAGGTATTCGTTCTAAAACCAAGATTACACGAAAAGTAATTGAATCTGCGCCTAAATTAATGGTAGTTGCCGCTTTTTGTATTGGAACTAAACAAATAGATTTAGAGGTAGCAAAAGAAAACGGAATCGTGGTTTTTAATGCGCCTTATAGCAATACACGTTCTGTAGTAGAATTGGCTATTGGTGAAATTATTATGTTAATGCGTAGCGTTTTTCAACGTAGCACGGAAATACATAATGGGCAATGGAATAAAACCGCTCAAGGATCGAGAGAAGTACGCGGAAAAAAATTAGGTATTGTTGGTTATGGTAATATCGGTAAACAACTTTCGGTACTAGCAGAATCGTTAGGTATGGATGTTTATTATTATGATATAGAAGATAAACTAGCGCTCGGAAATGCTACAAAAGTAGATGTTTTATCAGATTTGTTAGCCCTTTCTGATGTGGTTACACTTCATGTTGATGATAATCCAGCCAATAAAAATTTCTTTGGAGAGCAAGAAATAAGTCAAATGAAAGATGGTGCTTACTTAATAAATCTTTCTCGTGGCTTTGTAGTAGATATAGACGCTTTGGTGGTGGCATTAAAGTCAGGAAAGATAGCAGGAGCAGCTATAGACGTATATCCAGAAGAACCTCGAAAAAATGGTGAATTTCAAACGAAATTAAAAGGATTAAATAATGTAATACTAACTCCTCATGTAGGGGGAAGTACTGAAGAGGCTCAAAAAGATATTGCTGATTTTGTTCCTAATAAAATTATGGGATATATTAATTCGGGAAATACGGTTGATGCTGTAAACTTTCCAAATATAAGATTACCAAGACAAACCAAGGCACACCGATTTTTACATATACACAAAAATATTCCGGGTGTTATGGCAAAGATTAATAAAGTATTGGCAAAATATGAGCTTAATATTACAGGGCAATACTTATCTACCGATGAAAAAGTAGGCTATGTAATTACTGATTTAGACAAAAAATATAATCAAGAAGTTGTTTCAAAACTTCGAAAAGTTGAAGGAACAATTAAATTTAGAGTTTTATATTAAAAAAAACCTTTTAAAACAGGTTGGTTTTTAAGGTTTTATAGAGTTTGTTGTTTTTAAATTAGTGATTAAGGCATCTTTTTCGCCTAAATAACGCCGGCTACCTAGATATCGGTTTTTGTTAAACTTATCGTAGTTAGGTTCATTTTTGTCCATAGAACTTAAATGAACGTTTCCTGAAGAATGGATAAATTCTTTTTTGCCGTTTCCTAGCCAAATACCCACATGGGTTACACGTTGTTTTTTGTCTTTTGTAGCTTTTGTGCCAAAAAATAATAAATCGCCTTTTTGTAAACCTTTAAATTCTAAATTTGGATCTACAATTTTACCAGCTGTAATTTGTTGTGAAGCGTCTCTAGGAATGATAAAACCATTTTTTAAGTATACTGTTTTTGTAAAACCACTACAATCTAAACCTTTGGTAGAGGTGCCTCCCCATAAATAAGGAAATCCTATAAAAGTACGAGCAGCTTTTTCTATATGTTCTTCAGAAGCCGATATATTCTTTAACCAAATGTTGTAGTAATTTGCCTCGGTTTTTTTGATAAACCCTATTCTTTTATCAGGATATTCCACTTCAAAAAAATCACCAGATTCTTCTTTTAAGGCTAAAATGCTACCAAAAACAATATCAGAAACAATGCCTTTGGCGGTATTTTTTTCTTGATAAACATATCCAGAATTATTGGTGTAAATAATTTTTATTTTTTCTTTCCAATTTATTAGTTCATCAGAGGTAAGTAAGGTTATTCCACCATGATCAACCCATGAAATGTATTTGTCAGGGGTTTGTACTCTGTAAAAATCACCTTTTTTATCTAACACTTTTAATTCCATTCCTAAAAGGCCTTGTGTACCTAGTTCAGCCGAGTGTTTTGGGTTCGAACGAATGTTAATTACAGAATTATTACCTAAGGCGTATACTGTTTTTCCAACTGCCGAATCAGGTAAAACACGTACTTTATTTTTAAAATCAATAGCTTCTTTTTTTAAGCTGTCAATTAAAATAGTAAGTGTTTTTTTTGTAGTTGTTTCACCTGTTAAAACAAGTTGATTGTTTTTAAAATCAAACTTAATATCGAATAACTCAACACGCTTATCTGGAGCATTTTCTTTCTTTAAAAAGCTATAAAGATGCGCTATTTTTTTTGTGGTTTCAGTATTGTTTTTACAAGAACTAAAAAAAAATAAAAGCAGTAATAAAAAAGAGCTAAAGTATTTCATTAATAAATCATTTTTGGCTAAGGTACAAAAAACTAAAAAAGAATTGATTGATGTATAATTTCATATCTTTGAAAAGTAAGTTAACAACAAATGGATTACCAAAATACCCTACAATTTGCACAACAATTAGATAAAGAAGATACACTAGCGTACTTAAGGCATCAATTTTATATTCCAAAAGATCAAAAAGGCAATAACTGGCTCTATTTTACAGGAAATTCTCTTGGGTTACAACCCAAACAAACCCAGCAGTACATTCAGCAAGAATTAGAAGATTGGGCAAAATATGGGGTAGAAGGGCATTTTGAAGCTCGAAATCCGTGGATGCCTTACCATGAGTTTTTAACCAATTCAATGGCAAAAATAGTAGGTGCAAAACCATTAGAGGTTGTGATAATGAATACCCTAACGACTAATTTACATTTGTTAATGGTTTCTTTTTATCGACCTACAAAAACAAAATATAAAATTGTAATAGAAAGCGATGCATTTCCTTCAGATAGGTATGCGGTACAATCACAATTAAAATTTCATGGGTTTAATGCAGAAGATGGCTTGATAGAATGGAAATCTCGTGAAGGAGAAGAGTTGTTGCGTATTGAAGACTTAGAAAAAATAGTTGATACGCACGGAGATGAAATTGCATTATTGTTAATAGGGGGAGTAAATTATTATACAGGTCAATATTTAGATATTAAACGGATTGCTGAAATAGGGCATGCCAAAAATGCTATGGTTGGCATTGATTTAGCCCATGGAGCAGGAAACGTTTCTTTAAAATTACATGATAGTGGAGTAGATTTTGCTGCTTGGTGTACATATAAATATTTAAACTCAGGACCAGGTAGTTTAGCAGCTATATTTGTACATGAAAAACATGCATATAATAAAGGTTTGCCACGTTTTGCAGGTTGGTGGAACCATAATAAAGAAACACGGTTTAATATGCGCCAACCATTTGATGTAATGGCTGGGGCAGAAGGTTGGCAGTTGTCAAATCCGCCAATTTTATCAATGGCAGCAATTAGAGCCTCTTTAGATATGTTTGAGCAGGTGGGTATGGAAGCATTAAGGGCTAAATCAGAAAAACTAACTGGTTATTTCGAATACTTAATCAATCAGATTAATACAGATAGAATTAAAATAATTACACCGTCGAATCCAAAAGAAAGAGGGTGTCAATTATCGATTCAAGTAAAAAATGCAGACAAACAATTACATAAAAAGTTAATGGCACATCATGTAATTACAGATTGGAGAGAGCCAGATGTAATTCGTTGTGCACCAGTACCTATGTATAATAGTTTTGAAGATGTTTACAAAATGGTAGAATGTTTATCTTCTATTCTTTCTAAAAGTAAAGAAGTATAACTTTAAAAAAAGAAAAATTTTGAACACAAGTAATAAAAATTTAAAAGAGAAAAAAACCGAAGAAATACAAAAAGCTTCTGTTGTGATTATAGGGGCGGGATTATGTGGAAGCTTATTAGCATTGCGTTTAGCACAAAAAGGGTATAAGGTAAACTTGTACGAAAGTCGCCCAGATTTGCGGGTTACCGATATTTCGGCAGGGCGGTCAATTAACTTAGCACTATCTGATCGTGGGTTTAAAGCTCTTCGTTTATGTGGTGTAGAAGAAAAAGCACGTAAAATTTGTATTCCGATGTATGGGCGTTTAATACACGATAAACAAGGGAATACCTTTGCATCGAATTATTCAGGCAGAAAAGATGAGTATATCAATTCTATTTCAAGAGGAGATTTAAACGGAATTTTATTAACCGAAGCAGAAGCACATGAAAATGTAACTATAAATTTTAATACAGAATGTGTATCGGTAGATATTGAAAATACAGTTGCCCATTTTGTAAATCATCAAACAAACGAAGAGTTTTCGGTAGATGGAGAGGTGATTTTTGGAACAGATGGTGCAGGATCTGCATTGAGAAAAAGTTATTACTTAGAACGAAAATTTTTATTTAGTTACGCTCAAAATTTTCTTAAACATGGGTATAAAGAGCTAGAAATACCAGCAGATAAGTTAGGAAATCATCAAATAAGTAAAGATTATTTACATATTTGGCCTCGTGGACAATATATGCTAATTGCCTTACCTAATTTAGACGGAAGTTTTACCGTAACCTTATTTTTAAGTTATGATGAGGACGAGTATAATTTTAAAAATTTGACATCCGAAGAAAAAGTAACCGAGTTTTTTGAAAAAGAATTTTCAGACGCTTTAACGCTAATACCGAGTATAAAAGATGAGTTTTTTAACAATCCAACAGGGGCTTTAGGAACTGTAAAATGTTCGCCTTGGCATTACCAAAATAAAACGTTATTAATGGGCGATGCAGCTCACGCTATTGTTCCGTTTTACGGTCAAGGAATGAATGCTTCATTTGAAGATGTAACGGTTTTTGATACAATTTTAGACACGCATCAAGGAGATTGGGAAGCCACTTTTAAAGCATATGAAAAAGCTCGTAAAGAAGACACTGATGCTATTGCTGATTTAGCTATTGATAATTTTTACGAAATGCGCGATCATGTGGCAAACCCATTATTTAAACAAAAACGAAAGTTAGAGATGGATTTAGAAAAAACATTTCCAAATCAATATTTCTCAAAGTACTCTATGGTGACTTTTAACGAAGAAATTTCGTATTCAGAAGCGATGAAAAAAGGAAGGGCTCAAGACAAAGCTTTGTTAAATATGGTTGCACACCACGATTTAGATGTGATTACGGATTTAAATAAGGTATTAAAAAAGGTGCAACAAGAAACCAATGAAATTTTAGAAGAAGATAAAATTGCAGGGCTATAACCAAAATAAAACAAGAAATAATAGTGGTAGCTTGAACCTTTGACCTAACAAATAAAAAAAATGAAAAGATATATCGTTATACTAAGAGGAGTTAATGTTTCTGGAAAAAACAAACTCTCTATGGCTGAGTTACGAGATGTTTTAAATAAGTTAGGGTTTCAAAATGTGCAAACCTATATTCAAAGTGGTAATATTATTTTAGATTCTAAAGAAACAAAAGAAGTTGTTTGCCAAAAAATTAAAGAAGCGATAGCTTATAAATTTGGACATGAAATAGCGGTATTAGCTAGAACTCCACAAGAATGGCAAAAGACATTAGAAAACTATCCGTTTTCACAAGAAAATGAAAAAATAGTAGCTTTTGTGTTTTTAGATAAAATAACCAAAGAAACAGTTATTGAGGTCAAAGGAGTTAAAGAAGATAAATATAAGATTGTTGATGATGTAGTGTATTTATATTGTCCGTCTAGTTTTGCTAATACAAAACTAACAAACAATACAATTGAAAAGAAATTAAACGTTATAGCAACCACACGCAATTTAAAAACAACTAAAAAACTACTAGAGTTGGCTTGTTTAAACCTTTCAAAAGAGAGGTAGGGTAAGCAATGAAAATACAAAATAAACTCAAATTTATTATTGAGCTTTCTGCTAAGCTATGGTATTGAATGTGGGTTAAACAAAACGGTTGTAAAAGCATGTGTCCTTTTTACAAAAAATAAAGTTATGAAAAATAAGTATCTTTATAAAATCAATAAATAATAACTCCAATTTGCCCAGTTATGAGTTTCTCCCATATAAGGGAGGTTTAGGAGGGGCTTTAAAAAATGAGTAACTTAGTACAGCCTTTAAATTTTAAAAAATGGATTAATGACCATCGTCATTTACTAAAACCACCCGTAGGTAACAAATGTGTTTGGGATAATGGTGAATACATAGTAATGGTTGTTGGAGGGCCTAATAATAGAAAAGATTATCATTATAACGAAACCCCTGAGTTTTTCTATCAGGTAGAAGGTGATATGATTTTAAAAATAATTGATGATAAAGGTCAAATGATAGATGTTGAAATTAACGAAGGTGATATTTATTTATTGCCCGGTAAAGTACCACATTCACCACAACGAAAAGCGAATACAGTTGGGTTAGTTATAGAATACCCCCGTTCAAAAGGAATGATGGACGCTTTAGAATGGTATTGTGAAAACTGCGGAAACCCACTATATAGAGAAGAATTTGAATTGAAAAATATAGAAACAGATATGCCTGTAATTTTTGATAGGTATTATTCTGATAAAGAAAAATGCACTTGTAGTAAATGTAAAACGGTGATGGAAGCGCCGAATAAAATCAAATAATATTGTCTCTGTCCGAATAAAGCTATAAATGAAACAAAGAAAGTTAAGAATAAACGGACACTCTCATCTATTACCATATCCAGAAGAAATTCCGAAGTTTATGAAAGACAAAGGAATTTTTTGGGTAGATAAAGAAAGGAAATTCATGCTACAAAAAGATTGGAGCAGACCAGTAACTGACTCAAGCTTTTTTTTGAATGAAAAATTAGCATGGATGAATCATTTTAAAATAGATCATGCAGTAGTTTTAAACCTATCTCAATTATACGGAAACGGATTGCGTTTAGAAGAAATGAAACAAGCCCTGCGCTTTCAAAATGATTTTAATGCTAAAGTGCAGCTCGAAAATCCGTCGAAATTTACTTGTGGTTTTGTGGTGCATCCTGGTTTTGTTAGAGGTGCCTGTTGGGAAATAGAACGTTGTGTTGAGGTTTTAGGTATGCGTTTATTGTGTTTGCCAACCCATTATATGGATACCATTGGTACATGGCGTTGTATTTTTGATGAAGAAAACGAACCTATTTTTGAATTAGCGAACAAATACAATTTAGCAGTAGAAATTCATCCATATGATGGGGAAAAATTTATTAGACTACAAAATACGTCTTGGCGTTTTCATTTAATTTGGATGTTAGCACAATGTGCCGATGCTTACCATTTTTTTACCCTAAATGGGTATTACGAAAAATACCCAAATATGCGAGTTTGTTTTGCACATGGTGGGCAATTAGCTCAAATGAATTTAGGGCGCCGTATTCAAGGTTTTGATGGCAGACCCGATTTGTTTGAAGGAAAACAGCATCCTAGAAAAGCGGTTGGGCATAAAAACATTTTTTTTGACACCTTGGTTCATGATACAGGCTCATTAGAATTGTTAATTAAAAATCAAGGATTTAAACAGGTTTTAATTGGGTTAGATGACCCATATCCGCTGGGTGAAATGGAAAGTGATAAGCAGTCGTCGTATCCGGGTAAAATTTTAGATTTAGCAATCAAAAGAGAAATTATAACCGAAGATCAAAAAGATAAGATGTGGCAAGATAATGTACTACAATGGTTATTTGGCGATGACGAAAAATCAAAACAAGAATTAGTTGCCAAAATTTTACAATAACTTTAAAAAGAAACTAAATACGATTAATTAGGTTAGGCTTAGTATAAACAAGTTTTTTTTGATTTAGGTTTGTATTGTATAAAATAAATAAGACATAGTATATTAATTTATAAGTATTTTTCTATATTTGGTTATACAAACAAACTAACTTAACATGAATAAAAAATACGCATTTATTATAATTTTCATATTTGTTTCTTCAATGATTTTTTCTCAAAGCGATGATAATAAATTTTTAGACAATGTTCGCTTTGGTGGTGGGCTAGGTTTTGGTTTTGGCTCAAACAACACTACAATATCTCTCACACCAGTTGCCGTGTACGATTTTAATGAAGAGTTTTCACTGGGGGCTTCTTTAGGGTATATGTATAACAAATCGGGTGATTTTAAATCAAACATATATAGTTTTGGGTTACTATCATTATATAAACCAATATATCAAATTGAATTTTCGTTCGATTTAAAACAACTATTTATAAATAGAAGTTTTAGTACTACTAAAGATAATTATAGCTACCCGTCGTTAAATGTTGGTGCCGCTTATATTAGTCAAAAAGTGGCTTTAGGAATTCGGTATGATGTTTTATACAAAAAAGATAAAAGTGTTTATCCAAACGCTTTTTCACCTTTTATAAGGGTGCTCTTTTAATCGTTTAGTTTAACTTTTAGTTTATTTTTTGGTTAAAACTTAGCTTATTTTTGTAAAATAAGTTAGTAGTTTTCTGTCCAAAAAACATCTATTAAATAGGTAGTGATTACCTTTTTCACAGGTGTTTTATACCATTTGGTAAGCAATAGTGCATTAAATTAAATTCGATTTTCAACTATAATTTTTAAATGTATTTTTGTTGTATGATTACACACGACCAATTAAAAAATATTACGGACCGAATTAAAAAACTAAAAGGCTATCTAGAAATTGATAAAAAGTTAGTTGAAATTAGTAATGAAGAAGAAAAAACGGCTAATCCAGATTTTTGGAATAATCCAAAAGAAGCCGAAGTGGTAATGAAATCGATTCGATTTAAAAAAAAGTGGGTAGAAGATTACAACAAGGCACTTATGATGAGCGATGATTTAGCCGTTTTATATGATTTTTATAAAAATGGCGATGTTGATGAAAACGAAGTAGAAGAACAGTATAATAAAACAGTCGATTTTTTAGAAGATATTGAGTTTAAAAATATGCTTTCAGATGAAGGCGATAGCTTAAGTGCAACCGTTCAAATTACTGCAGGAGCAGGGGGTACAGAAAGTTGTGATTGGACGGCCATGCTTTATCGAATGTACTCTATGTGGGCAGAAAAACAAGGGTATAAAACAAAAACACTTAACTATCAAGAAGGTGATGTGGCGGGTATAAAAACAATTACTTTTGAGGTAGATGGCGATTATGCTTTTGGTTGGCTTAAGGGTGAAAACGGGGTGCATCGTTTGGTGCGGATATCTCCATTTGACAGTAATGCAAAACGACATACTTCTTTTGCCTCAGTATATGTATACCCTGTTGCTGATGATTCTATTGAAATTGAGGTAAACCCCGCAGATATAGAAATAACTACAGCTCGCTCTAGTGGTGCTGGTGGGCAAAATGTAAATAAGGTTGAAACAAAAGTGCAGTTAGTGCATAAACCTACAGGAATTCAAATACAATGTTCTAATTCTCGGTCACAACATGATAATAGAGCTACGGCTATGCAAATGTTAAAATCGCAATTGTACGAAATAGAATTACAAAAACGATTAGCCGCTCGTGACGAAATTGAAGCTAATAAATTAAAAAATGAGTGGGGTAGCCAAATTAGAAACTATGTAATGCATCCGTATAAATTAGTAAAAGATGTGCGTACGGGTTATGAATCGGGTAATGTAGATGCTGTAATGGATGGAAATATAGATCCCTTTTTAAAAGCGTATTTAATGATGATGGGGCAAAAAGATAGTTAAACCTACATATGCTTTTGAGCTTTAATCATTCTTTCGTTACCTAATAAATCTTTTCGTAATTTAATATTTGCAAACCCTTTTTTTGTTAGTAAATCAAGTGTTTCTTTACCTAAATATTGGTTTATTTCAAAAAAAAGCAATCCGTTTTTGGTTAGTTGTTTTTTAGCTAAATCAGCTATTTTGTCATAAAAAATTAAAGCATTATCATCGCTAACAAATAAAGCAGAATGAGGCTCATTTTGTAGCACATTATTTTTTATTTCAATTTTTTCTAATTCACGTACGTATGGTGGGTTAGAAACAATAATATCAAATTGATCAGCTAGTTGTTTTGTTTGTAGAATATCTTGTTGTACAAAAGCAATTTCAACACCATTTAATATTGCATTTTGCTCAGCAACTTTTAGGGCTTCTTTAGAAATATCGATGGCAGTTATATTGGCGTTAGTTAATTGCTTTTTTAAACTAATAGCAATGCAGCCTGTACCTGTACCGATGTCTAAAATAGATATTTGTTGTTTTTCTTTTTTCTTTTCTTTAATCGTATTAACATTGTTTAAAACCCATTCAACCAATTCTTCAGTTTCGGGTCTTGGAATCAAGGTGTGTGGGGTAACAATAAAGGGTAGCCCATAAAATTCAGTTTTACCTAAAATATATTGTAAAGGTTCTTCTTTTTTTAAACGCTCTAAAATTGTATTAAATTGCAGTAATTGATTTGATGAAATTATAAAGTCTGGATTTGAAAAAAAAGTAACAATTTCTAGATTTAATATTTCTTCGATTAGTTGAAAGAAAAAAGAATCGATTTCTGTTTTTGGATATATTTTTTCTAATTCTTTGGTAAAATAAATTCGATATTCTTTTATTTTCATACGTGTTTTGGCTTTGTGTGCGAAATCTTATTAGATACTTACCTTATTTATTTCTTTTTTATATTATTTTGTACCTGTATTTATCGAAGAATAAAACCAGAAGGTATCGTAGTAATATAGTACTTTTGCAGAAGCAAAGTACCTAAAAAAATAGTAATATTTATGAAGAAAATAATTTATTTTTTGTCTTTTATATTTGTTTTTCTAAGCTGTTCTGTAAATAAAAAGCCAACATTTATAAAAATAGACGACTTAAAATTAGAGTCGTATAAAGCCGATACTATTCGTTTTCAAGCAAAGGCATATTTTAAAAACGAAAATGATATTGGAGGAAAAATTTCTACCGATGAAATAAAAGTATTTGTTGATCAGGTAGAGGTAGCTCAAGTATCGTCAGAAGAATTTAAAGTGCCTGCAAACCAAGAGTTTTCAGTACCTTTAAAAGTAGTGCTTCCTGCAAAAAAGGTATATGAGAATAATAAAAATGGTATTTTAGGAGGCTTGTTAAATTCGGTACTTAATAAAGGTGTGAAAGTTCGGTTTAAAGGGAATATAAAATATAAAGTTTTAGGTTTTTCGAGTGTTTATGCTGTTGATAAAGTAGAAGAAATTAAACTGTAATTTTTTGAATCACGAATTTTACATACAACGTTGTCTTCAAATTGCTAAAAATGGTATTGGCACCACACGTCCCAATCCATCTGTTGGGGCTGTAGTTGTGTGTGATGATATAATTATTGGAGAAGGATTTACGTCTCCTTACGGAGGTAATCACGCTGAGGTAAATGCTATTAATTCGGTTAAAAATCAAAAATTATTAAAAAGGGCTACTATTTATGTTACTCTCGAACCTTGTGCACATCATGGAAAAACACCGCCTTGTGCTGATTTAATTATTGAAAAAGAAATTCCAAATATTGTTGTTGGTTGCTTAGATACTAATAGTTTGGTGTTTGGTAAAGGTATTGAACGATTAAAAAAAGCAAACAGAAATGTAGTTGTAGGTGTTTGTGAGGCGGCTTGTAAAGAGCACCATAAACGTTTTTTTACGTTTCAAAATAAAAAGCGACCCTATATTATTTTAAAATGGGCAGAAACTAAAGATAAGTTGATAGCGCCAGTAACAAAAAATAAACAAAAACCAGTGTGGATTTCTAATGAATATTCACAACAGTTAGTACATAAATGGCGTAGCCAAGAGCATGGTATTTTAGTAGGTACAAACACCGTTATTGCTGATAATCCTTTATTAACTGTTCGTAGTTGGAGTGGAGAAAACCCTATTCGAATAGTACTAGATAAAAGCTTACGAATATCAAAAAACGCAACTGTTTTTGATAGAACGGTAGAAACAATTGTATTTTTTGATAAAAAAGAGACAATAAGAAAAAACTCATCTTTTCAAGATATTGACTCACGTATTGATAAAGCAAAAAATGATAATTTTTTGAAAGAACATTCTAAACTTATTTTTGAACAAATTGATTTTTCTTCATCTTTGGCAGAGCAAATTTGTAAGGTTTTGTATACACATCGAATTCAGTCAGTACTTGTTGAAGGGGGTGCGCAAACTTTGCAAACGTTTATAAAGTCAAATATATGGGATGAAGCTCGGGTGTTTGTTGGTAATATTAGCTTTGGAGAGGGGGTAAAAGCTCCTGAAATATTAAACCGAACTTTAATTTCTGAAGAAAAAATAGCTGATGATATTTTAAGGGTATATAAAAATGATTAAAAATATTATTTTTGATTTTGGCGATGTATTTATCAATTTAGATAAAGAAGCAACCAATAAGCAACTTTTAAAATTACAGATTACAGAAAATTACGAAGAACTTGTAAAATTGTGTTGTCAGTACGAAATAGGATTAATTTCTACCAATAAATTTATATCCTTTTTTCATAATAAATATAATATTTCTAAAAAAGATATCATAGATGCGTGGAATGCAATTTTACTTGATTTCCCGCAACATCGGTTACTGTTTTTAAAACAATTGGCAGCAAGTAAAAAATACCAATTATTTTTATTAAGTAACACCAATGAGTTACATATTACATGGATAAAAAATACTTGGGGAGAAACAACATATCGTCAGTTTAAAAACTGTTTTAAACAATTTTATTTATCGCATGAAATTAATTTAAGAAAACCAGATAAAAATTGTTACGAATTTGTGTTGCACAAAAATAATTTAAATCCCAGCGAAACTTTTTTTATAGATGATTCGAAAGAAAATACAGATGCGGCGCAAGCGTTAGGGATAAAAGTTTGGAATATAAATCCGAAAACAGAAGATGTGGTAAATTTATTAAGCAGAAAAGAGTTTATATAATATGTTGTTTTTAATTTTAAGTATTCTTTTTTCTACATTACTTTTTGTGATTTTTAAATATTTTGAATTGTATAAGGTTAATGTATTACAAGCTATTATAGTTAATTATATCGTTGCGTTTGTTATGGGTATGTTTTCAGTAAAGGCATACGGTAAATTATTTAGTATTGCTAGTCAACCATGGTTTTACTATGCGTTATTTTTAGGTTTGTTATTTGTAACTATATTTTTTGCGATGGCAAAAACAGCACAAAAAAATGGGGTTTCGGTAGCTTCTATTGCAAGTAAAATGTCAGTTGTAATACCAGTAACGTTTGGTGTTATTTTATATAATGAAAGTGTTTCTTTTTTAAAAGTAGTCGGAATTATAATTGCGTTAATTGCAGTGTATTTGTCATCTGTAAAAGACGATAAAATAAATACCAAAGCTAGTTTATTTTTTCCGTTAGTATTATTTTTAGGTTCTGGAGCTATTGACACAGCCTTAAAGTATGTTGAGGCTAATTTTGTAGCTAAAAATGAGGTTGCTTTTTTTTCGGGTAGTTTATTTGGTTTTGCTGCCTGTTTTGGTATTGTTATTTTGTTAAGTAGACAATTTGTACATAAAGAAAAATTTCAATTTAAAAGTATAATTGCAGGGGTGGTTTTAGGTATACCTAATTACTACTCGATAGTATTTTTAATAAAAGCGTTGCAAAATAAAAATGTAGAAAGCTCTACGCTATTTACTATAAATAATGTAGGTATTGTTGTTATGTCAACTATAGTTGGTTTGCTATTGTTTAAAGAAAGTTTTAGTGCTAAAAATAAAATTGGAATAGCTCTAGCAATTCTTGGAATCATATTGGTTTATGTTGCTTAATTTTCTTGATAATCAATAATTTACGATATGTTATGATAAAAAATAGAAAAATAAATATTTAGTTCATTTTAAGTGAAACAAATTAAAGATACATATAAAACTATAACAAAACCTACTAAAGAAACATTGTTTAAAGATCGAAACAGTAAGTTTTTCGGTTATGCGTTCCCTGTTTTTTCTGAACAAGAAATTAAAGAACAATTAGATGAATTACGTAAACAACATCATACAGCACGACATCATTGTTATGCATGGCAATTAGGAACAGAACACGTTTCTTTTCGTGTTAATGACGATGGAGAACCTAGCAATTCGGCGGGGATGCCTATTTATGGGCAAATACAAGCCTTTGGGCTAACCAATATTTTAATTGTTTCGGTACGCTATTTTGGCGGAACAAAATTAGGGGTAGGTGGGTTAATTAATGCGTATCGAACTTCGGCAAAACTTACTCTAGAAGCCTCAGAAATTATAGAAAAAACTATTGATGTGTTTTATAAACTAAGCTTTGGTTATGATATGATGAATAAAGTGCAGCGTATTATTAAAGAATATAATTTAACAATTATTAATCAAAATTTAGCGTTAGATTGTCAATACACCATTGCAGTACGTAAAAAAGAAGCACAAACTATTTTTAAGGTTTTTGAAAACGTATTTAAAGTAGAAATTACAAAGCTATCGTAATTGTTATGTATATATTTTGTTACTTTTGCCGCTAGATTACTCATATAAACAAATTAACAATTGAAAGTTTTTAAGAAAGAAATTACAAATTTTATCTGGCTGTATCGATTGGTTTTTATAGCTACGGTTATAGGAATGATTTTATTTATCTCTGATTTTGGTTTTGATAAATCAAAAGTTATTCAAAAAGAATTTAATCTATACTATTTCGTTGTAATTGGATTGGGTGTTTTGTCAACCATTATGCGCTATGTAGAGCGTTCGAAAGAAATAAAAAAAACAGTGGTTGTTTTTGATGTAATTACCATTTTAATTACGCTAACCATATTGTACACTCACTTTTTAGGCGTAAAAGCACATAGGTATATTTCTTTTTTATCAAATGATAATTGGGTAAAATTTGCCATTATTATAACTTTTATTAGAGAATTTTCAGAGTTAAAAATAAGCTATAAAAAAACACTTTTAAACCCAGCACAATTATTTATTATTAGCTTTTTCAGTATTATTATTTTAGGATCGCTATTGCTAATGTTGCCTAAAGCTACCCACGATGGTATTTCATTTTTAAATGCTTTGTTTACCTCTACTAGCGCAGTATGTGTTACGGGGTTGATAGTAGTTGATACGGGTAGCTATTTTACTACATTTGGGCAGTTTATAATTTTATTTTTAATACAGGCAGGTGGTATAGGAATATTAACTGTAGCAAGTTACTTTAGTTACTTTTTTAAAGGTGTAGCCAGTTATGAAAATCAGTTAACCTTAAGCGATATGACAGGGTCAAAAGAAATCGGTAAAGTGTTTTCTACCCTAAAGTATATTTTATTAATTACTTTTTTAATAGAATTTCTTGCTGCTGTACTTATCTTTTTTAGCCTTGATGAAAATATGTTTCATTCGTTTTCTGAACGTGCTTTTTTCTCTATTTTTCACTCTATATCAGCCTTTTGTAATGCAGGTTTTTCTACTTTGCCTAACAATTTATATGAAACAGGGTTTCGGTATAACTACTTTTTTCAAAGCATAATTATTGGTTCGTTAGTTTTAGGGGGTTTAGGTTTTCCTATTGTGGCAAATTTGGTCAAATATTTTAAATATTTTTTCACTCAAAAATTATTTTACTTAAGAGGTAAAAAACAAACGCATAAGCCTTGGGTGTTAAATATTAACAGCCGTATAACTTTAGCAACCACATTATCGCTTATATTTTTTGGTACGCTATTTATTTTTATAAACGAATATCACAATACGCTAGCAGAGCATAAAGGAATAGGAAAATTTATAACAGCTCTTTTTGAAGCAACTACACCTAGAACAGCAGGGTTTAATACTGTAGATATGGCATCGCTTCATTTTTCGACAATAATGATGATATTTTTGTTAATGTGGATTGGGGCTTCTCCTGCATCTACAGGTGGTGGTATAAAAACGAATACCTTTGCAATAGCAGTATTAAATTTTATTAGTTTAGCAAAAGGGAAAACCAAAATAGAAGTTTTTAGAAGAGAAATATCTGAAGTATCTGTTAGAAGAGCTTTTGCCGTAATATCATTATCTTTAATTGTTATAGGTTTAGGAATTATTTTTGTTTCGGCATTTGACAGTGATAAAAAGTTATTAGATATAGCATTCGAATGCTTTTCAGCATACAGTACCGTTGGGCTAAGTTTAGGTATTACAGCAAAGTTAAGTGCTTATAGTAAAATAGTTATCATTGCAATTATGTTTATTGGTAGGGTAAGTATGTTAACCTTGTTAATAGCTTTATTTAAAAAGGTAAAACAAAATAATTACAAATATCCAGTAGAAGAAATTACAATAAATTAAAAAATAGAAATAAACAAACGGTTAATTTAAATTTATTTTAAATGAAATATATTATTGTTGGGCTAGGTAGTTTTGGCGCATCGTTAGCAGAAAAGTTAACAGAACAAGGTAACGAAGTTATAGGTATCGATACCAGTATGCATAAAGTAGAAAACTATAAAGAACGTATTACACATACTATTTGTATGGATGCAACCGATGAGGTTACTGTAGTAGGGCTGCCTTTAAAAGAGACCGATGTAGTTATTATTACTATTGGTGAAAATAAAGGAGTTAATGTAATGGCAACGGCTTTGTTTAAAAATTTACAAGTAAAAAAACTAATTAGTCGTTCTATAGATCCATTGCATGAAAATGTGTTAGATGCTATTGGTGTAGATGAAATTGTTAGGCCAGAAGAAGAATCAGCAGCACGTTGGGCAAAAAAATTAAGTTTAAAAGAGGTTGTAGATTCATTTGAATTGAATTCAGATTATTGTATTGTAGAAGTAAAAGTACCTGAAAAATTTCATGGAAAAACCATCAAAGAAATTGATGTTAGAAAAAATTACAATTTGTTGGTATTAACTACAATAGGCAGTGTTGTTGAAAAAAGTTTGGTAGGCAAAACAAAAAATGTAACCAAAGTAAGAGGTGTAGCTAACCCAGATGATGTGTTAACCAAAGAAGATATTTTAGTAATATACGGTTCTAATAAAAATATCAAACGGTTTTTAAAAGACGATTAATAAGCCTTTTATAACACATTTTTAGAATTTTAATAGATATACGTTAAATTTTGAGTTTAAAATTATTGTGTGTAATTAAGCTATTCTTCTAATTTAGAATGTTCAGAATAGGTGCGCCATTTTTCTATACAAGCACTTATATCGTCAGGTATTTTAGAATCAAAACGCATAAATTCGCCCGTTTTTGGATGAATAAAGCCTAATGTTTTTGCGTGTAAAGCTTGTCTAGGCAACACTTTAAAGCAGTTTTGAACAAACTGTTTGTATTTGGTAAAAGTGGTTCCTTTTAAAACCTCATCACCTCCGTATCGAGCATCATTAAATAACGTGTGTCCAATATATTTAAAATGCGCTCTTATTTGATGAGTTCTTCCTGTTTCTAATTTGCATTGTACTAAGGTTACATAAGTAAAACGTTCTATTACTTTATAGTGTGTAATAGCAGGTTTACCATGTTCGCCGTCAGGAAAAACATCCATTTGTAAACGGTTTTTTAAACTACGACCTATATTACCTTCAATAGTACCCGAATCTTCTTCAATATTACCCCAAACAAGAGCATAATAAAGGCGCTCAGTAGTTTTGTCAAAAAACTGTTTAGATAAGTGCGCCATGGCATATTCGGTTTTAGCAACTACTAATAATCCGCTAGTGTCTTTATCAATTCGGTGTACTAAACCAGGGCGTTCATTACTGTTGGTTGGTAAGTTTTCGATATGATGTAATAACCCATTTACTAAGGTTCCTGAATAATTGCCATGTCCAGGATGAACAACCATGCCTGCGGGTTTATTAACTACAATTACAGTATCGTCTTCAAATACAATATTTATTGGAATATCTTCGGCAACTAGCAAATTTTCGTGGGGTGGGTGTGCTAAAACAACTCGAACAACATCGTGTGGTTTTACCTTATAATTTTGTTTTACCGCTTTGTCGTTTACTAAAATATTACCAGCTTTGGCTGCTTGCTGAATTTTATTTCGGGTAGCGTTTTCAATAAAATTCATTAAAAATTTATCTACCCGCAAAGGTATTTGACCTTGATTTGCTGTAAACCGATAATGTTCGTATAGCTCATCATTTTCAATATCGTTCACATCTATTTCTTGCATCAAAAAAAATCGTATTAAATAACTTAGTTAGTAGCCTTTACCGTCTCCTAAAATTAAATCGATAGTAGATTGTTTTGGTAGTTTATCTCCAGGGTTAATAGTTTTTCCTTTATATTTTAACCCACGAACCACATTTTTACCGATATCGGGCACCCAAGTATAATCGGTGCCAACTTTAAACCCAATAGATAGTAAATGGCTAGAGGCTTGGCGTTTAGTTCGCCCATTCAAATCAGGAATTACTACATCGCTGTATTTCGATGGATTTAACGTTAAATAAATTTTTCTTTTTTCTTTTACAAAATCACCTGGTTCAGGGTTTTGTTCAATAACCGATTTTTTTGGATAACTAGGGTTAAAACTTGCCGAATCAATAACAATAAAACTTAAATTCAACTCTTTTAACTTTTGATCAACATCGGCTAACGACATTCTAGTAAGATCAGGCACTTGTATTTTTTGATTATGATTTGTGCTAATACCTAACCAAAATTTTAATAAAAAAACAAATATGAATAGGCCAATAACAAACAAGGCTAATTGTTTAAAAAAAACCTTACTTTTTAAAAATTGAAATAAATTTAACCCTGCGTTTTTAAGAGCTGTAATACTTATTTTTTTTGATTTCACAATGAATGCCTTTTTTTATAACTCACAAATATATAAAAACTAAACGTTCGAATTTCTATTTATATTTTGATAAATTTGCTTAAATATAAAAATAAAAAGCCGTAATAGTATAAATTAACTGTTTAACCTTAAAGAATTAATAGTGAAAAAAAATATTGCCGTGGTTATGGGAGGATATTCATCGGAGGTGGATATATCTTTAAAAAGTGGAAATGTAGTGTACAACTATCTTGATAAAGAAAAATACAAAGTATACAGAGTACATATATTGTTAAACAAATGGGTGGTTGTTGATGAAAACAATAATGAATACCCCATAAATAAACATGATTTTTCGGTTCAAATAAACAATAATTCTATTACGTTTGATTGTGTTTTTAATGCTATACATGGCGCTCCTGGTGAAAACGGAATGTTACTCGCCTATTTCGAATTGCTAGGCATTAACCATACTTCGGCTCCGTTTTACCAAATGGCATTAACGTTTAATAAGCGAGATACGTTAAGTGTGGTTCGTCAATACAAAATACCTACGGCAATCGCTGTTTATCTAAATAAAGGTGATAATATTGATGTTAAAGCAATTATTAGCAAAGTTGGTTTGCCTTGTTTTGTAAAGCCTAATAATGCAGGCTCTAGTTTTGGTATATCAAAGGTTGCTAGTGAAGATAATATGATGGCTGCCATTGAAAAAGCCTATCAAGAAGATAATGAAATTTTAATAGAAAGTTTTTTAGATGGAACTGAAGTTTCGGTTGGTGTTATTCAATACAAAGGAGAAACGAAAGTATTACCTATTACCGAAATAGTTTCTGAAAATGATTTTTTTGATTATGAAGCCAAATACGAAGGTAAATCGCAAGAGATTACACCTGCAAGAATTTCTGATGAAGCAACAAAGCGGGTGCAAAAAATGGCTAAAAAAGTATATGAAATACTAGGAATGAGTGGTTTTTCGAGATCAGAATATATTTTGGTAAACGGCGAGCCTCATTTTTTAGAAATGAATACGGTGCCGGGGCTAACCCAAGAAAGTATTTTGCCTCAACAAGCAGCTGAAGCAGGCATTTCTTTAACAGCATTATTTGGTAATGCTATAGAAGTAGCCCTTAAAAAAGATACAATTGTTTAAATTGCAGCAAATATGAGAAAAGCTATATTTCCAGGGTCATTTGATCCGATTACTTTAGGACATTACGATATTATAGAACGAGGCGTAAAATTATTTGATGAACTAATTATTGCTATTGGTATAAATTCAGAGAAAAAATATATGTTTTCTTTAGAACAACGAAAGCGTTTTATAGAAGAATCATTTAAAAATGAGCCTAAAATAAAAGTGGTTACCTATAAAGGATTGACAGTTGATTTTTGCGTAAAAAATAATGTTGATTATATTTTACGAGGTCTTAGAAATCCTGCTGATTTTGAATTTGAAAAAGCTATAGCGCATACCAATAGAGATCTTGCTCCGATTGAAACAGTATTTTTACTTACTGCAGCTAGCACCTCATATATTTCGTCGTCTATTGTTCGAGATGTAATTCGAAATAATGGAGACTATACTAAGCTAGTGCCCGAGGCTGTAAAAATAGGTTAGTGATAAACCGTATTCGCTAAAAGTTGTATTCGTTTAAGGGTTTGGTAAAATCTTCTGGGTTCGCTGCTAAGTAATAACGTGGATCATCAATATCTTCTACAATAACATTGTGAAACGTATTGCTTGCCTTATAAAGTAATGTTTTACAATCTTTACTTAAATGTTTTAATTTTATAGTTTTACCTGCGGTTTGGTATTTTTCTACCAAATTAAATAAAGCCTCAATAGCAGAGTGGTCTGCAACTCTAGATTCTACAAAATCTATTTCTACATTTTGAGGGTCATTTTTGATATCAAATTTTTCGTTAAAGGCTTTAATACTTCCAAAAAATAAAGGCCCCCAAATTTCATACACTTTGGTGCCATCTTCTTTTATTCGTTTTCTAGCTCTAATGCGTTTCGCATTTTCCCACGAAAAAACTAAAGCGCTTACAATTACGCCAGCAATTACGGCTATGGCTAAATCAAAAATTACAGTTAAGGCAGATACTAAAATAAGTACAAATAGGTCGGCTCGCGGAATTTTATTTATAATTCTAAAACTAGACCAAGCAAAAGTACCAATAACCACCATAAACATTACGCCTACTAATGCTGCAATAGGTACTTGCTCAATTAATGAAGAAGTAAATAAAATAAATAAAAGTAAAAATACGGCTGCCGTAATACCAGATAATCTACCTCTACCACCACCTTTAATGTTAATTAAAGATTGACCAATCATGGCGCAACCACCCATTCCGCCAAATAAACCAGCAATTATATTAGCGCTTCCCTGTGCTAAACACTCACGATTAGAATTACCTCTAGTTTCGGTTAATTCATCAATTAAATTAAGCGTCATTAAAGACTCTATTAATCCAATAGCCGCCAAAATTAAAGCATAAGGAAGAATAAAGGTAAAGGTTTTAATGTTTAATGGAATTTTAGAAAAAGTTTCTAAAACAGGTAATGGAAACCCGCCTTTTAAGCCTTCGCCGCCTCCATCACGAATAAAAGAACCTACAGTAGCAACATCTAATTTTGAAAAAATAACAATAGCAGATACCGTTATAATGGCTATTAATGCTTCAGGTAATTTTTTGGTTATTTTTAATTTAGGTAACCCCCATATAATTAACATAGTTGCGGCTACTAAACCAATCATCAGCCAAAGTTCAGAGCCTTGTAACCATTGTTTTTCGCCATTTATAGTTTTGGTAAACATACCTAATTGTGATAAAAAAATAACAATTGCTAATCCGTTTACAAAACCCATCATTACAGGATGAGGAATTAATCTTACAAATTTGCCTAGTTTAAAAACACCGGCTAATATTTGTATAATCCCCATTAACATAACGGTTAAAAATAAATAATACAATCCAAGATTTTCACCCAGAGCGCCCATGGCATTTCCTTCAGCAACTAAGGTTACCATTACAACAGCTAGGGCTCCTGTAGCACCTGAAATCATTCCAGGTCTTCCACCAAAAACAGAAGTAATCAAAGCCATTATAAATGCAGCATATAACCCAACTAGCGGGTCTACACCAGCAACAAAAGCAAAGGCTACCGCTTCAGGTACTAAAGCTAGTGCAACGGTTATACCTGACAATAAATCGTTTTGAATATTTTTTGCTCTTTTTCGGATAAATTCGGTCATGATTTTAGTAAAATTTAAAAGTTGGCAAAGGTAGTGTTTTATTTGAGCTTTTAAATATTTGGTTTGCTTTTTATATGACGTTTAAAAATTTTATAGTAGCTTTGCTTCTCAGAATTATTACACAAAAAATCGAACCGATTTTATGGGCAGAAAAAAGTTACTTACTTCTAAAGAAATTGAAATAATTCTGCATCGATTAGCTTGTCAGCTTATCGAAAATCACAACGATTTTTCAAATACGGTTTTAATAGGCTTACAGCCTCGTGGAAGTTTTTTAGCTAAACGGTTGGCAACTGTTTTAGAAAAAGATTATCAAATTAAAAACTTACAGTTAGGGTTGTTAGATATTACGTTTTATCGTGATGACTTTAGAAGAAGAGATAAACCATTAGAGGCAACCGCTACTCAAATAGATTTTTTGATTGAAAACAAAAAAGTAGTGTTGATTGATGATGTTTTGTTTTCAGGAAGAAGTGTGCGTGCAGCATTAACAGCTTTGCAATCTTATGGAAGACCTGAAAACATAGAGCTTTTAGTGTTAATTGACCGTAGGTTTAGTCGTCATTTACCTATTCAGCCTAACTATAGAGGACGACAAGTAGATGCTATTAATTTAGAAAAAGTAAAAGTGTTTTGGAAAGAAACACATAAAGAAGACATCGTATATTTAGTAGAAGATAAATAATCATGGAACAGTTAAGTGTAAATCATTTATTAGGCATAAAATACCTTAACAAAAACGATATTGAACTAATCTTTAAAACCGCCAATCATTTTAAAGAAGTTATTAATCGTCCTATAAAAAAAGTTCCTTCGCTTAGAGATATTACAATTGCTAATTTATTTTTCGAAAATTCTACTCGTACAAAGCTGTCATTTGAACTGGCAGAAAAACGTTTATCTGCCGATGTAATTAATTTTTCGGCAAACCAATCATCGGTAAAAAAAGGAGAAACTTTAATTGATACGGTAAATAATATTTTATCAATGAAAGTAGATATTGTGGTTATGCGTCACAGCAATGTAGGCGCAGGTGTTTTTTTGTCGAAACATGTTAACGCTCGAATTATTAATGCGGGCGACGGAACCCACGAACACCCTACTCAAGCCTTATTAGATAGCTATTCGATGCGAGAAGCTTTAAATAGTAATTTAAAAGGGAAAAATATTGTTATTGTAGGCGATGTGTTGCACTCTAGAGTAGCACTGTCTAATATTTTTGCTTTACAACTACAAGGCGCCAATGTAAAAGTATGTGGGCCAACAACATTAATTCCGCGTTATATTTCTAGTTTAGGTGTTGGGGTAGAAACTAATTTAAAAAAAGCATTAGATTGGTGTGACGTAGCCAATGTTTTACGTGTCCAAAATGAAAGGATGAATATTAAATATTTTCCGTCGACAAGAGAATATGCTCAGCTTTTTGGTATAAACAAACAAATTTTAGATAATTTGGGTAAAAAAATTGTTATTATGCATCCAGGACCTATAAATAGAGGGGTAGAATTAACGAGCGATGTTGCAGATAGTGACCAGTCTATTATATTAAATCAGGTAGAAAATGGGGTTGCTGTTCGTATGGCAGCTATTTATTTAATAGCCCAACAAATAAAAAGATAACTATGACAATTAAAGAAAAAGAAAGTTATATTTTAATTGTTCCAGATCAAGATTCTTTTGTTACTTTTTTTAAGTATTTTAAAGAAAAACACTCAGAATTTGAAAAGAAATCAATTATTATTGAATTTTTAGATAAATTTAATATAACCCAAGAAGATATTTTTGTATTTTTGAAATACGCAGAATTACATCGAAAAAACGGCACATCTTTTGTTATAGTATTAAAAGATGTTAATATTGATGATTTTCCAGAAACATTTAATATTGTGCCTACCTTAGTAGAAGCCGAAGATGTAATAGAAATGGAAGGTATCGAAAGAGATTTAGGTTTCTAAAATATAAACAATTAGCCGATGACAAAAAAAATACTTTTTCTCTTTTTTTTATTTGTAACAGCTGTAGGTTTTTCTCAAAAATCGATAAAAAACCTATCAACAGCACCTAATCCTTTTGTGCAAAACACTACGATTACTTTTTTTTCAGATAAAAATCAAACGGCTATTCTTAACGTAAGAAATGTGTTAGGAAAAACGGTTTATAGTGAAAAATTAAAAATAGTAAAAGGTGAAAATAGATTTCCCTTTTATCGAAAAAATTTACAATCGGGCATGTATATTTATGCTCTTCAAAATAGCGAAGAGCTTATTTCTAAACGTTTTGTTATTAAATGAGTATAGAACTAACTATTTTGGGGTGTCATTCGGCAACTCCTCGTTCTAATGCTCATCCAACCTCACAATATTTACAAATAAATAATCATCATTTTTTGATAGATTGTGGCGAAGGTACACAGCAACAAATGCGAAAATATAAGGTTGGTTTTTCTAAAATTGACCATATCTTTATTTCACATTTACACGGTGATCATTTTTTTGGATTAATAGGCTTAATTAGTACTTTTGGGCTTACTGGTAGAAAAAAAGAATTGCATATTTATGGGCCTAAAGGTATTAAAGAAATTATTACCCTTCAATTAAGCCTTTCAAAGTCATGGACCCATTTTTTACTTATTTTTCACGAGTTAAATAATACAGATAGCACCCTTATTTTTGAAGACGATAAAGTTAGCGTGTATACCATACCGCTTAATCATAGAGTGTATACAAATGGGTTTTTATTTGTTGAAAAAGTAAAACTTAAATCGTTAAACATTGATGCAATTAAAGCGATAGATGAAATAAAAATTTGCGATTATCAAAATTTAAAAAAAGGGAAAGATTTTATATGTAGTACAGGAGAGGTTATTTCAAATAGTGATTTAACATTTAATCCGCCCAAACCAGAAAGTTATGCGTTTTGTAGTGATACTCTATATAAACCAGATATTATTTCGATTATAAAAGATATAGATTTGTTATATCACGAAGCTACCTTTTTGTCTGACAGAGAAGATTTAGCAGAAAAAACAAAACATTCTACAGCCGAACAAGCAGCTTTAATAGCTAGAGATGCAAATGTTAAAAAATTAATTATAGGGCACTATTCTAGCCGATATAAAAATTTACAAGATTTTAAAGTTGAGGCAGCCAAAATTTTTGAAAACGTAGAGTTGGCAGAGGCAGGTGTTGTGTACTCTCCAATAGTAGAGGCAAAAAATGTTTTAACTTAGTATTGATTTATAGAGAGTAATACTAGTGTACAAGCAATTTGGTAATTTATTTTATTTTTTGATAATAATTTTTCAAATTCACTATTTTCTGTTCCTGGATTAAAAATTACTCGATTAGGTTTTAAATTAATAATATACTCATAATACATTTTTTGCTGTATGGGATTAATGTATAAAGTAACGGTATCAATATTTTTAAAAGGCTTTTTTTCGGTTTCTATAATTACATTACCAATTTTTCCTTTACGTAAGCCTAAAGCTATTACATGAATATTTTTTTCGCTTAGTTTTCGAATGGCTAAATTACTATATCGATTTTCGTTTTCTGAAGCCCCAATAACGAGTGTGCTAGTATTCATTTTGGATACATTTAAATTAAAATAGACTGAAAGTATTTACAAAAATACAAATAAGCTTCTTCGATTGATAGAAAAATAATTAAGATAAAGTTTTTGCTTTTGTGAAAATTTTAACTACCCATGGTAAAACCATCGTAAATAAATGCGTAAATTTGACGCTTATTATTTTTTTTGTAACTCACAGGGCAAACATTAATCATATTGATAATAAAAATTTTAAATAGCAAGTTATCGTTTTTTAACTATAAATATCTTATCCTAGATTACTTCAATAATTTGCTAAAATTTTTTTCCTCAACAATTTTTCAAAATAATTTTTCAAAACACTAACCACAGTATTCAAATTAAAAAAATAATTATGAAGCAAACACTCTACTTTTTAATTTTTTTAATAGCTTTTACCGCTATTGCTCAAGAAAATACGCCATCTTCTATGGCAAAAACAGCAAAAATAGTTTCAGCTAAAAAAATAAATACAACTACTGTACAAATTACATTTTCGAATCAACAAAAAATGTTGTTAGATTTTTATGGTGATAATATTGTTCGATTATTTCAAGATAATTTAGGAGGAAATATGCGTGCACCTGAAGCAAAACCAGAAGCGCAAATATTAGTAGATAATCCAAGAAAACCAGTAACAAAACTTACGGTTTCAGAGAACGAAAAACAAGTTTTAATTAACACAAATGCTATTGAAGTTTCGTTTACCAAAAACACCTCGCTTTTTAATATTATTAATTTAAAAACAAAAGCGGTTGTTGTGGCGCAAACAGAACCAATTGTTTTTGATAAAAATAGCGTTCAACTTGATTTAAAAGAAAACCCAGAAGAATATTTTTATGG
The DNA here is from genome assembly GCF_041021355.1 of Tenacibaculum sp. UWU-22. Lineage (NCBI taxonomy): Bacteria > Pseudomonadati > Bacteroidota > Flavobacteriia > Flavobacteriales > Flavobacteriaceae > Tenacibaculum > Tenacibaculum sp. UWU-22. The sequence continues at coordinate 324,559 of NZ_JBFNGP010000001.1, read as the reverse complement.
AGGAGGCGTGCAAAACGGTCGCTTTTCACATAAAGGTAAAACTATAGCAATAGAAAATCAAAATAGTTGGACAGATGGAGGGGTGGCTTCTCCTGCACCTTTTTACTGGTCAACAGGCGGATATGCTTTTATGTGGTATACCTTTAAAAAAGGAAAATACAGTTTTGGGTCGACTGAAAAAGAAACGGTTAAACTAACACATGATACCAATTATTTAGATGTGTTTTTTATGATTGATAATCAAGCGGTTGATTTACTTAATGATTATTATCAACTTACTGGTAACCCTGTATTATTGCCAAAATTTGGTTTTTATGAAGGGCATTTAAATGCGTACAATCGAGATTATTGGAAAGAGAGTGACAGCGAAAAAGCAGTTCTTTTTGAAGATGGTAAACGTTATAGAGAGAGCCAAAAAGATAATGGAGGTATTAAAGAATCTTTAAACGGTGAAAAAAATAATTATCAGTTTTCTGCACGTGCTGTAATAGATCGCTATAAAAATAATGATATGCCTTTGGGGTGGATTTTACCTAATGATGGTTACGGGGCAGGTTACGGACAAACAGAAACATTAGATGGTAATATTAAAAATCTTAAAGAGTTTGGAGACTATGCACGTAAAAATGGTGTAGAAATAGGGTTGTGGACACAATCAGATTTACACCCTAAAAAAGACGTAAGCGCCTTATTACAACGTGATATTATAAAAGAAGTAGGCGTGGCAGGTGTGCGTGTGCTTAAAACAGATGTAGCATGGGTAGGTAGAGGCTATTCATTTGGTTTAAATGGTATTGCTGATGTAGCAAAAATAACTTCTAAACAAGGTAATGATGCGAGACCTTTTATTATTTCGTTAGATGGTTGGGCAGGTACACAACGTTATGCAGGTATTTGGTCGGGAGATCAAACAGGTGGTGTATGGGAGTATATTCGATTTCACATTCCAACATATATCGGCTCAGGGTTGTCAGGTATACCAAACATTACTTCAGATATGGATGGTATCTTTGGCGGTAGAAAGCCAATCATTAATATACGTGATTTTCAGTGGAAAACCTTTACACCAATGCAGTTAAATATGGATGGATGGGGTGCTAATCCAAAATACCCAACAGCCTTAGGAGAGTCTGCTACTTCTATTAATAGAAATTATTTAAAATTAAAGTCTGAGTTAATACCTTATACATATAGTATTGCAAAACAGGCCGTAACAGGCTTGCCAATTATACGGGCTATGTTTTTAGAAGACCCTAACGACTATACCAAAGGTATAGCAACCCAATATCAATTTATGTATGGTCCAAACTTTTTGGTAGCTCCAATTTATCAAGCAACAAAAAGTGATGATCAAGGAAATGATATTCGTAATAATATTTATTTACCAAAAGGGCAGTGGATAGATTACTTTACCGGGAAAGAGTATGAAGGCGGTCAGATTATTAACGATTTTCCAAGCCCTATATGGAAATTACCTGTTTTTGTAAAAAAGGGAGCTATTATACCAATGGCTAATGCTAGTAATAATGTGTCGCAGATTAATAAAAGTAATCGTATTTACGATGTGTATCCTTATGGTAATTCATCATTTACAGAATATGATGATGATGGTATAACCGAAGCTTATAAAAACGGAGAAGGAATAGCTACTTTAATAGAATCTCAACTTAGTAGTAGCAATAAATTAAAACTTACAGTTCATAAAACAACGGGTAATTATAATGGCTTTGTAAAAAATAAAACTACTGAGTTTCGTATAAATGTAACAAAAAAGCCTAAAAAATTAACCGTTAAAATAAATGGTAAAAAAGTAAAATTAAAAGAAGTACATTCTCTAAGTGATTTTAATAAAAACATTAACGTTTATTTTTATAATAAAAAACCAAACTTTAATCAATTTTCAACTAAGGGAAGCGAATTTGAAAAGGTTGCGATTATAAAAAATCCACAATTTTTAGTAAAAGTTGAAAAAACAGATGTAACCACTCAAAAAGTAGAGTTACAGTTAAAGAAAGTTATATTTGATAACAAATACAACTTTAAACAAACTACAGAGGCACCTAGTAGCCCAACAAACGTAAATATAGCAGAAGAAAATAAAAAACCCTATTCAATACAACCCACTTGGGATAAAGTAAACAATGCTGATTATTACGAAATCAGTTTTGATAATATGCGTTATAGTACTATTAAAGATACTTCGTATGTTTTTGAAAATTTAACTCCAGAAACTTCGTATTCGTTTAAAATTCGTTCGGTAAACAAAAAAGGAAAATCGCCTTGGGTAATGTATAATACAACTACAAGTACCAATCCGTTTAAATATGCGATTCATAAAATTACTGGAGAAGCTAATGTAGAGAGTCAATCTGGTCACGAAATTTCTAAGTTATTTGACTTTGATGAATCTAATTTATGGCATACCATCTGGGGTAAAAAATCGATTCCTTTTAATATAGAGGTTGATTTACACTCCGTTAATCAGTTAGATAAGTTTGAATATGTTCAAAGATCTGGAGGTAGTTCAAATGGTATAATTTTAAAAGGTAAAGTGTATTATAGTACAGATAAAACCGATTGGACTCTAGCAGGTGATTTTGATACCAATGGTCGTAAAGAAAGTATCTTAACCTTTAATTTTGATAAGCATCCTGTTGCACGTTATATAAAAATAGCAGTTTCAAAGGCAGTTAATAATTTTGGTTCAGGAAAAGAATTATATGTATTTAAAGTTCCTGGCACCGAAAGTTTTTATCCTGGTGATATTAATAATGACAAAAATATTGATTCAAATGATTTAACCTCATATACCAACTATATAGGGTTACAAAAAGGAGATTCAGATTTTGAAGGTTATATTACAAAAGGAGATGTTAATAAAAATGGTTATATAGATGCTTATGATGTATCGGTCGTGGCAACTCAATTAGAAGGAGGTGTTAACACCCGTAGAGAAACTCAAAAAGTAAGTGGACAACTTACTTTGAGCACACCTAAAAAACAATATACTAAAGGTGAAATGGTTGAAATTACCGTAAAGGGGGTAAATCTTACAAATGTTAATGCTCTTGGCTTTGCATTGCCTTATGATAATAAAGATTACGAATTTGTTAGTATAAAACCATTACAAATGGAGTATATGGAAAATTTAACCAATAATAGGTTACACACCAATGGCTCACAGGTTTTATATCCTACTTTTGTAAATTTAGGTAATCAATTTTATCTTAAATCGAATGCCGATTTATTTGTAATAAAATTTAAAGCAAAACGAGACCTTACTTTCAATTTACATATCGAAAAAGGAATGCTTGTAGATAGAAAATTAGAAACAGCAACGTTTTAACTGCTGTATAACAACAATTAAAAAAGCCTAATTTGTAAGAAATTAGGCTTTTTTTTATATTCAATTTAAAAATATAGAGTTGTTTTATACAGATTTTTTTGGGGAGGGATAAGGTCTGTTAAAAAAACAAGTTGTAATTTTTAAATAGTTTTATGTATGCCAATTACATAAGAAATACTATACTACTAATAAGAATAAGTTGCTGAAATATTTTGTGTAAGGTTAATAGTATTATGATACTGTTTTTAATATAGTTTGTATACCCTACATGGTTTAATTTTTTTTCAGGTTTGATATAGCATAAAAGATACCAAAATTATCAAATAGGTCGACATTATTTCCCGTAAGGTGTTCTGCTATTGTTACTTAAAGGTAGATATAAAATAATAGTAAATCAAATTTTATAGGAGTTGATCTTTCGACTTTTAAAAAGACGAATTACCATATTTTCAAAACAAAAAAAATGGAAACAAGTAAAATATTAATTTACAGATTTCCATTTAATTTATTTTTTTGTTTATAAAAAAACTAAAGTCGGGGTGGCAGGATTCGAACCTGCGACCTCCTGCTCCCAAAGCAGGCGCGATGACCGGGCTACGCTACACCCCGAAATTCACTTTTGTTATAGTGAACAAGCGACTGCAAATTTAATACTTTTTATGAGATATAAAATATTTATTTGTTTTTAGTTAAAAATAGCATAAAGAAACAATAGCTGTTTTTTAATTTAAATCAAATCGAATACCCATTGAAATATTTCGTATATCTGTATTTTTAAATAAGGGGTTTAAATCGTATTTTGTGTAAAATCCAAAGCCTTTATAAGCAAAAAGAGCACTTAAACCATAGTTTACTGTATTGGTGTTAAAACTGTTTTTTTGCACTTCTTTTATAGCTATGTCTTGTGAGTTTTTGTATTCTAAATATTGGCGAGTTCCTAGTTTAAATCCAAAAAATCCGCCAATAGCAAAACGTATCGATTTATTAGTTCTGTCTACAATTTCACCGTCGCTATACCTTTTGTTTTTAGAAAAATCAAATTCGATATGCATAGGAAATGTCATTTGTACATTACGTAATCTACTTTCGGTAAGTGTTTCAGCATGTTTTGTTAAACTGGTTTGATTACCATTTATAGTGTGATAATAGTTGTTGTCGGGTCTTATATTATTCCATAAAAATGAAATTCCGTATTTAAAATATGTTTTAGATGGTTTTTTTAGTAAGCGTGTTTTATAGGTAAAACCAACTTCGTAAAAATGAGATTGCCAAAACTTATAATCTGAATTGTTTAATGATTCAAATTTATTATTACTCAGCACATTGTTTAGCCCCATTGCAAAAACTATTTGTGAGGTAGTTCGTTTACTTTTTTTTCTCTTTTTTGTTTTTTTATTGGTGTTTGAAACACCTAGTTTGTATTTTTTATCTCCTATGGTAAAAATATTTGTTTCAAAATTGTCGCTACTCTTTATTTTACCGTCTACTTTTTGTTGTACAAGTTCTTGTAATTTTTGTTCTTGAATAGTTACTTGCTTTTCTATTTGCGTAGCATGGTAAGTAGCGGCTTGTTTTTTTAAAGCATCTGCTTGGTTTAGGGTAATTTTGTTATTATTTAATGCAGCATTTATTTCTTTTACTTTTTCTTTTAGCGAGTCTTTTTGTTGTTGTGTAATTTTTGTTATTGTATCTGATATTTTTTTAACTTCTTTTTCAAATGTTTTTTCTTGAGACTGGGCAATAGCAGATATAAACAAGGCTATGAGTAGTATTTTTTTCATTAGGATAATTTTAAATTAATAAATTTTAAAAGTATTTATCGATAAATGGTTTATTTGTTTCGTTCAGCAATTGCCACGGCAATATTTGATATTTTGAGCTTTAGTTTTTGCATAAAATCTTTTCCAAATTCGTCATCGTCAATAGACTTTTCAACTTCTGCTAAAATTGTATTAGGGTCAATATTTAAGTTTGATTTTTTTAATTCATATTTTATTGTTTTTAGTACATCTTCTTGATTTATTTTGTGACGTGCATAATATTCTTTTACTTCTTTAGGGGTATGAGTTACAGCAAATAATAAATCTTGACTATTTACTTTTATACTTGTATTGTGGTTTTCATTTTCTTGAGGAGGCAGGTCAGCAACTAATTTTTCTTTAGTTGAAGATTGATTGCTTATTGTATCTTTAACAACCACTTCTTCTGGGTTTTCTACAACCGATTTAATAATAGGGGTTGTTGTTTTGTTCGGTTGTTTTTTTATGGTCTTTTTTTTATGTCTTTTTTCAACTTTTACAACGGCTTTTTTTTCATTATAAATTAAAGTTTTTGTTTTGGTATTATTTGTTTTTAAGGTGTCTATTTCATTTTTAACCACTACTTCAACAGTAGGGTTATTGTGGTTTGATTTAAAAAAATAAGCTATGCCAAGGCCTAAAAACAATACAAATCCTGCAGCATACCCGATATAAAAAAACCAATTTTTCTTCTTTTTGTTTTGATGGGCATCTAGCTGTGAACTTAATCGATCCCAGGCTGATGATGAAGGCTGTATTTTTCTGTTTTGCAGCTTTTTTGCTATTTGTTTATCAATATTATTTAGTTGCATTTTTTATTTGATTCATTTTGTGATAATTTGTTTGTAACCATTTTCGGGCTTTAAACAATTGCGATTTAGAGGTGTTTTCAGAAATGTTTAATTTTTTAGCAATTTCGGCGTGTTTATATCCTTCAATCGCATATAAGTTAAACACTAATTTATATTTTTCAGGAAGCGTATCTATAAGCTTTTGAATATCTTCTACTGATGTGTTTTCTAAATTTTCTGTAGCGGCATCGTTAAAAATAAATTCTTCATCCGATAAATTAACCAAGCTTTTTTTTCGCAAATAACTTATACAGGTGTTTATCATAATTTTACGAATCCAACCTTCAAAACTTCCTTCATTTTTAAAATTTTCTATATTGATAAAAACCTTTAAAAAACCTTGGAGCATTAAATCTTCAGCATGGTGTAAATCTTTTACATATTGTCTGCAAACACTTAACATGGTTGGAGAAAATTGTTCAAATAATTGCTGTTGAGCCTCTCTATTTTGTGCCGCAGCTTTTTTTATAAGATTGGTTAAATTCGTATTCAGTGAAATAACTTTCAATTTATTTTTTTCTTTTTAAGACCTTACAAATATATAGACTACAAAAACTTAAAAAAGGTTGCCTGTAAAAAACAAAAAAATAAAATAAATCAATATTTAGTGGGGTTGTTTTATTTTTAGAAACCTATTTAAATTAACCTACAAAGTGTTATTTTTGGTGAGTTAACAAAAGAATAGTTATGACTAAACAAAGCTTGCCTTCAAAAGAATATAGTAAAAGTTATGCAGGGTATATTGATAAAATTTCTACGGTAACTGATTTAACAACAGGTTTTCAGAACGATAAAAAAATGATGATTTCTTTTTTTTCTTCTATTCCGAATAACAAGTTAAATTATCGTTATCAACCTGAAAAATGGAGTGTTAAAGAAATTTTACAACATTTAATCGATACCGAGCGTATTTTTATGTATCGTATGTTACGTATTGCCAGAAAAGATACTACCCCTTTGGCAGGTTTTGAGCAAAACGGTTATATAATTCCGTCAGAAGCCAATGATAAAACAATTGAAACGTTGTTACATGAATTTTCAGTTACAAGGTTGTATTCTATTAATTTAATTAATAGTATTTCTGATGAAAACATGAAAAATATGGGGGTTGCAAGCGGACATTCTGTTTCGGCAAGAGCTTGTGCGTTTATTATTCTTGGGCATAATTTATGGCATACAGATGTAATTAAACAATATTATTTGTAATCTATCTAAACCTTGCTATAAACTGTTAATCAATTCTAACTATTATTTTTGAATTCTACTATTTTACATAAAGAGGTACAAGATTTTATTAATCAAAATTTAAAATCAGATGTTAATAAACTAATACTAAAAGGAAGTCCTTTTAAAAACATAACTATTCAGGAATTAGCAAACCAAATTATTGCAAAACAAAAATCAGAAAAAAAATTACCCACTTGGTTTGCAACTAAAAATATTTATTATCCACCAAAAATAAGTATTGAACAAACTTCTTCTGAAATAACAGCTAATTATAAAGCAACACTTGTAAAGAGTGAATCAATTGTTGATATTACTGGCGGTTTCGGTGTTGATTGTTTTGCTTTTTCAAAAAAAAATAAAAAAGTAGTTTATTGCGAAATTAATGAAGACCTTTCAAAAATAGTTTCTTACAATTACCAACAATTAAGGGTTTCGAATATTAAAATAATTACAGATAATGGGTTGCTGTTTTTGAAAAATACTTTAGAAAAATTTGATTGTATTTATGTAGACCCATCAAGAAGAAATCAAACGAAAGGCAAGGTGTTTTTGTTAAACGATTGTGAGCCAAATATTCCAAAAAATTTAGATTTTTTATTTACAAAAACCGATACCATTTTAATTAAAAGCTCACCTATTTTAGATATAACTTCGGCTATTAATGAGTTGCAATTTGTAAAAACTATCTACATTGTTGCGGTACATAATGAGGTAAAAGAATTGTTGTTTTTATTAGAAAAAAATAATCAAAAAAACAGTGAAATAAAAACAATCAATATTCTAAAAAAAGGGAGTCAGGTATTTGATTTTAACCTAAATAGTGAGGGTGTGGCTACTTATTCAGCCCCGTTAACGTATGTTTACGAGCCTAATGCAGCGATTTTAAAATCTGGAGGATTTAATCAGGTTAGCCAACAACTAAATGTGTATAAGCTACATATCCATTCACACTTATATACTTCTGAAAATTTGATTACAGATTTTCCGGGTAGAATATTTCAAATTAATAAAGTAATTAAATACAATAAAAAGCAGTTGCTAAAAGAAATACCTAATAAAAAAGCAAATATTACCACACGAAATTTTCCAAAAACGGTGGCGCAAATTAGAAAAGAAACCAAATTAAAAGAGGGCGGCGATATTTATGTTTTTTTTACCACCCTTATAGATGATGCGTTAGTTGCTATTATTTGCCAACAAATTTATTCTTGATATTTTAAAAATAACTCAGGTTTCGGTAAATACAATAAACATAAAACATATTTGTTTTTTTAACTGCTTTACTAGCTACCATATTTTTTAGTAAGTTTGTTAGATATGCATACGACTTATCAAGCCATAAAAAATACTGCTAAAACATCACTACAAATTGATGATTTACTTGTTGTTGAAGCTCCTTTGCAAATTAATATTAATAACGAGCCTTATACTGTGGTAATGCGTACTCCAGGTAATGATAAAAAACTTATCAGGGGCTTATTATATGCTGAAGATATATACAAGCAACAAGAGCCTGTAAATATGAATATTATAAAAATAGAAAATAAATTTTCTTTAATTATAAATGTAACTATTCCAAAAGAAAAGTTAGGCGGCGGTTACCTTAATAAACGCACATTATTGTCAGTTTCTTCGTGCGGAATTTGTGGTAAAAAAGAGTTGTCAAATGTTAAGGTTAAAGGAAACCCGCTACAAGCAAAACAAACTCAATCGATTAATATAATTTCTTCAATGTTTATTAAAATGACTGAGAAGCAATTTTTATTTAAAAATACAGGAGGTAGCCATGCTTGCGCTATTTTTAATGAAAAGCAAGAGTTGTTAACTCTTAAAGAAGATATTGGTAGGCACAATGCTGTAGATAAATGTATTGGTGATTTGCTACATGCCCATAACCTGAAAAAAGCGAATTATATGTTGGTAAGTGGTAGAGTTTCGTACGAAATTGTTACAAAAGCTTTTTTAGCCAAAATACCTATTATTATTGCGGTTTCTGCTTGCTCTAGTTTAGCTGTAGATTTTGCAAAAGAATTTGGTTTATGCCTTATCGGTTTTAGCCGAAATAATAAAATGACTATTTATTCAAACCCTCAATATGTTAATTTATGAGTAATCAAAAAACAAACGAACAACCTCCTGAAAAGCTAACAGGTATTAAGTTTACTCAAGTTCCTAAAAAAGCGGTAGGCACCAAAGCGATAAAATCGGCACTAAAGCATGTGTTTACTGAGGCTGGTATTGTAAAAGGGATTAAATTACTTAAAAATGTAAACCAGTTTAAAGGGTTTGACTGTCCTGGGTGTGCGTGGCCCGATCCAGATGAAAAACGCGCTTTTTTAGCTGAATATTGTGAAAATGGAGCTAAAGCTGTTGCAGAAGAAGGTAGCAAAAACAAGGTTTCTCCATTGTTTTTTGCAACTCATTCAGTAGAACAACTATCGCAGTGGTCTGATTACGAAATTGGTAAAAGTGGACGAATTACTCACCCCATGTTTTTAAGAGAAGGAAGTTCGCATTATGAAGAAATTTCGTGGGAAGATGCTTTTAAATTGATAGGAACAAGCTTAAATAAGCTGCCCTCACCTGATGATGCTATTTTTTACACTTCAGGAAGAACGAGTAATGAGGCAGCCTTTTTATACCAACTTTTTGTGCGTCAGTTTGGTACAAACAATTTGCCAGACTGTTCTAATATGTGTCACGAAAGTAGCGGTAGTGCTCTTTCAGAAACTTTAGGTATTGGTAAAGGGTCGGTTACTTTAGATGATTTTAGCCATGCCGATTTGGTAATTGTTATGGGGCAAAACCCAGGCACAAATCATCCTAGAATGCTTACTGCTTTAAAAGAAACCAAAAAAAATGGAGGGAAAATCATGACTATTAATCCCTTGCCAGAAGTTGGTTTGATGAATTATATCGATCCTCAAAATCCGTTAAAATGGTTTGGTGCAGGTCAAGATTTAACCGATTTGTTTTTACAAGTAAAGATAAACGGAGATGTAGCTCTGCTAAAAATAATTTTAAAATTGATGAAAGAACGTGAAAAAGAGCAACCTAATACGGTTTTCAATCATCAATTTATCAAAGAAAAAACACATGGGTTTGATGATTTTATAGCAAATTTAGAAACCTATACTATAGCAGAATTACTTCCACAAACAGGTTTGTCTTTAGAAGAAATTAAAAAAGCGACCGAATTAATTATTGCGAATAATAAAATTATTGTTTGTTGGGCAATGGGCTTAACACAACATAAAAATGCGGTAGATAATATTCGTGAAGTAGTTAATTTACTTTTGTTAAAGGGAAGTATTGGAAAAAAAGGAGCTGGTACTTGCCCCGTTCGTGGGCATTCGAATGTGCAAGGCGATCGTACAATGGGTATTTGGGAAAGACCTAAAGCAGCTTTTTTAGATGCTTTAGAAATGGCGTTTTCATTTAAAGCACCTCGTAAACATGGGTACGACGTAGTAACGGCTATTGAAGCAATGCACAAAGAAGCAGGTAAAGTTTTTGTGGCGTTAGGAGGTAATTTTATTTCAGCAACTCCAGATACTGAATTTACAGCACAAGCACTACGCAACTGTAGTTTAACCGTGCAAATTTCAACAAAACTAAACAGAAGTCATTTAATACATGGCAAACAAGCTTTAATTTTACCTTGTCTAGGGCGTTCTGAAAAAGATGTGCAAACTTCAGGAGAGCAATTTGTATCTATAGAAAATTCAATGGGGGTGGTACAGCAATCAAGAGGGTATTTATCACCTAGTTCTTCTCATTTATTAAGCGAGCCTGTAATTATAGCTAAAATGGCAGCTGCTACATTAAAACAAACCAAAGTAAAATGGTTAGAATTGGTATCTAACTACAACTTTATTCGTGATAAAATTGAAGCTACAATTTCGGGTTTTGATAATTATAACGAAAAAATACGCCAAAAAGGAGGTTTTTATTTACCTAATACAGCCAGAGCTAATAATTTTACGCCTACCCATACAGGAAAAGCAAATTTTACAAATAATAAACCTTCAGATATTGAGCTTGAAGATAATCAGTTAATGTTAATGACTATTCGAACACACGACCAGTATAATACTACCATTTACGGTTTAAACGATCGGTATCGAGGTGTTTTAAATGAGCGCAGAGTTTTGTTCATGAATCTTCAGGATATGAAAAAACAACAACTTAAAAAATTAGATAAGGTAAATTTAATAAGTCATTTTAATAAAGAAAAAAGAGTTGCTAAAGGTTTTTTGGTGGTACCATATGATATTCCACAACAATGTACGGCTACGTATTTTCCTGAAGCAAATGTATTGGTTCCTATAAAAAGTAAAGCTAGAATTAGCAATACACCAGCTTCTAAAACTGTAGTTATAACTGTAGAAAAAGTGTAAAATGAAAAAGTTTTTTTTAGTTTTTTTTAGTATAGTAAATATTTCATTTTTATACTCGCAACAAACCCAATTAATTCCTGAAAAATTACATCAAAACGGATTTGCTCAATTAGATTATTTATCGATTAAAATGAAAAATAATTCTAATAGATTAGAACCAAACATGGGGCTAGCTGGTATGCATTACAATTTACAGTTTAATAACTTTTATTCAGGGGTTGGTATTTACGGTAGTGTTAGAGGAGAGCGTGGAGGTTTTTTTACTTTAGGTATAAATGCAGGATATCAATTTCATTTTTCTGATAATTTTTATACTGATGTAGGATTTCATTTTGGTGGTGGCGGAGGTGCAAGCGCACCTGATGGTGGCGGAGCTTTTATTTTACCTCATGCTAATTTAGCATATCGTTTTAAACACGTTTCTTTATTAGCAGGGTGGAGTTATATAAACTTTTTTGACGGTGGAGACATTAAAAATCATCAAATAAATGTAGCACTTCGTATTCCGTTATCGTTCGATTTTACTCTTTTTAATAAACGAGAAAGTAAATTTAGTATAGCTGCATTAAAAACATCAAAATGGAACCAAATTGTCAGCCAGTTATCTTTTTTAGTGCATTTAAATAATTTAGATGTAAAAGGTAACTCGCAATTTACTAATGGCGAGCAAATTAATGGAAAAATAATTGGATTGTCAGGTTTTGAAATAGGTTCGTATTTAAATAAAAATGTTTTTGCTTATGTAAGGGTAGACGGTGCTTATAAAGGAATTCAGGCAGGGTATATGGATGCTTTTATTGGTGGAGGATATCAATTTTGGATGAATAGAAACCGCACAAACATACTTGCAAAATTTGCTCTTGGAGCAAGTGGTGGTGGGGGTGTAGATACCAAAGGAGGGTTTTTAGTGTATCCAGATATTTCTTTAGAACAAAAAATAGCAACTAACCTCTTTATTGCTGCTAATGTAGGGTATATTGCACAACCTAGTGGTGATTTTAGAGCGCTAAATTATGGTGGTGGATTAAAATATTACATTGATAAAGACGGCATTTTTTCAAAACAAAATACATTTTCTAAAGCTAAATTTAAAGGACTTGAAACAATTGTAAAAGAAGATTTTTATTTAAATGCTAAGCGGGTTACAGGTATTAAAAAAGATATGTACCAAATTTCATTACAATTAAACTTTTTCTTTAATAAATATATTTATGGTGCCGCGCAAACATCGTTTGCTAATTTTGGTGATGCAGGAGCTTATGCTGAGGGTATTGTAGGTATTGGGGTAGAAACTAATACATTTTTTAACAAAACCACTTCTATTTTTACACAAGTTCTTGGTGGGGCTGCAGGTGGTGGTGGAATGCGAACAGGCGAAGGTTTAATTGTAAAACCAAGCTTAGGTGTTAATTATAAAATTAGTCCGAATTTAAAACTAAGAGGTGCGCTAGGCTATGTAAAAGCTAGAGGTGATGGGTTAAGTAATACGTTTGTAAATTTTGGATTGAATTACAACCTTTCCTTTTTAAGTGTTAAATAATTTAATTACCCGTAGTTGTAGTAGATTCTGTTTTTTCTTCTAACTTTTGTCTTCCAAAATGAGGCGAAGCTTCTTCGGTTACTTGTGTAATAAAATATTTGGTGTCACCTAGCCAAAAAAAAGTGCCAAAACGTTCGGTGTAATTTACCTTAACATAATGACCTTGTAAATTTTGTAATTCTTCAATTACTTCTTTTTTATTTTTTTGTACCGAAAAAGAAAAAATTTGAGCACCTGAAATTCCTTGGCTAATTTCACCTTCCCAAGTTTTAAATAAAACGCCTTTATGGCTAATTTTTATTAATTCACCCGAACGAACTCCTTGACTGTATGGTACGTAATAAATAAAAGCATAATATAAAGCAGCAGCAAGTATTATTACGCCAATGATAAGACTCAGTACTTTTTTCATTCAAATAAGTTTAAGTTAAACATTTACGGTTTTAAGATATCGTTTTTTAACCACAATAAAAACTAAAATCTAATTTTTTACTAATAAGGTTTTACTTTTCAAAAATACTACAAAAAAAAATAGTGTTTAGTCTTTTGCAGAAAATAGAAATGTATTTTACTTCAATATTTTTGAAAACTTCGAATTAAAAAATATTCGAAGAGTACTTAACCTTAATTTTGTTAGTATCTTTGTTAATCAACAAAAGCTTATATGTCTGCTGTTTTTTTGTAGAGATAGAGTGCTGTAATTTATTTTTATATCGATTTTTTTTGGAATCTGAACTAATAATCCATTCAAAACAATATCAGTTAAAACGTTATCCTATTACTACCCAAACTTCTTTACGAGCTTGGAGTAGCGCAGAGCTGTTGGCCTTAACCTATATTACGAATAAAAAATATAACACAGTTTGTTTATATAATGATCGCTTTGGTGTTTGGAACTGTACATTGCATGATAAAAACCCTACAACTATCTGGACCTATGCGAGCCAACAAAAAGCTATTTCTAAAAATTTGTTGCGTAATGGTTTAAATGCTAATGTTATTTTTAAAACACCGTTAGATGAGCTTAATACGATTGACATAGCGCTAATAAAAATTCCGAAATCGGTAGCGTTATTTGAGCTTTTTTTACAGCAAATTTATAAAGCAGCTACTTCTGATACTGAGGTGGTTTGTTGTTTTATGACCAAATATTTTTCGGCAGCTACTTTAAAAGTAGCAAGTTATTATTTTGAAGAGGTGCAACAAACAAAAGCATGGAAAAAAGCACGATTAATTATTTTAAAAAAGGCTAAAAAAGAAGCTTTACCTAAACTAGCTGAAAATACAGATACAATAATCTGGAAAGAAAAACAATTTAAACAATACTATGGGGTGTTTTCTTCGAGTGGTATTGATGTTGGCACCCAATTTTTGTTAGCAAATTTACAAGTAAAACCTACTGAAAAAAATATAATAGATTTAGCATCGGGTAATGGAGTAATTGCGTACCAAATAACACAGCAAAATTCAAAAGCAACAGTAACTTTAATTGATGATTTTAATTTAGCTATAGCCTCATCTAAAATTAATTTAAAAGGCTTACAAACCCATTTTATATGCGATAATAATTTAAATACGCTACCATCTCATTCATTCGATTTGGTTGTTTCTAATCCGCCATTTCATTTTGAACACGAAAATAATATTGAAGTAGCTTTGTCGCTTTTTAAGCAGGTAAAAAATTGTTTAAAACCCAATGGGCGATTTTTGTTAGTAGCTAATTGCCATTTAAACTACAAAACACATTTAAGTGTTCTTTTTAAAACGATTAATGTGATAAATAAAAACAATCAATTTATTATATACGAATGCATGTGCTAGGTTTTTAAGTTACACGAGCTTATATCGTTTAATTTAACAGATAAACGTGTAAACCATTTAACGATACTTTTTATATTATTTATCTACGCAAAAGGCAATATTAGTCTAATATTTATGATATAAAGCCATTATAAAACTACTTTTGAAGTGTAAGTTTTTTGTAGTTTTAAGTTTGTTTTTTTAGAAAAAGGTAGTGTATAGAACAAAATATACACTACCTTTTTTAGGTTAAAACATAAAGGCATGACATTATTTGCAAAACCAAAAATAAAATTGCAAATTTGAAGTTGTTCTACATAAAAAACTATGGAAGTTATACCTAATTTAAATCCTGAAAAAAAACAATTTAATTATTTTGGGAAAGGAAGTGAATTTGCAATTATATATTTTAAAAATATTTTATTAACCATTTTTACATTGGGGATATATTATCCTTGGGCGAAAGTAGAAATATTAAAATATTATTATCAATCGACAGAACTAGACAATTCTAGATTTTCTTTTACAGGTACAGGAAAAGAAGTTTTTAAAGGGTTTGTAAAGGTATACGCCATACTTATATTTTTATTTATTTTTTTAACATATACCATTCAATCGAAAAGCCAAACCTTAGTTGTTGTTGGTTTTAGCTTGTTTTATTTGTTTGTTTTGCTCGTTATTCCGTTCGCTATACATGGGGCTGCTCGGTATAGAGCTTCAAGAAGTGCTTGGAAAGGAATTCATTTCAAATATTTAGGTAACCGAATGGAGTTGTTTTGGAAATGTTTAGGTGGTTTTTTACTAACAATATTTACTCTAGGAATTTATACTTCATGGTTTACTGTTGATATACGCAAATACATTATAAGCCATTTGCGATTTGGAAATTTATCGTTTGATTTTAAAGGAAAAGGAGAAACCTTATTTTGGATTAATTTAAAGTTTATTTTATTGCTATATCCTACTTTAGGAATTTATACGCTTTGGTATCAAAAAAATCTTTGGAATTTTTACGCCAAAAACACTGAAATTACTCAAAATGGTAGAAAAATAGACTTTAATTTTACCATGAAAGCGGGTGATGTTTTTGAACTTTATGCGGTAAATTTTTTATTAATTGTTTTTACTCTAGGTATTGCCACCCCATGGGTTATTATGCGTACTTTTAAATTTATATTTCGTTTTTTATATATTGAAGAGGGGCTTGACACCGAAAGTATTCAGCAAGTTTCGTATGATGATTATGATGACGCTTCAGGCGATGATTTTTTAGACTTCTTAGATTTTGATTTTATATAAATGAATTTCGATGTTGATTATTTTGATGGTAAATCATCTAAAACACATAAAGCTACTCTTGTACCGTATTTAGAAAATTGGAAAATTTCTTTTGTAGATGGTTTAGAGGGGGCAAAAGAAGTTGTTTGGAAAGTAGAAACGGTTCAAAAATCGGAAGTCTACACAGAAGGGTTTGTGTCTTTTACCTACGGCAAGACTTTTCCGTTTCAAAAAATAGAAAGTAACGACCAAGAGTTTATTAATTACCTTAGCCAGAGTAAACATAAAAATATTACCAACAAATTAGATAATTGGTTACACAAATCAAGGTTAAAATCTACACTATTATTGTTAACTTCTATTGTTGCTGTTGTAGTAGCAATGTATTTTTATATACTACCTACAGTAGCTGTAATTTTTGTTAAAAACCTAGATAAAGAAAAAGTTGAAAATTTCGGCAATTATGTTTTTGAAAAAATGGCTTCTAATATGGTTTTTGTAGATTCGCAAACCTATGATTTGCAGCATTTTGTAGATGCAATGCAAATAGATTGTGAGTTTCCCATACAAATTTATGCGGTTAAAAGTAACGAGTTAAATGCTTTTGCATTGTCGGGCGGAAAAATAGTTGTGTATACCTCACTTTTAGAAAAAATTGAAAATGAAAATCAATTAGCCGCTTTAATTGGGCATGAAGTTTCACATATAAAAAACAGGCATATGTTAAAAAATATTGCTCGTCGTTTTTCAGGAACTATTTTTGCATCAATATTTTTAGGCAATATAAATGGAGTAATGAAGACTATTGGTGAAAATGCGCATTTGTTTTCGCAACTTTCGTATTCTAGACGTTTAGAGAAGCAGGCAGATATAGATGGGTTAGAAATACTAGAAAAAAACCATCTTGATTTAAAAGGTATGCCAACCTTATTTGAGGCATTGAAAGATCAACCCTCAATTGATGTTCCTTCTCTTTTTAATGACCATCCAATGTTAGCAGATCGTATAGCGTACACTAAAAAAATAGCTGAAGCACAAAAGCAGGTTCAACAAAACAATATTTTAAAACAAAAGTGGCAAAATATTGCAACTTCTTTTTCTGTAAATAAAAATCAATCACTAAAAAAATGAGTAAAAATGTAGTAATTACGGGTACCAGTAGCGGTATAGGTTTTGAGTTGGTAAAATTATTTGCTCAAAACGGACATACTGTTTTGGCTTTATCTAGAAACACGAAACCTTTAGAAGCCTTAAATCTTGCCAATTGCACGGTAATTTCTACTGATTTGTCAAACGAAAATCAAGTTAGCAAGGCTGTTGAATTTATAAAAAATAACTGGATACAAGTAGATGTGTTAATTCATAATGCAGGTAAGCTAATACATAAACCATTTACAGATTTAACATCAAAAGACTTTTTAGAGGTGTATGCTGTTAATGTTTTTGCCGTTGCAAATCTTACAAAAAAATTAATTCCGTTTTTAAAAAAAGGAAGTCATGTGGTTACAATTAGCAGTATGGGAGGGGTGCAAGGCAGTATGAAATTTCCAGGATTAGCAGCTTACAGTTCGGCAAAAGGAGCTGTGATAACCTTGTCAGAGTTACTTGCAGAAGAATATAAAGAACAACAAATAGCATTTAATGTATTGGCTTTAGGAGCGGTGCAAACTGAAATGTTAGCAAAAGCTTTTCCAGATTATAAAGCACCTGTTTCAGCACAAGAAATGGCTAATTATATTTTTGATTTTGCGTTAAAAGGAAATAAATTTTATAACGGAAAGCTATTACAAGTATCGAGTTCTACACCTTAAAAAAATAGACACGTAAATTGACTGTTAGTTTAGTAAAATATATTCCCGAAAAAGCTGTTCCGTTAGTTGAGTATTTAATTGCCGAACATAAAATTAATTTAAAAATAGTAAATCAACGACAAACCAAGCATGGCGACTTTAGAACATTTGCTAATGGTAGAACTCAGATAACGGTTAATAATAATCTTAATCCATACCAGTTTTTATTAACCTTAATTCATGAAATTGCTCATCATGTTACGTATAAAAAATTTGGGGCAGTAAAACCACATGGTAGCGAATGGAAAACGGTTTTTCAGCATTTAATGTTGCCTTTTTTACATCCTTCTATTTATCCAAAAACAATTTTGCCATTGTTGGCTAAGTATATAAAAAATCCAAAAGCAAGTACAGATACTGATGTTAAGTTATCATTAGCTTTAAAAAGTAATGTTGCCGAAAGCGGAAAGAATTTTATCTTTGAACTGTCGTATGGAAGTGTTTTTGTTTTTAAAAATAAGCACTACAAAAAAGGAAATAAGAGAAGAACACGGTATGAATGTTTAAATTTGTCGAATAAGCGGGTGTATCTTTTTAATCAAAATGTAGAAGTTTTACGAGTTAAATAAAAGCGACCTTTAATTAAACAGAAGAAGACTTAACAAAATCATATCGGTAGTTAAACAATAATAAAATTAAAATTTATTTGTATGAATACAAATTATTATGCAGTAATTATGGCTGGTGGCGTAGGATCTCGTTTTTGGCCTGTGAGTACGCAAGAGTTTCCAAAGCAATTTCATGATATGTTAGGCACGGGGCAATCGTTAATTCAACGAACTTTTGACCGAATTAATCAGTTAGTTTCTTCAAAAAACATACTTATTGCTACTAATGAGCGGTATAGAAATTTGGTGCTAGAGCAATTGCCGAAAACAACTGAAAAACAGTTGCTTTTAGAGCCTGCTATGCGAAATACAGCTCCTTGTATTTTATATGCTGCATTAAAAATTTACAATCAAAACCCAGAAGCGGTTATGCTTGTAGCTCCGTCAGATCATTGGATTGATGATGAAAAAGAATTTATAAATAATATACAAACTTCGTATGAAGCATGTCAAAGCAATGATATTTTAATGACTTTGGGTATTCAGCCCAATTCACCTAATACGGGTTATGGGTATATTGAGTTTGCAAAAGAAGAAAGCCAGATAAAAAAAGTAAAAAACTTTACTGAAAAACCCAATTTAGAAACGGCAAAGCAGTTTTTGGCAAGTGGTAATTATTTATGGAATGCAGGTATTTTTGTTTGGTCTGCTAAAAGTATTATTGCTGCGTTTAAACAATACTTGCCAGATATGGTGGCTATATTAGATGATGGCAATGCTGTTTATAATACCGATTTTGAAGATGATTTTATTAAAAGTAATTATGCTTCTTGTGAAAATATTTCTATTGATTTTGGTATTATGGAACCTGCTAAAAATGTACATGTTTTACCCGTAGATTTTGGATGGAACGATTTAGGCACATGGGGTTCTTTGTATAATAAACTCGAAAAAGACAAAGATAATAATGCGGTTGTTGCGGCTGAAACTATTTTTAGAGATGCACAAGGAAATATGGTTAAAACCCAATCAGGAAAACACGTTGTTATTCAAGGGTTGAATAATTTTATTGTGGTTGAAAAAGAAGATGTTATTTTAATATGTCCGCAAAAAGATGAGCAAGATATTAAACAAATAACAGCACAGGTAAAAGATACCTTTGGTGATAGTTTTGTGTAAATAAAAGGCTTGTCTTTTTAATTCATTTGCTTAATAAATATAGTATCTAGTTTTAATTCGGTTTGTAGCCAAGATTTTAATTCTTTTTGTTTAGTTTCAATGTCTTTGGGGCTTAATTTTTTATTCCATTTAACTGTGGCTATCGGTAGGGTGTCTATTTTTATAAAGTCTTTAGAGGTGAGTAAATTGGCAAATCCAATTTCTTCTATATTTTGATATCTAATTTTGGCATCTTTGGCTATGCTACTAAAAGCCACTATTTTTTTGTGTTTGTTAAGCGCATCTTGTTCTATGCGCTGATTTAAATTAGAAACGGTGCTTTGTAGGTCTTTTATTTGTTTTTGTAACCCTTCAATAATGTTTTTGCTTTCCTGTAATTCTTCTCTTTTTTCTTGATAAGCAGTAGTTATCAATTCAAAACTTTTTGTGTTACTACCTTTAATTTTAATTTTTAAATCTTTTAAATAAGCGTATTGAGGGTCGTTTGTTAGTTGATTTTCTAGCATGTTTTTTTCGCCATCGCTTACCTCATTAAAAAAGCTTAAATTCAACACTTTAGTGTCAGGGTTAAAATCTTTGTCTATTAATTGAAATTTAGGGTTAGATTTTATTTCATTTTTTATAAACTTATTTAATTGATCGTTTACTCTACTTTTATTTAGCGCATTTACAAAAGTGTAAAATGCAGGAATCATTGCTATAATACCTACTAGTGCCGCAACTGTTGCATAACGTTTTCTTCTAGCGGCATTAGCATATTTATGCATTGGAAACCGAAGTAGTTTTAAAACAATAAAAGTGGCTAAGGCAATAAAAATGGTATTAATTGTAAATAAATACATAGCACCTAAAAAATACTTAAACCCATCAAAGCTACCCATTAACCATTTCGATAATCCAAAACCAGCAGTACAAAGGGGCGGCATTAAAGCGGTAGCAATTGCAACACCAAAAATTACCGATGCTATAGTGCCTTTTTTTGTTCGAGCAACCATAAGAGCTAATCCACCAAAAAAGGCAATTAAAACATCTCTTATGTCAGGTGAGGTTCTTCCTAATAATTCAGAAGTATCTTCGTTTAGCGGGAAAAAATAGAAGAAAATAAATGATGTTAAAAGACTTAGTATAATCATCGTGGCAAGATTTATTGCCGATTTTTTAAATACATCTACATCATTTATGGCGAATGCCATACCTAGCCCTAAAATAGGCCCCATTAGCGGTGAAATTAACATGGCGCCAATTACAACAGCTGTTGAATTAGCATTTAACCCAATGGAAGCAACAAATATGGCAAAAATTAATATCCATGCAGTAGCTCCTTTAAACGGAATGTCATTAGTAATCGCCTCAATTGTGGCAGAATAATCAGTGTCTTCGCGAAAATCGAGTAATTCTTTTAAATATTTTTTTATACTTATCCACAATCCTTTAGCTTCGTCTTTTATTTCTTGCTTAGATTGTTCTACTACTTCGTCTTTAGATAAATTTTCTTCCATTGTAGGGTTTCATATTTTTTCGAAATATACAAAAAAAGAATTCTTACAGAAAGAATGAAATAGTAGAATTAAGGTTTATTAGTAACTATTTTCTTATTAAAAATCAACGATGAGTCCAATGCTAGGCAAAACGGTTCCTGAAGTGTTATCTAATTGCTCTAAAATATATTTATTGTTGTCATTAGGGTCTACCATATTATTGCCATTCGCATCCTTTTTAGGAATTAAGAAAGGTTGTTCTGTAGATTTACTATTTAATGCATTTTGAATGTCAAAATATAAATTAAGCGCTAAAGTTTTCCAATACCAAGTTTTATCAATTCTAGCATCTAGTTGGGTAAATGTTTTAAATCGCAGGGTATTTAATTGGCTGTAATCGAGTATTCCTTTGTTTGTAATGTCGTAGTTTTTAATTAAAGACGAAGCCTCCATGTCATAAGGGGTGTAAGGTCTTCCACCAACTAATCTATAACGCAAACCAATTTCCCAGTTTTTTTTAAGTTTAGCGCCTCCAGTAAAAGTTAATAGATGTCTATTGTCCCAAGCAGAAGGAATAAAATCGTTATACTGGTTTTTAAATTGGCTAAAAACATAGGTGTAGGCTAAAATTCCGTATAGCCCTTTATACGATTTTTTTTGAGCTAATAATTCAATACCATAAGACTTGCCGATAGAAGTTGATGTAACTTGTTCGTTACCTATAACGCCAAAATCAGAACCTAGATTTGCTAAGCTAATTTGTTTGCTAGTAGAGAAGGGGTAGTTTTTGTATTTTTTATAAAATCCTTCTAAGGTAAATTTCAAGGTGTTTTTTGGTTTAAATTCTAACCCACCAACCAAGTGGCTTGCTTGTATGTAACTTGTGGTGTTTTTGTTTACTAGGGTATTGTTATTATCTCTAAAACCTAAAATTGTGTATGCGGGCAATTGGTAGTATATGCCAGCAGTAGAATTAATTCGCCATTGATTGGTTAATGCATACGATAACGAAATTCTTGGCGAAAATTGGTTAATCGGATTTTTCATTTCAGTATTATATGTGTTCGCATCAAATCTTACACCTACAGAAACTCCTAATTTGGCGTTAAAATAATCTTTGGTCAACTGCCCAAATAAATTATACTTAAAAAGGGGTAGTGTTGAGCTGAAATTAACAAGATTTGTGGTGCTGTTTGCTATTTTTTGAAAAGTCGTATTATGGTATAACGCTTGTTCTAACCCAAACCCTACGTTAATTTTATATTCGTTTTTGGTTGTACTCAGATTTTCGAATCTAAATTTTGTTTCGGTTTCTTTAGAGTTGTAATTATACAGTAAATCTGAAGGGTTGTTTGTATTATTATAATACTTTACCGCAGTGTTTTTCCATTCATTTCTACTGATAATATATTGTTGGGTCGAATTTTCTTTAAACGTTTTATAACGTACCCCAAGAGTATAATTCCATTGTTTTTGTATGGGTATGTTGCTTAGTATATAGTTGTTTCGTTTTAATTTTTCTTCGTCGGTTACTTTATTGTTTACCTCTTGGTTGAGTTTAAAATTATCTATTGCCCCTAAACCAATAACAGAAAGTTCGCTATTGTTTTTAAAGGTGGTATTTGTTTTAAATTGAAAATCGTTGTAAGTAGGCAAAAAAGGAAGTTTAATCGCTTTAAATAAAAATTGTAAATACGATTGTCGTGCCGATGCAATAAAAGTGGTGTTTTTAGTAATAGGGCCATCGACAGTAAAACCAGCGTCTGAAGAACCTACAGAAGCTCTGTAGTTAAGAGCGGTTGGATTTCCGTTTTTTTGTGTAAATTCAATTATAGAACTTAGCGTGTTGCCTCTTGATGCAGGAAAGGCGCTAGCATAAAAATCTACTTTTCTAATTAAATCTACATTGATAATGCCCACAGGGCCACCAGTGGCTCCTTGAGTTTGAAAATGATTAATAACAGGAACTTCTATACCGTCTATATAAAACTTGTTTTCAGATGGTGAGCCACCACGAATAATAATATCGTTTCTAAAACTCGGGTTTGATGCTACACCAGGCAACGATTGTATTACTCTTATAACATCTCGATTACCGCCTGGGTTTTTTTCAATTTCTTCTAAACCTAAGCTTTGTAGTGATAAAGGACTTTCTAATGATTTTTTAAATAGCTTTCTTTTTATTACTACTTCGTTTAAGGTTGCGTTACTTTCGCTTATTTCTAAAACTACGTAAGGGGTTTTTTCTTGAGTAACTAAATAATCGTTAGAAATAACTGTTGTGTAACCAACATAAGAAATTTCAATTTTTACATAGCCAAGAGGTGAATTAGGTATGGTAAATTCTCCATTTTCATTAGTAATGGTTCCAATAGAGGTGCCTACAATTATAACATTTACATAGGGTAATCCTTCTCTTGTTTTATTGTCTATTACTTTTCCTTTTATGGTGCCTTGTGAAAAACTACTTAGTGCAAAAATAAAGAGTATAACTGATAGCGCTGTTTTCATTTGAATGTGTTTAAATAAAACAATTTTGTTGTTTTGGTTGTTCTTAAAGAATACGAATGGTTGTAATTATAACGAAATGAAAAGTACAAAAATAGTCACAATAAAAAAAGCTTCTCTTATTATAGAGAAGCTTTTTTTGTGACCGGGCTGGGGCTCGAACCCAGGACCCTCTCCTTAAAAGGGAGATGCTCTACCAACTGAGCTACCCGGTCTTAGCTTTTGTTTAGCGGATGCAAATATATGGGGTTATGTTTAAAAAACAAATATTTTTATAAAAATAAATTAAGGTTATTTTTTTGGGTGTTTTATAACTAAAGTAAACTACTTTTCGTTTAAATATGCTTCACGAACTTTTTTAAATAAGTTAGAAGAGTATACAAAGTTTACAACGGCTTCGTTATCTGTTTTAAAGATTTCATTATTAGTGCCTTCCCATGCTTTTTTACCGTTTTTTAAGAATACAATTTTGTCGCCTATTTCCATAACTGAATTCATGTCGTGCGTGTTAATTACGGTGGTAATTTTATATTCTTTAGTAATTTCTTGTATTAAGTTATCAATAACAATAGCTGTTTGTGGGTCTAATCCTGAATTAGGTTCATCACAAAATAAGTATTTTGGATTCATAACAATAGCCCTTGCAATAGCAACTCGTTTTTGCATACCTCCAGAAAGTTCTGTAGGAAATTTTTTGTTAGCATCTTTTAAGTTTACTCGTTTTAAAACAAAATTTACCCGTTCTATCATTTCAGAATAGGGTTGTTTGGTAAACATTTTTAAAGGAAACATTACATTTTCTTCTACAGTTAACGAGTCAAATAAAGCACTTCCTTGAAAAACCATACCAATTTCTTGTCGCCACTGGCGTTTTTCTTCTTCGTTAAATTGTGTGTTTATTTTTCCATCAAACGAAATAGTGCCGCTTTCAGGAATATGTAACCCGATTAACGATTTTAAAAATACGGTTTTACCTGACCCACTTTGCCCAATAATTAAACTTGTTTTACCTGGGTAAAAAGTGGTGCTAATTCCTTTTAAAACTTCAACTCCGTTAAATCCTTTATGTAAGTTTTTTATTTCTATCATTTAAGTTAATAACATTTGAGTTAAAAAATAGTTTGCTATTACTATTACTACAACAGTCCAAACCACCGATTGCGTACTGGCTTTACCAACTTCTAACGAACCACCTTTTACAAAATAACCGTGGTACGATGGTACAGTAGCTATTAAAAAAGCAAATACTAAAGTTTTAATTAAAGCGTAAGTAATTAAAAACGGATCAAATTCTAATTGTACACCAGTAACGTAATCTACACCAGCAAATAAGCCCGATACAACTCCTGCAACCCAACCCCCAAGAATACCTAAAAACATAGATAAAACAATTAGAAAAGGATAGAAAAAAAGCGTAGCTATAATTTTAGGTAAAACTAAATAATTTAAAGAGTTAATACCCATTACTTCTAAGGCGTCTATTTGTTCAGTAACACGCATAGTACCAATACTAGAGGTAATATACGAACCTACTTTACCCGCTAAAATAATTGAACAAAAGGTAGGGGCAAATTCTAAAATTATAGAACGTTTAGTGGCAAAACCAATCAATGATTTGGGTATAAACGGATTGCTTAAATTTAAGGCGGTTTGTAACGAAATTACGCCGCCAATAAAAAAAGATATAAAAGCAACAATACCTAAAGATTTTAAACCTAATTCATCAATTTCTCTAAATAAAGCTTCTTTAAATACTCTAGCTCGCTGTGGTTTTGTAAAAACCTGTTTTAACATGATAAAATATTTACCAATATGCTCAAAGTAATTCATTAACTATTTTTTTGCTAAAGTATTAAAATTAGATTAACTCTTGCCTATTTTAAAGTAGGTTACCTTATATATTTATGTATATTTGAAGCCTCAAAATTATTATTTTTAAAAATATGAAAAAAACTATCCTTTTAATTTTTGTCTTATCTATATTTATGGCATGCCATAACCCTTCAAAAAAACAATCAAAACCTAAACTAGTAGTAGGTATTGTAGTAGATCAAATGCGATATGACTATTTGGTTCGTTTTGCTGATAAATATGGCGAAGGCGGTTTTAAAAGATTGTTACGTGAAGGCTTTTCAGTTCAAAACACACATTACAACTATATACCAACTTATACAGCGGTAGGGCATACCTCTATTTTTACAGGAACCACTCCAATAAATCACGGTATTATTTCGAATAATTGGTACGATAAATATTTAAAAAAAATAGTTTATTGTGTTGATGACAATAACTATAGAACCATTGGTAATGATGGTGAAGGTGGAAGAAAATCACCCAATAGACAATTAACAACGACTATTACAGACCAACTTCGATTGGCTCAAAATATGCAAAATAAAACCATAGGGGTTTCTATTAAAGATAGAGCTGCTATTTTACCTGCGGGTCATACAGCAAATGCTGCTTATTGGTTTGATGGTGGTGCTCAAGGAACTTGGGTTTCTTCTTCGTATTATATAAAAGAATTGCCAAATTGGGTACAAGAATTTAATAAATCAGGCAAAGTAGACGCTTACCTTAGTAAACCATGGGAAACGTTATATGATATTAATACTTATACTGAAAGTATTGCTGATGATAATAATTTTGAAGGCACGTTTAATGGAGAGGAAAAACCTGTTTTTCCACATGATATCCCAGCATTGCGTAGTAAAAATAATAACTATACAATACTAAAATATACCCCATCAGGAAACTCGTTAACAAAAGACTTTGCAGAAGCGGCTATTATAGGTGAAAATTTAGGTAAGTCGAAATTTACCGATTTTTTAACGCTTAGTTTTTCATGTACTGATTATGTAGGTCATCAGTATGGAGTGGCTTCTAAAGAAATTGAAGACACTTATTTACGTTTAGATAAAGATTTAGAAAGCTTTTTACAGTTTTTAGATCAAAAAATAGGAAAAGGAAATTACACTTTATTTTTAACGGCTGATCATGCAGCGGTTCAGGTTCCTGCATATTTACAGTCAATAAAAATACCAGCAAAGTATTTTAGTTATGTGAAGTACGAACAGTTTATAAAAGAAGTTTGTAAAAAATATTTTAAGTCAGAAGATTTGGTTGAAAATATTTCTAACTTTCAAATATTTTTAAACAAAGAAAAAATAGAGTCTTTAAAATTAGATGTAAATACGGTAGCACAAAGGTTAGCAGATGAATCAATTAGCTACAAAGGAATATATAAAGCCGTTACTGCTCGTACATTACAGACAACTAGTTTTGATAAGGGTATTTTAAATTCGTTACAAAATGGGTATAATCAAAAACTTTCAGGCGATGTATTATTAGTGCCTACTCCTGCAACAGTTAGTTACCCGAAAAAAGGAACTACGCATGGCTCAGGATATTCGTATGATACTCATGTGCCTTTAATTTTTTACGGAAATGGAATTAAACAAGGGGTTTCTAAAAAAGAACATGAAATTACAGATATTGCCCCAACGATAGCTACATTACTTCAAATAGAAGCGCCTAATGGAAACACGGGTAAAGTAATTACAGAAGTGTTAAAATAATTTAACGGGTTAACCTATTTATTAGCAGTAAAATATACTCTTAATTAATAGAGGTGTTTTTTTAGAAACAAGGTTAACGGTTTACTTAATAGAAGAATATTAAAAAAGGTGAGAAAAAAAATCTCACCTTTTTTAATTAACTTAATTTATTAAAAATAACAATTAGTAGTTTCGATATTTTTTTGATATTTCAAAAACATGCTCTAAAATAGTCTGTTCTTGTTCGTCAAAAACTTCATTTTTTCTAGCCATTACTACTTTTACTACTTCAAGAGCTTTGCTGGTTTTGTACTCGGTAAACCCAGATGCACCGCCCCAACTATAAGAGGGGATAAAGTTTCTTGGAAATCCACTACCAAATATATTAGCTGATACCCCAACCACCGTTCCGGTATTAAACATAGTATTGATACCACATTTAGAATGGTCTCCCATCATTAACCCGCAAAATTGTAGTCCTGTTTTTTCAAAACGTTGTGTTTCATAGCTCCAAATTTTTACTTCGGCATAGTTGTTTTTTAAGTTAGAATTATTGGTGTCGGCACCTAGATTACACCATTCTCCAATAACAGAATTACCTAAATAACCTTCGTGACCTTTACTAGAATAGCCAAATAACACCGAATTATTTATTTCTCCTCCTATTTTACAATAAGGGCCTATAGTAGTTGGTCCATATACTTTTGTTCCTAATTTTAGAATGGCTTTTTCACACAAAGCAAATGGGCCTCGAATAAGAGAACCTTCCATAATTTCGCTGTCTTTACCAATGTAAACAGGGCCGTTTGAAGCATTGATACAAGCAAAGGTTAAGGTTGCGCCTTCTTCGATAAAAATATTTTCTTTATTAATACAGTTAACTGTTTCGGGTATGGGTTGTGATTTTTTACCTTGAGTAAGTAATTCAAAATCAGCTTCGATAGCTTTTCCGTTTAAAGAAAAAATATCCCATGTGTTTTTAATTTGTATTAACTCTTTTTCAAATTCAATTTGTTTGTAATTATCAAAAGATACTTCGTCTTGTGTATCAGAAGTGTAAAAAGCAACGACATCTTCACCCTTAAAAATAGCTTCATTTTCTGATAGTTTTTTTACCATAGCTACCAATTCTTTTGTGGGTAAAAAAGAGGCGTTTACGAGTATATTCTTTTCCATTTCTACCATCGGATATTTATGTTCTAAATACTCTTCGGTAATGGTAGTGGTGGTTAGTCCTAAAAAAGTTTCCCACTTTTCTCTAATGGTTAATATGCCTACTCTAATATCGGCAACAGGTCGTGTAAAAGTAAATGGCAATAATGCATTACGCACATCGCCATCAAATAAAATATAGTTCATTGTTTGAGCTTAACTTCAAGAACAAACTTACAATAAAAATACTAGTTGTTAAAATTATACCTTTTTTGAATGTATATAAAAAATTTAAAAACTAATAGCTATATTTTTTAGCTTTAATAAAGTCAGAAATTAAATAACTAATAAATTTACCAACTAAATTTGTGGCTATTGAATGGTTACTTATTGCGGGTGCACCCTCGCAAATATGAAGGTAGCTGGCGAGGTTAAGTTTGCCAAAAGTGTATACAAATTCTCGGGTTTGCTCAGGGGTAAATCCACTTGGTGTTATGGCACTGGAAGGGAAATTTTGAATGCAATCTAAATCAATTTCAATACCAAAAGGTGCATTTTTAATGAAATTTTTGGCGCGGGTTAATTCGCTTTCAAATCGAGTGGTTTTATAAATGGCTAGCTCTTCAAAAGTATTGTATTCTATATTAATATTGTTATGAATTAAATCGAAAATATATTGAGGGGTGTAATTTTCGTGTAAACCAAATATAAAATAGTTTTGTAAAAAACCTTCTTTTAAAGCATATGAAAAGCCATTTCCACTATGGCGTTTTTCTAATAAGCGTAAGTCGGTATGTGCATCAAGATTAATAGCGTTTATAGGTTGTTTTTTGGCTAATGATAATCCTTTTAAATTACCAAAAGCATTA
This sequence comes from Tenacibaculum sp. UWU-22, assembly GCF_041021355.1. Taxonomy (NCBI): domain Bacteria; kingdom Pseudomonadati; phylum Bacteroidota; class Flavobacteriia; order Flavobacteriales; family Flavobacteriaceae; genus Tenacibaculum; species Tenacibaculum sp. UWU-22. The sequence goes on along the minus strand of NZ_JBFNGP010000001.1, from coordinate 295,177 downwards.
TTATGACCCCCTCCAATAATTATGGGTATTTTGTTTGATTCAATTATAATTTGAATAATTTCAGATAATTTATCATCAATTTTATTAACAATAGTGTCGCCTTTTTTTCGATTAGTAGGGTCAAAATTTACCACTTCGTTTAAACAATCTAAATAACCCAAAACAAGAATGTCGTTGCCTGTTATAAACTGGTTTTCTTGAATGTTTAGCAGAGCTTTTAAAGCGGGTATAAAAGCTGTGTGTGCACCACCTAAACCATAATTCATACGTACACCAATGTCTTCTGGAACTCCTAAAATAACAAATAAAGCATCTGAATTTTCAAGCTCAACAAATAGCTGTTTTTTAGGATTAAGAGTTGTTACATTTTCGCCTAACTTTATTTCTCCTTTACGTGTGTTAGTTAGGTTTTCAATATCGTTATGAGAAAAAAAGGTAAGCATTTTATATTTTTTTTCCATTAATATATACTGTGTCAATTACTGTAGAACCAAAGTTATAAGGTATAAAACCATAGCTTGGAATAGGTTTGGTAACTATAAAATTAGCTTTTTTACCTATAGTGATGCTACCTACCTTATCAGCAAGATTCATAGCGTAAGCTCCGTTTATAGTTGCTGCATTTATTGCCTCTTCAGGAGTCATTTTCATTTTAATGCATGCGGTAGCAACTACAAAATTCATGTTTCCAGAAGGTGTTGACCCTGGGTTAAAATCAGATGCTAAAGCTAAAGGTAATTTAGCATTAATAATAGCTCTAGCAGGGGTGTATGGAATGCTTAAAAAATAAGAACACGAAGGTAGGGCCACAGGCATGGTATTTGAGTTTTTTAGTGCATCAATATCATCTTGGGTCATAACCTCTAAATGATCAACAGAAAGGGCTTGGTGTTTTATGGCTATTTGCACACCGCCAATTGAATTAAATTGATTTACATGAATTTTAGGGTGTAACCCATATTTTTTTCCAGCTGATAAAATGTGATTAGTATCGTTAACTGAAAAGTAGCCTTTTTCACAAAAAACATCAATAAATTCGGCCAGTTTTTCGTCAGCAATTTTAGGAAGCATTTCGTTAATAATTAAATCAACATAACCAGAAGGATTTTTTTTGTATTCTTTAGGAAGGGCGTGTGCGCCTAAAAAAGTAGCTTTTATGGGTAGTGGATAATTTTGTTTTAATTGCTTAATAACACGCAACATTTTTAGTTCAGCAGCAACGGTTAGCCCATAACCCGATTTTATTTCTAAAGCACCTGTGCCTAACATCATTATTTCTTCTAATCGTTTGGCAGATTGCTCATACAATTCTTCTTCTGAAGTTTCTTGTAGTTTTTTTGCTGAATTTAAAATACCGCCACCTTTATTAGCAATTTCTTCGTAGCTTAAACCATTAATTCGGTCAATAAATTCTTGCTCACGATTTCCTGCATATACTATGTGGGTGTGCGAATCGCACCAAGCAGGTAATATCATTTTGCCAGAGCAGTCTATTTTTTTGTCAAAATTAAATATGTGAGAGTCACTCATTTTTCCGTAAGAAATAATGGTGTCGTCTTTAATTAGTAAAAAGGCATTTTTAATAGTGGGTAAAATACCCATTGCAGGACCTGATACTTTTTTAATGTTTGCCTCTCTAACTTGAATGAGCTCTTTGATATTTGTATATAAAGTTGTCATTTATTATTACAATAGATATCACAAACTTACGGTAAAAACTACAATTAAATTAATTTTTAAAATAGATTAGAGGTAGTTTTATAATCTAGTGTTTTCGTTTTTTATTGAGATAAAAAAAGCTACAATGTTAATTGTAGCTTTTTGTTTTTAGTTTAAAAAAATATTATTTTAAACTTCCAATCATATCTTCTGGTTTAACCCACTCGTCGTATTGTTTAGGTGTTACATAGCCTAATCGAATAGCTTCTTCTTTTAAAGTTGTTCCGTTTTTATGGGCGGTATTAGCAATTTCGGCTGCTTTATAATAACCTATTTTTGTGTTTAAAGCCGTAACTAACATTAGCGAGTTATTTAGTAATTCGTTAATTCGGGTTTTATTAGGTTCAATTCCTACAGCACAGTTAATATTGAAAGATGCGCAGGCATCACCCAGTAATTGGGCAGACTGTAATACATTTGCCGCCATTAGAGGTTTGAATACATTTAATTCGTAATGTCCTTGTGTGCCTCCGATAGTAATTGCTACATCGTTACCCATTACTTGAGCACATACCATAGTGAGTGCTTCTGCTTGGGTTGGGTTAACTTTTCCAGGCATTATAGAAGAGCCAGGTTCGTTGGCGGGTATAATAATTTCGCCTATGCCCGAACGAGGGCCAGAAGCTAGTAAGCGAATATCGTTAGCTATTTTGTTTAGTGAAACAGCTAATTGTTTTAAGGCTCCGTGGGTTTCTACTAATGCATCATGTGCCGCTAAGGCTTCAAATTTATTTTTAGCGGTTATAAAAGGTAGTCCTGTAAATTCAGCAATATACTTAGCAACAAGTACGTCGTAGCCAGCGGGGGTATTTAACCCTGTTCCAACAGCTGTACCACCTAAGGCTAATTGCGATAAATGCGCTAGTGAATTTTGTAGTGCTTGTAATCCAAAGGTTAATTGAGCTACGTACCCAGAAAATTCTTGCCCTAGGGTTAGCGGTGTAGCATCCATTAAGTGTGTGCGTCCAATTTTTACAACTTGGTTAAAGGCTTCAGATTTTGCTTGTAAGGTATCTCGTAGTTGTTGAATACCTGGTATGGTGGTTTCTACAATTTTTTTATAAATAGCAATATGCATACCTGTAGGAAAAGTGTCGTTTGATGATTGTGATTTGTTTACATCATCGTTAGACTGAATAGTTTTTTCACCTTCACCAATTACTTTTCCAGCAATTTCATGTGCTCGGTTAGCAATTACTTCGTTTACATTCATATTGCTTTGTGTACCCGAACCTGTTTGCCAAATAACTAACGGAAACTGGTTGTTTAGCTTACCAGCTAAAATTTCGTCGCAAACTTGAGCAATTAAATCGCGTTTTTCGATTGTTAAAACACCTAATTCGGTATTGGCATAAGCTGCGGCTTTTTTTAAATACGCAAATCCGTATACAATTTCTAGAGGCATAGAGGCTGGTGCGCCAATTTTAAAATTGTTTCGAGAACGTTCGGTTTGTGCTCCCCAATATTTATCGGCAGGCACTTTTACTTCGCCTAAAGTATCTTTTTCGATTCTATATTTTGTCATTTGAAATAATTTAAAGGGCTTAAAATTAAAGAGACTCAAAATTACAAATTCTATAAGAATAAACTAATGACTAGATATTTTTTATTGTTGATAATTTTATTAAACCTTACCTTTGCGCTTGCTTGTAAAAAAATAAAATGAAAAATATAGATATACATCCTCCTATAGCAGAAAAAATACCTGTAAAATTAGAAAAACACGGAGATATTCGGGTAGACAATTATTTTTGGATGCGGTTAACCGATGAACAAAAAAACGCTCAAAATAAGGATGAACAAACCCGAAAAGTATATGCTTATTTAACACAAGAAAATGAGTATTACAATAAACTAACGCAAAACACCAAGACCTTTCAAGAAGAATTATTTGAAGAAATGAAAGGGCGCATTAAAGAAGATGACGAAACGGTGCCTTACAAAAGTAACGGTTATTTTTATATTACACGTTTTCAAAAAGGAGATCAGTACCCTATTTATGCTCGAAAAAAAGAAAGCTTAACGGCTGATGAAGAAATTTTATTTAATGTAAATGATGAGGCTAAAGGGTATAGTTACTTTCAGTTGGGAGGTTTAAGTGTGTCGCCTAATAATAAATTGGTGGCTTTTGCTGTAGATACAGTTAGTAGAAGACAGTACATAATACAAGTTAAAAATTTAGAAACAGGTCAAGTTTATGTAGATAAAATAGAAAATACCACAGGAGGTTCTATTTGGGCAAATGACAACAAAACGTTGTTTTATGTAAAAAAAGACCCTGTAACTTTACGTAGTGCTAAAATTTATAAACATATTTTAGGTACAGATTCAAGTTTAGATCAACTTGTTTTTGAAGAAAAAGACGAAACGTTTAATGCTTTTGTTTCAAAAACCAAGTCTAAAAAATATATACTTATAGGTTCGTATAATACGGTTTCTACAGAGTATAGTGTTTTAGAGGCTGATAACCCCAATGGGATATTTAGAATAATTCAACCTCGTGAACGTAATTTAGAGTATGATGTTGACCACTATGGCGATTATTTTTATATCAAAACGAATAAAGATAATGCTATCAATTTTAAATTGATGAAAACTTTAGAAAATAAAACAGCTAAAGAAAATTGGACAGATGTTATTTCGCATAGAAAAGACACTTTATTTGAAGACATGTCAATTTTTAAAGACTATTTGGTTATAGAAGAAAGACATGATGGACTTAGCAAAATACGTGTTAAAAGTTGGGATGATTCGGTAGATTATTACTTGCCTTTTGACGAAGAAACCTATTCGGCAAGTGTACATTATAATCCAGATTTTGATACTGATATAATTCGATATTCATACAATTCGATGACTACGCCAAGTTCTGTCATTGATTTTAATATGAAAACGAAAATAAAAGAAGTAAAAAAAGAACAAGAAGTTTTAGGAGGTACATTTGATAAAAATAATTATACCAGCAAACGAGTTTGGGCAACAGCTAGAGATGGAAAAAAAATACCCATTTCATTGGTGTATAGAAAAGATATAGAAATTAATAAAAACACCCCTGTTTTTCAATATGCTTATGGTTCGTATGGTTATACTGTTTCTGATGGATTCTCAACGACCCGTTTAAGTTTATTAGATAGAGGGTTTATATTTGCTTTGGCGCATATCCGTGGTGGACAATATTTAGGGAGAGAGTGGTACGAAGAAGGTAAAATGCTTCATAAAAAAAATACATTTACCGACTTTATTGATTGTTCTAAATATTTAATAAATCAAGGGTATACCTCTCCAAAACATTTATATGCAATGGGCGGTTCGGCAGGTGGATTGTTAATGGGGGTGGTAGTAAATATGGCTCCAGAATTATATAATGGAGTTATTGCGGCAGTTCCTTTTGTAGATGTTGTTTCAACAATGTTAGATGATAGTATTCCATTAACTACGGGAGAGTATGATGAATGGGGAAATCCGAATGATAAAATCTATTACGATTATATTTTATCATATTCGCCCTACGATCAGGTAAAGGAGCAAGATTATCCTAATATGCTGGTTACTACAGGGTTACATGATAGTCAGGTGCAGTATTGGGAACCTGCAAAATGGGTGGCTAAATTAAGAGCGTTAAAAACAGGTAATACTAAATTATTTTTACATACCGACATGGAAACAGGTCATGGAGGAGCCTCAGGTAGATTTGATACGTTAAAAGAAACAGCTAGAGATTATACCTTTATTTTAGATACCGAAGGTAAATTATAATAAAATTTAAAAAACAGTACGAAATAGATTTTAAAATTTAATGGTTAAACCGTACTTTTGCAGACAGCTACAAATAAACCCACAATTTTTTTAAAAAAAAAGTGAGGCTTTATATTAAGAAATGACACGAAATCAAGAAGCTATTAATACGATATTAGAACTAATTGGGCAAACCCCATTAGTAAAACTTCAAAAAATAACAAGTCAATTAAAAGGACGTTATTATGCGAAATTAGAAGCTTTTAATCCAGGGCATTCTTCAAAAGATCGAATAGCTTTACACATAGTTCAAAATGCCGAAAAAAAAGGTATTCTAAAACCAGGAGATACAATTGTAGAAACCACCTCAGGTAACACAGGTTTTTCGCTAGCAATGATTGCTATTGTAAAAGGTTATAAGTGTATTTTAGCTGTAAGCGACAAATCATCTCAAGATAAAATAGATATGCTTAAGGCTATGGGGGCAGAGGTGCATGTTTGCCCAGCCTATGTGCCTGCCGATGATGCTAGGTCATATTACGAAGTCGCTAAAAAATTACACAAACAACACGAAGGCTCAATTTACATTAATCAATATTTTAATGAGTTAAATATAGAAGCACATTATTTAACTACGGGTCGTGAAATATGGGAGCAAACCAAAGGAAAAGTTACTCATGTAGTAATAGCAAGTGGTACAGGAGGTACTATTTCTGGTGTAGGTAAATATTTAAAAGAACAAAATCCTAATATTAAAGTTTTAGGAGTAGATGCGGTAGGTTCGGTATTAAAAAAATTTCATGAGACAGGCGAGTTTGACGAAAGTGAAATTAGTTCGTATAAAATTGAAGGCTTAGGAAAGAATTTAATTCCTACAGCTACTGATTTTGATATTATCGATATCTATGAAAAAGTTACCGATAAAGAGGCGGCTTTTAAAGCTCGCGAAATAGTAAAAACAGAAGGTATTTTTCCTGGGTATACCTCTGGGGCGGCTATGCAAGCAACTCAGCAATATGCCGAAAAAGGGTATTTTGATGACAATAGTGTGGTTGTTATTATTTTTCCTGATCATGGCTCTCGCTATATGAACAAAATATATTCTGAAGATTGGATGAAAAAACAAGGTTTTCTATAAAACTTTTAGCCTAAAAACGGGTTAAATAATTTTCAAAAAATAAGCTACAATTAAACACTTCATAAATTATTTAGAGCTCTAGATATATTTTTTAAACTTTTGATAAGGCTAATTTTAAGTCTTTTTTTTATTTTATTTATTAGTGATAACAAATACGTTTTATATTATACTTATTTTGTTAATCTGTTAAATTACTGATTTTTTGTAATTAAAAGTGGGGTTTCGGCTAAAGAAATATAAATTAAAAATTAACTTTGTCGATTAAATAAAGAACTAATTAATAATAACGTTAAATAATGAAAATACAAAAAGTACTGGTTGCAAATAGGGGAGAAATCGCTATCAGGGTATTTAGAGCTTGTGTAGAAGTTGGTATAAAAACGGTAGGTGTTTACACTTATGAAGATCGATATTCTTTACATCGTTATAAGGCAGATGAATGTTATCAAATAGGTGATGATAATGAACCTTTAAAACCGTATTTAGATATTGATGTTATTATTAAGGTTGCCTTAGAAAATAAAGTAGATGCTATTCATCCTGGATATGGATTTTTATCTGAAAATGCAGAATTTGCTCAAAAATGTGAAGATAATGGTATTATTTTTATAGGTCCTAAAGTTTCTGTTTTAAAAGCGTTAGGAGATAAAATAACAGCAAAAGAAGTTGCGGTAAATAATAATATACCAATTATAAAAAGTAGTGAAGAAGATTTAACTTCTGTAGAAATAGCATTATCAGAAGCCGAAAAAATAGGCTACCCTGTTATGTTAAAAGCTGCTTCAGGTGGTGGTGGTAGAGGAATGCGCGTAATTCGTGATCAAGAAGAACTAAAAAAGGCTTATCCAGAATCGAGAAGAGAATCTTTAAATGCCTTTGGAGACGATACGGTGTTTTTAGAAAAATATGTAGAAAACCCCAAACATATTGAAATTCAAATTGTTGCCGACTCTCATGGCAATATTGTGCATTTATATGAAAGAGATTGCTCGGTACAAAGACGTTATCAAAAAGTAATAGAATTTGCACCTTCTGTAGGATTATCAGAAGAAATTAAAAACAAACTATATCAGTATGCGATTGATATATGTAAAGCAGTAGATTATAATAATATTGGTACAGTTGAATTTTTGGTTGATGATGATGGTAGTATTTATTTTATAGAGGTTAACCCACGTATTCAAGTAGAGCATACGGTAACAGAAATGATAACCAATATTGATTTGGTAAAAACTCAATTATTTGTTGCTGGAGGATATAAATTATCAGACAATCAAATAACAATACCAAGTCAAGAAAACATTACTATTTCGGGTTATGCGTTACAGTGTAGGGTTACAACCGAAGATCCAGCCAATAATTTTAAACCTGATTATGGAACTGTAACTACTTATAGAAGTGCCTCAGGTTTTGGTATTCGATTAGATGCGGGGAGTATTTATCAAGGTGTAAAAATTTCACCTTTTTTCGATTCAATGTTAGTTAAAGTTTCTGCTAGAAGTAGAACATTAGATGGTGCTTGTAGAAAAATGATGCGTGCCTTGATAGAATTTAGGGTTAGGGGTGTAAAAACAAACATAGCTTTTTTACAAAATATATTACAACATAGTACCTTTAGAAAAGGTGAGGTTACTGTTAACTTTATAAAAAACGAACCCAAGCTTTTTAAGTTTACAGAACCTAAAAATAGAGCGAATAAATTAATTGATTTTTTAGGGGAAGTAATTGTAAATGGTAATCCAGATGTAAAAAAAACAAATCCAAGTCACCAATTTTCACTTCCTGCAGTACCTAAATATCCTAAATTAGAAAAATATCCCTTAGGAACAAAAGATAGATTAACGGAATTAGGACCAGAAAAATTTGCACAGTGGTTAAAAAATGAGAAAAAAATTCATTTTACCGATACCACTATGCGTGATGCGCACCAAAGTTTATTAGCTACTCGAATGCGTACTATAGATATGCTAAAAGTTGCAGAAGGGTATGCAAAAAATCATCCAGAAGTATTTAGTATGGAAGTTTGGGGAGGTGCTACTTTTGATGTTTGTTTACGCTTTTTACAAGAAAACCCATGGGAGCGTTTAGCTTTATTAAGAAAAGCGATGCCAAACCTATTATTACAAATGTTAATAAGAGGTTCTAATGGAGTTGGTTATACGGCTTATCCAGATAATTTAATTGAAAAATTTGTAGAAAAATCGTGGGAAACAGGAGTAGATGTTTTTAGAATATTTGATTCGTTAAACTGGATGAAATCTATAGAACCTTGTATTAACCATGTAAGAAAAAGAACACAAGGTTTAGCAGAAGGCTCTATTTGTTATACAGGAGATATTTTAAACCCTGCAAAAACAAAATACGATTTAAAATATTACTTACAACTAGCTAAAGATATTGAAAATGCAGGAGCTCATATATTAGGTGTAAAAGATATGGCTGGGTTGTTAAAACCTGAAGCTGCTTACGAATTAATTAGCGCATTAAAATCAGAAATTAATATACCTATACATTTACACACTCACGATACTTCATCAATTCAATCAGCTACCTATTTAAAAGCAATTGAAGCAGGAGTAGATGTGGTTGATGTTGCACTTGGTGGGTTATCAGGTCTTACCTCACAACCAAACTTTAACTCGTTAGTTGAAATGTTGCGATTTAATTCGAGAGAAAATAAGATAAACACTCAAAAACTTGCTGAGTACTCAAATTATTGGGAAACCGTAAGAGGGTATTATTATCCTTTTGAATCGGGCTTAAAATCGGGTACTGGTGAAGTATACGAACATGAAATACCAGGAGGGCAATACTCTAACTTAAAAGGGCAAGCCATTGCTTTAGGATTAGAAGATAAGTTTACTGAGGTTACTAAAATGTACGGAGAAGTAAATAAACTGTTTGGCGACATTGTTAAAGTAACGCCAAGTTCTAAGGTGGTGGGCGACATGGCGCAATACATGATAAGTAATAATTTAACGGTTCAAGATGTGATGGAAAAAGGCGATACCATTTCGTTTCCTCAATCTGTAATCAGTTTCTTTAAAGGTGATTTAGGGCAACCTGTTGGAGGGTTTCCTAAAAAACTACAAAAAATTATCTTAAAAAATGAAAAACCATACACTAGTAGACCAAACGCTCATTTAAAACCAATAGACTTTGAAAAAGAATTTAAAGTATTTAAAAAAGAGTTTGCAAAAGGTATGGGGCGCGATTTAGAAATTACCGATTTTCTATCGTATAAACTATATCCAAAGGTGTTTACCGATGCTTACAACAACCATTTAAAATATGGTAATGTAATGAATATTCCTACAAAAAACTTTTTGTTTGGAATGAAGGTCGATGAAGAAATAATGATTGATATAGAACCTGGTAAACGAGTGTTAGTTTCACTGGTGCATAAAACTGAAGCAGATGAAACAGGGCATGCAATGGTTTTCTTTAAAGTAAACGGGCAAATGCGAACAGTTTTAATAAAAGATAACTCTGTAAATGTCGAAAAAATAGAAAATTTAAAAGTAGATACTACCGATAAAAAACAAATAGGGGCACCTTTACAAGGATTATTATCTACTGTATTAGTTAAAAAAGGAGATCAAGTTAAAGAAAATCAACCTTTATTTATTATTGAGGCTATGAAAATGGAAACGACTGTAACCGCTGTAAATACAGGGGTAATAGCCAAAGTACAATTACCAGCAGGAACTTTAGTTGATGCCAACGATTTGATTATAAAATTAGAATAATACAAGTTCGAATAGTCGATTAAAAATGTTAGTTTTGCAGTTTAAAAATAACATGTAATTATGACAAAAGATTTATTTGAAAGAATTAGACAAGATAAAGGGCCATTAGGTAAATGGGCAAGTGAAGCAGAAGGATACTATGTGTTTCCTAAGTTAGAAGGACCTATATCTAACCGAATGGGTTTTAATGGTAAAAAAGTAATTACTTGGAGTATTAATGATTATTTAGGTTTAGCAAATCATCCAGAGGTGTTAAAAGTAGACGGAGAATCGGCTGCAACCGATGGTATGGCATACCCAATGGGGGCTAGAATGATGTCTGGCCACACAAAATATCACGAGCAATTAGAACAAGAATGTGCTGAATTTGTTGGTAAAGAAGCAGCGTATTTGGTTAATTTTGGTTATCAAGGTATGGTGTCGGCTATCGATGCATTAGTGTCTAAAGACGATGTTATTGTATATGATATGGATACCCATGCTTGTATTATTGATGGAGTTCGTTTGCATGCTGGCAAGCGTTTTGTTTATAAACACAACGATATTGAAAGCTGTGAAAAAAACTTAATGCGAGCAACAAAAATGGCTGAAAAAACAGGAGGAGGAATTTTATTAGTCTCTGAAGGTGTTTTTGGTATGCGCGGAGAGCAAGGAAAATTAAAAGAAATAGTAGCCTTAAAAGAAAAATATAATTTTAGATTTCTAGTTGATGATGCTCATGGATTTGGAACATTAGGCGAAGGAGGAAGAGGAACAGGCTTTGAACAAGGTATTCAAGACGGAATAGATGTTTACTTTGCAACATTTGCAAAATCGATGGCAGGTATTGGAGCTTTTTTTGCAGGTGATAAAGACATTATACAATATTTACAGTACAACATGCGTTCGCAAATGTTTGCTAAATCATTGCCGATGCCAATGGTTAAGGGTGCATTAAAACGATTAGACATGATTCGTACTATGCCTCAATTAAAAGAAAACCTTTGGAAAATAACCAATGCTTTACAATCTGGATTACGAAATGCAGGTTTTGATTTGGGTACAACACAAACCTGTATTACGCCTGTTTATTTAAAAGGAGATATACCTGAAGCAATGGCAATGGTGTATGATTTACGTGAAAATCATAATGTGTTTTGTTCAATTGTAGTATATCCAGTAATACCAAAAGGTTTAATTATTTTACGATTAATACCAACTGCTCGTCATACTCAGCAAGATGTAGATGATACTATTAAAGCTTTTTCAGCGATTAGAGAAAAATTAGCTAAAGGGGCATATAAACGTACGCTTGTTAACGAATAAGCGTACGTCAATTTTTTGTTAGCATAGTTTAGTGTGTTGTTTACCTAAAATAAATCTGAAGGTTCAATATTTAAATAGGCAATAAAATTTTCAGCATTTTTAATATCGTTATGTAATACACGATCTTCGTTAACTAACGGAACATCCTCTCTAAAAGCTTTAACAAAAGTTTCTAAAAACGGAGAGGTTTTTTCTTTTCTATAACTTAAGGCTTGAGAAGCATTTAATAGCTCAATTGCTAATACTGTGGTAACATTATCAATTACCTTTTTAGCTTTTGTAGCAGCATTTGCTCCCATAGAAACATGGTCTTCTTGCCCATTAGAAGAAACAATAGAATCTATAGTTGATGGGGTGCAATATTGTTTGGTTTGACTTACAATACTGGCGGCGGTATATTGCGGAATCATAAAGCCACTATTTAATCCTGGGTTTGTAACCAAAAATGCGGGCAATCCTCGTAAGCCAGCAATTAATTGGTATATTCTTCTTTCAGAAATAGAACCAAGTTCTGCCACAGCAATAGCTAAATAATCTAAAGCTAAGGCTAGTGGTTGACCGTGAAAATTTCCGCCAGAAATTATAGCGTCTTCTTCTACAAAAATATTAGGGTTATCGGTTACCGAATTTATTTCGGTTAAAAATGTTTTGGTAACAAAGGTTAACGTGTCTTTTGTAGCGCCATGTACCTGAGGCATACAGCGAAAAGAGTAGGGATCTTGTACGTGTGTTTTGGGTTGTGTTATTAATTTACTGTCGGTTAAAAAATGGGTTATACGTTTGGCTGTTTTTAGTTGTCCGTTATGAGGGCGTATTAAGTGTATTAACTCGTTAAAAGGTTCTATTCTACCATCAAAAGCCTCTAATGAAATAGTACCAATAACATCTGCTAAATACGATAGTTTATATGCTTTTAAAAGTGTAAAAATACCATAGGCACTCATAAATTGGGTTCCGTTTAGTAAAGCTAACCCTTCTTTAGATTGTAGGTTTATTTTTTTCCACGAAAATTGCTCAAGCATTTTTTTGGTAGCAAATTTTTCTCCTTTAACATATACTTCGCCTAAGCCAATTAAAGGTAAAGCTAAATGTGCTAACGGAGCTAAATCGCCCGAGGCCCCTAGTGAACCCTGAGTATATACTACGGGTAAAATGTCATTATTGTAAAAATCGATTAAGCGCTCTACGGTACTTAATTGAACTCCAGAATGTCCAAAACTGATAGCCTTGATTTTTAACAATAGCATTAGTTTTACAATCTCTTGAGGTACTTCTTCGCCTGTGCCACAAGCATGACTCATTACTAGATTTTCTTGTAGTTGTTGTAAATTAGTTCCGTTTATTTTAATGTTGTATAACGACCCAAACCCAGTGTTAATTCCGTAGATTGGTTCGCTATGTGTTTTCATTTTTTCATCTAAATATGCACGACATTTTTTTATTTTATTAATTGACTCGTCAGCTAATTTTAATTTTTTATTAGTGCTTGTAATATTATGGATAGCTTCTAAATCTAACCTGTCTGAATTTATGTAGTGATACATGTTTATGCTAGTTAATTTAGGTTGAAATATAAAAATTAATATGTTAAAAAAACAATATAGTTGTCAAGTTATATAACGTTATATAAACCTGCATTTTTAATGGTGCTATATTACTCAAAATTATTTTTATTTTACCAAATAACAAATAGGCCTATTTTCTTTGTATATATTTGTACTTTAAAATATAAAAGATAATGAAAAAAATAGGTTTTATACTTTTAGTGAGTATAGCAATGGCTTCTTGTAAAAAAGAATCGTTAAATAAGTATGTAACATTACAAGGAAAATTTACTAGTAATGCCGATTCGATTATTACCATCTCTGCGAGAGATAATAATTTTTCTAAAACCATAAAAATAAATACAGATGGTACTTTTAAAGATACGTTAAAGGTTGTTAAGGGCGATGTGTATTTTATGCAAACAAATGTTCAAAATAGAGTACCTATTTATTTAAAAAACGGCTATGATTTAACCTTAAATGGTAAGATGAGCGATTTTTTAAATACCTTTTCGTATTCAGGAAATGGTTCAGAGAGTAATAAATTTATATTGGCACAAATAGCTTTTAGTAAAAAAATGGGAAGTCCAATAAATTTGTTTGCCTTAGATAAAGATGCCTTTACTGCAAAAATTGATAAAATTAATAAACAAATGGATAGCTTAGTAAATCGTTATTCTGATGCTGATAGTGTTTTAATATCAAATACAAAGTTACAACAACAACAAATGATTAGTTATTTTAGAAATAATTATGATGTGCAGCATGAATCGGCAATGAAACGAGTTTCGGCTTTAGAAAAACTAGCAAAAGGAAACATTTCTCCTAGCTTTGTAGATTATGAAAATTTTAAAGGAGGAAAAACATCTTTGAGTGATTTAAAGGGTAAATATGTATATATCGATGTTTGGGCAACTTGGTGCGGGCCATGTGTTCGAGAAATACCTGCGTTAAAAGCGCTAGAAAACCAATATCATGGCAAAAATATTGAGTTTGTTAGTATTTCAACGGATAAGAATACAAGAAATGGTGGTAGTTGGGAAAAAGCTCATGATAAATGGAAAAAATTTGTCGCAGATAAACAACTATCAGGTATTCAATTATGGTCGGGTAAAGATTATTCGTTTCAACAAGCATATCAAATTAATTCGATACCTCGTTTTATTTTAATTGACCCACAGGGTAAAATTGTTGATAAAAATGCGCCTAGACCTTCTAGTCCAGAAATTAAAAACTTGTTTAATGAATTAGGTATTTAATAGGAAAGAAAATATTTTTAACCGATTGATAGCATAAAAAAACCTCGAAGATTTAATCTTCGAGGTTTTTTTATAATGGTATAAAAAATTGAAATATTAATTGAATAGTTTGTCTATTTTTTCTTTTTCTTCAGCAGCCAGTGCAGCATCTACTAAAATACGACCACTATGTTCATCGATAGTAATTTTTTTGCGATTTGCAATTTCTAGTTGTACTTGTGGTGGTATGGTAAAGAAAGACCCTCCTGAAGCACCACGTTCAATAGAAACTACAGCAAGTCCGTTTTTTACTTTATTTCGAATTCTTTGGTATGCATTTAATAAATAATCATCGATAGATTTTGAAAACTCTTCAGATTTTTCGTTCAGTAACTTTTCTTCTTTTTCAGTTTCTTTTAAAATAGCATCAAGTTCTGATTTTTTATGTTGTAAGTGACTTTCTTGCTTTGCTAATTTTTCTTTTGTAGCATCAATAATTTCTTTTTTCTGCTCTATTTTTGCTTTGAATTCTTTAATTCTTTTTTCAGCTAATTGAATTTCTAATTCTTGAAATTCAATTTCTTTAGCTAATGAATCAAACTCACGATTGTTACGTACGTTTTTTTGTTGTTTTTCGTATTTTTCTATTAACGTGCCACTTTCGTCAATAGCTAATTTTTTATTTTTTATGTCTGTTTCTAAATTAGTAACATCTTGAGTTAAATTGGTAACTCTAGTGGTTAATCCGGCAACTTCATCTTCTAAATCTTGCACTTCTAATGGTAATTCGCCTCGAACGTTTCTAATTTCATCTATTCTAGAATCGATTAATTGTAAATCGTATAACGCTCTTAATTTTTCTTCTACCGTTATTTCTTTCTTTTTTGCCATTGTTTATAAGTAATAAATTGGATTTGTACTTTTCTCTGATAAAACGATGGCAAAATTAGTAATTTTTTTTGTAAGATACTCAACTAAAAGGTTTTTTGTAAACTGTTCACTTTCGTAATGACCAATATCGGCTAACAGAATACTATTTTCGGCTTTAAAGAACTCATGATATTTAAAATCGGCACTAATGTATGCGTCGGCTTTAGCACGTATGGCGTGGGAAATTGCAAAACTTCCTGCCCCCCCTAAAACAGCCACTTTTTTTATAGGTTTATTAATAAATTTTGAATGACGTACACAACCTGTTTTAAAGGTGTTTTTTATAAATTTAAGAAACTCTTTTTCTTCCATTTCTTTATAAAGCTCACCTAACATTCCCATACCTATATTCTGATTTGAGTTATCTAAGGTAATTATTTCATAAGCCACTTCTTCGTATGGATGGTGTTTAAAAAGGGTGTTTAGTATTTTTTTTTCTAAGTAATCTTCAAAAGTTATGGTAATGCAGGTTTCTTTTTCAAAAATTAATTCTCCTTTTTTGCCAATAGTGGGGTTTGAGTTTTCGTTACCTTTAAAACTGCCTTTTCCTTCTATATTAAAACTACAATTGCTATAGTTACCAATATTTCCACCACCTACTTCAAATAATTGATTGCGTAAAGCATTAGCATTACTTGTAGGTACATAAGTCGTTAACTTTTTAATAACTCCTTTTTTAGGAATTAATATTTGTGTATTGGTTAACTCTAAAACATCACACATTTTTGCTGAAACTCCATTTTTTGAATTATCTAAAGCGGTATGAGTTGCATAAATAGCAATGTCGTTTTTAATAGCTTTTAGCACAGTACGCTCCACATAATTAGAGCCATTTATTTTTTTTAATCCACTAAAAATAATAGGGTGAAAACTTACAATTAAATTGCAGTTTTTAGCAATAGCCTCTTCAACGGTTTCTTCTAAAGTGTCAAGGGTAACTAAAACCCCTGTTACTTTGGTGGTATAGCTGCCTACTAGTAACCCTACGTTATCAAAATCTTCAGCATACGAAAGCGGAGCAAGCTCTTCTATATAGTTGGTAACATCGCGTATAATCATAATTTTATTTTTAGTAAACCTCAAAGTTAAGATTTTTAATTACTTTCGTTGTAATAAATTCGGGTAGTGAAACTACATGAATAAAATTAAATTCCTAATAAAAGGACGTTTAATATTATGAGGCATCAAAAATTATAAATTACATGAAATTTATACGTCTTTTATTATTTCCGTTTGCAATTTTGTATGATTTAATTACTTCTATTCGTAATTTTTTATTCGATAAGCAAATTTTTAAATCTACTTCTTTTAATGTGCCAATTATTGTTGTTGGAAATTTAAGTGTTGGCGGTACAGGCAAAACCCCTCAGATAGAATATTTAATTAATTTACTACAAAACACGTATAAAGTAGCTGTTTTAAGTCGAGGATATAAGCGAAAAACAAAAGGTTTTTTATTAGTAGATCAATCACATTCGGTTGCCGAGGTTGGAGATGAACCCTTACAGTTTTTTAAAAAATTCAAAAATATTCAAGTAGCGGTAGATGCTGATAGAGCTCATGGTATACAGCAATTATTAAATCAAAAAAATAGCCCAGAAGTTATATTGTTAGATGATGCTTTTCAGCATAGAAAGGTAAAGGCTAATTTTTATATTTTGTTAACAAAGTACGACGATTTATATTGTGATGATTTGGTGTTGCCTAGTGGTAATTTACGCGAAAGTAAAAGAGGGGCTAAACGGGCTAATATAATTATTGTTACGAAATGTCCTGAAAATTTAACCGAAAAGCAGCAAGAAAAAATAAAAAACAAACTCAGGGTAAAATCAAATCAGCAGGTGTTTTTTACTACAATTTTGTACGACACAAAATTAAAGGGGGCGCAAGAGTTGGTTTTGGATCAATTAAAATCGTATCAAGTTGTATTGGTTACAGGAATAGCTAATCCGAAACCTTTAGAACAATATTTACAGTCTTTACAAATATCATATCAACCTATGCGTTTTTCAGACCATCATTATTTTTCAGATAAAGATATTGAGGCTATTAAAGAGCGGTATTTAAAAATTGAAGCATCTCGAAAAATAATTTTAACTACTGAGAAAGATTATGTTCGTTTAGAAAAAAAGCTCAAAAATTTAAGTTATATACCTATTAAGACTTTTTTTGTTGACGATAAAAATATGTTTGATACAGCAATAAAATCTTTCTTAAAGAATTGATTTTTTAATAAATGGTATTATTTTTGATTAATAGAAAAATAAAATAATTAATAATGAGAAATATTTTTTTAGTTTGTTTTGTTTTCTTAGCAGGTTTAACGGTAGGTAAAGCTCAAGAAACCTTAGAAAAAACAGATGAAGATATAGAGCAAGTGGTAGATACGGTAGTTGTAGATACTATTGCTGCGATAAAAATTAATTGGGTGTATTCTTATAATGATGCTTTAAAAAAAGCAAAGCAAGAAAATAAACCATTATTAATATATTTTACGGGATCAGATTGGTGTGGTCCGTGTAAAAGTTTAGATAAAAATTTATTTGAAACTGAAAAGTTTAAAGACTATTCTGATAAAAATTTAATTCTTTACATGGCTGATACCCCAAGAAATACAGATTTAATAGATAAGAAGACTCAAAAAGTAAATGATAAGTTGGCTGATAAGTTTGGTCAATCTAAATTTCCTACACTATTGATGGTAGATGGCGATGAAAAAGAATTAGGAATTAGAGAGGGTATTTACTTATTAGATTATTATTATATGTTCTTCGATTCTGTTGTTAACACCTATCATTAACCTATTTTTTTAATACCGTTTAAGTTTATTTGCTGTCTTGTTTATTCAAAAGCAAGATGTATAAAAACACCTCGAGTGCCAAGGTAATTTATTGGGTCAGTCCATTGGCTTGGAGAGGTGTCGTCGTATTTAATTTCGTTGTTTATGGCAAATATTCCTCGAATAGATGGCGAAAACTTAAAATAATATAAGTAAATATCGATACCGATACCAATTTCGTACATAAAATTACTTGTTTGCATTCTAAAGCTACCGCTAAAGTTATCGTCTGGATTTTTTTCATTACTCGTAAAGTTATGATCAAAACTAACCCCTCCAAGTACATAGGGTCTAACATTATCTAGTCTATCAGTACTAAATTTTAAAATAAGAGGTAAATGCAAAAAGGTAGAACCCACATTGTCTCTAATTTTTTCACTATCGGGACCTGTAATATATTCAAAGGTTAGTTTTTTGGAATTGGTTACTAACCCAGGTTCAAAACGTAAATTAATATTTTTATGTAGGCGTAAATCGGCAATTAATCCTACATTAAAGCCTGTTTTTGGTTCTACAATAACGTTTGGGTTGTCGGTAATTGAATTAGGGCGGTAATCTACTTTAAAATCATTTCTATTTAAACCTAAATAAAACCCATAGTGAAACATCAGTTTATCAAAGTTAGGGCGGTTTTCGATACGTGTTCTATGTTTTTGCGAAAAAACACTAAAGGTTAGTAACCATAGAAAACTTATAGTAAGAAAAAATTTCGTCATACTTCTATTTCGTGGCAGTATAAATGGATGCAACTCCAAAAGTTACCGGTTTGTTCTTTGCATTCTTAAACCCATTTTTTTCTAAAATATTGTTGAAAGCCTTACCAAAAGGAAAAGAATTTGCACTTTTAGACAAATATGTATAGGCTACTTTATCTTTAGAAAAGAGTTTACCTATTAGAGGAAGTATAATTGAAGTGTAAAATTGATACCCTTGTTTAAACGGAAATTTTGTAGGGTTAGAAGTTTCTAAAACAACAAAAATTCCATTAGGCTTAAGCACGCGATTAATTTCGGTTAGCCCTTTGTTTAAGTTTTCAAAATTTCTTACACCAAATGAAACGGTAATAGCATCAAAAGTATTGTCTTTGAAAGGTAAATTTTCACTATCGCCAACAAGCATCTCTATGATGTTTTCTAAATTGGCTTTGGCAACCTTTTTTTTACCAACAGCCAACATGCCTTCCGATATGTCTAAGCCAATAATTTTGTCGGGTTGTGTTTTTGAAAGCATAATGGCTAGGTCACCTGTTCCAGTGGCAATATCTAAGATTTGCTTAGGGTTATTTTTACCAACAATTTTCACTACTTTTTTTCGCCAACTTGTATCAATTCCAAAAGAAATAACACGGTTTAATCCGTCGTAATCTTTAGATATGTTGTCGAACATTTGAGTAACCTGTTCTTTTTTGCCAAGATTAGAATCGGTATAAGGTTTTACTATTTTATCCATTTAAAGCAATTACTTCATTAATTTTATTAGGCAGCATTTCTTTTAACATGGTTTCGATACCATTTTTTAAGGTAACGGTCGATGAAGGGCAGCCACTACAAGCCCCTTTTAATATAACACTAACTCGTTTATTTTCTTTATCGTATGACTCAAAAGTAATATTTCCACCATCCGAAGCTACTGCTGGGGCAATATATTGATCTAAGATATCAATAATTTGTTTGGCGGTTTCTGATAAATTTTCTTCTGATGTTTTTTGGTTTTGGGCGCTATTTAAATTAGGTATTTCCGTTATAATTGGTTTACCATCTTGTAAATAAGAACGAATAAATGTACGAATTTCTTGATACATTCCATTCCAATCTGCGGTATCTTGTTTGGTAACAGAAACATAGTTTTTTGCAATAAAAACTTCTTTTACCGCTGAAAAATTAAAAATAGCTTTAGCTAAAGGCGATGATTCATTGGCTTGTTCAATCGTTTTAAATTCAACAGGGGTGTTGGTTAGCATTTTGTTGGTGCCAAATTTCATTACCTCTGGATTTGGGGTTACTTCGGCAAATACTTCTACCGCTTCTTTTTTTGCCGTTGCATTTTTTTGCACAATTGTTTTTTCAGACTGTAAATAGTTTTCTATTTTTTGACGAACTTCTTCTTGTACATCATTCCATTGTACAATATCATATCGCTGTATGGCAATAAAATTTGCCGAGATAAAAACTTTTTTTACAAAGGGTAGGTAAAATAGCTCTTGTGCTAAAGGTGCATTTTTTGCTTCGTCAATATTTGCAAACTCGTAACTTCCGCCATCAATTAAAATGGTATTGCTTACAAATTTTAAAATAGTTGTGTTTGTTGTTTCTTCGATGTTTATTTTAATTGTTTCCATTACTTCAATAAAATGAGTAGCAAAATTACATTAATTTAAAAAGCTAGTACGTAAAAAAAGAAAAAAACCCGCTAAGTATAATTTAGCGGGGTTTTTGGTTATGCTTTTATTACAGGTTAAATGTTAATGTACCTGTAATTCTAGATATGTTGGTGTTTAATTCAGCTGAATTTACATTTACATAAGGGCTATTATATATTGCATAAGGAGAGGTGTAGGTTGAGTTTGAATAGGCAAAATCAAATTTCATGTTTTTGAAACGGTAACCTAACCCTAATGAAAAGCCATCTATATTGTCGGTATCTATAACATCTTTATAAGGAGTTTGTTCGTAATGATATCCGCCTCGTACGCTTAAATTATTAAAAAGCCACTCGGTACCAATATTAATAGCATGTGTGCTTCTAAAGCTATTAGTATAGTTGTTATTTACATCAAAGAAATCTCCTGAAGAAAATCGAGTGTTTTTGTAATTTTTATAACTGTAATCAATACTAATAAGGCCGTCTTTATTGAATATAAATGCTCCGCTTATTGTTAATTTACTTGGTGTTTTTAAATTATATATGTAGGTGCTATAATATTCACCACTATTAATATCGGGCGAGATATTATTCGAAGAAATTTCGGTGTAACCTAACCAATCATCATAAGTACTGTCGTTGGGGTCAAAAACGGCTAAGTTGTTATCTTCGTTAATTTCTTGATACCAAGTGGGCGATTCATAAGAAAGACCAAGTCGAAAGTTTTGTTCTGGTTTGTATATAAACCCTAATCCAAGCGAAAATCCGCTACCTCCAAAATAACTAATTTGTTCGTTATATGCACGTAATGTATTTCCGTTATCATCGTTATTTACTTCGCGTAATTGGGTGGTTTGAGTAAAATGAATATCATGAAAATTTAAAGAAACCCCCAGAAATAACTTATTTAAATGCGCTGCTGAAAAACCAAAACTAAGTGCACTTGTTTCACCATTAGTAATATTGGCAAAACGTTGTTGTTGTGCATTGTTAAAAGGGGTTTTAGGGTCTGAGGTGTCGTTTGGATGCTGGTTAAAAAGAGCTTGTCCACTATTTCCTGCGAGGTTAAAATCACCATCAAAATCGTTTTTTATTCGATAATTAAAAGAAAGGGCAAAACGATTCCAATTTGTTTTGTTGTTGGTACTAAAAGATAAAATACTACCTACTTGCGAAATATTAAAAAAATTGTCTTGAGTGTTTGTTGTATTACCATAATAAGTAGCATCTATGCAGTTGTTTCTATTGCCTAGGGTAATAGAAAATGTACTATTTAAGGCAACAGCTGTACCCGCAGGGTTAATGGCTAATGAAGAAACATCACTTCCTAGTGCTCCAAAGGCTCCGCTCATTGCATTAAATCTTGACGATCCGTAGTTGTGGTCTTGACCAAAAAGAACACCTAAATCGTTGTATCCTAGCGATTGAGAAAATGACGTGAAGCCACTAGCTATTATAATAGCCAATAGTATAATTTTTTTCATGGTATTGCTAATTTATTTTGAAACAAATTTATTAAAAGATTTGGCTCGAAATTATCTTCTAGATCGGCTATTTGAATAACTTCTTGTAGAACTACGACCACTACTGCTAGGGGTGTAGCTTCTTGAACTATTAGAAGATGGTGAATAGCTTCTTGAGCTATTTTCGTAGCTAGGGCTATAACTTCTTGTATTAGAAGGACTGTAATCTCTTTCGTTTGGGGTATAACTTCTTGTATTAGGTGTATAACTTCTAGTGTTTGAGGGGGTGTAATTTCTTGTGCTAGTTCTTGTAGAATTAGTGCTTCTAGGGGTATAGTTTCTAGAAGATGATGTACTTCTAACAGAACTTTGATTGTTGTTTCTTGTAGAAGTTGTTGCGCTTCTAGAGTTTTGAGTAGAAGTATTTACGCTATTACGATTTCTTGTATTGTATCGCGTAGCTTCTCTATTTTGGTTGCTGCTAGTAACTCTATTATTTCTGTAACTAGATGATGAGTTTCTAGTAGAGCTATTTCTGTTGGTAGTGCTATATCTATTTCTTGAGTTTGATGTTACACTATATCCACGACGCGAATCACCACCTCGTCTGTAATTGTAATGGTTGTGATGGTTGTAATAGTATGGATTGTGATAGTAAGGGCGGTAATAATTTCCGTAATAATAACCACCATAATAAGGGTAGCAATTGTAATATCCCCAATTACTGTAAAGTCCAAAGTTCCAATAAGCTCCAGAATACCATGGGTCATAGTATGCATACCCGCCTCCCCAACGCCAAGGTCTGTAATAGTTGTATCCATATCCGTAGTAATATGGATTATACCAGTAAGGGTTGTATCCGTATCCAAATCCAGAATTTATATTGATAACCACATCCGAATTTTGATCGGTATATCCCCAAGGGGCATTGTAATTAATACGGGCTTGAGTGGCATTGTCTACATTTTCGTCTAGGTATTCATCATCATTGTATGATGATTTATAGCTGTCAATATCAGTAATAATATCAGTATTGTTTAAATCGTCTAAACGCTGTAATTCTCTAGTAAAGTAATTTTCATTGTATTGCTGGTATTAGCTACCGTTTGCAACCACAACTTTACGGGTAGGTTGTTCGATATTGTTTGAATATATACCGTCTTCATTTGTTACGCTTTGTGCTGTTCCGCAAGAAACCAAAGTAGTAACCATTAAAAACGACAAGGTGTATATCGAGAGTCTGGTGTTAGCGGAAAGTAACTTCATTTTTTATTGTTTTAGAGTTGTACTATTGTGTTTATGCTGTGAATTTACAAAAAATAAAACCGCTAATAGGTATTATATTCTTTTTTAACGTAGTTTTGTGGCGATTTTTTTAACCGAAAAAACAACTAAATTCATTAAAAAATAGCAACATTTGTGCCAAACTTATTAGTATGAGTAAAAAATTAACAAAGCGTTCTGAAGATTATTCAAAGTGGTATAACGAATTAATCATAAAAGCCAACATGGCAGAAAACTCGGCTGTTCGAGGCTGTATGGTAATTAAACCTTACGGATTTGCTATTTGGGAAAAAATGCAAGCTGTTTTGGATAAGATGTTTAAAGAAACAGGTCATGAGAATGCTTATTTTCCGCTTTTTGTACCTAAAAGTTTGTTTGAAGCAGAAGAAAAAAATGCCGAAGGTTTTGCTAAAGAGTGTGCTGTGGTTACTCATTATCGTTTGCAAAATGACCCTGAAAATGCTGGGAAATTACGAGTAGATCCGCAAGCCAAATTAGAAGAAGAGTTAGTGGTTCGACCAACTTCTGAAGCAATTATTTGGAACACCTATAAAGGCTGGATACAATCTTATCGCGATTTACCCTTGTTAATTAATCAATGGGCAAATGTTGTGCGTTGGGAAATGCGTACCCGTTTATTTTTACGTACAGCTGAATTTTTATGGCAAGAGGGGCATACTGCTCATGCAACGAAAAAAGAGGCTTTAAAAGAAGCACTACAAATGCAAGAGGTGTATGCGGTATTTGCAGAAAAATATATGGCTATGCCTGTAATAAAAGGTTCTAAGAGTGAAAGTGAGCGTTTTGCAGGTGCCGAAGAAACGTATACCATAGAGGCCTTAATGCAAGACGGAAAAGCTTTGCAAGCAGGAACATCGCATTTTTTAGGGCAAAATTTTGCGGAAGCATTTGATGTAAAATATACCTCTAAAGAAGGAAAGCAAGAGTATGTTTGGGCAACTTCATGGGGTGTTTCTACACGTTTAATTGGTGGTTTAATAATGACTCATTCTGATGATTTTGGACTTGTTTTGCCGCCTAAATTAGCTCCAATACAAGTTGTGATTGTTCCTATATACAAAGGTGAAGAGCAATTGCAAGCAATATCAAAAGAAGTAAATAATTTAGTGGTAGCGTTGCAAGGTAAAGGTGTTTCGGTAAAATATGATGATAGAGATACCTTGCGCCCTGGAGCAAAATTTGCTGAATATGAGCTAAAAGGAGTGCCAGTAAGAATTGCGATAGGAAATCGTGATATTGAAAACGGAACGGTTGAGGTTGCTCGTAGAGATACCTTTGAAAAACAAACTGTAGCAAAAGATGGTGTTGTTGACTTTGTTGTTGATTTGCTAGAAAAAATTCAAGAAAATTTATTTACCAAAGCGGTTTTATTTAGAGATGAGCATATTACCAAGGTAGATACGTTTGAAGATTTTAAAGATGTTATAGATAATAAAGGTGGGTTTGTAGCAGCTCATTGGGATGGAACTAGCGAAACGGAAGAAAAAATAAAAGAATTAACAAAGGCAACCATACGCTGTATACCTAACGATGCTAAAGAAGAAGCAGGGCTTTGTGTTTTTACAGGAAAACCATCGCGCAGACGTGTGTTTTTTGCAAAAGCATATTAGGTTGATAGGGGTAAAATAGTTTTCAATTTTTAAAATTTGATAATTGCGTAAAAAAAGTTTTGGTTAGTCAAATTCAGTATTTATATTTGCGCCCCGATAATCATAAAATAAAATGGTCCGTTCGTCTAGGGGTTAGGACGCCAGGTTTTCATCCTGGTAACACGGGTTCGATTCCCGTACGGACTACAAGAGGTGGATTTAATTAAAAAATCTTTTTTTAAACAGATTGTAATTAAAACTATTGCATATAAAAAAAAGAGTTGTATATTTGCACCCGCAATCAAAAAAAGAGATTGTATTTTGGTCCGTTCGTCTAGGGGTTAGGACGCCAGGTTTTCATCCTGGTAACACGGGTTCGATTCCCGTACGGACTACAAGTTTTTTATAAACAATTTAAGAAATTAATATAATGGCAAATCATAAGTCTGCACTAAAAAGAATAAGAAGTAACGAAGCTAAAAGATTACGTAATAAATATCAGCATAAAACTACTCGTAATGCTGTTAGAGATTTACGTGCTACGACTGATAAGAAAGAGGCACAAGAAATGTTGTCTAAGGTTACTTCGATGTTAGATAAATTAGCAAAAAACAATATTATTCACAAAAATAAAGCAGCTAATTTAAAATCTAAATTAACAAAACATATAGCTGCCTTATCATAGTGTAGGTTATCGTTTATACAAAATACTAAAAGCCCTAAGAGTTTTCTCTTAGGGCTTTTTTGCGTTTTATTTAGTGATTTCTTATTGGTGTTTTTCTTTGTAGTAAAATTGTTAAACATACTTTTTATTGCATAAAAAAAGACGAGTTTCCCCGTCTTAAATGTTTTCACAACGGAATAATCCTTATTGTGAATTGCTTTCAAAGTTTACTGCTTCAAATATAAGATTATTTTTTTGATTCTAAATAATCTTCTTAATCTAAAAAAATATTATAATTTTAAAGAAAAAAATTATGAAAAAAATACTCTTAACTTTTTCGATTTTGGTAAAAAACTGGAGAAGAAAAATTCTCCTCCAGTTCGATAAACAAAAAAAACAATTCACAAGCCCTTCCAAAGGTTAAATAAATTTCTTTATTTAAAATTAAAAGGGGCTTGATTTGAAATAAGTAACAAAGCTTGGGGCTTTGAAAAACTTGGATTGGCGCCCAAGTAAAAACCTTTCGTCAAAAGTTTTCTAATTTCATGATGCAAATATAGAGTAAAATATATACCTTTGGAAGAGGAATCTGTTAATTTTGTAAAAATTATGAAAACAATACTAGAACTTGGGTGATACAAAAAAATAAAAATTATGAAAACAATACTAGGACTTGACATAGGTGTAGCTAGCATAGGCTTGGCAGTTGTAAATAAAGCCGAAAACAAAAATGAAAACTCAAAAATAATCAAATTAGGTGTACGGGTAAACCCTCTAACAGCTGACGAGCAACCGAACTTTGAAAAAGGAAAACCCATTACTACCAATGCAGGTAGAACCTTGGCACGTGGCGCAAGAAGGAATCTTCAGCGATTTAAGCTAAGAAGAAAAAACTTAATTAATGCCTTAAAAACGAATGGTATAATTCAATCGAGTTCCTTTTTAACGGAAGTAGGTAAAAACACCACTTTTGAAACTCAACGATTGAGAGCAAGAGCAGCTACCGAAAAAATTGAACTAGAAGAGTTTGCGAGAGTTTTGTTATTGATAAATAAAAAAAGAGGTTATAAAAGCAGTAGAAAAGTAAATAACGATGAGGAAGGGCAATTAATTGATGGTATGTCTGTTGCGAAGACTTTGTACGAAAAAGAAATAACTCCTGGTCAATTCTGTTACCAACTTTTAGTAGAAAATAAAAAGAAACTTCCTGATTTTTATCGTTCCGATTTACAAGCTGAATTGGATAAAATTTGGAATTTTCAGAAACAATTTTATCCTGATATTTTAACAGATAGTCTCAAAAAAGAGATTGATGGAAAAGGAACTAAAGCTACTTGGGCTATTTTAAAAGAACCGTTTCAAATAGAAGGAATTATCCAAAAAGGAACTCCTTTAGAAAAAAAACTGGAAAAATATCTTTGGAGAGCCAATGGGGTAACTGAAAAATTAGAGTTAGAACACTTTGCTATAGTTTTGCAAGATATCAATGGAAATTTAAAAAAATCAAGTGGGTATTTAGGGGCAATATCTGACAGAAGTAAAGCCTTGTTTTTTAATAATCTCACGGTAGGGCAATATTTGTATAGCCAACTTGAAAAAGACCCACACGCAAGATTAAAAAATCAGGTATTTTATCGTCAAGATTATTTAGATGAGTTTGAAAAGATATGGGAAACGCAATCCTCCTTTTACCCAATGTTGACTTCTGAATTGAAAAAGGAAATACGGGATATTATTATCTTTTACCAACGTAGGTTAAAATCCCAAAAGGGACTTATCAGTTTGTGTGAGTTTGAGCAAAAAGAGATTACCATTACAAAAGATGGAAAGAAGAAGAAAAAATACATAGGCAGTAAAGTTGCTCCGAAATCCTCTCCGCTATTTCAAGAATTTAAAATTTGGCAAATCCTTAATAACATTGAGTTAAAGAGTAAAGAAGGCAAACGCTTGTTAAGTGATGAAGAAAAAGAGGTGCTGTTTCAAGAAGTAAATATAAAAGGTACAATTACGGCAAAGAGCGCTCTTGAAGTGATAGGTCAAAAACCTACAGAAGTAAAAATAAACTATCGATATATCGAGGGAAACCAAACCAATAAAGCATTGTACGAAGCCTATTTAAAAATCTTGTATATGGAAGGATATGACATACAAGATTTACTAAGTGTAAAATCCGAAATAGAAAAAATAGATTTGCCTAAGCTTCAAATGGAATCCGAAGCTATAAAGACACTTATAAAAGACATTTTTAATGTATTGGAAATTAATACCGAGATATTGGATTTTGATGCAGACCTTGAAGGAAATGACTTTCAACAACAAAAATTCTATCAATTATGGCATTTGCTATATTCTTATGAAACAGATAACTCTATCTCTGGAAATGACACTTTATATAGACTTCTACAAGAGAAATTCAACTTTAAATTGGAACATGCAAAAATCTTAGCACAGGTTACATTTTCTCAAGATTATGGAAGTCTAAGTAGTAAAGCCATGCGCAGAATATTCCCCTATATTAAAGAAAACAAATTTAGCGATGCATGTGAGTTAGCAGGGTATAAACACTCTCGACTTTCATTAACGAAAGATGAGTTAGCAAATAGGAAATTAAAGGATGCGATGGAAATATTACCTAAAAATGCGCTGCGAAATCCTGTAGTAGAAAAAATACTTAACCAAATGGTTAATGTAGTCAACGAAGTAATTAAAGAATATGGTAAACTCGATGAGGTACATATTGAACTTGGTCGTGAGCTGAAAAAAAGTGCAGAAGAAAGGGAAAAAATGACCAAAGACATTAATGAAGCTACTAAAAAATATGAAAATTATCGTCAAATTTTACAATCAGAGTTTGGAATAGCCATGCCTTCTCGTAATGACATTATACGTTATCGGTTGTATTTAGAATTAGAGAAAAACGCGTTTAAAGACCTCTATACCAATACGAAGATTGAAAAAGAAAACATATTCTCTGACAAATATGATATTGACCATATTATCCCACAATCAAGATTTTTTGATGATAGTTTTTCCAATAAAGTATTAGTACCTCGTGGCGCAAATTTGAAAAAAGGAAATATGACAGCCATAGACTATATGGAAACCTTAGGGAAAGATGCTGAAAACAAGTTTTTATCGGTGATAGAAGACTTGTATAAGTCAAAAGAGATTACAAAAGCCAAGTATGAAAAACTTAAAAAAACGGGTGCTGATATTGGAGATGGTTTTGTAGAAAGAGACTTGCGAGATAGTCAATATATTGCCAAGGTAGCTAAAAATATGTTGTTTGAAATTACCAATACAGTAGTTCCTACCTCAGGAAAAGTAACAGCTAAACTTAGAGAAGACTGGGGATTGGTAAATGTGCTAAAAGAATTAAACCTACCCAAATACAAAGCCATAGGACTTACCGAAATAGTGGAAAACTCCAAAGGAGAAAAGAAAGAAGTTATAAAAGACTGGACGAAAAGAAACGACCAAAGGCATCATGCCATGGATGCTCTAACTATTGCTTTTACAACACATAATCACATACAATATCTTAATTATTTGAATGCTCGAAAAGATAAAAATCACAAAAAACACACTATAATAAGTCGTATTGAAGATGTGATAACAGAAGAAGTTGAAACTAAAAACGGTAAGAAGAAAAGAAAATTCATCAGACCAATAAAAAACCTACGACAAGAAGCAAAAAATCATCTGGAAACGGTTTTGGTGTCTTATAAAGTAAAAAATAAAGTAGTCACAAAAAACATCAATAAAACGAAGAAAAAAAATGGAATACTCTCAAAAGTAGAACTAACTCCAAGAGGGCAATTGCATAATGAGACGATTTATGGTAGCAGCTTATTCCTCAATAAAAAGGAAGAAAAAATCAATGCTAAATTTAATGAAGAGACCATCCAAAAAGTAGAAAACAAAATATATAGAGAGGCTCTTTTAAAAAGGCTGAAAGACAATGATAACGATCCTAAAAAAGCTTTTACAGGGAAAAATTCGTTGACCAAGAACCCAATACAGCTATCTGAAAAAGAAGTTTTACCTGAAAAAGTAACCATAGCTTGGTACGAAAAGGGGTTTACAATACGAAAGCCCATTAACCCAGATAACTTTAAAGATTATAAAAACATAGAAAAAGTTACCGATGAAGGAGTAAAACGTATTTTAAAAAAACGATTAGACGAATTTGAGGGCAAGGCAAAAGAGGCATTTTCAGATTTAGAAAACAACCCAATATGGCAAAATGAAGAAAAAGGAATTGCTATAAAATCTGTAACAATTACTGGGGTAAAAAATGCAGAGGTATTACACGTTAAAAAAGACCACTTTGGCGAAGATATTTTAGATGCCAATAATAACACTATACCTGTAGATTATATAAGTACAAGCAATAACCACCATGTAGCTATTTACAGAGATAAAAAAGGCAATTTACAAGAAAGTGTGGTAAGTTTCTATGAGGCAGTGGCAAGGGTAAATAAAGAACTACCCATAATTGATAAAGCACTCAATAAAGATTTGGGGTGGGAATTTTTGTTTACGATGAAGCAAAATGAAATGTTTGTTTTTCCATCCGATGATTTTCATCCTCATGAAATGGATTTATTAAATGAAAGCAATGCAGAACAAATTTCTAAACACCTGTTTAGGGTACAAAAAATTGCAACAAAAGATTATTTCTTCAGACATCATTTGGAAACAAATGTAGAGTCATTTAAATCATTAAGAAATATTACTTGGAAAAGAGATGGATTGTCAGGATTAAAAGGTGTTGTAAAGGTGAGGACCAATCATTTAGGAAAAATTGTACAAGTAGGAGAATATTAAAATTGACACAATGAAACGAAGAGATTTTATAAGGTCTATTGGCGTTGCGTCGGGAAGTATTTCCCTTCCCACACCGTTTTTTCATCAAAAATCAGTCAAAATTTATGATAATTATTTAAGTGGTTTAAATTATTACCAATATAAAAAAATTAAGAAAAAATTACGTCAAGGAACAGAAATTACCTTACAAAGAGATTCTAAAAATCTATATGATTCTTTTGCTGTTGAGGTATATTTAAAAAATGATATATTAGGTTATATAAAAGCTTTCGAAAATATATGTATTGCAAACTTATTAGATGCAGGGGCTAAACTTTCTGCTGAAGTGAGCAGCCATGTTGAGGGAGACAAGTATTTGCAACAAACGCTTTCGGTAGCGATATATGTTGATATTATTTCTGCAACGGATAGGTTAATTACCGAACTACAAACCATTCGTGCGGATAATGCCCATGATATATATAGAAAAGGATCAGAACCATGATAACCCGAACCATTTATATTGGTAACCCTGCTTACATTAAGCTGAAAGATAATCAACTAAAAATTATTTGTCCGAAAACCCAAGAAACAAAGGGGAGTGTTTCTGTGGAGGATATTGGGGTATTGCTGCTTGATCACTTTCAAATTACGCTTTCCCATAAAGTCATACAACAACTGATGGGAAATAATACCGTAATTATCAGTTGCGATGCTCAACATTTACCTTTTGGTTTAATGTTGCCACTTTACGGGCACACCGAACATTCGGAAAGAGTAAAAGTACAGACCCAAGTCAGCGAACCACTTAAAAAACAGCTTTGGAAACAAACGGTGGAATGTAAAATTGAAAACCAAAAACGGTTGCTAGAGAAAAATGGCTTATACTTTGCTCCCATGTTAGAGTATCTTGCTAAGGTAAAATCAGGAGATAGTACTAATATGGAAGGTATCGCAGCCCAACATTATTGGAAATATTTGATTTCTACGGATTTTATTCGAGATCGTTTTGGAGAAATGCCAAACAACCTACTTAATTTTGGATATGCGGTTTTGCGTAGTACGGTTGCCAGAGCCATTGTAGAGACAGGATTGTTGCCTGTATTGGGAATATTTCATCGCAACAAATATAACCCCTATTGTTTGGCAGATGACCTAATGGAGCCTTATCGACCCATGGTGGATGCTGTGGTATATGAATGGATACAAGAAGGCAATGAAGAAAATTTGACCAAAGACGCAAAAGTATATTTGCTGCAATCGCTTACTATGGATGTGCAAATAGATAATAAAATACGACCATTACTTGTAGCGATAAAACAAACAGTGGTATCTCTGTATAAATGCTATACAGGTGCGAAACGAAAAATAGATTACCCTATGTTACTATGAAAACCAACCGATTTAATGCTTATAGAATTATGTGGGTACTTGTGTTATATGACTTACCAACCGATACAAAAACCAATCGAAGAGCGATGCAAAAGTTTAGAAAAGTATTGTTAAAAGATGGTTTTAATCTGTTTCAATTTTCGATGTATATACGCCATTGCCCTAGTAGAGAAAATGCAGCAGTACATATAAAACGAGTTAAAAGCCATTTGCCTAAATATGGTAAGGTTGCGGTAATGACAATTACCGACAAACAGTTTGGAAGTATGGAAATTTTTCATGCTACAATAAAAAAAGACCCGCCACCTACCTGTCAACAGTTAGAGTTATTCTAATTTTTAGAATTCTAAAAAACAAAAAAATCCACTGAAAATCAGTGGATTAAATTTTGAGGCTGTGACTTATCACAAAAATAGTAAAACTTGAAAGCAATTCACAACAGATCGTACTTCTTCTGATAACATAATGCAGCTGTGACTTATCACAAAAATAGTAAAACTTGAAAGCAATTCACAACAGTTATAGGGGAATATTATCCCCTAATCAGGCTGTGACTTATCACAAAAATAGTAAAACTTGAAAGCAATTCACAACCAGTTTTTAACGGTATCTATATGTACTTCGGCTGTGACTTATCACAAAAATAGTAAAACTTGAAAGCAATTCACAACGTTAAACCTAGTGTTTCGTGTATTTTCATTGCTGTGACTTATCACAAAAATAGTAAAACTTGAAAGCAATTCACAACGCAAAAGAAATTGAAACTACTGCTCCAGTTGCTGTGACTTATCACAAAAATAGTAAAACTTGAAAGCAATTCACAACAGTTTGTAATTAACCTTTTTACGATATTTTGCTGTGACTTATCACAAAAATAGTAAAACTTGAAAGCAATTCACAACACTTTTACAAGTTCTATAAACTCTTGTTTAGCTGTGACTTATCACAAAAATAGTAAAACTTGAAAGCAATTCACAACGCTGTCAGATACCGCTGTTATAAAGCTACGCTGTGACTTATCACAAAAATAGTAAAACTTGAAAGCAATTCACAACAATTTAGTTGATCTAAAAATTTTTGAGGATGCTGTGACTTATCACAAAAATAGTAAAACTTGAAAGCAATTCACAACATACTTACGGTTTTATTAATTCGAAGTGAGGCTGTGACTTATCACAAAAATAGTAAAACTTGAAAGCAATTCACAACACTTTCTTTAAAAATGAAAAAGACGATAATGCTGTGACTTATCACAAAAATAGTAAAACTTGAAAGCAATTCACAACGCCTTTATGAAAGCCTAAGCCCTGAAAGTAGCTGTGACTTATCACAAAAATAGTAAAACTTGAAAGCAATTCACAACAATATTAAACTTAGCAATCAGAAATTTTATGCTGTGACTTATCACAAAAATAGTAAAACTTGAAAGCAATTCACAACCATAGCCGTTCTCGTTAGGCAACATAAGACGCTGTGACTTATCACAAAAATAGTAAAACTTGAAAGCAATTCACAACACCTGACTTAAAAATCACTAAAAACTACACGCTGTGACTTATCACAAAAATAGTAAAACTTGAAAGCAATTCACAACAACTTCGGTGTTTTCTAACCTTATAATGCTGCTGTGACTTATCACAAAAATAGTAAAACTTGAAAGCAATTCACAACTCGGATACTGCCGATAAATGCGTATCTAACGCTGTGACTTATCACAAAAATAGTAAAACTTGAAAGCAATTCACAACTGGGTTGGTGGTGGTGGTTTTGCGAAACCAGCTGTGACTTATCACAAAAATAGTAAAACTTGAAAGCAATTCACAACTGAAGATTATGGTTGGATATACAGTAAGGAGCTGTGACTTATCACAAAAATAGTAAAACTTGAAAGCAATTCACAACCGGAAGCCACGATGTCCCCTCAGAGTTCTCGCTGTGACTTATCACAAAAATAGTAAAACTTGAAAGCAATTCACAACAAATTGTGAATTACTATTAAAAGTATAAATGCTGTGACTTATCACAAAAATAGTAAAACTTGAAAGCAATTCACAACTGCTGTGCTTTTATTTTGTATTGTTTAGCAGCTGTGACTTATCACAAAAATAGTAAAACTTGAAAGCAATTCACAACATGAAACTATTTCCGGTTAAATTATCCGACGCTGTGACTTATCACAAAAATAGTAAAACTTGAAAGCAATTCACAACCATTGTATATATACCAAAAAACATATTAACGCTGTGACTTATCACAAAAATAGTAAAACTTGAAAGCAATTCACAACGGGAATCGAAAACCTCTTTGCCTACGTTTTGCTGTGACTTATCACAAAAATAGTAAAACTTGAAAGCAATTCACAACCGAAAATAAAACGTCAGGGTAGCTTCCATTGCTGTGACTTATCACAAAAATAGTAAAACTTGAAAGCAATTCACAACGTACCAACATTGCAGTATTTCAAAACAATAGCTGTGACTTATCACAAAAATAGTAAAACTTGAAAGCAATTCACAACGGTTATGAGGCACAAGAAGAAAATAGCAGAGCTGTGACTTATCACAAAAATAGTAAAACTTGAAAGCAATTCACAACTGTAAGATACATTCATTGAGGGCTGTGTTGGCTGTGACTTATCACAAAAAAAAGTAAAATTTGAAAGCAATATACAACGATGAATCGGAAGAGAGAAATAACCTTTTAGTTGTAATTTATTACAAAAATACTAAAAATGTAAATAAAATAATAACGTAAATTAAAAAAAAACTATATTTTTAAAAGTTATAAATCACTAAAAAGAATAAAACTTGAAAAGTAACTTATAGCAGTTGTTTTTTTATTGTTTATGTGTACAAGTTAAGCAATCTAATCCTTTGTTTGTCATTACATAATATTTTCCAGGTATGTTTTTGTCGTGTATGTTGGTTGTGTTTTTTATATCGTACAAAAATCGTCGTGTAGAAAAATCGAGATAAACAGTTGTTTTTTCAGGAATAAACACGGTGATAAAAATTTGTTCATTTTGATAAAGTTTTTTAGAACTACCCGTAAAATAATTGTCTAAGATTAATTCATTATTGGTTTTACTAAAGTGATAGTTTAAATCTCGGGCATTTTCAAATGCTTTTTTTCGATTTCTACCTCTAGACTTTTTTTGTATCTCTATATAGCTTTCTGTAGCATCACTTTTTTTAACAGTTACATAAATTTGGTTAGATTTATTGTCGATATCATCGTAATAAAAATCTAAATTGTCATTTTTTGCTATTTTAATAGTAAGGGTGTCTTTTTGAGTTGTAGGTAAGCTTTCGGTTAAGATTTTTGTACCCGTTGAAGCTCTTGAGGTTCCATATTCTATAAGCGAAAAGCTTAAGCCTAAAACGGCTAATATCCAAACACCTAATAAAACTAGTGAGGTAGTTTTGCTAATACGCTTTATGTTGTTTGATAAAATACGTAAGCCTAGTACAAATAGTACAAAAAAAGGAATGCCTATTGCAAAAAACAGAAAAGATGTTAGTACCCACAAAGGAAGCATAGAGCTATAAAAAAAAGGGGGGTATTTTATAAATTGATCAGAGACGTTTAAAATTTCAAAACTACCCATTGAAAATAGTCCTGCAATAAATGATATAAGAGCTAACCCCGAGATAATGATTAATAGTATTCCGATAAACTTGCCAAAAACTTTAAATACCGATTCTATAATTTTAGCAATGGTGTCAATAAAACTTTGTAATCCAGACTTTGACTGTTGTTTTAGTTTTTCATAATCAATACTTGAAATTTTATCACTCACTTCACTAGCACCGTTTTTTACTTTTGCTGAAAGGTTTTCAATTTCATCACGAATTTTTTTTTCTATGTTGTCGATATTTACGGGTTCGCCTTCCATTTCTAATTTTTGAGCAGTAGTTTTTGCTTCGGGCAATAAAATCCACATAATAATGTATAAAATAAATCCAAAACCAGCACCAAACATTAATATAAGGGTTAATAATCGAACCCATATTACGTCAATATCAATATAATGAGCAAAACCAGCACATACACCGCCTAATAGCTTGTTGTCACCATCTCTATAAAACTTTTTAGTTTTGGTATTTCTTTTCTCGTAAGTGTTGTAATTAGTATATTCTTCTTCTGCTTCGGCATAATCTTCGGGTTGCCCCATAATGGCAATTATTTCGTCGATATCATGCTCGTTAACTACTTGTCTAATATCGGTTATGCGTTCAGAAAGTAATTCGCTAATACGCGCTTCAATGTCAGCAATTATTTCGTTTTTTCCTTGCGGGTCGTCGCTTAACGATTTGGCAATAGCATCTAAATAGCGTCTTAATTTTGTGTAAGCATTTTTATCGATATGAAAAAAAAGACCACCTAAGTTTATATTAATAGTTTTATTCATTTTTAGTTGATTTTGTAGAAGTTGTTATTTGGGTTACAGCATTTACTAAGTTGTTCCATGTTTTATCGAGTTCTTTTAAAAATAAGGCACCGCTTTCGGTTAAAACATAGTATTTTCTTGGCGGTCCAGCGGTTGATTCTTCCCAGCGATATGATAATAATCCTGCATTTTTTAAACGTGTAAGCAAGGGGTATATGGTGCCCTCAACCACAATCATATGCGCATTTTTTAGTGTTTTTAATATTTCAGAAGTATAGGCGTCCCCATTTTTTAAAATAGATAAGATGCAATATTCTAAAACACCTTTACGCATTTGGGCTTTTGTGTTTTCTTTCTTCATTTGGGTGGTTTATGGCGTTATTTGATAAATTTAATAGTTAGTGGGTAGTGATATATTTCTCCTTCGTTAGCTTTTAGAGCAGCCAAAATAATTAAAACAATTTTTATAAAATACGCAACGCTTATTAGAGAGATGCTACCTAAAAAAAGCGAAAAATCTGGAATAATATTTACGCCAAAATCAATACGATTTAAGTTTTTAAATAAGTTGAAAAACGAACCAAAAAATAGCGGAATAAAAAAAGTAGTAGAGATTATAAAAAGGTATAAAGCAAAACTGATATTGAAATTTACGGCTTCTTTACCTTGTTGATCAAGAAAGAAACTACGTTCTTTTAACGATTGCCATAATATTAATGGGGTTATAATACTGCCAAAAGGAAATAAATAACCTGTAAATGCAGATATATGTATTAAAAGTGCTTTAGCGTTTTCGTTGCTGTTTTTCATTCTTATAAAATATATAAATAATACTTTCTAATGCAAATATATGTTTTTTAGAAGGTATTATGCAATACATAATACTATAAATTAACACAATATTAACATATTTTACAAAAGTATCGTGTGTGTTGAATAAAATAATTACATTGCTGCAAAATAGATGGTAAATTGAAATTCACACCTAAAAAGATAAATCGGTTTTTATTGTTTAAACTTCCTTTGGCTTTTATTGCAGGAATTCGTGTACAAGAAATTTCAGAAAAAAAGGCTATTGTAAAGGTAAAACATCGATGGATAAGTCAAAATCCGTTTAAAAGTATGTTTTGGGCGGTACAAGGTATGGCATCTGAATTGTCTTCAGGTATTTTAGTAATGCAAGCTATTGTTAATTCAGAAAAAAAAGTTTCGATGTTGGTTACCCAGCTAAATGGAAATTTTTTTAAAAAAGCAACGGGTCAAATTCAATTTGTATGTAATGATGGAGTAATTATAAAAAATGCAATTCAACAAGCTGTTAAAACAGGTGAGAGCCAAACCGTTTTAGTAACTTCAAAAGGAATAAATCAGCAAGGCGATGTGGTTGCTGTTTTTGAATTTGAATGGAGTTTAAAGTTAAAGGGGTAATAATAGGAGATAGAAATACTTTGTAAAAATAATTTTTGCTCATTATAATAAAAGTTGTATCTTTGCCTTCCTGAAAAAAAGCAAAAACAATAGGGTTTAACTCTTTAAAAGATACAATACACAGATGAAAGGAGGTGCAAAAAAATGTTAATTATTCCAGTTAAAGAAGGGGAGAATATAGATAGAGCGTTAAAACGTTTTAAAAGAAAATTCGACCGAACTAAAACAATGAAGCAATTGCGTAACAGAAAGCAATATACTAAGCCGTCTGTAGAAAAAAGAGCGCAAAAAATAAAAGCATCTTATGTTCAAAGATTAAAAACAGAAGAAGAGGTAGGTTAAACCAACTGAATCGAAATGTTAGAATATAAAAAATCCTGTATTGTAAATTTACAATACAGGATTTTTTTTGTGGTAAATTTATTAACTTTGAAAGTAAACCGATAAAGTATGCTTATTAATGCTTTTTTAGATTATCTTTTGTATGAAAAAAACTATTCTAAACATACTGTTTTAGCTTATAAAACAGATCTTTTTGAGTTTAAGAATTTTTGTGTTACTGAATTTAATCAAGAAACTATTCAAGATGTGCATTACAATCAAATTAGAAGTTGGATTGTGAGCTTGGTAAATCAGCAAATATCAAACACAACTATTAATAGAAAAATATCTTCATTAAAAACGTTTTATAAGTTTTTGCAAAAAACCAATCAAATAACAATAAACCCATTAGCAAAGCACAAGGCGTTAAAAATGCAAAAGAAAGTGCAGGTACCTTTTACTAAAGAAGAAATAAATCAAGCTATTACATTGATAGAAGAAACTGATGACTTTATTGGGGTGAGAAATAAATTGATGGTAGAGTTATTTTATTCGACAGGAATAAGAAGAATTGAGTTGATAAATTTAAAAGAAAGAGATATAAATTTTTATGATAAAACAATAAAAGTGCTTGGAAAAAGAAATAAAGAGCGTTTTGTGCCTTTATTATCTTCTGTGTTAGAAACCGTAAAAAAGTACCTGTTTTTAAAAAAAGAATATCCTACAAGTTGTGAAGCACTTTTTATTACAGAAAAAGGAAATAAAATATACGAAACTCTTGTATATCGAGTTATAAATTTATATTTTAGTGAAGTCTCTACAAAGGTAAAAAAGAGCCCGCATATATTACGTCATTCGTTTGCAACTCATTTACTAAATCAAGGGGCAGAATTAAGTTCGGTTAAAGAATTACTAGGGCATTCAAGTTTAGCCTCCACCCAAGTATATACTCACAATAGCTTGGAAACTCTAAAAAAAGTGTTTAACTCGACCCATCCTAGAAGTGGTCAAACAAAAAAGTAGTTTTATGAAAGTGTTCACTCAATCGGTAAATTTTAATGCAGACAAAGATTTGTTAAAATTCATTGAAAAAAAATTAACGGGATTAGAAAAATTTCATGACAAAATTGTTGATGCAAATGTGTTTTTGAAAGTTCAAAAAACAAGTGATAAAGAAAATAAAGTTATAGAAGTAACAATCAAAATACCTAGAAACGAATTAGTTGTGAAAAAAGAAACTAAAACCTTTGAAGAAGGTGTGAGTTTGGCAGTGGATTCTCTCAAAAGACAGTTAAAAAAATCAAAAGAGAAGCATCGAGATTCTTTAGCATCATAAAAAGTAAAAAAATATTCATTAAAAGTTTTTTGAAATAAAAAAAACTTTATACATTTGCAATCCGTTAGAAATAGCGGATTGTTTTTTTATGCAAAAAGCCGATGTAGCTCAGCTGGCTAGAGCAGCTGATTTGTAATCAGCAGGTCGTGGGTTCGAGTCCCTCCATCGGCTCAAAAAAACAAAAGTTCTTTTACAAGAAAAAAATATTAGGGGAGATACCAGAGTGGCCAAATGGGACGGACTGTAACTCCGTTGTCTTTCGACTTCGCAGGTTCGAATCCTGCTCTCCCCACAATAGATTTTTGAATTATGTAATACATGATTTTTAGGTTTTAAACCTAAAAATCAAATTGCGGGAGTAGCTCAGTTGGTAGAGCGTCAGCCTTCCAAGCTGAATGTCGCCGGTTCGAACCCGGTCTCCCGCTCTAAGAACTGAGTAATTCGTTTTTAGTAACGTATTAACAACAGGCACTTTTAACTTAGACTTAGCCTAAAACAAGCCGGTGTAGCTCAGTTGGTAGAGCGCATCCTTGGTAGGGATGAGGTCACGGGTTCAAATCCCGTCATTGGCTCGATTTTAAAAGTAAAATTAGACACTAAATATATTTATAACTAAGAATTAAAATTAATAATCATGGCAAAAGGAACTTTTGACCGTTCGAAACCACACTTAAATATAGGTACTATCGGACACGTAGATCACGGTAAAACTACTTTAACTGCTGCAATTACTAAAGTATTAGCAGATGCAGGTTTATCTGAAGCAAGAGACTTTGATCAAATAGATAATGCTCCAGAGGAGAAAGAAAGAGGTATTACTATTAATACATCTCACGTAGAGTATCAAACAGAAAACCGTCATTACGCACACGTTGACTGTCCTGGTCACGCCGATTACGTAAAAAACATGGTAACTGGTGCTGCTCAAATGGATGGTGCTATTTTAGTAGTTGCTGCAACTGATGGACCAATGCCTCAAACAAGAGAGCACATCTTATTAGGTCGTCAAGTTGGTATTCCTCGTATCGTTGTTTTCTTAAACAAAGTTGATATGGTAGATGATGAGGAGTTATTAGAGTTAGTTGACATGGAAGTTAGAGAGTTACTTTCTTTCTACGATTATGATGGTGATAACGGACCTGTAATTTCTGGTTCTGCTTTAGGTGCTTTAAATGGAGAGCAAAAATGGGTAGATACAGTAATGGAATTAATGGATGCTGTTGATAACTGGATTGAAGAGCCTCAACGTGAAGTTGATAAGCCTTTCTTAATGCCTATCGAAGATGTATTCTCAATTACTGGTCGTGGAACAGTTGCTACTGGACGTATCGAAACAGGTATTGCTAATACAGGAGACCCAGTTGAAATTATCGGTATGGGAGCTGAAAAATTAACTTCTACCATTACAGGTATCGAAATGTTCCGTCAAATCTTAAATAGAGGTGAAGCTGGTGATAATGCAGGTATCTTATTAAGAGGTATTGAAAAAACAGATATTAAAAGAGGAATGGTTATTTGTAAACCAGGTTCTGTAACACCACATGCTAAATTTAAAGCAGAGGTATATATCCTTAAAAAAGAAGAAGGTGGTCGTCACACACCATTCCACAATAACTACCGTCCTCAATTTTACGTGCGTACAACTGACGTAACAGGTAATATTAACTTACCAGACGGAGTAGAAATGGTAATGCCAGGTGATAACTTAACAATTACTGTTGATTTAATTCAACCAATTGCCTTAAACGTAGGTTTACGTTTCGCTATCCGTGAAGGAGGTAGAACAGTTGGTGCAGGTCAAGTAACTGAATTATTAGACTAATTTAAATAATTAGTTTATTAAGATAAAAATTTTTAAGGGTGTCCCGATTTTTTCGGGACGCCTTTATAAATGAAATAAACAAACGGGTTTAGCTCAGTTGGTAGAGCACTGGTCTCCAAAACCAGGTGTCGGGAGTTCGAGCCTCTCAACCCGTGCAAATAACACGAGATAATAAATTTACTCTAAAAAATAAGGTAATCTTAGTTGAGTTTGTTTTTTTCTCATCTGTGTAAAAAATAATCGTAATGAATAACTTTATACAATATATTAAAGAATCTTTTGACGAATTAAGCAACCATATCACGTGGATTTCTAGAGAAGAAGCACAGAAATCTACCGTAGTTGTGGCTGTTTTTACAATTATTTTTGCAATAGCAGTAGCGGCAATTGATAAAGTTTTTCAAACGGGTTTAGACGAATTTTTTAAAATATTTTAAAAATGGCTGATTCGGTAATGAAATGGTATGTAGTAAGAGCCATTGGAGGAAAAGAAAATAAAGTAAAATCGTATATAGAAACAGAAATTGCCCGTTTTGGATTGTCAGATTATGTAAGTCAAGTGATTGTTCCAACAGAAAAGGTTATTCAAATTAGAAATGGAAAAAAAATAAACAGAGAACGCGTTTATTTTCCAGGTTATATAATGATTGAAGCTAATTTATCAGGTGAGGTACCTCACGTAATACGATCAGTAACTGGAGTGATTGGTTTTTTAGGAGAAACCAAAGGAGGTGATCCGGTACCTATGCGTAAATCGGAAGTTAACCGTATGCTAGGTAAAGTAGATGAGTTGGCTATACAAGACGAAAATATAGCTATACCCTACACCGTAGGAGAAACAGTTAAGGTTGTTGATGGGCCTTTTAATGGTTTTGACGGTACGGTAGAAAAAGTAAATGAAGAAAAACGTAAATTAGAAGTAATGGTAAAAATTTTCGGTAGAAAAACACCATTAGAGCTAAGTTATATGCAAGTAGAGAAAATATAATTGTTACACCTAAATATATTAAAAGATGCGTTTATAGCTTCCAAATTTAAACACATCGATTAAACATTTTTTAAAATGGCAAAAGAATTAAGTAAAGTAGTTAAATTACAAGTTAGGGGAGGTGCAGCGAATCCATCGCCACCGGTTGGACCCGCTTTAGGTGCTGCTGGAGTTAACATTATGGAGTTCTGTAAGCAGTTTAATGCTAGAACACAAGACAAACAAGGTAAAGTATTACCTGTTGTTATTAATGTTTACAAAGATAAATCGTTTGATTTTGTTGTAAAAACTCCACCTGCTGCAGTACAATTAATGGAAGCGGCCAAAGTAAAGAAAGGATCAGGTGAGCCTAATCGAAAAAAAGTAGCTAGCGTTACTTGGGATCAAATAAAAGCAATTGCAGAAGATAAAATGGCAGATTTGAATGCCTTTGAAATCGAATCGGCAATGCGTATGGTTGCTGGTACTGCTCGCTCTATGGGATTAACCGTTAAAGGAGATGCTCCTGCTTAAACTTTAAAAACAGAGAACAATGGCAAAATTAACTAAAAAGCAAAAAGAAGCTTATGCTAAAGTAGATCGTTCTAAAGTTTATGACTTAAAAGAAGCATCTACCTTAGTTAAAGATATAACAAATGTAAAATTTGACGCATCTGTTGATATAGCTGTACGTTTAGGAGTAGATCCTCGTAAAGCAAATCAAATGGTTCGTGGCGTGGTAACTTTACCACACGGTACTGGTAAAGATGTAAAAGTTTTAGCATTAGTTACTCCAGATAAAGAAGCTGAAGCTAAAGAAGCAGGTGCTGATTATGTTGGATTAGATGAATACCTTCAAAAAATAAAAGGAGGATGGACAGACGTTGACGTTATTATTACAATGCCTAGCGTTATGGGTAAATTAGGACCTTTAGGTCGCGTGTTAGGACCACGTGGTTTAATGCCTAACCCAAAAACAGGTACCGTAACTATGGATGTAGCTAAAGCAGTACAAGAAGTAAAAGCTGGTAAAATCGACTTTAAAGTTGACAAAACAGGTATTGTACATGCTGCTATAGGAAAAGTATCTTTTGATGCTGATAAAATCCAAGATAATGCAAACGAATTACTTCAAACATTATTAAAATTAAAGCCAACAGCGGCTAAAGGAACTTATATTAAAAGTATTTTTATATCTTCTACTATGAGTCCAAGTGTTGCTGTAGATGTAAAATCTGTATCGTAGGCAGTTAAAACTATTAATTATGACCAGAGAAGAAAAATCACAAGTAATACAAGATTTAACGGCACAATTAGCAGATACTAATACCATCTATTTAGCAGATATTTCTGGTTTAGATGCATTAGCTACATCTAACTTACGTAGAGCTTGTTTTAAAGCAAACGTAAAATTGGCTGTTGTAAAAAACACATTGCTTTCAAAAGCAATGGAAGCTTCTGATAAAGATTTTGGTGAATTACCAGATGTATTAAAAGGAAATACTTCAATGTTAATTGCAGAGGCAGCTAACGCACCTGCAAAAGTTATTAAAGAGTTTAGAAAAAAATCGAAAAAACCTGTATTAAAAGGGGCTTATGTAGAAGAAGCCGTTTATGTTGGTGATGACCAATTAGATGCTCTTGTAAACATTAAGTCTAGAGAAGAACTTATTGGAGATATTATTACCTTATTACAATCGCCTGCTAAAAATGTTATTTCAGCATTGCAATCAGGTGGCGGTAAATTATCAGGTATACTTAAAACATTATCAGAAAAGTAAAAACGCGCACTAATAAACTAAAATAAAACAAAATTAAAAACAATTAAAATGGCAGATTTAAAAGATTTCGCAGAACAATTAGTTAATTTAACCGTAAAAGAAGTTACAGAATTAGCTGACATATTAAAAGAAGAGTATGGTATTGAGCCTGCAGCAGCAGCTGTAGCCGTTGCTGGTCCAGTAGCTGGTGGTGGCGGAGAAGATGCTGAAGAAAAATCAGAATTTGACGTAATCTTAAAAGCAGCAGGAGCTTCTAAATTAGCAGTTGTGAAATTAGTTAAAGAATTAACTGGTTTAGGCTTAAAAGAAGCAAAAGGTATCGTAGATAGCGCACCAGCAGCAGTAAAAGAAGGAGTATCTAAAGATGAGGCTGAAGGTCTTAAAAAATCTTTAGAAGAAGCTGGGGCTGAGGTAGAGCTTAAGTAAGCATTACACTCCCGATAATACACGGGAAAAAACAATAAAGGTTTAGGTACTAAAAACATGTGTTTTTAGTCCTAAACCATTTTGTGTATATATTCGTTCTTTATTTTTTACAATTTTCTAAATTGTGATTTTACGATTATAAATAATTGATATTTAATCAATTAAAGCAATGATAAATTGCAATATTGAACCGCAAGGTTTCAAAAAATAATATTTTTAATTTAAAAATAGCATCTCTTTTGGCAACGATAAACACTACTGAGAGAATTAATTTCGCATCTTCTAGGCTAGGAGCTGATTATCCTGATTTTTTAGACATTCAGGTAAAATCTTTTCAAGATTTTTTTCAACTACAAACTAAAGCAGAAGAGCGAGGAGAAGAAGGTTTGTACAAAACCTTTATGGATAACTTTCCAATTACAGACACTCGTAATCAATTTGTATTAGAATTTTTAGACTATTTTGTTGATCCACCAAGGT
Organism: Tenacibaculum sp. UWU-22; assembly: GCF_041021355.1. Lineage (NCBI taxonomy): Bacteria > Pseudomonadati > Bacteroidota > Flavobacteriia > Flavobacteriales > Flavobacteriaceae > Tenacibaculum > Tenacibaculum sp. UWU-22. Next base: position 250,446 of record NZ_JBFNGP010000001.1, on the reverse strand, counting down.
ATAGCATTCAAGAATGTATCGAGCGTGGTTTAACCTATAGTGTGCCTTTAAAAGCAAGGTTAAAGCTTTACTGTACCGATCCAGAACACGAAGATTTTGAAACAATTGTTCAAGATGTGTATCTAGGTACAATTCCTTATATGACCAACTCAGGTACCTTTATAATTAATGGTGCAGAAAGAGTTGTGGTATCGCAATTACACCGTTCACCAGGGGTGTTTTTTGGGCAATCTTTTCACGCAAACGGAACCAAATTATATTCAGCAAGGGTAATACCTTTTAAGGGTTCTTGGATTGAATTTGCTACCGATATCAATCAAGTAATGTATGCTTATATTGATAGAAAGAAAAAATTACCTGTAACTACATTATTCAGAGCCATTGGTTTTGAAAGAGATAAAGATATTTTAGAAATTTTTGATTTAGCAGAAGAAGTAAAAGTTTCTAAAGCAGGATTAAAAAAAGTATTAGGGCGTAAATTAGCCGCTAGAGTGCTAAAAACATGGCACGAAGATTTTGTTGATGAAGATACAGGAGAAGTAGTGTCTATTGAGCGTAACGAAATTATTTTAGATCGTGACACTATTTTAGATAAAGAGCATGTCGAAGAAATTATCGAATCAGGTGCAAAAACAATTTTATTGCACAAAGAAGATAATCAAATGGCCGATTATGCTATTATTCATAACACTTTACAAAAAGATCCTACCAACTCAGAAAAAGAAGCGGTAGAACATATATATCGTCAATTACGTAATGCTGAACCACCAGATGAGGAAACAGCTAGAGGTATTATTGACAAATTATTCTTCTCAGAACAACGTTATAATTTAGGAGAAGTAGGTCGTTTTAGAATGAATACAAAACTTGGTTTAGAAGAAGATATCGACCAAAAAGTATTAACTAAAAACGATATTATAACCATTATTAAATACTTAATAGAGTTAATTAACTCTAAAGCAGAAGTAGATGATATTGATCACTTATCAAACCGTCGTGTTCGTACCGTTGGTGAGCAATTAGCAGGACAGTTTGGTGTAGGTTTAGCACGTATGGCGCGTACCATTCGTGAGCGTATGAATGTGCGTGATAATGAAGTATTTACACCTATCGATTTAATTAATGCAAAAACATTATCATCGGTAATTAATTCATTTTTTGGTACAAACCAGCTTTCTCAGTTTATGGATCAAACCAATCCATTAGCAGAGATTACACATAAACGTCGTTTATCAGCCTTAGGACCTGGAGGACTGTCTCGTGAAAGAGCAGGTTTCGAGGTTCGTGATGTACACTATACACATTATGGTCGTTTATGTCCTATTGAAACACCTGAAGGACCTAATATTGGATTAATTTCTTCATTAGCAGTATTTGCTAAAGTTAATAACTTAGGCTTTATTGAAACCCCATATAAAAAGGTGGAAAATGGAGTGGTTTCTGGTGAAAACCCTATATATCTTTCTGCAGAGGAAGAGGAAGGAATGAAAATAGCCCAATCTAACCTACCTGTAGCAAATGATGGTAAAATAGAAACTGAACGAGTTATTGCTCGTGAAGAGGGTGATTTTCCAGTAGAAACACCTGAAGCTATTAACTATATGGATGTGGCACCTAATCAAATTGCTTCTATTTCGGCATCGTTAATTCCGTTTTTAGAGCATGATGATGCTAACCGTGCCTTAATGGGATCAAACATGATGCGTCAAGCAGTACCATTATTACAACCCGAATCACCAATTGTAGGTACAGGGTTAGAACGTAGAGTTGCTAAAGATTCACGTATCTTAATAAATGCAGAAGGTACTGGAGTAGTAGAGTATGTTGATGCAAACACCATTACAATTAAATACGATCGCACAGAAGAAGAACGCTTAGTAAGTTTTGATTCTGATGAAAAATCGTATGATTTAATTAAGTTTAGAAAAACAAACCAAGGTACTAATATCAACTTAAAACCAATTGTTAAGGTTGGTGATAAAGTTGAAGAAGGCCAAGTTCTTTGTGAAGGTTATGCAACTCAAAAAGGAGAGTTAGCCTTAGGTAGAAATATGAAAGTAGCTTTTATGCCTTGGAAAGGGTATAACTTTGAAGATGCTATCGTAATTTCAGAAAAAGTAGTTCGTGAAGATATTTTTACCTCTATCCATATCGATGAGTATTCTTTAGATGTTCGCGATACTAAATTGGGTACAGAAGAATTAACCAATGATATTCCTAATGTTTCTGAAGAGGCAACAAAAGACCTTGATGAAAATGGAATGATTCGAATTGGTGCCGAAGTAAAACCTGGAGATATTTTAATTGGTAAAATTACACCAAAAGGAGAATCAGACCCAACTCCAGAAGAAAAATTATTGCGCGCTATTTTTGGTGATAAAGCAGGTGATGTAAAAGATGCGTCGTTAAAAGCCTCACCATCGCTAAGAGGGGTAGTAATTGATAAAAAATTATTTAAACGCGCTGTAAAAGACAAGCAAAAAAGAGCTAGAGATAAAGAAGCTATTGAAGTTTTAGAAGCTTCATATATTTCTAAATTCGAAAGTTTAAAAGATCGATTAGTTGAAAAATTATTTGGTTTAGTTAGCGGCAAAACATCGCAAGGTATTTTTAACGATTTAGGAGAAGAAGTTTTACCTAAGGGTAAAAAGTTTACTCAAAAAATGTTAAACTCTGTTGAAGATTTTACCCACTTAAATGGCGCTTGGACCACCGATAAAGATTTAAATAAGTTAATCGTTGATTTAGTACACAATTATAAAATTAAAGTAAACGATTTACAAGGAGTTTTACGACGTGAGAAATTTACTATTTCTGTTGGAGACGAATTACCTGCAGGAATTTTAAAACTAGCTAAAATTTACATTGCTAAAAAACGTAAGTTAAAAGTAGGTGATAAAATGGCGGGTCGTCACGGTAACAAAGGTATTGTAGCACGTATTGTACGTCAAGAAGATATGCCTTTCTTAGAAGACGGAACACCAGTAGATATTGTTTTAAATCCGTTAGGGGTACCATCGCGTATGAATATTGGTCAAATTTATGAAACTGTTCTTGGATGGGCAGGTCAAAAATTAGACAAAAAATACGCAACGCCAATTTTTGATGGTGCGTCATTAGATGAAATTAATAAATATACCGATGAAGCTGGAATACCTAGATTTGGTCATACTTATTTGTATGACGGTGGTACAGGTAAGCGTTTCGATCAACCTGCAACTGTTGGTGTAATTTATATGATTAAGTTAGGACACATGATTGAAGATAAAATGCATGCACGTTCTATAGGACCATATTCGTTAATAACGCAACAACCTTTAGGCGGTAAAGCACAATTTGGAGGTCAGCGTTTTGGAGAAATGGAAGTTTGGGCATTAGAAGCCTATGGTGCATCTAGTATTTTACGTGAAATTTTAACTGTAAAATCTGATGATGTTATGGGTAGAGCTAAAACCTACGAAAGTATTGTAAAAGGTGAAGCAATGCCAGAACCTGGTTTACCAGAGTCGTTTAATGTATTAATGCACGAACTAAAAGGTTTAGGATTAGACGTTAAACTAGAAGAATAATTTTAATAGTTGGTAGTTGCTAGTTACTAGCTTTTAGGTTTACCTAAAAACTAAAAAACTAAAAACCAAAGACTAAAGACTATAAAAGACATGGCAAGAAAAAACGAAAAGTACACCGTTAAAAAGTTTAATAAAATTTCAATTGGTTTATCATCACCAGAATCTATTTTAGAAGTTTCAAAAGGAGAGGTGCTAAAGCCAGAAACGATTAATTATCGTACACATAAACCAGAAAGAGATGGGTTGTTTTGTGAGCGCATTTTTGGTCCTGTAAAAGATTACGAATGTGCCTGTGGCAAGTATAAACGTATTCGTTACAAAGGTATTGTTTGTGATCGTTGTGGAGTAGAAGTTACCGAGAAAAAAGTACGTAGAGATAGAGTAGGGCATATTAACTTAGTAGTGCCTGTAGCTCATATTTGGTACTTCCGTTCGTTACCCAATAAGATGGGATATCTTTTAGGATTACCCTCTAAGAAATTAGATATGATTATCTATTACGAACGTTATGTGGTAATTCAACCAGGAGATGCTAAAAATGCCGAAGGAGAACCGTTACAAAAGTTAGACTTTTTAACAGAAGAAGAATATTTAGATATTTTAGATACCTTACCACAAGAAAATCAGTATTTAGAAGATACAGATCCTACTAAGTTTATCGCTAAAATGGGAGCTGAGTGTTTAATTGATTTATTAGCACGTATTGATTTAGATGAATTATCATATGAATTACGTCATAAAGCAAATACTGAAACTTCAAAACAACGTAAAACAGAAGCTTTAAAACGATTAAATGTTGTAGAATCATTTAAAGAGTCGCAAAAAAACAGAGAAAATAAACCTGAATGGATGATTATGAAAGTGATTCCGGTAATACCACCCGAATTACGTCCATTAGTGCCTCTAGATGGAGGCCGTTTTGCAACATCTGATTTGAATGATTTATACCGTAGAGTTATTATTCGTAATAATCGTTTAAAACGATTGATGGAAATTAAAGCTCCAGAAGTAATTTTACGTAATGAAAAACGTATGTTACAAGAATCAGTAGATTCATTATTTGATAACACACGTAAATCATCAGCAGTAAAAACAGAATCAAACAGACCATTAAAATCATTATCTGATAGCTTAAAAGGTAAACAAGGTCGTTTCCGTCAAAACTTATTAGGTAAGCGTGTTGATTATTCTGCTCGTTCAGTAATTGTGGTTGGACCAGAATTAAAATTATACGAGTGTGGATTGCCAAAAGATATGGCTGCTGAGTTATACAAACCTTTTGTAATTCGAAAATTAATTGAAAGAGGTATTGTTAAAACTGTAAAATCTGCTAAAAAAATAATAGATAAAAAAGAGCCTGTTGTTTGGGATATATTAGAAAACGTAATTAAAGGACACCCCGTTTTATTAAACCGGGCTCCAACCTTACACCGTTTAGGGATACAAGCTTTTCAACCTAAATTAATAGAGGGTAAAGCCATTCGTTTACACCCTTTAGTATGTACAGCGTTTAATGCCGATTTTGATGGTGACCAAATGGCGGTACACTTACCTTTAGGGCCTGAAGCAATATTAGAAGCTCAATTATTAATGTTAGCTTCTCATAATATCTTAAATCCTGCTAATGGTGCGCCAATTACAGTACCATCACAAGATATGGTTCTTGGGTTGTATTATATGACTAAAGAACGTAAGTCTACTAACGAAGTGCCTATTAAGGGTGAAGGTTTAATTTTTTATTCTCCAGAAGAAGTAACTATAGCTTTTAATGAAGAAAAAGTTGACTTAAATGCTAGAATTAAGGTTAGAACAAAAGATTTTAATGAAGCAGGAGAGTTAGTAACAAAAATTATAGAAACTACTGTTGGTAGAGTGCTATTTAATGAAGTAGTGCCAGAAGAAGCAGGCTATATTAATGAAGTTTTAACTAAAAAATCTTTACGAGGTATTATCGGTAAAATCTTAAAAGTTACAGATATTCCTTCTGTAGGGAAGTTTTTAGACGAAATTAAAAATATGGGATATAAATTCGCCTTTCAAGGTGGTTTATCATTCTCATTAGGTGATATTATTATTCCAGAAGAAAAACATGCCATGATTGCTGAAGCAAATAAAGAAGTAGATGGCATTGTTATGAACTATAATATGGGTATGTTAACCCAACAAGAGCGTTACAATCAAGTAATCGACGTTTGGGGTTCTACAAACAACCGATTAACAGAGTTGTCAATGAAACGCCTACGTGAAGACCAACAAGGGTTTAACTCAGTTTATATGATGTTAGATTCTGGAGCACGGGGTTCAAAAGAACAAATTCGCCAGTTAACAGGTATGCGTGGATTAATGGCAAAACCTAAAAAATCAACTGCGGGTGGTGGTGAAATTATTGAAAACCCAATTTTATCAAACTTTAAAGAAGGGTTATCAATTTTAGAATACTTTATTTCTACACACGGTGCGCGTAAAGGTCTTGCCGATACGGCTCTTAAAACAGCGGATGCAGGGTATTTAACACGTCGTTTAGTAGATGTTTCGCAAGATGTTATTATTAATGAAGACGATTGTGGTACATTACGAGGACTTGAAGTAACTGCTTTAAAGAAAAATGATGAAATTGCTGAGTCGTTAAGCGATAGAATTCAAGGGCGTGTAGCATTATATGATGTGTATGCTCCAGATTCTGACGAAGTTTTAGTAAAAGCAGGAGAAATCATTACAGGTCAGTTAGCCGATAAAATAGATAATGCAGGTGTTGATATGGTAGAGGTTCGTTCGGCTTTAACATGCGAATCTAAACAAGGTATCTGTGCAAAATGCTACGGACAAAGTTTGTCTACAGGTAAAAAAGTTCAAATTGGAGAAGCTGTTGGTGTAATTGCAGCACAGTCTATCGGAGAGCCAGGTACTCAGTTGACCCTTCGTACTTTCCACGTAGGTGGGGTTGCAGGAAATATTTCTGAAGAAAATAAACTCATCGCTAAATTTAACGGTAAAGTTAGAATAGAAGACTTACGTACTGTTAAAGGTAAAGATGCTGAAGGTAATAGTGCTGATATTGTAATTTCTCGTACAGCAGAAATTAAAATTTTAGACCCTAAAACAGAGGTGGTATTAAGTACTAACATTATACCATATGGTTCTGTAATTTTTGATAAAGATAGAACTACAGTTAAAAAAGGAGAAGCGATTTGTCAGTGGGATCCTTTTAATGGTGTTATCGTGTCAGAATTTAGTGGAGAAGTAAAATTTGATAATTTAGAACAAGGAATTAACTATACTGTTGAAATAGATGAACAAACAGGGTTCCAAGAAAAGGTAATTACGGATTCTAAAAACAAAAAAATTATTCCATCTTTAATTATTGTAGATAAAAAAGGAAATGCTTTACGTTCTTACAGTTTACCTGTAGGAGCGCATTTAATAGTTGATGATGGTGATACAATAGAAGAAGGTAAAGTTTTAGTTAAAATTCCACGTAAATCAGGTAAAGCAGGTGATATTACAGGAGGTTTACCAAGGGTGACAGAGTTGTTCGAAGCTCGTAACCCATCTAACCCTGCAGTAGTTGCAGAAATAGATGGTGTTGTTTCTTTTGGTAAAATTAAACGTGGTAACCGTGAAATAATTATAGAGTCTAAAACAGGTGAAATAAAGAAATATTTGGTAAAATTATCTAATCAAATTTTAGTTCAAGAAAACGACTTTATTAAAGCAGGTATGCCACTTTCTGACGGAGCTATTACACCAGATGATATTTTAAGTATTAAAGGTCCTTCTGCCGTACAAGAGTATTTAGTAAACGAAATTCAAGAAGTATATCGTTTACAAGGTGTGAAAATTAATGACAAACATTTTGAAGTTGTAGTACGTCAAATGATGCGTAAAGTTAAAATTATTGATTCTGGAGACACGTTATTTTTAGAAAATCAATTAGTGCATAAAAATGACTTTATCGAACAAAATGATGCTATCTACGGAATGAAAGTTGTAGAAGATGCTACAGATTCTGAAAACTTAAAAGTAGGTCAATTAATTACGGCGCGTCAATTACGCGATGAAAACTCATTGTTACGTAGAAATGATAAACAATTAGTAATAGCAAGAGATGCAGAACCAGCAACAGCTGAGCAAGTGTTACAAGGTATTACTAGAGCGTCGTTACAAACTAAATCATTTATCTCAGCGGCATCATTCCAAGAAACTACCAAAGTACTAAATGAAGCAGCTGTAAATGGTAAAGTAGATAGTTTAGAAGGCTTGAAAGAAAATGTAATTGTAGGTAAACGTATACCAGCAGGTACAGGAATGAGAGCTTACGAAAACTTAATTGTTGGTCCTAAAGACGAGATTGAACAAAGTTTATAATTACTAAGTTAAAAGACTTAGAAATTTATCATGAATGTAAACGTCATTGCGAACGAAGTAAAGTAATCTTTATATATTAAGGTTATGATATTTTTATCGGCAATGACGTTTTTTAATACCATAGAAGACTATTCTATATTTTTAAACTAAAAAACACAAAATAATATGGCAGATACTAATCAGAAAAATGAATCGCAATTAAATATAGAATTAGATCAAGACGTTGCTGAAGGAACCTATAGTAATTTAGCAATTATTAATCATTCAGTATCAGAGTTTATTGTAGATTTTATTAATATAATGCCAGGAGTGCCTAAAGCTAAAGTAAAATCGCGTATTATATTAACACCACAACATGCTAAACGTTTAGCCAAAGCATTGGCTGAAAATATACGAAAGTTTGAACAAGATCACGGCGAAATAAAAGACTACGAGCAACCGCCTGTACCGCTAAATTTTGGGCCTACAGGACAAGCCTAATAAAATACTTTAATTAGTGTATAAAAAATAGATGAAGAAATTTTATCTATTTTTTTTTGCTTTAATTTTGTCGATAAAATTTTGAAGCTTTTCACCATACAAAGAGTTTTTAACTTTGTTTGATAGCGAATTATTAATTGTATCTAATAATTTAATATTGGCATTTGTAAGTTCTGTTAAAGCAATATATGGGGCTACTTGACTGTTTTTATTATTTAGGGCAAATTGAGTGGTAAATAAATACCGTTTACGAATTAAATTTTGATAATCAATATCTAATTTTTGTATTAATTTCTGGTCTTTTGCTCTTTTAGCTTCTAAATCTTTTTTTATTAAATCTAAATATTCATTCGAAAATCGTTTGTTAAGTTGTAAAAAATTATTGTATACTTTTTGGTTTTCAGACCCTGTTATTTCGGGGTGTAAACCAAATTTTTTTAAATCATCATTTATGGTAATTTCACCTTTTTCACCAAAAAACATAATGCGTTTTTGGGTAACCTTATCATCAAGGGTTAAATAATATACCACAGGAGAAGTTATGTTGTCGGTTAATAAAAAATTACCATTACCCATTAATGTTAAAGAATCAACAGAAACTAATATTGTGTCTTTCATTTTTTGTAGGTATAAAGTACCTTTTTTTAATCCTTTAATTTGTCCTTTAACAATCATATTGCCTTCTTTTTTAGAAGAACAAGAAAAAATAGCAAAGGCAACTATCAAAAAAGCAATAATTTTTTTCATTGGTTTTTTAAAATTTTAAGAACTACAAATATGCAGAAACTTGTTAAACTTTCGAGGCTAATTCCATTAAAATTGTACAAAAAATTGCTCCAACAGTTCCAATAGCATAGCCTAAAACAGCTAATAATACCCCAACAGTAGCTAGCGAAGGGTGAAAGGCTTGAGCAACGATGGGAGCTGATGCTGCTCCACCAACATTAGCTTGACTGCCTACCGCTAAAAAGAAATAAGGAGCACGAATTAATTTAGCTACTAAAATTAATAATGCTGCATGAATAGTCATCCAAACTAAGCCAATAGCAATAAGCCCTACATTATCAAAAATTAAGGTTAAATCCATTTTCATACCAATGGTAGATACCAGTATATAAATAAAAATACTACCTATTTTACTAGCTTGAGCACCTTCGTAATTTTTAGCTTTAGTAAACGATAGTAATATGGCAACAATAGTTGAAATGCTAATTAGCCAAAAGAAACTAGAATCTAAAAACGATAAAATATTTCGCCATGTTTGCGATTGAATTTTAGCAACTATAGTACTAAAAAAAGAGCTTAAATACTTGGCTAAAAAATGCCCAAAACCAACTGTACCAAAAGCTATAGCTAACATAATAATATAATCGGTTAAAGTAGGCGTTCTTTTAACACTTTGTGTAAAATTAGAAACCCGTTGTTTTAAATTTTCTATAGCAGTAGTATCTGCTTTTAACCAATTGTCTATTTTGTTTTTTTTACCTATGCCAATTAATAAAATAGCCATCCAAATATTAGCAACTACAATATCAACAAATACCATTCCACCATATTTTGCAGAGTTATATTGGTAAATTTCGAGCATAGCAGTTTGGTTAGCGCCACCACCAATCCAGCTACCAGCAAGGGTTGATAAACCTCTCCAGACGGCATCAAATCCAACGCCACCAACAGTTTCTGGCGAAATCGCTGAAATTAATAAAATAGCAATAGGACCGCCAATAATAATACCAACAGTTCCTGTAAAAAACATAATTAAGGCTTTAGAGCCTAAATTAGAGATAGCTTTTAAATCAATACTAAGGGTCATTAAAACTAGCGCAGCGGGTAATAAAAACCTGCTGGCTACATAATATAATTGCGATTTGTTTTTTATAACTTCTCCAATAGCATTTTTAGTTTCCCATTCGGGCGAAATAATACCCAAGGTAGTACATAAAGCAGGTATAAAATATGCCATAAATAAACCTGGAACTATTTTGTAAAATTTGTGCCAAAATCCAGAAGTTTTCGATTCGGTATAAAAAACAAAACCTAACGAAATCATTAAAACACCAAATATAACGGCATCATTAGTAAAAATAGGGGTTTTCATGTTTATTTGTTTTATGCTAAATCTAATTTTTTCAGTTTTTTACTCATGGCATACGACAGGGGAAGATACAACAAAATAAAAAAACACTTAGTTATATCTAATAATACGTTTAGGATTTATATACTTTTGTTAAAAACTACATTTACTTATTTTTAGTATGAAGATTTATCTATAAAATCAAAAGATACTTCCATACCATTACTAGAAGAAGCAAATTTTGCGTCGCTGCCTAATTGATTTATAAGTCTTTTTATTAAATAGATACCCATAGATTTTGTTTTTTTGTTTACATCAAATCCAACTCCGTTATCGGTATATTTAAAAAATAATTTATCGTTGTTTCTCGTAAAAAAAATAGCGATAATATTGTTTTTGTCTTTATTTATAAAAGCATATTTGTATGAGTTGGTCACTAATTCATTAATTATTAATCCAATAGTTACGGTTTGGTCTATATGGATAAATATGTTTTCTTGTATGTTTAATTTAAACTCAACGTTTTTGTTTTGATCGTAAAAAGTTTTTAAGTCTAAAACTATTTCATTAATATATTCGTCTAAATGTATTGTATTTAAGTTATTGTTGTTGTCGTAAAGTTTATGGTGTATTTTAGAGAGTACAGCAATTCTATTAATAGAATGCTGAATGGTTTCTTTAGCTTTTTCACTTTTAATACTTTTTAACCGCATGGTTAGCAAACTTTTAATGGTTTGTAGGTTGTTTTTTACTCGATGTTGTAGTTCTTTAAGTAAAATATTTTTTTCTTCTAAGTTTGATTCAATTATGTTTTTTTGAGAAGAAATTATTTTTGTTTGTTTCTTTTTTTGATAAAAGAAATAAACCAATATTAATACGGTAACAATAGCTAAACTAAATAAAGCCACATATAAATGGAGCTGTTTTTTTGTGTTTATGTTTTCAGATTTTATAGCTTTAATTTCATGTAATTTTTCGATTATAGAAAACTCTAAATCTAAAAAATTTATGAGCGTTTTATTAAGATCCAATTTTTTGTTCGTAATAACAGAATCGTTTATTTTATTATATAGTTCAGTATATAAGTTGACAGAGTCTGTTACTTTTAACCCTTTGTAATATTGTTTTTTAAGATTGTAATATTTTAGGCGGTCGTTATAAATAAAAAGGCTATCTATATATATTTTTGCTAATTTGTAGTTTTTTAATTTTAAATAACAATCAGCAACTTGCTCCCAGTAGTATTTTTCTCCGTACCATTTAGAACTGGAACCTTTGTAAAATATTTTAGCAGATTTTTGTTCTTCATTAAGAAAAGTGATAGCTTTTTTATAATTACCATATTTTTTATAACAATCACCAATATTTCCTTTTATTAAGCCAACCCAAAATAGCACTTCTTTTTCTCTTTTGCTATTTTTTTTGTAGGGTGCTTCTTTTTTGTAATCTAATATTAAGTCTAGTGCTTTATTATAATAATAAAATGCAGAATCTATTTGATTGTCTTTTTGAAAGTAAAACCCAATGTTATTTGTATGTTGTGCCCAATTGTATTTAGTTTGTTTTGTTTGGTCTAAACTGTTAATATACACTCTATAACTTTTCAGGGCTCTTTTTGGCAATCCCATTTTAGAATATAACCTGTAGAATTGATACATTTCGACATTACAATATTTGGTTTTTTGCTTAATAATTTCTAGCAAGTTTTGTATGTCTGCTTCTTTCTCGTAATTGTTTCCTAATAGGTATAAAAGGTCACAAGTGAGCGATTCAGAGTAAAAATCTTGTTTGTTTTCTAGTAAGTAGTTTGCTATTTTGTTAGATTCTTTATATTGTTCTGAATCAGAGTATAGTTTTGCTAAAATATAATTAATATAGGTGACGTCTTCAGTATTTTTTTTATACTTTTTAAGTTCGTTTTTGAAATAAAGAATCCATTGTTGTTCCGTTTTTATAGCCGTTTTTTTGCGGATACTTAAAAAATAGACTGCTTTATTTTTGTATAGTTTTTCTTTTTTAAAATTAGCATATTTTATAGAATCTTCAGGATTAAGTTGTGCAAAAAGGGCTAAGTTTAAGAAGAAAAATAAGGGGATAATATGTATGCTTTTTATGTGCATTAAATCAGTACTTATTTAGTAGTGATTTGATAATAGGTTTAAATTCTTTTGAAATGGGTATTTTTTCATTATTAATAAAAACATATCCAGAACTAAAACTGTCTAAATAATTAATATTTATAATATACGATTTGTTACACTTATAAAAATTATTAGGTAATTTTAAAATTATGTTTTTTAAAGTAGATCGTAAAATATGCTTTTTATTGTTAATAGTATGTATTTCTAAATAAACGTTGTCAGATTTTATATAGGTAATGTTTTTAATTAATATTTTGCAATAAATATTTTTGTTTTTAATAAAAAAACTGTCTTTAAAAAAATGCTTTGTGGTGTCTTTTGCATTGTAGTTTGCTAAAGCTAGTTCTATGGCTGTATATATGTTGTTTTTGTCAAAAGGTTTTACTAAGTAAGCATATGGAAAAGTTTTTGTTGCTTCTTCAATGGTTTCACTGTCAGAATTTGAGGTTAAATAAATAAAAGGAATTTTATAGTTGGCATTTATGTAGTTGGCTAAGTCAATTCCTGTTTTTTTAGTTGCCAAAAAAACATCAAGAAACACTAAATCGATAATGTTATTTTCTAATGATTCTAAAGCTTTTTCAAAAGAGATAACTTTGTCAATTACATTATATCCAATTTCTTGCAGCGTAGATTCAAGGTCGTCAGCTATAATTACATTATCTTCAACAATTAAAATGTTGATATTTTTTCCCATTTAATTTTTAATTTAAGTTTATTAAGACAAGCTAAAGATAAGAAATAAGCTTTAAACTGTAAAATATGACTAAAAAAAACATCCCCTAAAAGTGTTTTTTCTGTTGTTTATTTATTAATTATTTTTAACTAGGTATAATTTTAAAGTTTGCTTTTCAAATAATAACCAGTATATGATTTTTTGTTTTTTATAAGCTCTTCTGGGGTTCCGCTAAAAATAAGATTTCCTCCTTTTTTACCTCCTTCTAAACCTAAATCGATAATATAATCAGCGCTTTTAATTAATTCGAGGTTATGTTCAATTACAATTATAGAATGTCCTTTTTCAAGAAGTGAGTTAAACGAGGTTAGCAGTTTTTTAATGTCGTGAAAATGTAAGCCTGTAGAGGGTTCGTCAAAAATAAACAAGGCCTTGTCTTTTGTGTTTCCTTTAGTTAAAAAAGAACCTAGTTTTATGCGTTGTGCTTCTCCACCAGAAAGTGTAGAAGATGATTGCCCTAATTGTATATACCCTAAACCAACATCTTGCAGGGGTTGTAGTTTTTTTGCGATTTTAGAAGCTGAGTTTTTTGTGAAAAAAGTAATAGCATCATCAATTGTTAAATTTAAAACATCATTAATTGATTTGTTAGCAAATTTTACGGCTAAAACTTCTTTTTTAAAGCGTTCTCCATTACAGGTTTCACATTTTAAATGTACATCAGCCATAAATTGCATTTCTATTGTAACTTCTCCTTCTCCTTTACAAACTTCGCATCTTCCACCTTCTACATTAAATGAAAAATGTTTAGGTTTATAGTTTCTGATTTTTGATATTTTTTGATTTGAAAACAAGGTTCTAATATCATCATAAGCCTTTATATAGGTAACAGGGTTAGAACGCGAAGAGCGCCCTATAGGATTTTGGTCGATAAACTCAATATGTTTTAGCGTATTGCTATTTTCGGTTATTTTAGTGTGTTGTCCAATTTTGTTTCCATACCCAATTATTTTTTTCTGCATGGCAGGATATAAAATATTTTTTATTAAGGTACTTTTTCCACTGCCCGAAACCCCTGTTACTACGGTGAGTGTATGTAATGGAAAGGTAATATCAATATTTTTTAAATTATTTTCACGAGCTCCAGTAATTTGTATCTTTTCGCTAGATTTTCTTCTTTTTTTGGGAATTTCAATAGTTAGTTCTTCGTTTAGGTATTTAGCTGTTAATGAGTTAGATTTTAAAATTTCATCAAAAGTGCCTTCTGCAACAATATTGCCTCCGTGAGTACCTGCTTCAGGACCAATATCGATAATATAATCAGCAGCACGCATAATATCTTCATCGTGTTCTACTACAATTACAGTATTACCCAAATTGCGCAGGTTTTTTAGCACATCAATTAATTTTTCAGTATCTTTTGGGTGTAAGCCTATACTAGGTTCATCTAAAATATACATAGAACCAACCAATGAGCTTCCTAGTGAAGTAGCTAGATTAATACGTTGACTTTCACCGCCTGAAAGAGTATTTGAAGTTCTATTTAGCGTTAAATAATTTAGACCAACATTGGTTAAAAACTGTAATCGACTATTGATTTCGGTAAGTAATCGTTTTGCAATTTTTTTTTCGTACGAGGTTAAAGTTATCTTTTTAAAAAAAGCAGCTAATTCATCTAGAGGAAGTGTAACTAAGTCAGCGATTGTTTTTTTGTTAATTTGCACATAGTTGGCTTCTTTTCGTAATCGTTTGCCATTACAGGTAGTGCATCGAGTTTTACCACGGTAACGTGATAACATTACTCTGTTTTGTATTTTATAACTTTTTTCTTCTAAGGTTTTAAATAAATCAGCTATTCCTTTAAATTTTTTTGTTCCATCCCAAACTAACTGTTGTTGTTTTTCGGTAAGTTCAAACCAAGGTTTGTGAATAGGGATTTGATAAGCTTCAGCATTTAAAATTAAATCAGTTTTGTATTGTTTAAAACTATCTGTTTTAAAAGGGAAAATTGCGTCTTCATAAATTGATAATCCTGTATTAGGTATTACTAATTTTTCGTCTATGCCCACTACACTGCCATAACCCTCACAAGTAGGACATGCACCGTACATATTGTTAAAACTAAATAAGTGAGTGTTGGGTTCTAAAAAAGAAATTCCATCTAATTCAAACTTATTGCTAAACTCATTTATTTTAGTTGTTTCTAAATTTTCAATATAGCAAACCCCTTTACCTTCAAAAAAAGCAGTTTGTATAGCGTCGGCTAAACGATTGTAAAAGTCTTCATTGCTTGTGGTAACAATTCGATCAACTACTAAAAATAATTCATCATTATTGTATTCTTTTATAGGAAATTCAGTTATTTTTAAAACTTTATTTTTATACTTTAATCGGGCATATCCTTGTTGAGTTAGTATTTGCAATACAGCTTTTATATTTTTGTTTTTGCCAATGTTTATTGGAGCTAAAAGCAATAATTTTACACCGTCATTAATTGTTTTTACAAAATTAATTACATCGGTAACAGTGTGTTTTGTTACTTCGTTTCCAGAAATAGGAGAAAAAGTTTTGCCTATGCGTGCATAAAGTAATTTAATATAATCATAAATTTCTGTAGAGGTGCCAACGGTAGAGCGAGGATTTGTTGCATTTACTTTTTGTTCAATGGCAATGGCAGGAGCTATGCCTTTAATATAATCTACTTTAGGTTTATTTAATTTTCCTAAAAATTGGCGTGCGTAAGATGATAAGCTTTCTACATAACGCCTTTGCCCTTCAGCATATAAAGTGTCAAAAGCTAATGTTGATTTTCCAGAGCCTGAAAGCCCTGTAATAACAACTAATTTATTACGCGGAATAACAGCGTCAATATTTTTTAAATTATGAAGTTTAGCTCCTTTTATAATAATATTGTTCTTAGGATTTATTGTAGAAATATCAGTTTTCAATCGAATTATTTAATTTAAAGATTTGAGATTATATCCAACTAATGAAAAATAGTTTTTATAGCTAAGTAAAGCTTACTTTTTTTATTCAAATTTTAGCTATTTTAAGATATAAAAATAGGCTCTAAAATACTATTTTTTGAAATAATAATAAGTTTATTTTATATAAATAAAAGACACTTTTTGTTTTAAAATACTAAGAGAGTGATTATAATATTTGGATATATAAAAAAAAAAGAGCATCTTTGTTAATAATTCATATTAAATCAAAACGCTTATAGGCAAAAAATTACTTTAAACCATTATATATTAATAATAATCAAAAAAGCACTCCGCTTTTTTTAAAGTAGTTTCATATGCGTAATGATGTAGTTAGCGATAGTATTTTAGTTAGTAATTATATTGGAGGAGACGAGGGCGCTCTTGCCATTTTAATTAATCGCCATAAGGGGCAATTATATAACTTTATTTATAGTAAAATACAAGATAAAGATCTTACTGAAGATATTTTTCAAGACACTTTTGTTAAAGTGATACGAACCTTAAAAAAAGGTAATTATAATGAAGAAGGAAAATTTTTGCCTTGGGTAATGCGTATTTCGCATAATTTGGTCATTGATTATTATAGAAAATCAAATCGGATGCCCATTTTTAGAAATACAGAAGAGTTTGATATTTTTTCAATATTAAGTGACAATGAGTTAGATACTGAAAAAAAAATGGTGAAAGAGCAAATTTTGATAGATGTTAAAGAGTTGGTTGAGGAATTGCCTGAAGACCAAAAAGAAGTTTTAAAAATGCGTATTTATATGGATATGAGTTTTAATGAAATTTCTGAAAATACAGGGGTAAGTATTAATACAGCCTTAGGAAGAATGCGTTATGCACTTATTAATTTGAGAAAAATTATTGAGAAAAATAAAATAATATTGATGACATAACAATAAATATACCTGTAATAACGTTAGATAGTTGTAATCAATAAAAAACGTTTATGGTGCAACTCTACTCTAAAAAGTCATCCAATCAAAGGATGCAACCCAAAAAAGAAACAATTCAATTTTTACTAGATTTTTCACAATCATTAAAAGTGGTAAAAACGAAATCGGATGATTTTATTGAATTAAACTTGAATTAATAAAATAATAGAAACAAAAGGCCTCGACAAAAGTTGAGGCTTTTTTTTCACCACCAAATAATAAAAAACTTAAATAATTCACCATTAGGCTTTTTAAGCCAACACAGAGGAGTATTTTTTTCATCTAAAAAAACGTCAACAGCATTTGTAAAATGGTTAAAAGTTAACCAATTTACATGCGAATAGGGTTTTACTAACCAGTTGTGTTTATTAGGTATGTAAAACTTACAGTTGTTAAATTGTTGAAGTTGTTTAGGTTTAATATAAAACCCATAAATGCATTGGTTATTTATTGTTATAAATGAAAAAGGAGGTTTGTAGTGTGAAAGAGGTACAAACAATTGTGCTTTAAAATACACATATTGTTTGAATTTTGATGAGTTTAACCCCAAACTTTGTAAATATTTTTCGCACTCGGCACTATAGAGTAGGGGTAGTTGCTTTTTTTTTAACTTGGTGAGTTTTTGTATTAGAGTGTCTTGTTTATTAGGGCCTATCCAACAAGTTAACTCATCTTTTTTAGTTGTGTCTAATAAATAGAATTTATAAACAATTTCTAAATGAATTGGTTTATTTTGTTGTGTAAAAATACAATCTAATTCACCTAATGTTATATTGTTTTGTTTAATTTGAATGTTCTCGGCTAATATTTTAATAGACGGATTTTGTTCTAGTTCAAACGAGACAAAGCGTTCGACCAATTTGCCTAATCGTAGTTTTTGTAAATTTTTTGCGTTATATGTACTTGTTTTTATAGGTGTGTTTTCAAACTGTTCTAAACCAAAAAAATCTTTTTTCTGCCACAGAAATGGGGTTTGTGAAAATCCCTGATATTGTAATTGTATGCTTTTTATTTTTTGAGACATAAAAAATATAACTATTTCCGCATGAATTTGAGGGGTAAAAAATAATTTAAAGATATCAAAAGCTTTAAAGCCTTTGATATCTTATATTTTTATGTATTAATCTGAGTTGTTATATTTTCTCTATAAAAAAAGAAGAAGAGGGGGATAGTTTATCTTAAAATTACTTAACCCCGTGCATTAATTTTTTAATTATTGGGGTGGTTATAAAAGCCAATATACTTAGTGCTACAGATACAATGGTAAGGTACCAAAAAAAGGTGCTTAAGCCCGCTTCTTGTGATACTTTTTCTGAATATTCACCAAACAAACCTGCTAATTTCATACCAATAGCAACAGCTAAATACCACACGCCAAACATAATGGCTATCATGCGTCCAGGTACTAATTTGCTAACATACGAAAGCGCAACTGGCGATACACATAATTCGCCCATTGTGTGAAACAAGTATACTAAAATCAACCAAATTATACTTACAGAAGCTGTTTTTGCTCCAGCAGGTATACTACCCGCTCCAATAGCAATTACCGCCATTCCTAAACCTAATAACAACATACCAATAGCATATTTACCATTGGCTGTAGGGTTATATTTGCTTTCCCACCAACGAGAGAAAAATGGGGCTAAAGCTATAATAAACAATGAGTTAAGAATATTAAACCATGAAAAAGGAATTTCAACAGCGCTTTTCTTAGCGTTTACTACGGCATTTTTTCCAGATTTTGAGCCTGTTTTATTAAAATCGATACGATGGGTAATAAGTAAAGAAACAGGTTTGCCTATAGAGTAGTTATCTAATTTATTTTTGTCAATTTTTAATTCTTTTGTAAAGCTTCTGCCTTGTTGGTTTACCAGTTCAACAACAGCATTATTGGTCATAATACCTGCTCCAATTTTCTTTTCTTTTTTAATGCCTATAATTTTTCCATCGAAAACTTCACCACTTTCATTTCCGTCTATATATAAGGTATTGTTTTTGATGGTTTTTTCATTGTTTTCATTCGCAGTTTTGTTGTAAAAAGAAACATCTTCTATGTCAATTATCGGAATATTATCTCCATTTTTATATGGATTAGAAGAAACTACTTCGGCTGTTTTTTTAACGTCATTATTATTTAAATACGTTATTTCGTATGCTGCCGAATTATAATCGTTATGAACTTTCCAAATGGCAATACCCCAAATGATTAAAAAACTTAAGGCTAAAAATAGATTTGATAAAGGGTATTTAGTATATGTTTTTTGAAAAAGCCTAAATAATACATACGATATAATTGCTAACGGAACAAGTGTCATTAATGCATCTACTATTTTAAAAATAATACCCGCATCTTCTGTTAAAATTCGTTGTGTATAGTCTCTTGCAAATAGCGTTAATGAACCTGGTGCTTGTTCAAAAACTGCCCAAAAAAATATGGTTATAAAAGCAAAAAAGATAATGGCTAACATGCGATCTCTTACTACGGGTAAATACTTAGGTATTCGTATAGCAAGTAGTGTAATAAATAATACTAAAGCAGTTAGTATAACAATCGTGTTTCCGTCCCAACTACCAATATTAAAACTAAATAGACTTTTTTCGCCTTCGGTAATTTTAGAAATAGGATCGTTAAACACCCATAGTAACCCAAGAATTGAAGAAATAATTACAAGTACTTTTTGTATAGGTGTATACGGATTGTAACCTTCTATGGTTTCTTTGTTTTTAGGTTCTTTACCTAATTCAACTAAGTCGATATTTTTCTTTTGTGGTTTTAAGCCTACATCGCCAAAAATATTTTGTGCGAACCAAAATTGTAGCAAGCCAAATAACATAAAAATACCAGCTAAACCGAAGCCCCAAGACCAACCTACCTTTTCGCCAAGATATCCGCAAAGCATAATTCCGAAAAAGGCACCTGCATTTACCCCCATATAAAAAATGGTATATGCACCGTCTTTTTTTTCAGGCACATCATTATACATTTCAGAGATTATAGAGGTCATGTTAGGTTTAAAAAATCCGCTACCAAATACAAGTAAAGTTAATCCTAAGTAAATGAAAAATGGACTTTCTAAAGCCATTGAACCATGCCCTAAGGTCATTAATAAAGCACCGACTACTACAGCCCATCGATATCCAATAACGTTGTCGGCAAAATAACCGCCAATCATTGTAGATAAATAAACAAGAGCTGTATATGTGCCAAAAATAGCCAAGGCGTGTTCTTTTGGCCATCCCCAACCCATGTCTAAAACTGAAGCTGAGAAAAATGCTACTAATAATATACGCATACCGTAGTACGAAAAGCGTTCCCACATTTCGGTAAAAAACAAGACAAATAATCCTGCGGGATGCCCCATGACTTTAGTGTCGAAAAAATTTTGTTGTGATGTATTCATGTGTTTTGTGGTTTTTTAGTCTGCT
This sequence comes from Tenacibaculum sp. UWU-22, assembly GCF_041021355.1. Classification (NCBI taxonomy): domain Bacteria; kingdom Pseudomonadati; phylum Bacteroidota; class Flavobacteriia; order Flavobacteriales; family Flavobacteriaceae; genus Tenacibaculum; species Tenacibaculum sp. UWU-22. The sequence goes on along the minus strand of NZ_JBFNGP010000001.1, from coordinate 229,787 downwards.
AATTCAAAACCTTCAGCTTCTTGATCGCCTAGGTCTTTTTCGTTGTCTTCTGCACCGTGAGTTAATCTTTTAAGGGGTTTAAGTAGTGCGATTACTAAAAGTCCAAAGATAACAGTAAAAATGGTTATTCCGCTAAAAATAGTGAACTCGCCATATTTTGATGCATTTTCTCCAATTAATCCTGCTACTTTATTACCTAATCCTGTAGAGGCAAAATATAATCCCATCATTAACGAAGCATATCGTACAGGGGCTAATTTAGTTACAAACGATAACGAAACAGGAGAAGAACAAAGCTCTCCAATAGTGTGAAAAAAGTAAGCTAATACGAGCCAATACATAGAAGAAGAGCCGTTAGCTGTATAGTCTTTTGCTGCAAAAACCATAAAAACAAAACCTAGCCCCATAATAATTGTTCCAGTAGCCATTTTAAATAACGAAGAGGCTTCTTTGTTTTTAAGTTTTCTTTTTGCCCAAAAATTAGCCACCGTTACAGCAAATAATATTATAAACCCAGCATTTAAGCTTTGAAACCAAATAGTGGGTATTTCCCAACCAAATAATACTCTGTTGGTTTTGTTTTCAGCGTATAGGTTCATTAATCCGCCAGCTTGTTCAAAAGCTCCCCAAAATACAATAACAAGAAAAAATGATAGTAAAACCACTAAAAAACGATCTTTTTCTATTTGATTTCTTAAACTTTTATAAATCATCATTAACATACCAATAACTAATGATAAAAATACAAATAGTACGGCATAAGCCCAGTGGTCGATGTCGCTCATTTGAAATCCAGCGTAGTAAATAGATACAATAATGAGTGTAACCACAATAATTAATTGTTTGGGAGAGTGCATTAAATTGCTAAAAAGATGGGTTAAAGAAACTTGGTCTTTTTTTTCGTTTTCGGTAGTTTTGTTTCCTACATGAGTTAAGTATTTTTGACCGTATAGGTACACAATTAATCCTAAAAGCATTCCTATACCTGCTAGTCCAAAACCAGCATGCCAACCCCATTCTAAAACAACCAAGCCCACCAAAGTAGTTGCTAGTAATGAGCCTGTGTTAATTCCGATATAAAATATACTAAACCCTTTATCTCTTCTAATATCGTTTTTGCTATACAAGCCACCTACCATTGTAGAGATATTTGGTTTTAACATTCCAACGCCTAAGATAACTAATATTAAACCAGCGTAAAAAGCCGATACGGATTTGATGGCTAATATTCCATGCCCTAAAACCAATATGATAGCACCGATAAGTACCGATTTTTTTTGACCAAGAATTTTATCAGCAATCATTCCGCCAGGGATAGACATAACATACACCAACATGGTGTACCATCCGTATAGTTTAATAGCTTCAGAGTCGGTCCATCCTAATCCAGGACCTCGAGTATCTGTTAATTTAGCCGCCATATATAAAGACAAAAGTCCTCGCATGCCATAATACGAAAAACGTTCCCACATTTCTGTAAAAAAAAGTATATATAACCCTATTGGGTGGCCAAATAATTCTTTTTGGTTTGGTTGTTTGATGTTAGTAGATTTAGTCATAAATTTAAGTTTATTCTTTTGTTTTTTTGTGATTTTTACCTAAGTGTTTTTCAATAAATGCTGTTATTTTAGTATACAAGTTTAAACGGGTGTTTTTACCTTCGTAAATACCGTGTGTTCGATCGGGGTAAATGAAAAAGTCAAATTGTTTGTTGGCTCTGATTAAGGCATTTGCCATTTGCATAGCATTTTGTACATGTACATTATCGTCTCCAGATCCATGTATTAATAAATAATCACCCTTTAGTTTGTAGGCGTAGTTAATAGGAGAATTATCGTCATATCCACTAGGGTTTTCTTGAGGTGTTTCCATATATCGTTCGGTATAAACCGAATCGTAAAAACGCCATGAGGTAACTGGTGCCACAGCTATTGCCATACTAAAAACATCGTTTCCTTTTAAGATACAGTTCGTGCTCATAAATCCGCCAAACGACCATCCCCAAATACCAATATTATTTGCGTCAATATAAGGGCGTTTCCCTAATTGTTTGGCAACTTCAATTTGATCTTCAACTTCGTATTTTCCTAATTCTTTTTGGGTTATTTTTTTAAAATCACGCCCTTTAAATCCAGTTCCTCTACCATCTACACAGGCAACGATATACCCTTTTTGTGCTAACATGCTATACCAGTAATCGTCATTGTTAAGCCAAGTGTTTTTTACAGATTGAGAACCTGGTCCTGAGTATTGATATAATAATAATGGATATTTTTTATTTTTATCGAAATTTATAGGTTTTATCATCCACATATTTAAATCGTTTCCATTTATGTGAATGGTAGAAAACTCTTTCTGAGATATTTTATATGTAGAAACTTTTTGTTTAAGTTTAGCGTTGTCTTTAATAATTTTTACACGAGTACCATTGGCTTTGTATAAAGCATATATAGGTGGGGTTTTAACGTCTGAAAATTCATTGATAAAATAGCGCATGTTTTTACTAAATGAAGCGGTATTAGTACCATAGTCGCGACTAATTGTTTTTTTACCTGTTCCGTCTAACTTAATACGATACACATTTCTATTAATAGAGCCTCCTTCTGTAGACTGGTAATAAATGGTGTTTAACGCTTTATTAAACCCGTAATAATTGGTTACTTCCCAAGAACCTTTAGTAACTTGGTTTATTAGTTTTCCATCTGCGTTATAATGATAAATGTGGTTAAAGCCATCTTGTTCGCTAGTCCAAATAAAACTGTTGTCTTCTAAAAAAGTTAAATTGTCTTGTACATTTACATAAGCTTTGTCTTTTTCATTTAAAATAACTTTAGCTTTTCCATTAGTAGCATTAACAAAATATAATTTTAAATCGTTTTGATGGCGATTTAAAGTTGTTACTGATAAAGTGTTAGGCATATTTGTCCATTGTATTCTCGGAATATATTCGTACGAATCAACGGCTAGTTTTTTTGTAGTATTGCTAGTTAAATTATATAAGTGTAATGATACAATTGAATTTTTTTCTCCTGCCTTAGGATATTTAAATACTTGTTGGCTTGGATATAACTGGTTACCGTATATATCCATTGAAAAGGTAGGTACATCAGTTTCATTAAAACGTAAAAAAGCAATGTAATTGCTATTGTTACTCCATTCAAAGGCTTTTACAAAGCTAAACTCTTCTTCGTACACCCAATCGGTGGTTCCGTTAATAATGGCGTTTATTTTTCCGTCAAAAGTTACTTGTGTAATTTTTTTAGTTTCTAAGTTTTTTACAAACAGATTATTATTTTTAGCATACGCTATTTTTTTATTGTCAGGTGAAAAAGAGGGTTGCTGAATGTCTTTATCGATTAACGTGAGTTTTTTTGAAGCAATATCATAACAGTAGTAAGTGCCTTTAAATGAATGGCGATAAATTTTTTTAAAGTTGGTGCCTAAGATTAACTTTGTTTCGTTATTGTTAAAAGAGTAAGAAGAGAAGTAGTGTAAACTGTCAAGATTTTGACCATCTACAATAGTAGCCACTTTTTCTAAGGTTTCGTAGCTGTATTTATCTACGCTAGTCGATTTAGTAATTTCATTATAATTTAATAATGAATAAAAATCACCATTCATAGGGTTTAAGGCAGTCATGCCTTCTGGGTAAAAGCTACCGTTCCAAATTTTTTCTAAAGTAATTTCTTTGGTTCCTGAGGAGGTTGGAGGGGTGTTTTTTTCTTTAAATGAAAGTAAAAAAGTAAAAAATGCTAAAAAAAACAGTTTTTTCACATAAATAAATTTGAGTTAAACATCTAAATTATAGCGCGTTGAAATCTTAATTAAAATAGCCAAGCCAACTATAATTTTATTTATTTTTTAATGAGTCAATCAAGTAGATTTACTACACTTAGTTGTAGAAATTCATTAAAAAAGCTAACTTTATTAAAAACAGTATTGTTTTTTTTAAAGTTTGCCAAGTTTACGGAAAAAAACATTAAATACATCCTATTTTAACACAAATCTATAATAATTAACAACAATTTGTAGTAATAAATTATCTTTGTTGAGTATAAAAAATGATTGACTAATGTCGAAAATTATTTCAGGGTTTTCTAAACTTACTAAAGAAGAAAAGATAAATTGGCTTTCGCGTTATTATTTTAATAATGAACCACAAATTATAAAAACCTTAAAGCAATATTGGAACGTTGATGAGAAATTACAACAATTACATGATGATTTTATAGAAAACACCATTTCTAATTTTTACATGCCCTATGGTATTGCGCCAAATTTTGTAATCAATGGTCGCGATTATGTAATACCTATGGTGGTTGAAGAAAGTTCGGTAGTAGCAGCAGCGGCTTTGGTAGCCAAGTTTTGGAGTACACGGGGTGGGTTTAAAACAGAGGTGCTGGGTACAACAAAAGTTGGTCAAGTGCATTTTATGTACCACGGAGATAAAACAGCATTACAAAATTATTTTAACACTAATAAAACTGAATTGTTTGCCGCAACAGCTTCTATTACTAAAAATATGGAAAAACGTGGTGGTGGAATTTTAGATATTAAATTGGTTGATAAGACAGATAAACTTGAAAATTATTATCAGTTACATGTAACTTTTGAAACTAAAGATAGCATGGGAGCTAATTTTATTAACTCGTGTTTAGAAGCCATAGCCAATCAATTTAAAAATGATACCATACAAATTGTGATGAGTATTTTATCTAACTACGTTCCTGATTGTTTGGTAAGGGCAGAGGTAAGTTGTGCGGTTAAAGAATTAGGAGGAAAAAATCCTGAACAATTTGCAGAAAAATTTAAACAAGCAGTAAAAATTGCTGAAGTAGAACCTTACCGAGCGGTAACTCATAATAAAGGAATTATGAATGGTATAGATGCTGTGGTATTAGCAACAGGTAATGATTTTAGAGCTATAGAAGCAGCTATACATGCTTATGCCGCTAAAGATGGTCAATATAAGAGTGTAACCCACTGCGAAATTAAAGATGGTATTTTTAAATTTTGGATAGAAATTCCGTTAGCTGTTGGTACTGTAGGTGGTTTAACCGCATTACATCCAATGGCAAAGTTGTCACTAGATATGTTAGGGCACCCAACAGCTAGAACACTAATGCAAATTATGGCTGCTGCTGGGTTAGCTCAAAATTTTGCAGCCTTAAGAGCTTTAACAACCAAAGGAATTCAGCATGGTCATATGAAAATGCATTTAATGAATATTTTAAACCAACACAAAGCTACCGATAAAGAAAAAGAAGAAGTAATAGCTTATTTTAAAGACAGAACACTCTCGCATAGTGCTGTTGTAGAAAAATTAAACACACTACGAAAGCCAGCAATTAATTGGGTTAATTTTTTAGATGAAAAAGAAGTTCGTACTAAATTAGTAGCTTTAACAAAAAAAACAAAACCATTGTTTGGTAAAATGAATGCGCAACAAATGATTGAGCATTTGAGTAAAGTTACTCAAATAGCTAACGGAAATTGGCAAGTAGATGTGTTTGTTTCAGAAGAAAAAGAAGCCCGTAGAAAACCATTTTTAAATAGTGAAAATGAATTGCAAATTGGGTTTAAAGCCCCGTTTTTATCAGAACAGCCAGAGCCTTTACTTTTTAATTCGTTAAGTGAAGCAATAGATGACTTAATACAGCAGGTAAATTTATTTAAAAATATATTTGAAAAAAATCCGAATAGAACGGTGGTTCATCCATTTTTTGGAGAATTAGATTATACTTACTGGAAAAAATTTCAAGTAAAACATTTTACGCATCATTTTAAACAGTTTGGAATTTTATAGTAGTGGTTTAATCTTGAGCGGTAGATGAGAACGATTACTTTTTAATAAATAGTTTCAAATAAATTTACTTGTGAGTAACTTACATATTACAAATGGTGGAAAAATATTATAGTAACGGAAAATTATTACTTACAGCAGAATATGTTGTTCTTGACGGAGCAAAATCATTAGCTATACCTACTAAATTTGGGCAAGATTTAATAGTTGAGCCAATTAAAGAGCCTCAACTAGTTTGGAATAGTTATACAAATACAGGTGAATGTTGGTTTCAGGCAATATTTGATTTACCTAAGCTACGTTTAATTTCTACAACGTATAATTCAGACAAAGAAGGAAGTGCCGAATTTATTGCAGAAACGTTATACAATATTTTACAAGAGGCTCAAAAATTAAATCCATCATTTTTAAGTGCAAAGCATGGTTTTGTGGTAAAAACGAATTTAACTTTTCCTCAAAAATGGGGGTTGGGAAGTTCGTCAACCTTAATCAATAATATAGCTATGTGGGCAGAGGTAAATCCGTTTACATTGCTTTGGCATACCTTTTCAGGAAGTGGTTACGATATTGCCTGTGCACAACACAATACACCAATTACTTATCAAATAGTAGATAAATATAGTCAAAGTAAACCTTTAGTTGTAGAAGAGGTTAAGTGGTCTCAAAATTTTGAAGATGAGTTGTTTTTTATATACTTAAATCAAAAGCAAAATAGTAGAGAAGGTATTAAAAGATATAAAGAATATAAAGAAAAAATACCTCTTAGCGAGGTGCAAACAAAGATTAATCAGATTTCTACGTTATCCGAACAGTTTATCAAAACCAATACCATTAATGATTTAGATAAAATTATTGTTGAACACGAACAAATTATCAGTTCTATTATTAAAATAAACCCTATAAAAAGCCTATTGTTTAAAGATTATTTCGGACAAGTAAAAAGTTTAGGGGCTTGGGGAGGCGATTTTGTTTTAGCTACAGGAAATGAAGATACGCCAGCATATTTTAAACAAAAAGGATTTGACACGATACTACCCTATAAAAAAATGATTTTATAATGAAAAAAGTGGTGGTTATTGGTGGTGGTGCCGCAGGTTTTTTTACAGCAATTAACGCAAAAGAACTGAATCGAGATTTAGATATTACGATTCTTGAAAAGGGAAGCGAGGTATTGCAAAAAGTGAAAATTTCTGGAGGTGGACGTTGTAATGTTACTCATGCTTGTTTTGATCCAAAAGAGCTTACAACATTTTATCCAAGAGGTCAAAAAGAATTATTGGGGCCATTTCATCAATTTATGACAGGTGATACTTTTGAATGGTTTGAAAATCATGGTGTTTTACTAAAAATTGAAGATGATAACCGAGTTTTTCCAGCCGAAAACACTTCGAAAGCCATTGTAGATTGTTTTTTAAAGGCTGTTGATAATCTTAATATTTCGGTGTTAAAAAACCACGGTGTAAATTCTATTTATCAACACGATAATAAATGGATTGTAAACACAAAAAATAAACAGTTTGAAGCTGATTTTGTGGTGTTAGCGGTAGGAAGTAGCAAGCAAGTATGGAAATTGAGTGAAGCCCTTGGTCATACGGTTGTTAAACCTGTGCCTTCATTATTTACGTTTAATATAAATGATAAGCGGATTGTTGATTTAGGTGGAATATCTGTGCCAAAAGCAATACTAAAAATTGAAGGAACAAATCTTGAACATACAGGTGCGTTATTAATTACCCATTGGGGATTAAGTGGTCCTGCGGTTTTAAAATTATCAGCTTTTGGAGCAAGAATTTTAGCTGATAAAAACTATCAATATACTGTTCGAGTAAATTGGTTAAATCAAGATGCTAAAGAGGTTTTTGAAATATTACAAGAATTAAAAAAGCAGAATGCAAAAAAACAGCTGTATTTAAAATCGCCTTTTAACGATGTTCCTCGTAGGTTATGGGAGCGTTTGGTAATAGCAGCTGAAATAAAAAGCAATCAAAATTGGGCAGATGTTAGTAATAAGCAATTGCAAAATTTAACGAACCAATTAACCCAGAGTTTATTTAATGCTAATGGGCGTACTACTTTTAAAGAAGAGTTTGTAACTGCTGGCGGTATTGATTTAAAAGAAATTAACTTTAAACGTTTTGAAAGTAAACTACATAAAAACCTGTTTTTTGTGGGAGAGGTGTTAAATATTGATGCTGTTACGGGAGGCTTCAACTTTCAAAACGCATGGACAGGCGGTTTTATTTGCGCCAAAGCAATAGCTTTATAAAAGCGTTATAATTTTTAAGGTGCTGGATTAGGAATTATTTTATGCACTTCTTCAATTTCGTTAAGTATTTCATTGGTTAATTCAATGTTTATCGAATTTATATTTTCTTTAAGTTGCTCCATATTAGTGGCGCCAATAATATTACTTGTAACAAAGGGTAATTGATTAACATAGGCTAAAGCCATTTGAGGAAGTGAAATGCCATGTTTTTTAGCTATTTTTTGATAGGCAATAACGGCTTTTTCAGATTCTTTGCTAGAATACCTGTTTAACCTTGGAAATTTAATAATACGTGAATTTTCGGGTTTTTTACCTCCGATGTATTTACCTGATAAAACGCCAAAAGCTAAAGGCGAGTATGCTAATAAACCTATATTTTCTCTTAAAGATACTTCTGACATTCCATATTCGTAAGAACGGTGAATAATAGAGTATGAGTTTTGTATTGTTACAGGTTTAGGTAAATTGTAAATTTCAGCGGTTTTAATGTACAGCATTGTACCCCATGGGGTTTCGTTAGATAGCCCTATATGTTTTATTTTTCCTTGTTTTATAAAATCGTTAAGGCTTTCTAAAATTTCTAGATGGTTTTCAGCTTCTTTATGAGTTGTTTTGTAGGGGTAATCACGAACACCAAAGCAATTTACACCACGTAAAGGCCAATGCAATTGATACAAATCAATATAATCAGTTTGTAATCGCTGTAGGCTATTTTCTATTGCTTCTATAATCGCCCGCTTGCTAAATCCGTCATTTCTAATGTGTGCAGTATAAGCACCACCACCCGCTATTTTACTAGCAAGTACTACTTTATTTCTGTTTCCAGTTTTTTTTAACCAATTTCCGATAATTCGTTCTGTTTCGCCATAAGTTTCTGCTGATGCAGGAACTGGATACATTTCTGCGGTGTCAAAAAAATTGACACCTTGCTCAAGAGCATAATCCATTTGTTCATGAGCTTCGGTCTCCGTATTTTGTTTTCCCCAGGTCATTGTACCTAAGCAAATTTTAGAGACTTTTATATCGGTGTTTGGTAAAGTAGTGTACTTCATGAGGTATTTAAAAAATTGCTTAATTATTAATGGCTTCGATACCGGGTAAGGTTTTTCCTTCTAACATTTCTAACATAGCTCCTCCTCCAGTAGAAACATAGCTCACTTTATCAGCAAATCCAAACTGTTTTACTGCGGCAACAGAATCGCCACCACCTACTAAAGAAAAAGCACCATTTTTGGTTGCTTCAGCAATTGCATTTCCTAAATTAATTGTGCCTGTAGCAAAATTTTCCATTTCAAAAACACCTAAAGGGCCATTCCATAAAATAGTATTAGAATTGGCAATAACATCAGCAAAATTTTCTGAAGTTTTAGGTCCACAATCTAAGCCCATCCATCCATCAGGTATTTCATTAACGGGTACTATTTGTGTTTTAGCATCGTTTGAAAAAGAATCGGCAATAAGAGTATCAACAGGTAAATGAATGGTTGTGTTTTTTTCTTTGGCTTGTTGTAATATATGTAAAGCTAAATCTAATTTGTCATTTTCTACCAATGAATCACCAATACTACCCCCTAAGGCTTTTATAAAGGTAAAAGTCATTCCTCCTCCTATAATAATGTGATCTACTTTTTCAATTATATTTTCAAGAACACCAATTTTAGACGATACTTTTGCGCCACCTAAAACAGCTGTTAAGGGTTTTTTAGGGTTGTTTAAAACCTTGTCAATACTTTCTATTTCTTTAGCGAGTAAATTTCCAAAGCATTTTTTATCTTTAAAAAATTGAGCAATCACCGCTGTAGAAGCGTGTGCTCTATGGGCACTACCAAAGGCATCGTTTACGTAGATATCACCCCATTGAGCAAGTTCTTTAGCAAAAGCCACATCTCCCTTTTTTTCTTCGGGATGAAATCGTAAATTTTCTAGTAATAAAATTTCACCATTTTGTAAATTATTAACTGCATCGGCAACCTTAGCGCCTACACAATCGTCAACAAAATTTACATTACAACCAATAACTTTTGTTACTTCATCTACAATATGACGTAAAGAGTATTTGTCTTCTACACCATTTGGACGCCCTAAATGTGACATAAGTACACAACTACCTTCATCTTCTAAAACTTTAATAATAGTAGATTTTGCAGCTTCAATTCTAGTGTTATCAGTAACTTGAAAATCGCTATTTAAAGGAACGTTAAAATCTACTCGGATAAGTGCTTTTTTGTCTTTGAAGTTAAAATCGTTGATTGTTTTCATTTGAATAAATTTAAATTAAATAGCTTATTTTAATAGGTTAATATATTTTGTATTGTCAAAATCGCTTATGTCAGTTTAATTTTTTTTGAACCATTAAAGGTTGCTTTTAGTTATCTAATTTAAGTGAAATTAGACTTTTAATCTGTTGCGAAACACAAATGTAAGCAATTACGTATTTTTAAGGGTAACTAAATTTTAAAACTTGAGATAACGTTTTCGTAATTTGGGTTATATTTGTGTATGCTTTTTAATCAAATAATAGGTCAAGAACACCTTAAAAATCATTTAAAAGTTTCTGTTGAAAAAGGTAGAATACCTCATGCACAGCTATTTGTTGCAGAACAAGGTAGGGGTGCTTTACCTATGGCTATTGCATATGCTCAGTTTTTGTTGTGTAATTTTTCTGAAAATGTTGAAAGATGTAATTTGCAATGCAATAAATTACAACATCCCGATTTACATTTTGCCTTTCCAGTTACAACAAATGAGTCGGTTAAAAAACATGCGGTAAGTAATTTGTTTTTAGAAGATTGGCGAAAGTTTATAAGCGAAAAACCTTATGGAGGTTTGTTTGATTGGTTACAGTATATAGGGGTAGAAAACAAACAAGCATTAATAGGGGTTGACGAGGCTGAAGATATTGTAAATAAATTAAAATTAAAATCGTATGAAGGAGGATTTAAAGTAATGATTATTTGGATGGCAGAAAAAATGAATACAACTGCTGCAAATAAGCTGTTAAAACTAATTGAAGAACCTCCTGCTAAAACCGTTTTTTTATTGGTAGTAGAAGATGAATCGCAATTAATTAACACCATTAAATCGCGATGTCAAGCATTGCATTTTCCGCCTTTAAGTGAGCAAGATATTACCACAGCATTAATAAAAAACGAACATTGTACTGAAAGTGATGCTATAAAGTGTGCGCATCAAGCAGCAGGTAACTATAATAAAGCATTGCATTTATTACATAATAGTACCAACGATTTGCAGTTTGAACAATGGTTTATAACATGGATACGTTCAGCTTTTCGTGCAAAAGGCAATGCAACAGTTGTTGAAGACTTAATCATGTGGTCTAACGAAATTTCGGCTTCTGGACGTGAAACTCAAAAACAATTTTTACTGTACTGCTTACATTTTTTTAGACAAGCTTTACTGCTTAATTATCAGGCAGACGAATTAGTGTTTTTAGAAACTCAAACACCAAAATTCGATATAAAAAACTTTGCGCCTTTTGTGCATGGCAATAATATTTTATCGATAGAAAAAGAATTAAATAATGCCTTGTATCACATAGAAAGAAATGGAAATGCTAAAATTATTTTGTTAGATTTATCAATGAAATTAACTCGATTTTTACACGTTAAAGAAAGTTTACTTGATTAATTTTATATAAAAAAGTAAATTTAGATTATCGGTTAACAATAAATAAAAAAAAGTATATGTTTAATACCCAAAATAAGGATAGTAAAAAAACAAGGTGATAAAATTTAAAAACATATCGTTACGAATACGAATATTTATTGCCATGATATTATTGGTATTACTAGCATCGGTACTTATTGCAATAGTAACCATATATCAATACGATGAGCAAACAAAAGATTACAATATAAAACGTTTTGGACGTAAAGAAGAAGCCACGAAACAAGACATAGAAATTGAATTAAAACGTAAAACTACCTATCCAGTAAATACTGAAAACCTATCAAAAATTTTTCAAGATAGAATCTATGAAATTTCAGCAGTACATAAGTTAACCATTACAATGTACGATATGAATGGAAATTTATTAAAGTCGTCTAAGCCGATAGCTTTTGAAAAAGTTGACAAAACACCGCTTTCGGAACAAACCGTTAATGAATTAGCGAACAGCTCAAATCATGAGATTTTAAAGGCAAACATTGTGGGTAATATTACCTACCAATCTTCGTACAGTTATATAAACGATCCTAAATTTAAACGTATTGGAATTTTAGAGTTACAGATTGCTCAAGACAATAGAGAGCAGAAAACTGAGTTTCGAGAGTTTATGTTGCGTCTTATATTAGTTTATTTGTTAATGCTTGTTTTAGCTATTGTGTTGGCTTATTTTTTATCGAGTTATATAACACGTTCAATACAAACGATATCAGAAAAAATTAAAGAAACCAGTTTAAATAAACGCAACGAAAAAATTACGTTAGAGTCTGCAAGTACTGAAATTAACAATTTGGTAGCTGCCTATAATAATATGATTGATCAATTAGAAGATAGTGCAGTAAAATTAGCTCAAAGCGAACGGGAACAGGCGTGGAAAGAAATGGCAAAACAGGTTGCTCATGAAATAAAAAACCCGTTAACCCCTATGCGTTTATCGGTACAAAGTTTTATGCGTAAATTCGATGCTCAAGACCCTGATATTAAGGAAAAAGTGGCAGAATATAGTCAAACACTAATTCAGCAGATAGATGTAATGAGTTCTATAGCGTCTGCTTTTTCAGATTTTGCTAAAATGCCTACTCAACGTCGTGAAAATTTAGATGTGGTTGATGTGGTTAAACATGCTCTAGATATTTTTAATAAAGAATATGTGCATTTTTTTCCTCAAGAAAAAAGTATCGCTGCTAATTTAGACAAAACACAATTGGTTAGAATTGTAACGAACTTAGTAAAAAATGCTTCTCAAGCAGTAGAAGAAGAAAAACACCCTAGAATAGAAGTGAAAGTTTCTTCTGAAGATCGTAACGTAAAAATTACTGTTTCTGATAATGGTAAAGGAATTTCAGAAGCAAACAAAAAACTTATTTTTGAACCTAAATTTACAACAAAATCAAGTGGTATGGGGCTTGGTTTATCGATTATTAAAAATATAATTAAAGCCTATAAAGGTGATATTTCGTTTATTTCTAAAGAAAGTATTGGCACTGTTTTTACCGTAATTTTACCAAAAGAATAAGCATTTACATTTTAGAGGTGGATTAAAAAATAATAAAAATGAATTTCGAAAATATTTTAGTAGAAAAAAATAAAGGCGTAGCAATAATAACCATTAATCGACCTAAAAAACTCAATGCGTTAAATCGTGATACCATACAAGAGTTACACAATGCATTTAACGATTTAAATAATGATGATTTAGTAAAAATAATTTTGGTAATAGGTAACGGTGATAAAGCTTTTGTTGCAGGAGCTGATATTACTGAATTTGCGAACTTTTCTGCTGAAAAAGGTGAAATGTTGGCTCGTAAAGGGCAAGAAATATTATTTAATTTTATAGAAAACTTAACTACTCCAGTAATTGCTTTAATAAATGGTTTTGCTTTAGGAGGTGGGCTAGAGTTAGCCATGGCATGCCATTTTAGAATAGCTTCTGATAATGCAAAAATGGGATTGCCCGAAGTATCTCTAGGGCTTATTCCTGGTTATGGAGGCACACAACGCTTAGCGCAGTTAGTAGGTAAAGGAAAAGCAATGGAATTGATTATGACTGCAGGAATGATTACTGCTCAAGAAGCAAAAGAAAATCAACTAGTAAACCATGTAGTGCCTCAAGAAGAATTACGGTCTTTTGCTGAAAAAATTACTGAAAAAATTATGCGAAATTCTCCTATTGCTATAGGTAAAGCTATTAAAGCTGTAAATGCTAATTTTAAAGAAGGAGTTAATGGGTATGAGGTTGAAATTACCGAATTTGGTAACTGCTTTAATACTTACGACTTTCAAGAAGGCACAAAAGCTTTTTTAGAAAAACGGAAAGCAAACTTTAAAGGTAAATAGATTGTTGTGTGTGGTTTATCAAAAACGAACTAAAATTAATGAATGAAATAGATTTGCCATATCATTTAATAATTTCGAGTCTGATTTCAATTCTGATTTTAGGAATAATAATTCTGAAAAGAGAAAAAATATTTGTACGGGGAAAATGGAAATGGTTTTGGATAAGCACAACAATATTTTTTGGAATTTATTTTCTCATTGTTGGAGGGGCAACTTACTCTGATATTTCATCGGAATTAGCTCTACAAAAATTTGACCTGAATAGAGATGGTTTTTTTAGTGGAGATGAAATTACACCAGAGCAAAATAAAGCGATGAGAAAAGTAATTTCCGATACAGGACGAAATTTTTCAATTATTACAGGGGTAATTTTTTCTGTAACTATAGCATTGATTGTTTTTATTATGGGTAAAATAAGTGAATGCATAGACAAACGATACACAACAAAGAGCTAAACCAAATTAAAATAGAAACATAGAGTGTTTTTTTTGTGTTTTTTAGGTTTTAACAAAAAAAGACTGTAATAAGACTATAGCTCCTGCGGTTCATTCCTTATTGAAATTCAATGCTTATTTAGTATATTTACTTTTTAAAGGCAGAACTACGTTTAGCGTTTTGGTTTGCTGAAGCAAGTAATATAAAAATATTGCAGTAATTGATTTTACATAAAATTATTATGGCAGAACAAGATGTAATCAATCGCATAAAAAATATTTTGAAACACTCAAGAAATAATAAAAATAGCTTTTGGAAAAAAGTTAGAGAAATTATTTTAGAAATTCTAATTATTGTTTTTGCGGTGTCTATTTCAATTTGGTTTCAAAATTTGAATATCAAAAAAGTAAACAAACGTACTGAAAAAGAATTTTTTAAAGATTTAATAGTTGATTTAAAAAAAGATGTTGTTGAATGGAAAAAAGAGAAAGATTTTTATATCAATCAAATTGCCATACTTGACTATCAGATATGTCTTGGAGAACAAAAGAATAATTGTAATGCTGTTAAAAAAGAGTTTGATAGTTATAGTTTAATCATTCCAAAATATACCCCAGTTCATAATAGTTACTTCGATGCAGCAAAATCATCAGGAATATTTTCGATAATATCTAACAAAGAACTATTAATAGAAATTGTAAACTATTATCAAGAAGCCATTCCGTTTATTAAATCACAAAAAGCTGTTTTTAACGAAGAAAACAACCGACTTTTAATTGCTTTTAAAGAAAATGCAACATTTTTGCCTGATGGAACTTACGACTTTAAGATTATGATGAAAAAACCAGCAATTCTTTTTCAAGTAAAAATGATGAAGAACTCGATTTATATTGTAGAACATTACAATGACATCATTGCTAAAACAGAAAAACTGATAGCAAAAATTGAGAATGAAAAACATATATAATTAATAATCAAATAGTTGGTTTATGCTTGTATGAGGTTTAAAAATTACCGCTTTTCTTTTTAGTTTTTTTAACTAAATTAATCGCTTTCAAGCCGCAACAAATTGTAGTCAAATACGTTTTTAAATAATAACAACACACTGAAGTTAGCGAGAGAGTATTAACAATTTAATTTTACAATTTTATGGACAGAAAAAATTTTTTAAAAAAAGGAATTATTGGTTTTGGCTCTATAGTGGCTTTGCCTACTGTAATTACGTCTTGTTCAAACGATGAAGACAGTAGCTCAACTACAGAAACAACAGTGGGAGATTGTGATTTATCTCCAAGTGAAACTGCTGGGCCTTTTCCAATTAAAACCCCTGCTCAATTAGTGCAAGAAAATATTGTTGGAGACAGAACGGGAGTTGCATTATTAATTACGCTTACAATTCAAGACCAAAGTGATGATTGTAATCCGCTTTCAGGCGTATTGGTTGATTTATGGCATTGTGATGCTGAAGGAAATTATTCGCAATATGGCGGAACCCAAATGCAACAAACCGATTATACGGATAAAGATTTTTTACGAGGGCGACAAACCACAGATTCAAACGGTCAGGTATCTTTTATAAGTATTTTTCCGGGCTGGTATGGCGGGAGAGCACCGCATATTCACATTGAGGTATTAGATTCAAATGAGAACTCAATACGTGTAACACAAATTGCTTTTCCAAAAGATGTTTGTGATACAGTTTATGCAACATCAGGATATAATGGTGAAGCAGATACCTTAAATAGTAACGATAATGTTTTTTCAGATAGTGTTGAGGGTAATATGCTCGATTCTTTAAAGGGAAATACAACAGACGGATATACTTTGTTAAAAACAATAGTGGTATAAAATAAGGTGTATAACACAACTATGAGTAGTTCTTGTTTAAATAGCTATCTGTAAAAAATCGCACTAATTTTTTAGTTTCGCGTGTGTTTGTAATTTGCTTTCGAAACTGCTCATAGTTTAATCCGTTATATTGCGAATATCTATAATATCGCCATTGTTTACTAGATTGTTTTTATCAATCTTAAACAGGGTATTAGCAACATGTGTAGGTGTAAATAATTGGTTGTTAAGTTTTAAATTAACAAATCGCGCTTTGTTTTTAAAGTCTTTTTTATTTGTTTGTCTAATTTGTTCTTGCATTTCGGTATCAACAACTCCTGGGTAAATGGCGGCGCATATTACACCATTTTTTAGTTGATTTTGTTCGCTAGCAATTGTTTGTGTTATCATGTTTAAAGCCGCTTTAGAAGCACAATAAACACTCCATCCTTGGTAAGGTTTTATGGCAGCTCCAGAAGAAATATTGATAAGCTTTTTTGTACACTTAAAATGTGAGGTTAGTTTAATAAATAAACTTGATAAAATAAGTGGAATAGTAGTGTTTAGGTTAATGGTTTTAGCAATATCTTCGGGTTGTATATTTTCTAAATTTGATATGGTGCCTAATCTGCCTGCATTGTTTATGAGCGTGATTGAATGAATGTTTTTATTTTCAAAACGCTTAAAAAGCGAAATAAAACTTTTTTCAGCAGCTTCTAAATTACCTAAGTCAACCTTGATTTGTGTGCAGTTTTTTAAATCAGTAGTGCTTCTAGCTAAAGAGAAAACCGTATATTTTTCTGCTATATATTTTTTTGCAATTGCTTTACCAATTCCTTTACTTCCACCAGTAACAATTGCAATATCCATATTAAAAATATTTTTTTGCTTGATTCCAATAAACGTCCATTTCAGCGAGTGTCATGTCGGCTAAAGACTTTCCTGCTTTATGAGCTTCTTTTTCTAAATATTGAAACCTGTTAATAAACTTTTTATTGGTTTTTTCTAAGGCATTTTCTGGGTTTACACCTATAAATCGAGCATAGTTTATCATAGAAAATAAAACGTCTCCAAATTCTTTTTCAATATTTTCAGTATCGTTTTTTTCTATTTCTTGATTTAACTCGGCAAGTTCTTCTTGTACTTTTTCCCAAACTTGATTAGGTTTTTCCCAATCAAATCCAACACCAGCAACTTTATCTTGAATTCGATTTGCTTTTACCAATGCAGGTAAACTTTTAGGCACCCCTTCTAAAACCGATTTTTTACCTTCTTTTAGTTTAAGTTTTTCCCAATTTTGTTTTACCTGTTCTTCACTAGTAACTTTAACATCGCCATATATATGAGGGTGTCGATCTATTAATTTATCACAAATACTGTTGGTAACACTAGCAATATCAAAGTTGTTTTTTTCGCTACCTATTTTTGCGTAAAAAACAATGTGCAATAGTAAATCACCTAATTCTTTTTTTACCTCGTCTAAATTATTTTCTAGAATAGCATCGGCAAGTTCGTAGGTTTCTTCTATGGTTAAATGTCGTAAACTCTCTAAGGTTTGTTTTTTATCCCACGGACACTTAGCTCGAAGTTCATCCATGATGTCTAACAGCCTGTTAAATGCTTCTAATTGTTGTTTTCGAGAGCTTAACATTTATTCTTCTTCTTCAGTTGAAACTTCTAGCGTTAAGGTAGAAAAATCAAAATCAGCATTCACTAAAATATTATACCACTGAATTATTTTTTTTATGTTAGAAGGGTATACGCGTTCTTGGTCGTAATTTGGAAGTACTTCTAAAAAATAATTTGTTACGTTTTTATTACTTTCTTTATGTGAAATGGCTTTTTTGCCTTGCTCTTTATCGGCAATATTTTTAAAAATTGTAGCTAACGGAATTTCTTCATCGTAAGTATAAATAGCGATGTTTTCTAATAAGCTAACGTTATGTGTAGCTGTTATTGGAAATCGTTTGCCTTCAATAAGCGATTTAACAATTACACTGTTTTTTGTTTGTGATAAAATTTCGAACAATCCAGGTTTGCCACTAATGGTAATAATTTTAGTAAAGGTCATATTTAAATTTAGCTTTTTGTTAGGGTTTAAGTATTTATAACATAGTTTATTATGTTATCTTTTTTTTGAATTAGGAAAGCGCATTTTATAGTCTACACTGATATCTCCTTTTGATATTCTATCTAACTTTTTTTTAAGCAATCGTTTTTTTAGAGACGAAATTTTATCGGTAAACAAAATTCCTTCAATATGATCGTATTCGTGTTGAAAAACACGTGCTGCTAATCCGTTTAAGGTTTCTTTGTGAGGAGTAAAATTTTCGTCTAAATATTCTATGGTTATTTTTTCAGGGCGCATAACATCTTCGCGAATATTAGGTATACTAAGGCATCCTTCATTAAAAGCCCATTGGTCACCTTCTTCTTCTATTATTTTAGCATTGATAAATACTTTATTAAAATTTTTTAAAATTGTTTTTTCGGTAGTATTTAATTCATCATCTTCTGCAAACGGAGAGGTGTCTATAACAAATAAGCGAATATCTTTTCCTATTTGTGGGGCAGCCAAACCAACACCAGAGGCATTGTACATAGTTTCTCTCATGTTGGCAATCAACTCTTTTAAATTAGGGTATTCTTTGCTAATTTCTTTTCCTACTTTACGTAAAACAGGATCACCGTATGCAATAATAGGTAAAATCATTTTTTATTTTTTATATGATGTGCAAACTTACATATAGAATTGTGAATTACGAATTTGAATTACCATTTTTTAACAAAAAAATATAAAAATTTATGCTATTTGTTGTATAAGTACGATTGCAAAATAATAGTAGCACTAATTTCATCTACTAGTGCTTTATTTCTCCGCTGCTTTCTTTTTAATCCGCTATCAATCATGGTTTGAAAAGCAATTTTTGAGGTAAATCGTTCATCAACTCTTTCTATAGGGATAGAAGGGATTTCTTTTGTTAGTTTTTTTAAAAAATTAACAATAAGAGGTTCGCTTTGGCTATGGGTATTGTCCATACGTTTAGGTTTGCCTATTATTATTAAAGAAACCTGCTCTTTAACAAGGTATTCTTTTAAAAAAGGAATTAGGCTTTGGGTGTCTACCGTTGTTAAACCAGAAGCTATAATTTGCAGCTCATCGGTAACGGCTATACCTGTTCTTTTTTCTCCAAAATCTAAAGCTATAATTCTACTCAAATTAAAAATTTATTGCAAAAGTAAAGTAAATAAAATTAACGATAAAGAGGTGTTTTTAACAACAAAAATAGATTTGTTTAAAATGTGTATTTTCGCATAAAAATATAGGCTGCACCTTGTATCTTTGCAGCAAAATTAAATTTTACGAATGACAACATTACAAACTAATATAGAAAAAGCGTGGGATAATCGAGAGTTGTTAAAAGACGAAGCTACGATTAAAGCCATAAAAGAAGTAATCAATTTATTAGATTCTGGTAAGTTAAGGGTTGCAGAACCTACAGCTAACGGATGGCAAGTAAATGAATGGGTTAAAAAAGCAGTGGTATTGTATTTTCCTATTCAAAAAATGGAAACATTAGAAGCTGGTATTTTTGAGTATCACGATAAAATTCCGTTAAAAAGAAACTTTAAAGAAAAAGGTATTCGAGTAGTGCCTAATGCCGTTGCTCGTTATGGAGCCTATATTTCTGAAGGTACTATTTTAATGCCTAGTTATGTAAATATAGGTGCTTATGTAGATGAGGGTACTATGGTAGATACTTGGGCTACAGTAGGTTCTTGTGCGCAAATAGGTAAAAATGTACACCTTTCAGGAGGAGTAGGTATAGGCGGGGTTTTAGAACCTTTACAAGCAGCCCCTGTTATTATTGAAGATGGTGCGTTTATTGGTTCTCGTTGTATTGTTGTAGAAGGGGTGCGTGTTGAAAAAGAAGCTGTGCTTGGTGCTAATGTGGTATTAACAATGAGTACTAAAATTATTGATGTTACAGGTGATACGCCTATAGAAATGAAAGGAAGAGTACCAGCACGTTCGGTAGTAATTCCTGGCAGTTATACTAAAAAATTTGCCGCAGGAGAATATCAAGTTCCATGTGCTTTAATTATTGGAAAACGTAAAGAAAGTACCGATAAAAAAACGTCGCTAAACGATGCTTTACGCGAATATGATGTAGCGGTATAGTATTGAGAGATTAAAAAATGATTTTGAAAACAAATACCAAGGTAATCACTTTTTTATTTGTTTTTTCTATTGTTAGGTCAATTATATATCTTTACAAAACTTTATCAAGGCTAAATAATCTTGTTAAATTATAAAGTAATATAAAAAACACTAATTGGCTCAACTAACAGTAATAATAACTACTTTAAATGAAGAATCCAATATTCAAAGAGTGTTGGATTCTGTTTTTTTTGCAGATGAAATTATAGTTGTTGATTCGTTTAGTACCGATAAGACAGTTGATATTATAAAAAAAAATAAAGTACGATTATTACAACGTAAGTTCGATAACTTTTCTGCTCAAAAAAATTATGCTATAAAAAAAGCACTACACGATTGGATACTTGTAGTTGATGCCGATGAGGTGGTTACTGACCAATTAAGGCAATCAATTGTAAAGGCAATCGAAAAACCAGCAAATTTTTTAGCCTTTAAAGTTTATAGAAAGAATTTTGTAAAAGATAAAAAACTTGTTTTTGGAGGTTTTACAGATAAAATAATACGATTATTTAAAAAACAACAATCTATTTATCAAGGTATAGTACACGAAAAAATAGTGGTTGATGGTAAAGTAGGTTTTTTAAAAGGAAATTTAAACCATTATACGTATCAAAGTGCCATTCAGTTTAAAAATAAGTTAAATTATTACGCCAAATTAAGAGCTATAGAATTGTTTAAAAGCAATAAAAAAGTAAACATGTATCATATTTATGTAAAACCAGCGGCTCGGTTTTGTATTCATTTTTTTTTAAAATTTGGTTTTTTAGATGGTAAAAATGGCTTGCTTTTTTCGTATTTTATGGCGTATGGTGTTGCCAAACGATTTGATAGTTTAATTACATTACAACAACTAAAAAATGAGGATAGGATTTGATGCAAAGCGTATTTTTCATAACGCAACAGGTTTGGGTAATTATGGTAGAGATTTAGTACGCGTATTAGCTAAATACTACCCGTTAAACACGTATTACTTATATAACCCTAAACCAAAAAAAATAACACGACTTGAGTTAACCAATTCTATGAAAGAAGAGCTTCCAGAATCATTTTTATGGAAAAAACTATCTTCTATTTGGCGTCAAAGAGCTGTGGTAAAAAATATTAAAAAAGATAAAATTACGTTATTTCATGGTTTGTCAGGAGAAATTCCTAGAGGGTTACAAAAACAAGGAGTTAAGACTGTAGTTACCATACATGACTTAATTTTTATACGCTACCCTAAACTGTATTCGTATTTTGACAGAAAAATTCATTTTTTAAAGTTTCGTTATGCTGCTAAAAAAGCAGATAAAATAATTGCGATTAGTGAACAAACTAAAAAAGATATTATTACTTTTTTACAAGTTTCTGCTTCAAAAATAACAGTTGTTTACCAAGGCTGTAATGAAGTTTTTAAAAAAGAAAGAAGCGAGTTAGAAAAAAATACCTTAAAAAATAAATATCAATTACCCGATAAATTTTTACTAAATGTAGGTACCATTGAAGAAAGAAAAAATGCTTTGGTTATTGTAAAAGCCTTAAAAAACAGTGAAATACCTTTAGTTGTTGTTGGAAAAAAAACAGCGTATTATAAAAAAATAGAGGCCTATATAAAAGAACATAAATTAGAAAATAAAGTTTTCTTTTTAGAAGGTTTAACCTTAGATGAATTGTCTACCATGTATCAATTAGCCGAAATATTTATATACCCTAGTATTTTTGAGGGGTTTGGCATTCCTATAATTGAAGCGTTGTATTCAAAAACACCTGTAATTACTACAAATACAGGGGTGTTTCCTGAGGCAGGAGGCCCGTTTTCTACATACGTAAACCCATATAATGTAGATGAGATGGAAAAAAGTATTGATAAACTATTAAAACTTTCAAAATCAGAAAAAAAAGATATAACAGAAAAAGGGTTTATTTTTGCACAGCGGTTTAATGACGAAGAAATTGCCAAAAATATAATGAAAGTATATGAACAAATTGGATAAAAAAAACATTATAGTTGACATTGAAAGAATGAAATACCCCAATACAGGGTTGTACAATTATTGTAAAAATTTATCTGATTTTTTAATTAAAGATACTACTTTCAACTATTACTTTTTTGCTCATAAAAAAATTAATCTTCCTTCAAGTATTAAGAGAATAAATAGAAAATTAATAGATAAAATTTTATTGAAAACATCTAGTCGATTTTCTTTATGGCACGGAACCTATCAAACAACTAAATTTGTACCTATAAGGCCTATTAAGTTTGTGTTTACAATTCATGATTTAAATTTTTTATACGAGGCTAAAAGTGAAAATAAAAAACAAAAGCTTTTAAATAAAGTACAAAAACGAGTAGATAGGGCAGATTATATAACTACGATATCAAAATTTGTTTTAAACGATGTACAGCAGCATATAAATTTATCAGGAAAAAAAGTAAAGGTGATATACAATGGTGTAAACCTCGTTCGTTATCCTAATTTTAAATCACCGTCATATAAACCTAAAGGGAAGTTTTTATTTACACTGGGTACTGTTTTGCCTAAAAAAAACGTTCATGTTCTTTTAAATTTGCTAAGTAAAGAAAGCGATTGTAAATTGTTAATAGCGGGTATTCAACCTGATGCCAATTATCTTGAAAAAATTAAAAAAGAAGCTAAAAAACTAGACGTTGAGCATAACGTAGTTTTATTAGGGGGTATTTCTGAAGAAGAAAAATATTGGTATTTGAATAATTGTGAAGCATTTTTGTTTCCTTCGATAGCAGAGGGTTTTGGTATTCCTGTAATAGAAGCTATGTTGTTGGGTAAGCCTGTTTTTTTATCAACCCACACTAGCTTACCTGAAATAGGAGGAGAGCATGCTTATTATTTTCAAAATTTTGAACCCAATTCAATGAAAAAGGTGTTTGTTAAGGGTTTAAAAGACTATAAAGAAAACAACAAAACAAATTCAATTATAAATTGGGCAGAACAATTTACTTGGGAAAAAGCTGCTGAAGCATATATTAATGTGTATAAAGAAGTGCTTTTACTTAATAATGAATAAGTTATTGTGCTTTAATAAAGTTGATAGCCTGGTCAAATTTATCTAAAATAGGATTCCATGTATAGTTGTTTTTAACATATAAAAATCCATTTTCAGCTTGTTTTTGATATTCTTTTTCGGTTAAATTAAGTATTTTATTTATTGATTTTTCAAAGCTTTTTTGGTTGTCATATACGTAGCCAGCTTTACTATTTGTTATATGTTTCCTTAGCACTTCACATTTTTTATTAGCAACAACAATTTTTTTGTGCAACATACTTTCTAAAGTAACCAATGATAAACTTTCGTATTTTGAAGGAATAATTAATCCTTTAGAATTTTCTAATAAATAATATTTGGTGTTTTCATCAACAAAACCTGTAAAAATTACATTATCGGTGTTGTTAGTTGTATGAAAATTTTCATTGTTACCTACCAAAACAAGTTTAATTTCTCGATTAAAATTCCCATTAGAAAAATAATGAATTAATTCATCACAACCTTTATTGTGATCTATTCTTCCAATGTAAATAAAGTACTCAAAATCGTATTTATATTTATTGGTTATATCATTTTCTGTCACTTTAAATTCTTCTATTCCTACACCTGCTACATCATTGTAACTTGATACGTTTGAAAAATGGTTGGTAATCAGTTCTTTTTCAGAGCTTGTGTTGTACATAATATATTTTGGTACCGAAAATAAATTTTCAAAGGGCTTAGTGTATAGCAAAGGTTCGTCGTGAGCTGTGGGTATAAATATTGCTTTTTCTTTTACTTTTTTCATACCAAAATAAGTTGGGTAATATAAGTATGTAAAAAAGATAAAGCAGTCATAATTAGAACTATTAGCTTCAATATATTTAATTAAGTCAGGACATTGCGGACCTTGTTCTTTAACAAAAGAAGCGCCATTTTTTTTACTAGGATTAATATAAGGCAGATGTTTTTTTGCGAAAGCGAGAAGATTTATTTTTTTTAAAACTTTATGATGTAATTGATTGAGTAAAATTTTTCTTCTTGCTTTTCTAAAACGTTTGTGATTTTTTTTTAAAGACGAAAACCGCTTTACCTCAATATTGTTTATATGTTCGGTATCTTGAGTGTATTCATTTTTCCAAGCGTCATAATCAAGTGCTTTCGTAGACAAAACAGTAACCTGATGTCTTAAGTTTAATTTTTCAGCAAGTACCCTCGCATGGTATTCAGCACCACCATTAACTTCTATACCATATCGTTGAACTACAATTGCAATTTTAGCCATATAATTAAAATTTAAAAAAAGAGTCTATGTTGTCAAAAACTTTATTTTCATCAAGAGCTTCAGAAAAGAATTCTTCAGCATTTTTTTTGTGAATAGTATAAAAATCTTGATTATTTAGAAGGGTAGTAATATAGTTGGTAAATTTCTGAGCGTCATTGGTAACTAAGCAACCATTGTTTATTTTAGAGAGCAATCCGTCAACTCCACGTTCATTACACACCACAGGGATTCCATAAGATAGCGATTCTACAACTTTTATTTTTAAGCCTGTACCACTTAACATAGGGCAAATGGTAATTTTTGTTTGTTGGTATAATTTATCGAGATTGTCAATAAATGTAATTTTTTGAATATTAGGTAAATCGGGAATAATTGAATTAACTTTACCTACAATGGTAATTCTTATATCAGAGGGCAATAGGGGATAAACTTTTTTTAAAAACCATTCAGCAGAATGTAAGTTGTGGGGATTGTCACTTGCTGTATAAAGAATGTCAATATTTAAATGAGTGTCTTTTTTATTCTTGTTATTTTTTACTCCGTGTGGTATAAGTGCTATTTTTTTATGGGGTAGAAACTGACTAAAAATAAATTGTTCTTCTATTGATATAGCCCATATGGTATCAAACTTATCTAATAATTTTAATTCTGTAGAAAATATTTTTCCCGTATATGAATAATTTATATCACTATATTGACTGGTAAAAAAATCGTGAGTATCAACAATTGTAATGGCACTTTTAAGGAGATTTTTGTTTTCTATCAAAGAAAAAAAATGAACATAAGATATTAGAATATAATCATATTTATTTTTCTCTAGTATTTTCTCAAACTGTTCTTTTTGATTGTAATAAACCCATTGAAACACCCTCGGGTATTTATTTATTTTATTAGGGATAGAAGTTTTAAATAGATAATTTATTCCAGTATTTTTTCTTTTAGGAAGAAGGTAACCATTATTAATTAAGCCTTTGTTTTTTAAAGAGGCAATATCATCTGTAGAAAAGTCAATGTTTTCTATTCCAACAAAATCAATATCACATTTTCTGCTTTTAAAATAATGTAATAACTTATTAGCTCTAGCATTATTTCCTTGGTTAAAAGTTAGAGGATTATTAGGATAAAAAAATAGTATTTTTTTAGACATACTAACAATATTTGTTTAATAAATAATCCTTTTTCTTATTTAGTTCAGAAATAATTTGATTAAATCTATTTTTATCAGATAAATAAAAACTACTTGGGTTCAATTTTTTTAATTCAGTTAAAAATTCATTAGTAACTCTATTTCGATATTTTTTTCGAAATAATTTATGTTTGAGTTTATCTTTTTTGGGTTTTTGCAATGAAATATAATCTACTTGGTGTAAATCTATAGAAGCATACCAATCGTGCCATTTAAATTCAGAAACAACCTCACCTTCTGCTATATGAGCATTAAATCGTAATCTTTTCCAAGGAACCCTTAAAATATCAGCCATAATTGCACCATGCATTGCTTCAGATATTATTAATTTACTACTCGCTATTTCATGTATAAACTTTTCAATTTTATTTCCTAGTGGAGTAATTAAATTAAAATTGTGTTTTAAACAAAATTCTTCCCAGTTAAATACGTTTGTAGATTCATAATAAGGAATTATACTGACATCATATTTTTTAGGTAGTTTTACAGTTTCGTTATACTCGTTAAGAAGGGTATAAAAATAAGCTGAATCAGTAATGTAATTAGTAAAATTGCCTGTTAATTTGAAAGAACTCAAAGGGCCTCTCAAAAAAGAAATATCCCAACTTTCATCTAATTTTATATTTTCCTTTAATGATCTAATACCTGATCCAGCAATGCATTTTTTTTTATATTTGTTAGCCTCATTAAAATAATATGGGTCAGTTAAAGTAAGGATTGAGCCTATGCCTAAAAAAGCAACATCATCATTTTTAGTGAAAATATCTTTGCCTAATAGTTTTGGCCAAAGCCATTGATTTAAATCATCTCCAAAATTTCCTTTATTAGTTTTGTAAGATATTAGTTTCATTAATTTATTTTTGCTCTGCAAAATACATATTTTGTATAGATAAAAGTAAAGAGAAAATATTTAATATTTATATTAATGAATCTATTAAAAGAAGTTATATTCATTTTAAAGAATAAAAAAATCATTTTGTATCCAACAGATACTGTTTGGGGTATAGGCTGTGACGCTACTGATGAAATAGCTGTAAAAAAAATATATGCTTTAAAAAATAGAGAAGAAACCAAGAGTTTAATAATTTTAGTGGATTCAATAGTTATGCTAAAGCAGTATGTAGAAAAAGTTCCTGAAAAAGCTCTAGAAATTATACAAAATGCTACAAAACCGACTACGATTATTTATAAAAACCCTAAAAATTTAGCTAAAAATACCATTGCGCAAGATAATACCATTGCTATTAGAATTGCCCAAGACGATTTTTGTAAACAACTAATAAAAGCATTTAAAAAACCCATCGTTTCTACTTCGGCAAATGTAAGTGGAGAACCAACCCCGAGGTGTTTTTCAGAAATAAGTAAAGCAATTTTAAATAATGTAGATTATGTGGTAGATTTGCATCGAGAAAAAATAACCCAACAATCTTCAATAATCTTAAAAATTGAAGATGGTAAAGTAAGTACCATTCGAGAATAGTTGATGCAAAAAACCTATTATACAGAAGCACTTTCTGCTGAAATTTTTAAAATTATTTCTGATGCAGCACAACAATTAAACTTAGATAGTTATGTAATTGGCGGCTATGTGCGTGACTTTATGTTACAGCGAAAAACCTTAAAAGATATTGATATTGTTGCTGTTGGTAGTGGTGTAGAATTAGCTCAAAAAGTAGCTGAGTTATTGCCTAATAAGCCTAAGGTTCAGGTTTTTAAAACCTATGGAACAGCAATGTTACGGTATAAAGAAACAGAAATTGAATTTGTAGGAGCTCGTAAAGAATCGTATGTAAAAGAAAGTAGAAACCCCACGGTTTCGAAAGGAAGTTTGCAAGACGACCAAAATCGACGTGATTTTACCATTAATGCGTTGGCATTAAGTTTAAATAAAAGCAACTTTGGTTTATTGTTAGATCCGTTTAATGGCATGGCTGATTTAGAAGCAAATAGTATTAGAACGCCTTTAAACCCAGATATTACCTATTCTGATGATCCGTTGCGAATGATGCGAGCTATTCGATTTGCCACCCAATTAAACTTTAAAATAGAAGAAAAATCGTTGCAGGCAATTGTTAAAAATGCTTCGAGAATTAATATTATTACGCGTGAGCGCATTGTGGTTGAGTTAAATAAAATTTTAGAATCACCCAAGCCTTCTATCGGGTTTTTGCTATTAGAAAAAACAGGATTGTTAGAGCTGATTATACCTGAATTATTAGCTTTGAAAGGTGTTGAAGAGGTAGAAGGGCAAAAGCACAAAGATAATTTTTACCATACTTTAGAAGTGGTTGATAATATAGCAAAAAACACGGATAATTTGTGGTTGCGTTGGGCGGCTTTATTACACGATATTGGTAAAGCACCCACCAAAAAATTTAACAAAAAAAACGGGTGGACATTTCATGGGCACGAATTTGTAGGCTCAAAAATGGTGTATACATTATTTAAACGGTTAAAAATGCCATTAAATAATAAGATGAAATTTGTTCAAAAAATGGTGTTATTAAGCTCTCGACCTATTGTACTAGCTTCAGAGGTAACTGATTCTGCGGTTCGACGTTTAATTTTTGATGCAGGAGACGATGTAACCTCTTTAATGACCTTGTGTGAGGCAGATATTACAACTAAAAATCCTAAAAAGTTTAAACGATATCATAAAAACTTTGAAATAGTAAGACAAAAGATTAAAGAGGTTGAAGAGCGCGATAGGGTACGCAATTTTCAACCACCTATTACAGGAGAAGAAATTATGAAAGTTTTTAATTTAACCCCCTGTAAAGAAATTGGTCTTATAAAAGAAGCTATAAAAGAAGCTATTTTAGATGGCAAAATACCGAATGAGCATGAAGCTTCGTATCAATTTATGCTAAAAAAAGGAGAGCAGTTGGGTTTAAAAACAAATTAATAGTAAACAGCTTTTTGAGTTTGTAATACATTGGTTTTTATACTAACGACTGCATATCTACAAGCTTTTTATACATTCCTTTTTTAGCAATTAATTCTTTATGTGTGCCTTGTTCTACAATTTTTCCTTTCTGCATTACTACAATTAAATCTGCTTTTTGAATGGTTGATAAACGATGGGCAATAACAATTGACGTTCTGTTTAACATCATTTTTTCTAAAGCATCTTGCACTAGTTTTTCCGATTCGGTGTCAAGTGCTGAGGTGGCTTCGTCTAAAATCATAATTGGCGGATTTTTAAGTACCGCACGTGCAATATTTAAACGTTGTTTTTGTCCGCCAGAAAGTTTATTACCGCTATCTCCAATATTAGTATTGTATCCGTTAGGTAAGTTTTTTATAAATTCATGAGCATTTGCAATTTTAGCCGCTTCAATAATTTCTTCATCACTTTTACCTTTAATGCCTAAAGTAATATTGTTTTTTACCGAGTCGTTAAATAAAATAGAATCTTGTGTTACTAACCCTTCTAATTTTCGTAACGATTGTTTGGTAATGTTTTTAATATTTATTCCATCAATTAAAATAGCGCCTTTATTTACATCGTAAAAACGGGTAAGTAAGTTAGCAATAGTAGATTTTCCACTTCCAGATTGCCCAACTAAAGCAACCATTTTTCCTTTAGGTACTTTTAAAGAAAAGTTTTCTAACACATAAGAGTCTTCGTATTTAAACGAAATATTGTCAATATCAATTTCGTTGTCAAAAGTTTTTTTATCGATAGCATTTGGAGCATCTTTTAACGGGTTTTCGGTTTCTAGAATTTCGAGTATTCGTTCGGCAGCAGCATTTCCTTTTTTAACACCATAGCTTGCTTTTGAAATGGCTTTGGCAGGGGTTAAAATATTATATGCCAATCCCATATAAGCAATAAAATCTGCCGCTTGTAAAGTACGATCAACGAGTACGAGTTGCCCTCCGTACCAAAGTAATACCGCAATAACCCCAATTCCTAAAAATTCACTTACAGGACTTGCTAAATTAGTTCTGTTTAGCAACGTATTGGAAAAGTGATAAAAACGGTTGGTAGAGTTGTTAAATTTATTTTGAAATTCTTTTTCGGCAGTAAACCCCTTTATAACCTTTAATCCGCCTAAGGTTTCTTCGATAAGCGATAAAAAATATCCCTGTTCTTTTTGAACCTTATCCGATTTTCGTTTTAAGCTTTTTCCTATAATTGAAATGATATACCCCGATATAGGTATAAAAATGAACACAAAAATAGTTAGTTTAAAACTAATGGCAATCATTGCAATAATAGTAAAAATAATGGTTAGCGGCTCTCGTACAATCATTTCTAAGATAGATAAAAACGACCCTTGAACCTCTAACACATCGCTACCTATACGCGCCATCATATCACCTTTTCTTTTTTCAGAAAAGAAAGAAATAGGTAGGGTGATGGTTTTTTGGTATAAATCGTTTCTAATATCTCGCAGTACTCCATTTCGCAAAAAGGTAATAAAGTACATTGCCAAATAATTAAAAATATTTTTTAAAAAGAAGGTGATAATTACTAAGCCTACTACCATTAATAATGCTTTTGATTTATCATCTCCAGCAAATTCGTTTATATAATAAGAGACACTGTTTTTAAAAAAATCTATAATTTTTGTAATACCTTCATAGCTTGGTTTTGTGGTAATTTTAGGTGCTTTAGGATTAAAAATAATATCTAGCATCGGCATTAAAACCAAAAAAGAAAGCATCGAAAAAAATGCATATAGTATATTAAATAATATATTTAGATATCCATACTTTTTGTAAGGAATAATATATTTAATAATTTTTTTAAAATAGTTCATTAGAGGTTTAATTCTTTAATAACACGTTGAATTTTTTCATCCAAATTATTTTCAACACGTTTAGCTTCTTCTATAGTATTTAAAGGGCTGTGTACACTAAAGTAAAATTTAATTTTAGGTTCGGTGCCACTTGGTCTAGCAGCAACTTTAGTTCCGTCTAGGGTATGATAAATTACCACATTTGATTTTGGAATTTTGATAGGGGTTTCTTTGCCAGTTAGTAGATTTTTTTTAATTGAAGCTTCGTAGTCGTATAGGTATTCAACTTTTGAACCGTCAATTTCTGTTAACGGGTTATTTCGAAAATCAAGCATCATTTGTTTGATTTGTTCAGCCCCATCCATTCCTTTTTTTACTAAAGAAATTAAATGTTCTTTGTAAAAAGAGTGGTTTGTATATAGGGTTAATAGTTTTTTGTAGAATGAGCTGTTGTTGGCTTTTGCATCTGTCGCAATTTCACAAGCTAAAAGTGCAGATGTAACCGCATCTTTATCACGAACAAAGTCGCCTACCATATAGCCAAAGCTTTCTTCGCCACCACCAATAAATTCAAGATTAGGATTGTCTTTAATTGCCTTAGCAATCCATTTAAAACCAGTTAGTACTACTTTGGTTTCTACGCCATAACTTGCAGCAATTTCATTTATTAAATTTGTAGAAACAATGGTAGAGCCAACAAATTGGTTACCGTTAAGTTTATTTTGTTTTTTCCATTGATTAATTAAAAAATCGGTCATCATACTCATGGTTTGATTTCCGTTTAATAACTTTATATTTCCTTCTAAATCTCTTACGGCGATACCTATTCGGTCAGAATCTGGATCAGTACCTAAAACAATGTCAGCATCTATTTTATTAGCTAAGTCTACCGCCATTTTTAAAGCTTCTGGCTCTTCAGGGTTAGGTGATTTTACTGTAGGAAAATCGCCATTTGGCTCCGCTTGTTGTTCAACAATATGTACTTGGGTATATCCTGCACGTTTTAAAACTTCAGGTATTAACTTTATAGAAGTACCATGTAATGAGGTAAATACTATTTTTAAGTCTTTTCTGCCTTTTACGTCGGTAAAAGAGCCGTTTTTTACAGAAGCATTCCAAAAAGCCTCGTCAACTTCGTTGCCGATATACGAAATTAAAGCTTCATTTGCATTAAAGTTAATATCCGCATAATCTAGCGAATTAACTTCTGCAATAATTTCTTTATCTTGAGGAGGTACTATTTGTCCGCCATCAGACCAATACACCTTGTATCCATTATATTGAGGAGGGTTATGTGATGCGGTTAAAACAATACCAGCTTGACAATTTAAATAATTTACAGCAAAAGATAATTCGGGTGTAGGGCGTAAATCTTCAAATAAAAAAACTTCAATATTGTTTGCTGAAAGTATATTAGCTACAATTTTTGATAGTTCTTTACTGCCGTGTCTACAATCGTAAGCTATGGCAACCTTTAGCGGTTCGTTTACAAACGATTGGTGTAAATAATTACTCAATCCTTGGGTTGCTTTACCTAAGGTATATTTATTTATTCGATTGGTTCCGGCTCCCATAATACCACGCATTCCACCTGTTCCAAATTCTAAATTTTTGTAAAACCGATCTGCTAAATCATCAGATTTAGCAGCAATTAATTGTTCTATTTCATTGCGTGTTTGAGCGTCAAAAGTAGGGGATAACCAACTTTTTGCCCGAGTAATTATGTCTTCTGTCATTTTTAAATTTTTAATAGTATTAAGTTACGGGTTAAAAATTGAGTTTTTCTTTTAGAGTATAGTGTTTTTGTTGTGGATTGGATTTAATAATAAGTTCGCCTAAAAAACCTGCTAAAAATAGTAATGTACCTAATATCATAGTTGTTAAGGCGATATAGAACCATGGGTTGTTCGTTACTAAAATTGTTTTTATGCCGTTTGATAGCTTGTAAAGTTTTATAATGCCTATATATGCTGAAGCCATAAAACCTAAAATAAACATAAGCGTACCCCATAAGCCAAAAAAGTGCATGGGACGTTTGCCAAATTTTGATAAAAATGAGATAGTAATTAAGTCTAAAAAACCATTTATAAAACGGTTCATACCAAATTTGGTTTCGCCATATTTACGGGCTTGATGTTGTACTACTTTTTCACCTATTTTGTAAAAACCTTCGTTTTTTGCCAATACAGGTATGTAGCGATGCATTTCGCCGCTAACTTGTATGGTTTTTACAACATCGTTTTTGTAGGCTTTTAAGCCGCAGTTAAAATCGTGTAGTTTTAAACCAGATGTTTTTCTAGCGGCCCAATTAAATAATTTTGACGGAATATTTTTGGTAAGCACATTGTCGTATCGCTTTTTTTTCCAGCCCGAAATTAAATCAAAATTATCATTAATTATTAGGTTGTAAAGGTCGGGTATTTCTTCTGGATTATCTTGCAAATCAGCATCCATAGTAATAACCACACGACCTTGAGCTATTTTAAACCCAGCGTCTAAAGCTTGTGATTTTCCGTAATTTTTTTGAAATCGAATACTTTTTATTGAGGTATTACTGGCTGCCAATTTTTCAATTACTTCCCACGAATTATCGGTACTGCCATCATCAATAAAAATAACTTCATATAAAAACCGATTGGATTGCATAACTTTAGCAATCCAATCGTATAATTCTTGTAAAGATTCTGCTTCGTTAAGCAGTGGTATTACAACCGATATATCCATATTTAGTTATCACTAATAAATAACAAAGATACTGGTTTTAAAGAAACTCAACAATTTTTAAAACGTAAACTCTTCTTAAATATTAATTTTGTTCTGTTTTTTTTAGTATTGCTCCGGCTATGGCTGAAATTATAAATCCAAAAACTGCTGAGCTAACAATGCTCATTGCAGCACTTATAGCTGGTGATTGAAACTTTTTAGCCATTTGCATGCTTGTTTCAATTTGTTCGTCGGTTAAGCCTTTATCTATCATTAACTGCTGTTGTTTTTCCATAACTTGATTCATAAAGTCAGGCTCTATAAAATTCATGAAAATATAGTTGTAAATAGCCAGTATTAAACCAGCAACAACTGCTACGCCAACGCCAACTTTTACGGCTTGTCCCCATGATAAAAATTCACCATTAGCTTGTTTAAATTTTTTAATAGCCGCAACAATAAAACCAACAATTAGTAAGGTTGAAATTACGGAGGTTATCCAGTTTTGATTTAAACTATTTCCAGTGGCGTAGATTATAAGACTAAGTATTACCGATGCACCACCTAATAATAATCCGTAGTTAATAATTATACTTTTACTGTTTGCTTGATTTTCCATTGTATTAATCTTTTTAATTAGTTATTTTATATACAAAGATATTTATTTTGCTAATACGCTAGTTGTTTTGAAAAAAAACTTTATTTGTTTTAAAACAATTTATTAGTATTCAGAAGATTAAAAAAGGTTTATAAAAATATGATTAATTTTAATTGTTTAAATAAAAATAGGTTGTAAATTTGCCGTGGCAAGTCCTACACAACTAGCTCCCTTTGAATCCTCCAGGGCGGGAACGCAGCAAAGGTATTAGGTCGTAGCAGTGTGATGTAGATCGCTTGCCATTTTTTGTTTTTACAAGTCAGTCATTCTTGTTTTTTTCGCTTCTAGGATGATGTAAATCAATTACTTCTTTTAAATACGTTTTGTCAAGATGCACATAAATTTCGGTAGTGGTAATACTTTCGTGACCTAAAATTTGTTGAATTGTACGTAAATCAGCACCGTTTTTTAGTAGCGATGTAGCAAATGAATGTCGTAAAGTATGTGGCCCTATTTTGGTTTTTAAATTAACTTTAATGGCTAATTCTTTTAAAATGATAAAAATCATTTGACGCGTAAGGCGTTTGCCTCTTCGGTTTAAGAATAAAATATCCTTATCTTCTTTAGTAGGGGTAATATGGTTTCGAATATGATTTTTATAAAAATTAATATATTTTATAGTTGATTGGTGTATGGGTACAAAGCGATATTTATTGCCTTTACCTAAAATACGAATGTAGCCTTCATTAAAAAACAAGTCAGAAATTTGGAGGTTAATTGCTTCTGAAACGCGTAATCCACAGCTATAAATAGTTTCTAAAATAGTACGATTTCTTTCGCCTTGAGGATGACTTAAATCAATAGCGCCAAACAGGATGTCAATTTCTTGGTTAGATAAAGAATCAGGTAATTTTCGCGTAATTTTTGGCGATTCTATTAAATCGGTAGGGTTGTCAGTACGATAATCTTCAAAAACTAAATAGTCAAAAAAACTACGTAATCCAGAGATTAAACGAGCTTGACTTCGCGCATTTATTTTTTTGGCTACTTGATAAATAAATTGCTGTATTGTGCTGGTGGAGATAGTTATAGGAGAGTAATGTATTTCATTGTCAGTTAAAAAGGTGATTAGTTTATTAATATCTCTGCTATAATTATCTATAGAGTTGGCAGAAAGCCCTCGTTCTATTTTTAGATAATTTTGATAATCGGTATTTGCTTGTTGCCAGTTCATTTTTTTGCTATTTTACAAAAAAAATGTAAAAATAAACACCTAATATTCATTTTTTATAGCATATTAATATAACAAGTTGTTTTTTGTTAATTATTTTTTAATAATTATATGTAAATCAATAATTTGTGTTGATGTGGTTTATAAAAGGTGTTTTTTTACTAACAGAAAAAGAACGATAAATGAAATATAAAGGTAAAGAAATCGTCATTTTTTTTAATCTCTTTATTTAAATCTTAACAAAGATTTCATATATTGCGCTAGAATTTAAAATAAAAAATTATGAAAAAATTTGTTTGTTTTGCTCTGTTTTTAATGACAATGTCATTATCAGCACAAAGTATTTATGATGGCTCTGACCAAATTAGTGTAGGTGTTAATGCAGGTCTTCCTATAGGAGATTTAGCAGGGTCTTATTCAGCAGGATTTGGGATAGATTTTAATTATTTATACTCAATTGGGAGCAAAGTACAAATTGGAGGTGCTACAGGATATTTATTTTTTATGGGTAAAGATGTTAATGGGGTAAAAGCTGCTGGTAAATCGTATATACCTATTGCAGGGGCTATTCGATTTAATAATGAGTACGATCGATATGTTATTGGTACCGATCTTGGATATGCTATAGGAATAACGCCTAGTGGAGATAAAGGTGGTGTTTATTTTAAGCCTTATTTGGGGTATAAAATTTCAAATAATGTAGAGCTTAATTTATCGTATATTGGTGTTAAAAAGAAAGATCCCGCTTATAGTTATGTAGCGCTGGGATTAATGTTTAAAATATAAAAAAAAGCGGAAGTCTTAAGCTTCCGCTTTTTTGTTTTTATAAAATGAAATTATTAATAATTAATGGGCCTAATCTAAATTTATTAGGTAAGCGAGAACCTGATATTTATGGTTCTAGCTCTTTTGAGGCTTATTGGAAAGGACTTCAAAAAAAATACCCAGCTGCTGAAATCGAATATTTTCAATCAAATATAGAAGGCGAAATAATAGATAAATTACATGAAGTTGGTTTTAGTATTGATGGAATTGTTTTAAACGCTGCAGCATACACACATACCTCAATAGGTATTGGCGATGCTGTAAAGGCAATACAAACACCAGTTGTAGAAGTTCATATTTCTAATGTGCATTCACGTGAAAGCTTTAGACATGTTAGTTATATTGCAGCTAATGCAAAAGGTGTGATTAGTGGTTTTGGTTTACAAAGCTATGAATTAGCTATTCAAAGTTTTTTGTTGTGATTTTTCTTTTATAATTTCGGCTACCGATTTATTTTTTATTTTACTTTCTAGCCAAGAAAGAATGTCTAAATATAAAAAAGCTCTTTTTTCGTAAGGATGGTTCTCATATACCTTTAAACGAGTGTATATTTTTTCGAATTCTTTCTTTATGTCTTGAGGATACACATCTCCTAAAGCTCGTATTGATATAATAAACTCTTTTTGTACCTCTTGTAAATTTTTCATTTTAAGTAAAAACTTATAGGTTTCTTTAAATTGTCTTTCTAAATGGTAGTCTAAACCACTTTCGTAATGAGCTATTAAATTTAAAATTCGAGCAAAGCATTGTAAATCTTCGCCAACGTATAAGTTTTTAGCATTTATAATTTTAGATAAATAGGTAATACAAGCTTTGTTTTTACCCATTCCAAAATACAAACAAGCAATTTTATAGTTTAATACCGTAATATGATGTTTATCTAATTGATAACTATAAGCTTTCATTTTACTATTAATTTCATCTACTAAGTATTCACCCTCAGCAAAGCTCCCTTCTAAAAAGTGTTTATGCAGTTGATTGTTGTAGTAGTATAGAAAAATTAATATTTCAGTATTATTATTCTTTGGAATCAAATTGCTGTTAATTTCATTTTCAAATATATCTAACTCTTTCAAAAACTCGGTTTTGTGCTGGGTGAAAAATAGAGATTCTAACAAGTAATTTTTCCCTTTTAAATAAAAAACAGGATGGTCGTCAATTTTTTTTGGATTATCACTAAACAACTGTACCCACTTATTAGCGTATTTGTAACTTTGTATAAAATTTTGAGTTAATAAACTACGCCATAAATGAGCCTTATAAAGCCATAATTTTTCTCTAAAACCTAAATTTTTAAAAGTATATTTTGGTAGTTTATCTTTAAAATAGGTGTTAATTTTTTTTAGTTCTTTGTCGTTTCTAACATACCCCGTTTTTAATAAAATACCATATAGTTGCAGTGATAAATTAGATAGTTTACTAGTAATAACATTTTGCATACTTAACTCTTTTGCTTGTATGGTGAGTTCATCGGCGCGTGTGCTAATACTTCTAGTAATATACTGGCTTTCAATTACTTTTTCGAGTTCAACAATTTCATAAGCAATGTTTTTTTCATCATGTACTAGTGCCATTGTTTTTGCTTTTTCTAGTAATTTTAAACTTTGCTTATATAATCCTTTTTGATATAAAACGGTAGCAAAATCAAGTTGCTCTCTAATTTGAATACGAATGTTTTTATGAGCGGGGTTCATTCGTAAACTTATTAATATTTGCTTATATAAATGAGCTTTTAGGTTTGAGAGTTGTTGCTTGCTAACAATACCACTACTTATAATATCTTTTTCGTTATAGACCTTTTGTTTTTCTAAAAATTTAAATAACGAAAAAAATTTAGCATCCACATTACCCCCTAATCTGCCTACATATAGGTTAAATTGTCGTTTTTCTGATTTTGATAACGATTTTATTAAAACAAATAAAGCATCATTTTGTTGGTTGAGCGCTGTAAAGATTTTTTTCATAAAAATATGATTATGAATATTTTATGTAAATTTAATTAATATTAAATATCGTAATTATTAAGGGGGAGGCTTATAAATAGATAAGCCAAATAGTTACATTTGTAATTGGTACTAAAGTAAAAAATATAATGAAGGATAACAAAGTTCAAATTTTTGATACAACACTTAGAGATGGAGAGCAAGTTCCAGGCTGTAAGTTAGACACCAAACAGAAGCTAATTATTGCTGAAAGATTAGATCAGTTAGGTGTCGATATTATAGAGGCAGGTTTTCCAGTTTCGAGTCCGGGAGACTTTAATGCTGTGAGTGAGGTTGTAAAAGTTGTAAAAAATGCTTCCGTCTGTGGCTTAACTAGAGCTGTGAAAAAAGATATAGAAGTTGCTGCAGAAGCTTTAAAAAACGCTAAAAGACCTAGAATTCACACAGGTATAGGTACAAGTGATTCTCATATAAAATATAAATTCAAAAGTTCTCAAGAAGAGGTTATAAGACGAGCAAAAGAAGCTGTTTCATATGCCAAAAATTTTGTAGATGATGTAGAATTTTATGCTGAAGATGCAGGTAGAACAGATAATGCATTTTTAGCAAAAGTTTGTGAAGAAGTTATAAAATCTGGAGCTACCGTATTAAATATACCAGATACTACGGGATATTGCTTACCTGAAGAATATGGAGCTAAAATAAAATATTTAAAAGAAAATGTAAAAGGAATTGAAAACGCAATTCTTTCTTGTCATTGCCATAACGATTTAGGTTTAGCTACTGCTAATTCTATATCGGGGGTAGTAAATGGAGCTCGCCAAATAGAATGTACTATTAATGGTATTGGCGAACGTGCTGGTAATACTGCTCTAGAAGAGGTGGTTATGATTTTAAAACAACACCCATATTTAAACCTATATACCGACATTAATTCGCAGCTATTGTTTGATACAAGTAGAATGGTAAGCGAAAAAATGGGAATGTTAGTACAACCCAATAAAGCAATTGTAGGGGCTAATGCCTTTGCCCATAGCTCAGGAATTCACCAAGACGGTGTTATTAAAAATCGAGAAACGTATGAAATTATTAACCCAGAAGATGTTGGCGTAAATGAGAGTTCTATTGTGTTAACTGCAAGAAGTGGTAGAGCAGCATTGGCATATAGAGCTAAAAAAATAGGTTATGAGCTTACTAAAGTTCAATTAGATGTGGCTTATAAAACATTTTTAGAGTTTGCCGACAAACAAAAAGAAGTGGTTGATGAAGATATTCATTTAATCATGAAAGAAGTTAATAAGATTTCAAAAATATCAGTTGCCTAATGGGAAAAACACTATTTAATAAAGTTTGGGATGCGCATGTGGTAGATACAGTTAAAAACGGTCCGCAAATTTTATATATTGATAAACATTTAATACACGAAGTTACTAGTCCACAAGCATTTAGAGAGTTAGAAGAGCGAGGTATTCCTATCGCTCGTCCAGATAAAATTGTGGCAACCGCAGATCACAATACACCAACAGTTGATCAGCATTTGCCAGTAAAAGATTTACTGTCAAAAAATCAGTTAGAACAATTAACTAAAAACTGTAAAAAAAATAATATTACCCTATATGGTTTAGGGCATGAAAATAACGGAATTGTACATGTAATTGCCCCTGAGCTAGGTATTACACAACCGGGTATGACCATCGTTTGTGGCGATAGCCATACCTCTACTCATGGTGCTTTTGGCACTATTGCTTTTGGTATTGGAACCAGTCAAGTTGCACAAGTTTTTGCTAGCCAATGTTTGTTATTGCAAAAACCAAAAAGTTTACGTGTAAATGTAAATGGAAAACTTAAAAAAGGAGTGTTGCCTAAAGACGTAATACTTTACATAATTGCGAAGTTAGGCACTAATTCTGGTACAGGATATTTTTGTGAATATGCAGGTAATGTATTTGAAGAAATGTCTATGGAGGGTAGAATGACCGTATGTAATATGAGTATAGAAATGGGTGCGAGAGGTGGAATGATTGCGCCAGATGAAACAACTTTTGAATATGTTAAAGGTCGAGAATTTGCTCCGAAAGGTAAAGAATTTGATAAAAAAGTAGAACAATGGAAAAAATTAAAAACAGATGATGATGCTGTTTTTGATAAAGAATATTCATTTGATGCTGAAGATATAGAGCCCATGCTTACTTATGGTACCAATCCAGGAATGGGAATAAAAGTAACAGATCAAATTCCTTTGTTAAATGATGATTCTTTTGAGAAATCATTAAAATATATGGACTTTAAAAAAGGTGAAAGCCTTATCAATAAAAAAATTAACTATGTCTTTATTGGTAGCTGCACAAACTCTAGAATCGAAGATTTTAGGGTTGCGGCTTCCTATATTAAAGGCAAACAAAAAGCATCAAACGTTAATGCTTGGTTAGTACCAGGGTCGCAACGTGTTGCTAAACAAATTAAAGAAGAAGGTTTACAAGAAATTTTTGAAGAAGCAGGGTTTCAACTTCGCCAACCAGGTTGTTCGGCATGTTTAGCAATGAACGATGATAAAATACCCGAAGGAGAGTATTGCGTTTCAACTTCTAACAGAAATTTTGAAGGGCGTCAAGGTCAAGGAGCTAGAACTATTTTAGCAAGTCCTTTAATGGCGGCAGCAACAGCTGTTGAAGGAAAAATAATTAACTTTACAACACAATTATAATAATGGAGAAGTTTACAAAATTAGTAGATACAGCAATTCCATTATCTATTGAAAATGTAGATACGGATCAAATAATTCCAGCACGATTTTTAAAAGCTACCGACAAAAAAGGTTTTGGAGATAATGTGTTTAGAGATTGGCGATACCATAAAGACGGCACTATAAATACCGAG
This sequence comes from Tenacibaculum sp. UWU-22, assembly GCF_041021355.1. Lineage (NCBI taxonomy): Bacteria > Pseudomonadati > Bacteroidota > Flavobacteriia > Flavobacteriales > Flavobacteriaceae > Tenacibaculum > Tenacibaculum sp. UWU-22. Next base: position 188,835 of record NZ_JBFNGP010000001.1, on the reverse strand, counting down.
TTTATTTTAAACGTTAAAACATATAGTGGAAGTATTTTAATCGCAGGCGATAATTTTGGCTGTGGCTCTAGTAGAGAGCACGCTGCTTGGGCTTTGTCTGGTTATGGTTTTCGAGTAATTATTAGTAGCTTTTTTGCTGATATATTTAAAGGAAATGCTTTAAATAATGGGTTGTTGCCTATACAAGTATCACCAGAATTTTTAAATAAAATTTTAACAGAAGTTACAAAAAACCCTCAAACCTTAATTACGGTAGATTTAGAAAATCAATTGCTCGAAACACCAGTAGGTACGGTGTCGTTTGAGATTAATCCATACAAAAAATTATGTATGCTAAATGGATATGATGATATTGATTTTTTAATTAGTAAAAAAGATAAAATACAAGCTTTTGAAAAAAGTATTGCTTAGCAATACCAAAAATTAAGTATATTTAGTTATTATTAATAATTCGATACAATAAAATAAAAATGAAATTTAATATTACAATAATTCCTGGAGATGGTATTGGGCCAGAAGTAACTGCTCAGGCAAAAAAAGCGCTAAATGCAATAGCAGATACTTATGATCATACTTTTGTGTTTAAAGAAGCCTTAATGGGGGCGGTAGCTATTGATAAAACAGGTAATCCGTTACCAGATGAAACTATTGAACTTTGCAAAAAATCAGATGCTATTTTATTTGGTGCTATTGGCGACCCAAAATATGATAATGATCCTACGGCAAAAGTGCGCCCAGAACAAGGATTACTTCGTCTTAGAGAAACTTTAGGGTTGTTTTGTAATATACGACCAGTTAAGGCATATGATAAGTTAATTAAAAATTCGCCATTAAAAGAAAATATTATAAAAGGAACCGATATTGCTATTTATCGTGAGCTTACAGGAGGTATTTACTTTGGCGAAAAAAAATTAAGCGATGATGGTAAGGTGGCTTTTGATGGTTGTACCTATTCGGTAGAAGAAATACAGCGTGTTGCGCATTTAGCCTTTAAAGCGGCGCAAAATAGAAGAAAAAAATTAACTTTAGTAGATAAAGCTAATGTGTTAGAAACCTCTCGATTATGGAGAAAAACCGTAACCGAATTGGCTGATCAATATCCAGATGTAGCGTTAGACTTTTTATTTGTAGATAACGCTGCAATGCAGATGATATTAAATCCAAAACAGTTTGATGTTGTTTTAACCGAAAATTTATTTGGTGATATTATTTCTGATGAGGCTAGTGTTATTGGAGGTTCGATAGGTTTATTAGCTTCTTCTTCTATAGGAAAAGAAAATGCGCTGTTTGAGCCTATTCACGGGTCGTTTCCGCAAGCAAAAGGAAAAGATATTGCTAACCCATTAGCATCTATTTTATCAGCTTCTATGTTGTTAGATCATTTAGGTTTATACGAAGAAGCACGAGCTATTGAAAAAGCTGTTGAAAAATCGTTAGAATTAGGAATTACTACTGAGGATATAAAGAGTGAAGATTCGCATGCTACGTCTACTTCTAAAGTAGGAGATTTTATTGCAGATTATATTGAAAATCAAGAAGATAGTAATATTAATTTTAAGAATATTCATATGGGGCAAAGCACCATTATTTAACTTGTTTTTTTAGTGTCAAAAATTAGAAAAAAGTTGTTTAAGAAAGAAGGTTAAGTGGTTTTTTTGACCCATCCAGTTCATATTTAATAGATTTTAATTAAAAAAAAGGGTGGATTTTTATTAGTATAAAAATCTACCCTTTTTGCTTTACTAAATTTATTATAGTTGTCAATAAAATTTAGTATTAGATAATAAAAAAAGCGAATTAATACTTCAAAATATTTTTATTAAACGCATTTAAATGGTTATAAGAGGCTTGTAATAAATTGTTATAGGTGTTTATGCTATTTTCATTATTGGTGCTTTTAATAGCTAATTCTAGGTCTTTAATATCTTTTTCTTCAATTAACTTACCAACCTGAAGGGCATCTAGTTCAGATTTTTGTCCTTTACTGATTAATTCATTATAAAGATTTTTAAGTTCTAAATTTTTGAAAAAGCCTTGCTCTTCACTTATACTATAAGCAATACTATAACTGTCTAATAAGGCTTTCATTGAGTTTATGTGACTTTGTTCGCTCTGACTAATATTTTGAAAAACAGTTAAACTCCATTTTTCGTTAAGATAATTGTATACGTCAAAGGCAAGTTTTTCTTCTTCTAACATAAAAAGCATTTGGCTTTTTTCGTCTTGTGAAATAGCAATATTAAGGCCAATATTATCGGTAGTATTGTCTTGGCAAGAACTGCTTATCCCCACTGTAAAGAGAAATACTAATACGGTTAAGGTGTTTAAAGTTTTCATGATAACGGCTTTTAAAATTTATACCAATTTAGGTAATGTTTTAGCTGTAGTCAGTAACTTTAGTTACACAAGAGAATGTATTTAAATATGTTGATTAATAATATCTATTAAGTCATTTTTATTTATCATGCCCGATTGTCGCCATAATAGCTTACCTTCTTTAAAAAGCAAAAATGTGGGTACTCCTCTAATTTGGTAAGTAGCTGCTATTTTCGGATTTTTATCGACATCTATTTTTAAAATAATAACCGCTTCACCTAAATCTTGTTTTACTTCTTTTAAAATAGGAGACATAACTTTACAAGGGTTACACCATTCGGCAAAAAAATCAATCAAAACAGGTTTGCCTCCTCTAATTGTTTCAGAAAAATTTCCCATAGTATTATTTTTTAAAAGAAATGCTCCAAATTCCTCGTACTTGATTTATATCATAACCTTTAGCTTGATCGGTAGGATATAAGTTGGCTAATTCTTTTAAGGTTTCTATTTTTATTTGTTTGTTTGGGGTGCCGTGACATTGTAAGCACATGTTATTTGTAATAATTGGGTAATAAAACTTAGTACGACCCTCTATTTGTTTTGTAATAGGTTTTATGGTTTTATTATCGCTTATAATTTTTTTATACTGATTAATAATTTCTAACTCTTCTTTATTGGCAGTATTATTTGGGTTTCGTGGTTTGTCAGAAACTCGTTTAATAGTGGCGTTATATTTTGTAGCCATACTATCGGTAAGTTTATAAGCTTTTTCATTACAGAACTGTAAAGCATATAGGGTGCCTTTTTTTTGAATAGCCCCCATTAAATTTTTGCCTAATGTTTTTTTAGTTTCCATAGCGTATTTTAATCCAATTTCTTCAGCACTTTCATCAACTTGATTAGCGCTTATTTTTTTGCCTGAATTAATATAGTCTTTACCTTGTTTAGATTGCCAATGTTCTTTAAACCAGCTAGGCTCTTCAATTTGGTAATTATAGATATAGTTAGCTATTTTTTTTAAATCAGATTCATTAAATTTTTGATAAGGCATTAAGCCAAATCGTTTAACAGCACCATGCATTTTAGCATTCTCGTTACTAGGCTTTAATACAAAGGTTACAAAATTTTTAGTAAACTCTTCTTCAGACGTGTTTTTGTTAATATAATGTGCTTTTATAGCAATCATGGGTGGGGCAATTCTTTCATTGTGAGGCGTTTTAGCGTTATGGCAAACAAAACAGTTTGTTTCTAATAATTTTTTACCCTCGTAATTAACTGTTTTTTCGGTTACAGCTTTTTCTGTATTTTTTTTAGAGTACTCATTTTTTTTAGTTTGATTACAGCTAAAAAAAGTTACTACTGAAATTATTAGGATTAATTTTTTCATTGTTTTAAATTTACTGTAAAGGTAAAACGATTCTATAATAAAAAATGTAACCTATGTTACAGAAATCAAAGATCTAATACCTTAATTTGGTTTCTGTACAACATTATTTTTTGCTTTTTCTCTAAAGCTTTTAAAAGTCGAGAAACAACTACTCGTGATGTATGTAAGTCGTTTGCTATTTGTTGATGAGTAACATTAATTGTATCATTATTATTAACAAGAGCTTTATCTTTTATATATTTAAGTAAACGCTTATCCATATTTAAAAAAGCAATGGTGTCAATAGCTTCAATAAATTCTTCTAGTCTACTATGATAACTGTGTAAAATAAACTCTTGCCAACTTTTATATTTACTAAGCCATTCACTCATTTTTTGCTTAGGAATCATTAATAGCTTTGCATCGGTTTCTGCAACGGCTTTTATTTTACTCTTGGTTTCGCTCATACAGCACGAAAGTGTCATAGCACAAGTATCACCTTTTTCAATATAATATAAAACCAAATCGTCTCCTTGGCTATCTTCACGTAATATTTTTATAGCTCCATTTAACAGTAATGGAATTGTGGTTATATAGCTTCCTATATTTATAATAACGTCGTTGGTTTTTATTTCTTTTACTGTAGCAACCGCTGCTATTTCTTCTAATAATTTTTCTTCAAATAAATAACCGTAATACTTGTGTAAATTTTCTATCAAGATGAAACGTTTTTGTAAAAATAAGTAAATAATTACACTTTTTATATACGAAAAAAAAACAACAAAAAGGGTGATTTTAATCAATTTTTTAAGGGTTTTTATTTCAGAAATTTGAGGTAGAAATAAATAAAAAACCATACAAATATGAAAAAAAGAACACCAGTTTCAGCAATTATGACCAAAGATGTAGTTACATTAGCTAGTACAGATGATTTAATGACAGCAGAAAAATTATTTAAGAAAAAACAGATAAGACATATTCCTGTTGTAAGTGGAAATGAAATTAAGGGTATGTTAAGTTATACAGATTTATTACGGATAAGTTTTGCTGATGCTATTGATGAAAATGAATCTGATGTTGATACTGTGGTATACAACATGTTTACGATTGATCAAGTTATGGCGAAAAATTTAGTAACTGTAACTTCTAATACAACGATAAAAGAAGTTGCAGAGATATTAGCTAAAAAAGAGTTTCATGCATTACCCGTGCTAGAGGGTGATGACTTGGTGGGTATTGTAACCACCACAGATTTAATTAACTATTTATTAGAGCAATTTTAAATAGGGTAAGCTGTCTTTAAAATTACAATTTACGATTAATTAGAATGTACTTTTTAAGACGGCTTTTTTATTGAATTATTTTTAATAAAAAATGAATTTTGATAGTAAAAAATCAACATAAACCTTAATAATTATATAAAATATACAGCTCAAACATTATTTTTTTTGATTTTTTTTAACAATATGTATTTTTATTAAATGTATAATCTATACTTCGTTTTTTTTGTATTTAGTATTTCTGTTATCTTTTTTTTACTTCGTTTTAGCAAATTAAAAATTTAAGGGTGTTTTTTTTAACACGGGTGTTTTTACGAAAACGTTTTCAGAGGCGCTAAGCCCTTTAGCCATTTGTTTATAAGGTTTATAGGTGTTAATTTTGTAAAAATGTTTTTCAGTAATTATCTGTTTTTAAAAGTAAAAAAAGCTTTACTTTTAGCCATAATTTAATCAAAAAGGTAAAAAAATAACCATAAAAAAAAGCAATAATCAACACAAATTTTGAGAGCTTTAAGATAAATTTTGGCAGGTAATTAATTACAAAATTTAATGTTTGTTTACCAATGAGATTAAGTTTTTGTAATGAAAAAGAAAGGCTAGATAAACAAGGCATACAGAGGCGTATATTTTAATCGAAATAAACAGATGTAAGTTTTTATTTAGTAAGTGATTAAAGAAGTAGTAATAAAGATAATATAAAATTGAAACAATGAAGCAGCAAGGTTTATATTTACCAGAATTTGAAAGAGATAATTGTGGTGCGGGATTTATTTGTAATTTAAATGGCGAAAAATCGAATACGATTATTCATAATGCATTAGAAATTTTAATAAAATTAGAACATCGAGGGGCTGTAAGTTCTGATGGTAGAACAGGTGATGGGGCAGGTATTTTAATTGACATTCCGCACGAATTTTTTAAAAGAGTTTGTTCATTTTCTATTCCTGAACCTAAAGAATATGCCGTAGGAATGCTTTTTTTACCTAAAAGCGCAAATCAAGCTAATTTTTGCACTACTACTTTTGAAGAAGAAATAAAAAAACAAGGGTTACGCGTTATTGGTTGGAGAGAAGTACCTGTTGACTCTTACAGTGTAGGTAAAATAGCTTCTAAAACCGAACCTAAAATTAAGCAAGTTTTTATAGATAAAAACGATCAAAAGCTTACAGATATACAATTTAATGCTAAACTTTTTGCTGCTCGTAAAATTACCGAACACATTCTTGAAGAATCCAAATTATCACAAGCAGATTATTTTTATTTTTCATCACTATCTACTACTACGCTAATTTATAAAGGGCTTTTAATACCTGAAGACATAGGTAGATATTATAAAGACCTTAAAGAAAAAGATGTGGTAACTCGTTTAGCGTTAGTACATCAAAGATTTTCTACCAATACCTTTCCGGCGTGGAGTTTAGCGCAACCTTTCCGTTATATGTGCCATAATGGTGAAATTAACACGTTAAGAGGCAATGTCGGTAGAATGCGAGCTCGAGAAGAGCTTATGAAAACCGATTTGTTTGGAGAAGATATTACAAAACTTTTCCCTATTGTAAATAAAGGGAAATCAGATTCTGCATCGATGGATATGGTTGTAGAACTATTGTTAATGACAGGTAGAACGTTACCTGAAGTAATGATGATGATGGTGCCTGAGGCATGGGAAAAGCACCAAACCATGAGCGAAGATAAGAAAGCATTTTACCAATACAATTCGTGTATTATGGAGCCATGGGATGGGCCTGCATCAATACCTTTTACAGATGGAAATTATATAGGGGCATTATTAGATAGAAATGGTTTAAGACCCTCTAGATATACCGTTACTAAAGACGGATTTGTAATTATGTCATCAGAAATTGGTGTGATAGAAGTGCCAGCTGAAAATGTAGAAAAACACGGAAGACTTGAGCCAGGAAAAATGTTTTTGGTAGACATGAATGCAGGGCGTATTATAGAAGATGAAGAGATAAAAACAAGTATTGTATCGAAACACCCCTATAAAAAATGGGTAGAAGAACATCTTTTGTCGCTATCTGATGTGCCTTACACTAATAATATGTGTGCATTAGAACCTACCGATTATAAAACACGATTACGTGCGTTTGGTTATACTATAGAAGAAATAAAAACAGTTATTAACCCGATGGCTATACAAGGTAAAGAAGCTATAGGTTCAATGGGTACCGATACACCTTTGGCTATTTTATCAGACAAGCCACAACTGTTATATAACTATTTTAAGCAGTTATTTGCACAAGTAACCAATCCACCTTTAGACGGTATTCGAGAAGAAATAATCACCGATATTAGTTTAGCTATTGGTGGTGATAGAAATATTTTTGATATTGTTCCTGAGCAGGCAAAAAAACTAAGAATTCAAAACCCTGTGATTTCTAATGATGATTTAGACAAAATCAAAAATATTACTCATCCTGATTTTAAAACGGTTTCTATACCTATTTTATACCCTATTTCAAGAGGGGTTAACGGTTTAGAAAAAGCCTTAGACGATATTTTAGTAGCTTGTGAAAAAGCTATTTTTAACGGAGCAAATATTATTGTTCTTTCAGATAGAAATGTAGACAAAGAAAATGCGCCTATACCCGCGCTGTTAGCTTGTTCGTATGTACACCATGGGTTAAATGCTATACAAAAAAGATCAAAGTTTGGTATAGTTTTAGAAACGGCAGAACCTCGAGAACCCCATCATTTTGCTGCTTTATTTGGATACGGAGCAAGTGCTATAAATCCATATTTAGTTAATGAAATTATTCGTGAGCAAGTAAAAACAGAAGTAATTAAGGGGCTTACCGAAGATCAAGCAGTAGAAAACTTTAACAAAGCCATTGGAAAAGGATTGTTAAAAGTAATGAATAAAATAGGTATTTCTACTTTACACTCATACAGATCGTCACAAATTTTTGAGGCTCTAGGTCTTAAAGAAGCATTTGTTAAAAAATATTTTCCATATACACCTTCTAGAATTGAAGGAATTGGCTTGGTGGTTATTGACAAGGATATTCAAAAACGATTTGATTTAGCCTTTAAAAAAGAAGCATATAAAAGTGCTTTAGATTTAGAAATTGGAGGCGAATATAGATGGCGAAGAAATGGAGAAAAACACATGTTTAATCCAACTACAGTAGCTAAATTACAACAAGCTGTTCGCACTAAAAGCAAAGAAAGCTATAAGGTTTATGCTGATGCCATAAACCATCAAAATAAAAATTTAATGACTCTTCGTGGGTTGTTTGAGTTTACCAATTTAGATCCAATTTCTATTGATGAAGTAGAACCGTGGACAGAAATTGTTAAACATTTTAAAACGGGTGCTATGTCGTATGGTTCTATTAGTCAAGAAGCACACGAAAACTTAGCGATTGCTATGAACCGAATTGGAGGTAAAAGTAATTCAGGAGAAGGAGGAGAAGATAAAAATAGATTTAAAAAAGAATCTAATGGTGATTGGAAAAATAGTGCCATTAAACAAGTTGCCTCTGGTAGATTTGGCGTTTCAAGTAATTATTTAACCAATGCTCAAGAAATTCAAATAAAAATGGCTCAAGGAGCTAAACCAGGAGAAGGGGGGCAATTACCAGGTGAAAAAGTATTACCATGGATAGCAGAGGTTAGAAATTCTACGCCTTATGTAGGGTTAATTTCACCACCGCCACACCATGATATTTATTCGATAGAAGATTTAGCTCAATTAATTTTTGATTTAAAAAATGCAAATAGAGAAGCTAGAATTAATGTAAAATTAGTTTCTAAAGTGGGGGTTGGTACAATTGCCGCAGGAGTAGCAAAAGCAAAAGCCGATGTAATTTTAATTTCTGGTTTTGATGGCGGTACAGGAGCTTCACCATTAACATCGCTAAAACATGCAGGTTTACCTTGGGAACTTGGTATTGCAGAAGCACAACAAACATTAGTATTAAACAACTTAAGAAGCCGAGTGGTTTTAGAATGTGATGGACAATTAAAAACAGGTAGAGATGTTGCTATTGCTTGCTTGTTAGGAGCCGAAGAATTTGGTTTTGCTACAGCACCTTTGGTAGCTTCGGGTTGTATAATGATGCGTGCTTGTCATTTAAACACTTGCCCAGTGGGTATTGCAACGCAAGACCCTGAATTACGTAAAAACTTTAAAGGTACGCCAGAACATGTAATTAACTACATGTATTTTGTAGCTGAAGAATTACGTCAAATTATGGCGCAATTAGGTTTTAGAACGCTTAAAGAAATGGTAGGTCAGTCGCAAAAAATAGATGCAAATCATGCAATTAATCACTATAAAGCAAAAGGAGTTGATATTTCAGCTATTTTACATCGACCTGCATTAAAATCGGATACTATTTTGTGTAATACCGAAACACAAAATCACCAATTAGAAAAAGTATTAGATTTAAAAATATTAACCGATGCAAAAGCGGCTATTGTAAGTAAAAAAGAAACGACCTTAACTTATTCTATTAATAATACAGATAGAGCTGTTGGAGCTATAATAAGTAACGAAATTTCTAAAAAACATGGTGAAGATGGTTTGCCAGAAAATACTTTAAATTTACTATTTAAAGGTTCTGCAGGGCAAAGTTTTGGTGCTTTTTCAACCAAAGGGTTAACGTTAACAGTAGAAGGTGAAACAAACGATTATTTAGGTAAAGGGCTGTCGGGGGCTAAAGTAATTGTTAAAAAACCTGAAAAAGCCACTTTTAAAGCATCAGAAAATATAATTGTAGGTAATGTATGTTTTTATGGAGGTATTACTGGAGAGGCATATATTAACGGAATTGCAGGTGAACGCTTTGCTGTTAGAAACTCTGGAGTAACCGCAGTTGTTGAAGGTTTAGGAGATCATGGTTGTGAGTATATGACAGGTGGTAAAGTAGTGGTGTTAGGTAAAACAGGACGTAATTTTGCTGCAGGTATGAGTGGCGGAATTGCATATGTGTTTGATGAAAGTAAAGAGTTTAGCACTTATTTGTGTAATAAAGAAATGGTTGATTTAGATCCGCTTTCTAAACAAGATATTGATGAATTAGAACAACATATAAAAAATCATTTCGAACACACGAATAGTCAACTTGCACAAGAATATTTAAATGATTGGGATACTGTAAAGCATCATTTTATAAAAGTGTTTCCAAAAGACTATAAGAAGGCTTTAGAAAGAATTTCTAAAGAAAAAAATACGTTACAAAAAATATCAGCTTAAATTTTAGTTATGGGTAAAATAGGAGGATTTAAAGAGTTTCATAGAAAAGACGAAACCAATATAGTTGTAGAAGAAAGAGTAAAAAATTATAAAGAATATACCGTTCCGCTAAAAGAATCTGATTTAAAAGAACAAGGTGGAAGATGTATGGATTGTGGTATTCCTTTTTGCCATAGCGGTTGTCCGTTAGGAAATCTTATACCTGATTTTAATGATATGGTTTATAAGGAAGAATGGCAACAAGCTTCTAAAATATTACATTCAACTAATAATTTTCCAGAATTTACAGGAAGGTTATGTCCTGCGCCATGTGAAAAATCTTGTGTTTTAGGAATTATTGATGATCCTGTTTCTATTGAAAATATTGAAAAAAATATAGTAGAAAAAGCTTTTGCTAATGGTTGGATTCAGGTTGAAGTGCCTAAGCATAGAACAGGAAAAACAGTTGCTGTAATTGGTTCAGGACCTGCTGGTTTGGCTGCAGCACAACAATTAAATAGAGCAGGGCATAATGTAACTGTTTTTGAAAGAGATGATGAAATTGGAGGATTATTACGTTACGGAATTCCAAACTTTAAACTAGAAAAAGAAATTATTGACAGAAGGGTTGATATTCTTGAAAAAGAAGGCGTTATTTTTAAAACCAACACAAATGTTGGTGGAAACTACGATATAAAAAATTTAGATTATTTTGATGCAATTGTGTTGTGTGGCGGCGCAACAAAACGTAGGTCATTACCTGTAAAAGGTATTGAGTCGAAAGGGGTTTACCAAGCAATGGATTTTTTAACACAACAAACCAAGCAGCTTTTTAATAAGCCCGTTGAAGGCGAAATAATATCGGCAGAAAACAAAAATGTAATTGTTATTGGTGGTGGCGATACAGGTTCTGATTGTGTAGGAACTTCGAATAGGCAAGGTGCTAAATCGGTTACTAATTTTGAAATTATGCCTAAACCACCTTTACATAGAAGTGAAACAACACCTTGGCCATTTTGGCCTTTACAACTTAAAACAAGTTCGTCACACGAAGAGGGTTGTGGTAGAAATTGGCTTATTAATACTAAAGAATTTGTTACCGATGCAAAAGGTAATTTAACGGCTTTAAAAACGGTGGAAGTTGAATGGGAAATAATTCCTGGACAACGTCCTAAATTAATAGAAAAACCCAACACAGAAAAAACATGGCCTTGTGAGTTAGCCTTGTTAGCATTAGGTTTTACAGGTCCAGAGGCTACTTTAAGTGAGCAATTAGGTGTTGAAGTTGATGCTAGAACTAATTATAAAGCTGTAAATTATCAAACGAATGTACCACATGTATTTGTAGCGGGTGATATGCATAGAGGACAATCGTTAATTGTTTGGGCAATTTCTGAAGGTAGAGAAGCTGCAAAATCGGTAGATGAATACTTAATGAGCAAATCGTATTTGCAAACCAAAGGAAAAGGTGATTTACCTTCGGTATAGCCTTTAAAATACTTTATATATAAAAAACCAAGAAACAACATGTTGTTTCTTGGTTTTTTTTTGATACTACCTAAAATTACAGAGGCTGGAGTCTCTATTAATTACGAGCTTACTAATTTTGATACATTTCTGCATTTTTGATAGATAAATGAGATGAAGAAATACCTTTACTACTTCTATAAATTAAAAACACTTCATCGACTATAAAGGTGCTTGTTATTGAATTTGAAATACCCTCAAATAATGTAAGAGATTATTTGGCTCAATTTATAAAAGAATAAAAAGTTAAATTATTTTATGCTCAGGATTTATTGAATTCCTTGTGATTCAGTGTTTTAAAGTCAGTATTTTTTTTTGTAAAACTATTTTCAGGATGTGTTTTTTTGTTTTTAATAAATAATTAACCTATTTTTAATGGGTTGCTAACTCTTTTAATTTAAAAATTCTATGAAAGCAAAATTATTTTATGTAATTTCTTTTTTGATAACCGCATTTTCGTTAAGTTCTCAAAACTTATTAAATACTAATGATTAGACAGTTGGGGTAGGTTCGGTATTTGGTTTTATTTAATACAGGTTAATAAAAACAAATTTTAGAGAGCATGAGGTAGGTTTAAAAGAAGTAAGTGGTCTAGTAGCAGGTCATCCTGATTCAAGCGAAAGAAGAAAATATCTTTTTGGTTTACTTGGTAAGAAAGGTGTCAAAGGAGGTCAGTATAATTCAGGAACAGCAAATGATTCAAATCAACGTATGGGGGTATTGTATTTTGACTATAAAGGTTATCGATTAGGAGGGAACTCAGAAGGAATTCGACATGCTATTCAAAATATTGGAGCTCATACAGGACTATCTTATCAACCTTGGTTTAAAAAATTTAATATAACGTCTACAGGTTATTTTCAATATCAATCACATAATCCTTATACGTTATGGTAAAAAAAGAAATAATATATGAATAATATTGTAATAGAGTATAAAATATTGATGTTGTGTTAAAGGTTAAATATTTATTTATCACTCTCCTAGTCTTGACTTTGAATTCTTGTTCTTCTCAAGAATCTCAAAATTTATTAGGAAATGTTTACAGTTTTAATGGTAATTGTAAAAAATCACAAGAATCATATATAAATGGTTTTCGAATCGAAGAGATTTCTAAAGATTCTTTATATGTGAGATTTTATTTGGATAAAGAAATCTTTTTTGGCATTTCAATGTCATATAATAGACCATTAAAAGAATATTTTTCAAAAAATACAATACCTTTTTATTCTAACAAAGGTAAAAAAGAGAATACTGTAATATTAAATTTCAAGAATGATAATATTATTTTGTTAAAACTTAAAGACTCATCAAATGAGGTTAAAAATAAAATTTTTAAGTTTATGTATAAAGACTCAATTATTAGAGATCATATAAGGGATCCTTATTATGCTGAGGATGGTTTCTTTTGTGTAAAAATTAATTTTAAATGAAAAATTATTTACCATGATAAAAAAAGTGTTTTTAATATTATTTTGAGCTATGTTTCTTTTAGGATATTCACAGGATTATAAAACTTTTCAGAATACCTAAAGAAATAAATATTTTTTTCTTAGAAAGTAAAGTTAAAGTTCCTGTTTTAGAATCAATGCATATTAAAGATGGTAAATTCATTAATGGACAAAAGAAAATTAGTGACAGTATTTGTGAAATTGTCATAAAAAAATATTAAAGCCTAATTTTATTATTAATGAGTATTATAGTGGTGTTAATGAATCTATTGACTCAATTTTAAATTATATTAAATAACATGGTAGATTTTCTTATAACAATTTATGACCTTTATAAAGAAATAATTAATTATTTTAAAAGAGATAAAAAGAAAAAAAAATAATAAAAAAAGTGTTTTTAATATTATTTTGTGTTATGTTTCTTTTAACCTGAGTTCGATTATTAAAACAAGTAAATTTGATTAGAATTCGCAGTTTGAAATTTAATTGAAGGTTTTTTTAGGTAAAAAAGCTGTAGACAATAAGTCCTGAGATTAGATTGGTTAGGAAGTTTGCGGCACTATCCAAAATTTTGTGTAAACTTATATCGAGGGTTTTACGTATTTAAAGTTGAACCTTTTTTTGAGTTAAAATACATTTACCTCAATTTCTAAATCAATACCAAAATTTTGTGTAATGGTTTGTTTAATTTTTTGAGCTAAAGCATAAATTTCATCACCCGTTGCATTACCGTAATTTACCAGTACTAAAGCTTGTTTTTCATGTACGCCACAATTACCAAAACGTTTGCCTTTAAAGCCACTTTGTTCGATTAACCAACCTGCCGGAACTTTTATTTGGCTGTCAGAAATGGGGTAATTAGGTATTGAAGGGTATTGTTTTTGTAGTTTTAAAAAATGGCTTTTTGAAATTACGGGGTTTTTAAAAAAACTACCGCTATTGCCAATTTCTTTTGGGTCGGGTAACTTACTTTTTCGTATAGCAATAACTGCATCCGAAATGTCTTTAATAGTAGGGCTTTTAATGTTTTTTGATGCTAGTTCGGTTTCGATGGCTCCGTATAAGGTACGTAAGTGGTGCTTGTTTTTGGTAAGCTGAAAACTTACTGAGCTTACTATATACTTGCCTTTTGCTTCGTTTTTAAAAATAGAGTTTCTGTAGCCAAATTTACAGTTTGGGTTAGAAAACGAAACTAATTTACCTGTTTCAATTTCAATCGCTTCAACTTGGGTAATAGTATCTTTTACTTCTACCCCATAAGCCCCAATATTTTGAATAGGGCAGGTGCCTACTTTTCCAGGAATTAAAGATAAATTTTCTAATCCACCATAATTTTGAGATACGCACCACAGTACAAACTCATGCCAATTTTCGCCAGCGTTTACCGTTATGTATATATCGTTATGGTTTTCTCTATCTATTGAAATTCCTTTAATATCAATATGTACTACAAGCTTATTAATGTTTTTGGTTAGTAATATATTGCTGCCTCCTGAGAGTAAAAACAACTCTTTTTCGGTTTGTAAAAGTTGTTGTAATTCGTATACAGAGGTAACTGTAACAAACCGATTGGCAGTAACATCAATACCAAAAGTATTGTAGTTTTTTAATGAAATATTTTGTTGAATGGTCAAAATTAGAAATACTATTTTAAGCGATTATAAACTTGTAGAGCTTCTTTTAAAATGGTTACCGAACGTTTTAGGCTTTCTTTATTTAATACATAGGCAATTCGAACTTGATTTTTTCCGTTGTCTTTAGTTGAATAAAATCCGCCCGCTGGTGCAACCATAACGGTTTCATTGTCAAGGCTAAATTCCTCTAAAATCCATTGTGCAAAATCTTCAGAATTATCAACAGGTAATTCGGCAATACAATAAAAAGCACCTTTAGGTTTAGCAACCTTAACTCCATCTATTTTTTGTAACTCCGTAATTAAGGTGTTTCTACGTTCAAGATATTCTTCAATAACCTTGTCAAAATAACTTTGTGGGGTTTCTAATGCGGCCTCACTAGCAATTAAGGCATAGGTTGGTGGGCTTAACCGTGCTTGAGCAAATTTTAAAACCGTTTGTATAACTTGTTTGTTTTTAGATACTACACAACCAATACGTGCGCCACACATACTATATCGTTTTGATACAGAGTCAATCATAATAGCATGTTGGTCTATATCATTTTCTTTCATTATTGAGTTATGCTCTAATCCATCATATACAAATTCGCGATATACCTCATCGGCAATTAAAAATAAATCGTGTTTTAAAACTAAGTCTTTTAATTTTTTTATTTCTTCTTTGCTATATAAATATCCTGTCGGATTTCCAGGATTACAAATTAAAATTGCTTTTGTTTTTGGAGAAATTAGTTTTTCAAAATCTTCGATAGGTGGTAAGGCAAAATTATCTTCAATTTTAGAAATTACAGGGACTACCTTTACTCCAGAAGCTATTGAAAAACCATTGTAGTTAGCATAAAAAGGTTCAGGAATAATAACTTCATCCCCATTATCCATAATACTGCCAAAGGTAAAAAACAGAGCTTCGCTACCACCAGTGGTTACTATAATTTGGTCAGGAGTTAGCTCAATATTGTTTTTTGCATAGTAGTTAACTAATTTGTTTCTGTAAGTTTCAGAACCCTCTGATCGCGCATACGATAACACTTCTACAGTATTGTTTTTTACCGCATCAAGCGCCACTTTAGGCGTGTTAATGTCTGGTTGACCAATGTTTAAATGATACACTTTTACTCCCTTTTTTTTAGCTGCTTCAGCAAAAGGAACTAATTTTCGTATAGGCGATTGCGGCATTGCATTACCTTTTTTTGATATTGATGGCATAGAATGTTTTTTGTGGGTAAATAAAGAGCAAATTTGCAAAATATTATTGATAAATGTAGAGTGTTGTTAAAATAAAGATATTAAAATCACCATCAAAATTGCAGAAATTAAAACTAGCTTGTATATTGATGGTTGTTTATAGATCTCATCGGTTGAAAAAATTAATAATACTTCTTGTTTTTTTCTTGTTATTGACAAGCGTAGGGTTTGCTCAAAGAGGATTTCAGTTTCGTGGGGCTAACGATAAAAAACAAACTGTAAAATTTAAATTAATTAATAATTTAATTGTAATTCCGTTAGAAATAAATGGTAAAAAATTGTCTTTTTTATTAGATTCTGGTGCAAATAAAACAATTCTTTTTAATTTTTCTGAAAAAGATACAATTAACCTTAATAATGTTGAAAAGGTTACTTTACAAGGGCTTGGTAGCGGAGAATCGGTTGAATCACTATTGTCTAAAAATAATCAATTTAAATTAAATAACTTAGTAAGCACAAATCAAAATTTATATGTGATATTAAGAGATAATTTTAATATTTCGAGTAAAATGGGTATTACTATTCATGGTATTATTGGTTATAATTTGTTAAAAAATGTAATTGCTCGGATAAATTATAACACTAAACAAATCGATTTTTATAATCCTAAATATTTTAAATATCCAAAATGTCGTAAATGCGAAACATTTCCGTTAGAGTTTTATCGAAACAAACCGTATATCAATGTAAATGTTCAATTAGATACTGTTGGTAAAGAACAAATACCTGTAAAAGTATTAATAGATTCAGGAGGTAGTGATGCCTTATGGTTATTTGAAAACACCAAAGGAGCTATAAAAACACCTATAAAAAATTTTAAAGATATTTTAGGCGAGGGTCTTAGTGGAACTATTTATGGAAATAGAAGTAAGATACCCCAAATTTCATTACAAAAATATGTAATAAAAAATCCAACAGCAACATTTTTAGATTCTATTTCAACGCATAATGCTCGTAAATTTAAAACTCGAAACGGAAGTATAGGAGGGGCTATTTTAAAGCGATTTAAAATATGGATTGATTATACTAATAAAAAAATAACATTCAAAAAATCAGCTTCGCTGTCGAAACCTTTTTATTATAATATGAGTGGATTGCATATTGTATATGCAGGAAAAGAATTGGTGAAAGAGGCGGTAAAAACAACAAACTCAAAGGGGGGTAATACAGATAATACAAACGATAAAAAAAATACGATTTCGATGATAACAAGTTATCATTATGTTTTTTACCCAGCATATGAAATAGATAAAGTAGTCAAAGGTTCTCCTGCAGCTATCGCAGGGGTTTTAAGTGGTGATAAACTACTTAAGGTTAATGGTAAAAAAGCTCACCATTATACGTTAGATCAACTTATGGAATTGTTTCATACAAAACCAAACAAAAAAATACGATTAGAGGTGCGTAGAGCAGGATTAAAACTTACATTTGAATTCCAATTAAAAAAGAGAATTTAGTAAAGATGAAAGCAGAAATTATTACCATTGGAGATGAAATTCTTATAGGTCAAATAGTAGATACAAATTCTCAATGGATAGCTCAAAAGCTTAATAGTATAGGGGTTTCAGTATATCAAATATCGTCTATACAAGATGAAGAAGAACATATTTTAAAGGCACTAAAAGAAGCTGAAAACAGAGTAGATATTGTTATTGTTACAGGCGGGTTAGGCCCTACTAAAGACGATATAACTAAAAAAACGATTGCAAAATATTTTAAAGACGATAAGTTTGTTGAATATCCAGAGGTAATCGATACGATAAAATCTCTTTTTAAAAAAATTAATCACCCGTTTAACGAGGTTCAAAAATATCAGGCGCAACTTCCGTCAAAAGCAACCTTATTAATGAATAATTTAGGCACCGCTCCGGGTATGTGGTTTTATGAGCATAATACCATTTTTGTATCATTGCCCGGTGTACCCTACGAAATGAAAGGTTTAATGAAAAATGAGGTGCTGCCAAGACTTCAAAAACAATATAAACTGCCTTTTATTATTCATAAAACCATAATGACTTACGGGCAAGGAGAAAGTATTATCGCTCAAAAAATTGAAACGGTTGAAAATAATTTACCAGCCTATATAAAGTTAGCTTATTTACCGTCGTTTGGAAAAGTGCGTTTACGATTATCGGCAAAAGGAGGAGATAAATTAGCTTTAGAAAAAGAGTTAGCGGTTATAATTGATAAAATTTATCAATTAATACCAGATGTGGTTAAAGGTATAGAAGGTGAAGGTTCTTTAGAAAGTAATGTAGGTAGCATATTAAAAGAAAAAAAACAGACATTGTGTACTGCCGAAAGTTTAACAGGTGGTAAAATTGCGGCTACATTAGTTTCAGTTTCAGGGGCATCAGCTTATTATAAAGGAGGTTTTGTAACCTATTCGGCTGCATTAAAAACGCAGTTGTTAGATGTTAGCATACAAATGATTGAAAAATATACAGTTGTAAGTGCTCAGGTAGCTGAGGTAATGGCAAAAAATGCTCGACAAAAACTACAAACCGATTATGCGATAGCGGTTACAGGCAATGCAGGGCCAACAACTGATAATAACGATAAAAGTGTAGGTTTGGTATATATTGCTATTGCAGATAAAAATGGAGTAACGGTAAATGAATTTAACTTTGGAAACCCCAGAGAAAAGGTAATTAATAGAACCGTTACTAAGTCGATAGAATTATTAGAACAAAAAATTTCAAAAAAAATATAATAAATTGTTTTGCTGATTTTTAAAATTTAATGTATTTTTGCACCTCGTTTAGAGATAACATACTAAAAAAACTTGTCAACAGATGTCTAGAGTTTGTGAATTAACAGGAAAAAAAGCAATGGTAGGAAACAATGTTTCTCACGCATTGAACAGAACTAAAAGAAAATTTAACGCTAATTTAATGACTAAGCGTTTTTATATTCCAGAAGAAGATAAATGGATAACTTTGAAAATATCGGCTTCTGCATTAAAAAATATTAATAAAAAAGGAATCTCTGCTGTTATTAAAGAAGCAAGAGCAAAAGGTTTTTTAACCAAATAATTTTCCTTACTAGATAAAGTATACAGCAATGGCAAAAAAAGGAAACAGAGTACAGGTAATTTTAGAATGTACAGAGCATAAAGCTTCAGGGCAACCAGGAACTTCTCGTTATATAACTACTAAAAACAAGAAGAATACTCCAGATAGAATTGAATTAAAGAAATTTAATCCAGTTTTAAAGAAAATGACCGTTCATAAAGAAATAAAATAATAACGCTACGGCATAAATTTATACTAAGATGGCAAAGAAATCAGTAGCAACTTTACAAACAGGATCTAAAAGATTAACCAAAGCAATTAAAATGGTAAAATCAAAAAAAACAGGAGCTTATACTTTTGTTGAAAGTATTATGGATCCAACACAAGTAAACGACTTTTTAGCACAAAAATAATTTTTGACAAGAAAAAATAAACTAAAGCTACTTTCTAACCGAGAGTAGCTTTTTTTATGCGCTTTATTTCCTTAATTTTGTAAAGCTCTTAAAAACACGATAATCAAATGAGTTTTTTCAAGAATATATTTTCAAAAGACAAAAAAGAAACCTTAGATAAAGGATTAGAAAAATCGAAAACAAGTTTCTTTAACAAAATGTCTAAAGCAGTTGCAGGTAAATCTAAAGTAGATGATGATGTTTTAGATAACTTAGAAGAAGTTTTAATTGCCTCAGATGTAGGGGTAAACACTACGCTAAAAATTATTGAACGTATAGAAAATCGTGTTTCTCGAGATAAATATTTGGGTACGGCAGAATTAAACACCATACTTAGAGAAGAAATAGCGGGTTTGTTATCAGAAATTAATACGGGTAACGAAACTGATTTTATTATTCCTGAAAATAAAAAACCATATGTGTTAATGGTTGTGGGGGTAAACGGAGTAGGTAAAACAACAACTATTGGTAAGTTGGCTTCGCAGTTTAAAAAGAAAGGGTTAAAGGTGGTTTTAGGTGCGGCAGATACTTTTAGAGCTGCAGCAATAGATCAACTACAAGTTTGGGCAGATAGGGTAGAAGTACCCATTGTGCGTCAAAAAATGGGTTCAGACCCCGCTTCTGTAGCATACGATACAGTTCAATCAGGTGTAAACCAAGGCGCAGATGTTATTATAATAGATACCGCTGGACGTTTACATAATAAAGTTAATTTAATGAATGAGTTAACTAAAATTAAACGTGTAATGCAAAAAGTAATTCCAGATGCCCCACACGATGTATTATTGGTGTTAGACGGTTCTACAGGGCAAAATGCTTTTGAGCAAGCAAAACAATTTACCAAGGCTACTGAGGTAACTTCTATGGCGGTAACTAAATTAGACGGAACGGCAAAAGGAGGCGTGGTAATTGGTATATCTGATCAATTTAAAATTCCAGTAAGGTATATTGGTGTAGGTGAAGGTATTGATGATTTGCAAGTGTTTAATAAATATGAATTTGTAGATTCATTTTTTAAGTAAAAACATAATTTTTTAGAAGTTGTTTTATTGTGTTATTTGCAAATAAGGCTCTTAAAATAAGCAACACCCCATTATTTAAAATTTTAAATAATGGGGTGTTATATTATGCTACAATTTTTTAGAGAATATTAGTGGTTTTCAAATTCTATAATCAGATGATTTATAATTTTCACAGTCTCTTTTATTATATACTACAATACTTACCTCGAATAATCGCTATTTTAAAATAAGTTAATTTTAAAAAGTTAGGTAAAAGAATAGAGAAAGAATTGAAAGAAAGTGGAAATAATAAATCGAAGTTTTTTGATTTAAGTTTTCTTTTAAATTCTAATATTTTAGAAAGAGCTTAGTTGTTTTATATTCTTTATTTATAAACGTGTTAATTTAGGTAAATAAAAAAACCGAGTAAAGTTACTTACTCGGTTTTTTTATTCTCTTATTGAAGAAAAGAGTATTTTGCGCTAAAATTATTTTTGGCTAATAACTCTAAAGGTAGTTCTTCTGTTTGCAGCGTGCTCTCTTTCTGTACAAGAAACGCCATCAGAACAACGGTTAGTTAATCTAGTTTCACCATAACCATTAGCAGTTAATTTGCTAGGGTTAATACCTTTAGAAACTAAATAGTTTACTACAGCTTGTGCTCTTCTTTCAGATAAAACTTGGTTACTTTCTTTACTACCTCTTGAATCGGTATGAGATTCGATTGCTACAGCTACACCATCATTTAATAATGGTAATAAACGAGAGTCGATAATACGTTTAGCAGCAGGAGTTAAAGTATAGCTACCTGTGTTCCAGTTAATTGGTAATGGAGTGTTTTTTACTAACTCACAATCAACTTCTTTCCAAGTTGTTAAACCACCTTTAGATACTAAAACTTCTTTAGTGATAGTTCTGTATTGAGCTTCAACAGTTTTTTCTGTTGTGCTAGCATCTCTATCTAATACTGTTTTAGTAAGGGTTTTCATTTGTTGAGGAATTTCAACAGTGTTAACTGTTGCAGGAGTTACTAACACAGTTTTTTGCATTGTTCTAGTTTCACCAGGAATTTCAACTCTTCTTGTAGTTGCTGGTTTTACTATTTGCTTAGTAATTGTTTGTGTTACTTCAGGTATGTCGATTACTCTTGTAGTAGGAGGTGTTACCATTACTGTTTTAGTAAACGTTTTATATAAAGCAGGTACAGTAATTTCCTTAGTTGAAGGAGGAGTTACCATTACTCGAGTAGTATAAGTTTGTGTTACTTCAGGTATAGCAATTTCTCTAGTTGAAGGAGGTGTAGATTGTACTTGCTTAGTATAAGTAGCCTCACCACAATTAGTACCTTTAGCAGCATCATCACATGGGTTGTGACTCATAACAGTAGCATCTTTAGTTAAAACTGTTTTACTAACAGTAGTACTTTGAGAAGGAGTTTCTTTATAACACCAGTATCTACAGTCGTTAGGGTCGCTAGACTCACAATCAGGAGCTTTAGCACTCATTTCCCATCTAGCAGAAGCTGGACGGACTTCAAGAGTTTCTGTTTCTGTAGAAAATTGAGCAGGTACTACAGTTAATTCTGAACCAAACTCTCTTTTTTTGTAAGGTACTGTTTCTGTAGTCCATTTTCCAGGTACTACTTCTAATCTCTTAGAGGCAGCTTTAGTAACAACTGTACTTGTTTTAGTTTCGTAAACAGCAGGTACCACTACTAATTTTTTGTAAGCAGGACGCATCTCTATTTCAAACTTTTTAGTTTCGTAAACAGCAGGTACTATTTCTAATCTCTTAGAAGCTTCTTTTACTACGATAGTTTCTTTTACAGATTGAATAGTTTCAGGAACTACTTCTAAAGAGTAACTAGGTTCTTTGCTAGGCACAGTAAATGACTCAGTTTTAAAAACGGGATCTGTTACTGTTAATTGTTTTCCTGCTTCTTTACCTACAACTTGTATTGTTGTTGTTTTGTAAGTTGCTGGTACAACCGTTAATTTTTTGTACTGAGGTGCAACTTGTACAGTTACATCTTCGTTTTTCCATACTTCAGGAGTTTTACAGCGAACGTAACATTTTCCTGGTTCAGCGTTTGTTGGAAGGTCTTGCGCAGCCATACTGAGACCGAACATTACTAATGTTCCAGATAATAATAGTTTCTTCATAATGAATAAAATTTGTTTTTTTGATTATTTAGCATTTACTATGTTATGACACACTTAGTGAAGCAAAGTCACACAACAAATATATAAAAAATAATTATTTGTTAAAGACATGTTAAATTAAATTTGAAAATAATTTATAAAGTATTGTTATACAGACTTTTAACTATGCCGTCAGCTAGTCCTATTTTAGGAATATAAATTTTTCGAGCCCCACTCCATTTCATTGCCGACAAATATATTTTTGTGGCAGGTATAATCACATCTGCTCGGTCTGGATTTAAGCTTAATTCTGATATGCGTTCTTCATAGCTCATTTGTTTTAAAAATTGATATTGAGCGTTTAGGTAGATGTACGAAATAGGTTTCCCTTCGCTTCTGCCAGACATTTTATAGATTTTATTGATATTTCCGCCAGAACCAATTAAAGATAGTCTTTTTAAATCTTTAGTATTGTTTTTAATCCATTTTTCAACCTCTAGAAACATTTTTTTGTTATCTGATTTTTTATTGTTTATCAGTCTAACTGTTCCCATTTTAAACGATTTTGAATTAATTATTTTTCCTTTAGAAAAAATAGTAAATTCGGTACTTCCTCCTCCAACATCAACATATAAATATGAGGCATTACTTTTAATTAATTCTTTTAAGTCTGTAGAAGAAATAATAGCAGCTTCTTTTTTGCCATTAATAATATCAATTAAAATACCCGTTTCTTTGTATATGGTGTCGGCTATTTCTTGTCCGTTAGTAGCCTCGCGCATAGCAGAGGTTGCACAGGCTTTATATTTTTCTACCTTATGAATTTTCATAAGCAATTTAAAAGCATTCATAGCATCAACCATACGGCTTGTGTTTTCAGGGCTTATTTTACCTAAAATAAAAGTATCAGCACCTAGACGTATGGGTACCCGAATTAATGCAGATTTTTTAAATAAAGTTTCTTTGTTTTCTTCAATAATAACATTTGAAACTAATAATCTGATAGCATTTGAGCCAATATCTATTGCTCCGTATTTTTTTATGGTTAACAAAATAGTTGCTGTTATTTATGGTCCTTAGGAAATTCTACCAAAATGGTATTTCCTTTTTTTATGTTTTTCCAGTGTCTTTCTTTAAATTCAATACCTATTATACCACAAGTAGGTACATGTGCTATTGGTTTACTGCCAAATTTATTAACAAAAGTGTTAATGCCATGATCGTGGCTAAAAATTATTGCAGAATTAAACCCGTCGTCTAATGCTTTAACTGTTTTAACTAAATATCCGTCACTAAAACTGTATAGTTGTCTTTTCATTTTAAGATTTGACAGAGGATAGTTAAAATTTTCGCAAAATATTACGGCTGTATGTAATGCACGATTTGCGGTGCTAGTTACAAAAACATCTGGGCATTTTATTTGCTGAGCTAAATACTTAGAAAGCAAGTGTGCGTCATTAATTCCTCTTTCTTTTAAAGGTCTGTCAATGTCTTTTACGTTATCGTATTCCCAAGACGATTTGGCATGACGAACAATATAGAGTGTTTTCATTCAATAGCTATTGAGAGGGTAAATATAAAAAATTAAGGTGCTAATCGTTCTAATTTCCAAGAAAAATCTTTTTCTAAGGTATATCGTATTCTGTCGTGCATTCTGTTAGGGCGACCTTGCCAAAACTCAATAGAAATAGGTTTTATTAAATAACCTCCCCAGTGTTTTGGACGTGGTATTTCTTGGTTTTTATATTTTTCTTCAAAATTTTTTAATTGTTTGTCTAATAGTTCTCTAGAGCTAACTACAGAGCTTTGGTTTGATGCCCAAGCACCTAATTTACTTCCATCAGGTCGTGATTCGAAATATCCGTCAGATAAATTTTCAGCGAGTATTTCTGCTTTTCCTTTAATAATAATTTGTTGTTCTAAAGGAGGCCAAAAAAAAGACAAGCAAACATGGTTGTTAGCTTTGATTGCCATTCCTTTTTCCGATTGATAATTGGTGTAAAAAATAAAACCTTCCCAAGTATATTTTTTAAGTAAAACAATTCTATTTTTAGGAAAACCATCTAATCCGATAGTAGATACGGTCATGGCATTAACTTCTACTAACTGATCTGAAGAATCGGCATTTATAAACCATTCTTGGAATAATTCCATCGGGTTTTCTGGGCAGTTTTGCTCTAGGAGCTCTTGTTTTTTATACGATTTACGATAGTTGCTTAAATCTTGTGACATTGGTTAAATATCAAATTTTATTTTTTGTAAAGTAACGTAAATCTTTTTAAATGAAAAAAATCTTTATGGGTGTGTTTAGCGTTTTTTACTATAATAATTTAACTCAAAAATTTTTAGTAAATTAAAAAGATAAATGTTGCTTTTTTCTTGGATTTATGTGTGTTTTTTACTAATATTAAAGTGTTGAGTAAACCCAATAAAATGACTGTAAAAAAAAAGAAAATAGGTTTAACATTAAGTGGAGGTGGTGCACGTGGTTTTGCTCATGTAGGAGTGTTAAAAGCTTTGGAAGAGTATAATATGCTGCCAGAAGTTATTTCTGGTACAAGTATGGGGGCTGTAATAGGTGCTTTAATTGCTTATGGTTATACTTTTTCGGATATTGAAAAAATGGCGCTCAACAAAACAAGCCTTAAGATATTTAATGTTAGAGGGTTTAAATTAGGGTTGTCTAACCATAATTATGTTAGAAGAACTTTAGAAAGCATATTACCTGATACATTTGAAAAACTTAAACTTCCTTTTTATGTTTCAGCTACTAATTTAACTACAGCAAAACATGAAGTTTTTTCGTCTGGAAATTTAATAGAAGCTATTTTAGCTTCGGTATCAATTCCGTTGGTTTTTAAGCCCGTTAATATTAATGGTAATTATTATGCTGATGGAGGATTGGTTAAAAATTTACCAGCATCATCGATAAGAGATAAGTGCAATTTTTTGATAGGCTCTCATGTAAATCATATTCCAGAAGACTTTACACTGACCAAAACAGCTCAATTACTAGATAGGGCTATTAGAATATCAATATATAACACTGTTGCTAGTGAAATTACTTTGTGTGATATGTTAATTGATCCTGTAGAATGTGGTAGCTATGACGTGCTAAATTTTAAAATTTTTGATAAAATTGTAGCCACAGGTTATGTGGCTACAATGAAGGAATTAAAAAAACTTAAACTCAGATACTAAATAAAGTATGTTTGATATTATTGGTGTTAATTAAAAATCAAATTTCAATCCTAATCCAAGGGTTAGGTATCCCATATTATTTGCGTCAAAATCATCTGGGTTATAGGTGCTATAATTGTATTTAGCATTAAAAAGTATTCCCCAATACGAATTGAAATTGTATTCTAAACCGCCTTCCCCTAGAAGTCCAAAATTAGTGTTGTTTTCAGTTACCAGATAATCGCTTACTTGAATTTCTTGTTTCGAAAATCCTAAACCAATTCCGACTCCGATATAAGGTTTAATTTCCTTTGCTTTAAAATAATATTTAGAGGTTACTAATAATGGAATATTAGTAAAATACCGCCAAGTTACCGCATTAATCGATGTGTTGTTTTGGGTGTAGGTTTGTCGGGGTCTTTTTTCGTAAAAACCTTGATAACCAGATAGTAACCCTAAAGTAATTTGAGGTTTTAAACGATATTGATATTCATATTGCCACCCTCGCCAACTGCTATTATCTACAAAGTTTTTTAAGTCTTTGCTTCCTAAAGAGCCAAAGTTATAAGTTATAGAAAAAGAATTTTGGCTAAAACTTGAAATAGAAAAGGATAGTAACGCAACTAATAATAATATATTTTTTGTTTTCATAGTTTTATTTTTTTAAGTA
This sequence comes from Tenacibaculum sp. UWU-22, assembly GCF_041021355.1. Taxonomy (NCBI): domain Bacteria; kingdom Pseudomonadati; phylum Bacteroidota; class Flavobacteriia; order Flavobacteriales; family Flavobacteriaceae; genus Tenacibaculum; species Tenacibaculum sp. UWU-22. The sequence goes on along the minus strand of NZ_JBFNGP010000001.1, from coordinate 162,356 downwards.
AGGTGATTGTTTAAATGCTTGATCTATGGAGTTTTGAATTCTATTATCAAGACCTATGGTTGTATCTGATAACAGACCGTTAATAATACAATTCCAAGGGGTGTCTAACAAGCAGTTAGAATCGGGTTGATCACAATTAGAAACTGTAGATCCTTTGGTATCAACCAAGTCTATCACTAAAGAACCTTTGTTGTAACTATAGTAACTACCCCAACAAGGATAATAACCCCAGCCCCAATCCCAGTCCCAATCCCAACCAGGATACCAATTCCAGTAAAAAGAGTCGTCATACCACCAACAATCATCAATATGATCAGAAACTTTTGTGTTTAAAACGCCTATGTTTAAAAGTAAATCAGGGTCACTATCTGAATCTACTAATGTATAGCCTCTACTAGACATCATTGAGTTGAGTTTTGTTTTAATTAGATTGGCTAAACTCGCATTGGTGTCGTCTAAGTAGGTAGGGTCGTCAGAAGAATTGTCTAAAAACGGAATTTTATCGGGTAATGAGTACGTTGTATACTGTCCAAAATCTTTTGACTCCTCATATTTTGTATAGACAATGTCATAGTCGGTTATATAATCCTGCTCTGAAGGATAAGGGGCACACGAATTGAAAATGACCACCGATAGTACATAAACTATCGTAATTAAGATGGTTTTGTAATAAGGTTTTTTCATAATTTTTATTTTTTAGTTGTTGAGTCTTTAATTTTTTAGCTCTTTATTTAATTTTCTTAAGGTATTAGCTATATAAAAACTGAAAAAGCTACCAGTCATAAAAGCTAATCCAGTCCAAAAAACTACGGTAAGCCCTCCAAAAAAGGGGTCCCATAAAATAATAATAGATAAGATAATTCCTAATATTCCTATAAACAAAACGCTTTTCCAACTAGAAAAACCATAATCTTTAATATCTATGGCCCAACCAATTGAAGATATAGAACGAAACAGCAATACAAAACCAACATAAAGGGGTAATGTTATTGTAGAAATTACGGGGTTTCTTATTAGCATAAACCCTACTATTAATGTTAAAATGCCGAAGGTTAAATTCCAACCCCAACCACTAATTTCATGTCGATTGGCAATGGCAAAATAAATTTCCATTACTCCTGCAACTAAAAAAGTTATACTAAATACTATAGTTAATGCTAGGTATGATTCTGAAGGTGAAGCAAATGTCCAAATAGAGGTTATTAGTAATAGTATTCCGATTACTAATGGTATCCACCAATTTTTAACAGTTTTTTCTATTCGGTTTTCGATACTCTTAAATTTTGTTTTCATAGTTCGTTAGTTTTTTTTTAGTGTGAAAAAATTTATTAATCTCAACATGTCTTACAAATTTATTATGATTATAATTAGTTTTTTACCTTTAAAAGACCAATGAATACCCCTAAAGGGTTTTTTCGCTTTTACATTATAAAAAGCAGTTATGATACTTTAGATAAAGCATCTATATTGATAGTGGTACAGATAAAATGCGAATTTTTTTATTTTAAAATATTTAATTGAAATATAGGTGTGTTTCTTAAAATTGAAGAAGTAGAAAAACATTTTTCACAATACGTTAAATAAGTAAAAGTTGTAACCTTTTTAGTTTGATATGATATTCTAATATTTTGTTTTAAAATGATAAAACAATTGGATTAAGGAGGGCGAAGAATTACTAAAATAGATTCTTGATTTTTAAACCTTGTAATTTGAATATTTTATCTTAAGAATGTGTAATTTTGCAACTATGGATTTTTCATCAAAATTACTAGAGAATGCGGTAAATGAAGTGAGTAGGTTGCCAGGTATTGGTAAGCGAACAGCATTACGCTTGGTATTACATTTATTGAAACAGCCTAAAGAAAACACGACCTATTTAGTAGAGGCGTTAACAGATTTACGAAAAGAGGTGAAATCGTGTGAAAAATGTTTTAATATTTCGGATACTGTATTGTGTGAAATTTGCAATAACCCTAGTAGAAACTCAGAAATTGTATGTGTGGTTGAAGATATTAGAGATGTAATGGCGATAGAGTCGACACGACAGTATAGGGGTTTATATCATGTGTTAGGGGGAAAAATTTCGCCAATTGAAGGGGTTGGGCCACAAAATTTGCAAATAGACACTTTAGTGAATAAAGTAGAAAAAGGAGAGGTAAAAGAACTAATTTTCGCATTGAGTTCTACTATAGAAGGCGATACCACTAATTTTTATATTTATAAGCAAATTGAAAAATATAATATACTCGCCTCAACAATTGCTAGGGGTATTTCGGTGGGAGATGAATTAGAGTATGCAGATGAGGTTACCTTGGGGCGTAGTATTGTAAATAGAATTCCTTTTACTCAGTCAATAAAAAGTTAAACTAACGGCTTTTTATTATCAGTAAAAAACAAAATGTCTAGCGAGGTTAGGGTTATTTTGTTTGCTGTTTTTTGTCTTCTTCCATCAGTTTTTTTTCGTATTTATCCCATGATTTTTTAGTGCGTATTTTTTTATATAAACGAACTGAAAGCATTAATAAAATAGAAACTAATAAAATGCCTACAACGCCCCAAATCCAATTAATGGCATTTTGTAAAACAACTAAAAATACAATAGCAAAAAGTAAAATAGTAGCTACTTCGTTCCATATACGTAGTTTAAAAGCAGATTGTTTTATTTCGTTTCGTTGTAGCTGTTTGTAAATAATATGGCAAGAGGCATGATAAAAATAGAGGGCTATAACAAATGCTAGTTTTACATGCATCCATCTCATTTTTAGATAAATGCTGTTTTTATAGAGCATCCAAAAAGCAAAAAAACTAGCCAATATTGCCGATGGCCATGTAATAATGTACCACAGGCGTTTTTCCATTAGTTTGTATTGCGTTTGTAAAATTTCTTTTGCGGGTTCTGTTTTCTTTTCGGCTTCTACATGATAAATAAATAAACGAACCATATAAAATAACCCTGAGAACCAAGTTACTACAAATATGATGTGCAATGCTTTTACGTATAAGAAATCCATTTTCTTTTTATTTTAAAAATTAAAATTCATTAATCCAGTTCGCTAATACTGTAGCCCAATCATCATTATCATTTATACAGGGTACAGTGTAAAATTCTTTACCACCTGCTTTTAAAAATTGATGTTTTCCTTCCATAGCTATTTCTTCTAAGGTTTCTAGGCAGTCTGAAACAAAAGCAGGGGTTACAATGGCTAACTTTTTAATACCTTCTTGTTCAGCTTTATTAACTATAGTTCTATCGGTATAAGGTTGTAACCAAGGGTCAACACCTAAACGCGATTGAAACGAGGTGGATACTTTGGTTTTATCTAAGCCTAATTTATCAATTACGTTTTTAGTAGTTTGATAACATTGGTGTCGATAACAAAATTCGTGTGCTTTTGATGAAGTGTTGCAGCAACTGCCATCTATTTTACAGTGCGATTTTGTAATGTCTGATTTTTTAATATGTCGTTCAGGAACCCCATGGTATGAAAATAATAAATGATCATACTCTTTGTTGGTCAAATAATTTTTAATGCTATTTGATAATACTTCTATGTATTCGGGTTTATTGTAAAAGGCCGCAATACTGGTAATTTTTAGGTTAGGAAAAAACTTTTTTTGTAAGCTTTCGGCTAATACTAAAATAGTTTCGGTAGTTGCCATAGCAAATTGAGGATATAGCGGAATCAAAAGTACTTCGGTTACCCCTTTGTCTTGTAATTCTTGTAATCCGTTTTTTATAGAAGGTTTTCCATAACGCATTGCTAAAGCAACAGGTAATTTGGTTTTTGCCTGAACTTTTTTTTGTAAACGTTTGGATAGTACAATTAAAGGAGAGCCCTCTTTCCACCATATTTTTTGGTAGGCTTCAGCAGATTTTTTTGGACGCGTATTTAAAATAATACCCCTAACGATAAACGTTCTTAACCAATAGGGCACATCAATTACGCGCTCATCCATTAAAAATTCATCTAAGTATTTTTTTACATCTTTCGGGTTAGTGCTTTCGGGTGACCCAAGGTTTACTAATAAAGCTCCTTTCATAATTTTATATTATCCTTTTCTAAAAAGAAAGGGAGTTGTGTTTTTATTCTTGACTTTTAACTCTTAGTTCAGTTACTTTTATTTGATTGGTAGTTTCATATAAAGCAATGGCTAAACTATGAATAACATTCATGCTAGAGTTACGCCCATACATTGGTATTGCTATTGCAGCATCTATCAGGTCAATATTTTCAATGCCCTTTCTTTCATTACCCAAAAGTAATACAATTTTTGAATGCGTTTTAAAGTCATAGTCTTTAATGGGGGTGCTTTTGTCGGTAATTTCAATGCCTATAATGGTGTTTCCTTCTTTTTTTAAATTTTTAATCAGTTGTTGAAAATCATTATAACGCTCATGAGGAACTTGTTCAATCGTATTTCTAGCCGTTTTTTTCACAATTCTATTTTCTGTAGAAGGTGAATTGTTGTGGATGTAAATTTTAGCTACGCCAAAACTTTCTGCAACTCGAAAACACATTCCGATATTTTCAGGGGTGCGAATAGCATCGCAAACAATAGTTATAGGAAATGTTTGTTTTTTATTTTCGATATCGTAATGAGTAAGTTGTTTCATTTTTTAATTGAAAGTAAGGGGTTGTTAATTCTACTGGTTTAAACTCATTACGTATTGCTTTGGGGTTGTGCCAAATTTTTTTTTAAATGCGGCAATAAAATGACTTGCTGTGCTATAGCCAATTTGCAGACCTACTTCATTTACGTTGTATTGATTGCTTTCAAGCAATCTTCTGGCATGTTCCATTTTATAATCTAATAAAAAGCCATATACGGTATCGCCATATATTTGTTTAAATCCTTCTTTTAGTTTTTTTATGTTTAAGCCTATTTCGTTGGCCAATTCTTGTAAACTAGGCGGCTCTGCCATTTTATTAATAATTATATCTTTAGCTTTTCTAATTTTTATAACATTTTGTTCGTCAACTAAAAAAGGGCAATACTCATCGTTAGAGCTGGTGTCTTTTTCAAAGTGTAGGCTTAAAAGCTCATATACTTTTCCTTTGAGGTATAAATTTTTAATAGTACTACTAACTTGGCTGTTTGTAATTTGCTGTAAAACAATACCTACCATTGGTTTTATTTCAGAGTCGTCATAGTACTTTTTATTTGTGTTTTCGCTACTTAAAAAAGGAATATATTCTGCTTCTTTTGAAAATAAGGAATGAAATTTTTCTATAGATATTATTAACGATACTAAAGTGGTTTTTGGTTTTATTTCTAAGTTTAAGGGTAGTTCTCTTTGTGGGTTGTATAGTAGAATACACCGATTATCTAAAACATCAAAAGTGTAAGAGCCATTATTAAATAAAAATTTTGAATTTCCTTTTAAACAAAAATGAATTTGAATAAACGAGCTATTTATTTCTCTAGCGAAATTTTGAGTTTTATTGCTTTGGTTCTGAAAATGAAATAGATAAAAGCCGTTTTCTAAGATTGTTTCTTCAAAAGTACTTTCCTCGATATTTTTTAGCATACGAAAGGGTAAAATTTTGAATTATTTTATTTAGAATTGTTCTATATAAAGTAAATTGTAAAACTTGATTTTACTACAAAAATAAGTTTTTTTACAATTTATGTATTAAAAATGATGTAAAAATCATATAACGTTAAAAAAAGTACTTTTAGCGACACTTTTATAACGATTAAGTTTTTACTTTTGACCTGTTTTTGTATCACATGACTAAAAATAAACAAACAACGTTTTATAATATTGGGATTAGTTACCAAAAGGCTGATGCCCCAATGCGAGGAAAGTTTTCCCTTTCAAGAGAAAATCAAATAACATTATTAAATGAGCTAAAGCAAAATGGTTTTGATGGTGTATTTGTTTTGTCAACTTGTAATAGAACTGAAATAAGTGGTTTTGCAAAACATCCCTATCAACTAATAGAGTTGTTATGCAAGTTTTCTGAAGGTACCGTAGAAGAGTTTGCTAAAATTGCTACTGTACACAAAGGTAAAGAAGCAATTGCTCATTTATTTAGAATAGGTACTGGTTTAGAAAGTCAAATTTTAGGCGATTATGAAATTGTAGGTCAATTACGTCAATCGTTTAAAATGGCTAAAGAAGTAGGCACAGTTAATGCTTATTTAGAGCGATTACTAAACAGTGTAATGCAAGCCAGTAAACGAGTAAAAAACGAAACTAGATTAAGCTCGGGTACAACTTCGGTTTCATATGCTGCGGTACAGTATATTATTGATAATGTGCCAGAGTATAACAATAAAAATATTTTAGTTTTTGGGTTGGGTAAAATGGGAAAACACACTTGTAAAAACCTAGCAGAATATACCCAAAATAAATCGGTTTGCTTAATTAATAGAACCGAAGATAAAGTTACAGAGTTTGTTAAAGAACATAAGGCAATAAGAAAATCTACTATTGAAAATTTATCAGAAGAAATTGCAAAAGCAAATGTGTTAATTGTTTCAACAGGGGCAGAAATACCAACGGTAACCAAAAAGCACATTTCTGTAGATAAAGAAATATTGATTTTAGATTTGTCAATGCCTCAAAATGTGGCAAAAAATGTGTTAGATTTGCCTAATGTTTCGTTAGTTGATATTGATGAATTATCAAAAATTACCGATGAAACGCTTGCCGTTCGTCAACAACAAATTCCTCTTGCTGAAACAATTATAGAAACACTAAAAGAAGAATTTATAGACTGGGTACATCAAAGAAGTTTTACCCCAGCTATTACTGCCTTAAAACAATCGTTAACTACTATTCAAAAAGATGAAATAAATTTTCAAAAAAAGAAATTAGAAAATTTTAACGAAGAACAGGCAGAAATCATAACATCAAGGCTTATCCAAAAAATAACAACGCAGTTTGTTAAGCATTTAAAAGATGAAAAAACATCGGTAGCCGAAAGTATTGAGGTAATGCAAAAGGTGTTTCAAGCCTAACGAAAAATAAATGCAAAAAATTATTCGAATCGGAACGCGCGATAGCCAATTGGCTATGTGGCAAGCAAAAAAAGTTCAAAAACTTTTAGAAGAATTAGGTCATAAAACCCAGTTAATCCCCGTTAAAGCAACGGGCGATTTAGTTTTAGACAAACCGCTTTACGAATTAGGAATCACTGGAATTTTTACTAAAAATTTAGATATTGCCATGTTAAATGACGATATCGATATTGCGGTGCACTCTATGAAAGATGTTCCTACTGTACTGCCAGAAGGTATTATACAAGTAGCCGTTTTAAAACGAGCCAACTACAATGATATTTTATTATTGAAAGATAATGAAGAGTTTATGGCGCAACCTAACGGAGTTATTGCTACAGGTAGTTTGCGAAGAAAAGCACAGTGGTTAAACAGGTATCCAACACATACCGTAGAAAACTTACGAGGTAACGTAAATACGCGTTTAAAAAAATTAGAAGATAATAATTGGAATGGAGCCATTTTTGCTGCTGCAGGGTTAGAACGTGTGGGTTTACGACCAAAAGGAGCTGTAAATTTAACATGGATGATTCCTGCGCCTGCACAAGGAGCTATTATGATTACTGCTTTAGAAAAAGATGAAGAAATTAAAACGATTTGTGAAGCACTAAATGATAAGGACACAGAAATTTGTACAAATATAGAACGCGAATTTTTAAATCGTTTAGAAGGAGGGTGTACAGCACCAATTGGAGCTTTAGCTTTTATTAATGAAAAAGAAGACGAAGTTAACTTTAAAGGAATTTTATTAAGTAGAGACGGTAAAAAAAAGATTGAAGTTAGCCGAAAAGCAAAAGTAGGAAAGCATAAATATATAGCAAAAGACTGTGCTAATTACGTGATTGATAAGGGAGGGAAGCTAATAATGATTGAAGATGAAGGAATTGAAAAAGAGTTTTCGGTTTATTCAACTAAAAAATTGTCAGAAGCACAAAAAAAATTGCTCCCTACTACTATGAAAGTTGAAGACAGTGATTTTGTTAAAATTAGATTTAATAGAATTACGCCTAAGGTAATTAGCAATAAAATAGAAAATGTAGTTATTACCAGTAAAAATGGGGTAGAAGCTATTTTAAATGCATCTGCGGCAAATGAATTACAATTCGAAAATATTTATTGTGTTGGTAGAAGAACTAAAAAGTTAATCGAACAACGTATTGGGAAAGTAAAACATTCAGAAAAAAATGCAAATAAACTCTCACAATATTTATCTGAAAAGCTAAAAAAAGGGCAAGAGGTAACCTATTTCTGCAGTAATTTACGATTAGACACCTTACCAACAACTTTAACCGCTAGCGGAATTGTAGTTAACGAAGTTGAAGCCTATAAAACAATGTATAGTCCTGCAAAAGTTGATGAAGCCGTAAATGGAGTATTATTTTATAGTCCATCAACGGTAGAAAGCTATGTGCAAAAAAATTCAGCTAATAAAATAGCCTTTTGCATTGGAGAAAGTACGGCAAAAGAGGCAAGAAAGCATTTTAAAGAGGTAGAAGTAGCAAATTTACCAACCGTAGAAAGTGTTATTGAATTGGTAAATTTACATTTTAGTAATAAATAAATTATTAAGATTAAGTCAGTTTAAGAGAAGTGAAAAGGGTGCTACCTAAAAACAACTTTTAAATTTAGAATCTAGAATTTTTAAACGAAAGCCATGTTTAGAACCAGACGCTTAAGAAAAACAGAAAACATCAGACGTTTAGTTAGAGAAAATAAACTATCGGTAGATGATTTTATATATCCATTATTTATTCAAGAAGGAACAGGTATTGAAATTGAAATTCCATCTATGCCAGGAATTAATCGTTATTCATTAGATACTATCTCTAAAGAATTAGACGAGGTGGTAGCATTAAAAATTCCTGCCGTATTGTTGTTTGGGGTTCCGTCTAAAAAAGATGATGAAGGTTCTGAAACGTGGAATGATAACGGAATTATGCAGCAAGCTATTCGTTTTATTAAAAAAAACTATCCAAATTTATATGTAATTACTGATGTGTGTTTTTGTGAATACACCTCACACGGTCATTGCGGTGTAATACATGATAATGATGTAGATAATGATGCTACTTTAATAAACTTAGCAAAGCAAACAATTTCACATGCCAAAGCAGGAGCAGATATGGTAGCCCCCTCAGGAATGATGGACGGAACGATAGCAATGATGCGTGAGGCGCTTGATAATGAGGGGTTTGTAAATTTGCCTATTATGGGGTATTCTGTAAAATATGCTTCAGGTTTTTATGGGCCGTTTAGAGAAGCAGTAGATTCAGCACCATCATTTGGTGATAGAAGAACCTATCAAATGGATCCTTCTAATAGAGATGAAGGCTTACGCGAAGCTACTTTTGATGACCAAGAAGGAGCGGATATTTTAATGGTAAAACCAGCCTTATCGTATTTAGATATTATTAGAGATTTAAAAAATAATTTTGACAGACCTATTGCTTGTTACAACGTAAGTGGAGAATATTCAATGGTAAAAGCAGCTGCTGAAAAAGGTTGGATTGATGGTGAAAAAGTAATGATGGAAAGTTTGCTTTCTATGAAAAGATCAGGGGCAGATATTATTATTACCTATTTTGCTAAAGAAGCAGCTAGGGTTTTAAATAAATAGCTATCCGCGATTTGCAGATAGCTTGTCTAACTAACCAAAAGCTAAATAAAATGTTTAAAAAATCACAACAATTATATAATAAAGGACTGGTAAATTTAGTAGGTGCCGTAAATTCACCTGTGCGAGCGTTTGCTTCGGTAGGAGGAAATCCTTTGTTTATTAAAAAAGCCAAAGGAAGTACAATAACAGATGTAGATAATAATACCTATGTTGATTTAGTTCTTTCGTATGGACCAATGATTTTAGGTCATCGTCATAAAAAAGTACAAAAGGCAATTACTAAAGCTTTAAAAAAAGGGTACTCTTTTGGGGCATCTACAAAAAACGAAATTAAACTAGCTAAAATTGTTTGTGATGCTTTTCCAGGAATGGATAAGGTGCGTTTTGTAAACTCGGGTACTGAGGCGGTATTAAGCGGAATTCGTTTAGCTAGAGCCTATACAGGAAAAGACAAAATAATTAAGTTTGCAGGTTGTTATCATGGGCATCAAGATGCGCTATTGGTGGCAGCAGGTTCTGGTTTAGCAACCTTAAGTTTACCAGGAAGCAAAGGAGTGCCTGAAGGAGCGGTAAAAAATACATTAATAGCTAATTATAACGACTTAGAAAGTGTAAAGGCTCATTTTGACAACCACAATGATATTGCCGCAGTTATTATAGAGCCTGTTGCAGGAAATATGGGTGTGGTAACTCCACAAGACAATTTTTTAAAAGAATTAAAAGCGTATATAAACTCAAGAGGAGCCTTATTAATTGTTGATGAGGTAATGACGGGGTTTCGTTCTAAATTTGGCGGAGCTCAAGAAGTGTTAGGGGTAGAAGCAGATATTACTTGTTTAGGAAAAGTAATTGGTGGCGGTTTTCCTGTAGGAGCCTATGGTGCTCGTAATGAAATTATGCAAATGGTTGCTCCGTTAGGAGGTATGTATCAAGCCGGGACCTTAAGTGGAAACCCTATTGCAATGGCAGCAGGGATATCAACCTTAACCGAATTAAAGCAACAAAATCCGTATCAAAAATTTAATGAAATAGCTCAGATTTTTGAAGGGTTTTTATTAGAGTCGGCTAAGAAATATGGAGTAGATATTACCGTAAACCGATTTGGTTCGATGCTTAATCCATTTTTTACCAACAAAAAAGTAACTAATTTTAAAGAAGCGCAAACTTCTGATACAAAAAAGTATGCTACGTTTTTTTGGGAAATGATTAAAAATGGAGTGTTTTTACCACCAAGTCAATTCGAAGCTTGGTTTTTATCGTCAGCATTAACCCAAAAAGATATTGAAAAAGTTGCAAAAGCCATTGATAAATCGATGGAAAAGGTAGCTAAAGTAGCTGTTGAATCCTAATTTTAGTGATGAAATAGCTAAAATCTGAAAAAACACCTCAAAAATATAAACAAACTAAAGCAAATAACAAATGGCTAATAGCAATAATAATATAAAAAACGATTTATTTTTAAGAGCCTTAAAAGGAGAAACGGTAGCTCGTCCACCAGTATGGATGATGCGTCAAGCAGGAAGATATTTGCCAGAGTTTATAGAAATTCGTAAAAAGTACGATTTCTTTACACGTTGTAGAACGCCAGAATTAGCTTCAGAAATTACAGTACAACCCATTCGTAGATTTGGTATGGATGCGGCTATTTTATTTTCAGATATTTTGGTAGTTCCACAAGCTATGAATATTGAGGTAGAAATGAAACCCAATTTTGGACCGTATTTACCGAACCCAGTACGGGATAAAAAAGGGTTAGATAAAGTAATAGTTCCAGATGTACAAGAAGAGTTGGGGTATGTAATGGATGCCATCAAAGCCACCAAAGAAAAGCTTGATAATGAAATTCCTTTAATAGGTTTTGCAGGTTCGCCTTGGACCATTTTATGTTATGTTGTGCAAGGGCAAGGATCTAAGAGTTTTGATAAAGCTAAAGAATTTTGTTTTACACAACCTGTTTTAGCTCATCAATTATTACAAAAAATAACAGATACTACCATTGCTTATTTAAAAGCAAAAGTAAAAGCGGGGGTAAATGCTGTTCAAGTTTTTGATTCTTGGGGCGGTATGTTGTCGCCTACCGACTATCAAGAGTTTTCATGGCAGTATATTAATCAAATAATAGAAGCACTAAAAAACGATGCTCCAGTAATTGCTTTTGGTAAAGGTTGTTGGTTTGCTTTAGAAAAAATGGCACAGTCAAATGTTGCTGCTTTAGGTATAGATTGGACCTGTTCAGCAAAAAATGCACGTTATTTAACAGGGGGTAACCTTACATTACAAGGTAATTTTGATCCATCTAGGTTATTGTCTCCACCAAGTGAAATAAAAAAAATGGTACACCAAATGATTAATGAGTTTGGAAAAGATAAATACATTGTAAATTTAGGACATGGAATTTTACCTAATATTCCATTAGACAATGCTAAAGCATTTATTGATGCCGTTAAGGAATACAAAAATTAATGTTTGTAACGGTGTTTATACAACTTAACTTAAACCGTTATTTTTCTTGTTAATAGAATACCTAAATAGGGTTGCTTTTTATTCTAGTTTTTGTAAAACAAAAAATTAATAAGCCATGATACAAAATATACTTTCGGCAATTAATGCTTATATAGGCGCCTTGGGTTTGCTGTCTAAGTTAAAATTATGGAAATATTTTGTTATTCCTATAGTAATTAGTTTACTAACGGCAATAAGTGTAGGGTTTTTAGCTTATGGTTTGTCGGATAATATAGGTAATGTTATTGCTAAAATTTGGGTTTGGAATTGGGGTAAAGAAACCTTTACAACAATTAGTAATGTTATTGTGGGCGTATCGATAGTTGTATTGGGGTTAATTTTATATAAACACATTATAATGGCTTTTTCGGCACCATTTATGAGTCCTGTTTCAGAAAAAATAGAAAAGTATTGTAAAGGCGAACATGCCCAACACAGAAAAACTTCTTTTCAAGAACAATTGGTAAGAGGGGTGCGTATTAACCTTAGAAATTTAATTAGAGAATTATTATTAACTATTCCTATTTTATTATTGGGGTTAATTCCTGTAATAGGTATATTTTCAACGGTTTTATTGTTTTTAGTACAAGCTTATTATGCTGGTTTTGGTAATATGGATTATACGCTTGAGCGTCATTTTAAATATCGAGAGAGTATCCGCTTTGTAAAAGAAAATAAGGGATTAGCTATTGGAAACGGAATAATATTTATGCTGTTTTTGTTAATTCCTGTATTGGGTGTTATCTTGGTATTGCCATTATCGGTTACTGCAGCTACTTCAGAAACAGTAAAAAAACTTTAACTCAACAAGTATTTATTATACTATTATAAAACAAGATGAAACAACAATTTTATACCTATATTCAACAATTACAAGATACCATAACGTCAGCGCTAGAAAAAGTAGATGGAAAGGCAAAGTTTCAAGAAGATTTATGGGAGCGTGCTGAAGGAGGTGGGGGTAGAACTCGTGTTATTGAAAATGGAAATGTTTTTGAAAAAGGAGGGGTAAATATTTCTGCGGTTTATGGAGAGTTGCCAGAGGTGTTGAGAAAGCAATTTGGAGTAGAAAGTGGTGATTTTTTTGCTTGTGGATTAAGTTTGGTTATTCATCCTAAAAATCCTTTTGTACCTACCGTGCATGCTAATTGGCGTTATTTTGAAATGTATGATGAAGCGGGAGAGGTAGTTACTCAATGGTTTGGGGGCGGACAAGATTTAACTCCATATTATTTATTTGAAGAAGATGCTGTGCATTTTCATTCGGTATGTAAAGAAGCTTGCGATTGCCATAATGCTGATTTTTATAAAAAATATAAAGAAACTTGTGATAATTACTTTTGGAACACGCATCGAAATGAAGCACGAGGTGTAGGAGGGCTGTTTTTTGATTATTTAAAACAAACAGAAGCGTTTACCATACAAGATCGATATAATTTTGTTACAGAGGTAGGTAATAGTTTTTTAAATTCATATGTACCTATTGTTGAAAAAAGAAAAGAACTGCCCTATACCCAAAAACACAAAGATTGGCAAGAAATTTGCAGAGGTAGATATGTTGAGTTTAATTTAGTACATGATAGAGGTACTTTATTTGGTTTAAAAACTAATGGTCGTATAGAAAGTATTTTAATGAGTTTGCCCCCCACAGTACAATGGAAATATAATTACCATCCAAAAGAGGGCTCAGAAGAAGCAAAGTTATTAAAAGTGTTAACTACTCCCAAAAACTGGGTATAAGTATAAAAAAGAAAGCGGAAGTGTTAACTCCCGCTTTGAAAAGGTTTACTAAAATAAAAACATATACTCAGAAAGAAACCACAGCTTCAAAAGCAAACCCTTTAAAATTAGCTCCAGCAAAATTACTAGTTGCAGGGTAGTCTTTGTAATCTTGATTTACGTAGATTAATTTACTCATTACATTTTTAGTCATATACCAACCTAAACCTGTTTCAATTCTATTAACTGATACTTTGTTGGCATCTGCATTGCTAAGTTTACCACTAGCAGTATTGTATTTAAATCCAGCGTAGAAATTATCAGTTTTTCCAAATCGGTAAACAATGTCACTCGCAAATTGATTCCAAGTTCTAGTTTCGGTGCTTCCTGATTTGTCGCCACCAGTTGCTGTTTCGTAAGTACCAAAGAATTCTAAACCTTTGTATTTAATAAGGCTGTTAATCATAAACGATGTTAATTTATTTTTAAAACCAGGGTTTACACGTCCTGCTCTAAAGTCAGGGTCGTCTCCTATGGCTTGAATTACATTGTAAAATCTAGACCCTGTTCTGTCGCCAGAATATAAGTACACACTTTTTAGTTTTGGAGAATAGTACATAGAACCAGTTAATCTAAATCTTGTATTATTATTTATTTGTTTGTCGTATCCAAGTTTACCAATAATAGCAGAGCTTGTGGCTTCAGCATCTACCACACTTTGGTTAAGTTTACCATTAGAGAAACCACCCATAAATATAAAGTTGTTTCTTAAGTAGTATAGTTCAGCCCCAATTTCAGTTACAAAACCATCCATTAGATAGTTACCAATAAAAGGATTTAAAAATGCACTTGCATTATCACTTCTTCTAAAGTGAGCATCACCATAATTGTTTTCCATTTGACCAATTTTAATGGTAGCATATTTCATGAAGTTTTGTAAAAAACCTGGAGAAATAAAATCTAATTTATCCATTTGTAAGTATCCTCCTTTTACCCAAGTTTCGTGGTGGTGGTTAGAGGCTAGGTATAAATCTAATTTTACTCTTAACCCATCAGCAAGTTGAGCATCAATGGTCATATTCGCGGTTGGTAAGTTAAAATCGTTACCAAGGTCTATTAAGTTGTTTAAGTCATTACTGTGGTTTAAAGCTTGCCATTGTAGGGCAAAAGCTCCACCAAGTTTTACTTTTAATCCGTTATAAGGCACATCGTTTTTAACTACGTCAAAAACATTAATTGCTTCTTTGTTTTTTGTGTAATAGTTTTGTAATTGTTGTGCTTGCATGTTTTGAAATCCGAAAACTAAGGTTAGTAAAAGGATTGTTAATTTAATATTGGTTTTCATAATTCTTTGTGTTAATTTAATTTTAGATTAAAATCGATAGTAATTTCATCTCCAGTTTTTATGGTTCCGAAAAGTGCTTTTGGTGGGGTTACTCCATAATCAGTCATTTTTAGTTTGTAAACTCCTTTTAAATATATATTGGTTCCTTTTTTATTAATGTTTGTAGGCACTGATACATTTTTAGTAACACCTGCAATGGTTAAATTTCCATTCAATTCTATATCAACCTCGCTGTTGTTTTCTTTTATAAGTTTTCCTTTTTTAAAAACAAAAGTGATATGTGGATATTCGTCTGATTTAAGCGCTTCATAGGTTAATTTATCCATTAACCGTTTACCACTTTTTATATTGGTAGATGTAATAGAAACATTAAGGCTTTCTATGTTTTTTGTATCATCTACATCATTTAAAACCATTGTAACACTTGGCTTTTCTACAGTGCTTTCCCAATTGTGCAGAGTTGAAGTTCCTTTTATTAAAACCTTACTTGGAAAAGTAATGGTAAGCTCTTTTTTTGAGACTGTTTTTTGGCTAAACAGAATATTTGTAGCCAAAAGCAAAATTAAAATTGTTATTGTTTTTTTCATGGTTTCTTTCATTTTGTACACCAAAGTTATACTGTAAATTCATCGTAAATAATGACAATTGTCATTGGATGATAACTTTGTTTTTGTATATTATTGATTGAAAATAATTTAATTTAATAGTGTTTTTTGTATTAAAAGCACAAAAATAAAACATGTTATTTCTTTTATATTATTAATAATTTAATTTTAAGAAAGGGTTACTTGCTAAAATTTTAAGAATAAAAAGGGTGAAAAAATCATCGATTTTTAGTACTTTCGCAACTGACAAAATAGGTGTAATGGCAAAGTTTGAATTAAAATTACCCAAGATGGGTGAGAGTGTTGCCGAGGCGACTATAACATCTTGGCTAAAAAACATAGGCGATACCGTTGAGCAAGATGAAGCTGTGGTAGAAATTGCAACAGATAAAGTAGATAGTGAGGTGCCTAGTGAGGTAGAAGGAAAGCTTGTTGAAATTTTATTTGAAAAAGATGCTGTAGTACAGGTTGGGCAAACCATCGCTATTATTGAAATGGAAGGAGAAGAAGAAAAATCTTCAACAGATAAGCCTGAAACTGAGCAAGGAGCTGTAGCAGCAGTAGAAAAAACGGTTGAAGTAGCAAAAGAAACCGTAAGTACCCCATCTTTAATTACTAAGACTTCTGAAACTGGAAAATTCTTTTCGCCTTTGGTTAGAAATATAGCTCAAACCGAAGGGGTTTCTATGCAAGAATTAGAAAGCATTTCGGGTACGGGAAAAGATGGTAGAGTTACAAAAACAGATATTTTATCTTATATAGAAAACAGGGGTAAAGTTTCTTCTTCAGCAGAGGTTTCTAAAATAAATTCTGAATCTATAAACGTAAAACCAGTTATTAAAAATACTCCTGTTACTATAAAAGAGGGCGATGAGGTTATACAAATGAGCCGTATGGGTAAATTGATAGCTAAGCATATGGTTGATTCTGTACAAATATCGGCACATGTACAATCGTTTATAGAAATAGATGTTACTAATATTGTTGTTTGGCGAAATAAGGTTAAAGACGCATTTTTTAAGAGAGAGGGTGAGAAATTAACCTTTACTCCAATTTTAATGCAAGCGGTGGCAGCTACAATAAAAAAATATCCGCTGATTAATATTTCTGTTGATGGAGATACTATTATAAAAAAGAAAAATATTAATTTAGGAATGGCTGCTGCGCTACCAGACGGAAATTTAATTGTACCGGTTATTAAAAATGCAGATCAATTAAATTTAGTTGGAATGACCAAACAAGTTAATGATTTGGCTAATCGTGCTAGAACTAATCAATTAAAACCTGATGAAATTCAAGATGGCACATATACAGTTACTAATGTTGGAAGTTTTGGTTCTGTAATGGGTACGCCAATTATTAATCAGCCTCAAGTAGCAATATTAGCATTAGGAGCGATAAGAAAAGTGCCTGCGGTTATAGAAACTCCAGAGGGTGATTTTATTGGGGTTAGACAAAAAATGTTTGTATCACATTCGTACGACCATAGGGTGGTTAATGGAGCTTTAGGAGGCATGTTTATTAAAACGTTAAAAGAAACGTTAGAAGCTTGGGATGTAAATCAAGATTTTTAGATTTTTATTAAAAATAATAATATATAAATATTATAAACACATAAAAAAAGGCTCGCAATTTGCGAGCCTTTTTTTATGTGTTTATAATAAAAGATACTATGCTAACATAGTAACAGGATTTTCGATGTAAGTTTTTAAGGTTTGTAAAAACTGTGCACCTACAGCTCCGTCAACAGTTCTGTGGTCACAAGCTAAAGTTAACATCATTGTGTTACCAACAACAATTTGACCATTTTTAACTACTGGTTTTTGCACAATAGCACCAACTGATAAAATTGCTGAATTTGGTTGGTTTATAATTGAGGTAAAACTTTCAATACCAAACATACCTAAGTTAGAAACCGTAAAAGTACTTCCTTGCATTTCGTTGGGTGCAATTTTCTTGTTTCTAGCTTTGTAAGCTAAATCTTTAACCGCTGCACCTATTTGTGTTAAACCTAGTGCATTGGTGTGTTTTACAACAGGCACTACTAATCCATCATCAACAGCAACCGCTATGCCTATATGTATGTGGTTGTGAAATAAAGTGTTATTGTCTGTCCAACTAGTATTTACTTGTGGGTGTTTTTGTAATGCCATAGCACAAGCTTTAACAACCATATCGTTAAAAGAAACTTTGGTGTCTGGGATTGCGTTTATTGTTTTACGAGAAGCAATTGCGTTATCCATATCTACCTCAATATTTAAATAAAAATGAGGTGCTGTGAATTTAGAATTACTTAGTGCTTTAGCAATAGCCTTACGCATTTGAGAGTTTTTAACTTCAGTTGTATTTTCTTCTCCTGCAATTGCAAAATTAGTAACTGCTGTTGGAGTTGAAGTACTAGCACTAGCTGATGCATTTGAGGTTTGAGCCTTAGCTGCAGGTGTGTAATTCTCTATATCTTTTTTAACAATACGCCCGTTTTCTCCAGAACCCTTAACCTCTGCTAGGTTAATTCCTTTGTCTTTAGCTATTTTTTTAGCTAATGGAGAGGCAAAAACTCTACCTGTATTTGTGTTTGAGGTTGTTTCTGTAGTTTGAGTAGGTTGTATGCTTGTATCTTCTTTAGTACTTGAAGTTTCAGGTTTTGGTTCGTTATTACGGGTTTGTAATAATGAGCCTGATTTTTGGCTTTCTATTACAGAAGACACGTCGGTACCTTCTTCACCAATAATAGCTAATAAACTATCTACAGGTGCTGTTTCGCCTTCTTGTACGCCAATATATAGTAATGTTCCTTCGTTAAAAGATTCAAATTCCATAGTGGCTTTATCGGTTTCTATCTCAGCTAAGATATCGCCTTCTTGAACTTTATCGCCTACTTTTTTTAACCAAGAAGCTACAGTACCTTCTTCCATAGTATCGCTTAAACGAGGCATTGTAACAATAACAACTCCTTCAGGTATAGCTGTTGTACTGGTTTCTTTAGAAGAATTACTTGTTGTATTTTCAGAAGCTTTTGTTTCTTTTTTGTCGGTACTTTCTTTTTCAGAAGAATCAACGCCATTTAGTAAAGCAGAAAAGTCTTCACCCTTTTCACCAATAATAGCTAATAAACTATCTACAGGGGCAGTTTCACCTTCTTGTACACCAATGTGTAAAAGTGTACCTTCATGAAAAGATTCAAACTCCATAGTCGCTTTGTCAGTTTCTATTTCTGCTAAAATATCGCCTTCTTCAACTTTGTCTCCTACTTTTTTTAACCATTTTGCCACAACACCTTCTTCCATAGTGTCGCTTAAACGAGGCATATTTACTATTGTAGCCATATTTTATCGAATAAAAGGGTAATTTTTTTGTTCATAAACCATATCGTATAACTGTTGTGTTTCTGGATATGGAGATTCTTCTGCGAACTTTTCGCATTCTTTTACTAAATTTTTCACATCGTTATTAATTGCTTCAATTTCATCGTCAGAAGCATATTTTTTTTCTTTAATAACGTCTAGTACTTGAGTAATTGGGTCGATTTTTTTGTATTCTTCAACCTCTTCTTTTGTACGGTATTTTTGAGCATCACTCATAGAGTGACCTCTATAACGATAAGTTTTCATTTCTAAGAAAGTTGGTCCATCTCCACGTCTAGCTCGTTCGATAGCTTCATTAACTGCTTCGGCAACCTTTACGGGGTTCATTCCGTCAACAGGACCACAAGGCATTTCGTAACCTAAACCTAGTTTCCAAATATCGGTGTGGTTTGCAGTTCTTTCTACCGAGGTACCCATGGCATATCCATTGTTTTCAACGATAAAAATAACAGGTAATTTCCAGTTCATTGCCATGTTAAATGTTTCGTGTAATGATCCTTGGCGGGCAGCACCATCTCCAAAATAAGTTAAAGTAACTGCATCACTTCCTTTATATTTATCGGCAAAGGCAATACCTGCACCTAATGGAATTTGACCACCAACAATTCCGTGGCCTCCATAAAAACCATGTTTTTTAGAAAAAATATGCATAGACCCTCCCATACCATGAGAAGTACCTGTTACTTTACCATATAATTCTGCCATAACTCGTCTTGGGTCTTCGCCCATTCCTATGGGTTGAACGTGGTTACGGTAAGCTGTAATCATTTTATCTTTTGATAAATCCATGGCATGCAATGCACCTGCTAAAACAGCTTCTTGACCATTATATAAATGTAGAAACCCCCTTACTTTTTGTTGAATATAAACAGCGGCTAATTTATCTTCGAACTTGCGCCAAAGAAGCATGTCTTTATACCAATTTAAATAGGTCTCTTTGGTTATTTTTTTCATTTTAAATTGTTTGTTTTATGTGTATATAGATACTTTATTTTTTTTATAAAATAGCGCAACAAAAGTAGTAGTTTTTGTCAACTTAAAAAAGAGTTTGCTAAAGAAGTATAAAAAAAATAAAAAAAGCTATTTTGCTTTTGTAATAGCAATGCTAGCTTTGGCTCCTGTGGCAAGTTCCCATTGGTTAGAAGAAATTAAATTACCACTATCGTCATAGACTTTAAAAGCTGCAGTGTTAGGACCAGAAGTGCCTTGGTTTAAAGCCTTAAAGGCAATAATGTTTTGCCCAATTTGTAATGGAATTTTAAAACTTTGATACCCACTTACCAATGTTATGTTATATACAACGGGTATACCATTGTGGTAGATAGTTACTCGATCATTATCGGGTTGCTGAAAATCTCGACAATACACTTTCACATATTTAGAATCGCTTCTAAAACTTCCTAGGTTTTGGTCTATAACGGCATATTGTCCATTTATTTTTTTATAGTTTTGGCTAAATCGTTCTTTTGCTATTTTGGCGCTACTTACAATGCCTTTGTTCTCAAAATCTCTTTGAGCTTGTGCTTTTTGCTGTTCTTTTTGTTGCTCTTGATGTGCTGTTTTAAACCCATTTTCGGGGTCTAAATTTAGTGAATTGGGTTTTGTAATTGTTTTAGCAGGGGTCTCAATTATTCCTATTGAAGCATCATTGCTTTTAGTTAATCCGTTTGAGTTGTCTAGCTGTGCAAAACTTTTGGTAAGAGTTGCAAACAGAAATAATATTAAAAAAAGCGGCAATAATTTCATACTAAAATTTATATAGCAAAGATAATGCCGATTGAATAGTTTTGTCTTTATAAATTGTTAAAAATTGCAGGGTTTACAATGTTTAATGAGTATCTTGTTTTATAGGGAAATCAAAATAAGTATTTGGAAAAGGTTCGTTACGTAATGTAAAATGCCACCACTCATTAATATAAGGTCTAAAACCGTGTTTACGCATAAGTTGTTGTAATAATTGACGGTTTTCTTTTTGTTGCTTTGTAAGTTTTTGATAGTTAAGGTGTGATGAAATTCCGAAGAAATCGTACGGGCTACCCATGTCTAACTCTTCGCCTGTGTTTTTATTAACAATCGTTAAGTCTATAGTGCTGCCTCTTGAGTGCCCTGATTTTGATGCAATGTAGCCTAGTTTAAATAAGTAGCGTTTGTTTATTTTTGGATAGTATTGCTGTTTCATTAAGGTGTCGTTTATTACATGAGCCCATTTCACAAAATGATTTACAGCGGTTTGAGGTCTGTAAGCATCAAAAATTTTTAAACTTAATTTTTTGTCAATTAATTCAGCTTGTACTTTTTTTAGTGCTTTAGCAGCTAAAGCAGTTGTGATAATTGTGCTTTCTTCATATCCATCAATAGGAATTCCTACAAAATTATTATGAGAGCAATACCGTAATTCAGACTGAATGCTAGGGGCAATTTCATTTAAATATACAAATCCTTTAGGTAAGTTTTGGGTATTTCCTTTTATAGCAAATAGTAGTATTAATAAAAGTGTAACTAAGAATTTTTTCATTATTCAAATTTACAAAAAATGTATAGTTTAAAAAATGAGGGTAGTTTTTATGGAAGTTATGTGTTTTTTAACATTCAATTTGTTAAAGGGTTTTAATTTTTTCTTAATTTTGTGGTCTTATGAAAGCATTTTTACGTAAAATAGTATCTGTATTAATGGCGGTTGTGGTTTTATTCTCTACAATGTCATTTACTATAGATATGCATTTTTGTGGAGATACTTTAGTAGCAACTTCAGTTGTTAAAAAAGCTGAAACGTGCGGAATGGAGAAACAAAATTCTTCAAACCAAGATTGTACGGTAACTAAGAAAGACTGTTGTAGAAACGAACAAACAGTAGTAAAAGGTCAAAACCAATTAGAGTTACCAACTTATAAAGTAGTTTTTCATAAACAATTATTAGCAGTTGCCTTTGTTTATGCCTACACTACAGTATTTAAAGAGTTACAAAATAAAGTAATTCTTTTCAAAAATTATATACCGCCTTTGGTCGTCAAAGACATTCATGTGCTTGACGAAACCTATTTAATTTGATTTTTTAGACAATAAAAAAATAATCTTTATGGCTTGCTATAAGGGTTATGTTGTTGTATATGGTATTTTTTTATACCTAAGTTTAATTGTTTAAAAAAATCAAAATCAATGCTAAATAAAAGCATCAAATTTTTAATAGAAAATAAACTTGTAGCTGTATTATTACTTGTTTTATTTATAGGGTGGGGAATTGTTCATGCACCTTTTAATTGGGATACGGGTATTTTACCAAGTAACCCTGTTGCAGTAGACGCTATTCCTGATATTGGTGAAAATCAACAAATAGTATTTACCAAATGGGATGGTCGTTCACCACAAGATATAGAAGATCAAATAACTTATCCATTAACTACATCGCTCTTAGGAATTTCGGGAGTTAAAACCATTCGTAGTTCTTCAATGTTTGGGTTTTCAAGCATTTATATAATTTTTGATGAAAATGTAGATTTTTATTGGAGTAGAAGTCGAATTCTTGAAAAACTAAATTCATTACCAGACAAATTATTGCCAGAAGGGGTAAAACCCTCATTAGGACCAGACGCAACTGGGTTAGGTCAAATATTTTGGTATACCCTTGAAGGGCGTGATGAAAAAGGAAATGTAACAGGAGGCTGGGATTTACATGAATTAAGAAGTGTTCAAGACTATTATATTAAGTACGCCTTATCTTCTGCTAGTGGAGTGTCAGAGGTGGCTTCTATTGGAGGTTACGAGCAAGAATATCAGGTAGATGTAAATCCAGAGTTAATGCGACAATACCATATTGGTTTAAACCAAGTGGTAAAAGCAATAAAAGAGAGCAATAAAGATATTGGGGCTCAAACGGTTGAAATTAATAAAGTTGAGTATCTGGTACGTGGTTTAGGATACATTAAATCTATTGCAGATATAGAAAATGCAGTAGTAACATCTGACAATTTTACCACCATAAAAATAAAAGATATTGCCAAAGTTTCACTAGGCCCAAAGCAAAGGCGAGGTATATTAGATAAAGAAGGTGCTGAAGTGGTTGGTGGTGTAGTGGTTTCTCGTTATGGTGCTAATCCATTAGAGGTTATTAATAATGTAAAAGAAAAAATTAAAAAAATAAGCTCGGGGTTACCGTCAAAAAAATTAAAAGATGGACGAACTTCGCAACTTACCATTGTACCTTTTTATGATAGAACAGAGCTTATTAAAGAAACCCTAGGTACTCTCGATGAAGCATTAACCTTAGAAATTTTAATTACCATTTTGGTTATCATTGTAATGGTGTTTAATCTTAGAGCATCTATTTTAATTTCGGGCTTATTACCTGTTGCCGTTTTAATGGTTTTTATAGCGATGAAATTTTTTGGAGTAGATGCGAATATTGTAGCTCTTTCTGGTATTGCTATTGCTATTGGTACGATGGTCGATGTGGGGGTAATTCTGTCTGAAAACATTATCAGGCATTTAGATGAAGATGATAAAAACACACCAATAAATAAAGTGGTTTACAATGCTACAGCAGAAGTTTCAGGAGCAATAGTAACAGCGGTATTAACAACCATTATTAGTTTTATTCCAGTATTTACTATGATTGGGGCAGAAGGTAAATTATTTAGACCTTTAGCCTTTACCAAAACATTTGCACTTGTTTCTTCTATTATAGTTGCTTTGTTTTTAATTCCGCCATTTGCAGCATTTTTATTTAAAAGAAAAAAAATTGAAAAACAAGTTGCTTATTTTTTCAATGGTCTTTTAGTTTTAATAGGAATTATTGCAATCGTATTTGGTTATTGGCTAGGAGGTATTTTAATTGCATTTGGTGTTGCTGCGATTTTAAAGCTTCTAGATAAAATAACTGCAAAACAAGCTAATATAGCAAATATTGTAATTTCGACTCTAGCAATTGTTTTTCTACTAGCTGAATATTGGAGACCTTTAGGAGTTGATAAAAATATTTTTTGGAATCTTGTTTTTGTAGGAATAGTTTGTTTTGGGCTACTAGGCTTTTTCGCTATTTTTAGAAGATATTATACCCGTATTTTAAATTGGGCTTTAGAAAATAAAGTCTTGTTTTTATCTATTCCTATTGTCATTGTTATTTGTGGATTTTTAATTATGAAAAATACAGGAAAAGAATTTATGCCTTCTTTAAACGAGGGGTCTTTTCTGTTAATGCCAACTTCGTTACCACATGCAGGAATAGAAGAAAATAAACATGTTTTACAACAATTAGATATGGCAGTGGCTAATATTCCTGAAATTAAAACTGTGGTCGGAAAGGCGGGTAGAGTAGAGTCGTCTTTAGACCCTGCACCGCTATCGATGTATGAAAACATGATTCAGTATAAACCAGAATATATGTTGAACACAAACGGTCAACGACAACGGTATAAAGTTAATGACGATGGCTTTTTTGTGTTAAAAGACGGGCGTTTGGTTTATAATAAAAATAATGAGGTTAATTTAAATAAAACTAAAGCAAATGTTATTACAGATACACATGATATAACATCTGAAATGCTTATAGAGGATAATCAAGGAGAGTTTTTCCGTAATTGGCGTCCTAATATAAAATCACCCGATGATATTTGGAAAGAAATTGTAAACGTTACGAAACTACCAGGTGTAACTTCAGCACCAAAATTACAGCCCATTGAAACCCGTTTAGTAATGCTGCAAACAGGTATGCGGGCACCGATGGGAATTAAAATTAAAGGACAAAATTTAAAACAAATTGAAGCCTTTGGCGTGCAGTTAGAATCTATTTTAAAACAAGTTGAAGGCGTAAAAAAAGAAGCTGTATTTGCAGATCGAATAGTAGGAAAACCCTATTTGTTAATTAACATAGATAGAGAAAAATTAGCACGTTACGGAATATCTATCGAAAACGTACAAGATGTTTTAAAAGTAGCCGTTGGTGGTAAGGTTTTAACACAAACCGTTGAGGGTAGAGAGCGTTATGGGGTGCGAGTGCGTTATCCAAGAGAATTACGAGCAAATCCAACAGATTTACGAAAAATTTATATTCCTGTAGCTAAAGGTAATTCGGTACCATTGAGTGAATTGGCAAGTATAACGTATCAACAAGGAGCACAAGTGATTAAAAGTGAAGATACTTTTTTAGTGGGCTACGTATTATTTGATAAGTTAAGCAATTACCCTGAAGTTAACGTAGTAGAAAATGCACAAAAGTATATTCAGAAAAAAATAAATGATGGTAGCTTAATAGTGCCTAAAGGCATTAGTTATGAGTTTACAGGAACTTATGAAAATCAACTTCGTGCAGAAAAAACACTTTCCGTAGTTGTGCCATTAGCATTACTGATTATCTTTTTGATTTTGTATTTTCAATTTCGTTCAGTAGCTACCTCTTTAATGGTATTTAGTGGAATTGCTGTAGCTTTTTCAGGAGGATTTTTAATGATTTGGCTTTATGGTCAAGATTGGTTTTTTAACATAAATCTTTTCGGAAAAAATTTACGAGATGTTTTTCAGATGCATCCAATTAATTTAAGTGTTGCTGTTTGGGTTGGGTTTATTGCATTATTTGGTATTGCAACCGATGACGGAGTTGTTATTGCTACTTATTTAACACAAATATTTGAGAAAAAATCACCTCAAAATAAAAAGGAAATTAGAGCGGCAGTAGTACAAGCAGGTGAAAAACGAATCCGTCCTTGTTTAATGACAACAGCTACCACCATTTTAGCTTTATTACCCGTGCTTACGTCGACAGGAAGAGGAAGTGATATTATGATTCCTATGGCAATTCCAAGTTTTGGAGGTATGCTTATTGCTTTAATTACCTTATTTGTTGTGCCTGTTTTATATAGTTGGCGAGCAGAGTTGAAAATTAAAAGCAAATAAACTTACAGCAAACAATACTAAAATTTAAAAAATTATGAATAGTATTTTTAAAAATATAAAATTAACCCGATTAAGTTTTTTTAGCGTAAAGTCTTTAGAATGTAACTTTAAATTATCATTTTCAAATATCCAACTGCTGTTAGTATTATTGTTTTTTGGTGCTTATGGATATTCTCAAAATTTACAAGGGTATATTAACGAAGCATTAGCTAATAGCCCAGAGATTAAAAAATTTGAGTTACAACATAAAAGAGTTGAAGAGAAAGTAAATGAAGTTAATACATTACCTAATACACAGTTTGGGGTAGGATATTTTATAAGCGAACCAGAAACACGAACAGGGGCGCAACGTTTTAAAGTTTCGGCAAAACAAATGTTACCTGCTTTTGGTATTATTACTGCTAGAGAAAATTATGTTGATGCGTTAGCCGATGCTGTTTTTGAAGAAGTAGCTGTGGCTAAAAGAAAATTAATAGCTTCTGTATCAAAATCGTATTATAATTTATATGCTTTAAAAGCAAAGCAAGTGGTTTTAGATGAAAATATAAATTTATTAAACACGTATGAAAAATTAGCATTAACTTCGGTTGAGTCGGGTAAAGCATCTGCAGTAGATGTGTTACGGCTGCAGATGAGGCAAAACGAATTGGTACAACAAAAGCAAGTTTTAGAGCAAGGTTATTTAGCAGAACAAACCGCTTTTAATAAGTTGTTAAATAGAGATAAAACTATATCCGTAAAAGTTGTAGATAATCTGCCAATGCCGTTGAGCGATGAGCTATTTGATAGTAAAAAACTGACTTTACACCCAGAATTGTTAAAATACGATAAACTGTATTTATCTGTAAAACAATCAGAACTCATAAACCAAAAAGATCGCCAACCTATGTTAGGTTTTGGGCTCGATTATGTAGCTGTTTCTAAAAGACCAAATATGAATTTTAATGATAACGGAAAAGATATTATCATGCCTATGATTAGTATTTCTATTCCAATATTTAGCAATAAAAATAAATCGAAAACCCAACAAAACAAGTTAAAACAGCAAGAAATTTTAGCTGAAAAAGAAAATCGGTTAAATGTGTTAGAGGCTATGCTTGACAAGGCTGTTAAAAATAGTAATTCAGCAAAAATAAGCTATACTACTCAAGCCAAAAATTTAAAACAAGCTAGAGATGCTGAAACAATTTTAATTAAGAGTTATCAAACAGGTACCATTGATTTTAACGATGTTTTAGACGTGCAGGCATTACAGCTAAAATTTCAAATAAATCAAATTGAAGCGGTTAAAAGCTATTATATGCAAACTACAATTATTAATTATTTAACAAAATAAAAAAGGAAATAATAAAAAGCGTAACTTTACTACTCTTTTCTTTTATGAACTTTACAACTAATTGAAGTTAAGTAAAATAGAAAATAAAAATTGCTATTAAATAAAATAACCTCACTATAAAAAATAAAAAAAATGAGACATACATATGAAATTGAAGGAATGACCTGCAATGGGTGCCGCAAACATGTAGAAGAAACTCTTTTAAAAGTTAAAGGAGTTTCAAAAGCAACGGTAGATTTAGCAAAAGAACAAGCGATAATTGAAATGGAAAAACATATTCCTATAGAAACATTTCAAAAAGCGTTAAAAGAAGACAGTGGTGATCGTTACCATATTTATAATCAAGGAGAAAAACCGCTAAAAACTTCGTTAACAAAGAAGAAAGAAGCTCATAAAAAATCTTCTAAAACAAGTGGTGAATCGGGTGTTTTTTATTGTCCAATGCATTGCGAAGGCGATAAAACTTATGATAAACTAGGAGATTGCCCTGTTTGTGGTATGGATTTGGTTGAAGAGCAAAATACAACTAGCTCAACAGCGGTACTATGGACCTGTCCAATGCATCCTCAAATTATTAGAGATCAAGCGGGGTCTTGTCCTATTTGTGGTATGGATTTAATACCCTTACAACCTAGTCTTTCTGCTGAAGAAAAAACATATAAAACACTTTTGAAAAAATTTAAGGTTGCTATAGCATTTACCCTACCTATTTTTTTAATTGCAATGAGCGAAATGCTTACGAATAATCCGTTGTTTAAAATGATGGATCAGAAATACTGGAATTGGGTACAGTTTGTTTTATCTATTCCAGTAGTATTTTATGCAACTTGGATGTTTTTTCAGCGAGCTTATCGTAGTATTAAAACGGCTAACCTAAATATGTTTACCCTTATAGGTATAGGGGCAGGTGTTTCTTGGGGGTTTAGTGTTTTTGGCTTGTTATTTCCAGAGGTTTTTCCCCCAGAGTTTAAATCAGCATCGGGTGCGGTTAACGTATATTTTGAAGCAGCTACAGTTATATTAACCTTGGTGCTTTTAGGTCAGTTGTTAGAAGCTCGTGCACATAGTAAAACAAACTCTGCTGTAAAAGAATTGCTAAAATTGGCACCTAATAAAGCTTTGAAAATGGTAGATGGTGAAGCTGTTGAAGTAAGTATAGATAGTATAATGATAAACGATATTCTAAAAGTAAAACCTGGAGATAAAATTCCTGTAGATGGTGTAATAACTCAAGGATCAACTAGTGTCGATGAATCTATGATTACTGGGGAACCTATTCCAGTAAATAAATCAGAAAATGATAAAGTAACTAGTGGTACCATTAATGGCAATCAATCGTTTTTAATGAAAGCCGAAAAAGTGGGTACTGACACGCTACTATCTCAAATTATTAAGATGGTTAATAACGCTAGTAGAAGTCGTGCTCCAATTCAAAATTTAGCAGATAAAGTTTCGGGATATTTTGTTCCAATTGTTATCGGAATTTCTATAATTACCTTTTTTGTATGGTTAATTTGGGGGCCAGAACCTGCTGATGTTTATGCGTTAGTCAATGCAATTGCAGTGTTAATTATTGCGTGTCCTTGTGCTTTAGGATTAGCAACACCTATGTCGGTAATGGTGGGTGTAGGTAAAGGTGCTCAAAATGGGGTATTAATAAAAAATGCTGAAGCCTTACAAAAAATGAATACAGTAGATACCCTTATTGTTGATAAAACAGGTACAATTACTCAAGGTAGACCAACTGTAGAAAAAATAGATACGTGTAATGATGCTTATCAAAGTAGTACTGTTTTAAATTACATGACCTCTATAAATAGTAATAGCGAGCATCCTTTGGCAGAAGCAACTGTAAATTACGGAAAAGCAAATCATGCTAAAATTTTAGAAGTAACAGATTTTAATGCAGTAACAGGTAAAGGAGTTGAAGCAACCATTGATGCTAAAAAAGTAGTCTTAGGAAATGCTAAAATGATGGAATATGCTCATGCCGAAATTCCTTCTAAAATATTAAAAGAAGTAGAAGAATATCAAAAACAAGGTAAAACGGTTTCTTTTTTAGCTATAGATAAAATTTTAGCTGCTTATGTGGTTATAGGAGATGAAATAAAGAAAACTAGTGCAAAGGCTATTAAAGATTTGCAAAAAAAAGGTATTGAAGTTATTATGCTAACAGGCGATAACTATAATACCGCTAAGGCTGTGGCTACAGAATTACATTTGTCAGATTTTAAGGCGGGTATGTTACCTGAAAATAAACTAGAAGAAGTTGAAAAATTACAGAAGCAAGGTAAAGTAGTAGCTGTAGCGGGTGATGGTATTAATGATGCGCCTGCATTAGCAAAAAGTGATGTGGGTATTGCAATGGGAACAGGAACCGACGTAGCTATAGAAAGTGCCATGATAACTTTAGTAGAAGGAAACTTAAAAGGAATTGTGAAAGCACGAAATTTAAGTAATGCTGTAATGAAAAACATTAAGCAAAACTTATTTTTTGCACTTATTTATAACACCATAGGTATACCAATTGCTGCAGGGGTTTTATTTCCTTTTTTCGGAATTTTATTATCACCTATGATAGCCGCTTTAGCCATGAGTTTTAGTTCAGTTTCAGTAATAGCAAACGCACTTCGGTTAAGAAGTGTAAAAATTTAAAAATAAAAAGTTAAACGTAAATTTAATTAAGTGAAAAAAAATATAATATATATAGGAATTTTAGTCTTTGGAGTCGTTTTAGGATCATTTTTGTTTGGTAAAGGATTATCAAAACAAGAAGTAGCTCATAATCATTCAAAACAAGAAAAGACTAAACAAATGTGGACCTGTTCTATGCATCCACAAATTATGCAACCCGAACCAGGAAATTGTCCTATTTGTGGTATGGATTTAATACCCGCTAATACTGCAGGAGAAAGTTTAAGCTCTAGCCAATTTAAACTAACAAAAAATGCCATGGCTATAGCAAACATACAAACCTCTGTAGTGGGTACTAGTACAAGCAAAGATAATAGTGTAAAATTATCGGGTAAAATAACCGAAAATCAAGATGCTAATTTGGTACAAGCAAGTTATTTTTCAGGACGAATTGAGCGGTTGAATGTAAGCTCAGTTGGCGAAGAAGTTAAAAAAGGTCAGTTATTAGCAACAATTTATTCACCTGAATTATTTTCGGCACAGCAAGAACTAATTACGGCAGCTTCTTTAAAGCAATCTCAACCAGATTTGTATAAAGCTGTTCGCAATAAATTAAAATTGTGGAAAATTTCTGACAGCCAAATTAATCAAATTGAAGCATCGGGGCAGGTAAAACAAAATTTTCCAATATACGCTACTGTTTCAGGTACTGTTTCTGAAAAGCTGGTTGAACAAGGTGATTATGTAAAACAAGGCCAAGCACTGTTAAAAATAATGAATTTGAATACGGTTTGGGCTAATTTTGATGTATATGAAAATCAGATAAAACTATTTAAAAAAGGACAAGATATTATTGTAACTACAAAAGCCTATCCTAATGAAAAATATAAAACAAAGGTAGATTTTATAAATCCCGTATTAAATGCCCAAACACGTACTGTAGCTTTAAGAGTGGTGTTAAATAATAAAAATAAGATATTTAAACCAGGAATGTTTGTTGAGGGGCAAATTGAAGAGGGGGGGCATAACGCTAAAGAAGAAATAACGGTTCCTTCTTCAGCCGTTTTATGGACAGGAAAGCGATCTTTAGTATATGTTAAAACACAACCTAATCAACCTGTTTTTGAGATGCGTGAAGTGGTTTTAGGTAATAGAATAGGTGATACTTTTCAAGTATTAGAGGGGTTAAAAAATGGAGATGAAATTGTTACTAATGGTACGTTTACCGTAGATGCTGCTGCTCAACTACAAGGTAAAAAAAGTATGATGAATAAAGAAAATGGTAAGCAAGATAATAATAAGGCTATGGTTATGGAGCTCTCTAAAGATTTTCAAGAACAGTTTGTACATGCTATTCCGTCTTATTTACAACTTAAAGATGCTTTTGTTGAAAGTGATGTTGCTGAAGTAGCTGAAAATGCTCAAAAAACTTTGGGTAAATTAAAAAATATTAATCAAAAAAATATAACTAAAATGCTCAAAGCACACTTGTCTAAAAGTATTGAAATGTTAGCGTCGATAAGTCAAGCTAACAAGCTAGAAACACAAAGGTCTAATTTTGTTATTTTAAACGAAAACATAATAGCTATAGCTCAAAATCTTAAAAATGTAACACAGCCGCTTTATGTTCAAAAATGCCCTATGGCAAATAACGAAAAAGGGGCTGTTTGGTTAAGCGCCGAAAAAGAGATTAAAAATCCGTATTTTGGTAGCGCTATGTTAACCTGTGGAGAAGTAAAACAAACGATAAAGTAATAATTAATTAAATAATAAACAAATGAAAAAAGTAATTTTAAGTGCTGTTTTAATTGCGGTTGTAGGGTTTACAAGTTGTAAAAACAATACGCAAAAAAACGCTAAAGAGACAACTGAAATGGCTAAAACTGCTGCGATAACAAATTTATCTTTTGGTGTGAGAGGTAATTGTAAAACGTGTAAAAAAGCTATAGAAAAAGCAGTTAATAATGTTGATGGCGTTACCCATGCAGATTGGAATGTAGATAAAAAGAATATAACGGTGTCTTTCGATGCAAATAAAACAAATGAAACAGCAATTCATAATGCAATTGCAGCAGCAGGCTATGATACTGAAAAAGTAGCAGGTAGTAGTGAGGCATACAATAACCTACCTAAATGCTGTCAGTACGACCATGAAATGACAATGAATCAATAAAAAAGTGCAAAATTGTATAAATTTTGCTTTTTGATACGTTGCTTTATTTGTGTATAAAAACTAGGGTAATACTAAATAAAACAAATTTTTAAAATATCGGAAGGCAACTTCCGATATTTTAAAAATAGCGTATTGATAAATTATTATAATATGTTGTGTAAAGTAGCTTATGGTTTTTGTGCTTTTTTGTTATAAAAAATATAAGTAATACACTAAATTTACACTTTTAATTATACTAAATTAAATATGAAAATAGGCATTGTATGTTATCCTACCTTTGGAGGAAGTGGTGTTGTGGCTACAGAATTAGGCATGGCACTTGCTGATAAAGGTCATGAAGTTCATTTTATAACCTACAATCAACCTGTTCGGTTAGATTTTATATCGCATCGATTACATTTTCATGAAGTGTTATTAGAAGAATATCCGCTATTTCAATATCAACCTTACGAGTTAGCGTTATCTAGTAAAATGGTAGAAGTGGTAGAAAAATACGAGTTAGAAGTGTTGCATGTACACTATGCAATTCCGCATGCCTATGCAGCTTTTATGGCAAAAAAAATGTTGCAAGAAAAAGGCATAGGTGTTAAAGTAGTAACTACACTACATGGTACAGATATAACCTTAGTAGGTAGTCATCCAACATATAAAACAGCGGTAGAGTTTAGTATTAATAATTCAGATGTGGTTACTGCTGTTTCTAATAGTTTAAAAGCAGATACCTTACGTTTGTTTAATATACAAAAAGACATTAAAGTAGTATATAATTTTATTGATACTAAAAAGTATAATAAATTTCACGAAGAAGAGTGTAAACGAAATGCCTTAGCAAAATCATCAGAGCGAATAGTAACTCATATTAGTAATTTTAGACCCGTAAAGCGCACGGGAGATGTTATCAAAATATTTGCGAAGATTTCGCAAGAAATTCCTTCAAAATTATTAATGGTAGGTGATGGTCCTGAACGCTTTAAAGCAGAGCGGTTAACAAAAAAATATAACCTTTCTGATAAGGTTCTTTTTTTAGGGAATAGTGATGAGGTAGCCAAAATATTGTGTTTTTCAGATGTGTTTTTATTACCTTCTACAACCGAAAGTTTTGGGTTGGCTGCATTAGAGGCAATGGCTGCAGAAACACCAGTAATTTCTACCAATGCAGGTGGTTTACCTGAGGTAAATATTAACGGAAAAACGGGCTTTTTAAGTAATGTAGGCGCTGTTGACGATATGGCTAAAAATACAATAACTATTCTTAAAGACGATGAGGTTTTAGCAAGGTTTAAGCATAACGCCAAAGAACATGCTAAACAATTTTCATTAACAACGATTTTACCAGCTTACGAAGCTTTATATAAAAGCTGTAGTAAAAGTTGAGTGTTTAGTAATACTTTAAGCTATCAATAACTAGCTCGTTACTTACTTTACAATCTAATTTAAAATCTTCAAAATCGTTTAATAATACAAAGTTTACTTGTCCGCCTAGATTTTTCTTATCGTGTATTAGTAAGTCTATAATCGGTTTAAAATCTTCTTCTAAGATAGGTACTTTACCATAAATATTGATAATGGTATCTTTTACTTCTTCAACTTTTTCTTTTGAGAGGTTTAATAATTTAGAAGAAATATACGATTCGCAAACCATGCCTATAGCAATGGCTTCTCCATGTGTTAAAGCTTCTTTGTGAGGAGTTTTTAAAAAATAAGACTCTATAGCATGACCAATAGTATGCCCAAAATTTAAAATTTTACGCAAACCACTTTCTTTAGGGTCTTTTAAAACTACTTCATTTTTAATGATAATAGACTTATGTATTAAATTATTAATTTTTATGTTTTTATAATCTTTTATTTGATTAAATAACTCGATATCATAAGTAAGCCCATATTTTATAATTTCAGCAATTCCAGAACGTATTTCTCTTGGCGAGAGTGTTTGTAAATAAACATCGTCTATTATTACCATTTGAGGATTAGCAAATAATCCGATTTGGTTTTTTAATACCCCTAAATCAACGCCTGTTTTTCCGCCAACCGACGCATCTACCATAGAAAGTAGGGTGGTGGGTATATTAATAAAATCAATACCTCGTTTAAAACATGAGGCTACAAAACCGCCTAAATCAGTAACAACACCGCCACCTAAGGTAATTAATAAACTGTGTCGATCAGCATTTAGTTCGGTAAGTGCGTTCCAAACGTCTACACAAGTATCTATGTTTTTATACGTTTCTCCAGCTTTAATTTCAATAACTTCTATCGATTTTTCTATAGCTAAATGTTCTATAAATCTAGGATAACAAAGCAATTTAGTATTTGTGTCGACCAATATAAAAATTGAAGAATAGTTTTTACTAGCAATAAAAGAGGCTAGTTTTTCGTACGCTTTTTCTTCAAAATGGATAGGGTAGCTTACAGCTTTGATAGATTTCATACATAGTTTTATTGATGGTGCAAATTAAATAGAAAAAAATGAAATATTTACTACTTCTAAATTATATTTGCGATTAAGAACTAAACACAAATATTAAAATAAAAATGAACCTTTTTGATAATACGGAAGTCGCATTTTCTTTAAAATCTGACTCTCAATTGGAACGAGCCTATTTTTTATTTAAAATGATACAAAGCGAGCCAATGGTTCGTATAGGTACAGCTGTTACAAACTTTGCTTTAAAAGCACATTTGCCCGTTGAAGGCTTAATACGGTCAACTGTTTTTGATCATTTTTGCGGGGGTGTTACAGAAGAAGATTGTTTACCTGTTATTGAAAATATGTATACAAAAGGAAAAGTTTCTAGTGTGTTAGACTATTCGGTAGAGGGTAAAGAAGAAGAGGCTAGTTTTGATGATGCTTTGCAAAAAATTTTGAAAATTATTCGATTTTCAGAAGAAAAAATATCAATTCCGTATGCGGTTTTTAAGCCTACGGGTTTTGGTCGTTTTGCCTTATATCAAAAAATTTCAGAAGGTGAAAACTTAACGTTGTCTGAACAGGAAGAATGGGATAAAGTAGTGGCGCGTTACCATGCGGTTTGTAAATCAGCAGCAGAAAAAGATGTGCCTATATTAATTGATGCAGAAGAAAGTTGGATGCAAGCTGCAGCTGACAATTTGGTAGAAGAATTAATGGAAACGTATAATAAAGAAAAAGCCATTGTGTTTAATACCATACAAATGTATCGCCATGACCGAATGGCATATTTAAAAAAATTACATCAAAAAGCCATTGAAAAAGGCTTTCATATAGGTATGAAAGTTGTTCGAGGAGCCTATATGGAAAAAGAGCGTGAACGAGCAAAACAAAAAGGCTATCCATCGCCAATTTGTAAAGATAAACAAACTACAGACGATAATTATAATGAGGCCATTACCTATATGGTAGAACACGATAAAATGGCATTATTTGCGGGTACTCATAATGAGGAGAGTTCATATTTATTGATGGATTTGGCAGCAAAACATAAAATAACCAATGATGATATGCGTTTATGGTTTGGGCAGTTGTACGGTATGAGCGATAATATTAGTTTTAATTTGGCCGAAAAAGGCTATAATGTAGCCAAATATGTTCCGTTTGGACCAGTACGAGATGTCATGCCTTATTTAATTCGTAGAGCTGAAGAAAATACCTCTGTAGCAGGGCAAACCAGCAGAGAGCTAAATTTAATTACCATAGAAAAGAAACGAAGAAAGCTATAATGAGTACTACAGTACAAGAAATAAAACAGAGCATTCAAAAAAACAAAAAACGACTAGCAAAAGAACTTCGAGAAAGTAAAGAATTACTCGTTTTATTAAAAAAATCAGCTTCTCAAAAACTTACCGAAGAAGAAAAGCAAAAAGTAAAAAATCAATTGTTAGATATTTGTAAAAGCATACCTGCTTTTGCGGTGTTTATGCTTCCTGGAGGTGCTATTTTATTACCGTTATTAATTAAATTAATTCCTGATATTTTGCCTAGCGCTTTTAAAGAAGATGTTCCAGATATCGATATGGATTAGTTACGGTATTAGAGAAATAAAAAATTTTGAAATTCGTAATTAAAAATTCGTGATTTATTAAAGAATAAAACACTACTTTTGCAGCTTCAAAATAAGCAAGCATGCAGTCAATTAGAAATATCGCTATTATAGCACACGTTGATCATGGAAAAACTACATTAGTAGATAAAATTATAGATCAAGCAAAAATTTTAGACGATCGTAAAGAACGTACCGATTTGCTATTAGATAATAACGATTTGGAACGAGAAAGAGGTATTACTATTCTTTCTAAAAATGTATCGGTTAATTATAAAGGAGTAAAAATTAATGTAATAGACACTCCTGGTCACGCCGATTTTGGTGGAGAAGTAGAGCGTGTATTAAAAATGGCAGATGGTGTACTATTGTTAGTTGATGCCTTTGAGGGGCCTATGCCACAAACTCGTTTTGTACTAGGTAAAGCTATTGAGTTAGGGTTAACCCCTATTGTGGTAGTAAACAAGGTAGATAAAGAAAATTGCACCCCTGATTTAGTACACGAAAAAGTTTTTGATTTAATGTTTGCATTAGATGCTACTGAAGAACAATTAGATTTTACCACGATATATGGTTCGGCAAAAAACGGTTGGATGAGTACAGATTGGAAACAACCTACAACCGATATCATTCCTTTGTTAGATGCTGTAATTGAAACTATTCCAGAAGCTCCTTATCGAGAAGGAACTCCACAAATGCAAATTACCTCGTTAGATTTTTCTTCATTTACGGGACGTATTGCAATTGGTCGTGTATTTAGAGGCGATTTAGAAGAAGCAAAAGATTATACACTATGTAAAGCAGATGGTTCTAATAAAAAAGTTAGAATTAAAGAATTACATGTTTTTGAAGGAATGGGTAAGGCTAAAGTAGCAAAAGTTCGCAGTGGTGATATTTGTGCTATTACAGGTGTAGAAGGCTTTGAAATAGGAGATACGATTGCTGATTTAGAGAACCCAGAACCCTTACCAAGAATTGAGGTAGATAAGCCAACGATGAGTATGTTGTTTACCATTAATAACTCACCTTTTTTTGGTAAAGAAGGTAAATTTGTTACTTCACGTCATTTACGAGATAGACTATATAAAGAAACCGAAAAAAACTTAGCCTTACGAGTAGAAGATACCGATAGTGAAGATAAGTTTAATGTTTTTGGAAGAGGAATTTTACATTTATCTGTTTTAATAGAAACCATGCGCCGTGAAGGTTATGAATTGCAAGTTGGTCGTCCGCAGGTAATTATTAAAGAAATTGATGGTAAAAAATGTGAGCCTTATGAAACTTTGGTTATTGATGTTCCAGAAGAGTTAGCTTCTAAAGCAATTAATTTGGTAACCATTCGTAAAGGCGATTTATTGGTAATGGAGCCTAAAGGCGATTTACAACATTTAGAGTTTGATATTCCTTCGCGCGGGTTAATAGGCTTACGTAACAAATTACTAACGGCAACACAAGGAGAAGCCATTATAAATCACCGTTTACGTGGTTACGATGTTTATAAAGGTGAATTAAATGATGTGGTAAACGGCGCTATAGTTTCGTCAGAAACAGGTAAGGCTACAGCATATGCGATTGATCGACTACAAGATAGAGGTAAGTTTTTTATAGACCCAAATCAAGAAATATATAAAGGGCAGGTAGTAGGTGAAAATGCGAAGCAAGAAGATATGGCAGTTAACTTGATAAAAGGAAAAAAACTAACCAACGTTCGTGCTTCAGGTTCTGATGAAGGTGTAAAAATAGCACCTAAAATCGATTTTTCGCTAGAAGAATGTATGGAGTATATTAAAGACGATGAGTTTTTAGAGGTAACGCCTTTAAGTTTACGTATGCGTAAAATTAATTTTGTAAAATAAACGATTAGTTTTGGGGGGTGTTAATTAGGTATTTGCTAAAGCTATGCCCATTTATTTTGGTATATTTTGAGTCGATATCATAACCAACTTTCATATTTGAAATATTAAAGTTGCCCCAAACCTTAGTATACTTGATATCTAAATCTTCTTTAAAATTAGTGTTTTTAAAAGAAACCCCATTTTTAAATTGGGTGTATTTAAATGTTGCAGAATCGTTAAAAATCGAATTTTCAAAACTTATAAAGGTGTTAAACACCGCGTATTTAAAGGTGGTTAGGTTTTCAAAATAAGTATTTTCGAAATGCGTATTGTTTTTAAATTTAGAATATTTAAAACTTGAATCATCTTTAAATTTACTTTCTGAAAAATCACATTCTTTTTTAAATTCAGAATATTTAAAAAGAGCCTTTTTTTCAAAAACACAGTTTTTAAATATCACATTGTCTTCAAAGCTTGCTGTAAAGGTATATCCTGTTTCTTTATCGGGTATATACGCTAAAACATCACCTGTAAATGTGCAATTAATAAATGTTATTGAAGATTTAATTAACTTATTTACTTCGTTACTATTATTAATCCATTTTTTTTTTGAAGGCAAGTGCTGTATAGCTTCTTTTATAAAAGTAAAATCTAAAACACCTTGTACGGTGGTGTTTTTATAGCTAATAGCTTTTTCTTCTTTTATATTGTTTAGTATTTGATTTGCTTGTACTGTTTTTTGCGAAAAACCAACTAAGGTAAAATAAAAAAATACGATTGATAAAATAATATGGTATTTCATTTTTAACGACTTTTAATTACTATAGAGACATTTTAAAACTAAAAATGTTACAGTTTAAAGTTTACCAAATTGAAGAAAAGTTTATCCTTTTATGTATTATATTTAAAATGATAAAATTATTTGTATGTAGGTGATACAAATAAAAAGGGTGCTTGTTTTTACTTTAAGCCTTGCTAAATATGATATAGCTTACCTATATAGAATTGTTTTGCACACTTAAATTAAGAGTCTATAGAGCCTAATACACGCTGCATAAAAGTGTTTAAAGCTTCTTTTTTAGGTGTACCATTTTTAATCATAGTATTTACTTCTATTGCCCCGTACATATTAGAAATTAGTTCGCCGATAACATCTAGTTCTTCGTCTTTTAACGACGGTAATTCGGTTAATGACTCTAGTGTTTCTATGGTTTCTAATATGTAATCTTGATCGTTTTCTTCGATAAAGTTAGTTAGATGTTTTATAATCGGTAATTTCATAATTAAGCAACTTCGTTTACTAAATCTTTTAATACTTCAAACTTATTGGTTTGTGTTTGATTAACAAATTTACCATCTACAAAAGTAGCAAAGGTTGGTAGATTGTTTACGGTGGCTAATTTTCTGCTTTCTGGAAATTTTTCTGCATCAACAATTACAAAAACCATATCTTCATTTTCAGAAGCCAATTTTTTAAATTTAGGTTTCATAATTCTACAGTTTCCACACCATGATGCAGCATATTGTACCACTACTTTTTTATTGTTTGCTATAATGGTTGATAAATTATCTTGATCGAGTTCTTGTACCATAATTATTTATTGATTTAAAACTTTCGAGTTACTAGCTGTTAATTGAGTTAGTAACTCGAAAATTATTTTTTTAGTGAGAGGCTAAATATTCGGCAGTTGATTTAGCGTTAGCTTTCATTGCATCTTTACCTTCTTCCCAGTTTGCAGGGCATACTTCGCCTTTTTCTTGTACGTGTGTGTAAGCATCTATTAAACGTAAAAATTCGTTTACATTTCTACCTAAAGGCATATGGTTAATTCCTTCATGAAAAACAGTACCTTCTTCGTCAATTAAATAAGTAGCTCTGTAAGTTACGTTGTCACCTTCTACTTGTATTGTTCCAGTAGCTTCATCGTATTCTTCATTTGTAATATCTAAAATACCTAAAATAGATGATAAATTACGGTTGCTATCGGCTAATAAAGGATAAGTAACACCTTCAATACCACCATTATCTTTTGGAGTGTTTAACCATGCAAAATGTACTTCTGGTGTATCGCAAGAAGCACCTATTACTAAAGTGTTTCTTTTTTCAAATTCTTTTAATGCTGCTTGAAAAGCATGTAATTCTGTTGGGCATACGAATGTAAAATCTTTTGGATACCAAAATAATAATACTTTCTTTTTATTTTTTGTAGCTTCTTCTAATACATTTACTTTAAATGTATCACCCATTTCGTTCATTGCATCTACTTGTAAATTTGGAAATTTTTTACCAACTGCTGTAGCCATGTTTTATTAGTTTTTATTAATTAATTATTTATTTTACTGATACAAATATAGCACTGAAAAAAATGATAAAAGTATAAACGTGATGTTAATTTTTTATATTAAAATAAATTTTATTTATAATTTATTTTTTTCAATCAATTTAAATAATGATTTAATATTGCAATCAAAAGCTAAGCTGTTAATAGTGATGAAAATTAACAACTAATCAAACAAAAGAGAATCGTTAAATTAATAAAAAACGAATTGTTTATATTTTATATACTTTGTAAAATTATTTTACAGCAAATAATTTCACATCTTTTTCAGACACTTCTTTTTCTCCAAGAATAATTAAGCGTTCAACTACATTACGTAATTCGCGAATATTTCCAGTCCAATTATAATCTTGTAATAATTTTATGGCTTTGGCAGAAAATGGTTTTATGGGAGTACCTTGTTCTTCTGCAATTTTTTTTGCAAAAAAATCAACCAGTAGCGGAATGTCTTCTCGTCTTTCGTTTAGCGAGGGTACTTCTATTAAAATGACCGCTAAACGATGGTATAAGTCTTCTCTAAAGCGATTAGCTTCGATTTCTTTTTTTAAATCTTTGTTGGTAGCGGCAATTACACGAACATTAACTTTAATGTCTTTGTCGCTACCCACTCTTGAAATTTTATTTTCTTGTAGTGCGCGTAATACTTTGGCTTGAGCCGATAGGCTCATGTCGCCAATTTCATCTAAAAATATGGTTCCGCCATTTGCAGCTTCAAATTTACCGGCTCTATCTTTATTAGCACCAGTAAAACTACCTTTAATGTGTCCAAATAATTCGCTCTCTATTAATTCTGACGGAATAGCAGCGCAGTTTACTTCAATTAATGGTGCCTTAGAGCGATTTGATTTTTGATGTAACCAATGTGCTACTAATTCTTTTCCTGTACCATTACCTCCTGTAATTAATACGCGAGCATCTGTTGTTGCTACTTTTTCAATGATTTCTTGTATATGAGTGATTGATTTGCTTTGACCAATCATTTCATAATTTTTACTAACCTTCTTTTTTAATCGTTTGTTTTCGACAATTAATTCTTTTTTGTCTAACGCATTTCGAACGGTATTTAGCAAGCGGTTTAAATCGGGTGGTTTTGAAATGTAATCAAAAGCACCAAGGCGCATTGTGTTTACAGCCGTATCTAAATCACCATGACCTGAAATCATTACAATGGGTATTTCAGGTTTTATTTTTTTTGTTTTTTCTAATACCTCTACACCATCCATCTTAGGCATTTTTATGTCGCAAAGTACCAAGTCGTAATCTTTTTCTTTAATCATTTCAATACCAATCAAACCATCTTCTGCTTCTTCTACTTGGTAGTTATCGTTTTCTTCTGAAATAATTTTTTTTAGTACTCTACGAATAGCTGCTTCGTCTTCTATTATTAATATTTTATTCATAACTATCAGGTTATTTTATCCGCTATAACGAATCCATTTCCATAAATCTTTGTAAGTTGGTTTTTTACCATACATTAAAATACCCACACGATAAATTTTTGCTGCAATCCAAACTACAGCTAAGAAAGTAAGAAATAATAAAGACATAGAAATTGCTATTTCCCACCATGATACACCAAACGGAACTCGCATTAACATAACAATGGGAGAGGTGAAAGGAATGTATGAAAAAATAACAGAAATAGGTCCGTGAGGATCATTAATTACTGTAAATGCTCCTACATACATAGCCAACATTAAAGGCATAATTATGGGCATCATAAATTGTTGTGTGTCTGTTTCATTATCTACCGCCGCACCTACTGCTGCATATAAAGAGCTATACAACATAAAGCCACCTATGAAATAGAAGACAAATAAAAAGAATAAACTCACCAGCGGCAGTTTTAATATTTCTTGTATAATGGTGTGAATTTGATCGGGCTTAGCGGCTTGTTGCGCTACAGCAATGTGTTCTGCTGAAGGTATTTCAGAGGCATTTAAACCTAGTACAGAAACACCTACTCCGTATAAAATTAATAGTAAAACTCCCCAAATAAAAAACTGTAACAATCCAGCAGAAGCATTACCAATTATTTTGCCAAGCATTAATTGAAAAGGTTTTACAGATGAAACAATTACTTCTATAATTCTACTGGTTTTTTCTTCGATAACACTACGCATAACAGAGTTGCCATAAATAATAACAAACATCATTAGTAAGTAACCAGCAATAGTGCCTACACCTATTTTTAATCCGTTTATTAATTTAGAAGATTGTTCGCCTGAAAAATTAAACATTTTAATATTTGAACGAATACGAGAGGCGTTAATTTTTTCTATGTTAATGCCTAATAGGTTCATTTTAATATGCCGTAAGCGATTATTTACGTTGCTTTCTATGTTTTCTATGGTGTTTAATCCAGGACTTTCTTTCGAGTAAAATTCTATTGATTTGGCTAATACTTCTAAACTATCTTGTTTAGGAAAGTAGAGTACACCATAATAATTACCTGCTTCTACTTTTTTCTTGGTAGCTTCTAATCCTAATTTAGTAAAGTCTTGATATTTGATGGTTTTGGTATCTTTAAAATCTTTTTTTGTAAACAATCCAGAGCTATCTACATATACAATTTCTTTTATTTTTTCGTCATTTTTTTTCATTAAAAAAGCAACTAAAGCAAACATAGCTACCATTATTAATGGACTCAAAAACGTCATTATAATAAACGATTTATTTCTAACTTTAGCAATAAATTCTCGTCGTATAATTAATTTTAACTTATTCATTTTTAGCTGTTTTTATTTATTGCCTGAATAAAAATATCGTTGGCACTAGGTATTAATTCTACAAAATGTTGTACTTCTCCATTACTAGTTAAAAACGATAATAAATCGTTAGCAGTACTATCTGGTTTTAATTTTACATTTAATTTTAGTGCGTCATTTAATAATTTAAAATCGGCAGGAAACACCTCGAAGTTGTTTTTTAGTTTTTGCGTTACTTCATCGGCATTATTGGTTTTTAAACCGATTTGAAAGGTGTTGGTTTTGTATTGACGTTTTATGTCATCTAATTTTCCGTCTAAAATTTTGTTTGATTTATTTATTAGAGCAATTTCATCGCACATTTCTTCAACAGATTCCATTCTATGGGTTGAAAATATAATAGTAGCTCCCTCATCACGTAATTGTAAAATTTCTTTTCCTATTAACTGTGCATTAATGGGGTCAAAACCAGAAAAAGGCTCGTCAAAAATTAATAACTTAGGTTGGTGTAAAACCGTAACAATAAATTGTACTTTTTGAGCCATTCCTTTTGAAAGTTCTTCAATTTTTTTACCCCACCAAGCACCAATGTCAAATTTATCAAACCAGTATTTTAACCGTTTTTTAGCTTCATTTTTAGGCATTCCTTTTAATTGAGCTAAATACAAAGCTTGTTCACCTACTTTCATACTTTTATATAAACCACGCTCTTCGGGTAAATAACCGATATGTTCTATATGGTGAGGGGCTAATTTTTCACCATCTAATATAATTTCGCCACTATCGGGCATCGTTATTTGGTTTATAATTCTAATTAGTGAGGTTTTTCCTGCTCCGTTAGGTCCTAATAGACCAAAAACGCTTCCTTTAGCAATGTGTATCGATACATTGTTCAATGCAGTATAATTTCCGTATCGCTTAACTACATTGTTAATTTCTAATAAATTGTTCATTGATTGTTGTTGTCAATTTTATTTTTGGCTGTAGATGATACAAACTTACATATTTTATTATGATTACTATTGGATGTTGTTTATTTGTTGATAATTAAAATTTTGTTAATTTTTTAAAAAGGGACAATTTATGAATTTTTATTATGCATGCATAATAAAAATTCATATATTTGGTTTTTGTATGGATAAAAATAAATCAATAGACCATCAACTAAGAGCAACTTGGCAAGCTGTAGCTAAGTTATATAATGAGCAAGCTGCAAAGCATGATAGTACAATGGCAACGGCTTTTGTTTTGTTGAATATTGATTACGAAAACGGAACTCCATCAACGGCTCTAGGACCTTTAATGGGTATGGAGCCTACAAGTCTTTCTAGATTGTTAAAAACAATGGAAGATAAAGGAGTTATATGTCGTGAAAAAAATCCAGATGATGGTAGAAGTGTTATTGTTAAATTGACAGCCTACGGAAAAGAAATGCGTGAAGTTTCTAAAAAATCGGTATACCAATTTAATAATGCAATTAGAGCGCACTTAACAGAAAAAGAAATTAATACTTTTTTTAAAGTAACAGAAACAAT
Source organism: Tenacibaculum sp. UWU-22 (assembly GCF_041021355.1). Lineage (NCBI taxonomy): Bacteria > Pseudomonadati > Bacteroidota > Flavobacteriia > Flavobacteriales > Flavobacteriaceae > Tenacibaculum > Tenacibaculum sp. UWU-22. Next base: position 117,731 of record NZ_JBFNGP010000001.1, on the reverse strand, counting down.
AAATAAATTAATAGCAGATAAAATGATTTATAAAGAATCAAATAAATCTGTTTAATCAATATATCTAATGACACGAAGAATTAAAAAAGTAGCAATTATTGGGTCTGGTATTATGGGCTCAGCCATTGCTTGTCATTTTGCAAATATTGGCGTTGAAGTATTGCTGTTGGATATTGTTCCAAGAGAGCCAAACGAACAAGAAAAAGCAAAAGGACTAACCTTAGAAAATAAAGTGGTTCGTAATCGTTTGGTAAACGATTCGTTAACCATTTCATTAAAATCGAAACCGTCACCTATTTATAATCAAAAATTTGTAGATAGAATTACCACAGGAAATCTTGAAGATGATTTACACAAAATTAAAGAAGTTGATTGGGTTATGGAAGTGGTTGTAGAACGATTAGATATTAAAAAAAGTGTATTTGAAAAAATTGAAAAATATCGTACTCCAGGTACTATAATTTCATCTAACACCTCTGGTATTCCTATCAAGTTTATGAACGAAGGTCGTAGTGAAGATTTTCGCAAGCACTTTGCCGTAACGCATTTTTTTAATCCACCTCGTTATTTAAAGTTATTTGAGGTTGTTCCAGGACCTGATTGTAAGCAAGAGGTTACTGACTTTTTAATGTATTACGGTTCTAAATTCTTAGGAAAAACATCGGTATTAGCAAAAGATACTCCTGCTTTTATCGGTAATCGTATAGGTATTTTTGGTATTCAATCATTATTTCATCAAGTAAAAGAATTAGGATTAACTGTTGAAGAGGTAGATAAACTTACGGGACCTGTTATTGGACGTCCCAAATCGGCTACATTTCGTACGGTTGATGTAGTAGGGTTAGATACCTTAGTACATGTTGCTAACGGAATTTATGAAAATTGTCCGAAAGATGAAGCTCACGAATTATTTAAGCTACCAAGTTTCATCGATACTATGATGAAAAACAAATGGTTAGGGGAAAAAACCAAACAAGGCTTTTATAAAAAAACAACGAATGCCGAAGGGAAACGTGAAATTTTAGCGTTAGATTTAGATACGATGGAATATCGTTCGCTAAAAAAAGCAAACTTTGCTACATTAGAATTGACAAAAACAATTGATAAACCAATTGACCGATTTAAAGTACTGGTTAGTGGAAAAGACAAGGCTGGTGAGTTTTACCGTAAAAACTTCGCAGCTATGTTTGCTTATGTTCAAAATAGAATTCCAGAAATTTCTGATGAATTATACCGTATAGACGATGCAATGAAAGCAGGTTTTGGTTGGGAAAATGGCCCGTTTGAAATTTGGGATGCGGTAGGTGTTGAAAAGGGTATTGAATTGATGAAAGCAGAAGGAAAAGAACCTGCGGCTTGGGTAAAAGAAATGTTGGCTAGCGGTGAAACTTCGTTTTATACCGTTAAAGATGGCGCTACCTATTATTACGATTCGTCAACTAAAAAACAAGTTAAAAAACCAGGACAAGATGCATTTATTATTTTAAATAATATTCGTAAAACTGCTGAAGTATTTAAAAACTCAGGAGTAGTGATTGAAGATTTAGGCGATGGAATTTTAAACTGTGAGTTTCAATCTAAAATGAATACCATTGGCGGTGATGTTTTAGCAGGATTAAATAAGGCAATAGATTTAGCTGAAAAAGATTTTAAAGGCTTGGTAATTGGTAATCAAGCGGCTAATTTTTCGGTAGGAGCTAATATTGCGATGATTTTTATGATGGCTGTAGAGCAAGAATATGACGAGTTAAACATGGCAATTAAGTATTTTCAAGATACGATGATGCGTATGCGATACTCTGCAATTCCTACCATTTCGGCTCCTCATGGAATGACTTTAGGTGGAGGGTGTGAATTATCGTTACATGCCGATAAAGTAGTAGCTGCAGCAGAAACCTATATTGGATTAGTAGAATTTGGAGTTGGTGTAATTCCTGGCGGTGGCGGATCAAAAGAAATGGCTTTAAGAGCACAAGATTTGTTTCATAAAGGCGATGTTCAATTAAATATATTACAAGAACATTTTTTAACTATTGCTATGGCAAAAGTAGCAACATCTGCTTATGAAGCTTTTGATATGAATGTGCTTCAAAAAGGAAAAGATGTGGTTGTTGTAAATAAAGATAGCCAAATAGCAGAAGCTAAAAAACATGCTGTATTATTAGCAGATTCAGGGTATACACAACCTGTAAAACGAAAAGATGTTTTGGTTTTAGGAAAACAAGCTTTAGGAATGTTTATGGTAGGTACAGATGCTATGGAGGCTTCTAGGTATATTTCTGAACACGATCATAAAATAGCAAACAAATTAGCCTATGTAATGACTGGAGGAGATTTGTCAGAGCCAACAAAAGTTACCGAACAATATTTATTAGACCTTGAACGAGAAGCATTTTTAAGTTTAGCTACCGAACGCAAAACGTTAGAGCGTATTCAATACATGTTAAAAACAGGAAAACCACTTCGTAATTAATGCGAAAAGTATTGAAATATAAGACTCAATACTAAAACCTCAATACTAAAAATAAAATGAAAACAGCATATATAGTAAAAGGATATAGAACCGCCGTAGGAAAAGCTAAAAAAGGTGTGTTTAGATTTAAAAGAGCTGATGAATTGGCGGCTGAAACCATTAAATACATGGTTGAAAAATTACCAGCGTTTGATGTAAAACGTATCGATGACGTAATTGTTGGAAATGCAATGCCTGAAGGATCTCAAGGATTAAATATGGCTCGAATTATTTCGTTAATAGGATTAAATACAGTTGATGTTCCAGGGGTTACAGTAAATCGTTTTTGTTCGTCAGGGTTAGAAACTATTGCTATTGCTACAGCAAAAATTCAATCTGGAATGGCAAATTGTATTATTGCTGGCGGAACAGAAAGCATGAGTTCTGTACCTATGACAGGGTTTAAACCTGAATTAAACTACGATATTGTTAATTCGGGTCATGAAGATTATTATTGGGGTATGGGAAATACTGCAGAAGCCGTAGCTCAACAATTTAAAGTGTCTCGAGAAGATCAAGACCAATTTGCCTATGAGTCGCATATGAAAGCTCTAAAAGCATTAGATAGCGATCGTTTTCAAGATCAAATAGTGCCAATTAATGTAGAAGAGACCTATGTTGATGGAAACGGAAAACGAGCTACTAAAAGCTATACGGTTACTAAAGATGAAGGTCCTCGTAGAGGAACGAGCATAGAAGCATTAGCAAAATTACGTCCAGTATTTGCTGCCAACGGTTCGGTAACAGCCGGTAACTCTTCTCAAACAAGTGACGGAGCTGCTTTTGTAATGGTAATGAGCGAAGATATGGTAAAAGAATTGGGTATTCAACCAGAAGCTCGTTTGGTAAGTTATGTAGCAGCAGGGGTACCACCACGAATTATGGGTATTGGTCCTGTAGCAGCTGTTCCAAAAGCATTAAAACAAGCAGGGTTACAACAAAAAGATATTCAATTAATTGAATTAAATGAGGCATTTGCATCACAATCATTAGCTGTTATTCGCGAATTAGATTTAAATTCGGATATTGTAAATGTAAATGGGGGGGCTATTGCTCTAGGTCATCCGTTAGGCTGTACAGGAGGTAAACTATCGGTTCAGCTATTTGATGAAATGCGTAAACGAAAACTAAATAACAAATACGGCATGGTAACGATGTGTGTAGGTACAGGTCAAGGGGCAGCTGGTATTTTTGAATTTTTAAGTTAAAATTAAGCTATAAGTATAGAGCTGTTTCTTAGCTCTTTTTAAATAAACAAAAAATATAAAATAGTTAGTATCTTATACTCGCTACTAAATACTAAAAATCTATAAAAATTATGTCAGAACCAACTAAAAATATTTTACGCGGAGGGCAGTTTCTAGTAAAAGAAACCAAATGCGAAGACGTGTTTACGCCTGAAGATTTTTCTGAAGAACAAAACATGATGAAAGAAGCGGTGATTGAATTTAATGACCGTGAAATTATTCCAAATAAACCTCGTTTTGAAGCAAAAGATTATGCGCTAACCGAAGAAATTATGCGTAAAGCAGGTGAACTAGGTTTTTTAAGTGTAGCTGTTCCAGAGGCTTATGGTGGTTTAGATATGGGCTTCGTTTCTACGGTTTTAACCTGCGATTATATTTCGAGTGGAACAGGCTCTTTTAGTACTGCTTTCGGGGCGCATACAGGTATAGGTACCATGCCTATTACCTTATATGGTACTGAAGAACAAAAACAAAAATACGTTCCAAAGTTAGCCACGGGAGAATGGTTTGGGTCATATTGTTTAACAGAACCAGGAGCAGGGTCTGATGCTAATTCAGGTAAAACAACGGCAACCTTAACAAAAGATGGTAAATCGTACAAAATAAACGGACAAAAAATGTGGATTTCTAATGCTGGTTTTTGTAAGTTGATGATTGTTTTTGCGAGAATTGAAGATGATAAAAATATTACAGGTTTTATTGTAGAATACGATAAGGAAAATCCGAATGGAATTACCCTTGGAGAAGAAGAACACAAGTTAGGAATTAGATCATCATCGACAAGGCAAGTGTTTTTTAACGATACGGTAGTTCCTGTAGAAAATATGCTAGCAGGTAGAGGAGAAGGGTTTAAAATAGCGATGAATGCTTTAAATATTGGTAGAATTAAATTAGCAGCAGCCTGTTTAGATTCGCAACGCCGTATTACAACCTCTGCTGTACAATATGCCAATGAACGTAAACAGTTTAAAACACGTATTTCTGATTTTGGAGCTATTAAAGTTAAACTGGCAGAAATGGCAACGAATGCCTATGTAGGTGAATCGGCAACATATAGGGCGGCTAAAAATATTGAAGACCGTATTGCTATTCGTAAATCAGAAGGTAATTCGCATCAAGAAGCAGAGCTAAAAGGCGTTGAAGAATATGCTATTGAATGTTCTATTTTAAAAGTAGCTGTATCAGAAGATATACAAAACTGCTCTGACCAAGGTATTCAAATTTTTGGTGGTATGGGATTTTCTGAAGACACTCCTATGGAAGCCTCTTGGAGAGACGCTCGTATTACTCGTATATATGAAGGAACGAATGAAATTAATCGAATGCTTTGTGTGGGTATGTTAGTTAAAAAAGCAATGAAAGGGCATGTAGATTTATTAGCACCAGCAAAAGCAGTTGCTGATGAATTAGTTGGTATTCCGTCGTTTGATAGACCTGATTATTCTGAGTTGTTTGCCGAAGAAAAAGAAATGATAACCAAGTTAAAAAAAGTGTTTTTAATGGTGGCAGGTTCGGCAGTACAAAAGTTTGGTCCAGATTTACAAAAGCACCAACAGTTATTACTTGCAGCTTCTGATATTTTAATAGAAATATATATGGCAGAATCGGCAATTTTACGAACTGAAAAAAATGTAAAACGTACTAGCGAAAAAGAACAAAGCGCTCAAATAGCAATGACTAAATTGTATTTATATGAAGCGGTAGATATTATAGAGAAAAAAGGAAAAGAAAGTATTATTTCTTTTGCAGAGGGTGATGAGCAACGCATGATGTTAATGGGCTTAAAACGCTATACAAAATATGCGAATTATCCAGATATTGTTGATTTACGTAACGAAATAGCTGAAAAAGTAAAAGAAGAAAACAAATACTGTTTCTAAATAAATAATAAATAACTAGAAAGGCTGAATTATATTTTTTAATATAATTCAGCCTTTTTTTATTTAATAAATAAGATATATAAAAAGTGTTGTAAAATAAAAATAATACAAAAAACACCTTTTAAAAGAGGCTTTTTTTCTATATTTAAAGCTTATTTAAAGAATAGGTAATGAATATTGAAAAATATAAGGTGTCAAAAGCCATTGAACTAAACAATATACCCACTTTAGAAAAAATAGAAGATGCAGCAAAAAAACTAAAAAAAATCAGCAAACAATTATCTAATATACAAGATACTATGTATGCCGAAGGTAAATATAGTGTTTTAATTTGTTTGCAAGGCATGGATACTTCAGGTAAAGACAGTTTAATACGAGAAGTTTTTAAACAATTTAATGCACGAGGAGTAGAAGTACATAGTTTTAAAGTTCCAACAGAATTAGAGTTAAAGCACGATTTTTTATGGCGGCATTATATAGCACTTCCAGCGAAAGGTAAGGTAGGTGTTTTTAATCGCACTCACTACGAAAACGTTTTGGTAACAAGAGTGCACCCTAATTATATTTTTGCTGAAAATATTCCTGAAATAAAAAGTTTAGATGATATAAATGATGCTTTTTATCATGATAGAATGGAGCGAATCAATGCTTTTGAAAAGCATATCGTAACCAATGGTACTATTGTGTTAAAGTTTTTTTTACACCTATCAAAACAAGAACAAAAAAAACGATTGCTACGTCGATTAAATATCCCCGCAAAAAACTGGAAATTTTCTCCAGGCGATTTAAAAGAACGAAAGTTGTGGGATGATTATCAATTTTGTTATCAAGATATGCTAAATCGTACTTCAAAAAAAGAGGCTCCGTGGTATATTATTCCTGCAGACGATAAACCTTCAGCACGATATATTTTGGCAGGAATTTTGTTACAAGAAATTAAGAAGTATAATTTTAAAGAGCCCGTATTATCGCCAGAAATTCAAACTCAAGTAGAAGAATTTAAAGCACAATTAAACAACGAATAAAGATAAAATAGATAACGAATACATAGTTTTAAACTATTTGATATTTGTTATAAATAAAAAAAACTAACAACTTAGATGGAACTAAACTTGACAAAACCTATTGTGTTTTTCGATTTAGAAACAACAGGCATAAATATTGCAACAGACCGAATAGTAGAGATTTCTATTTTAAAAATATTTCCGAACGGAAATAAAGAAAGTAAAACATGGTTGGTAAATCCCGAAGTTGAAATACCTGAAGAAGCAACTGCTGTACATGGAATTACTAACGAAAAAGTAGTAAATGAACCTACTTTTGCAGAGTTGGCACCTAAAATAGATGCATTAATTAAAGATTGTGATTTGGCGGGGTTTAATTCTAACAGATTTGATATTCCTTTATTAGCCGAAGAACTAATGCGTGCAGAAATTGATTTTGATATGACTAATAGAAAGGCAATTGACGTACAAGTAATTTTTCATAAAAAAGAACAGCGAACCTTAAGTGCGGGTTATCAATTTTATTGCGGAAAAGATTTAGAAGATGCACATTCGGCAGAAGCAGATACCATGGCAACTTACGAAATTTTAAAAGCTCAATTAGATAAATATGACGATATAGAAAATAGCGTAGATGCATTAAGTGAATTTTCATCGCATACTCAAAGAGCTGATTTTGCAGGTTTTATTTTGTTTAACGATAACAAACAAGAAATTTTTTCTTTTGGAAAATATAAGGGTAGAACTGTAGAAGAAGTATTAAAAGAAAATCCTGGATATAATTCATGGATTCAACAGGCAGATTTTCCGTTATACACAAAAAAAGTACTACGAAATATTAAAAATAGAATAACTGAAAAAAAAGATGACGGCTTAACCGATCAAGAAAAATTACAAGCCTTACAACAAAAATTTAATTTGCGATAAAAAGGCTAGTGGCTGTGAAAGAGAATAAAAATTCTTTTTAAACTAAAAAAATAACAATGTTTACACCATACAATAATTTACCCAATAACTCTCGGGTTTGGATTTATCAATCTGATAGAAAATTTACAGATAAAGAAGTTGAATTTATAGAAAACGAAGCAGAAGAATTTATAACAAATTGGACAGGGCATGGCGATGATTTAAAAGGCTCTTTTACTATTAAATACAATCAATTTTTAATATTAGTAGTAGACGAAAATTTTAATAGTGTTTCAGGGTGCTCTATCGATGCTTCGGTGCGGTTTATACAAAATTTAGAAGAAGAGTTATCATTAGACCTAATGGATAAAATGAATATTTCTTTTCGTGACGACGAAAAAATTAACATTGCTAAATTAGCTGATTTTCAAGCTCTTGTAAAAGATGGGAAAATTACATTAGAAACCGTTGTGTTTAATAATATGATAAACACAAAACAAGATCTTGAAACCAAATGGGAAGTGCCTGTAAGTAAAAGTTGGCATACTCGTTTTTTTATGTAAACTAACCATTTAGAAATCGAATAAATTATGCAGAAAAAAATAAATATTTTATTTTTATGTTTCATTATATCACTTCAATTACTAGCTCAAAATATTGATCCTTTACGAGCTAAAGATGTAGCCGCTCAAAACAAGTGGGTAGACAGCATTTTACATTCGATGACCCTTGACGAAAAAATAGGTCAATTATTTATGGTGCAAGCATACTCTAATAAAGATGCTAAACACGAAAAATTTATTACCGATTTAATTACAAAATATCATGTAGGTAATTTAATTTTTATGCAGGGTACTCCTGAAAAACAATTAGAATTAACAAACAAATACCAATCAATATCTAAGCTACCCTTATTAATTGGTTTTGATGGTGAGTGGGGTTTAAATATGCGTTTAAAAAACACCTATAAATTTCCTTGGAATATGACATTAGGTGCTATACGAGATAATACTTTAATAGAAGCCTTTGGTAAACAAGTAGGGAAACAATGTAAACGTTTAGGAATTCACATCAACTTTGCGCCAGTTGTCGATATAAATACAAATCCGAAAAACCCAATAATAGGCAATCGGTCTTTTGGCGAAGATAAAGAAAATGTAACCCAAAAAGCAATTGCTTTTACTAAAGGTATGCAAAGTGTGGGGGTGTTAGCAAGTGCAAAACATTTTCCAGGTCATGGTGATACGGCAACCGATTCGCATCATACGCTACCAGTAGTTAATTTTACAAAACAACGTTTAGATACCGTTGAGCTATATCCATACCCAAAACTATTTGATGCAGGTGTTGCTAGTGTTATGGTAGCACATTTAAGTGTGCCTAGTTTAGAAGCCAATGCAGCATTACCATCATCACTTTCGTATAGTATAACCACAAAATTATTACAACAAAAACTAGGTTTTTTAGGTTTAGTAATTACGGATGGATTAAATATGAAAGGAGCCGCAAATTATGCTACCTCAGCAGCTATTAATTTAGATGCTCTCTTAGCAGGTAACGATTTATTGTTGATTCCGCAAGATATTCCAGGCACAGTAGCATTGATTAAAGAATCATTAAAAAAAGGAATGTTAACCGAACAACGAATTAATCATTCTGTAAAAAAAATATTACAAGCTAAGTATTTGGTAGGTTTAAATGCGTACAAACCTATAGCTACCGAAAACCTTGAAAACGATTTACATTCTTACGAAAACAAAATTTTGCATCGAAAATTGGTGAAAAATTCGCTGACTATGTTAAAAAATGAAAAAGGAAATATTCCAATCAGAAATTTAGAAAATAAAAAAATTGCCTACGTTTCTTTAGGTGATGCAGATGGAAGTTCATTTTTGCAAATGTTGAAAAATTACGCAAAAGTAGATAAAGTATCTGCAACAAATTTAAATACGTTACAAAAAAAATTAAAACGCTATAATTTAGTCATCGTAGGATTTCATAAATCGAATGAAACCCCTTGGAAAGATTATAAATTCACTGACAAAGAACTGGTTTGGTTACAAGAAATAGCACGAACAAAAAATGTTATTTTAGATGTATTTGCTAGTCCATACAGTTTATTGCAATTAAAAACTTTTACTAATATTGAAGGGATATTGGTGTCGTATCAAAATAGTAAAATCTCACAAGAATTATCTGCACAAGCTATTTTTGGAGCAATTGATATTAACGGAAAATTACCGGTATCTATTAAAAATCAGTTTTTAAAAGGTCACGGATTAATTTCGTTAAATTTAAAACGATTACAATATGATGTTGTACCTGAAGAAATGGGTATGTCGTCAAAAAAACTTTCTGAAATTACGAAGTATGTAGATACTATTATAAATGAAAAAATGGCACCAGGAGTTCGAATTTTAGTGGCGCGTTATGGCAATGTAATTTATAATAAAAGTTTTGGATATCTTACTTATGCTAATAAAGAACCAGTTAAAAATTCTGATATTTATGATTTGGCATCGGTAACAAAAATTTTGGCATCGTTACCTATGATTATGAAAGCCGAAGAAACTCATAAAATATCATTGAATACCACTATTGGTGAAATGCTTCCTTCGTTTCGAAATTCAAATAAAGATACGGTAACGGTAAAAGAAATACTATCGCATGTGGGTAAGTTAAAAGCATGGATTCCGTTTTATATAAAAACACAAGATAGTATTACCCATAAAAATTTAAAAAGGTTTTATCGTACGAAAAGTTCTGAAGAATTTGGGTTAAAGGTTGCTAGAAATATGTATTTAGAAAACTCGTATAAAGACAGTATATATAAGTATATTAAAGAAGCTCCACAAAGAGAATATTTTGGGTATAAATACAGTGATTTAGGTTATTATCTTTTTAAAGAAGCATTAGAGCAAATGTATAAAAAGCCTTATGATGTATTAGTAGATCAAGAGTTTTATAAGCCTTTAGGCGCCTATAGAACAACGTATAATCCTTTACGTAAATTTAGTGGAAAAGAAGTTGTGCCTACCGAAGACGATACTTATTATAGGCATCAATTGTTAAGAGGCTATGTACATGATATGGGGGCGGCAATGTTGAATGGTGTTAGTGGGCATGCAGGGCTTTTTTCGGATGCAAATGGAGTAGCTAAAATTATGCAAATGTATTTACAAGGCGGTTATTATGGTGGTAAACAATATTTAAAACCAGAAACGATTGATAAATTTAATACGCGTTATTATGTAGATAAAAAAGTGCGTAGGGCTTTAGGTTTTGATAAAAGGCAGTTAGATTCAGAAATAAAAGCCTCTTGTAATTGTGTTTCGTATAAAAGTTTTGGGCATAGCGGATTTACAGGTACCTATACTTGGGCAGACCCCGAAAGCGGAATTTTATATGTGTTTTTATCAAACAGAGTGTACCCGAAGATGGAAAACAGAAAATTGGTGACCTCTAATATGCGTATGAAAATTCAGCAAGTAATTCAAGATGCCATTATTAAATAGTTTTAGGTTTTTTAACCTTTTGTGTTTGTAGGGTAGCTTTTACTGTATATAAATACCAATAAAAAAGACGCTATAAAATACATGCTAGCTATTTTTAAGTTACAAATACGGTAGATTACTAATGATTGTAATGCATAAAATAAAGGAAATAAAACTGTATTTAAGCCAAAGCGAAAGGTATCTATAAATTCAATTTCATCAATTTTTTTTTCAATTTTTTTCCATAAAAAGTAAGGGATAAGACTGTTTAATACAATTAAATAAAGCAGTGGTTTCGTGTAGTTTTTTGTAGCTTTTTTAGGTAAAGGGTATGTTTCTTTTTGTAACATTTGATTAACTGCATCAACATTTGTAAAATCTACATTAGCCTTGTTTAATTTTGATAGTGTATTAGTGTAATTTTTTTCTTGAGTAATGCAAACGGTATTTTTTTCGAGTGCAGTTTTAACTTTTTCTTTTAAGGTATTTGTAGCGTTATGAAGGTTTTCACGATTGTAAAAGGTGTTTGCACGAATAGGTTTTCCGTATTTTAAAGCAATTTTTGAAGGAAAAAAAGATACTTTTTGATAGGTAATACCTACTGGAATAACTGTGATTTCTAAGTCGGGATATTTGTCAATAGCACCAAATAAAATACGGGTAAATCCTTTGTTAATCGGTCGTATTCTACGCATTTGATTATGGGTTCCTTCAGGAAAAATAAGTAAGGTTTCTTTATTTTTTAATAATTCGAAGCAATGGTTAAAAATTTCATTATTTTTTGATAATTGGTCTTTACCATCTCTTATCCTATAAATAGGCATTAAGTTTAAAGAGGCTAATATTTTTTTTGTCAATGGATTTTTAAAAACAGCAGCACGAACTAAAAAATGATTTATTCTTGGGTTGTGGGTAGCTATTATTAATGGGTCTAACAATCCGTTAGGGTGATTAGAAACAAATAAAACAGCGTCTTTTTTCGGAATATTTTCTAAGCCTGAAACTTTAATTTTTTTTGTGTAAAAAAAAAGTCCTGTTTTAACATAAAGCTTAACAAAGTAGTACCACGCTGTTTTAAGCATTTTTAAAATCCTTGAGCTATTTGTTGTAGTTCAGTAGGGTTGGTTACAACAACCTGTTTTCCTTTTAATTTTATATACCCTTTTTTATTAAACTCAGAAAGAAGTCGAATAGCACTTTCAGTAGCTGTACCAATAATATTGGCGATATCTTCTCTAGTTAATAAAATATCTAAATAACCATCTTCATTAGATTTAAACTTATTGTGTAAAAATAATAGGGTAGCCGCTAAACGTTGTTTTACTGTTTTTTGAGCCATGTCAACAATTACATTATCTGCATTTTTAAGTGAATTAGCCATGCTTTTAAGCATATCCATAGAAAAATCAATATTGTTTTGTAGACCATTAAGAATTTCTTCTTTCGGAATAAAACAAACTTGTACATCGTTTACAGCAATAGCTTTTAAATTTGATGCTTCATTGTTTACTAAACTGCGCTCACCTATAATATCACCTTTTTTTATTAAGTTTATAATTTGATCACGACCATTATCACTCATTTTAGAAACCTTACAAATACCATCTCTTATACAATAAACACCGTTAATGTGCTCACCCTCTTTAAAAAGAACCTCTCCTTTTTTTATTGTTTTAGAAACTTTACAGCCCGAAATTCGGGTAAGTTCTTGTTTGGTTAATGATTTCAAAGAATTAAATTCGCGAATGATACATTGTTCACATTTGCCCATAAATGCTTATTTTTAAGGATTCAAAGATAGTTAAAAGCTGATAAATATCATATTTTTAACAACGAGTTTATATAACCTTTGCAATAGGCAAAAGAGTAAATATGGAAAACACAATCTGTTTTCATTGTGGTAATGAGTGCGATACTAAAAAAATTACAGTAGATGATAAGTTTTTTTGCTGTAATGGATGTAGAACCGTGTATGAGATTTTTTCAGAAAATGATTTAACATGTTACTACGATTTTCAAAATAGTCCTGGAGCAATTCCGAAAGAAATTCAAGGTAAATACGATTTTTTAGATAACCAAACCATTGCTGAAAAACTGCTAGAGTTTAGCGATGGTAATGTGCAGGTTGTTAATTTATATATTCCTCATATACATTGTAGTTCGTGTATTTGGGTATTAGAAAATTTACACAAATTACAACAGCATGTAGTGTCTTCGCAAGTAAATTTTCCTCAAAAAACAGTGCGAATTACCTATAATTCTGATAATATATCGTTAAAAGAAGTGGTGTTGTTACTTAGTTCTATTGGTTACGAACCCTATATTTCTTTAGAAGATTATGAGCTAGGAAAAAAGAAAGTAGACCGTAGTTTATTATATAAGTTAGGTATTGCGGGTTTTGCTTTTGGAAATGTAATGTTTTTATCGTTTCCCGAGTATTTCGAAGTATCTGAATATTGGTTAGATCAGTATAAAGGGTTATTTCGTTTGTTAATGTTTTTCTTTTCGTTACCTGTAGTTTTTTATGCAGCGAAAGATTATTTTATTTCGGCATATAAAGGGTTGCGTTCGGGTATTTTAAATATCGATGTGCCTATTGCCTTAGGAATTTCGGTTTTGTTTATACGTAGTACGGTAGAAATTGCATTTAATTTAGGGGCAGGTTTTTTAGATAGTTTAACAGGGTTAGTCTTTTTTTTATTATTGGGTAAGTTTTTTCAACAGAAAACCTATAATTTTTTATCGTTTGAGCGCGATTATAAATCGTATTTTCCAATAGCAGTAACTAAAATTATGCCCGATAAAACAGAGGAAAATATTCAGATTTATGATGTGAAAAAAGGCGACAGATTGCTGATTAGAAATCAAGAATTAATTCCTGTTGATGGTATTTTAATTAGTAATCAAGGGCAAATAGACTACAGTTTTGTTACAGGTGAGGCTGTACCTGTTCTTAAAAAATCGGGCGATAAATTATTTGCGGGAGGTAAGCAACTTGCTGGAAGCATAGAAATGGAGGTTTTAGCGTCGGTTTCGCAAAGTTATTTAACTCAGTTGTGGAGTAATGATGTGTTTCAAAAAGACAAACATTCATCTTTTAAAACATTAACCGATAAAATCAGTAAAAATTTTACGATTGTTGTGTTGTCTATAGCATTTTTAACCACCATTTTTTGGTTGTATTACGATAGTAGTAAGGTGTTAAATGTTTTTACTTCGGTGCTAATTATTGCGTGTCCGTGTGCTATTGCTTTAGCAGCGCCTTTTACTTTGGGTAATATTTTGCGTATTTTTGGTAAAAAGAAATTTTATTTAAAAAATACTACAGTAGTTGAGCAGCTAGCGGTAATATCTTCGGTTGTTTTTGATAAAACAGGTACATTAACTACCAATAAAGAAAGTACCATAGTATATGAAGGAACATCTTTAGACGCAACTGAAACATCAATATTAAAAAGTTCATTACGAGCATCAAACCATCCGCTAAGTAGAATGTTATATGCTTCGTTGGCTGATGAAAAAATGGCTACCATAGATAAGTACCAAGAACACGCAGGAAAAGGAATTGAAGTTAATTCAGGGCAAACAAAAATAAAAATAGGGTCTTCATCTTTTGTAAAAGAGGCTAATGAACAGGTAAATTTAGACACATCGGTACATATTAGTGTTAATAATGAGTATAAAGGCAAATATGTTTTTAAAAATGCCTATAGGGAAGGAATTACAGACTTATTTGATAGCTTAAGCAAAAAATATGATTTGTCGGTTGTATCAGGCGACAATAAAGGGGAGAGAAAATTTTTAGAAACCTTATTACCTAAACAAACCACTTTTTTATTTAATCAAAAGCCACAAGACAAATTAGAATATGTTCAAAAGCTGCAAGAAAATAATAAAAATGTATTAATGATTGGTGATGGACTAAACGATGCAGGAGCTTTGGCGCAAAGTAATGTAGGAGTGGCTATTTCAGAAGATGTTAATGTTTTTTTACCAGCTTGTGATGCGATTTTAGATGCGTCAAAATTTGGTCAAATTTATAACTATATGATAGCTTCAAAAAAAGCTGTTCAAATTATAAAGTATTGTTTTTTACTATCTTTAATTTATAATGTTGTTGGGTTGTATTTTGCAGTAACAGGTCAGCTAAAGCCTGTAATTGCAGCTATTTTAATGCCATTGAGTTCTATTAGTATAGTTGTGTTTACAACCATTGCCACTAATATTATAGGAAAAAAACTAAAATAGTGATGCAATAAATAATTGCAGATAATTTGGATATAAAAGAATGAATAGTTTGCCTATAAAAAGAGATGAACATTAAAAAAAATGACAAACGGCATTAGCGTTTGCTTATTAATAGCTCTGTTTATTAAATATAATATTAAAAAACATGAAAAATTCACTTATTCAAAAATATAATATTCCAGGACCAAGATACACCAGTTACCCTACTGTTCCATATTGGGATAACGAAACGTTTTCAAAAGAAAAATGGATAGCAACTTTTAAACAATCGTTTATAGAAAGCAATTCGTCAGAAGGCATCAGTTTGTATATTCACCTGCCGTTTTGTGAGAGTTTGTGTACCTTTTGTGCTTGCCACAAACACATAACCAAGCGTCATGAAGTAGAAAATCCGTATATAACTGCTGTTTTAAAAGAATGGGAATTGTACTTAAATTTAGTTGACGAAACCCCTATTATAAAAGAAATTCATTTAGGAGGAGGTACCCCTACATTTTTTTCTTCAACAGAACTTAAACGGTTGCTCGATGGAATTTTTGCAAATGCTAAAAAACATCCTAATTACGAGTTTAGTTTTGAAGGTCACCCTAATAATACAACTAAAGAGCACCTACAAACGTTATACAATTTAGGGTTTACCAGAGTTAGTTTTGGGGTGCAAGATTATAATCCAAAGGTGCAAGAAGCCATTCATAGAGTGCAGCCTTTTGAAAATGTAGAGAAAGCCCACAATTGGGCTAGAGAAATTGGGTACACCTCTATTAGTCACGATTTAATTTTTGGACTTCCATTTCAAACCAAAGAAAACGTGATATATACCATTAATAAAACTAAAGAACTACAACCAGATAGAATTTCGTTTTACAGTTATGCACATGTGCCTTGGGTAAAAGGCGTGGGGCAGCGTGGATTTAACGAAGACGATTTACCCAAAAATGAAGAAAAACGAGAACTATATGAAATAGGTAAAAAGCTATTTGCTCAAATAGGTTATGTAGAAATAGGAATGGATCATTTTGCGCTGCCAAGTGATAGTTTGTATAAAGCTACAGAGCAAAAAACACTACACCGAAATTTTATGGGTTATACAGCAAATAAAACCCAGTTAATGATTGGTTTAGGTATGTCGGCAATTTCTGATTCGTGGTACGGGTTTGCACAAAATGTAAAAACCGTGAAAGAATACGAAAAAATGGTAGATGAAGGCGAAATCCCTGTTTTTAAAGGGCATATTTTATCTGAAGAAGATTTAATTGTTAGAAAACATATTTTAAATATTATGTGTCATTTTTCTACCTCATGGAAAGATAAGTCGATGCAAATAGATAATATAGAAAAACATTTAGAAAAGTTAGATGAAATGGTTTCTGACGGATTGCTTTTTATAGATAAAAACGGCTTAAACGTACCTGAAAAAGCACGACCTTATGTGCGTAATATCTGTATGGCATTTGACAAAAAACTACACGAAAAACAACCTCAGAAAAAATTGTTTTCGATGGTAATTTAACTTTTTTTAACAAAAAATCAATTAATATAAGTATATTTGGAATACGTTTTTTTAAAAAAAATTAAAAATATTTACTGTATTACAGTAGTTAAGTTTCTGATAAACATACTCAGAACAAAGTGAAACAGTTTAACATGATAAAAATCATATTTTAAAAAAACATAGGTACATATATTTGTGCAACAATTATCAGGCAGTATTATGAGCGTTATTTATTTGCTACTCGCATTAAGTGTTTTGGTGGCAGTTATTTTTTTCATAGCATTTATTATTTCGGTAAAAAGGGGGCAGTACGACGATTCGTATACGCCGTCGGTGCGTATGCTGTTTGATGATGAGTTGGTAAAAAAAGAGAACATAACAACTAACAATAAATAGATATTAAATTCAAATAAATTATGGAAATGCAACAATTTTATTACGATAACAAGATCGTGAAAAAATTCATCTATGCAACCTTACTATGGGGAATAGTAGGTTTTTCAGTAGGGTTATTACTGGCTTTTATGTTTTTATTTCCCAGCATGACAGAAGGAATACCATGGTTGAGTTTTGGACGGTTACGCCCCTTACACACCAATGCAGTAATATTTGCATTTGTTGGTAACGCCATTTTTGCTGGTGTTTATTATTCGCTTCAAAGGCTGTTAAAGGCTCGTATGGCGAGTAATTTTTTAAGTAATTTCAACTTTTGGGGCTGGCAGTTAATTATTGTTACAGCAGCCATAACGCTTCCATTAGGGTATACAACTAGTAAAGAATATGCAGAGTTAGAATGGCCTATAGATATAGCCATTGCTTTAGTTTGGGTAGCCTTTGGTGCTAACATGATTTGGACAATTTTAAAAAGAAGACAGCGCCATTTATATGTAGCAATTTGGTTTTATTTAGCAACCTTTGTTACCGTAGCTGTATTGCATATATTTAATAGTTTAGAGTTGCCAGTTAGCTTTTTAAAAAGTTACTCGGTATATGCAGGGGTACAAGATGCTTTGGTACAATGGTGGTACGGGCATAATGCAGTAGCATTCTTTTTAACAACACCTTTTTTAGGGTTAATGTATTATTTTGTGCCTAAAGCGGCTAATCGACCTATTTATTCATATCGATTATCTATTGTACACTTTTGGTCGTTGATATTTATTTATATCTGGGCAGGGCCACACCACTTATTATATAGTGCTTTACCTGATTGGGCTCAAAATTTAGGAGTTGCCTTTTCAGTAATGTTGATTGCTCCATCTTGGGGAGGTATGATTAACGGATTGTTAACCTTGAGAGGCGCATGGGATAAAGTAAGAGTTGACCCCGTATTAAAGTTTATGGTAGTAGCTATTACAGGTTATGGTATGGCTACGTTTGAAGGACCAATGTTGTCTTTAAAAAATATTAATGCAGTTGCGCATTTTAGCGATTGGATTATTGCACACGTACACGTTGGAGCTTTAGCTTGGAACGGCTTTTTAACCTTTGGTATGTTGTACTGGTTGGTTCCGCGAATGTTTAAAACAAAATTATACTCTAAAGGGTTAGCTAACCTTCATTTTTGGATTGGAACTTTAGGTATTGTAATGTACACTTTACCCATGTATGTTGCAGGAGTTACCCAAGCATTAATGTGGAAACAATTTAATCCAGACGGAACACTTACTTATGGTAACTTTTTAGAAACAGTAGCAGAAATAATACCTATGTATTGGATGCGTGCTATTGGTGGTAGTTTATATATTTTAGGTGCTCTTGTAATGCTATATAATATAGTAAAAACAATAAAATCAGGTAGTAAAGTTACTGATGAGTTAGCAGAAGCTCCTGCATTAACCAAAGTATCTAAATATAGAACAGCAGGAGAAACTTGGCACACTTGGATAGAAAGAAAACCTGTTAAATTAACTATTTATGCCACTATAGCTATTTTAATAGGAGGTATGGTTCAAATTATACCTACCTTATTGGTAAAATCAAATATTCCTACCATAACTAGTGTAAAACCTTATACTCCTTTAGAATTAGAAGGACGTGATCTTTATATTAGAGAAGGATGTGTGGGTTGTCACTCGCAAATGATACGTCCATTTAGAAGTGAAGTTGAACGTTATGGCGAATACGCTAAAGCAGGCGAATTTGTATACGATCACCCATTTTTATGGGGTAGTAAACGTACAGGTCCTGATTTATTAAGAGTTGGAGGTAAGTATAATGATAACTGGCATTTAAATCATTTATACGACCCACAAAGTACGTCGCCAGGTTCTATTATGCCATCATATAAATGGTTATTACGAAACAAACTGGATAAGAGTAACATCGAAGATAAAATGAAAGCAATGGTTACCTTGGGTGTTCCTTATACAAAAGAAGATATTGCTAATGCGCAAGCAAATATGGATGCGCAAGGCAAAAAAATTCAAGAGAGTTTATATGCAGATCCTGATTTTGTAAAAAATTATGAAGCCGATAAAAAGTATGCTGAAGAAAACGGAGAAGCGTTTGTAGAGATGAAAGATAGAGAAATTGTAGCAGTGATAGCATATTTACAACGTTTAGGAACCGATATTAAAGTAAAAGACGTAGAAGATCAATTAACCTCTAAAAACTAATATCATGTTAAAATTTGCAAAAAATTACATGGAGAGTATTACAGGAGTTGAAATATACCCCATGATTTCGTTAATCATATTTTTTACGTTTTTTGTAGTTCTTTTTTGGTGGGTGTTTACAGCTAAAAAAGAGCATATTAAAGAAGTAAGTAGTTTACCATTAGATAATTAGAAAAATATAATCAGATGAAAAAGTATCTTCAATCTATAGCATATCTTATTTTTGTAGCTGTTGCCATTTTTGCAATTATAACAGCTGTTAAATTTTACGATCATCCATTTAGTTTATACGAACACCCTTTGGTAAGTATTACCGCAGTAGTATTAGCAATAGTACTTGTGTTAAAAGAAGGTTTAAATATAGCAGCAATACAAAAAGCCAATCAGCTTCAAATGGAAAAAGATGGTGTTAACCCCGAAACCGTTGATAACTGGGCTTGGGCTAAAAAAATACTTAGTAAATGGACACAATCTAAACCTCTAGAACAAGAAAGTGAAATTATTTTAGACCATAATTATGATGGTATAAAAGAGCTAGATAACAAGCTGCCACCTTGGTGGATTTACATGTTCTATGCTACAATTATTTTTGCAGTCATATATATAACAAAATACGAGGTGTTGGGTGGAGACACTCAAGTAGACGAATACAACAAAGCTGTTGCCGAAGCACAACAAGCCTTAGCAAAATATAAAGCAACCTCTAAAGATGCTATTATTGATGCTGAAAGTGTTACGTTATTGACAGACGATGCTGATTTAAATAGAGGGAAGGCAATTTTTAAATTAAATTGTATAGCATGTCATGCACCTGATGGTGGAGGTGGTATTGGGCCAAACCTTACTGATAAACATTGGATTTTAGGCGGTGGAATTAAAAACGTATTCCATACCGTTTCTAATGGAGGTAGAGATGGTAAAGGAATGATAGCTTGGAATAAAACCCTAAAACCTCAAGATATACAAAAGGTAGCGAGTTATATTATTTCATTACAAGGCACAACACCTGCAAACCCTAAAGCACCACAAGGTGATATTATTTGGGAAAAAGAACAATAATATACTGTAACCATTGTAATGGGAGCGTTAAAAAACGAAAAATTTAGAGACAGCATTGGAACCATTAACGAAGAAGGAAATCGTTCTTGGGTTTTTCCTAAAAAACCTAGTGGTAAACTATATAAATACAGAAGCTATGTTAGTTATGTTTTGTTATTGTTTCTACTGTTGTCACCATTTATAAAAATTAATGGAAATCAATTTTTATTGTTCAATGTATTAGAACGTAAATTTAATATATTTGGATTTCCATTTTGGCCTCAAGATTTTCATCTATTAGTAATATCGATGATTATAGGCGTGGTTTTCGTTATTTTATTTACAGTAGTTTTTGGTCGAATTTTCTGTGGATGGATTTGTCCTCAAACCATTTTTATGGAAATGGTTTTTAGAAAAATAGAATATTTGATTGAAGGCGATAGAGGTAAACAAATACGGCTAAATAAACAACCTTGGAATGCTGAAAAAATTAGAAAGAGACTGTTAAAATGGACTGTATTTTTTATCATTTCTTTTATTATAGCTAATGTTTTTCTAGCCTATTTAATAGGTGGCGACGAACTTATAAGTTATATTACAGGTAATCCGTTAGATCATATTAGCACCCTAGTATCACTCTTAATTTTTACAGCAGTATTTTACTTTGTGTTTACCTGGTTTAGAGAACAAGTATGTATTATCGCATGTCCATACGGTAGGTTGCAAGGGGTATTGTTAGACAACAAAACAATTAATGTTGCTTATGATTATGTTAGAGGCGAAGGAAAAACAGGAAGAGGAAAATTTAATAAAAAAGAAGATCGAGCGGCATCAGGAAAAGGAGATTGTATTGATTGCTTTCAATGTGTAAATGTATGCCCTACAGGAATAGATATTAGAAACGGAACTCAATTAGAATGTGTTAATTGTACAGCCTGTATTGATGAGTGTAATCATATGATGGAAAAAGTTGGGTTACCAACTGGGTTAATTAGGTACGCAAGTGAAGAAAATATAGCTAAAAAATCGCCATTTAAATTTACCGCTAGAATGAAAGGATACACAGCGGTATTAAGTATCTTAATTGCTGTTTTAATAGGTATGTTATTCTTGAGAAATGATGTTGAAGCTACGATTTTACGATTACCAGGGCAATTATATCAACATAAACCTAATGGAGTAATTAGTAATATTTACACGTATAAAATTATTAATAAAACAACAAGAGAAATTAAAGATATAAGCTATAAACTATTATCTCATAAAGGAAAAATAGAAACAGTTACACATCAAGATTTTGATATTCCAAAACAAGGATTGGCAGAAGGTAGCCTTTTTATTGAGATGCACCAATCTGAAATGGAAAAAGAAAAAATAAAAATAAAAATTGGGGTTTATAGCAAAGGTAAATTAATAGAAACTACAACTACTAATTTTTTAGGACCAAGAAGTTATAGGTGATATTCAGCTAATAAGTTTATAAGCTAAAAGCCAGATACGAATAACATACAATTAAAACTAAAACCATAACAAAATGAAATTTAATTGGGGAACAGGTATTGCTATAGCAATATTAGCATTTATGGGATTTATTATGTACTACGTAATTAAGATTAGTACCGATAAAGCATATAATCACGATTTAGTATCTGATGCGTACTATCAAAAAGAATTAGAATATCAGCACGATATTGATGCGACTAAAAATGCAAATAATTTAAAGGAAAATATAAAAATAGAACAAACAAAAGAAGGTCTACGAATATATTTTCCATCAAATTTTACACCAAAAGATATTACAGGAAAAGTGTTCCTATACAGACCATCTAATAAACACCTGGATTTTGAAATTCCTATTTCGCTTTCCAATACATATTTGCTCGTGCCTGAGAACCGTTTGTTAGGTGGTCGCTGGAACATTACCGTTTCTTGGAACTACAAAAATAAAGATTATTTATATCAAAAAGAATTAAAATACTAATGTTTCTATCAGCTGTTATATTGGGTGTATTAGGAAGCTTTCATTGCATAGGTATGTGTGGGCCGATAGCTTTTATGCTGCCAGTTGATAGAACTAACAAAATAAAACAATCGCTACAAATTGCCAGCTATCATATAGGTCGGTTAGCGACATACAGTTTAATAGGGCTTTTATTTGGCTTTTTAGGTAAAGGTTTTTATTTCTTTGGATTTCAGCAACAACTTTCAATAATTGTTGGTGTTGTTATGATTTTAATTGTTTTACTACCCAAATTGTTTCAAAAATATAATGTTTCTAAACCGATAAGTAAATTCATTTTAAAAATAAAATCTGTACTCGGTGCAGAGCTTAAAAAAAAGAAAAAAAATACTTTTTTTGCTATAGGTTTTCTTAATGGTTTTCTTCCTTGTGGATTAGTATATATGGCAGTTTTTGGAGCTCTTGCTACATCGAATCCCTTATGGGGTAGTTTTTATATGTTTTTGTTTGGTTTAGGCACTATTCCGTTAATGACAACGGTGGTGTATTTGGGTAATTTTACAAATGCCAATCTAAAAAAAAGAATACAAAAAATAACTCCCTATGTAGTAGCTTTAATAGGTGTTTTATTTGTGCTTCGCGGGTTAGGTTTAGGTATACCTTATGTTTCTCCACTTCCAGTTAGTCATATAGGTAATGTAGTGCAAGGATGCCACTAGTTGGTGTATATCATCTTAGAAAGATTTTATATAGTTATTGATTTTTTTAATAGCACTAAAACTTTAAATTAAAAATGAGTTATAGCTAGGCAAATTAAGATGGTTATTGTTTTAAATAGTAATTGGTTAGCTAGTTTTTAAATACGTACTCTATTATATTAGCACCCATTTTTAAGGCTTTCTCTCTAATTTCTTTTGGGTCTTTGTGTACCTCTTGATCTTCCCATCCGTCACTTAAATCGGTTTCGTAATCATAAAAAACGATTAGTCTTCCTTCATAAAATAAACCTAAACCTTGAGGAGGGGTGCCATCATGTTCATGAATTTTAGGTATACCGTTGTTAAAAGAAAAGGTTTGATGGTAAATAGGGTGGTTTGTTGGAATTTCTTGTAAGGTTAATTTTGGAAACATTTTTTGTAATTCTTTTCTAATATATTTATCCATTCCATAATTGTCAGATATTTCTAAAAATCCACCTGAAATCAAATAATTTTTTAAATTTTCGATATCTTCTTCAGAAAAAAATACATTTCCATGTCCTGTCATAAAAATTATAGGGTAATTAAATAGTTCTTCATCATTAGGAGTAACTGTTTTTACATTTTTGTCTATTTTGGTATTGCAATGTTGGTTGGTGTAAGATACTAAGTTAGTTACAGAAGTAGGGTTTGCATACCAGTCACCACCGCCACTATATTTTAACACAGCCACTTGTTGCGTATAAACAGTTGCATAAAAAAAGAACAAAGAAAGTAGTGGTATAATATGTCTCATAGAGAAAGCAATATAGTGTTTTTTAGAAAACAAAAAACACCATTTATAAATGGTGTTTTTTTAATATTCTCTTCCTTTTTCTTGTTAAGAGCAATCTCAACTTATATGGTTAGACGTAGGATTGTTTTTAAATTATCCTAACAATTATTTGCCATGATAAAAGTATGTAAAAAATATAACTTAAAGTCCGAAAACGTCCAAATCGGATGTTTTTGGACAGGTTTTTTTAAAAAAACTAAGAACTAGAATTTCTATATTCGAAAGGAGTGCATCCTACATGTTTTTTAAATACAGCGTAGAAAGATGATTTTGAATTAAATCCAGATTCTAAACCAATGGCAGTCATAGTATAGTTGTTGTAATCTTTAGAGGTTAAAAGTTCCTTTGCTTGTTTTATACGCATTTCATTTATGTAGTCGACAAAACTTTTATCGGCACAGTTGTTAATTGTTAGCGATAAGGTACTGGGGCTTAAATTTACATCTTCCGATAGGTTTTGCAAGGTATATTTGGGCTGTAAAAACTTTTTTTCTTTTTTTATAAATACATTAATTTCATCAAATTGTTCTTGATGTTTATTAATTAGCACTAGGTGTTCTTTTTTGTTTTCTTTTATCAGATTTTCACTAAAACTAGATTCAAATGCAAAAGTGTTTCTAATTTGTTGTCGTTCTTTTAGTAAGCGTAATTGAATAAAGCCTTGATAACCTAGCCAGTAAATTAGAATTGTAGTAGCAACCCTCAAAGGATAATATGAAGATAAAAAATTTGAATAATTTAGGTTTGCTTTAATAATGATAGCAATACCCCATAAAACATAACTAACCAAGCCTAGTTTAAAGAAAGTATAAATCCAATGTAAACTGTCAAACGCTAGTATTTTAGGGAAAAGTTTTTCTTTTTTATATAATAGGTAAAATGAGTAGCTAAAGATACTAATTGATGTAATAAAACTTATAATTTCTTCTATAGAAGTGTATTTTTTATAGCGATAATTTAACTCGCTAAGTTGTACTTTATCTTCAAGGTACAATATATAAGCTATTTGTAAAGCAATAGCAGTTAAAAAAACAAGAATTGTAATTTTCAATACTTTTAATGATTTTTTAGCAATATTTAAATAATTGCTTAAAAAGAGATAAAAAAATGGTGCTATTAATAAGTGCCAAGGAATTAGTATATAATCTAATTTAAATCTGTGTTCAATTAAATGTTGATCAAGTATAAATGATTGGATATTATTTATCGAGATAACTAATATCATCAAATTTAGGTATATCATACTTTTTTCTCCCCCATTTTTAGACATAAAAAGGATAATGCTAAAAAAGAAGCCATGAATAGCACTTATTAATAAAAATAAGTTAAAAATATCTTTTCCACTCACAATTTAAAAATTAACAATTTTTAAATTAAATATATAAAAAATATTTTATTCGTTAATAAACAAAATGCTTTGTGTAGCAACTATACCTGCTGTTTCTGTACGTAAACGACTTTCTCCTAGTGATATAGGTGTGAAATTTTTTTCAATACTTTTTTTTATTTCTTCTGAAGAAAAGTCGCCTTCTGGACCGATTAAGATTGTTACATTTTCAGTAGGTTGTATTACCGTTTTTAAATTTACTTTATTTTCATCTTTGCAATGAGCAATACATAGTTTACCAGCTAAATTTAGATTTATAAAATTATTAAATTCTATAACAGGGTTTAATTTTGGAAGTGTAAACTTTAAAGATTGTTTCATAGCAGACTGAATAATTTTTTCTAATCGTTCTATTTTTACATTTTTACGTTCAGAGTTTTGACAGATAATGGGGGTAATTTCATCAATACCTATTTCAGTAGCTTTTTCTAAAAACCACTCAAAACGGTCGTTATTTTTCGTGGGGGCTATCGCAATGTGTAATTTGTAATTCCAAGGTTTAGTTTTTTGTTGCTTTTCTACTATTTCAGCAACACAATTTTTATCGCTAGCTAATGTAATTTTAGCTAAAAATAACCATTCTTTACCATTTGTAATGTATAAAATGTCATTTTCTTTTTTTCGTAAAACTTTTACAATATGCCTACTTTCGTTTTTATCAAAATTTATTTGTTGCGTTTTTGTTGATATTTCAGAATTGTAAAATAACTGCATTATAAAGTTAATTTGTAGGTTCTACGGCGTTTGTGAGTAATTGGGTTAAAATTTTCCCATATTTTTCGAATAGCATCATTGTCTTCTAATTCAGGTGTACGAATACAATTTTCTATTTTAAGAGGTTTAAAGGTTTTAGCATATTGTTCAAAAATAATAGCGGTTACACCTTTGTTTTGATACGATGGGTGTACGCCTATTAAGTAAAAAATAACATCTTTTGATTTTTTCTTTGCTTTTAATAAATGAAATATTCCAAACGGAAATAGTTTTCCGTTAGCTTTTTGCAATGCTTTTGAAAAAGAAGGCATTACAATAGCAAACGCAATTAGTTTTTTATCTTTATCAATAACAAATTTTATATACTCTGGGTTTATAAAACTAATGTATTTCTTTTTAAAATATGCAATTTGAGCGTCAGAAATAGGTACAAAAGTTGATAGTTTACTGTATGATGCAGAAAATACGCTAAACATTTCTTCTACATAGGGTAATATATCTTTTGTTTTTGTAAAGTCTAACGCGGTTAAATTATACCTCCTTTTTATAAGAGAGCTAATTCTACTATAATACGGTATATCGACAGCACTAAATTTAAATTTGTTTTCTAAGTATTCTTTTTCTTTTGTAAAACCTAATTGTTCTAAATGTTCTTTATAGTATGGGTGGTTGTACCAAGTAATCATAGTGCCAATATGGTCAAACCCTTCAATTAAAACACCTGTTTTATCTAAGTTGTTAAAGCCTACAGGGCCCTCGATAAACTCAAGGTTATTTTTATATCCAATTTCTTTAACTTTTTCAATTAAAACTTTTGTAACTTCTATGTCATCAATTACATCAAACCAACCAAAACGCATTTTTTTAAGTTGTTGTTTTTGAACTTCGTAGTTATTTATAATAGCGGCAATTCTGCCCACAATTTTTTTGTTTTTAATAGCAACAAAAAATCGCGCATCAGCATGCTCAAAAACAGGGTTTTTTGTTTTGTCAAAATTATTGATTTCGTCTTTTATAATTGGCGGTACCCAATACGCGTTGTTTTTATAAAGAGAAAAAGGAAACATAACAAATTGTTTCATTTCCTTTTTTGTGTGCATTTCTTGAAGCGTTATCATAAGATAAATAGGTTTTACAGTCGCGTTTATTAAACTTTTTTATTCTAATTTTTATTTTTTTTCCCAAATAAACGACCAAAGAACCCTTTTTCTTTTTCAACTTTGGTTACCGCTTTTTTACGTTTTCTCTTAGAAGAAGATGTGTTACCACTATCTTTTTTGCCAAATAAACGTCCAAAAATACCTCTGTTTTTTGATGATGCAGGAGCTTCTCGTTTTATTTCATTTCCAAAATTGTCGACTTCTATATATTTGTCTTTATGTTTATCTAAACGAAAAGAAACCCCTAAACTGCCATAATAATTTGAGGCATTATTTGTTAAAGCACTTCTGCCCGATAAATTAAATTGAAGGTCGTTAGAAAATAAATACGTTACCCCAATTCCTAAGTTGTTGTCGTCTTTCGAACCGTTAAAAAAACCTTGATATTCTGCAAAACCCGACCAAAAATCATTAAAATTATAGGTAGCGGTAATTACACAAGAAAACTGAGCAAAATCGCTAATTATATAATCGTAATAAAAGTTAGAAATTAAATTAAATTTATATGAAAATTCGTTTTGTAATAAAGCTCCTACTTTTGGGGTAATACCCCCTCTGTTATGGTAATCGGTTAAAACGGAACCAAAATTTACACCTCCATAAACGGCGACACTTGGTATTAAACGTTTCCAGTCAAAAGCCATTTTTCTTTTCCAACTTCTAATTTCTTTTGATTTATCGGTATAGGTGGGTTGAAATAATAAATATTTAGCCCCTAATGTAAGTTTACTAAAACCACTTTCAGTATACGACGATTCAAAAATATTTTTAAAAGCAATTTTATCTTTTTGAAAGCTTGTGTTTAGGTTTAGCTCTAATTTTTGTAAAAGGAAACTAGTTCTAAAAAATAAATTTGCACCAAAGGCCTCAGGATTACTAAAGGTGGGTATAATTTCTGATTTTTTGTAAAAAAAGCTGGTTTCAAATTGGTACACACCTGTTCCAACACTATATGGGCTTTGAGAAAACCCAGGGCGATTCGAATTAATAACCTCTGTATATTGTGCTTGTAGCTCAACACAAACACCTAGTAATATAAAAAAAAATAGTTTATCTAACTTTTTAAACATAAATTAACTCGAAATTATACAAACATACTCTAAAAAAAATCAACTTTAAATATAAGTTTTGTAAACTCTTAACGTATCAATTGACTTCAAATTATTACTTTTGATTGATTTTTTATAAAGTTATTTAAATGGGATTATTAAGAACAATAATAATTTTTCTGCTAATTTACTATGTTTTTAAATATTTAACACGCTTATTTGCTCCTTTTTTAATGAAAAAAATGGTTGATAATATGCAGGAAAGAGCTACACAACAGTACGGTTATAAACAAGAATCAGCTGTTAAAGAAGGAGAAACAATTATAGATAAAAAACCAAAACAAGCCTCAAAAACAAATGATGATTTAGGTGAGTATGTTGATTTTGAAGAGATTGATTAGTTATGAATTATAAAAAAACATTACCTTATATAATTGCTTTAGGTATTTTTATAATAGCTTCTTTAATATATTTTAATCCTGTTTTAAGTGGTAAACAAATAAAACAGAGCGACATAACCCAGTTTTCGGGTATGGCGAAAGAAATTAAAGATTTTAGAGCTAAAAACCATAAAGAACCGTATTGGACAGGTAGTGCTTTTAGTGGCATGCCTGCATATCAAATAAGTGCATATTACCCCAACGATTTTATTAAATATATTGATAAAGCAATTCGATTTTTGCCTAGACCAGCAGATTATTTGTTTCTTTATTTCTTTGGCTTTTTTATTTTACTTATTGCGTTAAAGGTAAATTGGAAATTAGCTATTCTAGGAGCGTTGTCGTTTGGATTTTCAACATATTTAATTATTATTTTTGGAGCAGGACACAATGCAAAAGCACATGCCATTGGTTTTATACCTATTGTGTTAGCAGGTGTTTTATGGATTTTTCAAAAACGTTATTTGTTAGGTTTTGTAACTACTAGTGTGGCAATGGCATTAGAAATTTATGCAAATCACATACAAATGACCTACTATATGGGGTTTATATTGCTGATTTTAGGAATTATTGAACTTATTGAGGCAATACAAAACAAATCACTACCCCTTTTTGCAAAACAAGCAGGAGTTATTACCCTAGCATTACTTTTAGGTATTAGTGTTAATGCTACACGGTTATTGGCTACTAAAGAATATTCGAAGTATAGTACTCGAGGAAAATCAGAATTAACCATTAAGCCTGATGGAAGCCCTAAAGAAAAATCTAGTGGATTAGATAAAGACTATATCACTGAATATAGTTATGGAATTGCCGAGACCTTTAATTTGATGATTCCACGCTTCATGGGAGGAGGAACAGTAGAAAAATTAGGTAAAAATTCTAACTTTTATAAAACACTTGAGCAAAAGGTAGGGGCTAAACAAGCCAAAGATTTTTCAGAACAAGTTTTAACATATTGGGGTAAACAACCTATTGTAGAAGCACCCGCTTATATAGGTGCTATTATGTTATTTTTATTTTTTCTTGGAATTTTTTTAGTGAAAGGAAAATTAAAAAAATGGTTAGTAGCAGCAACCCTTTTTTCAATCATACTTAGCTGGGGTAAAAACTTTTCAGGATTAACCAATTTTTTTATTGACTATATTCCGTTGTATAATAAGTTTAGAGCAGTTTCATCTATTCAAGTGATTGCCGAAATTTGTATTCCGTTATTAGGTATTTTAGCCCTTGGCAACTTTTTTTCAAATAAAATACCTACTGAAGAAAAAGAGAAAGCCCTAAAAAAAGCACTATATATTGGAGGAGGTATAGCGTTGTTTTTTATGCTTTTTGGTTCTAGTTTGTTTGCCTTTGAAGGAATTAGAGACTCGCAATACGCAAAATTACCCGAACTAATAGAGGCTTTAATTGCAGATAGAAAATCAATGTTGTTTAACGATAGTTTGCGCTCGTTACTACTAATTTTGCTGTCAGCAAGTTTATTGTGGTTACATTTGAAAAATAAGCTAAAACAACCTGTTGTAATTGCTTTATTAGGCTTGTTAATTCTATTCGATTTAACTTCTGTAGATATTAAATATGTTAATAAAGACGATTTTGTTACAGCTAGAAAAGTGCAAAAACCTTTTATTGCTTCAGAAGCCGATAAACAAATTTTAGAAGATAAAACCCATTACAGAGTAGGTAATTTTACAGCTAATTTGATGCAAGATGGAAGAACTTCGTATTTTCATCAATCTATTGGGGGGTATAATGCGGCTAAGATGGAGCGCTATCAAGAGTTATTTGATTATCAGATAGCAAAAAATAATATAGAGGTTTTAAATATGTTAAATACTAAATATTTTATTGTAGGCGCAGATCAGGCTCAGGTAAACCCAGATGCTAATGGAAATGCTTGGTTTGTGCAAAAATTAAAACCTGTTACCAATGCAAATCAAGAAATAAAAGCTTTAGATTCTATGCAAACTAAAGCTGAAGCGGTTTATGATGCCTCTAAATTTACAAACCTATTTAAAACAGGGGGTATTCAAACGTTTAAAAAAGATACTACGGCTACTATTCAATTAACAAAGTACAACGTAAACCAATTAACCTATCAGTCTACATCAGCAATTAACCAATTTGCGGTGTTTTCTGAAATATATTACAAAGATGGTTGGAATGCTTATGTTGATGGAAAATTAACCCCTCATTTAAGGGTTGATTATGTGTTAAGAGGAATGCAAGTTCCAGCAGGTAATCACACTATAGAGTTTAAATTTGAACCCACAGTTATTGAAAAAGGAAGTCTTATTTCACTAATCGCTTACGCATTTTTAGTATTGGCTTCTGTAGGCTGGTTTTTTGTAAAGAAAAAAAATAATGTACGACATATTACCTCAAAAACGATATAATAATACCATCGCTTTTTTAAAAAAAGTAGTGTCTGCACCAACAACTATTTTTGATTTAGGTGTTCGAAATCCGTTTAGTGAAATTATGGAGCAGTACGGCTATACGGTTTATAATACTGGTGGCGAAGATTTAGATATTTTACCAGAAGTAGTAAAAAAACAGTCAGTTGAAGTGGTTACGGCTTTTGAAATTTTTGAACATTTACTAGCTCCGTTTAATGTGTTACGAGAAATTGAAGCTACTAAATTGGTAGCCACGGTTCCGTTAAATTTATGGTTCGCTAAAGCCTATAGAAGTAAAACAGATATGTGGGATAGACATTACCACGAATTTGAAGATTGGCAGTTTGATTGGTTATTACAAAAAACGGGGTGGAAAATTATACAACAAGAAAAATGGACTAGCCCTATTCATAAAATAGGAATTCGTCCTATATTACGAAAATATACACCTCGCTATTACGCGGTTTACGCTGAAAAACAATAATCCATGATTATAGGGATGATTTTGGATAGTAATTTTCCACCAGACCCTCGTGTGGAAAATGAAGCTATAGCCCTTATAAATGCAGGACATACCGTTTGTTTGTTTTGTCTAACCTATGGCGATGAACCTTTAGAAGAGTTAATCAATCAAATTAAGGTAAAAAGATACCGCTCAAATACTCTAGAATATAAATTATCGGCATTAGCTTATACGCTTCCGTTTTATTCAAAAATAATGCGCAAAAAAATTTGCCATTTTTTAATTAAAAATAGTGTTGAAGTAATTCATATTCATGATATTAGAATTGCAGAAGCTGCTTTTTTAGCAAACAAATCACTGCAGTTGCCTATTGTGTTAGATTTACATGAAAACAGACCTGAAATAATGAAAGCGTATGCGTATGTTAACCAATTTCCGGGTAGGTTTTTAATAAATCCGTTAAAATGGAAAGAAAAAGAAGCGTATTTTACAGCTAAAGCCTCTAAAGTTATTACCGTAACGGAAGCCGCTAAAAAAGAATTGTGCAATAGAACTCATATCGCACAAAGTAATGTAGTGGTGGTACCCAATACCATAAGAAAGTCATTTTATCAAGAAGCTGAAATTAATACTGCTATTATACAAAAATATGCATCTAATTTTGTATTACTATATATTGGAGATACAGGGTTGCGTAGAGGATTAGAAACCGTAATAACATCATTAAAAGAATTAAAAGAAAAAATTCCGAATATTTTGTTGGTTATTGTAGGTAAAAATAAGACTGCTGATACAATTTTACAAAATCTAACAATTCGCTTAGGGTTAGAAAATCAGGTAGATTTTCAAGGTTGGCAAGAACCTACCTTTTTGCGTCATATATACAAGCTAGTGATGTTTGTTTATCTCCCTTACACAGAAATTTACATCACGATACTACCTATGCCAATAAAATATTTCAGTATATGAGTTTCGGTAAACCCCTTTTGGTAAGCAATGCTGTTGCACAAGAAGAATTGGTTGTTAAAAATAAAGCAGGTTTAGTGCATAAAGACAGAGATTTAGCTGATTTTTGCGATAAAATTTTACAATTATATACCGATGAGAATTTAAGGAAAGAATTAGGAGAAAATGGTAAAAATTTTGTTAGAAATAATTTTACTTGGGAAAAAACAGCAAAAAATTTAATAGAATTATATAATACTTTGTCGGTTTGAAAGCGCTTATTATAACATATTATTGGCCACCAGCAGGAGGTTCAGGGGTGCAACGTTGGTTGAAATTTGTGAAATATTTACCTGAGTTTGGTGTTCAACCTATTGTATATGTGCCAGAAAATGCAAACTACCCAACTATTGATAAATCGTTATTAGCAGAAATGCCTAAAGAGGTAACGGTTTTAAAATCACCGATTAAAAATCCGCAAGATGTTATTTCATTTTTAAAAAAAAATACCCATAAAAAAGGAGTTGCTAATGTTAGTAAAGGTGGTTTTTTATCATGGGTTAGAGGGAATTTTTTTATTCCCGATGCTAAAAAATTTTGGATAAAACCATCTGTGAAATATTTAGAAAGGTATTTAAAAGAAAACCCAGTAGATGTTATTATTTCTACAGGGCCACCGCATAGCATACATTTAATTGCCAATAAAATTAAACAAAAAACAAATTTACGATGGATTGCCGATTTTCGTGACCCATGGAGTCAACTGTATTATAACGCTGATTTTAATCTAAGTTCTTATGCGAAAAAGAAAAACAAGCAACTAGAAACGATTGTTTTACAAAATGCTGATGCTGTTATAACAGTAAGCAAATCATTAAAAAAAGAATTTGAAAATATCGCTAAAAAAGTGTTTGTAATAACCAATGGTTATGATGATGAAGTTTTACTAGATGAAAAATTGCCGTTGACATCGAAATTTTCGTTAGCACATATTGGTTTGTTGCCTAAGCAAAGTAATCCGCGAGTTTTATGGAAAGTATTGCAAACAATTTCTAAAGAAAATAAAACATTTAAAAATGACTTGGAAATTAATTTGATAGGTAATGTAAATCAAGAAACTATTGAAGATATTAAATATTTTGAACTGTTTAATAACACCATTTTAAAAGGATATGTGCCCCACAAAACAGCTATTAAATTACAAAAAACAGCACAAATATTACTGTTGTTAATTCCAAAAACCGATAATTCTAAAGGAATTTTAACAGGTAAGTTATTTGAATATATTACCTCAAAAAGACCTATCTTAGCTCTTGGAGATAAACAAGGCGATGCGGCAACCCTTATACAAGAAACCGAAACAGGGGTTTTAGTTAATTTTGATGATGAACAGCAATTAAAGGCAATAATTTTGCAATGGTATAAAGCATATCAAGAGCAACGTTTGTCGGTAAAGCCTAAAAACATAGAACAATATCACCGAAAAAATTTAACACAACAACTTTCTGAATTGATAAAAATAATGTAAGCATTGGGAATTATATTTAAACAATCTTTTAAAAACACCTTAATAATTTATTTAGCCTTTATAATAGGTGGAATAAATACCATTGTTTTTTACCCTCGTTATTTAGGTTCAGAATACTACGGTTTAGTAACGTATTTGTTGTCATCATCGAATTTAATTATGCCGCTGGCAGCTTTTGGGGTACAGTATACTATTATTAAATTTTTTCCGTCTTATGAAACTAAAAACGAAAAAGATCGATTTTTATCGTCGGTTATTTTTTTGCCATTATTAGTAGCTTTACCTCTTGGTTTTTTTTGGGATTATGTGCACCAGTGGATTATGAGTCGAGTAACACCAGAAAATAAAGCTATAGAAAGTTATACCGTTTCAATTTATATTATTGCTGTGTCTTGTGCTTATTTTGAGTTGTTTTATTCTTGGGCCAAAGTACAGTTACAAACAGTTTTTGGTAATGTTTTAAAAGAATTATGGAATAGAGTTGTGGTAATGTTGTTGTTGTTAGCTGTATTTTTTAATTTAATTACCAAACCACAATTTATATATGTGTTAACAGGTACTTATATATTAAGAACTTTG
Source organism: Tenacibaculum sp. UWU-22 (assembly GCF_041021355.1). Taxonomy (NCBI): domain Bacteria; kingdom Pseudomonadati; phylum Bacteroidota; class Flavobacteriia; order Flavobacteriales; family Flavobacteriaceae; genus Tenacibaculum; species Tenacibaculum sp. UWU-22. The sequence continues at coordinate 83,132 of NZ_JBFNGP010000001.1, read as the reverse complement.
ATAATGATGGGCTATGCTTTTAGCATTTATTTACCCAGATTTAGCTTTAAGTTGCCCGATAATTTTTCTGAAGTTTTAAAATTTTCGTTTTATATAATTTTAGCAGGTAGTGCAGGGGCTATATTGTTAGATATTGATAAGATAATGATACCAGATAAAGAAACCATAAGTAAGGCAGCATATTATACTGTGGCTGTATTTATAGGTTCATTTGTTGAAGCTCCTAGTAGGGCTATGTCACAAATTTTACAGCCTTTAACTTCTAAAACATTGAATGAGAATAACCACGTAGAGGTAGAGAGTTTATATAAAAAGAGTTCTATTAATTTATTGGTAATAGGTGGTTTGTTTTTTTTGCTTGTTAATTGTGGTGTACACGAACTTTTTAAATTAATGCCAGAAAAAGGATATGCTGGTGGCGAATTAGTGGTTTTAATGATTTCTTTAGCAAAATTATATACTATGGTTTTAGGTAATAATGGCGCAATAATAAATAACTCTAAATTTTATAGGTTTGCTTTACCATTAAGTTTAGGCATGGCACTGATGGTTTATTTTTTAAATAAATTGTTTTATTTTAAATTAGAGTTAGGAACTAACGGGTTAGCTTTCGCAACATTACTTACTATTTTTATATTTAATACCATTAAAATATGGTTGGTAAAAGATAAGTTTTCAATTACACCTTTTACAAAAAAGTCATGGCAAATGTTAGCAATTATTGTAGCCTTATTTTTTGCTTTTTACTTTTGGAATTTTCCGTTTACATCAATAAAATTATTTAAAATACCTTTAGGGCCAGTATTTAATATTGCTTTAAAAAGTGTTTTAATTGTTGTTATTTATCTTTTTTTAATAGTAAAACTTAATATTTCTCAGCAAATTACTAACTTAGTAAAACGGTATATATAAAAAAACTCACTACGGATTAGCGAGTTTTTATATAGGCTTTATTTTTCGAGAATATTAAGTTTTATTGACTATAAAGTTCTTGTTAAATATCTAAACTATAAATACATAGATTGTGGTTGATTTTGAAGCCTAAAAACTACAATTTATTTTTAACAAGGTAGCTTTTCTATAGCTAAACTTAAGCTGTTGAGTACTTTTCTATTTTTTTCTAAATCATTTAAAATACTAACTTTTTCTTCAATTTTACTGTTTTCAGTAAATAAATCAGTGTAATAGTTAATACCTCTTTTTAAATTTTCAGTAAATGTTGAAAAATATTTTTTTTGTTTTTCTGAAATATTTTCTGAACTCTCATTTATCTTGTCTTTTAAATAGGTAATATAAATTTGTAGTTCTTTAACAAACATATTAGGTCTGTTGTTACTCGTCACTTTAACTTGTGGATTGTAAATAGTTTTTACAATTTCTTGAAGACTCATTTTTTTAGAAAAATAAGCAATATTAGGTCCTGGGCAAATTGATACTCCTTTTCCTTCTGTTTTTGTGTCAAGGTTGTGAGCAAGTAAAGCACTAGTACCTAGCCCTACACACGTACAGGCTTTTTCTACAATTTTAGCGTATGCCTTTTCAAAATTATTTTTAGTTAGATTTTTACTTTCTAATTCTTTAATTTTTAAGTGTTGGTATTGCCTTGAAGCTATACACATTCCTTTTTCTGCAAATTCTTTGTTTAAAGCAACAAATTTTTTAGGGCATGAACTACCAGGTCGGCCTTTTTTTATAAATGTTTCTTTTTCTAAATCTTTTGTATTGCCTTTTAAGCTATTGAAAGGAACTCCTAATGGAGATATATTACTTAAATATACATCTTCTTCTTTGGCCTTAACCAATTTGTCTAAGGTTTTGGTGTCTACAGTTGTTGCTTCGGGTACTAATAAAAAAGGAGAGCCCCAACCCACCGAATCAATATTGTAATGTGTTAATAAAAATTCGTGTTCTACAGCTGTACCTACACCTCCTTGCGCAGAAATTTTAAATGACATTTCTGTTTTTGGAACGTTATATTCTTTTCGTGCTAAAGCATCAAATAAAACCTTTTGAAGGCTTTGTTGTAATTCTTCTCTTTTCTCTTTAAATTCTTCTAAAACGGGGCCTAATAAATAACCGTCAGTAGCAAAAGCATGTCCTCCGCAATTTAAACCAGACTCTATTCGATATTCAGATACCCAAATACCTTTTTTTGCTAAAAATCTTCCTTGAATTAAAGCTGAACGGTAATCACTTACTTTTAAAACTACTTTCTTTTTAATAACACCTTTTTCATCGGGGTAAAAATCTTCGAACTGCTCTAAATACGAATATAAACGAGGGTTCATGCCTGCAGAAAATATTATAGATGAGTTTACATTGCTATTAGCGTAACCTCTTAATGCGGCATGAGCATCGTTATATTTAATGGGTAATTTTTCATCTTTAGTGTAGTTGTCTTTATCAACCTTTGTCATTATATTAACATCTATCGACCCCATTTTTAAATTTTCTCGCAACCACGTACTTACTTCATCAAAATCGTACTTTTTATGGGTTAGTTTTATAAACTCTTGTTTTAAAGCAGAGGTGTTAGAAATCATACTAAAAAAATCGCTAACCGATTCTTTTGTAGCGGTAGTTATATTTTTAAATTCTTCAAATTTATTTTCTGATATTTTTTTTATCAAGTTTAAATAAGACGTAATTCTTTGGGCTCTAAAATCTTCAGTTTTGTCTGTGATTTCTTCGTAAGGAAATTTAAATTTTGAGCAATACATTTTTCTCATTTTCTCTATTAAAATATCGTCTACTAAAGAAATAACAGAGTCAATTCCGTATTTAGAAACTTTAAGAGGAGAGTCTATCGTAAAACCTATTCCCATTACAGGGATGTGAAAAGTATGTGTATTATTCATTTGTTATCTACAAAAATAGGGGCGCAAGGTATAAATGGTTGGCGTTATTTTTTATGATATTTATCATGTTAATGATTTAGATCTAACCTATCTTTCACAAAAAAAAAGAGCTGAAAACAGCTGTAGTTTAATGAAAACTAAAATTTATTTTTTTAGATTTTCAGATATGTTCTCTAAAAGACTTAAAGTATTTGGGCCTTCCATAAATAATAAATCGAGTATAGATAAATTAGGAATAAAACCATGTTTGTCGTCAAACATTTGTACATATGGTTTCATTATGAGGGTTACGCCATTTTTAGCTATGGCTAAATTTCTATAATCGTTAATTGAAGGGGTAATTTCGTATTCAATAGTTTTGGTATAAGCTGATGAAATTTGCAGGGCATCCGTTAAAAATAAAAAAGTATCAATTGTTACATCGATTAAATAAGTATATTTTTTAGTGAAAATAGGAAGTAAATCATCTTCGTAAAACTCAAAAAAGGGCGAAGATCGATAGGCCGCTTGTAACGATTTTAAATGTTGACTTTGCCAATTAAAATTATTTTCAACTAAAGTATCTTTTGTTTTTTTTCTTTTTGTAGAAGCGGTGTGTTTTACGGGTATGTTTAGTAATTGTTTACCATTGGCGCCATATATATAACAGCGGTTTCTATAAGTTTGTTTTTGAAAGTTGTCTTCTACTTCAAAAGTAATTTTATCAGTATTTATAATAGTAGCATACTGTATAATAGGAGAGAAGTAGGTGGGTATAAATAAACTCATTTCTCTATAATAATGGTATAATTAAAATTATAAATCGTATTATTTATTTTTTCTTTTTGAAAAAACTATAAGCAAAATACACACCAATTACTACCATAACTACCCATAGGTACGAAACAGGTTTACCACTACCGCCAACGGTAGTAAACATTCTATTCCAACGGATTGATTTTATTTTAGCAGGTAAATTTAAAATAGATATACTAGGGTCCCAACTTAACCAAATCATAACAGGTTTACCCACCACATGATCAAAAGGTACATAGCCCCAATAGCGTGCATCTAATGAGTTTTGTCGGTTGTCTCCCATCATCCAATAATAATCTTGCTTAAACGTGTATGAATCAGCTTTTTTACCGTTGATATAAATATAATCGCCTTGAATTACTAAATTATTATTTTCGTAGTTTTTAATAATTTGTTCGTAAAACGGAATGGTTTTGGTGTTAAGTGCAACAGTGGCTCCTTTTTGAGGAATATAAATAGGGCCATAATTATCTGTCGACCATCGATATCGACTATCGTGAGGAAAAAGGTCTTCATGGTAATTACCAGCAGGCTCTATGTTCTTTGTAATGCTTTTTACAATTGGATTTTTAGCTATTAGAGCGGCCTCATCATCCGTTAAGTTTAAATCGTATTTATCTCCTTGAATACGCCCTTCACGTATATTATAGCGTTTAATTTCCTCTTGACTAAAGTGTTTTCCGTTAGTGTCAACAGTAAAGAACCATTGTGGTTTTGCTCGGTCTGGTAGTACTGTTTTTTTTCCGTTTATATATACGTAACCATCTTTTATGCTTAAGCTATCGCCTGGTATACCCACACAACGTTTTACATAATTTGTTTTTTTATCAATGGGCTTGTAGGTAAACTTACCCGAATGATCGCCCCACATAGTTGCTAAGGTATCTGCAGGCCAACTAAATACTACAATATCGTTGCGTTTTATTTTTTGAAAACTAGGCAATCGCATATAAGGTAATTGAGGGCGTTTTAAATACGATTTTGTTTTAACTATAGGCAAACTGTCATGTACCATTGGAGCGGCAAATACGGTCATGGGTACACGAGCCCCGTAATGAAATTTACTTACAAATAAATAATCACCTACCAATAACGTTTTTTCTAATGACGAGGTGGGTATGGTGTAAGGCTGCATAATGTAGGTATGCACTAATGTTGCGGCAATAATAGCAAAAGAAATAGAACTAACCCATTCGCCAAGTGCTGATTGAGGTTTTAAGCTACGGTTTTTTATATACTTGGCATCAGTAAAATAATTAATGTAATAGATATAAAAGCCTAAGGTTAGTAATACTAAAAAAGTATCTAATCGCTTATTAAAACCAAAACTACGACATGTTTCTATCCATATTATAGGAAACATTAATAAGTTTACTATAGGTATAAAAAGCAATATAATCCACCATTTTGGACGTTTAATAATATCTAACAATACTATTCCGTTATATATAGGAATAGCAGCTTCCCATGCTTTTTTACCTGCTTTTATATATAATTTCCAAGTTGCTAAAAAGTGAATGATTGTTATTGCTAAGAAAAATAAAAACCATTGGCTAAGTGTCATAATTTCTTTACTTTTTTTCCGTAAGGGCGGAAGTTAAAATATTTGCTTGTTTAAATGTTTTTTGCCACGTTGTTTAACGTATATTTAACACGTCTTTCATTGTATGCACCCCTTTCTTATCAACCAACCATTCGGCGGCAATTACGGCTCCTAGTGCAAACCCTTTTCTATTATGTGCTGTATGGGTAATATCAATAGTGTCTATATCAGAGCTATAAGTAATAGTATGCGTTCCAGGAACATCGTCGATTCGTTTTGCTATAATAGGTATTACTTCGTTAGTGGTACTTTTGTCGAGTTGCCATTCTTTTTTTTGTGAGTTTTCAATAATACCTTCTGCTAGGGTTATTGCTGTACCACTTGGCGCATCTAATTTTTTTGTATGGTGTATTTCTTCAATACTTACCTGATAATCATTTAAGGTGCTCATCATTTTAGCCAGTTGTTTGTTCAACTCAAAAAAAATGTTTACCCCTAAACTAAAATTAGAAGCGTAGATAAAAGCACCATTTTTTTGGGTACATAAATCAACTACTTTGTCATAGTTTTTTAACCATCCTGTAGTTCCTGAAACTACAGGTACATTATTTTCTATACAACTTGTAATATTACTGTACGCTATTGTTGGTATGCTAAAATCTATACCAATATCGGCAGTAGTAATGTCAAATTTTTCAACGCCAGAAAATTTTATTACTATTTCATGACCTCTTTGTAAAGCAATTTTTTCAATTTCTTTACCCATTTTTCCGTAACCTAATAAGGCAATTTTCATATTTAAAAAGAATATTTAAAAGAGAGTCCAACTTTGGGGGCTTCCACAAATATTGGATCTGGTGTTATTGTTGTGTTTATTGATAAATTATCGTTGGTGTCAAATTGTAATAAATGTGCATTTACACTTGCTTCAACAATTTGCAAAACATATAGTAGTGCTCCAACAAGTAATGATAAATCTTTATTTTTACGTAAAACTTTTTGTGCGTTTTCTAAACCAGCAGTAGATAGTAAAACCGTACCATCATCTAAAGTAAACTCGTCTTGTAAACCTTGTTTGCGTAGTTTAAAAGCTTTTCTATACCGGTCGTATGCATTGCTATTGTCTACGTAAAAATAAATACTAGTACCTATGGCTGCCCATACAATAGGAGCTTTCCAGTATTTTTTGTTATAAATTTGCCCTCCTCCAGGAAAAACGGCTGAGAAAAAAGCAGCTTTTGAAGGTGAAAGCGGATTATATCTACTACTTTTTATAAGTTGTTGTTTTGTTTTTATAACAGTAGAATCTTTTTGTGCCGTTACAGATATAGTAAAAAATACTATGCAGATTAACGTTATGAATTTACGAGTAAACAACTTATTTTAGTAAGTTTTTAATACGGTTAAAATCTTCTTCAGAATTAAACGGAATTGTTATTTTTCCTTTTCCTTTTTGATTTGCTAAAATAGTTATTTTATGCCCAAAAAAATGGTTTAACTCTTCTATGTTATCTTTAACAAATTTAGGCAGTTGTTTCTTTTTAGCCGTTTTTGTAAGGTTGCCCGATTTTAAGTTTTTTACTAATTCTTCGGTTTGACGCACCGATAGCTTATCGCGTAAAATTTTTTCGTAAATCGTTAGTTGATCTTGAGTGCTTTCTATATTAATTAAAGCTCTACCATGCCCCATAGAAATAAATCCGTCGCGCATACCTGTTTGTATAATGGGGTCTAATTTTAATAACCGTAAATAGTTAGCAACAGTTGATCGTTTTTTGCCTACCCGAACACTTAATTCTTCTTGTGTTAGATTAATTTCTTCAATTAAACGTTGGTATGATAACGCAACTTCAATAGGGTCTAAATTTTTACGTTGAATATTTTCTACCAATGCCATTTCTAGCATTTCTTGGTCGTTGGCAATTCTAATATAGGCAGGTATGGTTTTATTGCCAATTAGTTTAGAAGCTCTAAAACGTCGCTCACCTGATACTAATTGAAATTTTTCACCTGATAATTTTCGTACGGTAATGGGTTGAATAACTCCTAATTCTCGAATAGAACTGGCTAATTCACGTAAGGCTTCTTCATCAAAATAAGTTCGTGGTTGGTAGGGGTTTACTGCTATTAAATCTAAATCAATTTCAATAATATTACCAACTACTTTATCGGCATTTTTATCATTAGCAGAAGTAACTTCTACGGTTTCTTTTAATAAAGCAGATAATCCTCGTCCTAATGCTTGCTTCTTTGTTGCTTTTGCCATTTTATGCGTTTTTCTTTAAAAGTTCGTTCGCCAAATTTAAGTAATTTACAGCACCTTTACTAGTGGCGTCATAGGTTATAATGCTTTCACCATAACTAGGGGCTTCTCCCAAGCGTATATTTCGTCGAATAATAGTGTCAAAAACCATTGTGTTAAAATGTTTTCGAACTTCATCTACTACTTGATTAGAAAGTCGTAAACGGCTGTCGAACATAGTAAGTAGTAAGCCTTCAATATCTAAGTCGGGATTATGAATTTTTTGTACACTTTTAATGGTGTTTAACAACTTTCCTAATCCTTCTAATGCAAAATATTCGCATTGTATAGGAATAAGTACAGAGTCGGCAGCTACAAGTGAGTTTAAAGTAATTAATCCTAATGATGGGGCACAGTCTATTAAAATAAAATCGTACTCGCTTTTTAAATCAGCAATCGCTTTTTTTAACATGTACTCTCTATTTTCTTTGTCAACCAATTCTATTTCTATGGCTACTAAATCAATATGTGCGGGTATAATGTCTACATTTGGAGAGTTGGTACTTACAATAGCATCTTTAGCAGCAATAGAATGTTCAAAAACCTGATAGGTTCCTGTAGAAATTTCATCAATATTAAGTCCTAAGCCAGATGAAGCATTAGCTTGAGGGTCTGCATCAATTAATAACACTTTTTTTTCTAAAACCCCTAAAGAAGCAGCTAAATTAACCGTAGTAGTGGTTTTTCCTACGCCTCCTTTTTGGTTTGCTATGGCAATAACTTTACCCATGTATATAGTTTTATTTAGTAAAAAGTAAAATTACAATTATTTATGACTTTTTTTAGCGAAAGATGTTAACAAAAATCATAAAAAAAAGTATAATTTATTTAAACAATTTACTGTGATGATGTGGTATTGTTTTTTAGGGGAATATTTTTAAGAATTTCTTGTAAAAAAGCCCAAAATTTTTGGGTTGATGAAATTTGTGCACGTTCGTCAGGTGAGTGTGCTCCTTTAATATTAGGGCCAAATGAAACCATGTCGACATTTGGGTAATTTTGTTTTAAAATGCCACATTCTAAGCCAGCATGACAAGCAGCAACATGAGCTTTTTCGCCATTTAATTTTTCATATAAGTCTGAAATAATTTTTAAAATTTCTGAATTTATATTGGGTTGCCAACCAGGATATGAGCCTGAAAAAGTTACTTCGAAACCTGCTAATTCAAATACAGATCGTAATGAGTTTGCTAAATCTAATTTATTGGTTTCAGAAGATGAGCGTGTTAAGCAGTTTATTGTAATTGAGCCTTGTTTTGCAATTATACGAGCAATATTGTTAGATGTTTCTACTAAGCCTTTAATGTCGCTACTCATTTTATAAACACCGTTTAGAGCTGCGTAAATAGCTTTAATAAAACCTTCTTGTACACCTAAATCCATTACTTTTTTAGGGGTGTCAACTTCTTTTAGTTCAATAGAAAGTTCGGGCTCTAAGGTTAAAAACTCTTGTTTTATGTTGTTAATAAGTTCGTTTGTTTCAAATAAAAAAGACTCTTTCGAAATTTTATCAATCACTACAGTCGAAAAACTTTCACGAGGTATCGCATTGCGTAATCCGCCACCATTAATTTCACAGATTCGTAAACCAAAATGTTCGAAACCATTGTATAACAATCGATTCATAATTTTATTGGCGTTGCCTAATCCTTTATGAATATCCATGCCTGAGTGCCCTCCGTTAAGTCCAGTTACTGAAATTTCGTAAGCAATAGTGTTTTTGGGGGTTGTTTCTTCAGTGTAATTTCGCTCTGCTGTTATATCGATACCGCCTGCACAACCCATGCCAATTTCGTCATCTTCTTCGGTGTCTAAATTTAATAATATTTCGCCTTGTAATTCACCAGCTTTAAGTCCCATAGCACCAGTCATTCCTGTTTCTTCATCTATTGTAAATAGTGCTTCTATAGCAGGGTGAGCTATGTTGTTAGACGACAAAATCGCCATAATGGCAGCAACCCCTAATCCATTGTCAGCTCCTAATGTGGTTCCTTTTGCTTTTACCCAATCGCCATCGACATACATTTTTATACCCTCGGTATTAAAATCAAAATTGGTATCGGCATTTTTTTGATGTACCATATCTAAATGCCCTTGTAAAATAACTGTTTTTCTATTTTCCATGCCTGTAGAGGCTGGTTTTTGAATAATAACATTTCCTACAGTATCTACTTGGGTTTTTAAATTAAGGCTATTGCCAAAATCGACCATAAATTGAATAATTTTTTCTTCTTTTTTAGAGGCGCGAGGCACTGCATTTAGGTCAGTAAAATGATTCCAAATTACTTTAGGTTCAAGCTTGCGTATTGCAGAGTTCATTGTTGGTGTTTTAGGTTTTGGGGGCTAAGTTACGAGATTTCAATGACAATATCAGTAGTCTTTTTTCTAACCTTTTCTAAATCTTTCATATAACAATCATTTGCTCTAAAACCAACAGGTAATACTAAAACCGATTGTAGGTTGTGGGCGTCTAAGTTTAAAATTTTGTTATATTCTTCTGAAGAAAAGCCTTCGATAGGGCAGGCATCTATTTTTTCGATAGCACATACAGTTAATAAATTACCTAATGTTATGTAGGCTTGATTTTTGTTCCATTGAAACAATTCTTCTTGCGATTTTTTCGCGACCTCATCAATTAAAAAATCTTTAAACGGATTTAAAATCTCGTCAGGGGTGTTTCTAATTTCTTTTACTAAATTAAAATAATCTTCAACTGCTTTAGTGGTGAATTTTTTAGGAACACAAATTACGAATAAGTGTGAGGCTTGTGCTATTTGCTCTTGATTCCAAGAATGTTGAACTAATTTTTTTTGTAATTCTTTATTTTTGATAATAACCAGTTTTACGGGTTGTAACCCATAAGAAGTTGGTGTTAAATTAAAAGCCTTTTTAAGTAGGTTGATTTTTTCGTTTGAAAGTAATTTGGTTTCGTCGAATTTTTTAACAGCATATCGCCATTTTAAGCTATCAATACTATTCATTAACTGTAATTTTTTAAACAACAAAAGTAAGGTATTAAACAATAATAATAAATAATGGTTTTTTTGTAAATTGATAACCTAATGCATTAATATGAAAGAGGCGTTTTTACATTACATTTGGCAGTATAAATTGTTTTCAACTACCACTATAAAAACAATAGATAATAGAGAAATTAGGGTTTTAAATGCAGGGAGTTATAATCGTAATTCGGGACCTGATTTTTTAAATGCGAAGCTAAAAATTGAAGAACAAATTTGGTGTGGAAATATAGAAATTCATGTAAATACGTCTGATTGGTATTTGCACCAACATGAAAAAGATGTTAATTATGATGCGGTAATTTTACATGTGGTTTGGCAGCATGATGCAGTTGTATTTATGAAAAATAATAAACCATTGCCAACTTTAGTATTAAAAGATTGGGTTGATAAGAATATATTAAAAAACTACAAAAAATTATTTTCAAAACAACAACAACAATGGATTTCTTGTGAGCATCAAATTAAAACAATAGATTCTTTTTTAATCGAAAATTGGTTAGAGCGATTGTTTTTTGAACGCCTACAAAATAAAGCAACGGTAATAGAAGAATTGTTAATTAAATCGAAAGGAAATTACGAAGCGGTATTGTTTAAATTATTAGCTAAAAACTTTGGTTTAAAAGTTAACGCAGAGGCTTTTTTAGCAATGGCTGAATCATTTGATTTTTCGGTATTACAAAAAATACAGTATAATAAACAGTACATTTCTGCACTGTTGTTTGGACAAGCTGGATTTTTAGAGAAAGATAATGAAGAAGATTATTACAGAACTTTAAAAGAATTGTATGCTTTTTTAAAGCATAAATATCAATTAAAGCCTATAAAAAATCAGTTATTTCAGTTTTTTAGAATGCGACCAGCTAATTTTCCAACTATTCGAATAGCCCAATTAGCGGCGTTATATAGCCAACATAAAAGTTTATTTTCGATGCTTTTAGCGTGTAATACGATAAATGATTTTTATGCTATTTTTTCTGTAGAAGTAGATTTTTTTTGGAAAACACACTATACATTTGAAACAGTTTCTAAAAAATATCAAAAAAGAATTACTAAGTTGTTTGTAGACTTATTGTTGATTAATACAATTTTACCTTTAAAATTTCAATATCTAAAAGAAAGAGGGGCTTTACAAGAAGAAGTTTTTTTAAGTTTAATTAAGCAGATAACTGCCGAGAAAAACAGTATTATTTCAAGATTTTCAGCACTAAATATAACAGCAAACAATGCTTTAGAGAGTCAGGCATTGTTAGAGCTTAAAAATAAGTATTGCAAACCAAAACGTTGTTTAGAATGCGCTGTAGGGGTTGCTTTATTGAAAAATAATTAATATAAACTTTTGTATTTTTTAGGGTCTGCTTCGTGCATTATTTCATATATTTTTTCAAAAATATCTTCGGCTGAAGGTTTAGAAAAATAATCACCATCGGTACCGTATGCAGGTCTATGCGCTTTTGCAGTTAAGGTTTGAGGTTTGCTGTCTAAATATTGATAAGCGTCTTGAGTTTCTATAATTTCTTGTAATAAATAAGCAGAAGCACCTCCTGGAACATCTTCGTCTACAATTAATAAACGATTTGTTTTGGCAATAGATTTTACGGTGTCGTGATGAATATCAAAAGGCAATAAACTTTGCGCGTCTATTAATTCAACTTTAATACCAATTTGAGCTAAATCTTTTACTGCTTCTTCAACAATTTTTAATGTTGAGCCGTAAGAAAGTACCGTAATATCGGTTCCTTCTACAATAGTTTCTACAACTCCAATAGGCGTTTTAAAATCGCCCAAATTACTAGGTAGTTCTTCTTTTAAACGATATCCATTTAAACATTCTACTACTAAGCCAGGGTCGTCACCTTCTAATAAAGTGTTATAAAATCCAGCTGCTTTAGTCATATTTCTAGGCACTAATACATGTATGCCTCTAATGATATTAATAATGCTTCCCATAGGTGATCCAGCATGCCAAATTCCTTCTAACCGATGTCCTCTTGTTCTAATAATTAATGGTGCTTTTTGCTTGCCAACAGTGCGGTACTGCAAGGTTGCTAAATCATCACTTAAAATTTGAAGAGCGTAGAGTATATAATCTAAATATTGAATTTCAGCAATGGGGCGTAAGCCGCGTAAAGCCATACCTATTCCTTGCCCTATAATAGTAGCTTCTCGAATACCTGTGTCAGAAACTCTAAGGTTTCCAAATTTATGTTGTAAGCCTTCTAACCCTTGGTTTACATCGCCAATATATCCAGCATCTTCTCCAAAAATGATAACTTTAGGATGTTTTTTTAAAATAGCTTCAAAATTGTCGCGCATGATAATACGAGCATCTACTATTTTTTTCTCATCACCGTAGGTAGGAGCTACTTCAGTAATATTAAGGGGAGAAAATTTGCTTTCACTTATTAAATGTGAATTGTATTTTTGACTTTCGTTTTTTAAATAATTTTGAATAAACGATTGAAGTTCTTTTTTTTCTGAAAATTCTTCGTCTTTTATATAACGTAGTGCTTTACGTACCGCTACTAATATATCTTTTCTAACGGGTTCTTTAATTTCTTGTAAATCGTTTTTACATTTGGTAATAAAGTTGCCATTAGTGCTTTTTTTAGCTACTTTTTCTAATAGCGTTATTGCTATATCTGCATCAGCTTTAACCTCACTAATAAAGGCGTTCCAAGCTGTTTTTTTTGCATTAATTACTTCTTTTTTAGCTTCTTTTTCAATCTGGATAATTTCTTCTTCTGAGTTAATGAATTTTAAGCTGTTTCCATTTTCATCTTGCAATTCAAAGTCTAAAATCCATTGACGCATTTTTTGTATGCAATCGTGTTCTTTTTCCCATTGTAATCGCTCTTTGCTTTTATATCTTTCGTGTGATCCAGAGGTAGAATGTCCTTGAGGTTGGGTTAATTCTTTAACGTGAATAATTACGGGGATATGTTCAGTTCTTGCAATTTTAGCGGCTTTGTTATATACATCTATGAGTTGTACGTAATCCCAACCATTTACTACAAATATTTCGTATCCATTGGTGTTTTTTTCTCGCTGAAAACCTTTTAAAATTTCAGAAATATTTTCTTTTGTGGTTTGATGTTTGGCGTGTACTGAAATACCATATTCATCGTCCCAAATACTGGTTATCATGGGTACTTGTAGTACCCCGCCAGCATTTATGGTTTCGAAAAATAAGCCTTCGCTAGTGCTAGCATTTCCAATGGTACCCCAAGCAACTTCGTTTCCATTAATAGAAAACTGGGTTTCACTTTTTAGTTCTTCTAGGTTTCGATATACTTTTGAAGCGTGTGCTAACCCTAATAAACGAGGCATTTGAGCTGCGGTAGGAGAAATATCGGTTGATGAATTTTTTTGTTGAGTTAAGTTTTTCCAGCTTCCATCTGGGTTTAAAGAGTGGGTTGTAAAATGCCCTCCCATTTGTCGACCTGCCGACATGGGTTCAATCGTAATATCAGGGTGTGCATATAAACCTGCAAAAAACTGTTGGGCTGTTAGCTCGCCAATAGCCATCATAAAGGTTTGATCTCGGTAATAGCCTGACCTAAAATCGCCATTTTTAAAGGCTTTAGCCATTGCCAATTGAGGTACTTCTTTACCATCACCAAAAATTCCAAATTTTGCTTTTCCAGTTAATACTTCTCGTCTACCTAATAAACTGCATTCGCGACTTATACGAGCAATTTTATAATCGTGTAATACTTCGTTTTTAAAGTCGTTAAAAGAAAGTTTGGGTTGAGTAGCAGTAAGTTCTTCGTGTAGCATAATAAAAAACGATTGTAACCTTTTGACAAAGGTAGTGCTTTTTAATTGAAATTAAAAAAAGGTTCGTTTTATTGTTAATATCGTAATTATTAGAGATAAAAATGATTTTTTTTGTATTATTTAAAATAATCCTCTGCGAATATAGTTGTATATTCTGCCTACATCTGTAGTAATAATAAATTTTATTTTAGAGAAATAGTTGTTGTTAAACTCAAAACCATTATTGGTGTATATAGGAAGGTAAAATTCGAAAGCTTGAGGTATAAAATTTAAACGAATACCATTTTCGTAAAAAAAGTGAGGATTTTCATTATGGTTTTTTAGCATTGCACCATCGTTGTAAAACTCTACCCATTTCCAAATACCGATACTGGTATTAACTGAAAGTATTGTTTCGTTAGCGAAAGAGTTTTTAAAGTTAGATTTAAAACCACCATCAGCAATTACATATTGTTGACTAAATAAGCCAGAATTTTCTGATCTTCCGAACAGGTTTTGTTCGAATAAATAATCAGAACCTCTATTTAATCCAAAACTAAAGTAATTGCTTTTAGACTTGTTGTTTATAAAGAAGCCGCCAAATAGGCGTATTGAAAATCGTTTATTGGGTGTTATTCGTTTTAAGTATCGAATATCGGTAGAAAACTTAGTAAAACTGTTGCCAAATTCAGTATTGATAGCATACTTTAAACCACGAATAACTCCCGGATTACTATAGGTGTATCTAAAATTTAATATGTTATATTTATCGTGATCAGTAGCCGTTACGCTATCGTTTACTTCTTTGTTGATAAAAACTAAACGAGATGTGAGGTATTTTTTATCTAAATCTCGTAGTGACTTTCTATTAAATTCAATCGTAACCGATGGTATAAAAGAGGTGTATCCTAAATTAGGTGCATAATGATAATAGTTGCCGCCGATACTATAATCTATTTTGTATATATTAGAATTTATATATTGGTTATAGGTAAACAAGTAACTTCCAGTAACTTGTTTACTTTTAAAGCTGTAATTTGGGGTTATACTGTATTTAAAATTACGAGCTAAAATAGGCTGATTATTAAAATTAACGCCTAATATAATACCGTCGTATAAATTATACCCAACAACAGGTTTGTAAAAAACTTGAGAATAATAAGGGTCTTGAATGTCTTTATAAAGCCTTAGTTGTAATGGTTTGTTAATTAGTTTATTATCTATTTTTTTATAATTATTTAATAAGTTGTATTCAGGATATAGGCGTTCGTAATTTATAGCAACCCTATCAAAGTCGCCACGAGGTATTTTAATGGTTTTTGTAGAGTCTATTCTGTCAATCCATTTTTTGAATTTTATTTTTTTATCTTTTACTCCATATAGACCAATAGGGGCTATTGTTTTCTTTTTGTTTTTTATAGTAACTTCAATAGAGTCTTTATTACGAGTAATTTTTGTTATTTTATAATCGAGTTTTTTATTGGTGTCGATATAATTGGTTTTAAACCATGTTAAATTTTTATCGGTATTTTTGTTAAGCGTATTTAAAAATTGTTTGCTATCGGTTAATTTTAATTTGTTTTTATAATAAAAAGATTTGAATGTTTTTTTTAATGCATCTTCACCGATATAATCTTGTAGGTATTTAAACCCTAACCCAGCTTTGTATTTACTTACTATTTTTCTATTAAAGTTAGAGAGAGAGTCTGCTGGTGTAGTAAGCGATTGATCGTAAAAATTTCGACTACTAAATAAGTATACAAAAGGGTATTTGTCGTTTTGTTTTAATTTGGCAATGGTGTAGCCTTTTATAGGCCAGTAGTTAGAGTATTTGCCCAAAATAGTTAAATCGGGGTAATATTTATTTACATATTCTATCATTAAAAAAGTTAATATTCCATCGTTTAACCAATAATCAGTTCTTTTGTTTACCAATAGCGCATCATCTATGTATTTAATAAGCATTGCTTTGAAAAAACTCATTTCCCAACGAAAATTTTCAGGAAAAGGTTTTAGCCATTTAGGTAGGCTATAGATATTATGTAATAAATTTTTTTCAACAGAATTACGATCTATAAATAATTGTTTATATGGATATCTGCCTAGATAATCTTGAATAAAATCAACTTCTTTTTTTATAATTTCGGTGGTTTTTTGATAATCTATCTTGGTATCGAAAAAATCAGTTTTTATTTCGATGTTTTTGGTTTTGAATGATTTATATTTTTTTAAAGTATCTAGGTCTATAATAATATCTTTTTGTTTTTTGCCTAATAAATAAAAATGCTTGGTGTTGTTTTCTTCAGTAACATATTTATATAAATTACTTTCTAAATAATATTTTTTTGGTGTGTTAATTTGTATTGTAAAATCGGCAATGTTAGCATATAAATCGTCCATGTTTAGGTTGCTCATTAATTGCCATTCGTTTTTATATACGGCGGGGGTTAAATACCAATAACGTAGGTGATAACCTGTTTTTGTTTTGCCAAAACCCGTAAAACTTGCTGATGGTACTTTGACGGTGTATACAGCCGAAATAGTAATGTGGTCGTTTGGGTTTAATGGTTGAGAAAGCTTAATTTCAATTATGTCGGGATGGTTTTTTACTATTTTGTAAGTTGTAAAACTATCATTAACTGTTATCTGATTTATTTTTGAAAAGCCTTTATTTTTTTGCTTTGAAAAATAAAAATCGCTACGGTAATCTTCTATAAAACGTTTTGCTAACGGAGTTTCATTGTTAGAAAAGCTATTTGCCCAGTTGTGTAAAAAAATACGATTAAGTATTGTGTCAGATGAATTATGGAAAACAATTTTCTGCTCAATTTTTAATTCTTTTTTATTGTCGTTTAATAGGGCATTTATATTTATGGAGTTGGTTTGTGCGGTAATAAAATTGCCACACACGATAATAAAAAAGGTTGTTATGAATAGTTTGTAATTCAAAATTAAAAATAAAAGAAACGAGCTAAAATAATGTTATTCTATACAAATTGAATGTTTTTTTAAGTTAGTTTTTTTTATTTGTGAGTTGTAGTGTGTTGTTGTTTTAAAAATTATGCCGTATTTTATATTTAGCATAAAACTTATTAAAATGTTCAACAGCTTCATCGGCAGTGTCTACCAGTCTAAATAAATTTAAATCTTCGGGGCTGATATTGCTTTCTTCTAGTAAGGTGTCTTTAACCCAAGAGATTAGTCCACTCCAAAATTTTGTACCAACTAACACGATAGGAAATCTTCCGATTTTTTTAGTTTGAATTAAGGTAATGGCCTCAAAAAGTTCATCCATTGTGCCAAAACCACCGGGCATTACTACAAACCCTTGCGAATATTTTACAAACATTACTTTACGAACAAAAAAGTAATCGAAGTCTAAACTTTTTCCACTGTCTATCCACGGATTGTCGTGTTGTTCAAATGGTAAATCTATATTTAAGCCTACAGATATTCCTTTACCTCTATTGGCTCCTTTATTGCCAGCTTCCATAATTCCAGGGCCGCCACCAGTAATAATTCCAAAACCGTTTTGAGTAAGTTTATAGGCAATTTCTTCTGCTAGTTTATAATAAGGATGGTCGGGTTTTGTACGAGCAGAACCAAAAATAGAAACACAGGGGCCTATTTTACTTAGACGTTCGTAACCCTCTACAAACTCTGCCATAATTTTAAATATAGCCCAACTATCATTTGTTTTTACTTCATTCCAAGTTTTTTGTTGTAGTTTTTCCCGTATTTTTCTGTCGTCGCTTGTCATCTAATTATTTTGTATTAAAGCTAAAAAAGTTGAATTTGTTTAAGAAGTTCTGTGTTATCTCTTTGATTTATAAATAAAGACGATTGTAATGTTTTAAAATATATAGAAACAACAAACTTTTGTAGAAAGGTTAAAAACCGCTACAAAAGTTTGTGTTAAAAAAAATAGATTTTAGTATTCGAGGTAATTGATATTTTTTAAATATCATCGAATGACACATTGGTAAAGTTTTCAGTTGCTGATTCTGTTGTTTGTTCAACCTCGTCTTCTTTTACCTCTTTTTTATAATCTTTTTGGTGGCGTTCACTAATTACTTCGCTTCCTTTTTCGTTTACAATAAAATCGGTTGCTTTAGTAAGCATTTCTTGAAAATCAGAAAAATCTTCTTTGTAAAGATAAATTTTATGTTTTTGATAGTGAAACGAACCATCGTCGTGTGTAAACTTTTTACTTTCGGTTACGGTTAAGTAATAGTCGTTAGCTTTAGTAGATCTTACGTCAAAAAAATAGGTTCTTCTACCAGCTCTTAATACTTGCGAAAAAATTTCTTCTTGTTCAACTCTCTCGTTCATAATTTCTAAATATAGTTGTTGTTGATATAAAATTGTCAGACAAATCTAACAAAATATTTTACTTGTCATAGTTAAAGATTAAATTTCTTTTTCTAAAAGTTGTTGTTGGTATAAATTTTTATAATATCCGTTTTGTGTTATTAGTTGATTATGAGTGCCTTGTTGTATTATCTTGCCTTTGTCTAGAATGATGATTTTATCAGCATTTTTTGCCGAAGAAATTCGGTGACTAATAATAAAAGTAGTTTTGTTTTTAGATACTTTTTTTAAGTTGGTTAGTATTTGTTCTTCGGTTTCTGTATCTACTGCAGAAAGGCAATCGTCAAAAATTAATATTTTAGGATCTTTTATAATGGCTCTAGCTATTGATATACGTTGTTTTTGTCCGCCAGAGAGTGTAATTCCTCTTTCTCCTAAAACGGTCTCATACTGGTTGTTAAATTGCATGATATTTTTGTGAACAGCGGCATTTTTTGCAGCAGTAATAATTTCTTGCTCAGTAGCATTATTTTTACCGAATTTTATATTGTTTTTAATGGTATCGGAAAATAAAAATGGATTTTGAGGTACAAAACCAATTTGTTTGCGGATATCATTTAAGTTACAATCTTTCAAAGGTGTTTCATCTATAAAAATGGTTCCGTCTGTAGGGTCGTAGAGTCGAACAATTAAATTTACAATTGATGATTTTCCAGAGCCCGTGCTTCCTAAAATAGCTAATACTTCTCCAGCATTTACAGTGAAATTAATATTTTTTAAAGCGGTAATACCTGTGTCGCTATAGGTTAGAGAAACATTTTTAAAAGTTACTTTGCCTTTGATGTTTGTGTGTTGATTTGTTGTGTTTTTAATTTCGGGCTCTTGTTTTAAAAACTCGTTAATTCGTTGTTGTGAGGCTTCTGCCTGTTGAATCATAGAGGTAACCCAGCCAATAATAGCTACTGGCCATGTTAAAATATTTATGTACAAAAGAAATTCAACAATTACACTCATTTGAATTTCTCCGTTTATATATTGTCGCCCACCGATGTAAACAACCAATAAATTGCTAATGCCTATAAGTAGAATCATTAACGGAAAAAATAAAGCCTGCACTTTATATAGGTCTATATTTTTTTCTTTACTTTCACTAGCAAGTTCTTCAAAATTTTCGATTACAACTTTTTCTATTCCATATGATTTAACCACATTTATTCCAGAAAAAAACTCTTGATTATAAGTGGTTAATTTTGATAAGTATTGCTGTACAATGGTGCTACGCTTATTAATAATTTTACTTACTACAAAAATAGAAATTGATAAAATTGGAAAAGGGAGTAAGGTATATAAGGTTAACTGTAAGTTTATACTAATCATTTTATAAAAGCCTATGGCAAATAAAATAATCATGTTGGTAGTGTACATTAGTGCGGGACCAAAATACATTCGTACTTTAGAAACATCTTCACTAATTCTATTCATTAAATCGCCTGTTCTATTTTTTTTATAAAAGTTAGTAGACAATCGTTGGTATTGCTCGTAAATTTCGTTTTTTAAATCAAATACAATAAAATGAGATGTAACAATTAGGGTTTGTCGCATTAAAAAAGTTAAAAAACCAGCTAAAATGGCTGCACCAATAATTAATAAAATATTGATAATGAGCTGGTGTTTTACTGCAGCTATGTCGGTTACTGTGCCATTTAAATAATCTTCAATAACATCAAAAGAATTACCAATAAAATCAGGCACTTTTAAAATAAAAAATTTAGAAATAATAGTTATTACTATACCAATAAGTAACCGCCATTTATATTTTACAAAATATTTATTTAAGTATTGTAGGGCTCTCATTAACTAAATTTAAGGCTATAAACAAATTTGTATTTATATGGCGAAGATACAGGTTTAAAGTAATATAGCGCTAGTTGCATTAGTAAATTACTGTGCTGAGATATGTGAATAAAAACCGATAAATATTATAGGTGAAGTAAAAAAGCAAAATAGAATATAAAATAATAATAAATAGTTTTATTTTTGCAGCATAATGTTAAACATTAATAAGAAGGAGCTTTTATACGTTCTTTAAAATATGATTAATCGAAGACACATACGAGTAAAGGTAATGCAATCGCTATATGCGATGCAACAATCGAAAAATTACGACATTGTAAAGCAAGAAAAATTTTTGAAATTTAGTATTCAAAAATTATTCGATTTATATGTCTTAAACTTGCAGTTATTAGTGGAGGTTCAAAAATTGGCTCACAAAAAAATAGAATTATCTAAAAAGAAAATACTTGCCACTAAAGAAGATTTGAATCCTAATACAAAATTTATTGACAATCAATTAATTAATTTAATTGCAGAAAGTGAGTCGCTAGCAAATTATGTAGCAGATAATAAGCTGAATAATTGGCAATTAGATGATGAGTATGTTAAAATTATTTGGGATAAGCTTCAACAAAGTAATTTATATAAAAAATACATAAATACTTCTGAAAACTCATATGCTATTGATCAGAATTTTGCAATCGATTTTTTTAAAGAAATTGTAGCACCAAACCAAAAATTAGCAGAATACTACGAAGATAAAATGATTACTTGGGTTGATGACATTCCTTTTGTAAATACTTGGATTGCAAAAACGTTAACCAAACAAAAATCTGGACGTTCTTTTTTATTAGGAAACTTATATAAAGATAATGATGATAAAGAATTTGTAGTAAGCTTACTTAAAAAAACGATACTACACCAACATAGTTACGAAGACGATATTAAAGAAAAAACGCCTAATTGGGAAGCAGATAGAATTGCTGATGTAGACATGATTTTGATTAAAATGGGACTTACCGAGTTTTTGCATTTTCCTTCAATTCCAACGAAAGTAACTATAAACGAGTATATTGAATTAGCAAAAGATTACTCAACACAAAAAAGCGGTTACTTTGTTAATGGTATATTAGATAAAATTTTAAAAGATTACATCACCGCTAAAAAGATGACCAAGCTAGGAAGAGGATTATTATAATAATATTTGTAGTTTTGTAATCTCTTTCAATAAAAAAATAAACAAATTAAATAATAAATAAATAAAAAAAAATGAAAAAAGTAATTGTAGCATTTGCATTTGTGGTATTTGCCGTAACCTTAAACTCTTGTAAAAAAGGTTCTGCAACATCTAAAGTTAAAAGCGAAAACGTGGTTAACGCAGAAAAACGCGATAACGATATTAGTAAAGGATCTCCAGTAGTTTCTTTTGATAAAACAGAATATAATTTTGGAACAGTAAAAGAAGGTGATATTGTAACTACTTCGTTTAAAGTTACTAATACAGGTAAATCTGATTTAGTAATTACTAGAGCTACAGCTACTTGTGGATGTACAATACCTACATGGCCTCGTGAACCTATTGCGCCAGGAGAGTCAGGTGAATTAAAAGTTAGATTTAATACTAGAGGTAAAAAGAATAGACAATCTAAAACGGTTACGTTATACACCAATACAGCTTCAGGTAGAGAGTATGTAAAATTATCAGGTATGGTAACACCAACACCTATTAAAAAAACAAATTCGTAATGTTTAGACCATTTTTTTTACAAGCAAGCGGTGCTGGAATTATGGGGATGCTTCCATTTATAGCTATGATAGCGGTTTTGTATTTCTTTATGATTCGTCCGCAAATGACCAAAGCAAAAAAAGAAAAACAGTTTCAAGCAGCCATAAAACGAGGAACAAAAGTAGTTACTTCTAGCGGTATACACGGTAAGGTGGTTGATATGAACGATACTGAAGGCACGGTTACTATTGAAACAGGTGCTGGAAAAATTAAGTTTGAACGTTCAGCTATATCAATGGATTTAAGTAAACGTTATTCAAACCAAAGTACCGATAAATAATTTTAACAAAAAGGCTGTCTAAAAAGCATTATTCTAAGTAGTTATACTGAGCGTAATCAAAATAAAAACGGAAATTTTATTAAATTTACGTTTTTAAGCTCAAAAGCATATTTAGATGAATTTTTAGACAACCTTTTTTTATTTTTTAGACCTTGTTGTTTAAATGATTTTTTTATAGAATTAAATAAATATGAGCAGCTGTTTAAGGTTTAAAAAAACAAGAAAGAGATTCTGAAAACAAAAAATTAATTTCTATTTTTTAGTTTGAAAAAGAAAATTAACATACCGAAAGTTTTTGTCGGATTTTTAATTGCATCCGCTTTAATATGGTTGTTAATAAATTTGTCGAAAGAATATACAACGGTTGTAACCTATAATGTAGATTACACAAATTTACCCAAATATAAGTTACTACAGTCACCTCCTTTAAAAGAAGTAGATTTTTTAGTAGCAGGTTCAGGGTTTAAACTGTTATCAGCTAAATTATCAGCTAAAACAATTCATTTTAACGCAGGTAACTTAATTCGTAAAAAAAACGATAGGTACTATTTTTTACCCAAAAATCAACGAAATTTAATTCAAAAACAGTTGCCTTCAGGCTTGCAATTACAAGAAGTATTAAAAGATTCGGTTTTTTTAAATTTGGGTAATTTATCAGTAAAAAAAATTCCTGTTAAGGCAAATGTTGCTATTGAATATCAATTAGGTTATGGGCTTTCTAAACCGATTATTATACAACCAGATACAATAACGATATCAGGGCCTAAAATGCAATTACAAAAAATAGAAACAGTTTCTACAGCTAAATTAAAACTAGATAATATAACTAAAAGTTTTAAAAAAGAAATAGCTCTTGTAATTCCTAAAAATGTAGAAAACACAACTTTTGAAACCCAAAAAGTAACACTAATTGCTGATGTAGATAAATTTACAGAGGGCGAAATAGAAGTTTCTTTTTTGGTAAAAAATTCGCCGCCAAATGTTGTTTTAAATACCTTTCCTAAAACCGTAAAGGTAATTTACAAAGTAGGCTTAGAAAATTTTAATAAAATTACTAAAAACTCGTTTACAGTTGTGTGCGATTATAACCAGTCAAAGAAAAATAATATCAGTTATTTAATTCCTAAAATAAAAGATAAACCCGCTATAGTATCTTCGGTAAAAATAATTCCTGATAAAATAGAATTTTTAATTCATAAATAATGATTGTTGGTTTAACAGGAGGTATAGGTAGTGGAAAAACAACCATTCTAAAACAATTTGAGCAATTTAAAAATGTTGCCATATATATGGCCGATCAAGAGGCTAGAAATGTAATAAACACTTCAAAAACCATTAGAAAAGAAATAATAAAAGAATTTGGTGAACAAGCCTATGTAGATAACCATATAAATCGACCTTTTATTGCAAATATTGTTTTTAAAGATTCTGCTAAATTAGCTAAACTAAATGCTATTACACACCCAATTGTTAAAGAGCATTTTCAAAATTTTATTAAACACCATAGAACAAAATCATATATTGTTTATGAAAATGCTATTTTATTTGAAATAGGAAGTGATGCTTTATGTGATAAAGTAATTACAGTAACGGCTCCCATAGAAAATAGAATAGAGCGGGTTATGAAAAGAGATAATACTACTAAAGCTGAGATTGAAAATCGAATAAAAAATCAATGGATAGAAGCTAAAAAAATAATACAATCTCACTACATTATTGAAAATATAATATTAGAAGAATCGGTGTTAAAAGTATTGGAAATCCATAATAAATTAACAAAAAACCGACTTTAAGTTGATGAAAATTCATTTTCAACCTTAAAAAAATCTTAAAAAATAATGTATCTTTGTTAATTAAGGTTAAAAAGAATATCTTCATAATTTGATTACAGTACTTTTGAATAATGAGTAAGAAAATTTTTATTCTCATTGTTGCGTTAATGAGCATATCGTTAATAGGCATTATAGCGGTTCAAATATATTGGATAAAAGACGCTATAAAAAATAAGCAACAGCAATTTGAAAATGATGTTACCATAGCGTTAGCGGGTACCTCAGAAAAAATTGCTGAAAGAGAAGAAAATGAAGCTTATCAACAATACAGTAAGTTCTTTGAAACTAATATTTATAGAACCAATGCCGAGATAAAAAACTTTTTATTTCAACAAATTGATACCACTAGCAAAGAAAAATTTTCGTTCGGCACTACTATTTTAGAAGAAAATTACAAAATACCAACAGGTTTTTATGATAATGATTCAGCGGTTGTAAAACGGATAACAGGGAAACAAGATTTTTTACGAATTAAAGCCATTGGAGGAAAAGAACTGTCTAAAAACATTAGTGAAAATAGATTTTCTGTCTATAAAAACTACTCTAATTTTGAAAGAGAAGAAATGGCAGAAATTTTTAGACAACGAAAACAAATTTATCCTATTGATAAACGTATTAGTAATCGTGAGTTAAACAATACGCTAAGAGAAGAATTAGCAAAACGAAATATTTATCAAGAATTTAAATATGGAGTATATGAAAACGGTTTAGCCACACCTTTAAAGTCGGGTTATTATACGGTGAAATCAGAAGGAAGTTTTTCGTATCCGCTTTTTGCTGATAATGAAGGAAATAGTCATTATAAGTTATTTGTAACTTTTCCAAACGAAAAAGAACATTTGCTGTCAGATATGATGTGGATTTTGGTGGTGTCGATATTTTTTATCTTTATTATTATTGTAGCTTTCTCTAGTTCGCTATATCAATTAATTCGTCAGAAAAAAATATCAGAGATAAAGACAGATTTTATCAACAATATGACACACGAGTTTAAAACGCCTATTGCAACCATTAATTTAGCATTAGACGCTATTAAAAATCCTAAAATTATAAGTGATCAAGAAAAAATAAAGCAATACGTAAAAATGATTCGCGAAGAAAATAAACGAATGCATGGTCAGGTAGAAAATGTATTGCGAATTTCTAAATTAGAAAAAAAACAATTAGATATTGCTAAACAAGCCGTAGATGTTAATCAAATTGTAAAAGATGCAATTGAGCATATTTCGTTATTAATTTCTAGTAAAGAAGGTTCTGTACAAACTCATTTAAATGCTTTGTCAACCGAGGTTTTAGGTAATCAATTTCATTTAACCAATGTAATTGTAAATATGTTAGAAAATGCCATAAAATACTCTGATAGTGCGCCAAAAATTGATATATTTACAGAAAGCACTAACAAATTTTTTATTCTAAAAATTCAAGATGACGGAATTGGTATGAGTAAACAAGCACAAAAATATGCGTTCGATAAATTTTATAGAGAACATAAAGGAAACATACATAATGTAAAAGGGCATGGTTTAGGGCTTGCCTATGTAAAAGAAATTATAGAAAATCACCACGGTATAGTTTATGTGGAAAGTGAAAAAGGAAAAGGAAGTACGTTTACAGTAAAATTACCACTAATTTAAACCTAAAAATATGGGAAGTAAAAAAATATTATTAGTAGAAGACGATCCAAATTTTGGTACCGTTTTAAAAGATTATTTAGCATTAAATGATTATAATGTAACCTTAGCAAAAGATGGTATAGAAGGACTAATTATTTTTAAAAATTCTGATTACGATTTATGCATATTAGATGTAATGATGCCTCGTAAAGATGGCTTTTCTTTGGCTTCAGATATTCGTGCCACCAATAAAGAAATACCCATTATATTTTTAACGGCTAAAACTTTAAAAGAAGATGTGTTAAAAGGTTATCAAGTTGGGGCAGACGATTATTTAAATAAACCTTTCGACTCTGAAGTATTATTACATAAAATAAAGGCAATTTTACAGCGTAAAGATTTAGAAACCACAGTAGATACAGAACAATTTGAATTCACTATTGGTAAATTCGATTTCAATTCTAAATTACGTCATTTGTCATTCGAAGGAGCAGAGCCTCAAAAATTATCACCTAAAGAAAGTAAATTATTACGTATGTTGGCTATTCATAAAAACGATTTAATGCCTCGAGAATTAGCCTTAACAAAAATATGGAGAGATGATAATTATTTTACCTCTCGTAGTATGGATGTATATATTGCTAAATTACGCAAATACTTAAAACAAGATCCTAGCGTAGAAATTTTAAACATTCACGGTGAAGGATTTCGGTTAATTGATAAAGCATAAGTTTAAAACGTTTTTTTTAAGTTTAAAAAATGGCAGAGTTTATTAAAATTTATAACGAAAATCCTGATCCGAGAAAAATAGAAAAAGTTGTTTCGGTATTGCAAAAAGGTGGTTTGGTAATTTACCCAACTGATACCGTTTATGGTTTGGGTTGCGATATTACCAATACAAAAGCTCTGGAACGAATAGCTAAAATTAAAAATGTAAAGTTAGAAAAAGCCAACTTTTCATTTATTTGTAACGATTTAAGTCACTTGTCTGATTTTGTAAAGCAAATAGAAACATCAACCTATAAAATTTTAAAAAGAGCATTACCCGGGCCGTATACATTTATATTACCTGGTAGTAACTCTTTACCTAAAGTATTTAAAAAACGAAAAACAGTAGGTATTCGGGTGCCCGATAATGCTATTGCTAAAGCATTAGTAGTAGCCTTAGGAAACCCTATTGTTTCTACCTCTATTCATGATGAAGACGAGATACTAGAATATACCACAGATCCTGAATTAATTTTTGAAAAATGGCAAAATTTGGTTGATGTGGTAATTGATGGTGGTTATGGAGATAATCATGCTTCAACAGTGATTGATTTAACCACTCAAGAGCCAACGGTAATTAGAGAAGGTAAAGGAAGTTTAGATATTTTATAAATAGCTTGTTTTTGATTTCTTGTTTCTTAGTGTAAATCAGAAAACTTTTTTCTTCCTAAAATAAAGTATTGCCAAACGGCAGAGGTATGTACGTTGTAATGGGTCTTTTTTTGTAATTTCTTTCGTTTTTTTAAAAAACGGTAAAAATTTTTGTAAAAGCTAAAATGAGCTTTTATAATAGCCCAAGTATGTATGGGTCTTAGTTCTAACATAAATTTAATACCAGCAATACCATCTAAAATCAATCGCATAAAAACGACAAACAAAAACCATTTTTTAGGTACATTTTTAACTACTGTAAATAGGCTGTTTCTAAAGTTTAAAAATGTTTTTTTAGGGTTAGCTTCTTGTAGAGTAGCACCACCAACATGGTATACTGTAGAGGTACCAACATATTTTATATTATAACCTTCATTTTGTACGCGCCAACATAAATCTATTTCTTCTTGGTGTGCAAAATAATCTTCATCAAATCCGTTTACTTGGTGGTATATGTTTGAGCGAATAAACAAACAAGCACCTGATGCCCAAAAAATAGTAGAAATATCGTTAAACTGTCCCGTATCTTTTTCTAAGGTGTTAAAAATTCTACCACGACAATAAGGGTAGCCATATAAATCTATAAACCCTCCACCAGCACCAGCATATTCAAATGTGTTTTTATTTTTAAAATCTAATAATTTAGGTTGAATAATAGCCGTGTTTTTTTCTCTGTTAAACACTTCTATTACTGGAGTTAACCAGTTTTTAGTAACCTCAACATCAGAATTTAACAAACAATAAATATCGGCATCTACATTTTGTAGTGCGTCGTTATACCCTTTAGCATACCCGCCATTTTTGGTGTTTTCAATAATATTTACAGAAGGGTAAAACTCTTTTATAAAATCTATTGAATGGTCGGTAGAAGCATTGTCAGCAACATAAATTGTAGCTTCTTGACTAAAGTTAATAACCGAAGGTAAAAACTGTTCTAGTAGTTTTTGCCCATTCCAATTTAATATGATAACAGCAGTTTTCAAGTGCGCTAAAATACAGTTTAATTATGAGTTGAAATAACAAGAATTTGTTAATTATAAGAGGGAATTGTTTTTAAAAAAATATAGGTTTTATTTTTGGTATCCATTTGGCAATAATAATGGTTTAACCCATTGGTAACAATAAGGTATGAAGCATTTAGTTTTAAGTTGTACCTAGCAATTTGGTCAAATGTTTTTTGTGTTATAGCTATATTTGGAGCCTTACATTCTACAACTATATGAGGTAAACCATTAGAAGAAAAAACTAAAATATCGCTTCTTTTTTTTAAATTATTAATAGTTAACTGTTTTTCAACGGCAATTAAAGAAATAGGATATTTTTTTTCATGTATTAAAAACAATACAAAGTGCTGACGTACCCATTCTTCTGGGGTTAAAACCACATATTTTTTTCTAATTTTATCAAAAATAAGCGTATGTTTTTCGTTACTTTTGAGCTTAAATGAATAATTAGGAAGATTAAGTTTTTGCATCAATCAAAAATAACAAAATGAATCAAATTAAGGCAATTGTTAGTGATATAAAAAACGGTCAAATAAAACCCATTTATTTTTTAATGGGTGAAGAACCGTATTATATCGATAAAATTTCTGATTATATTGAAAATAATATTTTAAGCGAATCTGAAAAAGGGTTTAATCAAGTAATTATGTATGGTAGAGATGTTTCTATAGATGAAATTATTTCTTCAGCAAAGCGTTACCCTATGATGGCAGAAAAACAAGTAATAATTGTTAAAGAAGCACAAGATTTAAGTCGAACCATTGAAAAAATTGAATCGTATGCACAAAACCCTCAGCCTACTACAGTATTGGTTTTTAATTATAAATATAAAAAACTAGATAAACGAAAAAAGGTTTACAAGGCTATTGCTAAAAACGGGGTGATTTATGAGAGTAAAAAATTATACGAAAATCAAGTTGCTGATTGGATTCGTAAAGTTTTAAATGGAAAAAAGTATCAAATAGAACCTAAAGCGGCTCAAATGTTGGTTGAGTTTTTAGGTACTGATTTAAGTAAAATTAGTAATGAATTAGATAAGTTAACAGCTATTTTACCAGCACAAACTACAATTACCGCAACTCATATCGAAGAAAATATAGGTATTTCTAAAGACTTTAATAATTTTGAATTACGTAAAGCTATTGGACAAAAAAACACCCTAAAGGCGAATAGAATTATTACTTATTTTTCACAAAACCCTAAAAACAATCCGTTAGTAATGACTATTTCGTTACTGAATAGTTTTTTTACACAACTATTGCTGTATCATGGGTTGCGAGATAAATCAAAAGCGAATGTAGCTAAAAAATTGGGGGTAAATATCTATTTTATTGACGATTATGTTCTAGCTGCTCGAAATTATTCTATGCCAAAAGTAGCTCAAACAATTGCTTTATTGCGCGATGCCGATATAAAAAGTAAAGGGGTGGGGGCTAATCAAACTCAAAGTGATATTTTAAAAGAGTTATTATTTAAAATTTTGCATTAATTTTTTAAACAGTTGCCTTAAGAAATAAAAAAAACCTCATTAATTTAAATATATAAAATTAATGAGGTTTTTTGTTTTTTAATATAAAGAGCTATTTAACATCCATTAACTCTACATCAAAAATTAAAGTAGCATTTGGTGGAATTACACCACCTGCGCCTGCAGCACCATAAGCTAAGTTTGATGGAATTACCAAACGTGCTTTATCACCTACTTTTAATAATTGAATTCCTTCATCCCATCCAGGAATAACTTGCCCAACACCAATAGCAAAATCAATAGGTTGTTTGCGTTTGTATGATGAGTCAAATACCGTTCCGTCTAATAATTGTCCTTTATAGTGTACAGAAACCGTTGCACCTTTAGTAGCTTGTTTTCCATCTCCATTTTGTAAAATTTTATAGCGTAAACCCGATTCGGTTTCGTCATAGCCCGCAGCTACTTTATCCAATAATTCTTTTTGACGAGCTTTTTCTTCAGCTTCACGTTTTTCACGAGCTCCTTCAAAAGTTCTAAAGGCTTCTACAGCATTCCATTTTTTAGCTTCATCACCAACACGAATAATTTCAACCTCCATAGTGTCGTCTTGAGTTATAGCATCTACTACCTCTTGACCTTCTATAACATTGCCAAAAACAGTATGTTTGCCGTCTAACCAAGGGGTAGGAACATGTGTTATAAAAAATTGAGAACCATTAGTACCTGGGCCTGCGTTTGCCATTGATAATTTTCCTGGGGCATCGTGTTTTAAATCAGGGTGAATTTCATCGTCAAATTTATATCCAGGGTTTCCAGTTCCAGTTCCTTGTGGGCATCCTCCTTGAATCATAAAATCAGGAATTACTCGGTGAAATGTTAATCCGTTGTAATAAGGTGTACCTTGAGGTTTTGCTGAGTTTTCTAAATTTCCTTCGGCTAAAGCCACAAAGTTGCCTACTGTTCCAGGAGTTTTTAGGTATTCTAAGTTTACTAAAATATCACCCTTAGGGGTGGTGAATTTTGCATAAATTCCGTTGTCCATTTTTTTCTTTATTTATATATGAATGTACTTTTTTCCGAAGAAAAAGCAAAGTTAGTTTTTTACACTTAAAGTAGAAAGGTTAAAACTTAAACCTATGTTAATATTATATGAATTTACGTTGCCAAAAGGGGTGTAATATTTTCCGCCAGAAACAATAGCGGAAATATTATTCATAAAAGAATAACTTATTCCGGCAGTTGAACGAATAAGAATTCCTTCGCTGGTATCAACTCCGCCACCTCCGCCAGCTCCTCCCATAAATTCTATAAACCCCCTCATTTTATTGTTTAAAAATTGAGGGCTATATACGCCGCCGCCAATCAATCCGTGAGCGTATCCGCCCGAACGACCATCGTAAGCAAAACTAGCTTCTCCAGCAATATATAACCAGCGAGTTACATCGTAATTACCTTTTAAGCCAATTAATTGTAAATTAATTTCAGAGGCGTTATAAATATCGTCAGTTTTTGCAACGTTGAAATACGTTTGGTTTTGCAATTCCATTCGTAATCCGTGCGTGTAATATGTTTTGTTTTTGTCGGGAGATATTCCGTTGTTTAATCCGTAGTATTTTAATCCAAAACCGTAGGTGTAGGCTTCTAAATCGCCAGCAATAGCTTTGTAGTAGCCTACATGACCACTTAAAGCAATATTACTTGTTAATTTTAAATCGATTCCTGCCGAGGGGTATATCATCCATCCACCTTCGGCAGCTACACGACCACCAGCAGCACCAGTACCTAATTTACCAAAAATATTAATGTATTTTGATTGGTATGGATGATAACCGACCCCCAAAAACAAATCCATAAACCCAGCGCGTAAACCTTTGTATATGGCATCTGTATGGGTAAATATAAAGGTGTTTTTATTTAAGTATTTTTGATATTCAAATCCGATAAGATATAAAGTTTGGGTTAAAGGAGTGCCATTGTCTTTTTTTGAGTTTCCGATGGGTTTAAAAAAATCAAAACGAATTTGCTGTGCATTTTTAACTGCAGGTTTATACCAAAAACTATCAGGAGAAAGGTTGTTAGCTACAAATTGTTGATGTGCATCGTTATAATTAATAAAACGGAGAACACTTGGTATTTGAATAAAAAATGAAATAGCGTTGCTTTTAATTTCGCCAGATAAAAAGTTAATGTGACTATACTGTATACCAAAAGAATAATCGTTTTTTTTGTACTGTAACCCTATATTTGGATTAATAAACCCGCCGTCATTTATTAAATAACGGTATCCGCCGCCGCCGCCAAAGTGTATATTTGCATCAAAATATATGTTTTTATAGAGTTGTTTATTTATGCCTAATTCGACTCCTAAGGTAAATAAACCACCTTGGTCACCTGTAACTGCAAAATGAAATGCCGCCCCGCCATATAACCAATTATTTATAGGAACTTGATAGTGTAAACCTGCTAGCCCCATGGTTGGTTTTAGTTTCGCAAATTTATCTGTAGGCATTTTAACAGGAATAAAATTTAAGCGAACGTTATTATTTAGCTCTTTTCCCTGTAGGGTTGATAAGCTTTTTTGCCCATAGCTATAAAAAGAGAGTAAGCTAAATAAAAAATAACTTATGTAACGTTTTTTAAAATTCACTAGTAAAATGAAATTTTATTGATGGGTATTTTTGTTGTGTCATTTGAATGGTAAATGCCGAGTCTGCTAAAAACACCAATTGCCCTTGTTTATCTTTGGCTAAATAACGTTGTTTTACGCGTTTAAATTCTTTAAACTCCTCATTTTTAGTATCTTGTGGTTCAACCCAGCAAGCTTTATGTACTTGAACATTTTCGTAAGTACACTTGGCACCATATTCATGTTCTAAACGGTATTGAATTACTTCGTACTGTAATGCACCTACGGTACCAATAATTTTTCGTCCGTTCATGTCTAAGGTAAATAATTGCGCAACCCCTTCATCCATTAATTGGTCTAAACCTTTATACAGTTGTTTAGCTTTCATGGGATCGGCATTGTTTACATAGCGGAAGTGTTCAGGAGAAAAACTAGGGATTCCTCTAAAATTTAGTTGCTCTCCTTCGGTTAAGGTGTCACCAATTTTAAAGTTTCCAGTATCGTGTAATCCTACAATATCACCAGGAAAAGATTCTTCTACAATTTCTTTTTTTTCTGCAAAAAAAGCATTTGGACTCGAAAACTTTATTTTTTTACCATTACGAACGTGTAGGTATGGTGTGTTTCTTTTAAATATTCCAGAAACAATTTTAACAAAGGCTAAACGATCACGATGTTTAGGATCCATATTGGCGTGAATTTTAAAGACAAATCCAGTTAACGCATCTTCTTTAGAATCTACCAATCGCTCTTCTGCTTGTTTAGATTGTGGGTTAGGGGCAATATCAATAAAACAGTCTAATAATTCTTTTACGCCAAAGTTATTTAAGGCCGAGCCAAAGAATACAGGTTGAAGAGAGCCTTTTAAATAGCTTTCTTGATTAAATTCAGGATATACTTCTTTTACCAGTTCTAGTTCTTCACGGAGTGTATTAGCGGCATTTTCACCAATTTTTTCATCTAATTCAGAGCTATCAATATCATCAAATTCAATTCCTTCTGAAATAGTTTGTTTATTTTCTCCCGAAAAAATATTTAGTTTTTTCTCCCAAATATTATAAATCCCTTTAAAATCATAACCCATTCCAATAGGGAAACTTAGGGGTGTTACTTTTAAACCTAGTTTTTGTTCTACTTCATCTAACAAATCAAAGGCATCTTTACCTTCGCGATCTAATTTGTTAATAAAAACAATCATAGGTATATTACGCATTCTACAAACTTCTACCAGTTTTTCGGTTTGCTCTTCAACACCTTTGGCAACATCAATTACCACAATAACACTGTCAACAGCTGTTAAAGTTCTAAAAGTATCTTCGGCAAAATCTTTATGCCCAGGTGTATCAAGAATATTTATTTTTTTGTTTTTATAAATAAATGCAAGTACAGAGGTAGCTACTGAAATTCCACGTTGACGTTCAATTTCCATAAAATCAGAAGTGGCACCCTTTTTAATTTTATTATTTTTAACAGCACCTGCTTCTTGAATAGCACCACCAAAAAGCAATAGCTTTTCGGTTAAAGTAGTTTTACCAGCATCGGGGTGCGATATAATTCCAAAGGTACGTCTTTTCTGTATTTCTTCTAAAAAACTCATGTGTAAAATATAAGGGTGCAAAGATACATTTTAAAGCGGATTGTTCAAAAAGGATTAATTGTTGAACTGTAAGGTTTTTTGTAAGTTTGCCTTTTACAAGTTTATAGGCAGAGTTTTTGTAGAAAAATTAAGATACTTTTAAAGCAAAAAGACCTAAAACTATAAAATTAGAAAGTTAAAAATAAATATTTAAGTTAAGTTTATTTGTGTGAAAGAACAGGTTATTTTAGTTGATCAGCAAGACAATCCAATAGGGTTAATGGAGAAAATAGAGGCACACGAAAAAGCATTGTTGCATAGGGCGTTTTCTGTATTTATTTTTAATGATAAAAATGAGTTGATGTTACAACAGCGAGCTGCTGAAAAGTATCATTCACCTTTGTTATGGACCAATACATGTTGTTCGCATCAACGTGATGGTGAAACCAATATTGAAGCAGGTAAGCGTCGTTTGCAAGAAGAAATGGGTTTTTCTTGTGAATTAACAGAAGTGTTTTCGTTTATTTATAAAGCCCCATTTGATAATGGGTTGACAGAACATGAACTTGACCATGTAATGGTTGGGCGATTTAACGGTGAGCCTGCTATAAATTTAAAAGAGGTAGAGGCGTATAAATGGATGACGTTAGCAGATGTAAAAAAAAATATAGACCAACATCCTGAATTATATACCGAGTGGTTTAAAATTATTTTTAAAAAATCGTATACTAAAATAGCACAATATGCCTAGAGTAACTGTACATAGAAGAGCCTATTTTAATGCCGCTCACAGGTTATATAGAAAAGATTGGTCTGACGAAAAAAATATAGAGGTTTTTGGTAAATGCAGTAACCCCAATTACCATGGGCATAATTATGAGCTCATAGTTTCTTTAACGGGTGAAATAGATGTAGAAACGGGTTTTGTTTATGATTTAGGAAAACTTAGAAATCTTATAAAAAAAGAAATAGAAACCCCTTTTGACCATAAAAATTTTAATATAGAGGTAGAAGAATTTAAAAATACAAACCCAACAGCCGAAAACATAGCTGTTGTGATTTATAATAAATTAAGAGAAAAAATTCCAAATCATCTAGATTTAGCGGTTAAGCTTTATGAAACACCACGTAATTTTGTAACTTATGCTGGAAAATAAAATGGAAAAATTAGATCAGTTTTTAAAGTTTACTCCTATTTTGAAAGAAAAAATTTGGGGAGGCGAAAAACTAAGTAAATTACTTCATAAAAATACAAATCAGCCTAATATTGGAGAAAGTTGGGAAATTTCAGATGTTGAAGGAGACACGTCGATTGTGGCAAATGGTGATTTAAAAGGTTATAACTTAAAAGAACTACTTGAAAAATATCAAGAAAAATTAGTAGGCGATAAAGTATATATTCAATTTAGAAAAAAGTTTCCGTTGTTAATTAAATTTATAGATGCTAAAGAAGCGTTGAGTATTCAGTTGCATCCGCACGATGATTTAGCTAAAAAACGCCATAATTCTTTTGGAAAAACAGAAATGTGGTATGTTGTGCAAGCCGATACAAAAGCTAATTTAATTGTCGGTTTTAAAAAAAATACAAATAAAGAAGTATACTTACAGCATTTAAAGGATAAATCGCTATTATCCATTTTAAATGTTGATGAAGTAGAAGCTGGTGATGTATATTTTATTCCTACAGGTAGAGTACACGCCATTGGGGCAGGTGTGCTACTAGCTGAAATTCAACAAACCTCTGATATTACCTATCGAATTTATGATTGGGATAGGCAAAATCCTGACGGAACATATAGAGATTTACACACCGATCAAGCTATTGATGCTATTGATTATAAGGCACAAGACTCGTATAAAACACCGTATAAAAAAATTGAAAATAAATCAACTGAAATAGTCTCTTGCCCTTATTTTACAACCAATATACTACCTGTTAATGGTGAACTTACCTTAAATCATACAAAGAAAGACTGCTTTGTAATTTACATGTGTGTAAAAGGAGAGGTAACATTTAAGTATAAAAATAAATCAGAAAATCTACAGATGGGCGAAACGCTTTTGGTACCCGCTTGTCTTAAAGAGTTTACAATTACATCAACTCTTAAATCAGAATTGTTAGAGGTTTATATTGAAATGTAAGCGGTCTTAAATAACTTTTTTTATTGTCGTAAAAGCAATCAATTCTTTATCTTTGGTCTTTTATTTAAAATTATTAAGAAATGCCAGGATTTGAATTATTTAGCGATTTAGAACGTAAAGAAGTTAATGATGTTTTAGAAAGTGGAGTTTTAATGCGTTACGGATTTGATGGTGCCCGAAACGGACATTGGAAAGCTAAAGAATTAGAACAAGAATTACAACGTATACTTAATGTAAAACATGCTCAATTAACCAGTAGTGGTACTACAGCCTTAAATGTAGCTTTGGCAGTTTTAGGAGTAGGAGCAGGCGATGAAGTAATTATGCCAACCTTTACTTTTGTAGCTAGTTTTGAAAGTATATTGGCGGCAGGAGCCACTCCTATTTTGGTTGAAATTGATGATACTTTAACACTTGACCCAAAAGCTGTAGAAGCAGCAATTACCCCTAAAACAAAAGTAGTTATGCCTGTACATATGTGTGGGTCAATGGCAGATTTAGATGCTTTAAAAGCAATTTGCGATAAACATAATTTAATTTTATTAGAAGATGCTTGTCAAGCTGTTGGCGGGTCATATAAAGGAAAAAAACTAGGAACTATTGGAGATGCAGGATGTTTTTCGTTTGATTATGTAAAAACCATTACTTGTGGTGAAGGAGGTGCTATGGTTACCAATAATGCAACCTTAGCAAAAAATGCCGATCATTATACCGATCATGGTCATGACCATGAAGGAAATGATAGAGGTGCAGAATCACACCCGTTTTTAGGATACAATTTTAGAATTTCTGAATTAAATGCAGCAGTTGGTTTAGCACAAGTAAGACGTTTAGAAGATTTTGTAGCGATACAACGCAAGCATAAAAAAATATTAAAAGAAGCTTTAGCTACTATTACTGAAGTATCTTTTAGAAGAATTCCAGATCAAGAAGGTGATAGCGCTGGTTTTTTATCGTTTTTTATGCCAACAAAAGAACTAACCGATAAAGTTATAATAGCGTTTAAAGCGTTTGGTGTAGATGCTTATTGGAACTATTACCAAAATAACTGGCATTATGTGCGTAAATGGAAACACTTAAAAGATAAAATATCGTTATTTCCTTTATCCAATCAAATTGTAAACGGAATGCAAGATTTGAACACAATACAATTTCCCCAGTCAGACGATTTTATTTCGCGTAATATTTCTTGTTTAATAAAGCTTTCTTGGACCGAAGCACAAGTACATGAGCGTGCAAAAAACATGGTAGCAGCAATTAAATCAGTACTCTAACACACTAGAATAAATGAAAGTTATTGCAATGATTCCAGCTCGTTATGGAGCTACACGATTTCCAGGGAAACTAATGGCTGATTTAGGCGGTAAACCTGTTATTGTACGCACCTATGAGGCTACAGTGGCTACCAATCTTTTTGATGCCGTATATGTTGTTACCGATAGTGAAATTATAAAAGAAGAAATAGAGAAATATGGTGGTAAAGCTATTATGAGCATAAAACAACACGAATGTGGTTCGGATAGAATTGCAGAAGCTGTTGAAAATATGGATATCGATATCGTGGTAAATGTTCAAGGCGACGAACCATTTGTAAAAAAAGAGCCTTTAGAAAAGGTGTTAGAAGTTTTTAAAGCTAAAGATGCCAACCAAATAGATTTGGCTTCGCTGATGCAAGAAATAACGGATTGGAAAGACATTACCGACCCTAATTATGTAAAGGTAATTGTTGATGAAAATAATTTTGCGCTCTATTTTTCGCGTTCTCCAATACCGTATCCTAGAGATAAAAATGCTGGTGCCCGTTACTTTGAACATATAGGCGTTTATGCTTTTCGAAAACAAGCTATAATAGATTTTTATAAATTTCCTATGCGTTCGTTAGAAGCTACCGAAAAAATTGAGTGTATTCGTTATTTAGAATATGGTAAAAAAATTAAAATGGTAGAAACTGATTTTATGGGGATTGAAATAGATACACCTGAAGATTTAAAAAAAGCAGTGAAATATTTAAAAAATTAAATAGATAAAATAAACCTTATTTATAAGTAAAAAAAGGATTATTGTCGGTTATCGTTATCTTAAAGCTATTCAATTGGCCGTAAATAAAAATATTAGGTAAATTACAAGTATGTTGTAAACTACAATACATGACAGTATTTTGTTAAATACGAATCAAAAACTTTCTGTATTTTTGTGGCAAATTAAATCACACAATGAGTTTTAGAAATTTTCCAATGGTTCCTCGCGTTGTATTTGGTAGGGGAAGCTTTAATCAATTAGATGAAATTTTAACACCAAAACGTAAAAGCAAAAAAGCACCGTTTATTTTTATTGTAGATGATGTTTTTAAAGGAAACGACTGGTTAGTTAGTAGAATTCCACTTCATTTTAATGACAAAATTATTTATGTAAGCGCATCAGAAGAGCCTAAAACAAAATATGTTGATGCTTATCGAGATCAAATTGTTGAAGAATTTGAAGAAATTCCTTCTGGAATTATAGGTATCGGTGGAGGTACAATGTTAGATTATGCTAAAGCTATAGCTTTAATGTTAACAAACCCAGGCAGTTCTGCAGATTACCAAGGATGGGATTTAGTTAAAAACAAAGGGGTTTATCATGTGGGTATTCCAACAATTTCGGGTACTGGAGCAGAAGTTTCAAGAACAACAGTACTTACTGGGCCAGAAAAAAAATTAGGTATGAACTCAGATTATACACCATTTGATCAAGTAGTTTTAGATCCAGAACTTACTAAAGATGTGCCAACCAATCAATGGTTTTATACAGGAATGGATTGCTATATTCACTGTATAGAATCGCTTACAGGTACTTATTTAAATGCATTTAGCGAAAGCTACGGTCAAAAATCGTTAGACTTATGTAGAGAAGTGTATTTAGAAAAAGAAACTAGAGACCAAGATAGCCAAGACAAATTAATGATGGCTTCGTGGCATGGAGGTATGAGTATTGCTTATTCTCAAGTAGGGGTAGCTCATGCAATGAGTTATGGACTTTCATATTTATTAGGTACAAAACATGGTGTAGGTAACTGTATTGTTTTTAATCAATTAGAAGAATTTTATCCAGAGGGTGTAGCTGAATTTAAACAAATGGTTAAAAAGCACGCTGTTGATATACCTAAAAATATTTGTGCAAATTTAACAGATAAAGATTTTGATATAATGATTGACGTTTCTTTAGGATTAGTGCCACTATGGGAAAATGCCTTAGGTAAAGATTGGCGAAAAACCATTACTAGAGAAAAGTTACGTTCGATGTACGAAAAAATGTAAGTTTAAAATAAAAAACAAAATAAAATAAAAAATAAGTAAATTATGGCAAGCATAAAAAATTTAAAAAAAGATATAAACTATACTTTAGGTGATCTTATACAAGAATGTTATATGTGGGAGCTATCGAACCCTACAGAAAGCACTGAAAAATCAGAAGCAATTATAGACGAAGCTATTGAAACTTTTGATGGGCTTATAGAGCGGTTGCACCAAAAAAACATTGAAAATAAAAAAGCACATTTTAAAGCAATTAGTAATGATTTACAAGCTGAAGCTGTTAAGTTAGCCGATAAAATAAATAACTTGTAATCGTAATTTTATTGGTTTGTATTTCTAGCTAAAAATATTTTTTTAGTGTTTTTTTTTGTAAAATTTAACAGAGGTATATAATAAAAAATTGTATCTTTCGTTCAAGTTACTAATACAACAATAATGTTATGGCAAGAGCTATGTTAGAGTATACTAAAACTATACTTAAAAAGGTAAGTTTTAGCTCTGATTTATTTTGTAAAGAATTAGAAAAAGCGTTAGAAAGATTATTACCTTACGAAGTTGAAGAATTAACAATTTGGTTAAAACAATTCACTTTTAATAAGCCAGAACTTTACGTTTGTATGGCTTTGGTTAAAAAATAAAGCTAAAAAAAGCACCACGTTAACGTAGTGCTTTTTTTTAGTCATTATCTTTTTTGTAGGGTTTTCCTTGATATTTACGTAAAAGTTTTTTGTGAAACTCCCGTTCGGCTACTTGTAGCTTTATAATTTTTTTATACGGTATTATGTTAGAGAGCTCGTTGTAAAATGAATTAGTAATACGGTAAATTTTATTATTAGAAGATTGCATTTCTAAAACAAGTTCTTTTGCTTTGCTTTCGGTAAGAGCATTAATACTTCCCGCTTGTTTTATTTGGTTTTTTATTTTAAACTTACTCTTTAATCGTATATCGTCTACTTCTTTATCATAATTGTTATAAAGCGTCCAAAATTTTTCAGACTCACTTTGGGTTAAATTTAATTGCTCAGTTAAGTAAGCAATTTTATAAGCATGTATTTTATCTATTTTATTATCTTGGGCATTAATGGAATAACTACCTAAAACAAATAAAAAATAAAAAATAAATATGTTTTTTTTAATCATTTTGCAATTGTATTTCGTTAATCAAAGTAGCGGGATCTATATTTTCTAAATAATTTTCAATTTCGTTTTGGTTA
The DNA here is from genome assembly GCF_041021355.1 of Tenacibaculum sp. UWU-22. NCBI lineage: Bacteria > Pseudomonadati > Bacteroidota > Flavobacteriia > Flavobacteriales > Flavobacteriaceae > Tenacibaculum > Tenacibaculum sp. UWU-22. Next base: position 42,458 of record NZ_JBFNGP010000001.1, on the reverse strand, counting down.
GAAGTTAAAAATTCACTTTCGTCAAAATTGAATGAATCGATTGCTGATGCAAATTCAGTTTCATCAATACTTCCGTAATTAGAGTCGTACCATAACTCTATTTCTTTAGGCGTAATATTATCTATAGTTGTTTTTGTGCTCGATGAAGAGAAATAATTTATGCCGATAAATAACAATACTGAAGCTGCAGCTGCAACAGGTATAAAATGCAGTAACATTTTACGAATCGAAACTATTTTTGCTTTAGGTTCTTTTAACGAAAGCGTACTTAAAACAGCGCTCTCTAGGGTATCGAAATAAGTTTTAGAAACAGTAAAACCACTTTTTTCAGGAAGTGTATCAGTCGACAAATTTGTAAAAAAAGTATCTTCAAACTCATCGAAATAAGTGCTGTGAACTTTAAAGCCTGTTTTTTTACCAGTTTTACTGTTTATGTAAGATTCGCTATGTTTTATATTCGTATTCATGTTATTATAGAATCCACGTTTGTTAGTAAGACATTTATTTATTAAAAAGGTTTAATTTGTATTACATCTAATGTATTCTTCTATTTTTTTAACGGCATAATGGTACGATGCTTTTAAAGCGCCGATAGAAGTTTCTAGTATTTCAGAAATAGTTTCATATTTCATTTCATCAAAATACTTCATATTAAAGACAAGCTGTTGCTTTTGTGGTAAGGTAGCTATTGCCTTTTGTAAAATTAGTTGAATTTCGTCACCACTAAAATTTGAATCGCTTGTTAAATTAGATACAATCTGTTCTTGCATTTTGGTTACCTCAATATTTCTATTTTTGGCTCGTTTGTTAATAAAAGTAATGGCTTCGTTTGTAGCGATACGATACATCCAAGAAAATAACTTACTTTGAGCTTTAAAGGTGTCGATGTTTTTATAGATTTTAATAAACGTGTTTTGTAAAACATCATCAGTATCGTCGTGAGAAATTACAATTTTACGAATATGCCAATATAAGCGTTCTTTATACTCAGTTACCAAAATCCGAAAGGCTTGTTCTTTAGTTTGAATGTTTTGTAACTGTTCTATAAGTGTAATTTCACTTGTCAATTAAATCTATTTTTTAATTAGACACTAAAAAAGAAAGATGGTTTAATGTTTTAGTAAAATAAAATATTAATCTTTTATACGCTTACGGGTATAACCAAATAAACGTTTTGTTTTAATCATTTCAGATATTCCTTCAGGAAGCATTTCTTCCCAGCCTTCTTCGCCGTTTTTAATCATTTTTAATACTTTTCTAGAAAAAATATGAAGAATTTCAGGATTGTAGTCTTTTACATCAACTAATCGACCATTATTTTTGAAGAATTTGTAGAGTTCTTTTATGCGTGGATGTACTTTTAAATTTTCACTTGTAATAAACTCTTCTGAGGGGTTTTCATTATATGGGTAGAGATATATTTTTAAATCGCGATAAAAAAGTTTACCAAAAGCCTCTAAAATACCACCACTTAAATCACGATAATATTTTTCGTCAAAGATTTGAATTAAATTATAAACCCCCATTACCAGTCCCATACGAGCTTTGGTATATTCACTAAAATACTCTACAAGCCTAAAATATTCTTGAAAGTTTGTTATCATTACCTCTTGCCCTAGCGAGCAAAGTAATTCTGCTCTATCTAAGAAATCACGTTCGTTAATTTCTCCTTCTGACCGTAAATTACTTAGGGTAATTTCAAAAATAATTTTTGAATTTTTAGGATCTACTTTATTTTCAGCAAAAAAGAGTTCTTTAGATTTTTCGTACATTTCCATATTAACCTTGGTAACAGGTCTAAAACTTCCACGAAATGCTAAAATATTTTTTTTATACAGTACTTGAGCGGGTAATAAATTGTTTCCGTCTGGTCCAAACATAACTGCATTGGTCATTCCATTTTTAACCAATTGTAAGCTCATTAAACGGTTGTCAACATACATAAATCGAGGGCCAGAGAAATTAATCATGTCAATTTCTAACTTATCTTTGTCGATATTATCGTAAAAAGATCTAACAATTTCTTTAGGATTATCATTCATGTAATAGGCACCGTAAATTAAATTCACGCCTAAAATACCCAATGTTTCTTGTTGTAAACGGGCATCAGTTTCTTTAAAACGAAGGTGAACTATAATTTCGTTGTAATCTTCTAAAGGATCTAATTGAAAGCGTATACCAACCCATCCATGACCTTTAAATTTTTTGGAAAAATTTATGGTGGCTACGGTATTTGCATAACTAAAAAATAGTTTGTCAGGGTGTTTGTTACGACTTAATCGTTCTTCGATTAAACTAATTTCATGGCTTAGCATTTTTTTTAAACGAGATTCTGTAACGTAACGATTGTCTTTTTCAACCCCATAAATAGCATCAGAAAAATCTTTGTCGTATGCACTCATTGCTTTAGCAATAGTGCCTGAAGCACCGCCAGATCTAAAAAAATTTCGAACAGTTTCTTGACCTGCGCCAATTTCTGCAAATGTACCGTAGATATTTGTATTTAAGTTAATACGTAGTGCTTTGCTTTTAGTAGTGGGTACACTATTAATTTTTTGATCTCCCTTAAGTATAATTGCCATTTAGTGATGTGTTTTGCAACACAAAAATACGAAAAAGAGAGCGATTTTAATGGTTTTTACGCAATAATTAGGGCTTTACTATTTAACTGGTTAAAGCAGTTAAACAAGGTTGCTTTAAGGTGTTTGGTTATAGGTATTTATATAAAATGCGAACACTTACAAATGCAATTAAAATAGCTGTTGCTTTTTTTAATTGAATAGAGGTAAAAAATTTATTACTAAGTCTGTTGCCAATTTGCCCACCAATAAAAACAACAAATAAGAGTATAGAGGTTAGTTTCCAATCAATTTCAAAGTAAGGGTTTGTATATTGGCCTAATAACCCAGCAATTGAGTTTACTAAAATAAAAAAACTTGCAGTAGCGGCTATTTTTTTTGGGGTATCCCAATGGGTTAAGTGAAGTAAAGGAGCTAAAAAAATACCTCCGCCAATCCCTACTAATCCAGAAATAAAACCAACTATTCCACCATAAAAACTACTTTTAGTTAGGCTTAGGGTTGTTGTTTTTTTTGTTGAAATAATTATTTTTTTTGATAACCACATGGTAATTGCGGCAAATAATAAAGTAAAGCCTAAAAGAATAAAAAAGAAAGTTTGACTAATTTTTAAGTGCCCCCCCAAAAAAGCCATAGGGATACTAAAAAATACTAAAGGAAGTACTTTTTGCCAATGGTATAAGTTTTTTTTTTGATAAATGAATACATTGCCTGTTACTACCACAATATTACATAATAAAGCAGTAGCTCTTATTTGTGTAAAAACAACCCCCGTTAGGGCTAAAATAGCTAAATAACTAGAACCGCCTCCAAAGCCAACAGACCCGTATAAAGCAGCAACTAAAAAAAATAATGTAATAATATACCAATGCTCGATAAGTGTTTCAAAAATCATATAAATATTCAGAATAAAAGAAAATGGCTTTTTTAGTATAAAATTGTTAGGTGTTAATTTTAAGGTAAAAATAAGGAATTGTTATGGTAAACAATGCTTGTTTTTAATATTGTTCTGAATTAATTGATTTTATAAATTGATGGGGAGTCATTAACTCCATTTTTTTAAATTGTCGATTAAAGTAACTGGTATTGTTAAAGCCAGATTTAAACGCAATATCTGATATTCGCAAATGTTTATTTTCTTTAATAAGCTTTTTAGAAAATTTAATTTTTTCGGCGTTAATATAATCTATAGGAGAAATACCTAAGGTATTTTTAAATTTTTTATGAAAGTGAGAGGTACTCATATAAGCTTTTTGAGCTAATACATCTACAGTAATGTCTTTATTAGTAAGGTTTTCTTTTATGTATTTTATTACTGTGCCAATTCGAGTATCGCTAAAAATTTTATTATAATCATTAACAATTAGCGATTTTGCTTTGGTTTGTAGTAATCGCACAATTAATTCTTGAATCATTAAATCCAATAAAATATCTTTAGATTTATTGTTAAGTATAAAAGTGCGTGTTAAACGTTTTATAAGATCATTAACATCACTATTGTTTGTTAAATGCGAAGCATAATTGTCTATTTTCCAATTGTTATTTTCGTTTTCAATAGCTACGTTATTGTTAAATTTTTCAATAATTTCATTAATTTTTTCGGGGTCTATACCTAAAGCCAAACATTGTGTAGGTGCGTCTTGAGTGGCTATTGGAAAATCAATAATCATTTCTTTTTTAGAAGGCATTACTACTGATTCTCCAGGATAAAAATCAAAAGAAGGCATGCCTTGAATATGCATTATTTTTTTTCCGCTAAGCATACTGGTAATTACTGGAAAATCGAATATTAACGATATTTTTTCAGCAGCTGTATGTGTTTCAAACACATTTAATTCAGCATATTCCACATTGTAGGTTGTTTTGTTTTCTACTAAAGTGGTGAGTTTTCTATTGTGTTTATGCTGCTTTAACAAAGAGTTCATGTACAATAATACAAAAAAAAGTGTTTTTAAAATGTTAAAATAATAGATATGTTCAAGATTATAATAAATATGTTCAATTTATTAAGTATACGATAAAATATCTTTGTTAAGATTGCTTTATAAGTAATTTTTAACTTACAAAAGTTAATATTTATTAATTTAAAATTATAGTTTATGAGTTATTCAAAACCAACATTTAAAGAAAAATATTACAATTTTATTAATGGACAATTTGTGCCTCCTGTTGGAGGAGAGTATTTTGACAATACATCGCCAATAGACAATAGTTTAATTGCTAAATATCCGCGTTCTCAAAAAGAAGATATTGAATTAGCAGTTGATGCTGCTAATGCAGCAAAAGAATCTTGGGGAAACACCTCTGTTACCGAAAGAGCTACCTTATTAAATAAAGTAGCGGATATTATTCAAGAAAATTTAGAAGAATTTGCACTAGTAGAAACCTGCGATAACGGAAAACCTATTCGCGAAACTTTAAATGCAGATATTCCTTTGTCTATAGATCATTGGCGATATTTTGCCTCGTGTATACGTGCTGAAGAAGGAAGCGCTACAGAATTAGATGCCAACACTTTATCGATGAACATAAAAGAACCTTTAGGGGTTGTTGGGCAAATTATTCCGTGGAATTTTCCGTTACTAATGTTGTCTTGGAAATTACCTCCTGCATTAGCTACAGGAAATTGTGTTGTGTTAAAACCAGCAGAGCAAACCCCTTCAACAGCTACGTTATTAATGGAAAAAATTGCCGAGGTGTTTCCTCCAGGGGTTATAAATGTAGTACATGGCTTTGGGCCTGAGGCAGGAAAACCATTGGCCTCTAGCTCTAAAATAGACAAAGTTGCTTTTACTGGTGAAACCACTACAGGGCAATTAATTATGCAATATGCTTCTAAAAATTTAAATCCAGTAACGATGGAGTTAGGAGGTAAGTCTCCTAACATATTTTTTAATTCTGTAATGGATGCAGATGACGAATTTTTAGATAAAGCCATAGAAGGGGCTGTATTGTTCGCTTTTAATCAGGGAGAAGTTTGTACTTGCCCATCAAGGTTACTTGTACAAGAAGATATTTATGATAAGTTTATAGAGCGTGTGGTAGCTCGAACAAATGCTATAATTCAAGATAATCCCTATGATGTAAATACAATGGTAGGGGCGCAGGCTTCTAATGATCAATACGAAAAAATTCAATCGTATTTAAAAATAGGTAAAGAAGAAGGGGCTAAAGTACTTTGTGGTGGAGAAGCCAATAAGTTAGGGGGTAACTTGGCTAACGGGTTTTATATAAAACCAACCATTTTAGAAGGGAATAATAAAATGCGAGTCTTTCAAGAAGAAATTTTTGGGCCTGTGGTCTGTGTAACTAAATTTAAAGATGGGGCAGAAGCATTAGAAATTGCTAATGATACTTTATATGGATTAGGGGCAGGAGTTTGGACACGTGATGCTCACCAACTTTATCAAATTCCTAGAGCTATAAAAGCAGGACGCGTATGGGTAAATTGTTATCATGCATATCCAGCACATGCGCCTTTTGGTGGATATAAAAAATCTGGTTTTGGTAGAGAAACTCATTTAATGATGATGAATCATTACAGACAAACTAAAAACATGTTAATATCTTACGATAAAAATAAGTTAGGTTTTTTTTAAAAAATAGCACAAAAAGTTTAATTTTATGCGCGCAGTTTTGAAGTATTATAATCAACTGCGCGTATTTTTTAGTTTTATTACAATGCAATTTAGCCGAGTAGCCATTACCGAAAAAGCCAAAGAAATAGTAGCGATACTAAAGAAAAAACATGGAGCGTTAATATTTCATCAAAGCGGAGGGTGTTGTGATGGTTCTGCGCCTATGATTTTTGAAAAAGAAGACATGTATCTCGATGAAAGCGATATACTTTTAGGCGAAATAGAAGGGGTTAATTTTTATATGAATAAAGATCAATTCGAATATTGGAAACACACCCACTTAACAGTTGATGTTACCGAAGGTAGAGGAAGTAGTTTTTCTCTTGAAATACCTTTAGGCGTTCGCTTTATTATTCAGTCAAGGCTTTTTACAGAACAAGAAAATAAATTTTTTAACTAACAATCTACTAACTACTATTTAATAATTATTATGAGTAATTACCACATCAAACATTTAGAAGAATATTATCAAGTTTATAGAAAATCGATTAGAAACCCTGAACAATTTTGGGAAGAAGTTGCTGAAGAACATTTTTTATGGCGAAAAAAATGGAACGCTGTGTTACATTGGGATTTTTCTAAACCTGAAATTAAATGGTTTGAAGGGGCTAAGTTAAATATTACCGAAAATTGTATCGATAGGCATTTGGCTACTAGAGGAGATAAAACAGCTATTTTATTTGAGCCTAACAATCCAGAAGAGCCCGCTGAGCATATTACTTATAAACAACTACACCACCGAGTAAACCAATTTGCTAATGTATTAAAAGAGCAAGGTATAGAAAAAGGAGATCGTGTGTGTATTTATGTGCCAATGATTCCTGAATTGGCAATTTCATTATTAGCTTGTGCTAGAATTGGCGCTATTCATTCAGTTGTTTTTGCAGGATTTTCTTCTACTGCTTTAGCTACTAGAATTAATGATGCCGATTGTAAAATGGTAATTACTGCAGATGGCTCTTATCGAGGAGCCAAAACTATTGATTTAAAAGGAATTGTAGATGAAGCCTTACAAAACTGTCCTACCGTAAAAACGGTATTAGTTGCTAAAAGAATTAATTCTGATATTACCATGAAAGAAGGGCGTGATAAATGGCTACAGCCATTGTTAGATGCAGCTTCTGATCAATGTAAAGCAACGGTTATGGACGCTGAAGATCCGTTATTTATTTTATATACTTCGGGTTCTACAGGTATGCCTAAAGGTATGGTACACACAATTGCGGGGTATATGGTATATACCGCATATACTTTTAAAAATGCTTTTCAATATAAAGAAGAAGATGTTTATTGGTGTACTGCAGATATAGGTTGGATTACAGGGCACAGTTATATTGTGTATGGCCCTTTAGCAAATGGGGCAACAACGGTTATGTACGAAGGAGTACCTAGTTATCCAGATTTTGGACGTTTTTGGCAAATTGTAGAAAAACACAAAGTAAATCAGTTTTATACCGCACCTACTGCGATTAGAGCATTGGCTAAACAAGGTGTTGAGTTGGTAGATAAATACGATTTATCTTCGTTAAAAGTATTGGGTAGTGTGGGTGAACCTATTAATGAAGAAGCTTGGCACTGGTATAACGATAATGTAGGAAAAGGAAAGAGCCCTATTATAGACTCTTGGTGGCAAACTGAAACAGGAGGCATGATGATTACCCCTATTCCGTATGTAACACCAACTAAGCCTACTTACGCTACTTTACCATTTATAGGTATACAACCTTGTTTGATGGATGAAAATGGAGACGAGCTAAAAGGTAATCAGACTGAAGGACGCTTATGTATAAAATTTCCATGGCCTAGTATAGCTAGAACAATTTGGGGTAATCACCAACGTTATAAAGATACTTATTTTTCAACTTTTAAGAATATGTATTTTACGGGTGATGGAGCATTGCGCGATGAGGTTGGCTATTATAGAATTACAGGTAGAGTAGATGATGTAATTATTGTGTCTGGTCATAATTTAGGTACAGCGCCAATAGAAGATGCTATAAATGAGCACCCTGCGGTTGCAGAAAGTGCTATTGTTGGTTTTCCACATGATATTAAAGGAAGTGCTTTATATGGTTATATTACGTTAAAAGATATAGGCGAAAGTAGAAATCATGATAATTTACGTAAAGAAATTAATCAAATAATTTCTGATAAAATAGGGCCTATTGCTAAACTAGATAAAATACAATTTACCCAAGGTTTACCAAAAACACGGTCAGGTAAAATTATGCGACGTATTTTACGTAAAATAGCTTCAAATGAGCTTTCTAATTTAGGAGATGTATCAACCTTGTTAGACCCAGAAGTAGTAGAAAATATTATTAAGGATAAGTTGTAATCGAGTGCTTTAGTTTTTTTAATACTAAAAAATAGAACAAAATAATTAAAAACAAAATATAAGATGATTTATTTAGGACTAATTGGGCCTTTTCTATTAATCATACTTCTTGGAATTTTACCAACAATTCTTGCCCTTGTAGATATTTTAAAGAGCAAATTTGAAGATAATGATAAAATTGTATGGTTGTTGACGGTGTTATTTCTTAATTTTTTTGGTGCAATTTTATATTTCTTAATTGGCAGAAAACAGAAAATAAATAAAATTTAAAAAGTATAATTTGTACTCTTAAAACAAGAACAGGAGGGTTACACTTGGTTGTTAGCGTAGTTTTTCTAAGCTACTGCAAAGTAATTTTTGTTAGTTGGTTATAAATAAAATCGTAATAATTTTTATAGTTAGGTACCATAAAGGAGCCGTGTTTTGTAGAATCGGTTAATATTTCTAAGTCAAAAAGTTGTAGATCATCTACTTCGTTAATTTGTTTGGTAAGTTTAGAAATAGGTACGAGCAATTTACATATAAAAATATGTTTGTGCTCGTTATCGAGTATTCCGTTTGAATGGATAATTTCGTCTTTTCTTAAACCAATTTTTGTGAGTTGGTTTTTGGTAATGGTAATTCCTATTTCTTCTTTTACTTCACGAATTGCAGCATCAATAATATTTTCACCAGCCCCAATGTGTCCAGCAACAGAAACATCCCAAAGGTTTGGAAATACTTTTTTTACAGATGCTCTTTTTTGTAACAACACCTTTTTATCATCAGTATATAGCCATACATGAGTTGTTGAGTGGTACCAACCGTTTTTATGGGCTTCAGATTTTAAAGCGATTTTTCCGGTAGGTTCTCCGTCAGAAGTTAAAATGTCAATCCATTCATCCATAATAAATCAGGTCTATTTTTTTAAATTTTTGTAATAAGCATCAATAACTGATTTTCTACCAATGGTTTTTGTAATACTATCTTTTTCAAGATCCCAACCACGAGCAGGTGAGTATTCGCGACCATAATAAATAATTTGTAGGTGCAAAGTATTCCATAAATCTATAGGAAATAGTCGTTTTGCATCTTTTTCGGTTTGTGCAACGTTTTTACCGTTCGATAAATTCCAACGATATAATAATCGGTGAATATGGGTGTCAACCGGAAAAGCAGGAACATTAAAAGCTTGACTCATAACTACACTAGCTGTTTTATGTCCTACGGCAGGTAGCAATTCTAGAGCTTGCATATCTGCAGGAACCTTACCATCGTATTTTTCAATTAATATTTTTGACAAACCATAAATTCCTTTCGATTTCATTGGTGATAATCCAACAGGTTTAATAATTTCACGAATTTCATCAACAGAAAGCTTTACCATATCAAATGGGTTATCTGCTTTTTTAAATAATTTTGGAGTAATAATGTTTACCCGAGCATCAGTACTTTGAGCAGATAAAAGTACTGCTATTAATAAGGTGTAAGGGTCTTTGTGGTTTAAAGGAATAGGAGGGTTGGGGTATAATTTTTTTAAAGTATTTATAACAAACTGTACTTTTTCTTTTTTTGTCATATTAAAGATATAAATAAGGTGTTTATGTCAAAGTTACTAACTTATTTGTACTTTTAAACCACAAATATTAAATTAAAAAACCATGATAAAATTAAAAGTAGGAGATAAGGCTCCCAATTTTGAAGCTAAAGACGAGAAGGGAAATACGATAAAACTTTCGGATTATAAAGGAAAAAAATTGGTTTTGTTTTTTTATCCTAAAGCTAGTACACCAGGATGTACAGCAGAGGCTTGCAATTTGCGTGATAATTATAATGCGTTTTTAGCTAAAGGATATAAGGTGTTAGGGGTAAGTGCCGACTCTGCTAAACGCCAACAAAATTTTATAGATAAAAATAAATTACCGTTTCCGTTATTGGCAGATGAAGATAAATCTGTTATTAATGCTTTTGGAGTTTGGGGACCTAAAAAATTTATGGGGCGTGAATATGAAGGAATTAATAGAACTACTTTTATAATTGATGAAAAAGGTAATATTGAAAACATTATTGAAAAAGTAAAAACTAAAGATCACGCTGCACAGATTTTAAACGAATAGATAACTTAAATAGCTTCTTTGTAAAACACACTGTAAGTTTACAAAGAAGCTGTTTTGTAGTTGTTAATTAAGTTACTGCGCCACTTTTTGGGCAATACCTATAATAACTTCAGTGGCTTTAATCATGCTTTCTACAGGTACATATTCGTACCGACCGTGAAAATTATGTCCGCCTGCAAAAATATTAGGACAAGGTAGCCCTTTGTAAGAAAGCTGCGACCCATCAGTACCTCCTCGAATAGGTTTAATAATTGGGGTAATGTTTAAATCTTTCATTACCTCTTCAGCAACAGTAACAATGTGCATAACAGGAGTTATTTTTTCTTTCATGTTATAATACTGATCTTTAATATCAATTTCAATTAAGTTTTTACCTATTTCTTTATTGATATTGTCAGCGATATTGCGTATTAATTCTTTGCGTTGCTCAAATAAGTTTTTATCGTGGTCTCTAATAATGTATTGTAAAACGGTTTGCTCTACATTACCAGATATATGGTGTAAATGAAAAAAACCTTCATATCCTGAGGTTTTTTCAGGCACGTCAGTACTGGGTAAAGCTGTAATAAATTGGTTAGCAATTAGTGTAGAATTAATCATTTTACCTTTTGCATAGCCTGGGTGAACTATTTTTCCGTTAATAGTAACTTTTGCTTTAGCTGCATTAAAATTTTCATATTCTAATTCGCCAATTTGGCTACCATCCATGGTGTATGCCCAGTCAGCTCCAAATTTTTTAACATCAAATAGTTCAGCTCCTTTGCCAACTTCTTCATCAGGGGTAAAGCAAATTTTAATTGTACCGTGTTTGATTTCAGGATGTTGCAATAAGTATTCCATTGCAGAAACAATTTCAGTAACACCTGCTTTGTCATCGGCTCCTAAAAGGGTTGTGCCATCTGTAGTAATAAGCGTTTGCCCTTTATATTGAAGTAAATCTTTAAAGTAATCTGGTGAAAGAATAATGTTTTCTTTTTTATTTAAAACAATATCTTTTCCGTCATAATTTTCATGAATTTGAGGCTGTACATTTGTTCCTGTAAAATCAGGGCTGGTATCTAAATGTGCAACAAAACCGATAGTAGGAGTTGGGTGGTCTACATTACTAGGTAACGTGGCCATTAGGTAACAGTTTTGGTCTAATTCAACATTTTGCATACCAATTTCTATTAATTCTTGTTCTAATAAACGAGCAAGATTCCATTGTTTTTCAGTACTAGGAAAAGCAGGGTTGTTAGGGTCAGATTCGGTATCAATAGTTACATATTTTACAAATCGGTTTATAATGTGTTGTGGGTTCATTGTGGTTGTTTTTTATAGGGTAAAAGTAATTATTTCAAAGCTATTTTTTCTATTAGTTTAATAGCTTTACAAAAACGTTCGTTAATTAAAGAGTCTCCGTACACTTCAATTTTAGTTTGTAAAAAATTTTCAGAGTTTACTTTAGAATAGATGGTTAAAATATGATAAGTGTATTTTTTCTTTTTACCTTTAGAAAAGGTGAAATAAGAGGGTTTGTTTAAAAAAATAAGTGTTTTAGATTTAATAAAGGATAACTGTTCTGATATGTTTTCGCGAGTTATTTTTTGTTTAAATTGCTCGTTAAAAGTTATTGGAGAATACAGTAGGGTAACATCTATTAATGTTGTTTTAGTAAGACTAGTAGTGGTGTCGGCACTAAATATAGAGGTTTGTGTATTGTCGTAGTATAAATTTGTTTTCCAATGTTTTGGTAACGAAATACTAAATAAATTTTGAATATCGTTAGTGGTTTCTAAATGAGTATATGAAGAACTGTTTTTACAGGGAAATTCTTTTTCTAAATCAGAAGAATTACAACTAATTAGTAAAATACAAAAGCCGATAAAAAGATAAAAGAATTTCAAAACTTATAAGTTGGGTTGATTTGTATTAAAATAAGCAATTAATAAGTCAACAACATAGTCGTAAGAAGCAATTCCTTTAGCTTGTTTGTTGGCTTTTAAGTACGAGTTATACCCTTTTTTTAAATAAGGCTCAATAGGATTTTTAAATTGCTCCCAAAACGTATTGTTAGCTTTAAAATCGCTTAAAATACCAGGGCTAATTAAATGCCATATTTCTTTTGCTATTTTAGGGTTTCGTTTTTTTATTTCGATATAACATTTAATAAATGCAAACCGATATGCTGAGTATTTAAAATAAAGGTTGTTGTTAGCAGCGGCAGCTAAAAAACCTATAAAATTGGCTTCGTTTTCGGCAGCAAACCCAATTTGATGAGCCATTTCGTGACAGGTAGTTAATGGGTAGCTTGTTTTAGGAATCATAGCATTTACTTGAGCTTCGCCTGTTAAAGGGTTTAAATATCCAGAAGTTCCATTATAGCTTTGTATTAAGCTAATCAATGAACTTTTTATAGAGGCGTGTTTATAAGATAGTTGAGGGTAGGTTTTTGCAATTTCTTGATAGCCTTCTAAAGCCATAGTATACATTTCTTTTTGAGTATATGGTACGACTACTTTAAGGGTGTCGTTTTTGGTAATTTGTATATGTAAACGATTTAATGTTGTTATTATGTTTAGAGTAGTAGTTTCTAATTCGTTAGTAGTGTATTGATTTTGGTTAAAACCTAAATTTTTAGCTAATGGTTCTCTAAAATAATTTAGTCCCCAAAACATATAAAAACAGCCGTAAAGTATTGAAAGAAACGCAGTAAAAGCTAATACTTTTTTCCCGATATTTTTAAACTTATTTTTTAATAAATTATAGCAGGTGTACAAAAAGTAGATACCTAAAAAGATAACTAAAACATCTCCAATTGAAAAAGGAATCCAGCCCAATAATTGACGAAAAAATGAAGAAATATAAAGATAGATTCCGTTTGAATAATATTGTTCAACAACCTGAGGATATTGGCTTAATAATTGCACTAATAAAATTTGTACAGGTAATAAAACGGTTAGTAAAAGGTACTTTTTTTTATTTTTCAAAGTGATAACCTTAAAATAAGCGCAAAAATACAAAAAAATAAAAGTTAGCCACTTATTAACATGTTAATAACATTAAAAAAACAAGGTTATTTACATGTTATGTGTACAAATAAAAATTATATATTTAAGTAACAATTAAACCTAAAAAATTACTTTTGTTTTATGGAAAAAGCAACACCGTTTACAGGTAAAAAAATAGACAAAACAAGAATAATTAGTTTAGAAAAAGGAAAAATACCCCCTCAGGCTCTTGACTTAGAGCAAGCGGTGTTAGGGGCTATGATGATAGATAAAAAGGGTATTGATGATGTAATAGATATATTACATTCAGAAGCTTTTTACGATAAACGACACCAATTAATATATACAGCGATATACTCATTATTTCAAAATTCGGAGCCTATTGACTTGTTATCGGTATCAAATCAACTAAGAAAAGATGGCAATTTAGATACTATAGGTGGTGATTTTTATATTATTGAGCTTACTCAAAAAGTAGCTTCTTCGGCTCATATTGAGTTTCACTCTCGAATTATATTACAAAAATATATTCAGCGAAAATTAATTTCTATTTCAAGTGAAATTATAGAAAATTCGTATGATGAAACCATTGATGTTTTTGATTTATTAGATGATGCCGAAGCTAAATTATTTGAAGTTACCCAAGGAAATTTAAAGAAAAGTTCAGAAAAAGCTAGCGATTTGGTTAGACAAGCCTTGGTAAAAATTCAAGAAATTTCTAATAAAGAAGGCATGAGTGGTTTGGCTACAGGTTTTACCAAATTAGACGCTTTAACTTCGGGTTGGCAGCCTTCAGATTTGGTTATTATAGCAGCACGACCAGGTATGGGTAAAACAGCTTTTGTAATTTCAATGGCCAAAAATATGGCAATTGATTTTAATATTCCAGTAGCTTTATTTTCATTAGAAATGTCGTCTGTTCAGTTAATTACCCGTATGATTTCGTCTGAAACAGGGTTAACATCAGAAAAATTACGAAAAGGAAATTTACGCCCAGACGAGTGGCAACAGTTAAATACTAAAGTAAAGCATTTATCTGATGCCCCTATTTTTATTGATGATACACCAGCGCTTTCTATTTTTGATTTACGAGCTAAAGCTCGTCGTTTGGTATCGCAACATGGGGTAAAAATTATAGTTATAGATTATTTACAGCTAATGACTGCTGGAGGTGCTGGTGGAAATCGTGAGCAAGAAATTTCTACTATTTCTCGTAATTTAAAGGCGCTAGGTAAAGAGTTAAATATTCCAGTAATTGCTTTGTCGCAGTTATCACGTGCAGTAGAAACACGTGGAGGTAGTAAACGACCTTTACTATCCGACTTACGTGAATCAGGAGCTATTGAGCAAGATGCCGATATTGTTTCGTTTATTTTTAGACCAGAATATTACGGAATGACCGAGTGGGACGACGACGACCATACTCCTTGTGAAGCACAAGCAGAGTTTATTGTAGCGAAACACCGTAATGGAGGCTTAGAAAATATTCGTTTAAAATTTACAGGACACTTAGCTAAGTTTTCTGATTTAGAAGAAAGTTTTAGTAGTGAATATCAATCTAAAATGAATAACGATATTTTACCAAACCAACGTGTTGACCCTAAAGATGCTTTTGATAATGAAGATGAAAATGGTTTGCCTTTTTAAAATTAATGAATTGATTTAAAATAGTAAGTGTATACTTAAAAATTTGTTTGCGTGAAAAAACTCTTATTAGTAGTCATATTTTTGTTTATGTCAAATTTACTTTGTGCATCTTTTATATACATACCTATGAGTGCTGATAATCAAAAAAATCATTTAAAAGCGTATGGTATAGTGTATTTTGCACTTCAAAAAGGATTGAAAGCAAAATGGCTTCTTAATTACGACGGCGGGGCATTTTTAATTGAAAATAATGAAATAGTAGAAAAAGAATGTGTTATTAGGGGTGTTTCGCATCGGGTAATCTCTGATGCTAAATCAGTTTTAATATTAGAAGAAATTTCGTCGCCTTCTAAAAATCAAGAAGCGGTAACTTTAGAAAAAGCACCAAAAATAGCGGTATACTCTCCAAAAGATAAAATGCCATGGGATGATGCAGTAACTATGGTATTAACCTATGCCGAAATTCCGTTCGATGTGGTGTATGATGAAGAAGTGTTGAATGATAAATTGGTTTTGTACGACTGGTTACACTTACATCACGAAGATTTTACGGGTCAGTACGGTCGATTTTATAGTGCTTACCGAACAGAACCATGGTACATTCAACAAAAAAAAGATGCTGAAAAACTAGCTGCAAAATTAGGATATGCAAAAGTATCTGAAGAAAAAAGAGATGTAGCATTAAAAATCAAAGATTACGTAATTGGTGGTGGTTTTATGTTTGCAATGTGTTCGGCTACGGATAGTTTTGATATTGCACTTGCTGCCGCAGGTGTTGATATTTGCGAATCGATGTTTGATGGAGACCCTTCAGAACCCAATTACCAATCAAAAATAGATTTTACTAAAACATTTGCTTTTAAAAATTTTGAATTGATTAAAGACCCTACGGTATATGAATTTTCGACTATCGATATGACTCGTAAACGTAATATACCTAAAACGTCTGATTATTTTTCGTTGTTAGAATTTTCTGCAAAATGGGATCAAGTACCCACCATGTTAACCCAAGACCATACCCGATTGGTAAAGGGATTTATGGGACAAACTACTTCATTTGACAGACATACCATAAAATCAACCGTTTTAATAATGGGCGAAAATAAAGCTAATGGAGAGGCGCGTTATATTCATGGTACTATAGGTAAAGGTATGTTTACTTTTTACGGAGGGCATGATCCTGAAGATTATCAACATCGGGTGGGTGACCCTAAAACCGAATTAGATTTACACCCCAATTCACCAGGGTATCGCTTAATTTTAAATAATGTGTTGTTTCCTGCAGCTAAAAAGAAAAAGCAAAAAACATAGAAATAGTTTATTGAAAAACACATCTTATGTTTTTTAGAGCTATACTAGATGTGTTTATGGCGGTAAAAAAAATAATTTTTATAAAAAAGAAACAAGGTTTTATTAAAATCTTTTCGATGTTAATAATTCGGGCAATAAATACTGTAAAGTAACAATGGTAAAATCCAATCACTTTTGTATTTTTGTCAGCATAAAATTTAAAACATGCCAACAACACAACAGTTACAAGATTTTACACAACAAGTTCGTAGAGATATTTTACGTATGGTGCACGATGTAAATTCGGGTCATCCCGGAGGCTCTTTAGGTTGCGCCGAATTTATTACTTGCCTATACCAAGAGGTAATGGAGTATTCTACTAATTTTTCTATGGATGGAAAGAACGAAGATTTATTCTTTTTATCAAATGGGCATATTTCTCCAGTTTTTTATAGTGTTTTAGCACGTAGTGGTTTTTTTCCAGTAAGTGAATTAGCCACTTTTAGAAAATTAAATTCTCGCTTACAAGGGCATCCAACTACTCATGAAGGATTACCTGGTGTTCGAATTGCTTCAGGTTCGTTAGGACAAGGAATGAGTGTGGCAATTGGAGCAGCAAATACAAAAAAATTAAATAACGACGACAAATTAGTATATTCGTTACACGGCGATGGAGAGCTTCAAGAAGGACAAATATGGGAGGCCGCTATGTATGCTGCCGCCAAGAAAGTTGATAATTTAATAGCAACAGTCGATTTAAATGGAAAACAAATTGATGGAACAACCGATCATGTTTTAGCCATGGGAAGCATAAGAGCTAAATTTGAAGCTTTTGGTTGGGATATTGTTGAAGTTAAAAAAGGTAATGATATTGAATCTATTTTAGCTGGTTTAGCCGATGCTAAGTCTAAAACAGGTAAAGGAAAACCCATTTGTATTTTATTATATACTGAAATGGGTAATGGTGTAGATTTTATGATGCATACTCATGCGTGGCATGGTAAAGCTCCTAATGACGAACAGTTAGCGGAAGCTTTAGCTCAAAACCCAGAAACGTTAGGAGATTATTAAAAATGTAAAATCCTAATCAAAATATTTTAAGAGATACCTAAGATGGCTTTTAAGCTGTTTTAGGTATTTTTTTTATATCAAATTTAGATTAAGTGGTATAATTTAAAGAAGAGAATATAAGGCGAGATTTTATTTAAGCATTATTAAACCAAAAAAAACTTCCTAAACATTTTTTGTTTAGGAAGTTTTTAATTTACATTATTAGTAAAGGCTAAAATAAACTTGTCGTAAGAAATTGAAATAAATAATTTACGACTTTAGTTTAATTTCTTTTTTCTTTAATTCTTGCTTTTTTACCAGTAAGACCTCTAAAATAGAATATACGAGCTCTACGTACTTTACCTCTTTTGTTAATTTCAATTTTTTGAATAGAAGGTAAGTTTACAGGGAAGATACGCTCAACCCCAACAGTTCCAGACATTTTTCTAATAGTAAAAGTCTCGGTTGCACCAACACCTCTTTTTTGAATTACAACTCCTTTAAAAAACTGAGTTCTTGTTTTGCTACCTTCTTTAATTTCGTAGTATACTGTAATAGTATCACCTGCAGCAAATTTTGGTAATTCTTTTTTAGCTACAAATTCGTTTTGTACAAATTGGATTAAAGATTCCATATTTATATTTTTTATAAGTTTATCTAAAAGCAACGTACACGATTTTCGTCAGAGGTTGGTTTTGAGTGCGGCAAATTTAAGAATTATTTTTTCACGATAAAACTAATTGTTGGTTTATTTTTTATACATATAGTCAGCGCAATAGAAAACCCAAAATTTTCTAACTTCTTGGTTTCCTCTTTTTATAATTATAGGTTCTAGTTCTTTTACCTCTTTAAAATAGGTGGTTAACTCAGTAGGTATTTCTCCTTTTTTGTTTTTGTTTTTAAATCGTTTATCAGAATCTATAAACAAAGCATTTTTACCATTTAAAGAGGTTAAATCATCGCCAATATAATCAAACTGTAAAGCAGGTAAACCAATAATATTTTGAGCATATATTTTTTCGTCTAAATAAAAATTCAATGCTGCTGAAGTTTTGTAGTTATCGTTAGAAAATACAAATGTATTAGGGTATTGTTTTTGTATTTTCTTTGTTTCTTGGGCTAATTTTTCCCATCCTACCCAAGTATCATCACTTTTTATAGGTACAATATAAAATAGTATTTCAACAGCAATAAGAATATGAAAAACGATAGAAATTATAAGTTGAGTTTTAAGTAGTTTTTTATTAAAAAACATTGCAGCAATTATAATTCCAGTGATGTAAGAAGGCATTAGCCAATTCATTTTAACCCAGTAAATAGGGGTTATTAGAAAAAAACCGACAAAAGTTGGAACAAAAAAAGCTAACAAAAATAAGGTTTGATTGCTAGGGAGTTTAAATTTTAAAAGGGCTTTTTTTATGTATTTGTAGGTAAATGTTACAAAAACCGCAAATAAAATGGGTAATAATAAAATGAGTTGATGACCAATAGCTCCTAAAAAATATTTAGGGTTTATTTCTAATTTAGAGATACTGCTGGTTCTGTTAGTTGATTGAAAAGTAAATGAAACAAAATTGTTTTGATAATTCCACCACCAAACAGGAAAAGTTACTAGTGCTGCAATTATTAAACTAATCCATAACCAAGGCGAAAGTAAAAGCTTTCGATAACGGTTAGAGAAAAATAAAAAAGCGATTAACCCAATAGGTAAAAGCAGTGCGGTGTATTTGCTGTCAAAAGCTAAGCCCATGGCGATTCCACCTAAAATCCAATATTCTTTTTTTTGTTGAAAAATAGCCTTGTATAAACAGTTGATGCTTAAGGTCCAAAATAATAATAAAGGAACATCAGGAGTTGAGTTAAAAGATAAAATAGAAACAAATAGTGTTGTGCTAATTAAAATAATAGCATAGTTTAAATACCTTTTTGATAAAAAATGTGAGGCCAGTTTGTAAAAACTTACTAAGGTTAAAGAGGTAACCACAAAATCGGTAAGTTTAATAGCCCATACAGTTTTTCCAAAAACGCTTGTAAACAACCGTAAAAGATAGCCAATCATGCCAGGGTGATCAAAATACGAAGGTGCTAAATGCTCACCATAAAAATAATAATATGCGTCTTGAGGCATTAAGCCCATAAAAGGAAGCATTATAAATCGAAACAATTGAAAGCCTATTACAATGCTTATTGCGGGATACTTTTTAGTATAATAAAGTAAGCTATTCATCTAATAAATCGGGTCTAATATTTTTAGTGCGTTCAAAGGCTTTTTCACTACGCCAATCATCAATTTTTTTAAAATTACCAGATAAAAGAACTTCTGGAACTTTTAATCCGTTGTATTCGGCAGGTCGAGTATAAACAGGGGGTGATAATAAGTTGTCTTGAAAAGAGTCGGTTAAGGCAGATTGCTCGTCGCCTAATACGCCTGGTATTAACCGTATAATAGCATCGCATAAAACTGCTGCAGCCAATTCGCCACCAGTTAATACATAATCGCCTATTGATATTTCTTTAGTAATAAACTTGTCGCGTACACGTTGGTCTACACCTTTATAATGCCCTGCTAAAATGATTATATTTTCTTTTAATGATAAAAAATTTGCAGTAGCTTGATTTAGGGTTTTTGCATCGGGCGTCATATAAATAATTTCATCGTATTTTCTTTGTGCTTGTAATTCAGAAATACATTTATCTATAGGCTCAATCATTAACACCATACCAGCTCCACCACCAAAAGGCATATCGTCTAATTTTTTGTACGACCCAATTCCGTAGTCTCTTAAATTATGAAAATGTACCTGTACTAATTTTTTATCAATAGCGCGCTTTATCATTGAGTGTTCAAACGGGCTTTTTATTAATTCTGGTGAAACCGTAATAATATCTATTCGCATATGGCAAAAGTAGCTTTTTTTATCGATAACAAAATTTAAAATCCGATTGCCTTATCATCGCCACGAGGGTCAGCGCCTCCTTCTAGTTTTCCGTTAGGTAATACTAAAATCCCATCTATTCTACCAATAGAAGGGGCATCTTTTTCGTTAATTGTATAACCTAATTGTTTTAAAGCGCTAATCGTTTTTTTGTCAAATTTATTCGATTCCATAAAAATTTCATCGGGGAGCCATTGGTGATGAAATCGAGGTTGATTTACGGCTTCTTGCATTCCCATATTAAACTCGTACACATTTAAAATGGCTTGCAATACCGATGTAATAATGGTAGCCCCTCCTGGAGTGCCTACAACCATATAAAGCGCATTGTTTTTTTCTACAATAGTTGGTGTCATAGAGCTTAACATTCGTTTTTCGGGTTCTATTTTATTGGCTTCTGCACCTATTAATCCAAACATATTAGGTACTCCAGGTTTGCTAGAAAAATCATCCATTTCATTATTTAAAAAAAAGCCTAAATCGTTGCAGTATAATTTTGATCCGTAGGCGCCATTTAAAGTAGTGGTAACCGAAACGGCATTGCCAAACTGATCTACAATAGAATAATGGGTTGTTTCATTACTTTCAGAAATTTGAATATGACCATGACTAATACTCGCTGATTTTGTGGCTGCTTTAAAAGAAAAGTTATGCATTCTGTTTTTTGCATACGACTTACTTATGAGTGTTTTAATTGGAATTTTCACAAAATCTGGATCGCCTAAAAAATAGCTTCTATCAGCATAAGCTCTGCGTTCTGCTTCGGTAATAACTTGAATTGTTTTGGTAGTGTTATGCCCTAATTTACCTAAGTTAAAAGGCTCTATAGCGTTCATAATTTGAGCTAAACAGATGCCTCCACTAGACGGGGGAGACATAGAAATTATTTTTAATTCTTTATACTTAAAAACAATAGGTGTTCTCCATTTAGCTTCATATTTTTCTAAATCTTTTTCGGTGATAATTCCACCATTTTCTTGAATAAATTTTACTAGTTTTTTAGCGGTTTCTCCTTTATAAAACTCATCGCGTCCATTTTTTAAAATTCGACTTAAGGTTTCTGCAAGTTTTGGATATTTTATAGTATCATGCTCTTTCCAATTTTTATCAAATAAAATAGTATTAGTGTTTACTTTTAAAAAAAAAGGTTGATATTTTTTTATGCGGTTAGCTTGTTTTTTAGTAACGATTACCCCTCGATTTGCCAAGTCTATTACAGGTTGAATAATTTCATTTAAAGGTAAAGAACCAAATTTTTTATAGGCCTTAAAAACACCAGCTATAGTACCAGGAACTCCAATAGCCATAGCGCCTAATGTACTTTTGTTTTTAATTACATTTTTATTAGTGTCTAAATACATATTTTTGTGGCTGCTAAAGGGGCTTTTTCACGATAGTCGAGAGCGCCTATTTCACCATCGTGTTTACGGTACACCATAAATCCACCACCACCTATGTTACCAGCATATGGGTAAGCTACGGCAAGAGCCAGTTCTGTGCCTACCATTGCATCAAATGCATTACCTCCCTTATTTAAAATATGCATGCCAATTTTAGAAGCTTCTTCTCGCGCTGAAACAACCATTGCTTTGTCGGTTGTTACACCAATAATTTTTTTATTTTTTTTACAGCTATAAATGCAAAAGATTATTAACGTGAAATAAAAAACGTTTTTCATAGTGACTATTTTAGAGACCTAGTTCTTTTAATTTTTGATTAGAAAAAGCCTGTAAATCTTTGAAAAAAGAGGTAAAATCTTGTTCAAAATCAAAGTAATGAAGTTGTAAATCTTCTATAGCTAAATTCATTTTAGATTTTCCTTTGGTACGCCTATTCATACCTTCTAACACTTCTTTTATGCCTTTTATGTATTGGTAATTATATAGCCAGTTGTATTGAATCATATAGGGTAACATTTCTTGAGTTTTACTAGGTAGTATATCAAGGTTGCTTTTTAATAAGGTATATACATTATTTACATAGGTGTCTAATGAAACAGTTGTGTAGGTTTCCCAGTTTTTTGCTAAAAAATGGTCGTAAAAAATGTCGATGATTACTCCGTTATAATGTCTATAGCGTTTGTGTAATCTTCGTTTACTTTTTTTTACTGTTTCATGGCTATCGGTAAAGGTGTCTATTTGTCGGTGTAATAAAATGCCTTGTTGAATTTTATTCGAAAAATGAGAAAAATGATTTCCTTTTATTTGATCGGCAATAAAATTACCTATCATAATATCAGTATGATTTTTTGAAAGGTACAAGTGGGCAAGAAAATTCATTTGCTAAAGATAATCATAATAATTTTTACGAGTAATCGGTGTTAGCCGCTTTTTTAACTACTTTTTAACTATTTTATACCCTTTTAAGAGGTTCTAAAATAGCAAAATTCGATTAGAAGGTATAAAATTACCTTACCTTTGCTAGCTTAACTCATAATATAAACAGCTTAAATTATGCAAAAAAAAGTTTTTTGCCTTATTATTCTTTTAGGGTCAATTTCTTTGTGGTCGCAAGTAGGTCACAATTTATCGAAAAAAAATACTAGTCGTTCAGCAACTGATAAACCTAATTTTATTTTAATCGTTGCAGATGATTTAGGTTTTGGTGATGTCGGTTTTAATGGGAGTACAGAAATTAAAACTCCAAATATTGATAATTTGGCATATTCTGGTGTAAGATTTCCTCAAGGATATGTTTCTTCTGCAGTATGTAGCCCTTCTCGCGCTGGGCTTTTAACAGGAATTAATCAAGTAGAATTTGGGCAAGATAATAACCTTAGTTCTAATCAACCAGGTTTTGACCCTGAGTTTCTTGGAATGCCAGTAACTCAAAAAACAATAGCTGATAGGTTAAAACCATTAGGTTATGTAAGTGGTATAATAGGAAAGTGGCATTTGGGTTATAAACCACAATTTCACCCTTTAAAGAGAGGTTTTGATGAGTTTTGGGGGTATTTAGGTGGAAGTCATGATTATTTTAAATCTACCCCTAAAGGTTCAGGGCATACTGCTCCCATTCAATGTAACTATAAAACGCCTAGCCCTATAACCTATATCACTGATGATAAAGGGAATGAATGTGTTGATTTTATAAAAAGACACCAAGCAGAACCATTTTTTTTGTATGCAGCTTTTAATGCACCGCATGCACCAATGCAAGCAACTAAAGAAGATCTTGAGTTATATAAGAATATAAAAGATAAAAAAAGACGCACTTATGCCGCAATGATTCATAGGTTAGATGTTAATATTGGAAAAATTGTTAAGACACTTGATAAATACGGATTAAAAGATAATACTTTGATTGTTTTTATTAGTGATAATGGAGGGCCATGTGATGTTAATGCTTCTATAAACGCACCCTATAGAGGGCAAAAAGGAATACTTTTAGAAGGAGGTATTCATGTACCTTATATTTTAAATTGGCCTAAAACTTTAGAGTCAGGAAAAGTATATGACCACCCTGTTTCTTCGTTAGATTTAGCGCCTACTTTTGTTAAACTAGCTGGGGGAGAAATTAAAAAAGAAGACCATTTTGATGGGGTAAACTTGTTTCCATATATTACAGGAAAAGATACCTCTTTACCTCATCAAGAATTAAAATGGCACTTTACTATTAGTGCAGCAATTCGTGAGGGAAATTGGAAATTAATAAGTCTTCCAGACCGTTTACCTTTATTATATTACTTACCAACAGATGTTTCTGAACAAAATGATGTTTCTTTAAAAAATATTGAAAAAACGAAAGAGTTACTTAAAAAACTAGGTGATTGGGAAGTTCGATTGCCTCATCCTGTGTTTTTAGAAGGACCTAATTGGAGAAAAAGACAGCTTAGTTTATACGACAAAGAATATCAGCTTACACAACCCGTTAATAATAAGCCATAACGTAAAGTAATTATTGGTTAAAAAAAACAACCCTAACTACATATAATTTATTGATAGTTAGGGTTTTGTGTTGTTTTTGAGTACGTTTTTTTCTACGTAAAAATATTTTTATGTTTTTCTGTGAACGATAAAATACTGTTGAAAACTAATTTAATAGAGCTTTTTATCTTTACATTGTAAATATTATTTTAGCATACACTTCAATCCGTTAAACTTATGGTACCAGAAACTAATTATACTGAAGATAATATACGTTCACTTGACTGGAAAGAACATATTCGTATGCGTCCTGGGATGTATATTGGTAAGTTAGGCGACGGTTCTTCTGCCGATGATGGTATTTATATTTTAGTAAAAGAGGTGTTAGACAACTCTATTGATGAGTATGTGATGGGAGCGGGTAAAACTATCGAAGTTTCGGTGCAAGGAGATAAAGTAATTGTTCGCGACTATGGTAGAGGTATTCCTTTAGGAAAGGTGGTAGATGTGGTTTCTAAAATGAATACAGGAGGTAAATATGACTCTCGCGCGTTTAAAAAGTCGGTAGGATTAAATGGGGTAGGTACTAAAGCAGTAAATGCTTTATCTAGTTATTTTAGAGTAGAGTCTACCAGAGACGGTAAATCAGCATCGGCAGAATTTGAAAAAGGGAATTTAACCCATCAAGATCTATTAGATGAAACCTCTCGTCGTAGAGGAACTAAAGTAACCTTTATCGCCGATGATACTATTTTTAAAAATTATAAGTATCGCCCAGAATACATTGTTCGATTACTTAAAAACTATGTGTATCTAAACCCAGGATTAACTATTGTTTTTAATGGAGAAAAGTTTTATTCAGAAAATGGATTAAAAGATTTATTAGAAGACAACAATAATCAAGACGATATGTTGTATCCTATAATTCATTTAAGAGGAGATGATATTGAAGTAGCAATAACACATAGTAAAACCCAATATTCAGAAGAATATCACTCGTTTGTAAATGGTCAAAACACGACACAGGGTGGTACGCATCAAGCAGCGTTTAGAGAAGCTTTGGTAAAAACTATTCGCGAATTTTACGGTAAAAACTTTGAGGCGTCAGATGTGCGTAAGTCGATTATTTCTGCCATTTCTATTAAAGTGATGGAGCCTGTTTTTGAAAGCCAAACAAAAACCAAATTAGGTTCTACCGAAATGGGAGGAGAGTTGCCAACAGTTCGCACGTACATTAATGATTTTCTAAAAACACAGCTCGATAATTATTTGCATAAAAATGCCGAAACGGCAGAAAAGCTTCAAAAAAAGATTTTACAGGCAGAAAAAGAACGTAAAGAATTATCAGGAATTCGAAAACTAGCACGTGATAGAGCAAAAAAAGCGAGCTTACATAATAAAAAATTACGCGATTGTCGTATTCATTTTGGCGACACTAAAAAAGAGGGATATTTAGAAACTACCTTGTTTATTACTGAGGGAGATTCGGCAAGTGGTTCTATTACTAAATCTCGTAATGTAAATACACAGGCTGTATTTAGTTTAAAAGGAAAACCATTAAACTCGTACGGGTTATCTAAAAAAATTGTATACGAAAATGAAGAATTCAACCTTCTACAAGCGGCATTAAATATTGAAGATGGGTTAGAAGATCTTCGTTACAATAATATTGTAATTGCTACTGATGCCGATGTAGATGGTATGCATATTCGATTGTTGTTAATAACCTTCTTTTTACAGTTTTTTCCAGAAGTTATTAAAGAAGGTCATCTGTATATTTTAGAAACCCCCTTGTTTAGAGTTCGAAATAAAAAGGAAACTATTTATTGTTATTCAGAAGAAGAAAAACAAGCAGCAATTAATAAACTACGAGGAAAACCAGAAATTACCCGATTTAAAGGATTGGGAGAAATTTCACCTAACGAATTTGTTCATTTTATTGGAGCTGATATTCGTTTAGATCCTGTAATGTTAGATAAAGAAATGTCGATAGAACAGATGTTAGAATTTTATATGGGTAAAAACACGCCTGACAGACAAAAATTTATCATTAATAACTTAAAAGTTGAGTTAGACTTAGTAGAAGAAGCTTAGTTTGTTTAATAGTTCTAAAAAATAGATGCAAAAACAAATAAACTACCCATAAACCGTTTAAAATTGATACATGAGTGAAGAAAATAATAATTACGAGCACGACGAAGAATTAAATCAATCTGTTGAAAATACCGAAACCATTACCAAGGTTACTGGTATGTATAAAGAGTGGTTTTTAGATTATGCCTCGTATGTAATTTTAGAACGAGCAGTACCTTCAATTGAAGATGGGTTTAAACCTGTACAACGCCGTATCATGCATTCGATGAAAGATTTAGATGATGGGCGTTATAATAAGGTAGCAAACATTGTTGGGCATACCATGCAGTATCATCCGCATGGAGATGCTTCTATAGGTGATGCCATGGTGCAGATGGGGCAAAAAGAATTGCTGATAGACATGCAAGGTAACTGGGGAAATATTTTAACTGGTGATCGGGCAGCGGCTTCTCGTTATATTGAAGCACGGTTATCAAAATTTGCCCTAGATGTTGTTTTTAATGCTAAAACTACCGAGTGGCAAGCCTCATACGATGGACGTAAAAAAGAACCTGTAAACTTGCCTGTAAAGTTTCCACTTTTGTTAGCACAAGGAGCAGAAGGTATTGCGGTAGGATTATCAACCAAAATTTTACCTCATAATTTTAATGAGTTAATCGACGCGTCTATCAAATATTTAAAAGGAAGAAGTTTTACTATTGTTCCTGATTTTTTAACGGGGGGTATTGTAGATGTAAGCGATTATAAAGACGGAAAAAGAGGTGGAAAAATAAGAGTTAGAGCAAAAATATCAGCACTCGACAAAAAAACACTAGTTATTAATGAAGTGCCTTTTGGCACTACAACCTCTTCTTTAATTGATAGTATTTTAAAAGCGAATGATAAAGGCAAAATAAAAATTAAGCAAATTGAAGATAATACCGCTGCTACGGTAGAAATTTTAGTGCATTTACCACCTAATGTGTCGCCTGATAAAACCATTGATGCATTATATGCCTTTACGAGTTGTGAAAACTCAATTTCGTCTTTGTGCTGTATTATCGAAGATAATAAACCTGTGTTTACAGGGGTTTCAGAAGTATTAAGAAAATCGACTGATTTTACCGTTGAATTGTTAAAGCGCGAATTAGAAATTCAGTTACACGAATTAGAAGAACAATGGCATTTTGCTTCGTTAGAACGTATATTTATCGAAAACAGAATTTACCGAGATATTGAAGAAGTAGAAACTTGGGAAGGGGTTATAGAAGCTATTGATAAAGGTTTACAACCACATACTAAACATCTTAAACGAGCAATTATCGAAGAAGATATTGTACGCCTAACAGAAATTAGAATTAAAAAGATTTCTAAGTTCGATATTGATAAGGCAAAACAATTTATTGAAGGGTTAGAAGAAAAAATAACAGAAGTAAAACACTATTTAGCAAATCTTATCACCTTTGCTATAGATTACTTTAAAGAATTAAAAACCAAATACGGAAAAGGAAAAGAACGTAAAACAGAAATACGAATTTTTGATGATATTGTGGCTACTAAGGTAGTTATGCGTAATGCAAAATTGTATGTAAATAGAGAAGAAGGGTTTATTGGAACGGCTCTAAAAAAGGACGAATATGTTACCGATTGTGCCGATATTGATGATATAATTGTTTTTAGAGATAACGGTACAATGCAAGTAACCAAAGTAGATTCTAAAACCTTTGTAGGTAAAGGAATTATACATGTAGCCGTTTTTAAAAAGAAAGACAAACGTACCGTATACAATATGGTTTATAGAGATGGCGCTAAAGGAGCATCGTATATGAAACGTTTTAACGTAACCTCAGTTACACGAGATAGAGAATATAATTTAGCAAATGATAATCCAAAGTCGAAAGTATTGTATTTTTCGGCTAATGCTAATGGAGAAGCAGAGGTGGTAACTATTTTACTACGAGCTGTAGGAAGTATTAAGAAATTAAAATGGGATGTTGATTTTTCAGATTTAGCGATTAAGGGACGTAGTGTTCGAGGTAATCAAGTTACTAAACATGCTATTAAAAAAGTAGAGTTTAAAGAAGCAGGAGTGTCTACTTTAAAGCCTCGAAAAATTTGGTTTGATGATACTGTACAGCGTTTAAATGTTGATGGAAGAGGAGAGTTGTTAGGTGAATTTAGAGCAGAAGATAAAATTTTAATTGCTACCCAATCAGGAAAAATTAAAGCAATTACTCCAGATTTGGCAATGCATTTTGATGATGATATGATTGTTCTTGAAAAATGGAACCCTAAAAAACCCATATCAGCTATTTATTTTGACGGAGAAAAACAACGGTATTATGTAAAACGATTTTTAATTGAAGCTACTGATAAAGAAGAGCTTTTTATTTCAGAACATGAAAAATCGCAATTAGAAATTGTGGCTACTGATTATAGACCCGTAGTAGAAATTGTGTTTTCTAAACGAGATGTAAAAAACATGGAGGTTAATTTAGAAGAGTTTATTAGTGTTAAAGGAATTAAAGCATTGGGTAATCAATTAACAACCGAAAAAATAAAACAAATAAACATTTTAGAAGCGCTTCCTTACGAAGAACCCACTGTAGAAGAAGTTGAAGTTGTAGAAGAAGAAATTATTGATAATGATGAGTTACCTATTGATGTGCCTAAAGTAGAGCCTACCATTAAAAAATCATCAACCATAGAAATGTCTGATAAAGAGGAAAAGAAAAAAGAGCTTATAAAAAAGGCAATTCAAAAGAAAAAACAAAATAACGACGACAATCAGCAAAAACTATTTTAACGGTTAGCTTTTTAAGGTTTAAATGGCGTTAAGTTAAGTAAGATCTTAAAAAAATACTTTTAAAGGTTGTGTTAAATACGTTTTTTTATCCAGGTATTAAAACTGTGAAAATTTTGAGGAGCAACACCATGCCCAACAGGATACTCAGAGTATTGGTTTTGTAGTTGTAAGTTGTTTAAAAACACAGGTGCTTTTCGCGCCCAATCAACAGGTAATACTTGGTCGACTGTTCCGTGAGAAATATAATAATCGGTAGTAATATCTTCTTTTATATGTGTGGGCAGTAGGTCTTCATTTATATAACCGCTTAATGCAATTACATGTTGCACTTTGTTAGGGTAGTTAAAACTTACAGCATAACTTAAAATAGCACCTTGACTAAACCCTAATAAAAAAGTATTGTTTGCATCAGTATGGTATTTGGCTTTAATTTCGTCAATAAACGAGGCAATAGCTTCAATTGATTTTTTAGCTTCATTTAAATCAGAAAATTTACCATTTTGGTCATCAAAATTTATCGCATACCAAGCGTACCCGCCAAAACCCATACTATAAGGTGCGCGAGCACTAACAATTAATAATTCATCTGGAAGCTCATTTGCAAACGAAAACAAATCTTCTTCGTTACTACCATAACCATGTAGTAAAATTAGCAAAGGTGGATTTGTAATTGCAGTTTTAGGCTCTCTTAAGAGGTAATGTAACATTAAATATTTTTAAACCATTCTTGAAATTGGTCACCAAATATTGGAATTTTCTTTTCTTCACCTTTTATAGCTCCCATAAAACCGATTATCCAAAGAATAACTAATGCAACTCCAATAATTCCAGCGGCAACAGAACTTACGTATTTTTGAATAATCCAACTGTTTAATAACTGTATAATACACAAGCCAATCATTTGACGAATATGAAAACTTACAAATGAATTTTTTTTACTATTATTTAAAATATATGCTACTATAGTGCCTATTATAGTTAAATAACTAATAATTGCATTGGTTTTACCTTCGTTTACTGTTTGATTTTCTATCATTTTATCTCCCATGATGTTATTAATTTAATATAAGTTGATTGTTGTTAAAAACGCCGTATGCTTTTCCTTCCATTTTTTTGCCAATAAATATACTGTTTTTTGAGGTGGATAAAATATTTTGTTCAGAAAAAGTATATTCAGTTTTCGGATTAAAGAGAGATAAATCTGCTTTTTCACCTTTTTTTATAGAGGTTGATGTTAATCCAAATCGTTTTTTAGGGTTTATTGAAAGGCATTTTACTATGGTTTCAATATCTAATACCGAGTTTAAAGCGCCAAAAGCACTTTCTAAACCAATAGTACCGTTTTTGGCTTGGCTATATTCTACCTTTTTATGTTCAATGTCAATAGGGTTGTGATCTGAAGTAATGATGTCAATAGTACCCTCTTTAACTCCTTTTTGTAGAGCTTTTGTGTCTTTTAAGGTTCGTAAAGGTGGGTTTACCTTTGTGTTTGAATCAAAATTGTGAAGTTCATTATCGGTTAATAATAAGTTATGAACGGCTACGCTACAAGTTACATTTA
Organism: Tenacibaculum sp. UWU-22; assembly: GCF_041021355.1. NCBI lineage: Bacteria > Pseudomonadati > Bacteroidota > Flavobacteriia > Flavobacteriales > Flavobacteriaceae > Tenacibaculum > Tenacibaculum sp. UWU-22. The sequence goes on along the minus strand of NZ_JBFNGP010000001.1, from coordinate 11,588 downwards.
TTCCTTTTTTCTTAGCCTCTTTAATCAGTTTTACTGAGTTTGCTGTAGAAATGGTGGGTATATGTAATTTGCCTCCAGTATATTCTAAAATAAATAAATCACGTGCAATTTGTAATTCTTCTGCTAAGGCAGGAGCACCTTTTAACCCTAGTTTGGTTGAGTTAATGCCTTCGTTTACAATTCCCATACCCGCAATGGCATTATTTTTAGGAAAACTCAATATTAATCCGTCAAAATTTTGAGCATATAAAAGAGCTATTTTTAATAAATTGTCATTAAAAACGGGTTTGTTATAATCGCTAAAAGCAATGGCTCCCGATTGTTGCATGTCAAACAATTCAGCCATTTCAGCACCTTTGCTTTGTTGTGTAAGGGCTGCTATTGGGTATAGGCTTGTGGCCTGTTTATTGGCTGTGTTTGTTAAAAACTCAACACCTGCTTTGTTATCAATAATAGGGTTGGTGTTTGCATTTACTGCAACAGAGGTAAAACCGCTTTTAGCGGCAACTTGTAATCCGTTTACAATAGTTTCTCGCTCTTCAAAACCAGGTTCGCCAAAAGACACACTAGTGTCAAACCAGCCACAAGAAATATGTAAATTGTCGAGATTAACAACTGTATAGTCACTTTTTTTGTCAATAGTAGTTGCTATTTTTTCAATAATACCATTTGTAATTAAAATATCCTTTTGTTGTTTATGGTGCGGACCTGTAGGATCGATAATTATTGCCGACTTAATGAGCGTACTCATACTTTGAAGAATTTTAGAATTAAAATTTCTAGAAGCAAAGATACAATAGCCAAGGCTAAAAACCATTGCCAAAGCCAATGAACTTTATTTTTTTTATTTATATCCGTAAAAACTTCTTTTACAGAGGTAGCTGTTTCTATGTTTTTAGCAATGTCTAGAGTTTTAATATCTAAAAATTGTAAAGCGCTTTCTTCTTTTTGATAGTTGTAGGCTATTGATTGCAAGGTGTCTTTTTGCTGCGTAATGTAATAAAAACCAGCTTCATTAGGTTGGTCTTGTGTGGTTAAACTGACCTTGTTTTGAGAAATTTGTTGTAGCGGAATAAAAGTGGTGTGGTTATTTTTTATCGTTAAAATATCATCTTTATTTAATTGAGTATTAATTTCTATAGTGTTGTTTTGATTAAGCCTGTAATATAATTTGGTATGTTGTAGACTTTGTTGAGCAATATTGTAAAAAACTGGAACGATTAAAGGCGAATTAGTAAAGTTGCTATATTGTTTTTGTAATGGAGAAGCCACCCAAAAAAGTTTACTGTTAGGTAAATCAATTTGTTGAATAAAGCCCGTTTTATTTTCAAAAGAAATAATATTACTACTCTTATTAAAAGCGGAAGGGAAATAATTTTGTACAAAAGGATATTGAAAATTATCTATTTTTTTAAAAAACACATTTTTTAGTAAGGGGTGTTCAAAATTAATAGTTGTTATTTTTAAACTGTCTTTTTTGTTTGGCAAGAGTTTGCCTGCTGATAAATTTTTAAATAATAAATTGTATGATGGTATTGCAGATTCAGCATTGGGTATTATAGTTAAGTAACCTCCTTTTTTACAAAAATCGGTAAGACTAGAAATTAAAGAAGACGGAATTTCGGTAAGCTCATTTAATATAATAAGTTGCTGTTTTGCAAACGAATTGTAGTTGGTGTTTTTAAGTGGAATGCTTGTGAAATTAAATTCGTTTTTTGTGTAAATTTTACTTAAAAAAGAAGTCCTTTTTTCAATGCTTAAAACATTAATTTTTTTGGTGTTATTTAAAGTGAAGTAGAAGGTGTTGTCAAAACCAAAAGTATCGCTAAAAGTTATTTTTATTTTACCTAAAAAAACAGGTTGTTTTTGAATTAAAAACTGAATGGTTTTACTATTGTTTTCGGGTATAGAAAAAGATTGTTTGCTAATTAATTTTTCGTTGTTGAAAATTGCAATAGGAATATTTTCTAAAGCTTTGCCTTGATTTTTTATAACAATGTTAACAGAGGTATTGTCAGTATTATGGTCGCTTATAAAAACACTATCAATAGAAAGATTACTTTGTTGTGAATTTTTTAACTTTATAAGAGATAAAGGTTGATTTACATTTGTAAAATTACTTTTATAAGTATTCTGAAAGTCAGATATTAATATGTTTTTATATGAAGTGTTAGTTTTAGTTTTATTTTCGCTGTTTATTTTTAATAAAATATCATTTAAGGTTAATGTTTTTGATGTGTTTTTTATAGATAAAAGCGTATTTTTTAATTCTGGCGACGATAATTTAGGGTAATAATTATCATTAGTAAGTAATGAAAATTGGTCTTTATCAGAAATATTTTCTATGATTTCTTGTATCGTATTTTGTAATAAATTGCCCTTTTCACCTTCGCTATTAGTACTTAATGAGTTATCTAAATAAATAAAATTGTGTTGGGTTTTGGCTATATTTTTATTGCTAAAATAAGGTTGTGAAAAAGCAAAAACTAACGCTGCAAGTAATAGTGTTCGAACGGCTAATAATAACCATTTTTTTAACCGTGAACTTTTACGGGTTTGCAATACTAATTTTTGTAAAAAAGCAACGTTTGTAAAAGGTACTTTTACAAACCGTTGTAGTTGGAATAAATGCACCAAAATAGGGATTATTAAAAGTGCAAGAAAATATAAAATTTCAGGATGTTTAAATTGCATATTTTAAATAAACTAATTGTAAAAATAGCTATTTAGATGATTAAAAAAAGAAACTCTTTAAAAATCTATTTAGAAAAAAAAAGTTTTGGTAGTGATGGTTTATAAATTAATTATTCAACATAATACCATTTTACTTTTTAAATGCTGTGTAAGCGGTTTAATAATCAATAGGTATTGTCAAAATTTAAATTGGTAATCGTTGTTTATTTTTTATCGTTTTATAATCGTATGCTAAATGTAATTACTATTCAAATTAGTATCTTTACGTTTTTTAAACAAAATTATGTTTAATGCTTAGGCTCTGTTAATGCTACAGAGCGTATTAATTATTATGTAATCAACTCTTTTTAGCTAGATGAACGTTAGCCACATTCCGTTTTATAAAACAGGTTTTTTTTCTAAAATAATAGCTGATTACCTATCAGAAAAAGAAACTATTCGCTTTTTTTATCATAATTATCCAAATTTTAATGGATTTAAAAAACAAATAGAAGAAAAACAAGCGTCTTTTTTAAACGAAAAAAGGCAGGTTTTAGTTCGCGCTATACAAAATCAATATGCGGCTATAAATGCATCAAATAAAACGCAAAAAAATATTGAGGCTTTATTGCAAGAGAATACCTTTACGGTTACAACAGGGCATCAATTAAACTTGTTTACGGGTCCGTTATATTTTTTATACAAAATTATTTCTACTATTAATTTATGTGAAGAATTAACTCAAAAATTTCCTAAAAAAAATTTTGTTCCAGTATATTGGATGGCTACCGAAGACCATGACTTCGCCGAGATTAATTATTTTAATTTTAAAGGTATAAAGGTACAATGGAATACCAATCAAAAAGGTGCGGTAGGGCGTTTTTCAACTGATGGGTTAGCATTGGTTTTAGAGCGTTTTTCAGAAGAGTTAGGAGATAGTGAGCATGCTGAGTTTTTAAAAAATCTGTTTTATCAAGCTTATGTAACCCATTCTAAATTAGCTGATGCGACAAGGTATATTGCTAACGAGTTATTTGGGGCATACGGCTTGGTAGTTTTAGATTCAGATTCATCTGAGTTAAAACAACAATTTACACCCTATGTAAAAGATGAATTATTGGCTAACACTTCATTTAAAGCAGTGTCAAACACTAATGATTCTTTAAAAGAAAACTATGCTATACAAGTAAACCCTCGTGAAATTAACTTGTTTTATTTAAAAAATAACCTTAGAGAACGAATAGTTGTTGAAAATCAAGAATATAAAGTGCATAATACAGCTATTACTTTTACAAAAGATGAAATTTTAGAAGAAGTAGAGCGGTTTCCTGACCGATTTTCGCCCAATGTAATTATGCGCCCGTTATATCAAGAGGTGATTTTACCAAACTTGTGCTATATTGGTGGTGGTGGAGAGTTGGCTTATTGGTTACAGTTGAAAAAATATTTTAATACAGTAGCGGTACCATTTCCTATTTTGTTGTTGCGAAATTCTGTTCAAATTATATCTCAAAAGCAACAAAAAAAATTAGATAAATTGCATATTTCAATACCTCAGTTATTTTTGAAGCAAAATGATTTAGTGGTGAAAAAAGTAAAAGAAAACACGAAAATATCTTTTGATTTTACCCAACAAAAAACATTTTTACAAGAGCAATTTTTACAGCTTAAAAATATAGCAAAACAAACGGATGTTACTTTTTTAGGAGCTGTAAATGCTCAAGAACAAAAACAGCTAAAAGGACTAGAAAATCTTGAAAAAAGGTTGATTAAGGCTGAAAAAAGAAAACAAAAAGACTTGGTTGAGCGTATAAAACTACTTCAAAACGAATTATTGCCAAATCAAAGTTTAGAAGAGCGACAGCGTAATTTTTCTGAATATTACCTAGCTTATGGTGATATGTTTTTAAAAACACTTAAAAATACCCTAAAACCGTTGCAATTAGAATTTACGGTAGTTGTTTTTGAAAATTGAGTTTTTTAAAAATGCATTTAAAAAATAAAAGCCCTATAGTATTAAAAACTGTAGGGCTTTGCTATTCTAGTAAAATGTTTTTTACAAATGGATTACTTCATCGTAAGCATCTGCAACAGCTTCCATAACCGCTTCACTCATAGTTGGGTGAGGGTGAATAGCTTTTAACACTTCGTGACCTGTTGTTTCTAGTTTGCGACCTAAAACCGCTTCGGCAATCATATCGGTAACACCAGCGCCAATCATATGACAACCTAACCATTCGCCATATTTAGCATCAAAAATTACTTTTACAAAACCATCGGGTGTGCCAGCTGCTTTTGCTTTTCCTGAAGCTGAGAATGGAAATTTACCAATTTTTAATTCATAACCAGCTGCTTTTGCTTTTTCTTCGGTTAAACCAACTGAAGCAATTTCAGGAGTTGCGTAAGTACAACCTGGAATATTTCCATAGTCAATAGGTTCGGTATGTAATCCTGCAATTTTTTCTACACACGTAATTCCTTCTGCCGAAGCTACGTGCGCTAGTGCTGGTCCAGGGGTAACATCACCAATAGCATAGTAGCCAGGAATGTTAGTTTGGTACCAGTCGTTTACCAAAATTTTATCTCTGTCGGTAATAATACCAACATCTTCTAAACCAATGTTTTCAATATTTGTTTTAATACCAACTGCAGATAAAACAATATCGGCTTCTAAAATTTCTTCTCCTTTTTTAGTTTTTACGGTAGCTTTTACACCTTTACCAGAGGTGTCTACAGACTCAACAGAAGAGCTTGTCATAATTTTAACACCTGCTTTTTTAAATGAACGCTCCATTTGTTTAGATACATCGTTATCTTCTACAGGAACAATGGTAGGCATAAATTCGACAATAGTAACATCGGTACCTATAGCGTTATAGAAGTGAGCAAACTCAACCCCAATGGCTCCTGAACCAACAACAATCATTGATTTAGGTTGTTTAGGTAAATTCATTGCTTCTCGGTAGCCAATAACTTTTTTACCATCTTGAGGTAAATTAGGTAACTCACGAGAGCGTGCTCCAGTAGCTATAATAATATGGTCAGCACTATATTCAGTTACTTTACCGTCTTTATCGGTTACAGCTACTTTTTTGTCGGTTTTAATTTTACCAAAACCATCAATAACATCAATCTTGTTTTTTTTCATGAGGAATTGAACTCCTTTACTCATGCTTTCTGCAACACCTCGGCTACGTTTAATAACCGCGTCAAAATCTTTATCAATTGCTTCGGCTTTTAAACCGTATTGGTCTACGTGTTTTAGGTAATCGTATACTTGTGCAGACTTTAATAAGGCTTTGGTAGGAATACAACCCCAGTTTAAGCAAATTCCGCCTAAGTTTTCTTTCTCTATTACTGCGGTTTTAAACCCTAATTGAGAGGCTCTAATTGCAGTTACATAACCTCCAGGGCCACTTCCAATTATTAGTACGTCGTATTTCATATTTTAAGATGTTTTATCGTTTAGTGTTTATTTTTAATATTAATTATAGTTAATTGTGTAGGATTAAAAACAACGTCATTAATACCTAATTTTTTACTCGTGTAGCTAAAAACTATATGGGTAAAATAATGAATAAAAGTTAAACCAACAATGGCTAAAAAAGGGACTCCCAATAATTGATAAGGCCAAAAATAAGTCCATGTACCTAAATTAATAGCTATCATTTCACCCAAAGCTGGAAAAAATAAAGCCATTAAAAGAATTAAGGAATTTCTTGAAGCATTGGATAAATTTGGAAACTGAGTATATATTTGAACTTCTATTCTATACATTAAAACAAACGCACCAGCCCAACCAAAAAATAGCCATTTAGGAATTTGACTAGTAACATCATGATATTCCCAATGATTGTAAGTCGTTCCTAAATATTCAACTAAAATCCCTATTAACCCTGTAAAAACAAGTCCAGTAACAAATATAGGGCTATAGGTATTGTTTTTTACAGAAGAGTAAATAGAGTGAATTATTTTTAGACCTAATACTACGGCTAGTATTAAATCATATTGATGGAAAACACCAATAATAACTCCGCCAATTACTAACTTAAGGGTACTTAGAATTAGTGTTTTTTTCATAAGCAGTACTTTTTTACATTCTTTCAGGAACCTGAATTCCTAATAATTTAAATGCTGATTTTATGGTGTCAGCTACCTTTTTAGATAATTGAACTCTAAATACTTTTTTGTTATTATCTTCTTCTCCTAAAATAGAAACATTTTGGTAAAAAGAATTAAACTCTTTTACCAAGTCGTAGGTGTAATTAGCAATAATAGCAGGAGAGTAATTTGCTGCTGCTTGTTCAATTATTCCAGGGTATAGCTCTAGTTGTTTAATTAATTCTTTTTCTTTAGGATGTAATGATATTTCAATTTTATCTAACGAATCGTTATAGTTAAAATTAGCTTTGCGTAAAATCGATTGAATTCTTGCATAGGTATATTGCACAAATGGCCCCGTGTTTCCTTGAAAATCAACCGATGCTTTAGGGTCAAATAAAATACGTTTTTTAGGGTCAACTTTTAAAATGAAATATTTTAAGGCTCCTAAACCAATTGTTTTGTATAATTTTTCTTTTTCTTCAGCCGAATAACCTTCTAATTTTCCTAGTTCTTCTGATATAAGTTTTGCTGTATCAGTCATTTCATCTATTAAATCGTCGGCATCAACAACGGTACCTTCTCTTGATTTCATTTTTCCAGAAGGTAAATCTACCATGCCGTAACTTAAATGGTATAAATTGGCTGCCCAAGAGTACCCTAGTTTTTTTAGGATTAAAAATAACACTTTAAAGTGATAATCTTGTTCGTTGCCTACAGTATAAATCATTCCATTTACATCTGGAAAATCTTTAGTGCGTTGTACAGCAGTACCAATGTCTTGAGTTATGTAAACGGCGGTTCCGTCTGAACGTAATACTAATTTTTCATCGAGCCCTTCATCTTTTAAATCACACCATACTGAACCATCATCTTTTTTGAAGAAAACCCCTTTTTTAAGTCCTTCTTCAATAATGTCTTTTCCTAATAAATATGTTTTGCTTTCGTAGTATAATTTGTCAAAATCAACACCAATATTGTGGTAGGTAATATCAAATCCATCATACACCCAATTGTTCATCATATTCCAAAGTGTAACGATTTTTTCATCACCAGCTTCCCACTTACGTAGCATTTCTTGTGCTTCTAAAAATATTGGAGCTTGTTTTTTTGCATCGTCTTCGGTAATTCCGTTTAAAACTAATTCAGCAATTTCTTTTTTATATTCTTGGTCAAATTTCACATAGTAGTTTCCCACTAACTTATCACCCTTTAAGCCAGTAGATTCAGGTGTTTCGCCATTTCCAAACTTTTCCCAAGCTAACATTGATTTACAAATATGGATACCGCGATCGTTAATTATTTGTGTTTTATAAACTTTGTGACCTGCAGCTTTTAAAATTTCAGCAACCGAATACCCTAATAATACATTTCGAATATGCCCTAAGTGTAAGGGTTTGTTCGTATTAGGTGAAGAATATTCTACCAGACGCGCATCGGTTTCTTTTTTTGACGCAAAACCATAGGTTGGATTGGTGGCTATTTGGTTAAAAAAGTTTAGATAATAAATGTCGCTAATGGTTAAGTTTAAAAAGCCTTTAACAATGTTGTAACTTTTAATTTCGCTGATGTTGTCAACCAGATATTTTCCAATATCTTCGCCAATTTGCACAGGATTTCCTTTTTTATATCGCAATAAAGGGAAAATAACCACTGTAATGTCACCTTCAAAATCTTTACGAGTAGCTTGAAATTCTACATTTGGAATTTCTACGTCATATAAAGTTAAAAATCCTTCTTTTACTTTCGTTTCAATTAACGATTCAATAGTCATTGGCTGTTTAATTATCCTGCAAAATTACTACTTTTAATTTTTTTATTGCACGATTTTTTCTGTGATTTTTTAAGGTGCCATAGTCGTTTACTTAGTTACGGCTTTTGTACCTTTGTGTTATGGATAAAGATCTTGAAAATTTATCAAAGCTAGCTAAAGATGTTTTAAGTGAAAATAAAAAGTATTTTCAAAAATTAAAAAAGCGAACGCCTAAACGGTTAGATCTGCTAATGCAAGAATTACACGATGAAGAATTTAAGCGTACAGATTGTTTAGCTTGTGCAAATTGTTGTAAAACTACATCGCCCATATTTACTGAAAAAGATATTGAACGTATTGCAAAATATTTACGAATAAAGGTGATTGATTTTACAAACCAATATTTACGGCGCGATGAAGATAATTTTATGGTATTGCAATCTGCTCCATGTACTTTTTTAGATGAAACCGATAATACTTGTTTTATTTATAATGTTCGTCCGAAGGCGTGTTCAGAATACCCACATACCGATCGGAAAAAGTTTATTCAATTGACTGATTTGACTATTAAAAATACAGCGGTTTGTCCTGCTACCTACAGAATAGTTGAAGAGTTAAAGAAACGCTTACCTCAGTAGGTAAAAAAAGTAACGTTCAATAAAACGAAGTTGTATGGGTTAATTTTATTTTCTAATAAGTGAAAAATGCCCAGTCTTAATATGAACATTTCCTTTTTTATCGGTTAGTGTAGCTTTGAACCAGTAATCATTAGAAGAAACTTGTTTGTTTTTGTACATTCCGTCCCAACCGTCTCCATCAATATCTAGTTTAGTAAGCACTTTACCTAGTCTGTTAAAAATATAGATTTCACTTTTTGGATAAAAACTAGAATTTACGCCTTTTATTTGCCAAGTATCATTATATCCATCATCATTGGGGGTAAAAAAGTTAGGGAATTCAATAACCGATACATCTATACGAGCAACTCCACAACCATTTTTATCGCGTGCTAAAACCGTGTAAATATTACCTTCTAAATTTTCAAAAATAGGGCTGTCTTGATAATCAACTAGAATGATTCCGTTGGTATCTAATAGTGAAAATTCATAATCACCTTCGCCTAAGTTATGATTGTCATTGTTGATACTAATAGTATTATTGTCGTTACCGTCTTTAACAATAATGTCGTCTAATGTAAGGGTTGCAATATTTGATTGGTTAACTGTAATGGTTTTTGTTTTAGAACATTCAGAGCCATTTGTGGTAGTTGCTGTAACGGTATATTTACCAGGTTCAAAAACATTTTGAGAAATATCAGTACCTAGATTATTTCCATTAGCATCTTTCCACTGATAAGTATATTCACCGTCAGGATTTTCAACTTGTAAGGTAAGTGGGGTATTGTTTAAACAAATATATTGAGGTGAGGTTACCTCGAAATCAGGTACCGAATTAACCTTTACTAGAAAAGAAAAATTATCGTTAACACAACCCGTTGCTTTGTTTTGTACTCGCACGTAAATGGTTTGTTGGTGGGCGGTGGTATTGGTAAAAGGCGAATGTAAAGAGTTTGTTCCGCTAGAGGCTTCTGCTTTAGATAGGTGAAAAGTTACAATAAAATCATCGGGGTCTTGTGAAACACCTAAAATATCAGGTATTTGACTATCGAGGTCAAAATTTTGTACAATACCATTGGTGTCATCTAGATCTGTCAAATCATCACACATAAATAAGTCTGATACAGGATGTGATGGGTCTGAATTAGCAAGTGGTTCGGGATTAATCAGTACATCAAAATTTGAAATATCATTAATGCAATTGGTCTTATTATTAACAATTCTAATATAGATTCTTTGTTTATAAGGAATTGTATTAGAAAAAGGACTGGTTAATTGGTTTGTTCCATTTTGAGCATCGGCAAGCGAAGCGTGATAGGTTACGGTATAAGAGGCGGCATCTTGACTTCCTAAAATACCAGAAGTTTGACTTTCTAAATTAATATTTTGAGCAAACCCATTACGAGCCGACCCGTCAGAATCATCATCACATACTTGTAAATCGTCCACATGATTAGCAATAGGTATAGGATTTACAATAAGGTTGAAAGTGGTATTGCTTGTATAGCATCCCGTATTTTTATTAGTAACCCGTACGTAAATAGTTTGTTGGTTGGCAATGGTGTTTGTAAAAGGAGAACTCAAGAGGTTGTTTCCATTTTCTGCATCAGTTTTGCTACTGTGGTAGGTTACTTGAAAAGTAGCTGGGTCTTGATTTCCTAAAACAGTAGGTGTTTGACTTTCTAAATCAAAATTTTGAATTCCATTTGTATTAGAACCATCTGAGGCATCATCACACAGCACTAAATCACTAGCAGGATTAGCCTTAGGCTTTGGATTGACAATAAGGTCAAAATCAGTTAGGTCGTTAAAACAGCTGGTGGTGTTGTTTTCAACTCGTACATAAATGGTTTGTTGGTTAGCGGTAGTATTGGTAAAACTGGTAGGATTGGTAATTTGATTACTACCACTCGTAGCATCAGCTTTATTGGTATAATAGGTTACCGAGAAATCACTCGAGCTTTGTGTTCCGAGTATGGTACTGTTTTGAGCGGTTAGGTCAAAGGTTTGTATACCATCGGTATCATCATCACACAGCACTAAATCACTAGCAGGCTCAGCCTTAGGTTTTGGATTGACAATAAGGTCAAAATCAGTTAAGTCGTTAAAACAGCTGGTGGTGTTGTTTTCAACTCGTACATAAATGGTTTGTTGGTTAGCGGTAGTATTGGTGAAGCTCGCAGGATTGGTAATTTTATTGCTACCACTCGTAGCATCAGCTTTATTGGTATAATAGGTTACCGAGAAATCACTCGAGCTTTGTGTTCCGAGTATGGTACTGTTTTGAGCGGTTAGGTCAAAGGTTTGTATGCCATCAGTATCATCATCACACAGCACTAAATCATTAGCAGGATTAGCCTTAGGTTTTGGATTGACAATAAGGTCAAAATCAGTTAAGTCGTTAAAACAGCTGGTGGTGTTGTTTTCAACTCGTACATAAATGG
>NZ_JBFNGP010000019.1:0-1304 GCF_041021355.1 Tenacibaculum sp. UWU-22 | reverse complement strand
ACCTATACATACGACTCTGATGAGTTTTTTGTTAGTCGATGCCCTGATGATTATGATAACGATTCTATCATAGACAACCTCGATGTAGATATCGACAATGATGGAATTTTAAATTGTGACGAATCACTTGGTAATGTTGTCATAAATTTATCAAACAGTAATAATCCAAACATTATTTTCGAAGATGGTAGCACCAACTCTTCTATGGTTTCTAGTTCGTTTAGTCAAGTCAACTCAAACGGAAATACAAACACTTTTGTAGGACAAGCCATTGGTGATTTTAGAGCTACACTAAAACCTGGAAACACGAGCGAACTAACCTATAATTTGAGTTTTACCAAAGCCATTAATTTTAAATTTACTCAAGCTGTAGGCAATACACATACTATTTCTAATGAAGAGTATTTTATTATAAAAATAGGACCTAACAATAAAAACCTTACCCTACTAGACCCCGACAACAGACTTCTAATAGATACCGATTACGATGGCGTTTTTGAAAGTAACGTAACCAAAATTTCTTCTGCCGAAATTTGGTTTAAATTTAACCCTTCTCCCTCAGGAAATACGCCTTTTCAATTTCTTGCCAACAAAATAAAGAACGTTAGTTTTCAATACAAAAGCGAATACCTTACAAATACAGCTACTTTTGATGGAAATTTTTATCTAACCTGTTTTCCTAGAGATTCTGATAACGATGGTATTGACGACGCTTTTGATATTGATTCTGATAACGACGGAATACCCGATATATATGAGGCTACAGGAGCACAAACCCAATTACTAAACACCGATGCCAATAACGATGGATTAGACGATGTGTTTAACTCCGTTACTACCAATACCGACACCGATAATGATGGGGTGCTAAATTACCTTGATCTTGATTCTGATAACGACGGAATATACGACCTAACCGAAGCAGGACATAATGCTGTTGACGCTAATCTTGATGGGGTAATTGATGATACCAATGTGGGTATTAATGGTTTAGTAAATTCGCTAGAAACCACTCCTGACAGCTTTGTAATTAATTACACCATTGCCGATACCGATACCGACAAAAATTTTAACTTCTTAGAATTAGATTCTGATGATGATGGGTGTTTTGATGTAAAAGAAGCTGGATTTACCGATGCTAATAATGATGGTATTTTAGATGCAACCCCTTTTAAAGTTGATGACAACGGTGTTGTAATTAATAATACCGATGGGTATACCACACCCAGCTCAAATTACACCACCCCTGCCCCAATTGCCTTAAACACTCCTTTTGAAGATGTTAGTTTTTGTGAAAATTCTAA
>NZ_JBFNGP010000018.1:0-1501 GCF_041021355.1 Tenacibaculum sp. UWU-22 | reverse complement strand
CAACAATGTATAACCGCAATTACGGCGGATTCGACTACGTCCGAATCCACTCGGAATTGCTAACGGCTGGCATAAACTGAAATTTTGTATATTTAAATCCGTAACTGACGGTTATACTAACACGTTAGTGGCAATATAAACTGAACGCAGAAATGACTTTTGAAGAACTTATAAAAGATAAGATTTTTGAATTACCTCTGAAACAACCAAAAATTGAGAATTTCAAAACATTTCTCACAAAAAAATTGAAATTATTTTTAGAGAAAGTAAATAGTTTAGATAGTGGAGAAATACATCAAGACAAAAATCATATTTCAACAGATTTCGTAAAAAGAACTCAAAAAAAAATAGTTGAAAACTTAATCCTTTGCGTTCAAGAATATTATAATGGAAATCCATATAAAGCCTATGAAAAGTTAGATAAAGTTCTACGAAATGACTATAAAGACTTATATGAAATCATAAAACAAAAAGAATATGCTGTTAATGATAGTTTCTTTAGAATTAGATTGAGCGACACAAACTATCCTTATCAGAAAAAAGAGATGTTTCATATACCTTTTGAATTGAGAAATAAAGTATCAACTCAACGTTTTAGTATTCCTGGCTTCCCCAGTTTGTATTTGGGAAGAACAGTTTATATCTGTTGGGAAGAATTAAATCGACCTTCAATCGATAAAATTCAGGCTATTAGGTACAAAAATATAAAACCAATTAGGTTATTAGATTTAACACCTCCAAATAAAGAATGTAGCAACATTGATGAATTATACAGATTTTTCATGACCTTTCCTTTAATATTGTGTTGCAGTGTTAAAGTTAGAGACACATCTGATACTTTTAAACCAGAATACATTATTCCTCAATTACTTCTACAATGGATAAGAAATAATGATAGAATTGATGGAATACAATATAAATCAACACACATTACTTCAAAAGTTTTCAATGAAAATTCTGAGTTATTAAATATTGTTTTGCCTGTAAAGACCAATGAAAATAAAGGTATATGCAAAAAGTTAGTTAATTATTTTGAATGCACAGATGTAGTTTCTTGGAATCTATATCAATTTGCAACAGGAGGTCAAATATTCATTTACAGTAAAGCTGATGGAGATATAGTGAATAAAAAAATTCCAAAACTAGAATTGATTGAAGGAAAACAATATCCTTATTTTTATTCGACCCTTGGCAAATTGGAGCATTATTTAGAAGTTATAGACACAAAAAAAATCGAATAAAATACTGCCACTAACAATGTATAACCGCAATTACGGCGGATTCGACTACGTCCGAATCCACTCGGAATTGCTAATGGCTGGCATAAACTGAAATTTTGTATATTTAAATCCGTAACTGACGGTTATACGAGACCGTTACCAAACAGTTGACAAAAAATGAACATACAATTTAAAAAAAAGCGATTTAGGCATTATTTAGTTTTCGGAATTTTATGGTTCGTTCTTGGAATTACAGCAATTATCTTTAATTCGGACAACAT
>NZ_JBFNGP010000017.1:0-1562 GCF_041021355.1 Tenacibaculum sp. UWU-22 | reverse complement strand
CCCAACAATGGCTATAAGTAATTGCTTGTTCTCCTCTACTTCTGAAAATCCTTGCGGATTTTCAGCTTGGTGTGTACTTGTAAATTTTGTACCTTAACCACGCAACTACTCATAGCCGAATACGTTACCCACAATTATGAAAAAAGCCCTTACGATAACATTAATGATTTTTTCTCTGGTTTTTACTTCTTGTAAAAAAGAGAACAAAACAGCTGAAAAAGAAAACTCTGAAATTGAATTCGTTATTCTTGGAACAGCCAAAAACGGAGACGGAAAAAAATTAGGTCTTTATATTCCGAGTTTAGGAATGGATAATCGATTAACTTCAGAAATTGTAAATAGTAAATTTGAATTTAAAGGCAGCTTACCAAATCCTGAAAGAGCTGAAATCGCATTCGACAACGAACTAGAAGAATTTGATGGAATGTATTCTGTTTATGACGTTTATCTAACAAAAGATACTTTAAGAATCAACGTTACAGTAGATGAAAGGGATGAAAATTTATATTTTTCGGAAAGTTCATTTGAGGATAATGGAGTAAACACTTATTATCAAAAGAACAAAAATAAATATTGGGAAGCGTATAATGGTTTGTCTTATAATCCTAGAGATAGCATTCTAATGGATAGCTTGAGAAAAAATGTTTTCCCTAAAGTCAGAGAAAATGTAATCAAAGTAAATGCAGAAATTTTTAGTGATAAGAAGAATACGATTATTGGCTTAAACAATCTAAAATATATTTTTGATGACAGATTTGTTTTTGACTTCAATGAGATGAGTAATGAACAAAAAAAATTAATTAATGATTATTTTAATAGCATTGACGAGTCATACATAAATTCACCAGACTACACGGTTGTAAGTTCACATATAAAAAGAATGAATAACATAAATTTCGGTAAGGAATTTATGGATTTTAGTTTACCAAACATTGCTAAAAAAGAAACTCAATTAGCCGAAATTATATCAACAAATGAATTTACAGTTTTAGACTTTTGGTGGTCAGGTTGTGCACCTTGCAGAAAGTTTAATCAAGAAAGCAAAGAACATTATAAAGAATTAAAAGAAAACAGAATTGAAATTGTATCCATAAACGTTGATGACGGAATCAAAAAAATGGCAAAGAGCATCGGAAAAAGACAGTATCGAATGGATAAATCTTTACGCTGGAGCAAATTCTAAAATTCAAGCTGACTATAATGTTGTCGCTTTTCCGACCACGATAATATTTGATAAAAATAAACAACAAGTTGATTTTGACTTTCACAAAGCAACTGAACTTTTGAAATTAAACTCTAAAAAATAACTGTGGGTAACAACGGCTATAATCCATTGCTTACTAAATGCTAAATCAAAAAACTGTATATTTAACTTGGCTCAATTCCCACTCCGAAAAATCTCTGATTTTTCTCCGCAACGGAATCATACCCCAACCGTTGTAACACATTTGACAAAACCACTGCGAATGATTGAAAAATACCGAAATCGATTAAAAGAAATTATTGAAATGTCATTTAGGACTTTAGAAATGAAACTTGCAAATGGCGGAATAATTTCAAAA
>NZ_JBFNGP010000016.1:0-1953 GCF_041021355.1 Tenacibaculum sp. UWU-22 | reverse complement strand
AATAGCGAAAAAGGGAATTGTAATCTTGGAATATTTGGACAGCTATTCCAAAACGTTCTCTATAAAAAGAATGGAATTAAAAAACACGCTACAACACCGGCTATAGTTCATTGCTTCTGACTTTCCTTGCGGAAAGTCCTCGCAAATTTGCTATCTTTGGTTCTAAAGCGGAAAATCCTCGCGGATTTTCACGCAACGAAACCATAGCCAAACACGTTGTAAGTAATTATAAAACACTAACCTGAATGCCTTTAGAAACATTAAGATTCCATTTTTATTCTTTAAAGTTCAAACCTTATGCAGGTTTAGCGGAAAAACATAATAGTAGTACAATTTTAAAAGACACTATTACTTACTTAATGAAAGAATTAAGAAATGGACAAGGACATTTAATTGACAAAAATCGGAATCGTGAAAATGAAGGAGCAAGAGAATTGTTTATGACTAGTGCAGTTTTTATGCACAAAGAAAGAAGAATAAGATGTTCGTTAGCACTACTTCGTTCAGGACGAGTGCCAAAAATAAAACCAGTAGATGAATTTAAACTTGTACCAATTAAAACTCTTGGCTCAATTGCGGAAGAAACTCACTTTTTCATAGACTTTAGTAGAAATTACGGTGTAATCTGCATAGAATACAATTACTATGGACCAAGAATTTCCGATGTTGAGTATTATTTGAGAAATGTAGCGAGAGATAAATTAAAACTTTCTAAAGCAACCGAAGTCAATCTTTATATGAGTAATACAATTGACAAAACACTTGAAAGTTTGAAAAATGTTCTGAATATGCAAATCAAAATCCAGCCAAGTAAAATTGCTCAAATGGATAATGATATTAAAGGACAATATTTTACAGGAATAAATACTATCGGTAATAGGTTAAAACCAAATTACATAAAAGTAGAAACACTTTTTCAAACACCTGGAAATACAGTTGAAAGCAAAGAATTGAATAAAGAAGCTAATTCAATGGTTCGTACTTTAATTCAAAAGTTCAAAGCACGTCCGTTTAATATTGACTGTTTTGATGATTTTGTAGTAAAATATGAGAATAAGGAAGGAAATGAAGAAGTTTTTAACCTTCTAAAAGGGAAAAAAGAATTGGAGTATGAAGTAGAAATGTCAACGCTTAAAAAAAGACGAAATTGGTATGAATTAATAGAAAAAGATTTTGATGAATTTATGGTAACATTTAACTAATGATTTTAGACAAATACTTTCAAAGACCAGTTTTATACGACTACCTTTTTTCTATAGTCGTTGGAACAGTATTGTATTTATGCTTTTATAAAGGTTTATTCAATCTACCTAAAGACGAACGTTCTTTATCTATGACATCTGATTTAGCAAATGTTGGTCTGACAAGTGCTGGTTTCATTTTAACCTTATTGACAGTTTTGATTACATTCAAAAGTAGTTCTCGAATAAACAAAGGAAACTATTCAGAAGATGATTCCTTATTTGATTTGTTTTTTGCATCTGACCTCTATTTTACAACTGTACGAATTTTAAAAAACTGTATTAAATCTTTGATTTTAATTTCAGTTTTAGGTTACGCCTTAAAATTGGGATTACCTAAAGAATATTTGGAATATGTGTTTTTTTATAATGTTTTCGGTTTAATCATAATTGCCCTTACACTTTATAGGTGTCTATTAATACTGACCAAAATATTAAAAATGCAGAAATAAATAACTACTTACAACAATGTACAACCGCAATTACGGCGGATTCGACTACGTCCGAATCCACTCGGAATTGCTAACGGTTGGTATAAACTGAAATTTTGTATATTTAAATCCGTAACTGACGGTTATACTAACACGTTACCAAACAGTTGACAAAAAATGAACATACAATTTAAAAAAAAGCGATTTAGGCATTATTTAGTTTTCGGAATTTTATGGTTCGTTCTTGGAATTACAGCAATTATCTTTAATTCGGACAACAT
>NZ_JBFNGP010000015.1:0-2020 GCF_041021355.1 Tenacibaculum sp. UWU-22 | reverse complement strand
GCCCAACAATGGCTATAAGTAATTGCTTGTTCTCCTCTACTTCTGAAAATCCTTGCGGATTTTCAGCTTGGTGTGTACTTGTAAATTTTGTACCTTAACCACGCAACTACTCATAGCCGAATACGTTAGCAAAAATTAAACACATAAAAATGGTAAACAAAATTTTAAAAATTTCTTTTACTTTATTAATTATTATGAACTTAATTAATTGTAACCAAAGTGAAGAAGAACCAACTATAAGTTACCCTAAAAAGTTGGTATATAGTGAAGAAGGAATTTCTACACTAGAATATTGGCATGGAGGAGAATTAACAAATATATCACCAGAAAAATACATAAATTATTTTGATGCTAATAACTGTTTGAATTATTTTAATGATGAAACTGATGTGTACTGTAAGAATACACAAATCACTTTTGAAAATGAAACTGATTTAATCTTGAATTATGGCGAAACAAACATAAATACCTCATACAAGTTTGTTCATGATACACTAAAAATTATAAGTAATAATCAAACATTAGATTTAGCAATAGGTAATAGAAATGAATTGAAAATATATGGAAGTCTTTATAAATTTAGTAATTCAACATCCTCTGGTTGTGGAGGAGATGAGTTTTTAAAATTTAATTTTGAAGGACAATTTTTTTTAAGTAAATCATCCAACCATAATATTAAGTTTAACAATCCTTCTGAAATGGAGGCAAATGATGAAATTGTTTTTTACAATAAAGAATATATTTTAAGATAAAAACTTTTGCTAACACAGTATAACCGCAATTACGGCGGATTCGACTACGTCCGAATCCACTCGGAATTGCTAACGGCTGGCATAAACTGAAATTTTGTATATTTAAATCCGTAACTGACGGTTATACTAACACGTTGTATGCCATTTGACCAAAAATGAGAGATTGGAGAAACATAATAGATGAATGGACTGAAAACAAAAGAGATAAATCAATAAATACTGATTTAAAAAACTTTTTTGAAAAAGCATTCCAAAACACATTAATTCCAGAAAAAAGTTGGTTCGGATTTCCGCCATCTAAAAATAGTCTTGGAATATTTTTTGGTAGAGTAATGTTAGTTGGAATGTTTCAAGACACAATTGAAATAATAATTGACGATGATATTTCCGAGAAAATTGGTTTTCCTACGAGAGTAGTTGGGAGTTCTAAATCAAACGGAGAATTACTATTTTGGATAACTACAAGTTCATCGAATATAAATAAACTAATTGAAAATGAGCTGATTTGGAAACATTACAAAGTTGCTTCTTTGAAAGTTGATAATTACTCAAATATAAGTTGGGAAAGAAAAGATTGGCTCAATGGCAAGTTCAAACTTTCAGAAATATACAATCCAAGCAAAAAAATTGAACTGACAAACGAGGAGTATGAATTAACTTTTGAAACCGAGGTAAAAAATTCTCAACTCGACCCAAAAGAAAAACGAATAGAAAGACTTAAAAAAGCAAATAAAACAGCTCAAGAAACTTTCTCAACATCGAAAATTTACATACGGAATTCAGATGTAGTTGCAGAAGTTTTGGACAGAGCAAACGGAGTTTGTGAATATTGTAAAAATGAAGCACCTTTTATAAAAGATTCTAGTGGACTTGGATTTTTAGAAGTACATCACATAATTCCACTTTCAGAGAACGGATTGGATACAATTGAAAATTGTGTGGCATTATGTCCGAATTGCCATAGACACGCACATTACGGAAAGAAAACATTTGTACTGAATAAAATAAAAAAAACAGCATACAACAATGGCTATAAGTAATTGCTTGTTCTCTCCTACTTCTGAAAATCATCGCGGATTTTCAGCTTGGTGTGTACTTGCAAATTTTGTATCTTAACCTCGCAACTACTCATAGCCGAATACGTTGTGGCTAATATAAAATTTGAACCGTAAAAATGCTTTGGAATAAAGAAAATAAATACACAGAATTACCATACGAAAAGGAATCGGAACTTGAGGAAGCAGTAAACGAAGTAAAAGAGGGATTGT
>NZ_JBFNGP010000014.1:0-2572 GCF_041021355.1 Tenacibaculum sp. UWU-22 | reverse complement strand
GCGTAATCAAAAAGTGTTAAGTCGGTTGGTACACCTGGTCCTCCTGAGGCTCCGCCTGATGAATCGGTATGTGATACTCCACTTGGATCAGCTCCTTGAACCGTTGCCGTGTTTTCTAAATCTTCTGCTGGGGCTGCTGCTGCATTTGGATCTACGCGTACCATAAACACCACCGAAATCTCATCGCCTACACCTAAAACATTATCGATTGTTGTATCAAATAAATCACTACTGCTGCCGCCGTCAAAAGACGCATCTAAGCTCGGTAAAACTAATGCCGTGTCATTTACATCACTGACTACCGAAACTTCTGGTGTACTTAAAATACCACCACTAGTATCTGAACTCGTACTTGGCGTAAAGGCTGAACCTAAATTAGTCGATGCGTTTAAAATATCACTAACTTGAACGTTATGCATGTCTACATTACCTACGTTTTTTGTTGTAATGGTAACTGCTACATCAAACGTACCGTCTGCATTTAATATCGGAGTGCCAAACGATTTGGTCGATTCTAATTTTGGATTCGTTAATGGTGGGGTAACCACGACAGGTTCTCCTGGACCTCCATTATCTCCGCCTGTTAAATCTGACACTTCGTTACCTCCTGGGTCTTGACCACTTAAGGTTGCCGTATTGTTTAATTCTTCTGGGGCTCCTGAGGCATTCGGGTCTATACGGATGGTAAAGACTACCGCTATTTCATCATTTACTCCTAAAACACCTGAACTACCATCTAATAATTCACTATTGCTACCGCCATCAAAAGACGCATTAGCTAATGGTGCTTCAGCTGTTGTGCTATTGCCATCGTCGATAATGGTAATCGCAGGTGCAACAACAATTCCTGTTGAGGGATCATAGGCTGTTCCTAAATTATTTGCTGCGGTCAACTCATCGTTAAGTTGTAAATTATCAATATCTACATTACCTATATTTTTACCTGTAATGGTTACCTCTACATCAAAGGTACCGTCTTCATTTAATACGGGTGTACCAAACGATTTGCTAGACTGTAATTTAGGTAACATCGCTGGCGTTGTTAATGGTGTAGGCTTGCCTGGACCTGGGTTAACAGCGTCATGAGCTCCTGATGAACCCGTGTCGTCTGACATAGTCGTTCCTCCTGGGCCGTCTCCACTTACCGTAGCCGTATTTTGTAAATCTGTAACTCCCGAAGCATTGGGGTCTAGTTTTACCGTAAACGCGACTTCAACTTGATCACCACTGCCTAAGGTTCCTGAAATACCATCAAAAAGAGTAGCATTTGCTGAACTTCCATCAAAACTACCATTTACCGTTGGAGCCTCTGAAATTACATTTGTAATACCATAGGTTGAGGGATCATAATCTACTATCGTAACTGTTGGTGCATCTATTACACTAACAAAGGCCGCTCCAAAATTATCAGAACTACTTAAATCATCTGTTATTTGTAAATTTGTTAAATCTTGAACGCCCGTATTTACGGCAGTAATATACACCGGAACATCTACCGTACCGTCTGCATTTAGTACAGGGGTACCAAAGGTTTTTGTGCCTTGTATACCTAAAGTTACATTTATATCTGCAAGCGCAGGTTCACCTGGACCGCCTGATTCTCCACCACTATCATCTGTTACCGCTGAACCACTTGGATCCTCTCCACTTGCCGTTGCTGTATTAGCAATTGGTGAACTAGCTGCTGGATCAACCTCTGCTACAAAGGTTACTTCTATTGCATCGCCTACCCCTAAAATACCTGATGTACCATCAAAAAGAGTAGCTGCTGCATCGCCATCAAACGAGGCATTTACCGTAGGTAAAACAGCTTCACCACTTGCATTAGAAACAATAGAAACCGTTGGTGCTTCCGCTATACCTTTAAAATAAGCACCTAAATTACTCACATCAGATAACTTATCTTCTAGCTGTAGATTATCTAAGTTTACATCGCCTACATTTCGTATAATAATATGTACCGGAACATAGAAAACCCCTGCATCTTGAATGGCTGCTCCAAAACTCTTATCCGCTTCTAGTTTTGGGTTCATAGGTAATGGGGTGAGCATAATCGGTGAGCCTGGACCACCCGATGCACCACCGGTATCATCACTTACTGTTGCTCCACTTGGGTCTTCGCCACTAGCTGTGGCTAAGTTTTGTAATAATGGATCGCCATTAGTATCTGTTGGAGCTCCTGCTGCATAAGGATCTACCTGTACTGTAAAGCTTACCACTACCACATCATTTACCCCTAAAATACCTGAACTGCCATCTAATAAATCACCATTAGAATCACCATCAAATGAGCTATTTACATTAGGTGCTAACGCTATCGTTGCATTTCCGTCTTCTACCACAGTAACTGTTGGTGCGCTTATAAGACCTGTTGAAGGGTCGTAAGCTGTACCAAAATTAGAAGCATCGGTCAATACATCGGTAAGCTGTAGGTTTTCAATATCTACATCACCTACATTCTTCGCTTTTATAGTAATCGCCACATTCCATGTGCCATCTGAATTTAAGCTTGGTGCGCCATAACTCTTGGTTGCTTCTAACTTCGGAGTCATACTAGGTGGCGTTATTACCG
>NZ_JBFNGP010000013.1:0-2737 GCF_041021355.1 Tenacibaculum sp. UWU-22 | reverse complement strand
TTGCTAACAACGGCTATAAGCAATTGGGGTGAAAGTGATAAAACAAAAGTATAAACATATAACAAAGGTCGGTGCTTAACCGAAAGTTAGTGCTTAAAATCCCCAACTGCTCATAGCCCAACCGTTGGCGGTCATTTAACAAAAAACTCGCTGAAACAAAAAATGGAATTAAAAACTTTGATAATGTTGCTTCCCTTTGCTTTTACGCTTCATAACTTTGAAGAAGTTTTAGGAATGGAAAAATGGACAAAATCAATTCCATCATATATTCATAAACCAGTAACAACAAGACAATTTGGAATTGCTGTGCTTTTGTTTTCGATTCTTGGATTTATTATCACTTATACAAAAATTTATTTTCAAACTGAAAAGGACTATTATTTCGTAATTACTGGATTTGCAGGAATGATATTCCTCAACGTCTTTTTACCACATTTACTCGCTACAATCCTCTTGAGAAAATACTCTCCCGGAATAATCACAGGACTTTTTATCAATCTGCCTTTAACAGTATTAATTTTGAATAAAATGACCCATTCCCAAATTTTATCTGTTAAGCAACTCATTGTTACAATAGTTATTGGAGGATTAATAGGAGTGTTTTTAGCATTTACTTTTCTAAAAATTGGAAAACGAATAGATGAAAGATATAAAAAACGAACCGCCAACACTGTATAAGCATAATGCGGGCGAAAGTGTCAAATCGAAGTTTCGGGTTTCTATTCCGCCAAAGCTACGCTTTGACGTTTTGAAAAAGAAAGATAAAACGCAAAGCGTAGCTTTGGCTAACGTTCGTGCCAATCCAAAAAATTTCGACTCTGAAATCCCGCACTACGCTTATACTTCTCCGTTGTGCGTCATTAAGAACAAAATCCAAAATGGAAATATTAAAGAGAAACCTTAATGAAACTAAAACTAAAGTGAGCTACAAAAAAGTAGTTTGGTTTTATGATTTTTGGAGTTGGCTGACGGAGAGCAAAGCAGCAAAATACGTTGTTAAATATGCAGATGTAAAAGATGGAGAATCTATATTGGAAGTAGCCTGTGGGACAGGTCTGGTATTTAAACAACTTGTTGAGAAAAACCAGAATGGTAGAAATATTGGTATTGATTTATCACTAGATATGCTTCATAAAGCCAAAAAAAAATTAAAAGATTTACCAACAGGAGTTTATGAGTTACAAGAGGGCAATGTCCTTGATTTGAATTTTGATAACAATACATTTGACTTGGTGGTAAATAATTTTATGATAGACTTAATGCCCTATGACACATTTGATAAAATAGCAGAGGAATTTTATAGAGTAACAAAACCAAACGGAAGAGTTGTTATTTCAATATTCTCAAACGGAAAAAAGAAAGTAAATCGTTTTTGGTATTGGGTGGCAAAAAATTTCCCCAGTATATTGACAGGTTGTCGTCCTGTAACTTTCAAAGAAAACTTAGTTAAGGCAGGTTTTGAAATCGAAGAAAGTATAGATATAAGCCAAAATACTTTTCCGTCAGAAATAATTAAGGCAAAAAAAGCAACAAAAATATAAACAACGAACGCACAACAATGTATATAAAAAATAGGCGGATAAGTAATAAAATCAAGCATTATGGCTTGTATCAAACTTTGTGCTTAGCCGAAAGGTTGGTGCTTCGAAATCGCCTACTTTTCATATACTAAACGTTGTGCATAATGCGAAAAAAACACCGAAAATTAAAATATGTCATTAAAAGGAATAGCAACAATTAACTTCACAGCACATGACCTCGAAAAAGCCGAAAAGTGGTACTCGGAATTTTTGGGAGTTAATCCTTATTTCAAGACTAAAGGATATATTGAATTTCGTATTGGTGCATATCAGCAAGAATTGGGAATTATAGACAGCAATTTTTTGCAAAAAAAGGAGACAAACGAACCAAGTGGAGTAATAGTATATTGGCACGTTGATGATATAAATTCTGCTCTTGACAAATTAAAGTCAATGAATGCCAAAGTTCACCAGCCAATCATGGACAGGTCAAATGGTTTTTTCACGGCTTCAGTTATTGACCCGTTCGGAAATATTTTGGGAATTATGACCAACCCTCATTTTGCAGAAATCCTATCAAAAAAATGATAAAAACAATTGAAACGGTAGAATCAAGTCCGACTTTAAGAGTTAAGAATGTAAGCGAATGGCGGAATTGGCTTGAAAGAAATTGTGAAAAAGAGAAAATAATCTGGCTGATTGTTTATCATAAATCAAGTAAAACACCAAGTGTACATTGGCACGATGCGATTGAAAATGCACTTTGCTATGGTTGGGTTGACAGCAAGGCAAAAAAACGTGATAAGGAAAGCTGTTATCTGAAATTTACACCGAGAAACCCAAAAAGCAATTGGGGGAAACGAAGCAAAGAAAGAGCATTGCGGATGATTGAGCAAAATCTAATGACGGAACACGGACTAAACTTGATAAAAATTGCTAAAGAGAATGGAAAATGGAACAAAAATGAATAATGCACTATGCACAACACTGTATAACCGCAATTACGGCGGATTCGACTACGTCCGAATCCACTCGGAATTGCTAACGGTTGATATAAACTGAAATTTTGTATATTTAAATCCGTAACTGGCGGTTATACTAACACGTTGGGGCGTAATTTTCCTGCTACATCTGAAAATTTGTGTTTTTACCAAAATTTGGTATATTTGAGCAAATTAAAAATAGGAATGAAAAATACATCAATATCGTTAGGAAAT
>NZ_JBFNGP010000012.1:0-3455 GCF_041021355.1 Tenacibaculum sp. UWU-22 | reverse complement strand
GGTCAAAATAATTTCCTAACGATATTGATGTATTTTTCATTCCTATTTTTAATTTGCTCAAATATACCAAATTTTGGTAAAAACACAAATTTTCAGATGTAGCAGGAAAATTACGCCCCAACGTGTTTGTATATGGTTTGTTGCGTGGTTTAGAACGTAATTTAGCAAATAAAAACCGAATAGAAAATCCGCGAGGATTTTCGTAAGTAGACTAGAACCAAGCAATAAATTATATACGGTGTTAGGCACTGGCTTTATTTTTCGTTTAGTTCTAATGCCATATTTATAAATGGACCAATCGATTTTCCTCTAATTGACATTCCAGCATCGATGACAGAGTCTAATTTATATCGGTCAGAAGCAGAGCCATTCAAAGCATAATCAATTCCGTCAATTTCAATAGTACACCAATATTTTTGTCTACATTCAATTATAACTTCTTCTGCATAAAAAGGCCATTCTCCAACAAAATCATCTTTTAATATCTTTTTAAACTTAATATCTGGATTGATTTTTCTATTAATATTATCTATTGCGGTTCTTTTATATGTCTTTTTTTCTTTTTGTTTAAATCGTGTTGTATCTTTTCTATAATCTATCGTTCCTATTTTATCATCTTTAAGCAAAATAAAATCGTAATATACTGTTGAGAATTGTTGTGCTTTTTTTCCCAATTGACCAAGCGTAAATTGTCTGCTAATTCCACGAACAAATATTTCGAGTTTACTTATAATAAATTGTGTTACATATGAGTGAACTTCTTTTTCATATTCAAAATCAGATAATTTCTCTAATAAACTTGAATCAGCAAGGACAATATCAGTTTCGTATTTTTCCCAAAGTCTTTTGACATCAATACTTGGTTTTGATGCTGATGTAATAATATTCAGATTATGGTATCTAGCGTATTTTCCAAATTCTGATAGCAGATAGATTAATTCTTTTAAATCACTATCTTCTTTTAAAAATTTCTCATCAATTTTTAGTGCAGGTATTTCTCTGTTTTTAAAGTAATTAGAAAGAATGTTGTTTTTAAGTTCATTTAAATCGTGTCCGTTTCTCCCTCCACATTTTTTTAAATATTTACTGTCAGGATATTCATTATGAATTTCATAATAGCCTAAACAAATAAAACATTTCATAAGCCTTTCTAATCCACTTGAAAGAAGCTGAAATGGTAAGTGGTAAAAATCATTTATAGAATCTAAATTTTGAAACTCTCCGAAACCAAGTTTAATCAACTTAAATGAAGCTCTTAATTCATCGTGTAGATAAAGGTCTTTAATTGAACTATCTGTCATTTTTTTTTCAGCTTGTGCCTAACGGTTGGGGCTATATTTAGTGCGGGATACAGAAGCCGAAACTTTGGACTAATATACAATATTTCGTTAGAAGCACACCCTTTGATTTTAATAATTTAACCCGCATTACATATAGCCTGTGTTGTGCGTTCGTACTTTTTACTATTTTTACATTTGGATTTCTAAATTATTGTTTATAAATTTGCATACTATAATTAGCGTTAATATGTTTGATAAAATAAAAAGTGTTCTAGGTACTCCTTATTATGAAAATGATAAGGCTATAATCTATAATACGGATTGTGTTGAAGCTTTAAATAAACTAATAGCAAGTAATATTGAAATAAACTCAACTATCACTAGTCCACCATATAATATAGGAAAAGAGTATGAAAAGATATTAGCAATTGAAGAATATGTCGGATGGATTACTGGAATTATTAATCAAATACATCAGATTACTACAAATAACGGTTCTTTTATTTTTAATGTAGGTTATTTAAAAGTAGAAGGTAAAGGACGTGCGGTACCCATCTCTTATTTACTTTGGGATAAAATTCCTTTTTATCTTACACAAGAAATTATATGGAATTATGGTGCAGGTGTAGCTTGTAGAAATTATTTGTCACCTAGAAATGAAAAGGTTCTGTGGTATATAAAAAATGAAAAAGATTATACTTTCAACTTAGACCAGATAAGAGACCCAAATGTTAAGTATCCTAATCAAAAGAAAAATGGTAAATTACGCTGTAATCCATTAGGAAAGAATCCTTCAGATGTTTGGGAAATAGCGAAAGTTACTTCTGGTAAAAACAGGTCTTCCGTAGAAAGAATGCCTCATCCCGCACAGTTTCCAGAAGAGTTAATTGAACGTGCTATTCTTGGCTTTACTAATGAAGATGAATTGATTTTAGACCCTTTTATGGGAAGTGGAACTACTTCTCGTGTTGCTATGCTTAATAATCGCTATTCTATTGGTTTTGAGCTTAATGAAGAATATTGTGAAACAATAGCAAAACGTTTAGACAATACAGTTAAAGAAATTAAGATAAAAGAAAACACTCCATCTTTATTTTAAGGATGGAGTGTTATTAATTTAAATTTTTTAGATTCTTTCGTTAATCTCGCCTGTTGTCCTTTTGCAGATGCTTGTGGAATCCAGTCAGTATGTTCTAAGTAACCAAACTTAATTTGAGTAATTTTTGGGTATATTATATTTCCTTCATTATCAAATTCTACCTTTCTATACTCTCCATCCTCTAGTATTTGAAACTTTTCAAAATTGACTCCTATATAGAAACCGTTTTTATCTTTTGTATCTGAGTCTAAAGATGGTTGTGCGTAACTACGATTAGCATAAATATCATTTTTACTACTAGACGCTTTTACTTCTACTGAGTATGTAGCGTTAGGTTCGTAAACAATATCCTTTTCTGTTTTTGTAATACCAACACGATAATCAGAACCAACATTTTCTGCTAAATTGTAGGGTATAAGTTCATGAATAATATTACTCATAATTTGAGGTGTTGGAAAAATTTGCTTACCTATTGAAAGAGGTCCAATTTTAGACTGGAATATCTGTTTCCATGAAGTTAGCACTGCATCTACTATTTGTTTTTTAGATAATGGATGTTCTTCTATTAATTTTTCCGTTATTTTTTTCCAGTTCTCTTCTTCTTGGTTGTTATATGGTGATGCCATTGAATATATCTTTAATACTTATTTCTAAAGCATTAGCAATTTTCTTAATGTTGAGGAGAGTAATATTTTTTTCAGCTCTCTCAATCATACCGATATAAGTTCTATGTAAATCAGCTTTATGAGCCAATACCTCTTGAGAGAGACCTTTTTCTTTTCGTATTTCTCGAACTCTTTCCCCAAATTTTATCAGTATATCTTGTTTAGAATCCATTGCTAATTAAAGTATGCAAAGTTATCTCAATTAAAATGATTATTCAACAGACTATAGTTAGCATTTAAGGTTAATTGGAATTAATTACGGAAGTTTTGTTTAGTATGACGCACAACGGTTGGGCTATGAGCAGTTGGGGATTTTAAGCACTAACTTTCGGTTAAGCACCGACCTTTGTTATATGTTTATACTTTTGTTTTATCACTTTCACCCCAATTGCTTATAGCCGTTGTTAGCAA
>NZ_JBFNGP010000011.1:0-3725 GCF_041021355.1 Tenacibaculum sp. UWU-22 | reverse complement strand
AATAGCGAAAAAGGGAATTGTAATCTTGGAATATTTGGACAGCTATTCCAAAACGTTCTCTATAAAAAGAATGGAATTAAAAAACACGCTACAACACCGGCTATAGTTCATTGCTTCTGACTTTCCTATCGGAAAGTCCTCGCAAATTTGCTATCTTCGGTTTACGGCGGAAAATCCTCGCGGATTTTCACGCAACGAAACCATAGCCAAACACGTTAGCCACAAGTAAAAATAACATCCCGAATGAAATTTAAACTTTCCGAATTTACTATTAAAAATTTTCGCTCGATATCAAGTATCAAGTTGATAATAAATGATGGAAATCTAATTACAATTTGCGGTTCTAACAATGTTGGAAAAACAAATTTTCTTCGAGCTTTGAATTTGTTTTTTGACCCACAAATTGAAAATTTTAGTGCAGAAGAAGATATTCCATATCATATTGTGGAAGGTTCAAGAGGTCAAGGTTATGCAATTTCATTAAAAGCAAAAATCATTGAAATTGAAAGTAATATTGCTTATTCAATATCTCAAAGTTTTACAGAAAAAAAAGGGATAAAAGAAATAACGCTTAAAGGGAAAAGAGACAACATTGACTTAACAGAAAAAGAAATTCGTGATTTTCTTACTAAAAATTTCAAATTCTTTTTTGTAGAGGCTAGCAATGTCAATATACCAAAGTTAGTTTCCGAAATAGTAAACGATGAAATATTACCTTTAGGTTTAGATAAAAGAAGAGGTAAAAATCAAAAAGATTCGTTAGCTAAACTTGACGAATTTATTGAATTATCTAAACAGACAGTTGGTAAAATAGAAAATGAATTAACCAAAATTTTCCAAAGTCTATTAAAAGATGTTGATTCCATAGATTCCAATGATTGGAAACTTCAAATAAGATTTCCCGAATATTTATTTTTAAGAGATGCAATTTCTAAAATTATTGAGTTTACTTTATTCGATACGAATGAGCGAAAGCTAGAAACAAAGGGAAGTGGAATTCAAAGAACAATTCTATTATCACTAATTCAATATGTGAATTCAAGAACCAAAAAAGATATTATTTGGGCAATTGATGAACCCGAAGCGTTTCTTCAAGCAGGTCTGCAAAAAAGTTTGTACTCGAAACTAGTTTCAGAATCAAATTCAAGTCAGATTATAATAACGACTCATTCACATTTTTTTATAGATGTTAATGATTTAAAGAACACTTTCTTGTTTGAAGGAACAAAAGAACTAAAAGAATATTCACGAAAAAAAGGTTTGCTATTTTATAAATTAAACACTGTAATTTTCAAAGGGTCAAATTTTGAACAAGCACAAAAAATAAAAGAAAATTTTGGAATTGGCAGAAACGATTCTTGGGAAGTTATGCCCTTTAATTTACTCGTTGAAGGACAAGAAGATAAAGACTTATTTATTGCGTTAATGAAAAAATTTAATCTTCCTATTCCTAACATTTTAGTTGGTGGTGGAGTTGATAAATATCCAGGTTTTTTACAATTTTTAAATGATTTCTGTTCTGAACTAGAATATAAACCTAAAATAGTTGCAATTTTTGACAGAGATTCAGCTGGTCGAAATCGATTCAATTCGTTAAATAATAAAACGTATGATTGTTTAGAACTTAATTGTTCCTTTATAAATCGTTTTGACGATGAAAAATTTAATGACATTGAACTTGAGGACTTTATTTATCCTGATTTATTTTTTGATTCCGTAAATAAATTTTTGAGGAAGAAAAAATATTCTCAAATTAAAAAAAGCGACAGAAAGAAAAGAACACTTCCTGCATACAATAGAAAAGCTATTCTGGATTTCACTACTGAAATTTGTAGACAGAACAATGAAGATAAAAATGAAATTAATTTTAATACTTTAAATATGAAACTGTTTTTATCTAAAACCATTTGTGATACAATTTCAAAAAAAGACCTTTCAGCTTATGACAAAGAACATCCAAAAATTAAACAATATTTGAAAGAAATAATAAATACCTGTGGCTAACAATGTATAAAAATAATAGCGGTTTATTCGTTAAAACGAAAGTAAGTAAATATAAAAAAGGTCTGTGTTTAACCGAAAAGTTAGTGTGTGAAAATCCGCTACTATTTTTATACTAGACCGTTGTGGTGCATTTGAACGCAACTATATTAAAGATTACACATATTAAAAAAAAATTATGAAAAAAGCATTAATCTTTTTATTAATTGAATTTTTGATTTCAAATTGCTCAAATGACAATGATATTTCAAATCAAATAGTCGGAAATTGGAAATTAACCGAAGCCAAATTTTATGGGCTTGAAGGAGAAGACTCGATTGACTATTCTAATAAAAATATAAATTACAATTTTAAGTCAAACGGAATTCTAGTCGTTTCTGGTGGAGATAACGCAGGATACGCAAACGGAGAATATCATTATTTTTTTGGAAAAGACCATTTAGGAGGAAATACTGACCCAAAAATATTATTAGTGAAAATAAATATCTCAAAATGGACTTACGGTTTGACTAATGGAAAAATGACTTTAGGGCAATCTTATGTTGACGGGCCAAATTTAATATTTGAACGCAATTAAAAAAACGACCCCACAACACGGTATAACCGCAATTACGGCGGATTCGACTACGTCCGAATCCACTCGGAATTGCTAACGGTTGGTATAAACTGAAATTTTGTATATTTAAATCCGTAACTGACGGTTATACTAACACGTTGTGTGCAAGCAAAACAAACACTCTGCACGAAATAAAAACAAGGAATAATGACAGTTGACATAAATTTTAATGTTCACTCTGATGCTCGTGGTGGAGACCCTGACAGTACAAGTCCAACTTTAAGAAAATATCATAAAATACTTTGGAGTAAACCTTTGCCAAACGGAATTTTTTTTGAACTGATTACAACCAAAACTGGAGCTTATTTATATCATAATTCAGAACTTGGAGAATTCTCGCTGGGAAGTGATGCAATAACACACTCATATAGAAATCAGAAAAGAAAACAATGGCTAATAAAACAAGTTTCTAACGAAGTAAATGAACTTTTCGACATCGGAAGTACAATTGGAGCTTACACTGTTTTTCCTAAAAACAAAATTGATAATAAATTTACCATCAATCAAGCAAGAGGTGTTAATAGCTTAATTGACGACAGATTTGATTTAACATTAGAATGTATTCGCCTATCTTACGAAGGACAAGGAAACCCTCTATATGACACATTTTTGAGATATAAAAAATTTTTTGAACTGTTTGATAATTTTAGCGGTTATGTAGATTTCTTTTTGCTTAATGACCTTTTGGACGAAAATCAAAATGTAAAATTCTATTTACCATTCGATAATTTCAAAACAAAACCTACTTTTAACGGAATTGAGGACTATAAGTTATATAAAAAAGGAGTTACAAATTTTGTTAAATCGAGAAACAAACGGATTGAAAATTACATAAAACTGAATACAAAAATGCCAGCACACAACAATGTATAACCGCAATTACGGCGGATTCGACTTCGTCCGAATCCACTCGGAATTGCTAACGGTTGGCATAAACTGAAATTTTGTATATTTAAATCCGTAACTGACGGTTATACTAATACGTTAGCAACAAGCAAAACCAACCAATGGCAAAAAAGAAAATACCAATCGAAAAACAGGAAGTTGTCTTAACTAAACCTAAAGATGTTTTTGAAAAAGAATTGAACGACAGAATTGAAATAGGTAA
>NZ_JBFNGP010000010.1:0-4345 GCF_041021355.1 Tenacibaculum sp. UWU-22 | reverse complement strand
GGTCAAAATAATTTCCTAACGATATTGATGTATTTTTCATTCCTATTTTTAATTTGCTCAAATATACCAAATTTTGGTAAAAACACAAATTTTCAGATGTAGCAGGAAAATTACGCCCCAACGTGTTAGTATAACCGTCAGTTACGGATTTAAATATACAAAATTTCAGTTTATGTCAATTGTTGGCAATTCCGAGTGGATTCGGACGAAGTCGAATCCGCCGTAATTGCGGTTATACTGTGTTGTGCAACGTTTTTTATTTCTTTTTTAAATCAAACCCTAAATTCAATTGTAACATTATTGGCCAAATGTTTCCATTTCCTTTTGTGTCGAAATAGTATTGAGGTCCCACGTCAAAAAGTAAGTGAAAGTTCTTTCCGTATTTTCTTTGAATTCCCCAAGTTGGTCCGATTGCGAAATCAAAGTCGGATGTTCGGTTTACATTTTCAGCGATTGAATTCCCACGGGTTATGAGTCTAAGAGAAACAAAGTTTCCAGAGTTGTTTTCAGTTGTACTGTTTTTGTTGTTTCTTTTGTTGAGATTGTAAAACCATTTTTCTTGAACATCTACAAATGGGCTGATTATGTAAATGAATCCGCTACCACCAAAAGTTAAATCAGGATATCCGCCGCTATATCCAACTCCGAGCTCAGCAGAGAATGTTGAATGAATCCCTGTTGGTAACTCCAATTCAACTCCTGGGTTTAGAAAATTTACTCTCCATATTTTTTCCGTTGCAATAATATGGTTCTCTTGGGCGTAGGTTATTGTAATAATAAGCCCAAACAGTAAAGTTAGCAAGTTTTTTTTCATTAGTTCGTTTTTTGGGGAATGTTGCACAACGTATTAGTATAACCGTCAGTTACGGATTTAAATATACGAAATTTCAGTTTATGTTAGCCGTTAGCAATTCCGAGTGGATTCGGACGTAGTCGAATCCGCCGTAATTGCGGTTATACATTGTTGTAAAACGTTTTTTCAAATCTTAATCAATTATTATTAAATCCGTTAAAATTGAAAAATTACCTTTATTTATTATTCTTCCAGATATTAAAAATTGTAAAGAATC
Source organism: Tenacibaculum sp. UWU-22 (assembly GCF_041021355.1). Classification (NCBI taxonomy): domain Bacteria; kingdom Pseudomonadati; phylum Bacteroidota; class Flavobacteriia; order Flavobacteriales; family Flavobacteriaceae; genus Tenacibaculum; species Tenacibaculum sp. UWU-22. Next base: position 3,275 of record NZ_JBFNGP010000010.1, on the reverse strand, counting down.
GTTTTCGGGAACTACTGAAAATTTATAGGTATGTGACACTGAAGAATTATTATTTATTTCAGTCGGATATGTTCCGCCTAAACCATCTTGTCCCAAGAGTAAGTTATTCACATTACTGCCTGCAAGATAATCATTATTAAAATCATAAATGGTAATTATATTCAATGAATCTATGCTATTTGTGTATATAATTTCGGTTGGTCCACAACCATCGTTTATTTCAAATGTGTTTGTTATTGAATCAGCAGTAACACCAATACCTAATTCATTTGGGTTAAACTCATCAAAATATGGATATATTCCATTTTCATCATAAGAATAAAGAAATCCTCGAGCAGATTCTATAGTATTAGTACTTACATCTTCGTCTCCTGTACAACAAGAGTTAATCGTAATAAGTATCAAAGCAAACAATGTCATTCTCTTCATTTGGTTCAAAATGTTTTACAACGTGTTTGGCTATGGTTTCGTTGCGTGAAAATCCGCGAGGATTTTCCGCCATAAGCCAAAGATAGCAAATTGCAATGAATTCCGATTAGGAATTCAGCCGCAATGAGCTATACACGTTGTTACCCAACGTTTTTATTTCGATTATATATTTCAGTTTCTTTTCGTTCAAATGCTGAAACCGCAATATCAATTTCCCAACTTTTATTTATTTCAGAAAACTGTTCTTTTAGTTTTTCGTTAAATTGAAACCAACCTTCTGTACTTTCTGAAATCTCAAATTGTTTTCCATTTTCCGCTTCTAAAAATAGACGAATTTCATCGCTTGCGAATAGGTCAACTTTGTAAGCAGTCAGTTTTTTAATTTCGTTCCATTCAATTTTGGTCGGTTTATCCTCAATCTGCAATTCAAACCCATTTTTGTCATAGGTAAAAATTCCGTTTGAGTTATACAATTCCATAAACTCTTCGTCAGTTAATTTTTTGTAATATTCTTTCTGTTTTGGAAGAAATCTACTATTTGGATTGAAGTATCTCAATAATAACAGAATTGCTCCAATTCCAAAAAACACAATCGTAACCCAAGTTATTAATTCCGATTTATCCATAATTGTGATTCCGATTATGGAAAATCCGAAACATAATATTCCTGCGAATAAGTCACTTGTTTTTCTATTCAATTCAATATGTTTCTGGGTTTTTCTCAAATGTTGGGTAACGGTCTCGGCTAAGAGTAGTTGCGTGGTTTAGCGGTTAACTTTGCAAGTACACACCAAACTGAAAATCCGCGAGGATTTTCAGAAGTAGGCGAGAACAAGCAATTACTTTTAGCCATTGTTGGCTACAGTTTTTTTTAAATATTCCAATTCGTTCGGTATTTCATTTGTCAGGTGTTCATTCCATTTGTACCAACTAAAATATTGGCTAGTATGTTTGATGAAATGTAATTCTATTTCTTTTTTATTTAATGAGATTATAGCTTTCCTTGGATAAGTATTTCCTATTTTTTTTAGCCATTTAAGCTCTTTTAGTTCAATGTTGTTTTTTTCAGACTGATAACTTAAAAAATTAGATGAACTTGTACCTATAAAAATACATAAATCAGGTTTTAAATTTTTTGCAACATTAAAGAATACTTGCCAAGCAATTTCAAAATCATTTTCGGTTGGTCTCGATTTATTGGATTCCATAGGTCTCTGAATAAAATTATAAAACGAAAAATAGCTCCATAATAATTCAGCGTTGAAAGAGTCATTTCCAATTAAGGCTCTGTGAAAATTCGGAAATATCCTTGTATTCCAATAATATCGATTAATTGCTAATTCGTTTATTACAATTTGAGTAAATAATGGGTTGTTATGTTTTTCAATAGAATTCTCATCGTTGCCTAGATAGTGGCTTTCTCCAACTATTAATACTTTTCTCCCATTAACGCCTTTTTGATAATTTAATCCAACATAAGGTTGCCATTTTAGGTTTTTAATATCCATATTTAAGAGAAGATAATGTGATTAGTTTTAGTTTGATTATACTCTATTAATTTTTCTCTTAATACCTGTAAATCTTTTTTTGGTAAAAATCTTGCAGAAACAGAACCACCTATTGCTCTAATAGTAATATCAGAACCAAATAAATGTTCGTTAATTTCAATTTTTCGGATATATTTAAAGGAAATTGTATTGGTGTCAGTTCCAATATAATAAAGGTTTCTTTTTAGAATTGTAATTGTTTCTTTGTTTAAGTCGAGTTCCAAAGTCCAAGGACTTAAAATATGCTCAATTTTCCCATTAATAATTAATGTAAATATATTTGATTTGGTGTTAAACAATTTATGCATCCTTAATTAATATTTATCATAATTACTGTAATCAACTATTGGTGGTTCGGGATATTTGTTTTTGAAGATGAATTTACCAGCCAGATATTTACATATATAAAATACAATTAATGAAACGATAGCAGAAATGCTTAATGCATAGATTGTGTGCAACTCCCAATTTTCTTTTAGTGCTATAAAATATTCTGTCCTTTCGGTAAAAATTTTATCGTAGATTTCAAAAACTGAAAGCAATGGTTTCTTAAAAAAATATTTAAGCGAATAATAGAAAGCGACAAACCAAAACAAAAGAGCATATATTGCTCCATAGTATGAAACAAAATAATCCTTAAGATAATTCCATTTGTCATTTGGTTTTTCCCTTAAATAAAATAAACGACTTTTACTTTTGTTATAGATATCGTTTTCAAAATTCAGTTGATTATTAATTTCTTTTCCTCTATTACGTCGATTAGAAATTGAGCCATCTTGGTTTCTTGGTAATCCTTCGTTGTCAGCGGTTGCCCATAAATCATCTATGTTGCTTTTTGATTTTCTAAAATCATTTAGGGATTCCAAAAACTCAATTTTTTCTTGATTATCTAACCAAAAATCTGAAATATCCTGATTGGGATAATATTTTTGGTTTTTTTTCCATTTGTAGAGTTTTATTAGAGTGTATATTATCCAAGCGATTGGAACTAAGGGTAGGACTATTAATAATCCAACAAGCATCCAAAAAAAGATTCCACCAGCATTATCATTCTTTTTTGCCATATTTTTAGGTTAAGTTAATTAGTTTGTCGGTCAAAATTGTAGCCAACGTGTTTGGCTATGGTTTCGTTGCGTGAAAATCCGCGAGGATTTTCCGCCATAAGCCAAAGGTAGCAAATTTGCGAGGACTTTCCGATAGGAAAGTCAGAAGCAATGAACTATAGCCAGTGTTACCAAACGGTTTTTATTTAGTTTCTAAATTCAAATTTTCCAACACAGCATTTAAGTCCGCCAAAGA